>NZ_JBVJDL010000006.1:65607-332208 GCF_055582305.1 Streptomyces sp. NPDC042102
TACGTCCCCCCCCCCCCCCCCCCCCCCCCCCCCCCCCCCCCCCCCCCCCCCCCCCCCCCGGCCCCCCCCCCCCCCCCCCCCCCCCCCCGGGGGGGGGGGGCGCGGGCGCGGGCCCCCCCCCCCCCCCCCACGCCTCGCCGCCCGCTGCTCGTTGATCCGGGCATGGCCCTCTGGTTACTGAACACCTTCAGCACCTTCGTGCTCGCCGTCGTCCTCGTCGGCGGCCTCGTCCTGCTGGCCGTCGCCGGCAGCCTCGCCGCCCGCCGCCGCTTCCCGCACCTCGCGGCCGGCGAGCACAACGAGATGGTGGGCGTCATCCTCGGCATGTTCGGCGCGATCTACGGCATCATCCTGGCCTTCGTCGTCGTCACCCTGTGGACGCAGATGGAGAGCACCCAGAACATCGTCGCCGCCGAAGCGACCGACCTGGCCCTCGTCGTCCGCAGCGCCGAGGCCTTCCCGCCCGCCGACCGCGCCCGCGTCGAGCGCTCCGTCGGCGACTACGTGCACGCCGTCGTCGACGACCAGTGGCCCAGGATGCGCGCCGGCAGACCCAGCTACGAGGCCACCGCCGAGGAGACCCACGCCATGTACCGGGCCCTGCAGGCGTACGAACCGTCCGGCGCCCGCGCCCAGACCTTCTACGACGAGGCCGCCGCCCACCTCAACGCCGCCGCCGGCCAGCGCCGCGCCCGGATCACCATGGCGGAACAGGCCCTGCCGACCCTGCTCCAGGTCCTCGTCTACGGCGGCGCGCTGGTGATCGTGCCGCTCACCTTCCTCTTCGGCCTGCGCAGCCTGAAGATGCAGCTGCTGTTCGTCTCCGCGGTGGCGGCGCTCATCGGCTTCAGCCTGCTGCTCGTCCTGGTCCTGGACCGCCCGTTCGCGGGCGAACTGAGCGTCAGCGCCGCCCCGTACAAGGAGGCGGCACTGGCCCAGTTCTGGCGCTAGACCCTCTCCTCAGAGGTACTGCGCGAAGTCGTCCAGGACCCGCAGGATCTCCGCCTCCGGTGCCGACGGCAGCTGCGCCACGACCTCCTCGATCCCGAGGGAGGCGAAGTGCGCCAGCTTCCCCGGGGTCGGGTGCACGGCGTACGGCACCACCTGGAGCGCCTTCGGATCGCGGCCGGCGGTCTCCCACACCGCGCGCAGCACCGGCAGGGACTCCGTCAGGCCGCCGCCGCCGATCGGCATCCAGCCGTCCGCGTGGTCGGCGACGGCGGCGAACAGCTTCGGCCCGGCCGCGCCCCCGATCAGGGTCCGCGGCCCGTGCAGCGGGACCCCGGCGGCCAGTTCCCGGGGCATCTGCACCGGCTTGGGGTACGCCGAGCTGGCCCGCACCGAGCAGAACTGGCCGACGTACGCCGTCGGCTGCGGCGCCCACAGCGCCCGCATCAGAGCCATCCGGTCGCGCACCAGCTCCCGCCGCGTGGCCCACTCGACGCCGTGGTCGGCGGCCTCCTCGACGTTCCAGCCGTACCCCAGGCCCAGTGTGAACCGCCCGCCGCTGAGGTGGTCGAGGGTCGCGACCTGCTTGGCCAGCCCGATCGGATCGTGCTGCGCCACCAGGGTGATCCCCGTCCCCAGGTGCAGCCGCTCGGTGACGGCGGCGGCCTGCCCGAGCGCGACGAACGGATCGAGGGTGCGCCCGTACATCTCGGGCAGCTCCCCGCCCATCGGGGCGGGGGTGTCCCGGTCGGCGGGGATATGGGTGTGCTCGGGCAGGTAGAGCCCCCCGAACCCACGCTCCTCCAGGGCCCGTGCGAGCCGGACGGGCGTGACCGTCCGGTCGGTCAGGAAGATGGTTGTGGCGATCCGCATGTGCGCTGACACCTCCGTCGCGTAGGGGGCACACGGTAGGGCGTAACGCCTGGGGACGGCAGGGGGCGCGGCCGCCCGGTGTGCCGGGCGCGGCCGGCGCGCCGCGGGCGGCCGGCGCGCCGCGCGTGGCCGTGGTTACGCGCGGGGGTAGCGGGTCAGCCAGGCCGGGGAGGACTGGGCCGGGCCGTGGAGGGCCGGGCCCTGGGTCATCTCCAGGGCGAAGTCGTCGGCCAGTTCGAGCAGGGTGGGGCGGCCCTCCAGTTCGGCCAGCCAGGCCGCCGGGAGCGCGGTCTCCCCGTGCAGGGCGCCGAGCAGGGCGCCGCACAGCGCGCCGGTGGCGGGGGAGTCGCCGCCGTGGTGGACGGCCAGGCGCAGGCCGTGGGCCACGTCCTCGGCGACGTACGCGCAGTAGACGGCCACCGCCAGGGCGTCCTCGGCGCCGGTGTCGGGGCCCGCGGCGAGCGACTCGACCGTCGCGGCCGACGGCACGCCCCCGGTCACCGCGGCCAGCCCGCGCCGCAGGGCGTCGGTCACCGGCTCGTGCCCCGGGCGGGAGCCCAGCAGGGCGAGGGCGCGCTGGACGGCGGGGTCGAGGGCGTCGCCGCGGGCCAGCCCGTGGACGATGACGGCGAAGGCACCGGCGGAGAGGTACGCCGTGGGGTGGCCGTGGCTCTGGGCGGCGCACTCGACGGCGAGCTGGAGGACGAGCGCGGGCTCCCACCCGACGAGCAGGCCGAACGGCGCGGACCTGGCGGTGGCGGCCGCGTCCCGGGCGGCGGGGTTCTTGGGCCGGTCCAGGGTGCCGAGTACGCCGTCGCCGAACCCGGTCAGGCAGGCGCGGCCGGGTCCGCGGCGGGTGTAGAGCCACTCCTCGTGCGCGAGCCAGCCGTTGTCCTCGCGGCGCTCGTCGGGGCCCCAGTCGTGCTGGGTGGCCGCCCAGCGCAGGTACGCCCGGTGGAGGTCGGTCGGCGGGTGCCAGGTGCCGGTGTCCCGGCGGACGTGGGCGCGTATCAGGCCGTCGACGGTGAACAGCGTCAGCTGCGTGGCCGCGGTCACCGCGCCGCGCCGGCCGTACGCGGGGGCGGGTCCGGCGAGACCGTCGGGGCCGTGGGCCGCGCGGACGGCGTCGAGGGTGAGCCCGGCCAGCGGGGCGCCGAGGGCGTCCCCGAGGGCGCCGCCGAGCAGGGTGCCGCGGACCCGGCTGCGGAAGTCCTGCTGCTCGGCCCGGCCCCACAGTCCGGTGCGCAGGACGGCGGCACCGGCGGTACGCGCCCCGGCGGCGTGCTCGGTGGCGTGCCCTGTGGGGTTCGGGTCCGCGTTCGCGCGCGCGTCCGCGTGCGGGCCTGCGCCTGCGCCTGCGGCGTGGCGGGCGGCGGCCTGGTGGACGGGTACCGGCTGGAGGGAGGTGGCCTGGTGGGCGGGTACGGCTTGGAGGGCGGTGGCTCGTGGGGCGCCCGTCGTACCGGCCGCGGCGTGCGCCGCCGGCGTCCTCCCGGTGTCCGGGTCCGCCGCCGCACCCGGGTGCGGCACCGGTCCGAGGCCGGCGCCGGCGTCCGGTCCCGCTCCCCGGCCCGCGCCCGGCTCGTGGCCCGGCGGTGTGTCCTGCTGCCGGCCCTGTCCCGTAGCTGTCCCGTCCATCCCGCTCCCCCGCGCGTGAGCTGTGCGCCTGGCGCGCACTGTAGTGGACAGGATCGGTCGCATTCGGAAGCGGCGGGCCGGGCGGCGGGTAAGTGGGCGCAGAACGGCCGGAATACGGATGGGTTCCGGCCGGGGTGACGGGCTCGGTCCCGGCCGTGCTCCTGGCCGGGGTGAGTGCCGCGGTCCGGGCCGGGACGGCCGCCGCGCGGCCGGCCGTCCGGCGCCGCGCGGCCGGCCGTCCGGCGCCGCGCCACCGACCAAGATCGGCACGGAACGTCCAGGTGGCACGTTTTGCCACTCGATGGCAGGGGGGCGGTTTCCAGCCATACCTCGTTCATGCCGCGTTCGCCGGGGGCCCAGAGCCTCGACGCCATGAAGAAGGCACTCCTCACCGCGACCGCCGTCGCCTCCGCATGCGCGCTCTCCCTCGCCCTCGCCCCCACCGCCAGCGCCCACTGGGGCTGGGGCCAGGACCGGGACCGGGACCACCGGTCCGTCCCGTTCACCGCCGCCACCGTCACCGCCGGGGCCGACGGCTCCTACACCCTCAAGTGGGCCGCCCAGGGCACCAAGCGGGTCGAGATCAGGGCCAACGGCAAGGTCGTCGCCAAGGGCGGCGCCCAGGGCGAGGCCGTCGTCACGGGCCTGCCCGCCGCCGACCGCCAGTGGTTCGACTTCAAGGCCGACCGTGGCCAGGGCCTCCACCTCGCCGACCGCCTGATCAAGCTCGACGGCGCCGTCAACTTCCGTGACGCGGGCGGCCACCGCACCGCCGACGGCCAGTGGGTCAAGATGGGCGAGGTCTACCGCTCCGACGCCCTGAACAAGCTCACCGAGGGCGACCTCGCCAAGCTCCAGCGCCTGCGCGTCAAGACGGTCTTCGACCTGCGCATGGCCGACGAGCGCACCAAGGACGCCGACAAGGTCCCGGCCGGCGCCACGTACGTCGTCGCCGACGTCCTCGGCGGCTCCGGCTCCTTCACGACCATGCCGCGCACGCCCGACGAGGCCGTCAAGGCCATGGTCGACGCCGAGAAGGTCATGGTGAGCTCCGCGCCCGCCAAGGCCGCCTACACCCAGGTCTTCGACGGCATACGCCGCGACGACCGGCGTTCGGTCCTCTTCCACTGCACCGCCGGCAAGGACCGCACCGGCTGGGCCGACGCCGCCCTGCTCACCGCCCTCGGCGTGCCGCGCGAGACCGTCATGGCCGACTACCTGGCCAGCAACGACTACCGCAAGGCCGCCAACGACGCAATCCTCTCCCACCTGCCCGCCCAGCAGGCCGCCGTCTACAAGCCGATGCTCGACGTCCGTCCCGAGTACCTCAACTCCGGCTACGACGAGGTCGAGGCCCGCTACGGCTCCTTCGACCGCTACCTCAAGGACGGCCTCGGCATCGACGCGCGCGAGCTGAAGGAGCTGAAGAAGGACCTCCTGGTCGGCTGACACCGGCCGACCCCGCGCCGTACGCCGCCCGGCCCCACCGGCCTCCAGGGGCGAAACGCCCGTGGACAGGGGTGAGGCAGGGGTGGGCAGGGGTGCGGATGCCCCGCGTCACCGCACAGCCTCGGCAGCATGAAGAAGGCTACGTACACCGCGACCGCGGTCGTCTCCGCATGCTTCCTGTCCCTCGCCCTCGCCCCCACCGCCGGGGCCCACGACCCCCAGGACCACGACCCCCGGGCACGTGCCCACCAGGCCCAGGGACTTCAGGCCCAGGATCGCCAGGCCCACCCCCGCCAGGCCCACGACCCCCAGGGCCTCGGCCGCCCGGGCGGCGCCCACCCCGACCGCAGCCCGGCCCCGTCCACCGGCATTCCCTTCACCTCCGCGACCGTCACCGCCGGCGCCGCCGGGACGTACACCCTCAGGTGGCACGCCCCCGGCGCCGAGCGGGTGGAGATCAGAGCCGACGGCCGGGTCGTCGCCGCCGGCGGCGCCTCGGGCGAGGCCGTCGTCACCGGCCTGCCCGCCGCCGTCCGCCAGTGGTTCGACTTCAAGGCCGACCGCGGCCAGGGCCTCCGCCTGGCCGACCGCCTCGTCAAGCTCGACGGCGCGGTCAACTTCCGCGATCTCGGCGGCTACCGGACCGCGGACGGCCGGTGGGTCAGGATGGGCGAGGTCTACCGCTCCGAATCCCTCGGCCGGCTCACCGAGGCCGACCTCGCCGCGCTCGAACGGCTCGGCGTCAGCACCGTCTACGACCTGCGCATGGCCGACGAGCGCGCCAAGGACGCCGACAAGGTCCCCACCGGAGCCTCGTACGTCGTCGCCGACGTCCTCGGCGGCAGTGGCGCCATGCAGACCGCGCCGCGCACCCCCGACGAGGCCGTCCAGTTCATGATCGACACCGGCCGGGCCATGGCCGGCTCGGCCTCCGGCAAGGCCGCCTACGGGAAGGTCGTCGACGGCATCCTGGAGGAGGGGAGCCGCGGCGACGGGATCCACGGCGAGGGCCGGGGCGCCGCCGTGTTCCACTGCACCGCCGGCAAGGACCGCACCGGCTGGTCCGCCGCCGCACTGCTCACCGCCCTCGGCGTGCCGCGCGAGACCGTCATGGCCGACTACCTGGCCAGCAACGACTACCGCAAGGCCGCCAACGACGCGCTGCTCGCCCGGCTGACGCCCGAACAGGTCGCCCTCTACAAGCCCATGCTCGACGTCCGCCCCGAGTACCTGGGCGCCGGCTACGACGAGGCCCAGGCCCAGTACGGCACCTTCGAGCAGTACGTCGAGGCCGGGCTCGGCCTCGACGCGCGCGAGCTGAACGTACTGAAGTCGGACCTGCTGGTGGGCTGATGTCCGGGCCGCCGCCCCGTCAGTCGACCAGCGGCAGCAGCTCCGGAAGGTGGCCGTCCGACGCGGCGGCCGCCTCCCGGCGCTCCGGCGGCACCTCCCCGTACAGCGTCGTACGGGGCCGTGCCGGCCGCCCGGCGGCCTCCGCGATCGCCTCCAGGTCCCGCACGGCCTTGTACGAGCCGTAACTCGACCCCGCCATCCGCGAGATCGTCTCCTCCATCAGCGTCCCGCCCAGGTCGTTCGCCCCGGACCGCAGCATCTCCGCCGCACCCTCCGCGCCCAGCTTCACCCAGCTCGTCTGGATGTTGGTGATGTGCGGGTGCAGCAGGAGCCGGGCCATCGCCGTCACCGCCCGGTTGTCGCGCACCGTCGGCCCGGGCCGGGCGATGCCCGCCAGGTACACCGGCGCGTTGGTGTGGATGAAGGGCAGCGTCACGAACTCCGTGAAGCCGCCCGTCCGTTCCTGGATCCGCGCCAGCGTGCGGAAGTGGCCCAGCCAGTGCCGCGGCTGGTCCACGTGCCCGTACATCATCGTCGAGGACGAGCGGATGCCCAGCTCGTGCGCCGTCGTGACGACGTCGATCCAGTCGGCGGCCGGCAGCTTGCCCTTCGTGAGCACCCACCGGACCTCGTCGTCCAGGATCTCCGCCGCCGTGCCCGGAATGGAGTCCAGGCCGGCCTCCTTGGCCGCCGTCAGCCACTCCCGCACCGGCATGCCCGTCCGCGTCGCGCCGTTGACGACCTCCATCGGCGAGAACGCGTGCACGTGGATGCCCGGCACCCGCTCCTTCACCGCCCGCGCGATGTCGAAGTACGCCGTCCCCGGCAGGTCCGGGTGGATCCCGCCCTGCATGCACACCTCGACCGCGCCGACCTCCCAGGCCTGCGCCGCCCGGTCGGCGACCTGCTCCAGGGACAGGGTGTAGGCGTCGGCGTCCGTACGGCGCTGCGCGAACGCGCAGAACCGGCAGCCGGTGTAGCAGACGTTGGTGAAGTTGATGTTCCGCGTGACGATGTACGTCACGTCCTCGCCGACCACCGACTTGCGCAGGTCGTCCGCGACCCGGCACAGCGCGTCCAGCGCCGGGCCGTCCGCGTGCAGCAGGGCGAGGGCCTGCTCGTCGGTCAGCTTCTCCGGATCGTCGGCGGCCCGCGCCAGCGCCGCCCGTACGTCCGTGTCGATCCGCTCGGGCACCATGCCCGGCGCCGCCGCCTCGCGCAGGGCCTCCCAGTCGCCGTAGACGTGGTCGAAGTCCTCCCGCCGGTCCCCGGTGCGGCCCTCGGTGTCGATGGCGGTGTGCAGGTCCGTGCGCCCGGCGGAGGTGAAGGCCTCCTCCGGCTCCTGCCACGGGCGGCCCGTGACCTCGGCCGTCTCGTTCGCCAGCCCCGTCTCCGGATCGGCCAGCGCCCGTACGTGCGGCAGCAGCCGCGGGTCCAGCCACGGCTCGCCGCGCACCACGAACTCCGGGTACACGCACAGCCGCTCGCGCAGCGCGAAGCCCGCCGCCGCCGACCGCTCGGCCAGCAGGTCGATCTGGGGCCAGGGGCGCTCGGGGTTGACGTGGTCCGGGGTCAGCGGGGAGACCCCGCCCCAGTCGTCGATCCCGGCGCCGATCAGGCGGGCGTACTCCCCGTCGACCAGGTTCGGCGGGGCCTGCAGGCAGCCCGAGGGGCCCATGATGTGCCGGGCGACCGCGATGGTCGCCACGAGGTCGTCCAGCTCGGCGTCCGGCATCCCGCGCATCGCCGTGTCCGGCTTGGCGCGGAAGTTCTGGATGATCAGCTCCTGGATGCCGTGGTACGCCCGCGAGACCCGCCGCAGCGCGAACAGCGACTCCGCCCGCTCCTCGTACGTCTCCCCGATCCCGATCAGCAGACCGGAGGTGAACGGCACCGACGAACGCCCGGCGTCCTCCAGCACCCGCAGCCGTACGGCGGGCTCCTTGTCCGGCGACCCGTGGTGCGGCCCGCCCGGCTCGGACCACAGGCGCTCGGCCGTGGTCTCCAGCATCATGCCCATGCTGGGCGCGACGGGCTTGAGCCGCTGGAAGTCCGCCCAGGACATCACCCCCGGGTTGAGGTGCGGCAGCAGCCCGGTCTCCTCCAGGATCCGGACGGAGATGGCCCGCACGTACGAGATCGTGTCGTCGTAGCCGTGCGCCTCCAGCCACTCGCGCGCCTCGGGCCAGCGGTCCTCGGGCTTGTCGCCGAGGGTGATGAGCGCTTCCTTGCAGCCCAGCTCGGCGCCCCGGCGGGCGATGTCGAGCACCTCGTCCGGGGACATGAACATCCCGTGCCCGGCCCGCCGGAGCTTGCCGGGGACGGTGGCGAACGTGCAGTAGTGGCACTTGTCGCGGCACAGCCGGGTGAGGGGGATGAACACGCTCTTCGAGTACGTGATCACCCCCGGCCGGCCCGCCGCCGCCAGTCCCGCGTCGCGCACGCGCGCGGCGGAGGCGGCCAGGTCGTCCAGGTCCGCTCCGCGCGCCTGGAGCAGGACCGCGGCCTCGGTGACGTCGAGGGCGACTCCGTCGCGGGCCCGCCGCAGCGCGCGGCGCATGGCGTTGTCGGTCGGGGCGGCGTTGCCAGGAGTGGTCATGCTGTGAGGATACGATCCGCCGATCGGCGCGTGGAGGGCGTCATCGCATCAGCTCACCGGCGTTGACCAGCAGCGACTGGCCGGTTATCGCCCGCGCCCGGTCGGAGGCGAGGAAGGCCGCGGCGTCGGCGACGTCCCCGTCGGTGGCCAGTTCGGGCAGGGCCATGCGCTCGGTGAGCCGCCCCAGCACCTCGTCCTCGGGGACCTGCTCGCCGTGGGCGGTGAAGGTGACGTACGCCTGCACGGGCGGGCCCCACATCCAGCCCGGGAGCACCGTGTTGACGCGGATGCGGTGCGGGCCGAGCTCGCGGGCCATGGAGTACATGGCCGAGGTCAGGGCGCCCTTGGAGGCGGCGTACGCGGCCTGCTGGACCTGCGAGGGGGCGGCGACGGCGGACTGGGTGCCGATGATCACGACCGAACCGCCGCGCTCCTTGAGCGCGGGCAGACAGGCCCGGGTCATCCGGAGGGTGCCCAGCAGGTTCACGTCGAGGACCTGCTGCCAGGTGCCGAAGTCGGCGTCCTCCAGGCCGCCGAAGTACGAGTCCCAGGCGGCGACGTGCACGACGGCGTCGACCCGGCCGAAGCGCTCCAGGGCGAGGGCGGCCAGCGCCGCGCACTGGCCCTCGTCGGTAATGTCGGTGGTCCGGTACGCCGTGTGCGCGCCGTCGGGATCGATCTCGGCGGCGGACTTCGCCAGGTTCGCCTCGGTCCGCGCCCCGAGGACGGCGTTCCCCCCGTCCCGCACGACGGTGGCGGCGACCTGATGCCCGAGCCCGGCGCCGACGCCGGAGACGATGACGGTCTTCCCTTGGAGCAGCATGAGACGAGACCTCCGGGCCAGACGGAACGGCGGACACCGATGGATACGGACTGACGGTGCGTCAGGTTACGGGGGGAGGCGAGGGGAGGGAAGGGGTGGGCGTCGGGCGTTGAGGACGTTTGCCTCCTGCGCGTTGGGCGTTGTGGGGGTTCCGGGGTCATCCCGTCAGTCCTCACTGTCCTTCCGTGCCGGGCCGGCCTGTCAAGAGCGCTCCTTCGTCGCGTCGCTTCGCGATTCCGCTTCGCTCCACTCCTGACAGGCCGTCCCGTCCCGGAAAGACAAGGACTGTCGGGACGCCCCCGAAAGAACGGGAGGTCGCAGCCTTTCCATGCCCGGGGGTTCCAAGGGCCTGCCCAGTGGCCCGGCCAGTCCGTTTCCCGTCCACGCCAGGTGCGGAAGCCGGCCGGGAGACCGGGGACGCGCCCGATCGCTACGCGCCCCTGCCGGCATAGCGGGTGCGTCCCGGCCGTGGCCGGACATAAGCCGCCTCAGGTTGTCGCTCGCTGCTTTCTCAGGCGTCTGATCCCCGTCTGGTGATACCCAGCGGGGCAGTCAGCGGGAGTGCGAGCCCGGAAGTGGCCGTCATAGTGGAGCAATCCGGGCATTCTGCGGGCTCTGGAGAGATTCTCGCGCGGAGTGGATCAGGTGACCGCCCGCCAGTGCCCATCTCTCGCAACTTCCGGCCCCGGCAAGCTCCCTTAGGCCCCTGAAGAGGCTTCCGGCCCAAAACCGGGCCGCAGCCGCCCATCCGCAGGAGCGCGTAGCGATCGATGGCGGCCTATGTCCGGCCACAGGCGGTCCGCGCCCGCTATGCCGGCCGAAGCGCGTAGCGATCGGGCGCGCCTGCTCGCCAGGGGGCGGCTTCCGCACCTGGCGTGCGGGGGAACCTGCTGGCCGGGCCCCGGGGCGGCCCTTGGAACCCCTCGCCTTGGTGGAGTGCCGACCTTCCGTTCTTTCGGGGGTGTCCCGACAGTCCTTGTCTTTCCGGGACGGGACGGTCTGTCAGGAGTGGAGCGAAGCGGAATCGCGTAGCGACGCGACGAAGGAGCGCTCTTGACAGGCCGGCCCGGCACGGAAGGACAGTGAGGACTGACGGGATGACCCCGGAACCCTTACAAGGCCAAACGGGCAGCGGACAAGGTCACCCCGCCCGACGCCCGCCAGGGCCCGACGCACGCCCCAGACGCTCGGCCCCCACGGCGATCTCCTCCGCCGTGTGGGTCGTGAACGACAGGCGCAGGGTGCGCGGGTCCGGGGTGCCCGTGTAGAAGGGGGCGCCCGGGACGAATGCCACGTCATGGGCCACCGCCGACTTCAGGAGGGCCGCGGCGTCGTAGCCCTCCGGGAGGCGGGCCCATATGAACATGCCGCCCTCCGGGCGGTTCCAGGTCGAGCCCTGCGGCAGGGCCTCCGGGAGACCGGCGAGCAGGGCGTCCCGCCGCACCCGGTAGGCGGCGCGCACGGCGGCCACGTGGTCGTCGAGGTCGGCCGCCGCCAGGTAGTGCGCGGCCGCGAGCTGGTCGACCGTCGAGGTGTGCAGGTCCGCCGCCTGCTTCGCGACCCCGGCGGCCCGCCGCAGCCCGGCCGGCGCGCGGAGCCAGCCGAGACGCAGGCCCGGCGCCATCACCTTGGAGAAGCTGCCCAGCAGTGCCGTACGGTCCTCCGCCCCCGCGTGCGCCGCGAGCCAGGGCAGGTGCCGGCCCTCGTAGCGCAGGTCGCCGTACGGGTCGTCCTCGACCAGCCACAGCCCCAGCCGCCCCGCGATCTCGGCCACCGCCGCGCGCCGCGCGGCCGGCAGGGTGCGGCCGGTGGGGTTCTGGAACGTGGGAACGGTGTAGAGGAGCTTGGGCCGTTCGCGCGTGACGATCTCCGCCAGCGCGTCCGGGAGCAGGCCGTCCTCGTCGCAGGGCACCGGGATCACCCGAGCTCCCGCCAGGCCGAAGGCCTGGAGGGCCGCGAGGTACGTCGGGTTCTCGACGAGGACCACGTCCCCCGGTTCGACCAGGGTGGACGTGATGAGGCTCAGGGCCTGCTGCGAGCCCGTCGTGATCAGGACGTCGTCCGCGTCGGTGGGCAGCCCGCGGGCCGTGGCCCGGGCCGCTATCGCCGCGCGCAGCTCCGGCGCGCCCTCCGTGGTCGAGTACTGCAGCGCCCGCGCCGCGGACGCCGCGAACGCGGCGTCGTACGCGGCCCGCAGGCCCTCGGTGTCGAACAGCTCCGGCGCCGGCAGCCCGCCCGCGAAGGAGATCACGCCGGGCCGTTCGGTCAGCGCGAGGATCTCGCGTACGGGCGAGCCGCCGACCGAGGTCGCACGGGCGGCGAAGGCGGGGGGATGCGCGCTCACGGGGGCTCCTTCGATGGCCGGATGTGAGCGCAGCCTAGCGAGGAAGGTGCATACGCCACCTAGTTATCCACATGCTGAGCCGGTGCGGATCCCGCTCACCCTCTCGCAAACTGACACGACATCAGCTAGACCCGTCCCATGGCGAATCAGCAGCGAGACACCGAGCCCCCTGCCGACACCCGCGCCGACGTCTACGGCGAGCTGGCGGCCGTCGGCCCCTACGGCGTGCGTCCCGGTCACGCCCTCATCACCATGGTGGAGCCGCATCCGGGCCACGAGTACGCCTACAACCGCTGGTACGAGGACGACCACTACTACGCGGGCGCGATGGCGATGCCCTGGATGTACGCGGGCCGGCGCTGGGTGGCCACCCGTGAGCTGCAGGAGCTGCGCTACCCCGAGAAATCGGCCATCGCCCAGCCCGTGACCGCCGGCTGCTACATCTCGACGTACTGGATCACCGACGGCCGCTACGACGAGCACATGAAGTGGACCGTCGGCATCAACAAGCGGCTGAACCGGGACGCCCGCGTCTACCAGGACCGGACGCACGTCTTCACGTCGTTCCAGGACCACGAGGCGACCGTGTACCGCGACGGGGCCGCCGGTCCCCGCGACTTCCACGCGCTGGACCACCCGTACGCCGGTCTCGTGGTCCAGGTGATCGACGCGGACGGTCCGCAGCGGCGCGCCGAACTGCTGGAGTGGCTGCGCTCGCGCGCCCTGCCGAAGCGGCTGCACGGTTCGCCGGCGGCGATGGTGACCGTCTTCCGGCCGACGCCGCTGCCCGGCGACCGGATGACGTACGTCAAGCAGGTCGAGGGGGTCGACACCCGGCTCACGCTGCTGTGGTTCCTGGAGGCCGACCCGCGGACCTGCTGGGACCGCTTCCAGGGGCTGGACGCCGAGGTCGAGGGGGCCGGGCTGGGGCGGGTGGAACTGGTGGCGCCGTTCATTCCGACGGTGCCGGGGACGGACCGGTACGTCGACCAGCTCCGCTGACCCGGTCCGGATCGCGCCCCGGTCCGGGACATGGCCGAGCCCCCTCGGCTGAGACGGCGGACCAGTCGAGAGGGCTCAAGTCAGTTGTGGTGCGGTGGTGCGGTGGTGCGGTGGTGCGATCGCCGGGGGCGGTTCCTCAGACGAGGTGCCCCAGCCGGCCCTCGGTCACCTCGGTGACGAAGGAGCTCCAGGAGCCCGGCGCGAAGGTGAGGGACGGACCCTGCTGCACCTTCGAGTCGCGGACGGCGATGGCCTCGGTGACAGGGGACTTGACTTCGACGCACGCGCCGTTTCCGCCGGAGTAGGAGGACTTGGTCCAGTTTTCCGTCGCGCCCAGTCGAATAGCCATGTTTTTCTCCGGTTCAGCGAGTTGTTTCGATGGGGGGCGCCGACCGGACGAATTCCCGGTTTCCCAGGGCTTTTCCGGCCGACGTGATCGACGCTACCGGCACCGCCCGACGGCTGAAGAGAGCATTCACCCATCTGGATGGCATATTCCGGCCGGGTCTTCCGTGGCCGGGTGTTGCCGGTGTACGGTGCGGGCCCCCTTGTCGCCTGCCCGGTTTCCTCCGCTTTTACTTCCCCTTGCCCGCATAGTTGCCGATGATGTCCGAGATGAACTCGCGGGTCTGCTCCACATTGAGAGCCTGGGCCCGCAAGTGCTCGTACATGACGCTGTACCGCTGAACGTCGTTCGCCTTCTCCAGGTACAAATCGCTCGTGACGCCCTCGATGTAGACGACGGTCGAGTCGGAAGTGTCCGGGAATTCGAGAATGGCGTACTGGCCGTTCACGCCGGGGTGCGCGCCCATCGAGAAAGGCATCACCTGCACGGTGATGTGCGGGTGCTCGGACTGCTCTATCAGGTGCTCCAGCTGCCGGATCATCAGCTGGGCGTCGCCCACGCAACGCCGCAGCGCCGCCTCGTCGATGACCGCCCACAGGCGCAGCGGACCGATGTCCGGGTTGTTGTTGTCGGTCTCGGAGAGCCGCAGCTGGCGGCGCATCCGCACCTGGACCCGCTTGTCGATGTCGGCGGGCGCGGTCTCGGGCAGGGCGCCGCGGATCAGCGCGTTGGCGTACTCCGGGGTCTGGAGCAGACCGGGGACGACCTGGGGTTCGTACGTGCGGAGACTGGCCGCGTCCGTCTCCAGGCCGATGTAGACGCTGTACGGGATGTCGCCGAACGCGTGCCACCAGCCCTGCTGGCGGGAGTCCTTGGCCATCTGCATCAGGGAGTCGACGAGCCGGCGGTCCTCGACCTCGTACACGTCGCACAGGTCACGGACGTCACGCTGGCTGATGGACCGCCGGCCGTTCTCCAGGCGGCTGATCTTGGACTGGGAGACCAGGAGGCGTTCGGCGACCTGCTCGGCCGTCATGCCCTTGTCCTCGCGGAGCTTGCGCAACTCCATGCCCAGTCGGCGGCGTCGGACGGTGGGATTGACATTGGACGCCACGGGAACGGCACCTCCGCTTGCTCAGGTCTTCGCTGTCTCTGCGTATCTGATGGTGAGCAGACTGCCACCGAAGCCCGTCCCTGCGCTGGGGAACTGCGGGAATGCAGACGCGCGGGGTGGCGAGACCGGTCGAAACGGCCCTCGCCACCCCGCGCGCCGGCGGCTCCCGAAGGTGGTTCTGGTGGATCGGATGAATCAGGTGGATCAGGTGGATCGGTCGTGCTGGTCCGTCCGCCGGCCCGTGGGTCAGCGTGCGGCTACGCGGGCCATCGCACCCGTGCGGCGCGGCTGCATCGGTACGCCACCCGCCGTCGCCGCCGCGTGCGCCGGAACGGACGCCGCGCCCGACGCCGAGGCCGATGCCGTCGCCCGCTCGCGGCGTGGCTGAGCGGCCACCCCGTTCTGGACGTCCATCACGGCGTGCGCCACGAGGCCGCCCATCGGGTCGTGCCGGATCAGGTCCCGCAGCCTGGAGCGGGATGACCGCCCCTCGTTACCGGGGTACAGATGCTTGCCGAGCCCGACCGCGTGGGCCAGCGCGGCAAGTGCCGCGGTCCGCGGGTCCGGCGGTACGCCGGTGCGGATCGCACTGTCCAGCCGGGCACGGATCTCCCGGCTGATCGCCGTGTCGGTCGCCTGGTAGCGAGTCGTCGGCAGCACCCCGCACATCTGCCCCGCCACGGCATGGACCATGCCGCACCGTTCGAGATGCGAGAGATACGTCTGGCGGAGCCCCAGTCGGGGTCCGCCGATCCAGTGGACGGCCCGTACCGGACTGCCGCGGCGGCGCAGCAGTTCCAGTGCGGAGTCCAAGGTCGGATCTCCTGTCGGCCGTGGCATCACCACGGCGATACGATCCCCGTCAGGGGCTATCCGTCCCGCCAGAGCCAGCTCCACTAGCTGGGCCCCGGCAAGGCCGAGGTCGAGCGACTGCGGCTGCGCCGTGGTGCCCGTGGTCGGGTCCAAGGCGAGCAGCAGAAGCTCCTCGGGAATTGTTCTGCGGCTCCTGCCCATCCATGCCTCCCCGCGTGGATGAATGACAGGGTGACGCCTCTCACATTCATCTGTCGAGAGTGCCTGTTCGCTTTGTGGGGGAACCAGCAGCTATGTCGTTCTCGTCTAGCACGGGGGCGATGCCCCCGAGACGGGACACTGTTAGACGGTTCGGACAGCCGGACGGCGATCGAGGAGGAACTGGTGGCGGGCGAGTCCCCCGACAAGTCGGTAGAGCAAGGTGAGTCGTCTGGGGAGCGCGGCGAGGAGCGCGACCCGCGTCTGTCGGTGCTGCGTCCGCGTGACCCCGAGCCGGAGCCGGATGCGCTGAAGGCGGCGGTGGCGGCGTGGGTCGCGACCGCCGGCGACGACGCCGGATCCGGCACCGCCGGGGCGGAGGCCGACCAGGCCGACGAGGTCGATGAGGCCGAGGACAAGGGCGCGGTCAAGGTCGAGGCGAAGGCGAAGGCGGACGGGGAGGCGGAGGCGGGGGCTGGCCGCACGGACGACGCGAAGTCGCCCGGACGGGTGGACTCCCCGAAGGACGCGGATGACGAGCCGTCCGGTTCCGAGACCGCGCCGGCCGCGTCGACGAAGTCCGCCGAGCGGTCCACCGAGCGGTCCGCCGAGCCGTCCGCCACCGATTCCGCTTCGGACTCGGCCGAGAAGGCCGAGAAGGCCGAAGAGCCGGTGGACAGCGAGCGTACGGCCGTCTTCCGGGCGCCCCGCATCGACACCGGGGCCGGGACCAAGGCCGCCGCCAAGAAGGCCGCCAAGGCCGGCGACGCCCCCGCGGAGGCCGCCGAGGAGCCGGCGGACAGCGAGCGTACGGCCGTGTTCCGGGTGCCCCGCAGCGACGCCGGGCCGAAGAACGGCCAGGCGCCTGCCAAGGATTCCGCTTCTGCATCCGAGCCCCAGGATGACCGCAAGGCTGACGGGGCCGAGAAGTCCGGCTCCGGGCGGGGGACCTCGGTCGACCCGCGTGCCGCGGTCACCGAGGACGAGCCGGCGGGCGGTTCCGCCAAGGATTCCGCTTCTGGCTCCGCCGGTGAGGACAAAGGTTCCGCCGCCCCGCGTTCCATGTTCGAGCCGCGCGTACGTCCGCGGCCCGCGGGCGAGCCCGCGGACAGCGAGCGTACGGCTGTCTTCCGCGTGCCCAAGGCCGACGGCGGGCCGGTGAAGTCCGAGGGCGCGACCGCCCCGCGTGCCGCCGGCGCCGATGAGCCGGCCGACAGCGAGAAGACCGCGGTGTTCCGCGCGATCCGTCCCGCGTCGGATTCCGCTTCCGCGTCGGGTTCCGCACGGGCCGACGAGGGGTCGAAGCCGGAGGGCAAGGACACGAAGGACGCGAAGGACGCGAAGGACGCGAAGGACGCGAAGGACGCGAAGAAGGACGCGCCGTCCGCCGCGCCGAAGCCGGACGCGAGCGACGCCAAGGGCGCGGACGACCCCCGGCGCGCCGAGGGCGCCAAGGGGGCGACTGCGGCCTCCGGCGACTCCGGGCGTTCGTTCTTCGAGCCGCGCCAGCGTGCCGCAGCGGCCCCCGCCGAGCCCGCCGACAGCGAGACGACCACCGTGTTCCGGGCCGTGCGGCCCGACGCGAAGCCGGCCGGGGACAAGCCGAAGGCCGAGGGTGAGGCCGAGGACAAGGCGGAGGGCAAGGCCGAGGGCGAAGGCCGCCCCGGCAGCACCTTCGTGCCGCTGCGCACCGACGACGGCCGCCCCCGTCCCGCCGGTCCGGCCGGCCAGGGCGCCAAGGGCGGCAAGGGCGACGACGGCGACAAGAAGGACACCGCCGCGGCCCCCGAGGACGGCAACGCCGGCAAGGACGGCAACGCCGGCAAGGGCGGCACGGCCGCCGACCGCGGTGCCAAGCCGGCCTCGCAGGGCGTCCGGGTGGGCAAGGACGCCCGGCCCGCGGGCGCCGCCAAGCCGGCCGCCCCGGCCGCCGGGAAGGCTCCGGCCGCCAAGCCCGCCACCCCGGCCGCCGGGAAGACCCCCGCCGCCGGGCCTGCCGGGAACACCCCCGCCGCCCCCTCCGGGAAGACCCTGGCTCCGGCCGGGCTGTCCACCGCCGGGGCTCCGCCCGCCGCCACGCACAAGCCCCCGGTCGAGCACCGGGGCGCCGAGCGCACCACCCAGCAGCCCCTGCCCCCGCGGCCGCCGCTGGACATGCTCGCCGAGCTGACCAACAACCCGCCCCCGCCGCCCAGCGCGATGCGGACCACCGTGCGGCGGGTCAAGATCTACACACCGCTGGTCGCGCTGCTCGTGCTGATCCTCGGCGTCGTGCAGCTGTTCCGCCCGCTGCCCGCCCCGAAGCTGACGATGACCGCCAAGTCCTCGCACACCTTCGGCGGCGAGAAGCCGAACCTGCCCTGGCCCACCGAGGGCCAGGCGTCCGTCTACGCGTCCGGGCTCGGCACCCTCGGGACCTCCGGCGAGCAGAAGCCCGTACCGATCGCGAGCGTCACCAAGTCGATGACGGCGTACATCATCCTGCGCGACCACCCCATCAAGAAGGGGGAAAAGGGTCCGTTGATCGACGTCGACAAGCTCGCCGAGACCGAGGGCAAGAAGAACGACTCGGTCAACAACGAGTCCACGCTCGACACGGTGAAGGAGGGCGAAAAGATCTCCGAGTACGACGCGATCGCCGCCCTCATGATCCCGTCGGCCAACAACATCGCGCGGCTGCTGGCCCGCTGGGACTCCGGCGGCAACCCCGAGGCGTTCGTCAAGAAGATGAACGACACCGCCAAGGAACTCGGCATGACCAACACCACGTACACGGACCCCTCGGGTCTGGACGCGACCACGGTCAGCACCGCCGAGGACCAGGTCAAGCTGGGCCTGAAGCTCGTCGAGATCGAGACGCTGCTCGACATCACCAAGAAGCCGAAGTGGACCGACCCCTCCGGCAAGACCTGGGACAACTGGAACAAGCTCGTCCCGTACAACGACTCGCTCGGCATCAAGACCGGCACCACCAGCAAGGCCGGCGGCAACCTGCTCTGGGCGGCCCAGAAGAAGGTCGGCAACACCAACCAGCTGATCGTCGGCGCGACCCTCGCCCAGCACAAGCCGCCGATCATCGACAGCGTCGTCGCGGCGAGCAAGCAGCTGATGCTCGCCTCCCAGAAGACCCTGACCGGCGAGACGGTGGTCAAGAAGGGCCAGGTCGTCGGGTACGTCGACGACGGTCTCGGCGGGCACACTCCGGTCGTCGCCACCGCCGACGTCCAGGCGGTCGGGTGGCCCTCGCTGACCGTGGCGATCAAGCTCGGCGACGGCGGGAAGAGGATCCCGGAGTCCGCGAAGGCGGGCACCGAGGTCGGGGTCCTGACCGTGGGCGAGGGCGCCAGCCAGGTCAAGGTCCCCGTGGCCCTCAAGACCGATCTGGACACGCCGGGCATCGGCAGCAAGCTGACCCGCATCGCGTGACGGCCTTCCGGCGCCCCGGGCAACCCCGGGGCGCCGGAGCGCGTCTTGGGAGCGGGACCGATGTTGGGGAGTACAGCAGTGACCACCACCGCTGAGCAGACCGCCGAGACCGCGGGCGGTGACACCGGTATACGGCCGCCCGGACACGGCCCGGTGCGGGCCGGCGGGCCCCGTGCCGCGGGGCGTGCGGTGCTCGGCGCGGCCAAGCGGCACCCGGCGGTCGCCGCGGCCGCCGTCGCCGCCGTGCTGCACGTGGTCTGGTTCTACGTCTTCGCCAACAGCGGCGGCGACCTCGCGGCCCAGGACGCCTGGGCCGAGTTCGTCGGCCGCCACCCGGACTCCGCGTACAACCTCGCCTGGTACGGCGGCATGCACCCGGTGTCGTACAGCGTCGTCTCCCCGTACCTGATGCACGTCCTGGGCGTGCGGACGACGATGATGATCGCCGGGACGGTCTCGGCGGCGCTGTGCGCGCTGATCCTCAGCCGCTGCCGCGGCGCCGTCCGCGAACCGCTGTGGCCGGCCCTGGCCGGGGTGTACGGGCTCTTCTGCAACGCGCTGTCGGGCCGGGTGACCTTCGGGCTGGGCGTGATGTTCGCGCTCGGCGCGGTCGCGGCCGCGTTCTGCTGGCCGCGCAAGTGGGCGCACCGGCGCTGGTCCAAGGCCGCCGTGGCGGCCCTCCTGGCGGGTACGGCCACGGCCTCCAGCCCGGTGGCCGGGCTGTTCCTCGGCGTGGTGGCCGCGGCGCTGTTCCTGAGCGGGCGACGGCCCGGGGCCTACGCCCTGGGGCTGGCACCGGCCGCGGTGGTCGGGCTGTCGGCGTGGCTGTTCCCGTTCTCCGGCACCCAGCCCATGAAGATCGGCTCGGCGTGGCTGCCGTTCGTCTTCGCCCTGGCGATCCTGTTCCTCGTCCCCGAGCGGTGGCGGACGGTCCGGATCGCGTCCGGGGTCTACGCGCTCGGCGTCTTCCTGACCTGGGCGATCGACTCGCAGGTGGGCTCGAACGTCACCCGGATGGTCATGCTCTTCGGGGGTGCCGTGCTGGTGGCGGCCCTCCCGTACGCGGTGGCGCGCTCGCGCCACCGGTACGCGGTGGTGGCGGCGATCGTCGGGCTGAACGTCTGGATCACCACCAACAGCATCACGGACATCGTCCGCACCACCCCGAAGGCCGCCTGGAGCCGTGAGCTGGCACCGCTGGTCGACCAGCTGCAGAAGACGGGGGCCGAGCGCGGCCGCGTCGAGGTGGTCCCGGCCAGCAGCCACCGCGAGTCCTCGGTCTTCCCGTCGTACGTCAATCTGGCGCGTGGCTGGAACCGGCAGGCCGACCTGGAGCGCAATCCGCTCTTCTACGACGACACGCTCACCGAGGACAGCTACCGGGCCTGGCTGGAGCGCTGGGCCGTGCACTACGTGGTGCTGCCCGCCGACAAACCCGATTCGGGGGGCGTGAGCGAGGCGAAGCTGGTGCGCGCGGGGCTGCCGTACCTCCAGCAGGTGTGGGGCGACGCGAACTGGCAGCTGTTCAAGGTGCACGAGCCGACCCAGCTGGTGACCGGGCCCGCGACGGTGGTGCGGGCGGGCGCGGACCGCATGGTCATCGACGTCAAGGCGGCCGGCCGGGTGATGGTGCGGATCCCGCACTCGCCGTGGCTGGGGCTGGTCGACGCCGAGGGCCGGGGGGTGGCCGGGCCGCAGGAGAGCGCCGAGTCCAAGCGGCGGGGTGCGGCGCCGAAGGCGTACGTGAACACGGCCGGGTGCCTGTTCAAGGCGGCCCCGGACGCGGAGGGCGACGTGTGGACGGAGCTGCTGGCGCCGGCGCCGGGGGAGTACCGGATCGCGTCGCCGTACCAGCTGCCGCGCGGCACGGGGTGCCCGGAGGAGCTGATCCACCAGGTGCTGGGCCCGCCGGCGCGCCCGTCGGGCTACCGGCCGTGACGACCCCCTCACAGACCCCCTCACGGACGCCCAAAGGGTGCATTTGTCCGGCTGTCCGCATACGATCCGAGTAGTCCGATTGGGTGCTTCCCGAGGGAGTGACGACGGGATGAGCGAAGAGCAGAGGCAGGAATTCCGCGAGGCCTTCCGGGCCCAGGAGCCGGACCGGGCGCCGCGTCCGGCGGGCCACGGGTTCGACGGCCCGGTGCGGAGCAAGATCAAGGGCGGGGCCCACACGAAGGCGGAACTGAAGCGCGCCGGTACCCCACAGGGCGACCGCATCGGCGAACGCAGCAAAGGGCTGAGCTGAACCGCACGGCTGTCATACGCATCGTCCCGCCCTTCCGGCTCCTGGCCGGGAGGGCGCTTTTCGTGCGCCCGGCGGACAACCGGATCCCGTCGTGACACCTTCGCGCCCGCACATCCGCGCCATCGTTACCTTCCCTACGCACGGCCCCGACGTGACCCCCGTAGCGTCGTCCGTACGAAGCGACCGCCGACACGAAGGGAACCCACCCATGCGTCCCACTGTCCGTACCGGCCCGCGTACCGTCCTGCGCAACGCGGCCGTCGTCGCGGGTGCCGTCGTCGCGCTCGCCCTCCCGGGCGGCGCCGCCCTCGCCGCCGACGCGCAGCCCGCCACCGGCACCGCCACCGTCTCGGCCGCGCAGGACCCTGCGGGCGAACCGGTCCCGACGATCCCGGACGCGGGCGGTGTCGTCCACGGCAGCGGGCTGCTGATGGCGGGCGCCGCCGGCATGGCCGCCGCCGGCGCCGCCGGCCTCACCTTCGCCCTCCTCCGCCACGGCCGCACCGACCACTGACCACGGCGGCCCCGGACCACAGCACTAGGGGGCGCCCAGCGCCCGCAGGACGGGCAGCAACTGCTCCTCCTCCCGGTCCAGATGCCCCTCCAGCTCCCGGCTCATCGCCTCCAGCCGCCCGACGATCCCGGCCCCTTCCGCTTCCCCTTCCCCGACCTGGTCGAGCAGCTGCACGATCTCCTCCTGGAGCCGCGACACGACCCGGTGCTCCCGCGCCAACCGCTCGAAGAACGCGGCGAGATGGGGATGCTGCGACGCCAGGTAGGGGAAGAGGCCCGCGTCCTCGCTCTTGTGGTGGAACTCCAGCGACTGGCAGAACGCCAGGCAGTGCTGGCGCAGCTGGAGCCCGAGCGGGGCCGGCCCGCCCCCGCCGGCGGCGACGTGGTCGCGCGCCTCCCGCCGTACGTGCCCCAGCTGTGCCCGCAGCCAGCCGTGCACCTCCAGCAGCTTCCCGGCGATCCCGTCCTCCCCGCTCGCCGTCTCGTGGGTGCGCTGGAGCACGACGACGGGAATCTCCCGCTCCGTCCGCTCCTGGTACTCCCCGTACCCCGGCTCCTGCCGTACGACGTGGGCGAACAGCTCCGCGCGGTGCGCCCCGGCCGCGGGCACGGCCACGGCCTCGTACTCCTCGGTGCCGGTCTCGACCCGTACGAGCGGGTGCGCGAGCAGATTGTGGAACCAGGCGGGATGCCGGTCGGCCCCGGCGGCGGACGCGACGACGAGCAGCTGCTCCCCGTCCGGCTCCCGCACGAATCCGAGCGGCACGGTGTGCTCCCGCCCCGACCGTGCCCCGGTGGTGGTGAGCAGGACGAGCCCGGCCCCTTCGAAGGGCCCGCCGACCTTGCCGGCGTTGGCACGGAACTCTTCTATGACAGCTTCATTGAACGACTGGACCGACACGAGAGGTGTCTCCTTCACGGTGTGTACGCGTACGACGGTGCGTCTACAGCCCGTGAAGATCAGCCGAAGCCGGTGGGATACGCGCCCATGTGGCGCTCCTCGACTCCCAGGTGTCTGCCCGATCGCCGCCCGGCCCACTTCTCAGTAGGCGGCGCCACGCAGCACGCCCCCATGAAACCACGAAGATCCCCCGGCCGCCATGGCCGAAGGATCTTGTGTGGGTGTGCCCCCGGCAGGATTCGAACCTGCGACACCGGCTTTAGGAGAGCCGTGCTCTATCCCCTGAGCTACGAAGGCGGGGCAGGGCCCGCCACGCGGGGCGGCCCAGGGACAGCGTAGCGGATCGGTGTGCCGCTCCGCGGCTGCGTTCGGCGGTGACCAGCGTGCCCGGGGCCGCTGACCACCGTGCCCCGGGGCGGCCTGGGCGGCCGGTCCCCGGGGCACGGTGGTGGTGGTGCGGTGCGTCAGTTCTGGTCGTACAGACCGAACATGTCGATCACCAGGTCGGTCGGGTGCCAGCTGCCGTTGAAGAAGTCGACGATGCCGGTCTTGCCGGTGCTCGCCTGGACCAGGTTCGGGACGGTGGCGTCCTTCGACCAGTTCAGGTTGGAGGAGTTCGGCGCGACCGGCTCCACGGCGGTGCCGGTCTCGTACTGCTCCATGGTGTTCGGGTCCGGGAACACCGTGAGGTGGCCGCTGCCGCGGGTGTCGGTGACCGTCGCGTTCAGCGCGTAGGCCTTGACCGAGGGCTGGTCGAAGGACAGCGGCAGGGGCAGGATCTCCCGGCCCGGCATCTGTCCGATGCCCATCTCGCGCGTGTCCAGCAGACGCGTCGGCGAGACGGGCAGGTAGGCGGCCTGGCTGTCGGTGCTGTAGTAGCCGACGACGTCCACGATCACGTCGGTCGGGCTCCAGGCGCCGTTGCGGACGTTGATCTTGCCGTCCGGGCCGACCGGAACGATCACGGAGTTGGCGACCGTCAGGCCGGCCGTGAAGTTCAGGTTCGACGTGATCGGCGCCTGCTGCCCGCCCGGGTAGACCGTCAGGTGACCGGAGCTCTTGGGCTCGGTGACGGTGACGTTGAGCGCCACCGCCTTCACGCCGGCCGCCGGGACCCCGGCCTTGCCGGTGATCTGGACGCCGAACGACTCCTGGCCGTTGATCTGGCGCTTGGCGGGCGTGCCCTGGCCCTCGCGGCTGTCGACGATACGGGTGGGGTTCACCGAGGTGTAGCCGCTGGCGGCGGAGGGGGTGAAGTACCCGGTGACGTCCGCGATCAGGTCCACCTGGCCACCGCTGCGGTTGTACAGCTCGACGTACCCGTCGTCGCCGACCGGCACGATCGACATGTTGGGAACGGTCTGGCCCGCGACGAAGTTGACGTTCGACGTGGTCGGCCGGTCCTCGCCCGAGGGGTAGGCGGTGATGTGCCCGCCGCCCGCGGCGTTGGTGACGGTGAGGTTGAGGGCCACGGCGCTCACGCCGGCCGGGATGCCGGAGTTGCCGCCGACCTTCACGCGGGTCGTGCCGAACGGGGCGACGGCGGCGGCGCTGGCCGCGCCGGTGCCGTCCCGGGTGTCCAGCAGACGGGTCGGCGCGTGCGGGGTGAACTCGGAACCGGCGGTGGTGATGGGGAGCTGGTTCACCTCGGACACGTTGTTGGTCGTGTCCGTGACGGTGACCTTGACCGTGTAGGTGCCGACCTCGGCGTAGGTGTGCGGCTTGATCACGTCCGCGGTGTTGGTGACCCACTCGGTCGTGGTCTGGCCGTCGCCCCACTGGATGTCGACGCGGATCTGGGCGGTCACGCTGCTGGTGACGTACGACTCCAGCTGGATGCCGTGCGCGCTGGTGCCGAAGGCGTAGAGGCCCACGCCGAGGTCCGGGTTGGCGACCGTGGCCACGGTCGGCGCGCCGGCGGCACCGTTCACGGCGGACGGCGCGGACTTCGCGGCCGGGGCCTTGGGCGCGGCCGTGCGGACGGACCGCTCGGCGGGGCTGCTGAAGGTGGCCGACTTGGCGGCGGCCGCCACCGCGGACTTCGACAGGTCGGTCTTGGCGGCGGTCGCGGCCAGGACGCGGTCCGCGGACGGACCGTCCGCCTGCGCCACGCCCGGTACGAGACCAACGACCGCCGCGACGACGGCGGCGGAAATCATGACTCGGCGACGCTGCACCGGTCCCCCCTGATGTCTTGAACTGATGTCTTGAACTAGTTCAGATCGTTGAAGCGTGCACAGCGTACACATGTTCGCCGCCGCTGTTCAGGGGGGATCGGCAGGCTCTTCCCGGAAGTCGTCCGTCCGCCCGTCGGCCCGGCTGCGGGTGGCCGGAAACCCGGCACCCGGTCCCGGGCGTCACCATGGTCATGACCGGGAAAGTGATCGACCGACGGCGGCGGCGCGGGGTGGGTACCGCCGTGGCCGCCGGGGGCGTCGCCCTCGTCCTGCTCGCGCACGGCTGGATACCCGACCGGCCCGGGAACCTCGGGAGTCTCGTCGAGACCTTCCTGCCCTGGGCCGGCGCCGCCGTGCCGGCGCTGGCCGTCCTCGCGCTCGTACGGCGCTCGCGCACCGCGCTCGTCGCCGTGCTGGTCCCCGCCGTCACCTGGGGTTTCCTGTACGGCGGCACGCTCACCGGCAAGCAGCGGCCCGTCGAAGGCGATCTCACCGTCGTCACGCACAACGTCGACGACGCCAACCCCGACCCCGCCGCCACCGCCCGCGCGCTCGCCGCGACCGGCGCGCAGCTGATCGCGCTGGAGGAGCTGGTCGAGCCCGCCACGGCCGCGTACGAGCGGGCGTTCGCCGACCGCTACCCGTACCACGAGGTCCGGGGCACCGTCGGCCTCTGGAGCGCCTTCCCCCTCCGCGACACCCGGGCCGTGCCGATCATGCCGTTCACCCGCGCCCTGCGCACGACCGCCGAGACGCCGAAGGGCCCGCTGACGGTGTACGTCGCCCACCTCGCCTCGGTGCGGCTGAGCCCGTCGGCCGGTTTCACCACCGCCCGCCGCGACGCGGCCGCGGGCCGGCTGGCCGAGGCGGTCCGCGGCGGCCCGGCCGGGCGCACCCTGGTCGTCGGGGACCTCAACGGCACCGTCGACGACGGCGCGCTCGCCCCGCTGATGTCGGGCCTGCGCGAGGCCCAGGACGTGGCGGGTGAGGGCTTCGGGTTCAGCTGGCCGAAGGGGCTGCCGGTCGCCCGCATCGACCACATCCTCGTACGCGACCTGACACCGGTGGCCGCGTGGACCCTTCCGGCGACGGCCAGCGACCACCTGCCCGTCGCCGCGTCGGTCAGGTTCTGAGGACGTGACCCGGGGTCACACGGCCATCGGGGTGTGCAGCTCCACGACGATCTCGACCTCCACCGGCGCGTCCAGCGGCAGGACGGTCACCCCCACCGCGCTGCGTGCGTGGATCCCGGCGTCGCCGAACGCGGTGACCAGCAGCTCGCTCGCCCCGTCGACCACCCCCGGCTGACCGGTGAAGTCCGGGGCGCTCGCCACGTATCCGGTCACCTTCACGACGCGCTTCACGCCGGAGAGGTCACCGGCGACCGAGGCCACCGCCGCCAGCGCGTTCAGCGCGCACCGCTGCGCCAGTTCGGCGGCCCGGCCGGCGCCGACCTCCGCGCCGACCTTGCCGGTCACCGGCAGTGCGCCGTCGACCATCGGCAGCTGGCCGGAGGTGTGGACGTAACTGCCGCTGCGTACGGCCGGCACGTAGACGGCGACAGGCGCGGGGGCCGGCGGGAGCGGCAGCCCCGCCGCGGCGAGCCGGTCCTCGGGGGTGGTGGTCATGCCCCTATCCCTTACCCCTTCGGCCCGCCGCCGGGGTCCGCGCCACGCCCGGGCCGGGCGCGGCGGGTCACGGACGGGTGACGCGGACCTGGTAGCTGCCGCCCCGCGTCTCGCCCACGACGGCGATGGAGATGCCCGCCGCCTCGTCGGTGAAGGTCTCGCCGGGCCGGAAGGGGGCGTCGGAGAGCTCGGCGTGCACGTTGGGACGGCGGGTGCAGCCGCCGCTGGTGTCCGAGCTGTCGTGCACGGTGACCGGGCCCTGTCCGGTGTCCACGGCGGAGTCCACCTTGTAGATGAGGACGCCGGGCCGGCACACGGACTCGTCGTTGCCGGCCTGGGTGCGGACCTCGAGCGCGTAGCCGGAGCTCTCCGAGAGCGGGACGAAGGCCAGTTTGGTGCCGCCAGTGACCGCCAGCGGGGACAGGACGTGCTCGCTGGTACCGGACTTGGCGGCGCAGCTGATCTGGGAGCTGTCGAGCCAGCCGAGCTTCCACTTGTGCCAGCCGAGGAGGTCGTTGTTGGCGCCCCAGTCCTCGCTCATGATGTCCCAGTGGCCGACCGCGCCGCCGCCGTCGGCGGTGTAGAGGTCGGGCAGTCCGAAGACGTGGCCGTTCTCGTGGGGGAGCACCCGGTAGCCGGTCTCCCGGTAGGTGCCGGAGCCGTCGTCCTGACGGCTGTAGACGAAGGACGTGTTGGCCAGCGGCACGCCGTCGGCGACGGGCGCCTCGGCGTTGCCGGAGAACGTCACCGACAGGACGGTGTCGAGGGCGGAGGGCCCGGCGTTCGGCGTGACCAGGATGTTGACCAGGTCGTACCGGGAGAAATCGACCTCGGCGTCGGCGGCCTTCACGATGTGCTCGACCAGCTGGCGGTAGCCGGGCTCGTAGGGGGAGCCGCGTTCGATCCCGTACGCCGCGAACGGCATCGGCATCCGCAGCCAGGACCTTATGGGCGCCTCGGGCTGGTAGGCCAGGCGGCCGTAGGAGCTGGTGCGGAACCAGTCGGAGGTCTGGGGGAAGAACTCCGCCAGCCGGTCGAGGGCCGTGCCCTCGCCGGCCGCGTCGGGGAAGTCGATCATCAGGTTCAGGGCCCGGACCTCGCCCGTGGACCGGGAGTACCCGGGCGGGGTCGGCAGCCCCTCGGACATCTGCACGCCCATGGTGCCGGCGATCCGGCAGGGCGCGAGGGCGGACTCGGTGCTGGCGGCGACCGAGCCGGCGGCGGTGCGGGTCCGTGTGGACAGCCCGGTGCTCGCGGTCGCCGCGATCCCCAGGGCCAGGGCGGTCAGACCGACGAGGGCGCTGGTGCGGCGGTGTGTGCGTATCCGGCGGCGGGTCTGCGGCATGGCGGTCGCCTTCCGGTCCGCGGCAGCCGGCCGGGCCCGGTCTGCGCTCCGTGCGTTTCACCCTCCGACGCGCCGGGCGGGGCCGCGCGCCGGGTGCGTCCGAACGGGAACCCGGATGTGGCCCGGCTCACACGGAGGGGTGAAATAACCGGGGACGGAATCCCCGTTTGAACCTGTGTCCCGCACAAGCGGGGACCGGCTCCCCGTTTCGGGGCGGCCGTACGCGAGGCGGGAGGCCCGGAGTGAAGCGATCGACCAGCGCGACGGGTGCGACCGGTGTGACGGGTGCGACCAGCGCGATCGGTGCGACCGCCACGGCCCCCGCCGCGGCCCCCGCCCCCGGGTGCCGGATGCCCAGGCCCCGCGCCGACGCCGTACGCAACCGCGAGCGCATCCTCGCGGCCGCCCGCGAGATGCTCGTCGAGCACGGGGCGCACGTGCCCTTCGACGAGATCGCGCGCCGGGCCGGCGTCGGCAACGCCACCCTGTACCGGCACTTCCCCGACCGGACCACCCTCGTCCACCAGGTCGTCCTGTACGTCATGGACCGGGTCACCGCCCTGGCGGAGGACGCCCTCGCCGAGGAGCCGGACGCCTTCGCCGCGCTGTGCCGCTTCGCGCACGCCGCCGCCGACGAACGCATCGGCGCCCTGTGCCCCATGCTCGCCGACGACTTCGACCACGACGACCCCGAACTCCTCGCCGCACGCACCGCGTTGGCCGAGATCAGCGAGCGCCTGATGGACGCCGGCCAGCAGGCCGGCGTGCTGCGCGCGGACGTCGCCGTCGGGGACCTGATGATCGCCCTGTCCCAGCTCAGCCGTCCGCTGCCGGGCACCGCGTGCCTGGACGCGGCCCCCTTCGTCCACCGTCACCTCCAGCTCTTCCTGGACGGGCTGCGGGCCCCGGCCCGCTCCGAACTGCCCGGCGTGCCCGTCACGTTCGACGATTTGAAGCAGAAAACCATGTGACGTCGCGGGACACTCCCGCTAGCGTCGACAAGCCATCCCATATATCCCCGCACCATCCCTTTCTGGCGCTTTCCCGCCATACGCACCGAGAAGTGGGTACCCCCATGTCCAAAACGGCCGCGTCCGCATCGCCGGCTGCCGTCCCCGACGCCGATCCCAGCCGCTGGAAGGCGCTGGTCTTCATAGCCCTGGCCCAGCTGATGGTCGTCCTCGACGCGACCATCGTGAACATCGCGCTGCCGTCCGCGCAGCAGGACCTCGGCATCTCCGACGGCAACCGCCAGTGGGTCATCACCGCCTACGCGCTGGCCTTCGGCGGACTCCTGCTCTTCGGCGGCCGCATCGCCGACCTGTGGGGCCGTAAGAACGCCTTCGTCGTCGGTCTCGTGGGCTTCGCCGCGGCCTCCGCGCTGGGCGGCGCCGCGACCGGCGAGGCCATGATGCTCGGCGCCCGCGCCCTGCAGGGTGCCTTCGGCGCGCTGCTCGCGCCCGCCGCGCTCTCGCTGCTGGCCGTCATGTTCACCGACGCCAAGGAGCGGGCCAAGGCCTTCGGCATCTACGGTGCGATCGCCGGTGGCGGTGGCGCGGTCGGCCTGATCCTCGGCGGGTTCCTCACCGAATACCTCGACTGGCGCTGGACGTTCTTCGTCAACATCCCCTTCGCCGTGGTCGCCGCCGTCGGCGCGTACCTCGTCATCCGCGAGCCGGCCGACGCGCGCGGCCGCGCGTCGCTGGACATCCCCGGCGTGGTGCTCTCCACCCTCGGTCTGGTCGCGCTCGTCTACGCCTTCACGCGCGCCGAGTCCGACGGCTGGACGGACGGTACGACGATCGCGCTGTTCGCCGGTTCCGTGGTCCTGCTGGCCGCGTTCGTGCTGGTCGAGTCGCGGGTGAAGTCCCCGCTGCTGCCGCTGCGCGTCCTGATGGAGCGCAACCGCGGTGGCGTGTACCTCTCGCTGGGTCTGGCCGTCATCGCGATGTTCGGCCTGTTCCTCTTCCTCACGTACTACCTGCAGGTGGTCAAGGGCTTCTCGCCGGTCAAGACCGGCTTCGCCTTCCTGCCGATGATCGCGGGCATGATCACGGGCTCCACGCAGATCGGCGCCCGTCTGATGACCCGCGTCGCGCCGCGGCTGCTGATGGGTCCCGGCTTCCTGGCCGCCGCGCTCGGCATGCTGATGCTGACGCAGCTGGAGGTCGGCTCGTCCTACGCGGCGCTGATCCTGCCGGCGCAGCTGCTGCTGGGCCTCGGCATGGGTACGGCGTTCATGCCGGCGATGTCGCTGGCCACGCACGGGGTCGACCCGGCCGACGCCGGTGTGGCCTCGGCCATGGTCAACACCTCGCAGCAGGTGGGCGGCGCCATCGGTACGGCGCTGCTGAACACGATCGCCGCGTCCGCCACCACCGCGTACCTGACCGACCACGCGGCCGCGGCGGCCGCGGGCGGCCCCGCGGCGCAGCTGGTCCAGGCCGAGGCGATGGTGCACGGCTACTCCTCCGCCATCTGGTGGGCGGTCGGCATCCTCGTCGCCAGCTCGGCCATCGCGCTGACCCTGATCAACACCGGCCGCCCCTCGGCGGGCGGGGCCGTGGCCGCGGGTTCGGGCCAGGACGCGGACGTGAAGGTTCCGGTGATCGCCCACTGAGCCGCGCCGCGGCCCGCGGCCCGGTGCGTGGTGCCGTGGCGGGTGCGGGGAAATAAGCACCGACCCCCCTTGGTTCAAATTTGAACCAAGGGGGGTTAGCCTTTCCCCGTCGGACGAATCCCGAGGGAGCGCACCGTGACCACGACCACCCGTATGCCGGCCCTGTACCTCAGCCACGGCGCGCCCCCGCTGGCCGACGACCCGGTCTGGCCCGGCGAGCTCGCCGCCTGGTCCGCGGACCTGCCCCGGCCGGCCGCGATCCTCATGGTCTCCGCCCACTGGGAGGAGGCGCCGCTGGCCCTCGGCGCCACGGAGCGGGTCCCGCTCGTGTACGACTTCTGGGGCTTCCCCGAGCACTACTACCGGGTCCGCTACGACACCCCGGGCGCCCCGGCGCTCGCGGAGTCCGTCCGGGGGCTGCTGCGCGGCCCCGGCACCCCGGTCCAGGACATCCCCGACCGGGGGCTGGACCACGGCGCGTACGTCCCGCTGGTGGAGATGTACCCGGACGCCGGCATACCGGTCCTCCAGATATCCCTGCCCACCCTGGACCCGCGCCGCCTGATGGACGTGGGCCGCAAGCTCGCGCCGCTGCGCGACGAGGGCGTGCTGATCGTCGGCAGCGGCTTCTTCACCCACAACCTGGCGGCCCTGCGGCACCCGGGCGGCGGTGTCCCCTCCTGGTCGGCGGAGTTCGACGCCTGGGGCCACGAGGCCCTCGCCGCGGCCGACGTGGACGCCCTGCTGGACTTCGAGGCCAAGTCCCCGGCCGGCGCCCTGGCCCACCCCCGCACCGAACACTTCGCCCCCCTGTTCGTCACCCTCGGCGCCGCGGACGCGACCGGCGACCTCACGTCCCGCCGCGACCCGGTGACGGGCTTCTGGATGGGTCTGTCGAAGCGCTCGCTCCAGTTCGGCTGAGGGCGCTCGCTTCGGTTCGGCTGAGGCCGGGGCTGCGGTCGGGTGTCCGGCGCTGGTCGCGTATCCGGCAAATCGGTCGGGGTGGGCAGGCAACCCGGCGGGCGGAGGCGGCGTCTTCCAGGGGGAAGGACGGCCGAATGCGCGGCGAGCGGGTGTGACGGGCGTCTCACCGGGGGAGGGTGGCGCGGCTCCGGATCGACGGCGATCAGGGGGCTGACCTGCGCGTCCGTAGGTCTCGCGGTATCCCGCTCCGGGAGGTGGCGGCGCAGGATACTGCAAGATCTCGGAAATGGGGACGGAGTGTGGGAATTCTGTCCCGATTCCAGTCGTTGTTTCCTTTCGGATGCGGGTGCCCGGGACAGTGTTCGGGAGCCGCAGCCAGACGCAAGACGCACAGCAGCCGCACCGCGACCGAACCTTTGCAAGGGAGCACGCATGGCAACCCGCGCCGTCGCCCGTCGTCAGTCCGACACGGCCTCCAGCGTCCGCGCCGTCGGCGGCGAGATAGCCGACCGCGACCTGGTCGGCATGTACCTGGACGAGATCGCGCGCACCCCGCTGCTCGACGCCGCCAAGGAAGTGGAGCTCTCCCAGATCATCGAGGCGGGCGTGTTCGCCCGGCAGATCCTCGACGGTGAGATCGACGCCGCCAAGGGGGGCGCCGCCACACGTGAGGAGCTGGAGACGCTCGCCGCCGAGGGCGAGCGTGCCAAGGAGGTCTTCATCCGGTCCAACCTCCGCCTCGTCGTCGCCGTCGCCCGCCGCTACCCGCGCAGCGGCCTGCCCCTGCTCGACCTGATCCAGGAGGGCAACGCGGGCCTGGTGCGCGCGGTGGAGAAGTTCGACTACGCCAAGGGCTTCAAGTTCTCGACGTACGCCACGTGGTGGATCCGCCAGGCCATCACGCGCTCGATCGCCGACCAGTCCCGCACCATCCGGCTGCCCGTCCACCTCGTCGAGGAGCTCGGCCGGATCCGCCGGGTGCAGCGCGAGTTCAACCGCGAGCACGGCCGGGACCCGGAGCACGCGGAGATCGCCACCGAGCTGGCCTCCACCGAGCAGCGCGTCGGAGACGTCCTGGACTGGGCCCGGGACCCGGTCAGCCTGAACATGTCCGTGGACGACGAGGGCGAGACGCAGTTCGGCGACCTGCTGGAGGACACGTCCGCGATCTCCCCCGAGCAGTCCGTCCTCTCCCTGCTGCGCAGCGAGGAGCTGGAGGACCTGATCGGCAAGCTCGACCAGCGCACGGCGTCGATCATCAAGATGCGGTACGGCATCGACGACGGCCGCGAGCGCACGCTGACCGAGGTCGGCAAGCAGCACGGGCTGACGCGCGAGCGGATCCGCCAGATCGAGAAGCACGCGCTGCTGGAGCTGAAGCGGATGGCCCGCGACACCGGCTTCGACGCGGTCGCCTGACCCGGGCGACCCCCACAGACCGCCCCGGCACCTATCCCCCCCAGGTGCCGGGGCTTTCCCGTCCCGGACCCGTCCCGGACAGCCCCGGCCGCGCCCGGACACCCTCAGGCCGTCCGGGCGGCCCCGCCCGCCGCGCGGGCCAGCCGGCCCGCCATCACCTCCACGCACTCCGCCAGCGCCGCCGGCTCGTGCACGGTGAAGTCCGGCCCCGCCGTCGCCAGCCGCATCGCCACCCACTCCACGTCGCCGCGCGAGGTGAAGCTCAGCCGGCACGTCCCGGCGGTCAGCGCGACCGGCTCCCCCAGCCAGGCCGGCAGCGTCCCCGCCAGCTCCGGGGCCGGCGCCGCGAAATCCACGACCACCCGGTACGCCTCCCGCTCGCCGCCGCCCGAGTACACCGCCCCCTCGAGGTCCGGCAGCTCCCGCGCCGCGAACCGCGCCCCCGTCGCGAACGGCTCCGTCACCCGGTCCACCCGGAAGGTCCGCCAGGCGTCCCGCTCCAGGTCGTAGGCGATGAGGTACCACCGCCGCCCCGTACTGACCAGGCGGTACGGCTCGACCAGCCGTCGCGAGTCGGCGCCGTCCCTCGCCCGGTAGGCGAACCGCAGCCGCTCCTGCCCCGCCGTCGCCGACGCCATCACCGTCAGCGTCTCGGGGGCGATCGACGCGCCGTCGCCCCGGGTCACCGCCACCGTCGCCGACTGCAGCGCGCTCACCCGGTGCCGGAGCCTGGAGGGCAGCACCTGCTCCAGCTTGGCCAGCGCCCGTACGGACGCCTCCTCGATCCCCTCGATCGCGTGCCCGGCCCCGGCCCGCAGTCCCACCGCGATGGCCACGGCCTCCTCGTCGTCCAGGGTCAGCGGGGGCAGCGCCGCCCCCGCCACCAGCCGGTATCCGCCCTCGGCGCCCAGGCTGGCCTCGACCGGGTACCCCAGGTCCCGCAGCCGCTCGATGTCCCTGCGGATCGTCCGCCGGCTCACGCCGAGCCGGGTGGCGAGCTCGCTGCCCGGCCACTCGCGCGGCGTCTGCAGCAGGGACAGCAGACTCAGAAGTCGTGCGGGTGTGTCCGTCATGTCATCAGGCTGCCAGCTAAATAGGACACGAACCGACCTACACGCGGTCTAGGTTCTTTCCATGACCACCGAGACGTCCCTCACCCCGCCCGGGAACGAGACCGGGCCCACCGAACCGGCCGCCCCCGCCGACCGCCGCCGCTGGCTCGCCCTCGCCATCGTGATGACCGCCGCCTTCATGGACCTGGTCGATGTCACGATCGTCAACATAGCCATCCCCAGCATGAGCGCCGACCTGCACACCTCCACCAGCGCCATCCAGTGGATCACCGCCGGCTACGCGCTCGCCTTCGCCGCCGGCCTGATCACCGGCGGCCGCCTCGGCGACATCTACGGCCGCAAGCGCGTCTTCCTCTTCGGCATCGCCGGTTTCACGGCCGCCTCGCTGCTCTGCGGAATCGCCGCCAACCCCGGCATGCTCGTCGCCTCCCGCCTGCTCCAGGGCGCCATGGCCGCCCTGATGGTCCCCCAGGTCCTGGCGATCATCCACGTCACCTTCCCGCCGCACGAGCGCGGCAAGGTCTTCGGCCTGTTCGGCGCGATGCTCGGCCTCGGAGCCGTCTCCGGCCCGATGCTCGGCGCGCTGCTCACCGAGTGGAACCTCTTCGGCCTCGAATGGCGCCCGATCTTCCTGATCAACCTGCCCATCGGCATCGCCGGCCTGATCCTGGGCCGCCTGTTCATCACCGAGTCCAAGGCCCCGCGCGCGCTGCGGCTCGACCTGATCGGCGTCGTCATCGCCACCCTGGGCATGGTCATGCTGATCTACCCGCTCACCCAGGGCCGCGAGAACGACTGGCCGCTGTGGGGCTTCGTGTGCATGGGCGCGGTCCCGCTGGTGATCGCCGGTTTCATCGCGTACGAGAAGTACAAGATCAAGAAGGACGGCTCCCCGCTCGTCGAGCTGTCCCTGTTCAAGGTCAAGAGCTTCGCCGCCGGCATCGGCGTCCAGCTCACCTTCGGCATCGCGACCGGCATCTTCTTCCTGACCTGGACGCTCATGATGCAGATGGGCCTGGGCTGGAGCGCCCTGCGCGCGGGCCTGACGGGCATCCCCTTCTCCATCTCCGTCTCCTTCGCCGCCGCCATCTCCGTCCAGAAGCTGGTGCCCCGCTTCGGCCGCAAGGTCCTCCAGGCGGGCGCGCTGACCATGGCCGCGGGCCTGGTCCTCTACATCTGGTCGTCCGGGCACTACGGCATGGACATCGCCCCCTGGCAGATGGCCGCCCCGCTGGTGCTCATGGGTCTGGGCATGGGCCTGATCGTGGCCCCGCTCACCGAGACCGTGCTCTCCGAGGTGCCGCGCGAGCACGCCGGCTCCGCCTCGGGCCTGATCAACAGCACCGGCCAGATGGGCAACGCCCTCGGCCTCGGCCTGACCTCGGTCGTCTACTTCGGTGCCATCGAGAACGAGCACATCGTCGGCCCGCAGTACGTCGAGGCCTTCCGCGGCGCGCTGTGGTGGGTCGTCGCCGTCCTGGTCGTGATCTTCGCGGTGATGTTCCTGCTGCCGCGCCAGGCCCCCGCCCCGGGCTCGGGCTTCGAGGCGGAGGCCGGTGCCGCTCCCGCCGACGAGCCCCTCGCCGACGACGGTGACGACGTCGCCCCGCGCAAGGTCCCGGTGGCGTAGCCGCCGGAGCGCCGGCCCCGCCCCCCGGGAACCCGGCCCGGCCCCGGCCCCCCTTCACGGACATGCCCGCCCTCGAGGCGGGCATGTCCGTTTTTGTTAGGCTCCGCCCCTTTCGCGGCGTACGGTGGAGGAAATCCGCCGGAACCCACAGACCCGGACACCGAACGGACCCGAACGGGCACCCTCATGTACGCACCGGAGCGCCAGCAGGAGATCCTCCGCCTCACCCGCGACGCGGGCCGTGTCGACGTGCTCTCCCTCGCCGACACGTTCCAGGTCACCGCCGAGACCGTCCGCCGCGACCTCAAGGCCCTGGACCGGGCCGGGCTGGTCCGCCGGGTGCACGGCGGCGCCATACCGGCCGGCCGCCTCGACTTCGAGCCCGGCCCCGCCGGATCTACGCCGGCCGGGCCCGACGAGAAGGACCGCATCGCGGCCGCCGCCCTCGTGCAGCTCCCCGCCGACGGCAGCGTCATCCTCGACGCGGGCCCGGTCACCGCACGGCTGGCCGCGGCCCTCCCGCCGGACACCGCGCTCACCGTGGTCACCCACGCCCTGCCCGTCGCCGCCCGGCTCGCCGGCCACCCCGGGGTCGACCTCCACCTCGTCGGCGGCCGGGTCCGCCCCCGGACCCGGGCCGCCGTCGACGCCTGGGCGCTGCGCGCGTACGGGGAGATCCGCGCCGACGTGCTCTTCCTCGCCACCCTCGGCTTCACCCCCGGCGGCGGGCTCACCACCACCGACCTGGCGGAGGCCGCCGTCAAGCGCGCCGCCGTCGCCGCCGCCCGCCGGGTGGTCCTGCTCGCGGAATCCGCCCAGTGCGGTCAGGAGCACTTCGCGCGCTTCGCCGCCTTCACGGACGTCGACCTGCTCATCACCGACGCGGGGCTGGACCCCGCCGACAGGGCGGCCATCGAGGCCGCCGGGACGGAAGTCACGCTCGCATGATCCTCACCGTCACGCCCAACCCCTCCCTCGACCGCACCTACGAGATCTCCTCACTGGTCCGCGGCGAGGTCCTGCGCGCCACCGAGGACCGGGTCGAACCCGGGGGCAAGGGCGTCAACGTCGCCCGCGCCGTGGCCGCCGCGGGCGTGCGCACCACGGCGGTGCTGCCGCTCGGCGGCCCGCCCGGCACGCTGATCGCCGAACTCCTCGGCGCGCAGGGCGTGGACGTCACGGTGGTCGCGATCGCGAGCCGTACCCGCTCCAACGTCTCCCTCGCCGAACCCGACGGCACCGTCACCAAGATCAACGCTGCGGGTCCCGCCCTCTCCCCGTCGGAGTCCCTCCTGCTGCTGGAGTCGGCCGCCACCGGCGCGGCCACGGCGAGCTGGGTCACCGGCTGCGGCAGCCTCCCGCCCGGCCTGCCCCAGCGGTGGTACGCCGAACTCGTCGCCCGCGTCCGTGCGGCGGGCGCGCGGTCCGCCCTGGACGCCGCCGCCCCGGTGCTGCGGGCCGCGCTCGCGGCCCAGCCGGACCTGGTCAAGCCGAACACGACGGAACTCGCGGCGGCGGTCTCCCGGCCACTCGCCACCCTGGGCGACGTGGTCACGGCGGCCCGGGAACTGCGCTCCCTGGGCGCGGGCGCCGTCCTGGCCACCCTCGGCCCGGACGGCCAGCTGCTGTCCGACGCCACCGGCACCTACTACGGCACCGCCCCGGCCACCGTCGTCCGCAGCAACGTCGGCGCGGGCGACGCCGCGCTCGCGGGCCTCCTGATCGCGGGCGGCTCGGGTCCGCGGGCCCTCGCCTCCGCCGTGGCCCACGCGACGGCCGCGGTCCAGCTCCCCGGCACGGCCATGCCCACCCCGGAGGACCTGCGGCCCGCCGAGGTCCGCATCACCGAGGACCTGCCCCTCACCCTCCGCCTCACCCGCCCGGCGGGCTGAGCACGGCCTGCCCGCCCGGGTCGGCCTGCCCGCCCGAGTCGGCCGGGTCGCCCGGGTCAGCGCACCCGGGCGCGCAGCTCCATGGCGCCGCGCGCGGCGGCCTCGCTCTCGTACACCTCGCACATGTGGCGCCCGTCCGGCGTCGCCGTGTGCTCGACCTCCCAGAGGCTGTACTCGCTCCCGTCCAGCAGCACGAACGCGTGCTCGTACAGGCTGAATCCCGCGTCCCTGCCGTCCGCCAGGCACTGGCGGGTGCCGAACGCCTGGGTGATCTGGTGGGCGTACGCCGACCGCAGCAGCGCCGCCACGCCGGCGCCCGGCCGGTCCCGGTTCTCGGCGCGGCGCAGCACCCGCCGGGCGTGGTCGGCGGACTGCTCCACCGCGTACTCCCGGTGCCGTCGGACCGGCGCCGCGGACGCCGCGAACAGGGCGCCGAGCACCGCCGCGTCGCCCGACAACTCGTCCTCGCCGGCCGTCAGCGTGAAGTCCAGCACCGCCGCCGGCTCCTCGCCGAACAGCCGGGTCGCCGCCAGGCAGGCCTCCGCCTTGGACGTGAAGACCTCGTGCCGGGTCGCCCGGTCGCCCTGCTGCCGGTAGGCCAGCTCCCACAGCGACACCGAAGTGCCGTCCGCCAGCAGGTAGGTGTGCCGGTGGGTCTCGCGCCACACGCCCGACGCGGGGCTGTGGTGCGTGGTGTACAGCGAGGAACTGTGGGCGAGCGCGGTGGCCAGCCGCTCGACCAGCAGGTCGGGCAGGTCGAAGGAGTTGAGGGCGCGGCCCAGGAGTCGGCCGAGGTGCGCCTCAGTTGTCTCGTACGGATCGATGTGATCCTTCGGGTCGCTCAACGTGGGTCTCCAGGCCGTCGCAGCTTGTCACTTCGCGGAAGCTCAACGTAACCCCTCGCTCTGACATCACGTCCGGGGTTCGGTAAAACGTCCGGGAAGGATCCCCGGTTCCCGCACCCCTTCCGGTCAACTTGCGTACGGATACGCATGATTCACCATGATCCGTGGGGTAATGCGGGACTATGGGCCGCATGGCAACGAATACAGTGGGCGTTCCCCGTCAGCAGGGGCGGCCCCGCAGTCGACCCGAGGACGAACCGGCCGCGCCCCCCAGGGGGTTGGCCTGGCTGCTGGTGCTCACCGGGGCCGCCGGGCTGCTGGCCTCCTGGGTGATCACGCTCGACAAGTTCCTGCTGCTGGAGGACCCGGACTTCAAGCCGGCCTGCAGTCTCAACCCGGTCGTCTCCTGCGGCAGCGTCATGCAGAGCGAGCAGGCGGCGGCCTTCGGCTTCCCCAACCCGATGCTGGGTCTGGTCGCGTACGGCGTCGTGGTCTGCGTCGGCGCGGGCCTGCTGGCCGGAGCCGGCTACCGCGGCTGGTTCTGGCTGGGACTGAACGCCGGCACCGTCTTCGGAGTGGGCTTCTGCACCTGGCTGATGGTCCAGTCGCTCTACGAGATCAACGCGCTGTGCCTGTGGTGCTGTCTGGCCTGGGTCGCCACGCTGGTGATGTTCTGGGCCGTCACCGCGCACAACGTCCGCTCCGGCGCCCTGCCCGCCCCGGGCCCGCTGCGGCTGTTCCTCACCGAGTTCGCGTGGGTCCCGCCCGTCCTGCACACCGGGATCATCGGGATGCTGGTCCTGACCCGCTGGTGGGAGTTCTGGACCGGCTGAGCCGCCCGTACGGCGGTACGCGAGGGCCCCGGCAGCAGCAGGCTGCCGGGGCCCTCGTCAGATGCTCCCGGGGCGCCGGTCGAACGGGCCGGAACGAGGAGCGGTGATCAGCTGCCGGCGGAGACGTTGCCGGAGAGGACCGGGATGTTGCTCAGGATGTGCGAGAGGGACTCGTCGCCCTTGGCCTGGGTGGAGTTCTCGGCGCACTGCTGGTTCATCGGGTTGCTGAGGACGTTGATGTCCTGGACGCCGATGTTGAGGAGCGCCGCGACCGACTGGAGGTTGAGCTTCGCCGGCAGGCCGATGCAGGGCTTGTTCAGGGTGCCCTGGACCAGGCCGAGCTGCGGGCTCATCGGGCCTTCGGTCTTCTGGTTGCCGTAGATCTGGGCGGCGCCGTTGCCGTTGACGGTGTTGATGCCGTTGTCGTTCCCGATGGCCATGGCCGGGGCGGCCACGGCGGCGCCCGCGCCGATCACAGCGGCAGTGGCTGCGGCGGTGGCCATAATCTTCTTGAGCATCTTGGTCCTTTTGTCGCATGAGTGCCCGCTGATGGAGCGCCCTGGACAACCGGCCCGTCGCGGGTTTGGTTCCGGCGCTTCACTCGATCGGCGTGCGCGGGCCCGGCTTTTCCCCCGCCGGGTGAGCCGCTTGCGGATGCCTGCGCGAAGCCCGTACACGGCCCGCAGCCGCCCAAGATCGTGTTGCGCTCCGTGAAAGGTGTTCGCACGGTGGGTGAGGAAGCGGATCACCGTGGTCCGCTCCCCTGTGCGACCACCGAAGGAATGCCCATGCACCGCACGAAGGCGTCCCGCTTCCTTGTCCCCACGGCCCTTGTCGCCGTCATAGTCTTCGGCGCGGCCGCCCCGGCGAGCGCCCTCGTCCGCGAGGAGTCCGGCGGCGGCCGGCAGCAGCAGCTCGAACGGCTGGAGCGGCAACTGGAGGAGCGGCTGGAGCAGCGGGCGGCGGCCGGCCCCATCGACGACCTCGTCAAGAGCATCCTGGACGCCATCAAGGGCCTGCTGCCGGCGGGCGTCTCGCTGCCGGAGATCACCATCCCGGAGATCAAGCTGCCCGAGATCAAGCTCCCGGAGATCCCGGGCGTGAACCTGCCGGCGATCCCCGGGGTGACGCTCCCCAACATCCAGCTGCCGCCGGTGCAGCTGCCCGCGACCGGGACCGTTCCGGCCGTTCCGGCTGTGCCCGCGATCCCTGCCGTCCCCGCGATCCCGGCGATCCCGGCGATCCCCGACGTCCCCGACGTCCCGAATTGGCCCGAACTGCCGTAGCACTATTGGGCTGAACAGGTCTGATCGTGCATGGACCCGTGTCGTTGGGGGAGAGTGGACCGTTTTGCTCGGTGTGAGCCCCGGATCGGGGCAGTACATCGAGCAGAAGGTGCACTTCCCATGAACACTGCCAAGAAGGCCGCCGTTGTCCTGGCCGGCGCTGGTCTCGCCGTCGCGGGTGCCGCGGGTGCCGCTCTCGCCGACTCCTCGGCCGAGGGCGCGGCTGTGGGCTCCCCGGGTGTCCTCTCCGGCAACCTGGTCCAGGTCCCGGTGCACATCCCGGTGAACGTCTGCGGCAACACGGTGAACATCATCGCCCTCCTGAACCCGGCGTTCGGCAACGTCTGCGTCAACGACTGACGTTCGACGGCACACGCCACTGTGGGCGCCACCGGCATCGGCCGGTGGCGCCCACAGTTCTAGGGTCCGCCCACAGTTCTAGGGCCGGGGCGGAGCGGTCAGCCCTTGCCGCCGTTGAGGTGGATGCCGCCGAGCATCGGGGTCACCTGCGTGGCCGTGTTGGCCAGGCCGAGCACCTCGCCCGGGGCGTTGTTGCGGACCTGGTTCACGCCCTGGGTCGCGCCCGCGACCTTGTCGAGGGTGGCCCCCTGCTCGGCCAGGCCGTTGCCGACGGTCTGCGGCAGGGCCTCGGAGACCGGGTTGGCGGCGTTCAGGACCTCGGTCACCCCGCCCGTCACGCTCATGGGGGGCATGGCGGAGGTGTCCGCGAAGGCGGGGGCGGCGGCGCCGAGGGCGGCGACGGAGCCCGCGAGCACGGCGGCGACCTTCGTGTACTTCATTCTTTTACATCCTTTTCCAGCGGCGACCGACGCGCCGCTTTCGACCTGGGTAACGATTCCGTGCGGGTACGGAAACCCTGTGGCCGGTTCTTTTCGCACGTCGGCCGGAGAACCCGACAAGGGATTCTCCGGCCGATATTTCTTCCGATATTCCGTCAGGCGGCGCGCGACCTCCGGTACAGGATCGCCCCGCCGAGGATCAGGGCCGTGGCGAGCGCGGCCGCGGCGGCCGGCTGCCCGGCCCCGGTCTCGGCCAGCATCGGGCCGGTCGCCCTGGCGACCGGGGCGGCGGGCACCGCCGGGGCGCCCGCGGCGGGAGGCGTCACGGGGACGGCCGGGGCGGGGGCCGGTGCCGGGAGCGGTGCCGGGGGCAGGTGGATCGGCCGGTCACCCTCGGGGCTCGCGGGCGGCTGGTCGAGCTGCGGTGCCTGCGGTGCGGGGGCCGGGGCTGGGGCCGCCGGAGGTACGGAGACCGAACTGCCGTGGTGCGGCGGCGCCGGTGCGGGGAGCGTCGTCGGGGGCTGCTCCTCCTCGACGGGCTTGGGGAGCGGCGCCGGCGCCTCCTGCTGGACCGGGGCGGGCGGTACGGGCGCGGGGGCCGGCGCGGGGGCGGGCTGCGCCTCGGGCGCGGGCACCGGGGCCGGCAGCGGCTTGGGCAGCGGCGCCGGCTTCACCTCGGGCCCGGGAGCGGGCTTCGGTTCCGGCCTGGGCTGGGGCTTGGGGGGCGCGGGGTGCGGAGCCGGGGCCGGGGCCGGGTGGGGCGCGGGGTGGTCGTCGCACTCCTCCTCGGCGTCGCCGCCGTATCCGCCGCCGCCGTGCCGGGCCGCGTGCCGCGGCTCGTGCCGGGCCTCGTCGCGGGTCTCGTGCGGTACGGGTGCCGGGGCCGGCGCCGCGTGCCGCGGCTTGGCGTGCCGGGGTGCGGGCCCGGGCGGCTCCGTGCGGTGCTCGGGCCGGGCCTCGTCGTCGGCCCGGGGGGCGGCGTGCCGCTGGTCGTCGAAGTAGCGGTCGATGGCCTCGGCCTGCTGGGGGCTGAGGTAGCGCCGGTAGTCGTGACCACCGCCGTCGCCGGAATCGCCGTGCCTGGAGGTGCTGTGGCCGGAGTCGCCGTGCCCGGAGGCGCCGTGGCCGGAGGTGCTGCCGCAGGTGTTGCCGAAGGCCGGGTTCAGCCCCGCCGCCGCGTCCACGCTGTTGCCGCACACGTTGGGGGACAGCGTGATCGGTACCGAGACGCTGTTGCCCGCCAGTACGCCCGGCGAGTGCGAGGCCTCCGCCGTCGCCCCCGACGCGTAGGCCGCGCCGCCGGCGATCGACAGCAGACTCGATGCCGCGGCGGCCGTGAGCACCCCCTTGCCCAGTACCTGTCGGCTCAGTACCTGTCGCATGGGTCCTTCCCTGTCTACCGGCTCCGCGGCCGGTCATGAATCGGAGGTGGCCTCGGAGTGCACCGCCGTGCACTCCGAGGCCACTTTCGAGGAGGTGTGCCCGCGCGGGCACGGACGCTTGGTGGCGCGCTGGGTCAGCGGTTGATGCAGACGTTGCCGAAGGCCGGGTTCAGAGCGCCGACGAGGTTCACGCTGTTGCCGCAGAGGTTGATCGGGATGTTCAGCGGGACCTGGATGAGGTTGCCGGAGAGCACGCCGGGGGAGTCCGAGGCCTTGCCCACGGCGTCGGCGTCGGCCAGGGCGGGGGAGGCAGCACCGGCGGCCATCAGAGCGCCGGCGGCGAGGACCACTGCCTTCTTGTGCGTCATTTTCTTTTCGTTCCTTCCCGCAGCGGGGTGTCCACTGCAGAATTAACAACGAGCGGCCAGGGGAAAAGAAACCGCATATTTCGCGGACGGGCCGGCCCGGGCCGTATTCTCCGGAATTCTGGGAAATCGGGGCCGGACACGCGGCGAGGCCGCCGCGTCCCGAAGGTGCGGCGGCCTCGGCTGCGGGTGACCGGGCGGATCAGCTGCCCGCGGAGACGTTGCCCGACAGGATCGGGATGTTGTCCAGGATGTGCGAGAGCGGCTCGTCGCCCTTGGCCTGGGTGGAGTTCTCGACGCACTGCTGGTTCATCGGGTTCGACAGGACCGGGATGTCCTGGACGCCGACGTTGATCGCGGCGAGCAGCGACTGGGCGTTGAGCTTCGCCGGCAGGGCGATGCAGGGCTTGTTGAAGGAGCCCTGGATCAGCGCCATCTGGGGGCTCATGTGGCCGTAGGTGGCCTGGTTGCCGTAGATCTGGGCGGCGCCGTTGCCGTTCACGGTGTTGATGCCGTTGTCGTTGCCGATCGCCATCGCCTGCGGAGCCATGGCCGCGCCCATGCCCGTGACGGAGGCGGCGACAGCGGCCGCGGCCATCATCTTCTTGATCACTGTTGTCCCTTTTCTGCAAGATTGCCCGGTACAGGAGCAACCGGCTCAACTCCCGTGCTCCGGCCGGGGTTGCGCCGCTTCACCCGGATGCCGACGTTTCGGTCCTCGCGGTTGACGGCCGCGCCCTGGTGCAACCGCTCAACGACTCGCCCTCCGCGAGGGTGCGTGCGATCGCCCAAAAGGCCGTACAAGCGAGTCCGGCGTGATTTCCCGCTCGATTTCTGACAAAGTGCACTCCTGTTTTGTCGCCTTGATCGAAAATGGAGACAGGGTCACATGGGTTCCACCCGCAGAATCCTCGGTGCGCTCGCCCCCCTGCTGTCCTGCCTCGTCCTTTCGGGTAACGCGCCGGCCGCCCTGGCGGCCCCTCCGGCCCCCAAGGAAATGCCCCGGATCCCGTTCACGCAGCGTTATCAGGCCGTGCAGCACGGCGGGCTGGTCCGGGCCTCGAACTCAGGGATCAGCTGCCGCAAGGAGCGGGCCGCCGCGGCCGAGCCGTGCGGCGAGGTCAAGCAGGGTGCGGCCGGGGTCAACAGCGACTACGAGATGTTCTACAGCGAGGTCGACAAGGACCCCGACACCTACAACTCCACCCGCGCCGAGCTGAAGGTGCCCGCGGGCGCGAAGGTCTCGTACGCGCGGCTGTACTGGGGCGGCAACCTGCGGGTCGGTGAGCAGAAGCCGCCGCAGGACAACGGCCGGGTGCTGGTCGCCGAGCCGGGCGGCGCGTACTCGGAGGTGCTGGCGGACACCCGAATCGGGCACCGCACCGACGACGGCAGCGACGCCTACCAGGCCTCCGCCGACGTCACCCCGCTGGTGCGCCGCGGCGGCGCGGGGATGTGGACCGTCTCCCAGCTCAACATCGCCATGGGGCACTCGGGCGTGGGTGCCTGGGGTGGCTGGACGCTGGTCGTCGCCTACGAGAAGGCCGACGAGCCGCTGCGCCGGATCTCGGTGTGGGACGGCTTCGCGGCGCTGTGGGCGGGCGGCCGCCAGGAGGCCCTGGAGACGGTGGACGTGGAGGGGCTGGACGTGCCGGCGGGCGGGACCGGCCGGGCCGGCGTGGTCGCGTACGACGGGGACCGCGGGACGCTCGGGGACTCACTCACCGTGACCGCCGACAGTGGCCGCCGGGTCCAGCTCAGCGACCCCGAAAACCCGTTCAATGATGTGATGAATTCTACTATCACAGAATTCGGACGTCCCTCCTTCAGGCGACAGCCCGAACATATGAACAATCTCGGATATGACGCGGACGTGTTCGATCTGAGTCCCGCTCTGTCCGGTGGTGCCCGCAGCCTGAAATTCCAGTTCGCGGGCGAGAATCAAGGTCATTTCCTCGGCGTGCTCTTCGTGCAGACAGACGCGCGCCGCTGAACGCAGGAGACCACTCCACGTGCCGTCAGAACATGTGTCAGAACACGTGACCGTCTTCCATCTCGTCCAGCCCGTGGAGGGCGGTGTCGCCAGGGTCGTCACCGATCTCGTCCGCGCCCAGTCCGCCGCGGGCCTGCGCCCCGTCGTGGGCTGCCCGCGCGGCGGGCAGCTCGCCGAGGCGGCCCGCGCCGCCGGGGCCGAGGTGCTCACCTGGCGGGCGTCGCGGTCGCCGGGCCCGGGGCTCGCCGCCGAGGCGGTCGCCGCCGCCCGCCTGGTGCGCCGGGTCCGCCCCGACGTGCTGCACGCCCACAGCGCCAAGGCCGGCCTCGCCGGCCGCCTGGCCGTACGCGGCGCGGTGCCCACCGTCTTCCAGCCGCACGCCTGGTCCTTCGACGCGGTCGGCGGCACCACCGCCGCACTCGCCCTCAGATGGGAACGGTTCGGGGCCCGTTGGGCCGACCGGGTGCTCTGTGTCAGCGAGGCCGAACGGAGCGCGGGCGAGTCCGAGGGGATCACCGCCCACTGGTCGGTGATCCGCAACGGGGTCGACCTCGGCCACTTCCGCCCCGGCGGCCCCGACCCCGTCCACGACAAGGCACGGGCCCGCGCCGGACTCCCGTTGCCCGCCGGGTTCCGGGGCGAGGCGCCGCTGGCCGTGTGCGTCGGACGGCTGTGCCAGCAGAAGGGCCAGGACGTCCTGCTGCGGGCCTGGCCCGAGCTGCTCGCGACGGTTCCCGGGGCCCGGCTCGCCCTGGTGGGGGACGGTCCGGACGCCGAACGACTGCGGCGTACGGCCCCGCCCGGCGTGTTCTTCGCGGGCGCCGCCGCCGACATCCGACCGTGGCTTCGGGCCGCCGATCTCGTTGTACTGCCGTCGCGGTGGGAAGGCATGGCGCTCGCCCCGCTGGAAGCCATGGCCTGCGGCCGCCCGGTCCTGGTCTCCGACGTCAGCGGTGCCAGGGAGAGCCTGCCGCCCGGCCACGGCCGGCTCTGCCTGGTGCCGCCCGAGGACCCGGGCGCGCTGGCCAAGGCGCTGGGCGTACTGCTCACCGACCCGCGGCTGCTCGCCGAGCTCGGGGAGCAGGCCGGGCAGCACGCCCGGACCGACTTCGACGTGCGGCGGACCACGGACGCGGTCACCGGCCTGTACCACGAACTGCTGGGCAGGCCCTCCCCCAGGCTGCGCCGCGGGGATCCCCAGCCCTTGAACCAGGAGCGCATCAGCCGATGACGATGGACAGCGCACACGCACCCCACGCCGGGCGGGGCGGCGGCTCACCCGCCGCCGGACCCGCCGCGGGCCCTGCCTCCACCACTGCCGTCCGCCGTTCGGTGACCGCCATCCACCCCCCGCGCGGGCCCCGGGCCGACGCCTCCCGTCCGGCCGTACGGCCGCGGCGCGTCCGCCGCCGCGAGAGCGCCGTCCCGCTGCTGGCCACCGACGCGCTGGCCGCCGTACTGACCACGGCGGCCGTGCCCGGCCTGGACCTGCCGCGCGAGGCCGCCGCGCCCGTCGCGGTCCTGCTGGCCGCGCTGCACGCCCAGGCCGGGCTGTACCGGCAGCGGCTGGCGCCCTCCGCGCTGCTCGAACTGCCCGCGCTGGCCGGCCGGTCCGCCGTCCTGTGGTGCGTGACCGCGGCCGTCGTGGCCGCCGTCGACCCGCGCCAGGCCCTCGGCTGGGGCGCGCTGGCCACCGCCGCCTGCCTCCAGCTCGTCCTCGCCTGCTCCGGGCGCGGCCTGGTGCACCTGCTGCGCCGCCGCTCCGCCGTCCGCCGGCCCGCCTCCGCCCTCGTGGTCGGACCCGGGGCCGGGGCGAGCGTGGTGGCCGCCGCCCTGCACCAGCGCCGCGAGTACGGTCTGCGCCCGGTCGGCCTCGCCGACACCGGGGCCGCCGCCGGCGAGGGCTCCTCGGCGGTCGTGCCGGTGCTCGCCTCCCACGAGGACATCCGGCGGGCCGTCATCCAGAACTCGGTGCGGCACGCGGTGTTCACCCGGCCGCCCGAGGCCGACGAACACACCGCGTCGCTGGTCCGGCTCTTCCACGACCACGGCTGCCGGCTCTGGCTGGCCGACCCCGTCGGCACCGCGAAGATCACCGGGATGCGGGTGGCACAGCCCGCCGACCACCTCTGGGGCTTCGCCGTCCAGCCGCTGCTGCCGCGTCCGGCGCGGCCGGCGGAACGCTGGGTCAAGCGGGGCATCGACTCGGCCCTGGCCGCGCTCGCCCTGATGGCGGCCGCGCCCGTGATGGGGGTGTGCGCCCTGGCGGTACGGATCTCCGACGGCCCCGGGGTGATCTTCCGTCAGGAGCGGGTCGGGCTCTACGGGCGGCCGTTCACGCTGCTGAAGTTCCGTACGCTGCGCGCCGACGAGCACGAGTCCGCCACCCGGTGGACGGTGGCCGGCGACCGCCGGATGAGCGCGGTCGGCTCCTTCCTGCGCAAGTCCTCCCTCGACGAGCTGCCGCAGCTGTGGAACGTGGTGCGCGGGGACATGAGCCTGGTCGGACCGCGGCCCGAACGGCCCTTCTTCGTCGCGAAGTTCTCCTCGATCCACCCCGGCTACGAGGCCCGGCACCGGATGCCGGTGGGGATCACCGGCCTCGCGCAGATCAACGGGTTGCGCGGGGACACCTCGATCGAGGACCGGGCCCGCTTCGACAACCACTACATCGACACCTGGTCGCTGTGGCAGGACCTGTGGATCCTGGCCCGCACCGCGGCCTCCTTCTTCCGCTTCCGGCTGGGGGGCAGCTGATCATGGCCCTTGCCGTCTCCGGCGCGTACGCGCCCCCGCCCGCTCCCGGCCGCGGCGGGGCGGGCCCGCTGCGCCGCCACTGGCCGCTGCTCCCGCTCGTCGCGACCGTCCTGCTGCTCCTCGCACCGCTCCCGGCCGGTGACGCCACCGCGTCGGGCAAGGTGAGCCCGGCCGACGCGGCCTCGCTGCTGCTGGTGTTCGTCTGCGCCGTACGGGCGCTGCGGGGCGAGGTGCGCCGGCTGACCCCGGTGGGCGCGGCCGTCCTGGGGGTGCCGGCGCTCGGGCTGGCGGTCGCCACCGTCACCGCCGCGGACCCGTACGCGGCGCTGCCCGGCTTCGTGCGCTACCTCCAGGTGTTCGTGCTCGTCCCGGCGGCCGTGGTGCTGCTGGTGCGCGACGCGCGGGAGTTCCGGCTGGCGGCCGGGTGCTTCGTGGTCCTGGCCCTGGTCCAGGGCGCGGTGGGGGTCGTGCAGTACGCGACGCACACCGGCGCCTCGTACCAGGGCGAGGACATCCGGGCCGTGGGCACCTTCGGTCCCGGCGACGTCATGGGCATGGCCACCGTCGTCGCGTACGGACTGGTCGTGGCGGCGGCGGTGGCGCTGGCGCCGGGGACCGGCGTGCGCACCCGGCGCGTGGCCGGGGCGTGCGCGCTCGCCCTCGTCCTTCCGCTGGTCCTCTCCTTCAGCCGGGGCGCGTGGATCGCGACCTTCGGCGCGGCGCTGGTGGTCATGCTGATGGCCGGCGTGCGGCGGGCGCTGAAGGTGCTCTGCGCGCTGGTCGCGAGCGGCGTGGTGCTCGTCGGCGGCCTCGGCGTCGGTTCGGACATGGTCGCCGAGCGGCTCACCTCCATCACCCAGGTCGGCTCGGCGCCCGACCAGTCGGTCACCGACCGGTACACCATGTGGGCGGCCGCCTCCTCGATGTGGAGCGAGCACCCGGCGGTGGGCGTGGGCCTCAAGGGCTTCCCGGCGCACCGGGACGGGCACTCCTCGCTGGGGCTGTCCTCGGGCAGCGACACGGCGGGCGCGGGCCAGGCGTACCTCCGCCAGCCGCTGCTCTCCCCGCACAACATGTACCTGCTGATCCTCAGCGAGCAGGGGCTGGTCGGCCTGATGGCCCTGGCGGGCGGCTGGGCGGTGCTGCTGGCCGCGGGCCTGCGCCGCGCCCTGCGCCCGGACCCGGCGGCGCGGCGCATGCGCGACTGCGGTCTGATCGCGGCGGGGCTGTTCATCTGGCAGCTGACCGACTTCCTGTACGCCGACATCGGCGGCCCCTCGACGGTCCTCACCGGAGTGATCATCGGCATGGCCGCGTGGTGGGCCCTGACGGGTCCCGGTGACGGCGGACGTGAGGGCGCCGTCCCGGTGGGCGGCCGGCGGGCCCGTGAGGGTGCGGCCACCCGGTGACCGATACGACGCCCCTCACGGGCGCCCGGCGGCCCGGCCCCGGCCATCAGGCCGGGCCGGGCCCCGCCCGCGTTCAGGCCACCGCCGTCGCCCCGGCGGCCGCCGCCGCTTCCGCCGCCGTTGCCGCCGCCGCGGAGGCCGGCGCACGGCAGGCGCCGCCCGCGGGCAAGCAGCCGTCCGGTCCGGGGCCGCACCCCGCGACGGCCCGGGGCGCCCAGGCCCCCGGGGTGTTCGGGACGCGGGCCGGCGTCCGGGTCGTGGCGTCCGGGGGCGCCACCCTGCCCGGCGCCCCGCCGGACCGCCCGCGCACGCCGCCCGCCCGCCCGGCGGGATCGGTGACCGGGGCCCGCGGGGTGGTGCCCGGGGGCGGCGGCCGTGAGAGTGGAGTGCGTGCGGCGGGATCCGGGGGCGGGGCCCCTGCGGCGGCGCCCGTGACCGGGGCCCGTGCGGGCGGGGCCACGGGGGGCGGGGCCGCGCCGCTCGGGCGGTTCCTGGCCAAGGCCGCGGCCGTCACCGCCGGACTGACCGCCGCCGGCGCGGTGTTCGGGCTGGTGCGCGACCAGGCCATTGCCCACCTGTTCGGCGCCGGGCACGACAGCGACGCCTTCCTCATCGCGTGGACCGTGCCGGAGATGGCCTCCACGCTGCTCATCGAGGACGCCATGGCGCTGCTGATGGTGCCCGCCTTCAGCCACGCCCTCGCCCGGCGGGCGGCCAGCAGGGCCGGGCTGACCCGCAAGGAGGCGCGGGTACAGGACCCGGTGCGGCTGCTGGTCGGGGCCACGCTGCCGCGCCTGCTGGTGTTCCTGGCGGCCGTGGCCTCCGTCCTCGTCGTCGCCGCCCCCCTCGTCGTCGGGGTGCTGGCCCCGGGGCTGCCGGATCCCGGCCTCGCCGTCCAGTGCACCCGGCTGACCGCCCTCACCGTCCTGACCTTCGGCATCGCCGGGTACTTCAGCGCCGCGCTGCGCGCCCACCGGTCCTTCCTGCCCCCGGCGGCGATCTACGTCTCGTACAACGTCGGGATCATCGGCACGATGATCGCCCTGCACGCCGTGTGGGGGGTGCGGGCGGCCGCCGCCGGGGTGGCGTGCGGCGGGCTGCTGATGGTCCTCGTCCAACTGCCCGCCTTCGTCCGGCACGTGGGCTTCGGGCCGTCGCGGGCCCGGGGAGCCAGCCGCCGCCAGCGGGACCGGGACCGGCCCACGCTGCTGGCGCTCGGGATGATCGCGCCGGTCATCTTCTTCGCCGTCTTCCGGCAGTCGCAGGTCCTCGTCGAACGCTTCCTGGCCGCCTCGCTGCCGCCCGGCGCCATCTCGCACCTCAACTACGCGCAGAAGGTCGCGCAGATGCCGATGGTGCTGTCCCTGATGATCTGCACCGTCACCTTCCCCGTCGTCGCCCAGGCCATGGCCGGCGGCGAGCGCGAGAAGGCCCGGCGGCGGGTCGAGCAGGACCTGACGCTGGCCTCCCTCGCCGTCCTCATGGGCACCGCCCTCGTCATCGGCTACGCCCCGCAGATCATCCAGGTCCTGTTCGAGCGCGGTGCGTTCACCCACGCCGACACCCTCACCACGGCCTCCGTGATGCGCGTCTATGCGATCGGCCTGCTCGGCCACTGCCTGGTCGGGGCGCTGTCCCGGCCCTTCTTCTCCACCGCCCGCCCCACCTGGTTCCCGGCCCTGGCCATGGGCTGCGGACTCCTCGTCAACATCGTGGCGGGGGCCTTCGCGGTGGGCTGGTGGGGCACGTACGGCATCGCCGCCGCCAACGCCGCCGGCATCTCCACCACGGCCGTGCTGCTGCTCACCGGGCTCGGCTCGCGGATCATCGCGATCCAGGTCCGCCGGGTCGCCATCAGCCTCGGCCGGCTCTCCGTCGCCGCCGTCACGGCCTGCGCCACCGGCTGGATCGCCGGCCCCATGATCCCCGACCCGCTGCTCAGCGCCGCGCTCGGCTGCCTGCTGGTCCCGGCCATGTTCGGGGCCTCCGGCATGGCCATACGGGCGCTCGAGATCACCGCCCTGCCCACCCTGATCATCCAGAGGTTCCGCAATGTCCGCTGACACCGACACGGCGTACGCCACCGCCGCGTCGCAGGCCCCCTCCGCCCGCCGCCGGGCGGCGGCCCCGTGGGTCCTCATGTACCACTCGGTCGCCGAGTTCACCGACCCCTCCGAGGACCCGTACGGCATCACCGTCACCCCCGCGGCCCTGGAGGCGCAGCTGCTGTGGCTGCGCGCCCGCAAGCTGCGCGGGGTGTCCGTCGGTGAGCTGCGCGCCGCCCGCGCGGCCGGACGCGGCGCCGGACTGGTCGGGCTGACCTTCGACGACGGCTACACCGACTTCCTCGCCGAGGCGCTGCCGCTGCTGCGCCGGCACGGCTGCACCGCCACCCTGTTCGTGCTGCCCGGCCGGCTCGGCGTGGACAACGTGTGGGACCCGCTGGGCCCGCGCAAGGCGCTGCTGACCGCCGAGGGCATCCGCGAGGTCGCCGCCGCCGGGCAGGAGATCGGCTCGCACGGGCTGCTCCACCAGCACCTGAGCGGCCTGCCCGACGACGTGCTCCAGCAGGAGCTGCGCGGCAGCCGCGAACTGCTCCGGGAGATCACCGGCCGGCTGCCCGAGGGCTTCTGCTACCCGTACGGCACCCTCGACGCCCGGGTCGTCGAAGCCACCCGCGCGGCCGGGTACGGCTACGCCTGCGCCATCGACCCCGGGCGGCTCGCCGGCCCGCACGCCATGCCGCGCACCCACATCAGCCAGGCCGACGGGCCGGGCCGGCTGCGGATCAAGCGGCTGCGCCACCAGGTGCACGCGCTGCGCCGGGCGGTGCGGCGGTGACCGCGCCGGCCGCCCCCGGGACCCCGGACGCGCCCGCCGTGTCCGGGCCGGACGTGAAGGCGCTGCACATCATCACCGGGCTCGGCGTCGGCGGGGCCGAGCAGCAGCTGCGGCTGCTGCTGCGCCATCTGCCGATGCGCTGCGACGTGCTGACCCTGACCAACCCCGGGCCGGTCGCCGAGGGGCTGCGCGCCGACGGCGTGCGGGTGGTGCACCTCGGGATGCGGGGCAACCGGGACCTGGGCGCCCTGCCGAAGCTGGTGAGGTTCATCCGGCGCGGCCGGTACGACCTGGTGCACACCCATCTGTACCGGGCCTGCGTGTACGGGCGGCTCGCCGCCCGGCTCGCCGGGGTCGGGGCGACCGTCGCCACCGAACACTCCCTGGGCGAGGGCGAGATCGAGGGCCGGCCGCTGTCGGGCGGGGTCCGTGCGCTGTACCTGGCCAGCGAGCGGCTGGGCGCGGCCACCGTCGCCGTCTCCGACACCGTGGCCGCGCGGCTGCACGGCTGGGGCGTGCCCGCCGCGCGCGTGCATGTCGTACCCAACGGGATCGAGGCCGTCCGCTTCCGTTTCGATGCGGGCGTGCGCCGGGCCACCCGGATGCGCACCGGGCTGCCCGAACGGGCCTTCGTGGTCGGCGGGGTCGGCCGGCTGGTCCCGGGCAAACGGTTCGACGTCCTCGTACGGGCCGTCGCGGCGCTCCCCGGCGCGCACCTGCTGCTCGTCGGGGACGGGCCCGAGCGTGCGGCGCTGCGGCGGCTGGCCGCCGAGCTCGGCGCGCAGAGCCGGATCCACCTGCTGGGCGAACGCGACCCGCTGGGCGACAGCGCCGACGGCCGTACCCCGGGCATCCCGGCGCTGCTCGCCGCGATGGACGTGTTCGTCTCGCCCTCCCGCGAGGAGGCCTTCGGCCTCGCGGTGGTCGAGGCGCTCGCCGCCGGGCTGCCGGTCCTGCACGTCACCTGCCCCGCCATCGACGACCTGCCCGCCGCCCAGGCCCCCGGCGCCCGCCGGATCGGCACCGGCACCGAGGAACTCGTCGCCGCCCTGCGCGGCCACATGGAGGCGGGCGCCACCCGGCTGCCCCCGCCACCGGTGGTGCGCCACTACGACATCGCCCGCAGCGCCGAGCAGTTGCTCGGCGTGTACGCCCGGGCCCTCGGGCCGTCCCGGCCCGTACCGGACCTGCCGCGGCCGGCGGACCCGGCCGGCCGGGCCTGACAGGCCGGGCCCGACCGCGCGGCCGCCGCCCCCGGCGGTCCGGCACCGCAGATCCGCCCCAGACCTGCCCCCGCGGGGGCGCCGAACGAGACGAACCCCTCCACGAGGAAGAGATCACGCACATGGCCGACACCGCCGACCGCAAGAGCACGGATCGCACGAGCACGGATCGCAAGAGCACCGAGGGCACGAGTACGGAGCAGAAGAAGGCCGACACCACCGGGCCGGGGTCCGAGCCGCGGGACGAGTCCGGGGACGGGGCGCGCGCCGAGGCGAAGCGGGGCGAGGGACGCGGCGAACGGCGTGCCGAGCGCCGGGCCGAGCGGCGCGCCGAGCGCGCCAAGGAGGGCCGCGCCCGGTCGGCCGGCGGCGGACCGCGGGGCCGGCTGCGGGTGCCCGCGTGGTGGCCGCTGCCCGCCTGCGCCGTGCTCGGGCTCGCGCTGGGCGGGGCGTACGGGGTGCTCAAGGCCCCCGAGTACGCCGCCACCAGCTATGTCGTCGCCGTCCCCGACGAGACCACCGAACCGGCCACCGCCCTCGGATTCGCGCAGGCGTACGCCCGGATCGCGACCAGCAGCTCCACGCTCGCGTACGCCCAGCCGCGCGCCGGGCTCCCCGAGCGGCAGCTGCGCGCGCAGGTGCGGGCGGAGACCTCGCCCGAGTCCCCGATGATCGCCATCACCGGCACCTCCTTGCGCCCCGCCCAGGCCGCCGACATCGCCAACGCGGTCGCCGACGCGCTCTCCCTGAGCAGCAATCAGGCCGCCAAGAACACCGGTGTGCAGCTGCTGCTGTTCAACCAGGCCGTCACCCCGACCGACCCCGCCTCCCCGTCCGCCCCGATCAGCGCCGCCGTCGGCCTGTGCGCGGGCGGGCTGATCGGGGGCCTGTGGCTGCTGGTCGGGCCCGGCCGGGGCCGCCGCCGGGACCGGCAGCAGGAGCTGGAGCCGGAGCGGGGACCGGTGCGCGAGCAGGAGCGCGAGCGGGTGCGCGAGCAGGAGCAGGAGCCGGTCGTGGAGTTCGTGACCTCGCTGCCTGCCCAGGGCGACCACGGCGATCACGGCGACGCGGCCGTGGGCTCCGTGAAGGAGAAGGAGTCCGTGCGATGAGCGGGGGTGCCGCCGGTGCCCTGTCGGTGACGCTGTGCCGCGACCCGCGCCAGTTCGCCGCCCTGGAGGAACCGTGGAACCGGCTCGTGCGGGCGTGCCCCACGGCCACCCCCTTCCAGAGCCACGCCTGGCTGCACTCCTGGTGGCTGAGCTACGGCCGCGAGGGCCGGCTGCGGCTCGTCCTCGTGCGGCGCGGCGGCGTACTGGTCGGTGCGGCCGCCCTGATGCTCGTCCACCGGCCGCTGCCCCGGCTCGTCCCGCTCGGCGGGGGCATCACCGACTACTTCGACGTACTGGTGGACCAGGAGCACGCGGACCAGGTCGTCGCCGCCCTCGCCCGGGGGCTGCACCGCGCCGCCCGGCGGGCCGTCGTCGACCTGCGCGAGGTGCGGCCGGGGGCGGCCGCCGAGGGGCTGTACCGGCACTGGCCGGGCGTCCGGCGCCGGCTCGCCGACTCCACGTGCATGGAGCTGCCCACGCTGCCCTTCGACGAGCTGGTCAAGCGGATGCCGACGGCCGGCGCCCAGCGGGTGCGGGCCAAGCTGCGCAAGACCGACGCGGCGGGCCTTCAGGAGCACGAGGTCACCGAGCAGGAGGTGCCGCGCGCGGTACGGACGCTGCTGCGGCTGCACGAGCAGCAGTGGCGGGGGCGCGGGGTGACCCCCGAGCACCTCAAGCCGCGGTTCGCGGAGCACCTGACCCGGGCCACCCGGCGGATGGTGCGCAACGGTGACGGCCGGCTGACCGAGTTCCGGCTGGAGGGGAAGGTCGTCGCGGCCAACGTCACCCTGCTGTCGGCCGGGCTGAGCGGCGGCTACCTGTACGGCGCCGACCCGGAGCTGCGGACGCGGAAGGTGGACGTCGCCACGCTGCTGCTGCGGTACGAGGCGGGGCGGGCGCTGGCCGAGGGCCGGCCGGTGGTGAGCTTCCTGCGCGGCAACGAGCCGTACAAGAACCACTGGCGGCCCGAGACGGTGGTCAACCAGCGCTTCCTGCTGGCGACGGCCGCGCTCGCGCCCCTGCTGCGGCTGCACGAGTCGCAGGTGGCGGGGCGCGAGCGGGCGGTGGGCGTGCTGCGGGAGGCGCTGCCGGCCGCCAGGGACTGGCGGGCGCGGCTGGCCGAGCTGCGGGTGCGATGACCCTGCTAGAACGGCCAGAAGCTGTCCTTGCCGAGGTCGAAGCCGACGTCGAACCTGATGCAGACGGACTGTTTGCCGAGCAGCTTGGAGAGCCACTCGCCGAAGTTGACCGGGATGCACCACTGCCGGCTGTTGGGGACGGGTGTGGTCGGGGCCGGGTCCGGCGTCGGCAGGGGGCTGGGCGTCGGACTCGGCGTGGGGGTCGGGGTGGGCGCCGGGGCCGGGACCTCGGTCGCCGGGCCCGGGGTGGGCTGCGCCACGTCGGAGGGTGTGGGCGCGGGTGTGGGAGTGGGGGCCGGCGTGGGGGTCGCGGCCGGCTCCGGCGTCGGGTCCACGGGTGTGGGCGTGGGCGTGGGCGTCGGGGCCGGGGCCGGCTCCGGAACCTCGGGGCTCGGGAGCACCTCGGTGGGGGTCGGGGCCGGGACCACGGGGGTGGGCGTCGGGGCCGGGGTCGGCGTCGGGACCTCGGGTGCGGGGACCGGGGTCGGGGTCGGGGTAGGGACGCTCGGGGTCGGGACCTGGGGCGTCGGGATCTGGGGCGTCGGCACCACCGGGGTGGGCACGCTCGGGGTCGGGACCTGCGGCGTCGGCCGCGGCAGCGGCGCGGGCCGCAGCGCTTCCCGGAACACCTGCGACGAGCGGGGGTTCTGCTTGCACTGCCACACGCCGTGCGGGCAGTAGTCGGTGATGGTGTGGTAGAGCGGCTGGTGCTGCTCGATCCACCGCAGCATGCGCCGTACGTACTCCGGGTTGTCGCCCCGCCGGTACAGCCCCCACTCCGGGTACGAGATCTCTTTGCCGTGCATCTTCGCGAAGTCGACGTGCGCCTGGAGTCCGTACGGCTGGGTCACCTGGTCGTCGAACGTGTCGCCGGGCGCCTGGTCGTAGGAGTCCATCCCGATGATGTCGACGACGTCGTCACCGGGGTAGCACTGGGTCCAGCCGATGGCGTCCTTGCCGCGGTTGGGCGCGAAGTCGAACGTGAAGTCCTGGTCCTCCACCGACCGCATGGTGGTGACGATCCGCCGCCAGTACGCCTTCCAGTTCTCCGGGTCCGGCGCGCAGCGGTGGGTGTAGGTGACGCCGTTCATCTCCCAGCCCAGGACGATGACCGTGTCCTCGACCCCCAGGTCCACCAGCCGCTCGGCGAGCGTGCGGAAGTGGTGGTCGAAGCGGCCCTCGGCGCCGGCCCGGATCAGCCGCGCGACCTCGTGGTCGGGGACCCGGCCCTCGTTGCGTTCCTGCATGGGCACGTTGAGGACGAACATCCGGTCGGCCTTGGCCTGCCGCCAGCGCGCCCAGTCCTCCAGGAAGTCCGGCGCGCCCTCGATGTTCGACCAGAGGTCCCCGGGCAGATACGTGTGCCCGACCCGGATCTCCCGGCCGCCCAGCCAGCTCGACAGGTACGGGATCCGGGCCACACCGGCGGGACCGTAGTCGAGATAGGCGCCCATCGCGATGTCGGAGGCCGTGGAGGCGTCTTCGTCCGGGGTCGCGAGCGCGGCGCCCGAGACCAGCAGTCCGGCCGCGACCGTGCCGATGCAGGTGCTCGTCAGTCTGCGGCGTGGTCTGGGCATGGCGTCTCCTCCCGGGCCTCCCGAATCGGGGTGCTCCTGAACGACGTTAGGCATCAGATCTGATGAATGGCCTGTCCGGCCGCCGCTGCGTAGGCCATTCGCAGCTGCACACACACTCCGCTTGGTCCGACTAGGTGAAAGACAGCGTTCCCATGCACGCGTATGCCAGTCCCACGCCCGCCGTTCTGCTCAGACTCGACCGGAATCCGTTCCACCACGGAACCCTCGGCGCCGTCAGATCCCTTGGGCGCAAGGGCGTGGAGGTCCATGCCGTCGTCGAGGCCGGGGGAGGTCCCATGGGGCGATCGCGGTACCTGCGCGCCGTGCACGCCGGTCCCGCTGGCGGGCTGGACCCCGAACGGCCCGAGGTGCTGCTGGAATGCCTGACCGGGGTCTCGGAGCGGATCGGGCGGCCGGCGGTGCTGATCGCGATGGACGACCTGAGCGCGATCACGGTGGCTCGGCTCGGCCCCGCACTGGACGGCAGGTTCCGGATCCCCCGGCAGCCGGACCGGTTGCCGGAGCGGGTGGCCGACAAGGCGGAACTGGCCCGGCTGTGCGCGCGTTGGGACATTCCGCACCCGGAGACGGTGGTGCCCGCCGGCGCGGCGGAGGCGGCCGAGACGGTGTGGCGGCTGGGACTGCCGGCGGTGGCCAAGTGGAGCCGGCCGTGGCTGCTGCCGCCCGGCCGCGGGCTGCGCAGCACCACGCTGGTGCACTCGGCCGCCGAGGCGCGCCGGCTCTACGAGCGGTCGGCGGAGGCGGGCAGCGCGCTGCTGCTCCAGCGGTTCCTGCCGGCCGGGCCCGACACCGACTGGTTCTTCCACGGCTGCTTCACCGGCGGCGGGCGCCCGCTGCTGGCCGGGTCCGGCCGCAAGGACCTGTCCTGGCCGGTCCGTACGGGACTGACGGCGGTCGGCCGGTGGCTGCCCGACCCGGCGGTGGAGGAGGCCGGACTGCGGCTGGCCGCGCGGCTGGGCTACGAGGGGATCCTCGACCTCGACTTCCGCCGCGACGAGGACGGCTGCTTCCGCCTGGTGGACTTCAACCCCCGGCCGGGCGCCCAGTTCCGGCTGTTCACCGACGCCGACGGGCTGGACGTCGTCCAGGCCCTGTACCTGGACCTGACGGACCAGCACGTGCCCGCCCCCTCCGGCGGCCCCGGCCGGGTCTTCGTGGCGGAGAACTACGCGCTGCTGTCCGCGCTGCGCGGCGGGCTGCCGGCGCGCCGGCCGGCCCGGGGCGCTCCCGGTGCCGGGGCACCGCGGGCGCGGGGCGGCGCGGGACGGGGATCGGGGGCGGTCCGGGGCGCGCGACGCGCGGAGCGGGGGCGCATCGAGGCGGCGTGGTTTGCGGCGGATGATCTGTGGCCATTCATCGCGATGATCGCCGCCTTCCTCGGGCGCGGGGCGCGCAAGGGGGCGCGTGCGGTGTGGAGCGTCGTGCGCGGGTTTCCCTCGCGCGGGCGCCGCACGGCGCGCGCGGTGGTGCGCGCGCCCCGGCAGCGCGGCCGCGCCGACCGGCAGCCCGTACCTCCGGCTGCCGAGCCGGACGAGCTGGTGGCCCGATGACCTGGTCCGTCCCCTGAGCGGGACGTGCCCCGAGACCTGAAGGAGGACCCCGTGAGGCGCATGGACGATCTCGTCGTGGTCGGCGCCGGCCCGTACGGTCTGTCGATCGCCGCGCACGCGGCGGCGGCCGGGCTGGACGTCCGCGTACTGGGGCGCCCGATGGCCTCCTGGCGGGACCACATGCCCGAGGGGATGTTCCTCAAGTCCGAGCCGTGGTCCTCGAACCTGTCCGCGCCCGACGGCCGCCACGGCCTCCACGAGTACTGCCGCACCGTGGGGACGGCCGCCGAGCACGGCCGGCCGCTGCCGATCGGAGCGTTCAGCGACTACGGCCTCTGGTTCGCCCACCGGGCCTGCCCCGCGGTGGAGGAGGTGACGGTCACTCACGTCTCGCCGCAGGGGGAGGGGTTCCGGATCACCACCGATCAGGGCCCGCCCCTGCTGGCGCGCACCGTCGCGCTCGCCGTGGGCGTGATGCCCTTCGTCAACCACCCCGAGGCCCTGCGCGGCCTGCCGCCGGGCCACTTCTCGCACAGCAGCGGCCACCGGGACCTGGGCCGGTTCGCCGGCCAGGACGTCGCCGTGCTCGGCGCCGGGCAGGCGGCTCTGGAGACCGCCGCCCTGCTCGCCGAGTCCGGCGCCCGGCCCTGCCTGGTCGCGCGGCGCGCCAGGCTCAACTGGAACACCGTTCCGCAGCCCCTGGACCGCCCCCTGCTGCGGGCCCTGCGCGCGCCGCACGGCGGTCTGGGGACCGGCTGGCGCAGCTGGGCGTGGGCGGAGCTGCCCTGGGCGGTGCGCCGCCTGCCGGCGGCGACCAGGGAGCGGATCGCGGCCACCGCGCTCGGCCCGGCCGGCGCCTGGTGGCTGCGGGAGCGGTTCGAACACCGGGTGCCGGCCCTGCTCGGGCACCGGCTGCACCGGGCGGTGCCCGCCGGCGACCGGACCAGGCTGGGGCTGACCAGCCCCGCCGGGGAGTGCGTGGTCCTCGACGTCGCCCATGTCATCGCGGCCACCGGCTTCACCCCCGACCTGGAGCGCCTGGGCCTGCTCGACGCCGGGCTGCGGGCCGCGCTGCGGACGGTCGGGGGCAGCCGTACGCCGGAGCTGAGCCCCTGCTTCGAGTCGTCCTGGCCGGGACTGTTCTTCGCCGGGCTGCTGACGGCTCCCTCATTCGGCCCTTCCATGCGATTCGTACACGGTGCGGGCTTCGCTGCGGGGAGACTGGTGAGAGGAGTCCGAAGGCGCCTCGGCGCGCGGGGCCCGCTCGCGGGTTCCACCGGCGCCGGTGCCGTCCCGCGGGACGGTGGCCCGGTCGCCGGGCGGCCGACGACGTATCTGCGGTGAGAGGGGTCCGCGATGAGCTCGGAGCGAGCACAGGGCCGGGGCTGGGTGCGCATTCCCGCCAGCCGCGCGGAGGCGCCGCCGGCGGCTCCGGCACCACCGCACGGCCGGCCGGGACCGTACGGCCGGCCCGGTGAGTACGAGCAGCAGGACCAGTACGGGCGGCAGGACCAGTACGGGCAGCCGGACCAGTACGGCCGGCCGGCCCCGTACGGGGGGCCCGGTCCCTACGGGAACCAAGCGCCCCCGGCGGATCCGCCGGCCCCGCCCCCGCCCCCGCCGTACCCGGCCCCGCAGGCCCCGTACGCCGCCCGGCCGCCGTACGCACCACCGGCCCCGCCCGCCCCGTACGCCGAGCCGGCCCCGATCTACCTGTCCCTCCTCAAGCGCTGGCGGGAGGCCGGACGCACCCTCCCCGGGCATCCTGACGAGGAGTGGGAGCGGCTGGTCTCCCGGCCGTGCTGGCCCGGCCGTTAGGTGGTGAGGCGCGTGGAAGAGGATCCCGGAGCGCGCGGCGCGCCCCGGGCGACCGGCCCCGGGGAGCGTCTCGCGCTGAACGGCATGGGCTCCTTCGAGTGGGACCTGGACGCCGGGACCCTCGACATCGACCCGGCCGGCATGGTGGTCTTCGACCTGGAGCCGCAGGAGTTCGACGGCACCCCCGAGGGGCTGGGCCTGCGCGTGCCGGCGGAGGACACCGTACGGCTGAGCGAGACGGTGCTGGCGGCGCTGGACGCGGGCGAGGACACCTTCGGCTCGTACTTCACGGTGCGCCGGCGCGACGGCAAGGAACAGTGGACCCACGCCCAGGGCCGGATCCTGCGCGACCAGCAGGCCCGGCGGCGGCGGATCGTGGGCATCGTGCGGGACGCGACCGCCGAGCTGGCCCACTCGACCCTGCTGCGCAAGCTGGAGGCGGCCCGCGCCAAGCAGACCACGATCGTGCAGCGGACCACGGAGGCGCTCTCGCGGGCGGTGACGGTCGACGACGTGACCGCCGCCCTGACGGGGGCGGGCGCGCTGGAGCGGCTGGGCGCGGACGGGCTGGCGCTGGGCCTGGTCGAGAACGGCACCATGAAGATCATTGCGCTGAGCGGGGAGTCGCTGGAGATCCTCAGCGAGCGCAAGTTCACGCGGATGGACGGCTCGCTGCCGCTCTCCCACGCGGTCATCACCCGCAAGGCCCGCTTCACCACCTCGCTGCGGGCGCTCGCCGACGAATTCCCGCTGCTGGGCCCGTACCTGCGGCGGATCCGCTTCGACGCGGCCGCCTACCTGCCGCTGATCGCGCAGGCGCAGGCGATCGGCGGGCTGGTGCTCTTCTACCGGCGGCGCACCGAGTTCAGCCCGGAGGAGCGCAACCTGTGCCTGGGCCTGGCGGGCATCGTGGCGCAGTCGCTCCAGCGGGCGCTGCTGTTCGACCAGGAACGGGAGTTCGCGACCGGCCTGCAGGCCGCGATGCTGCCCCGCCGGATCCCGGACATCACCGGCGGTGAGATCGCGGTCCGCTACCACTCGGCGTGGAGCGGCCGGGAGGTCGGCGGGGACTGGTACGACGTGATCGCCCTGCCCCGGGACCGGGTGGGCATCGTGGTCGGCGACGTCCAGGGCCACGACACCCACGCGGCGGCGATCATGGGCCAGTTGCGGATCGCGCTGCGCGCGTACGCGGGCGAGGGGCACCCGCCCTCGACGGTGCTGGCGCGGGCCTCGCGCTTCCTGGCGGAGCTGGACACCGAACGGTTCGCCACCTGCACGTACGCCCAGGTCGACCTGGAGACGGGCGGGGTACGGGCGGTGCGCGCGGGGCACCTGGGGCCGCTGATCCGGCACACGGACGGCCGAACCGGCTGGCCGAACCTGCGCGGCGGCCTGCCGCTGGGGCTGGCCTCGGTCTTCGAGCAGGAGGACTTCCCCGAGACCCGGCTGGACCTGGTGCCGGGCGAGACGCTCGTGCTGTGCACGGACGGACTCGTGGAGGAACCGGCGGCCTCGATCACGGCGGGCATGGAGGCGCTGGCCCACGCGGTGCGCAGCGGCCCCCAGGAGGCGGGCGCGCTCGCCGACCACCTGCTGGACCGGCTCTGGGAGCGCTGGGGCTCCGGTGACGACGTGGCCCTGCTGGTGCTGCGGCGCGCCCCGGACCCGGGCACCCACCGCGCGCCGCGCATCCACCAGTACATCCATCAGGCCGACCCCGAGGGGCTCTCCGAGGCGCGGTTCGCGCTGCGTCAGGCCCTGCGCGACTGGGGCGTGCCGGAGCTCGCCGACGACGTCGAGCTGGCGGCCGGCGAACTCCTGGTCAACGCCCTGCTGCACACCGACGGTGGGGCGGTGCTGACGATGGAGGTGCTGCCCGAACCGGTCCGCCGGATCAGGCTGTGGGTCAAGGACCGCTCCAGCGTGTGGCCGCGCCGGCGCTCGCCGGGCGAGGCGGCGACCACGGGCCGCGGGCTGCTGCTGGTGGACGCGCTGGCCTCGCACTGGGGCGTGGAGTCGCGCGGCGACGGCAAGGCGGTGTGGTGCGAGTTCAACGCGCCCGCGGAGGGCGCGGGCCCGGGGTTCGAGTAGCCGTTCGCGCACATCGGGCTCATGATGCGGCGTATGAAACGGAATCAGCCGTGCGGGGGCTGAGCAAGGGAGCCGTGACCGGGCTCCTCGCTCTTCTGCTGCTGGCCGCCGGCGTGCCGACGGTCGTGGACTGGACGACCGGGCGCCCGCACACCGACCCCGGGTGCCAGACGGTGGCGTTCATGTCGGTGGTCGGTGTGGCGCCGGAGTGCCGGTAGCGGCGGCTACCGTCACGCGGGGGACGACGGGTGCGCGGTGCGCGGCCCGGTCGGTGGCGGCCCGGTCAGTGGTGGACGGGCTTCAGCACGATGTTGCGGTGCTGCTCCGCGAGGTAGGACACGCGGACGTTGAAGGGGGAGCTGCCCAGCGTCGCGCGCTGCAGGCGCACCTCGGCGCCGGCCGGGCCGGGCTGGATGGCCCGGGCCCACTTCAGCGAGCCGGTCGCCGACCACTTGCGCTGGTTGCCGTCGCAGACGGCCTCCTCGCCGCCGAAACCGAGGCGGGTGCCGTCCTGGGCGAGGGTGGCCTGGATCTGTACCCCATGGGGTGACGCCGGGTCGCAGCGGTAGGTGCCGTAGAGGGTGACGGTGCCTTCGTCCGAGATATGGCCGTACGGCAGTACGGAAATCTCATTGCCAAAGGCGCCGGCGCCCGCGGGAGAGCTGAATACCGTGGCCGCGGCCAGCGCGGACAGCGCTGTCACCATCAGCCGGCGGGGGGAAATGCGCATGAATCCTCCGGGGGTGCTGTGGCGGTGGAAATCCGCCGGAACGAATTGTGCTGGTCATCCGGCGGTATCTCGATGCGCGCGCTCGTGTCGTTGGGTGCAATTGCCCGCTCGGCCGCGTGAGACTGGCCGGAATCTGTCCCCCTGAAGGGATCCGTCATGCGCCAGTCCGCCGCCCGCCCCGCTTCCGCTCCCGCCGCTCCCGCCGCTCTGCCGGTCCGTCCCGCTCCCGCCGGCTCCCGCCGCGCCGGGGGTCCCGTGCTCCCCGCCCGCCTCCGCCTCGGGTTCCGTCTGGCCCTGGTGCCGCTGCTGCTGCTCGGCGCCGCCGCCTGCTCCGACGCCTCCGAGGGCGCGGCCCTCGCCCCCGCCGCCGTGCCGGCCGTACCCGTCGACGACGGGGCGCCCGGCGCGGACGACGAACCGGTGCGGGCCGGCGGCGCGGCGAAGGACGCCCATGTGGGCGAGGTCGTACGGGTGCACGGCGCCCAGGTGGGGCGGCATCTGCAGGTCCTGCTGAGCGCGTACGTCGACCCGGCGGTCAGCCTGGACAAGGACTACGCCCCGCCGGCCGGCAAGCGCTGGGTGGGTGCCGGAATGTCGTTCGTCAACGTGGGCGGTGCGACGTACGGCTCCCTCGGGAAGATGTGGGCGCTGGACAGCGAGGGCAAGCGCTATCCCTCGATCGCCACCGGCGAGCTGACGACCGGCAAACCACTCGTCTTCGATTCCCTCTCGGTGGGTGACCGGGCCGAGGGCTGGGTGGTGTTCGAAATTCCGGAAAACGTGTCGATCGTACGCCTCCAGTATCAGGACGCGAACATGCAGGCGAATTCCGGAGAGGGATTCTGGGCGGTCTAGCCCGCCCGGGTGAAAGGCCGGGAAAGGGCCGGGGGAAAGGCGGCTAGGGTGCGGCGCATGACTTCAACTCACGTCGATCTCGACCTGTCCCGGCTCGGCACCCTTTCGGTGCTCGCCTGGATCGGCGACCCCGAGGACGGGCACGACATCCCGTATCTCCTCGCCTATACCCTCGGTGACGGCTCGCAGGGCCGTGAGGCCGGCGAGGAGGCCGCCTGCAGTCTGCTGGGGGAGCTCGGGCTGCCGATCGGTGACGTGGTCCTCGACGGCACCCGCAACCCCCACGCCTTCCCGGTGAAGGTCCTGGTCGAGGGGGATCAGATCGCGCTCACCCTGCCCGGCCTCAACGCCCGGTGCACCGCCCCGCCGGAGTGGGTCACCGCGGCCTTCGACAGTGAGCAGGTGTACTTCCTGTTCGCCACGCGCGCCTGGCCGGAGGCCGTGCCCGGGCAGCCGGTGAGCGCGGAGGCCCTGCAGGCGTTCGTGGGCGACGAAGAGGTCCTCAACGGCTGCGCCCACGCGGTGCTCCAGGTCCAGCGCCTGCAGAAGTAGCCGTTCCTGCGCCGTGTGCCGTGCGCGCCCCGCGCCGTGCGCCGCGCAGATCGCGCCGGGGGACCGCTCCGGCCGCCGGGCTCCCAGCCTGCCCGGTGGCCGGTCCGCCCCGGCCGCTCTCACATGAAGGTCACTCGAACGCGAACTTCAGCGAGCGGACCCGGTTGTCGAAGTTCGAGCCCGCCAGGTCCGGCAGGCCCACCGCGCGCAGTTCGCGCGGGCGGGAGAGCAGCTCGCGAAAGAGCGCCTTCATCTCCACCCGGGCCAGGTGCGCGCCCAGGCAGAAGTGCGGGCCGCCGCCGCCGAAGCCCAGGTGCGGGTTGGGGGAGCGGGTGATGTCGAAGGCGTCGGGGTCGGGGAAGACGGCCTCGTCGCGGTTGGCGGAGGCGTAGTAGAGGACCACCTTGTCGCCCGGGACGAAGGTCCGCCCGCCCAGGGTGTGTTCGGCCCGCACCGTCCGGCGGAACTGGATGATCGGCGTCGAGTGCCGGATCATCTCGTCGACCGCGCCGTCCGCGTACGCCTCGAAGTCCGAGAGCAGCAGCTCGCGCTGGTCCGGGTGGTCGGTCAGCAGGGCCAGCCCGTGCGTGATCGCGTTCCGGGTGGTCTCCACGCCCGCCACCATCAGCAGCGCGAAGAACGCGCCGAGCTGGCGGGCCCCCAGCGCCTGGCCGCCCACGTCGGCGGTGACCAGCGCCGAGATCAGGTCGTCGGCGGGGTTGCGGCGCCGCTCGCGCCCGATGCCCGCGACCATCCGCTGCATCCTGGCCAGGGCGCGCAGGCCGCGCCCGGGGATCCGCAGCCGGGCGCCCAGGCCCCGCTCGACGCCGATGTTCTCGGAGGCGTGGTTGACGCGGTCGGCGATCTCGGGCCGGTAGTGCTCCGGGATGCCCATCATGTTGCAGATGACCTCCAGGGGCAGCCGGGAGGCGACCGCGGTGACGAACTCGTCGGGCCGCCGCGCGAGCACGTCGTCGACGATCCGTGCGGCCACCGCGTGGATGTCGGCCTCGGCGGCGGCGAGCAGGCGGGGGGTGAAGGCCCGCTGCACGATCTTGCGCAGCTGGGCGTGGTCGGAGCCGTCGAGGTTGACCATCGAGTCCCCGAACAGCGCCCGCACCCAGCGGGCCGGCTCCGGCGTGGTCACCCCGGGCGCGCTGGCGAAGACCTTCGGGTTGCGGCTGGCCTCCTGGACGTCGGCGTACCGCACCAGGGCCCAGTGCCCGCGCTCGGGCCGGCGCCGGCCCGCGGGGCGCTCACGGAAGTACTGCGGTCCCTCCAGCGCCCGCAGCCGCGCGAAGGCCGCCAGCCGGTCCTCCGGGGGGAGCTGCCAGAAAGCCGGGTCGGCCAGGTTCGCGCCCGCGGGGCCGCCGTACCGCTGTGCCGGGAACGTCATGGCCGTACTCCCTCGTGCGTGGTCGCCTGACGAACAGAACGCGTGCGGTGCGTCAAGGTCACGCCCACCGCCACCGTCGCGGCGGCCACCAGCCCCGCCCACAGCACCGCGAGCGACCCGGTCCAGGCGCAGGCCAGGATCACCAGCGACGCCACCGGCAGCACCAGCTGCTGGGCCATGCCCCGCTTGAAGTGGCGGGAGTGCAGCAGCCAGACGAACGCCAGGAACAGCGCGGCGGGCACCGTCACGGACAGGCTCGCCGCCAGCGTCGAGATGTGGGCCTTGCCGACCGCCTGCTCGACCGCGACCTCGATGCCCGCCCCGATGGCCGCCGCCGAGGCGAAGATCACGAAGTGCCCGTAACCCCAGGGGATGGCCTCGCGGTTGCCGCGCAGCCGGTCGTGCGCGGGGACGGCGAAGTAGATCCACCAGGCCGCGAAGACCAGCAGCAGCCCGCCCGCCGCGATCGGCAGCAGCAGGTCCAGCGCCTCGTGCTCGTCCAGCGCCGACTGCACGGCGACGGTGCTGGCCGCGATGGTCTCGCCGAGCACGATGATCGTGAACAGCCCGTACCGCTCGGCGATGTGGTGCGGGTGCCACTGCGTCTGGTAGCCGTGCTCGGCGATCACCGGGACCATCAGCTCGGCCACCACCAGGACCAGGAAGAGCCACCGGCGGCTGCTCTCGGGAGCGGCGAGCAGCCCCACCCAGCCGATCTGGCAGATCACCAGCCCGGCGGCGTACGTCAGGGCGCAGCGCCGGGCGGCGCCCTGCTCCCCGGCGGCCGCCCGCAGCCACTGCGCGGTCAGCGCGAGCCGCATCACCACGTAACCGAGGACCGCGACCGTCCAGTCGTTGTCGTTGAACGCGCGCGGGATTCCGGCCGAGTAGATGAGCACGCCCGCGATCGTCACCAGGGTCGCCAGCCGGTAGGGCACGTCGTCGATGTCGTACGCGGAGGCGAACCAGGTGAAATTCATCCACGCCCACCACACGCCGAAGAACACGAACAAGTAGCCCGTGACGCCCGCGGCCACATGATCCTCGGCGAGCGCGTGCACCAGCTGCCGGCCGGCCTGTGCGACGGCCACCACGAAACAGAGGTCGAAGAACAGCTCGAGCGGGGTCGCGGCCCGGTGGGCCTCGTCCCGGCTGCGCGCGGTCATCGGTACGTATGCCATACCGCCCAGCAGATCACCGCCCGCCGCGAGCGGCGGGGCAGGCGCGCGGCCACCACGGGCGGGTACCCCCACCGGCGCAGCAGCGACCGCGCGGGGTCGGGCACGGTGGGGCCCGCCGTACCCTGGAGGTATGAGTACCGCCCCCGCCCCCGGTCCGCAGTCGCCGAAGCCCGGCGCCCAGCCGATGCCCAAGCTGGACTTCGGCGACCCGCTGGACCAGCAGTCCGCGGACGACACGGACCGGGGATGGGGCGAGCGGCCGACGACGACCGGCGACAGCGCCGCCGACCTCGCGCGCTTCCTCGACGAGAAGCCGCCCCACCACCTGTAGAGCCGGACAGGCCCTGGCCCGCCGGGCTAGACCGGGGCGTCGGTGCGGCCGCCGCTGTGCTCGCCGCCCCGCTGGGCCGCCAGCAGGTCGCGGATCTCCTTGAGCACCTCCAGCTCGGTGATCACCATGGTCTCCTGCACGCCTTCCCTGGCCTTGCGGCGCGCCTCCTGCCGGGCCAGGTACTTCGCCATCGGCAGCACCATCAGGAAGTAGACGACGGCCGCCGTGATCACGAAGGTGAGGGTGGCGCTGAGCACCGAACCCCACAGGATCGGGACGCCGGTGACGACGTCGCCCGCCTCGTTCGTCCGGCAGGGGGCCTTCAGGCAGGACTGGTACTTGTTCAGGTCCTTGGTACCGATGGCGCCGACGAGCGGGCTGATGATTCCCTTCACCAGGGAGTTCACGATGTTCGTGAACGCGGCGCCGATGACGACGGCCACCGCCAGGTCCACCACGTTCCCCCGCATCAGGAACGCCTTGAACCCCGCCAGCACGCTCTCCTTCTTCTCCGTCAACGGTCAGCCTCTCTCTTCGGATCACGGACGTGGAGTCAACGGTTCCGAAAGCTACGGCAGTCCGGGTGCGTGCTGTCCAATCGAGGCACGCGATCAGCCGACTTGACGGGTCGTTCGTGCGCATCAGCACAACGCCACCGCCAGCCGGGTCAGGGCCCCCGTGCCCACGAGTGCCCGCGCCGTATCGCGCGGCACCGACAGCACCACCAGCGCGCCACCGTCCTCATCTCCCCCGTCCGCGCCGGGCACTTCGGCCACCCGGGCCGCCGCGGCCACCACGCGCGGCGGTCCGTCCCGCTCGGCCGCGACCACGTCGACCCGGTCACCGGGCCGCAGCAGCCGGACCGTCGCCGCGTCCGCGATCCGCACCGGTGCGGACACCAGCCGCTCGGGCGGTGCGGCCCGGACGGCCCGGCGCGGCGGATCGCCCCGCGACGCCTGCGCCTCGGCGCCGCCCACGGCCAGCGCGGCCGCCGCCATCACCATCCCGGCGGCCGCCACCCGCCGCCTGCGCCGCAGCGCCCTGCGCAGCCGCCCGCCGCCGCGCCCCACCCGCAGCGGAGGGAACACCGGCACCACCCGCGCGGGCGGACACGTGGTCGACGACGCCGATGACACCGACGACGCCGATGACACCGACGGCACTGACGGCACGTGCTGAGAAGAAGCGTCGAACACTTCCCCCACCCCCCTCGTGAGAACCTCCCGACCTGTTCGGGACGCTCCCCACGATCCGCCGTCCCCCGCGCTCCCGCTCGGCCCTGTGGACAATCCCCAGCCTGTGGACAACCTCCCGTCGCCCCCGGGAGCGGGCAGGATGGGTGTCATGACCGAGATCTTCACCCCCCGTCTCCTGCTCCGCCGCTGGCAGGAGGACGACCTCACCTCCCTGTCGGAGATCAACGCCGACCCCGCCGTCATGCGCTGGACCGGCGACGGCTCGCCGCGCGACCTGGACCAGACCGCCGAGGACATCGAGCGGTACGAGGAGGAGTGGGACGAGGAGGGCTTCGGCCTGTTCGCGGTCGAATTGCTGGGCACCGGCGAACTGGTCGGCTTCACCGGTCTGACCGTCCCCGAGTTCCTGCCGGAGGCCGCGCTCGCCTTCCGCCTGGGCCGTTCCTTCTGGGGTCAGGGCTACGCCTCCGAGGCCGCCCACGCCAGCCTGGAGTTCGCCCTCCAGGACCGTGGCCTGGACCGGGTGATCAGCATCTGCCGCGAGGGCGACTCGGCCGCCGAGAACGTCCTGCACAAGCTGGGGATGACCCTGGACCGGGAAATGGCCGACCCCGTCCACCGGTATCCGCTGCGGGTCCACGCGATCGACCTCACGGAGTACCAGGGCTGACGCTCAGGCCGCGTCGAGCGGGGAGCCGTCCGGCGGGCCCGGGTCGGGGCCGTCGCCCCGGTGGCGGGTGACGACGTACGACAGGGCCCGGGTGACCAGCTGCCCGCTGGGGAGCCGGACCTGGGAGCGCTCCAGGTGGCCGTACGACTCCAGCTCGTCGAGCGCGGCCGCGATGTTGTGCCGGCCGTCCGGGAAGCGCCGCGCCAGGCCTCTGGCGCTGACGTGCGCGCCGCCCGGCAGCGACCGGATGTGCGCGTCGAGGGTCCGCGCGAGGGGCGAGAGGCCGTCGTCCTGGAAGGAGGCGTCGCCGCGCGCGAGGCCGGGCCGGCCCCCCGCGCGTGCGGGCGTCTGAGGTCGCTGCAGGGCCATGGGGAAGCGGCACTTCCTTGGGGCGGGAGGGGGTGGGTGCCGTGAGCATATGACCCCTTCGGCGCAGGTGATCCCTCCCGCGGCCCTGATGTACCCGTGTGAGTTACGGTGCCGCGGCGTGAGTCACGGTGCCGCGGCGCAGCCCCTCACGGCAGCTCGATGCCGAGGTCCCAGCCGTCGTGCGCGTGGGTGCACAGGCAGTCGCGGGCCTCCGTCGCCGGGAGCCCCGCCACCGCCTCGAAGAGCACCTCGCGCAGTCGGCCGACGTTCTCGCCGAAGACCTTGAGGACCTCGGTGTGGGAGACGCCCTCACCGGTCTCGGCACCCGCGTCGAGGTCGGTGACCAGGGCCATCGACGTGTAGCACAGGCCCAGCTCGCGGGCGAGGATCGCCTCCGGGTGGCCCGTCATGCCGACCACGGACCAGCCCATCGCCGCGTGCCACTGCGACTCGGCGCGGGTGGAGAAGCGCGGGCCCTCGATGACGACCATCGTGCCGCCGTCGACCGGCTCCCAGGAGCGGGCGCGGGCCGCCGCGACCGCGACGGTGCGGCCCACCGGGCAGTACGGGTCGGCGAAGGTGGTGTGGACGACGTTCGGAACGGTGCCGTCCGGCAGCGGGTAGCCGTCGAAGAAGGTCGCGGTACGGGCCTTCGTACGGTCGACCAGCTGGTCGGGGACGAGCAGCGTGCCGGGGCCGAACTCCGCGCGCAGCCCGCCCACCGCGCAGGGACCGAGCACCTGGCGCACGCCGAGGGAGCGCAGCGCCCACAGGTTGGCCCGGTAGTTGATCCGGTGCGGGGGCAGGTGGTGGCCGCGGCCGTGGCGGGGGAGGAAGGCGACCTGGCGGCCGGCGAGCTCGCCGACGTACAGGGAGTCACTGGGAGGCCCGTAGGGCGTCTCCACCTGGATCTCGGAGACGTCCTCCAGGAAGGAGTAGAAGCCCGAACCGCCGATTACGCCGATCTCTGCGTTCACCATGGGTGACACCCTAACCAAGGCATGCGGGAAGGCCCCGCCCCCCGGCGAGGGGGAGCGGGGCCTTCCGATACGGCGTGGGAGTGCGCTCAGGCAGCGGGGGTGCTGCTGCCCGACGAGGACGTCGAGGACGACGCCGCCGGGGCGGCCGCGGAGGCCGGCGCCGAGCTGGAGGCCGCGGGCTTCGAGGACGAGGCCGGCGTGCTGCTGGACGACGAGCCGCGGCTGTCGTTCCGGTAGAAGCCGGAGCCCTTGAAGACGATGCCGACCGCCGAGAACACCTTCTTCAGGCGTCCCTGGCAGCTCGGGCACTCGGTCAGAGCGTCATCCGTGAACTTCTGCACGGCCTCGAGGCCCTCACCGCACGCGGTGCACTGGTACTGGTAGGTCGGCACGAATCTTCCTCCTGGCACTCTGACTCAATGAGTGCTAACGACGCTCCATGGTGACGTATTCCGGCGGATCAGTCCACCGTCACCGGCACTCGGTGACCGATGCCACGCTCGCCGCGTGCCGCCATCGGGGCCTGCGCGGACGTACCGGCGGACGCGGCGGGGGCCGTGGCGGGGGAGGCCGCGGCGGCCGACGTGACGACCCGGCTCGCGGCCTTCGGCGCCAGCTTCGCCCGCAGCGCCACCACGGTCACCAGCGCGAGCACGGTGGCCGCCAGCGGCACCAGGAAGCCCGCGGTGGAGCCGTGGGCGTCGGTCAGCCGGCCGGCCACGACCACGGCGGTGGCCTGGCCGAAGGCGACCGCACCGGTCAGCCAGGTGAAGGCCTCGGTACGGGAGGCGGCCGGGACCAGCGCCTCGATCATCGTGTAGCCGGTGATCAGGGCCGGGGCGATGCACAGACCCACGACCAGGCCGAGCGCGGCCAGCAGGACCATCGAGTCGGCGGTCCACAGCAGCGAGGCGGCCACGGTCAGGCCGGTGTAGCCCAGGAGCAGCCGGCGGCGCGGGCCGATCTTCCAGACGATGGCGCCGCAGGCGATGCCCGCGATCATGTTGCCGGCGGCGAAGACGCCGTACAGCAGACCGTTGGCGCCCGGGTTGCCGATCTCGTTCGAGAACGCGGCCAGCGAGACCTGCATGCCGCCGAAGACGGCGCCGATGCCGAGGAAGGCGGCGATCAGGACGCGCAGCCCCGGGAAGGACAGCGCCGAGGCGTGCTTCTCACCGGCGACGGCCGCGACGTGCGGCTGGGGCTGGGTGGCGCGCTGGGCCGCGAAGACCAGGCCGCCGAGGACCGTCAGCGCGGCCTCGGTGATCAGACCGGCGGCCGGGTGGACGCCGGTGCACAGCGCGGTCGCCAGGACCGGGCCGACGACGAAGGTGAACTCGTCGGTGACGGACTCGAAGGCGGCGGCCGTCGGCAGCAGCGGCGAGCCTTCCAGCTTGGCGGCCCAGCGGGCCCGGACCATCGGACCGACCTGCGGCACCGAGGCACCGGCGGGTACGGCGGCCAGCGCGAGTGCCCAGACCGGCGCGCCCATCAGGGCGAACGTGGTCAGCGCGGCCACGGCGGCGCCGTGCGCGAGGGCGACGGGGACCAGGACGGCGCTCTGGCCGTGCCGGTCGGTGAGACGGCCCATCACGGGGGCGGAGAGGGCCATCGAGACACCGGTGACGGCGGCGACGATGCCGGCGCTGCCGTAGGAACCGGTGGTGTGCTGCACGAGCAGCAGGATGCTGATGGTCAGCATGCCGAACGGAAGGCGGGCGGCGAATCCGGGCAGGAGGAAGCCGAGGGCGCCGGGGGTACGGAGCAGCTGCCCGTAACCGGGGCGAGAGGAGTTCTCGGACGTGTGCGACTTCTGCGACTTCTGGGACTGCTCGGGCGCTTCCTTCGCGCCGTTCTCGGTCGTGACCGCGGATGTCACGGCCTTGCCTTTCCGCCACCTGGTAGAGCGTCCCCGTCTGCGGTCGGCGCGCGGTGCCTCGTGGGCGGGCGCACCCGTACGTAATGGGAGCTCCGAGAGCTGTCCTCTTGCGCAGGACCGAGTGATACCAGGTGACGCCCAGTGCGGGGGAGCCACGGCCGCCGAGCGGTCGCGCCAGCTCTGCGTCAGGCAGAGTTGGTTCGTTTGTGGTGTGCCTTCATGCTACAGGGAAAGGGGTGCGTACGCCCTGTGATTGTGCTGACAAGGCGTGTCTTCACCTAGGATTAACGGGAGCTTCGTCTCTCGCGGCCCGGGAAATCGTGGCAAACAGGCCAAAAAAGCACCGAAAATGGCCGTATTAGAGCGCCGCTCTAACCCCTTACCGCCGGTTCCGGCGGGTTCGATCGCCTCCCGGGCCCCCGGCTACCGCGCCGTCCCGTCCGTCCCCAGCCACCCGGCCAGCTTGCCGCCGCGCGCCACCGCCCGCAGCCGCGCCTCCGCCGCGTCCCGCACCGGATCCGTCGCCACCACCAGCAGCTCGTCCCCCCGCCGCAGCACGGTCGAGGGCGCCGGTACGAAGCTCTTGCCGTCCCGGACCACCAGCGTCACCGAGGCCCCGCCCGGCAGCCGCAGCTCGCTGACCTCCACGCCGTGCATCCGCGAGCCGTCGGGTATCGCGAACGACAGCAGGTGCCCGCGCAGCTTCTCCAGCGGCGCCGACTCGATCCCGAGGTCCGCGGGCGCGTCCGCCGGGCCGCCGAGCTCCAGCTTCCGCGCCAGCCACGGCAGGGTCGGCCCCTGCACCAGGGTGTAGACGACGACCAGGACGAAGACGATGTTGAAGACCCGTTCACTGCCCTCGATGCCCGACACCATCGGGATCGTGGCCAGGATGATGGGCACCGCGCCGCGCAGGCCCGCCCACGACATCAGGGCCTGCTCCTGCCAGGGCAGCCGGAAGGGCAGCAGGCTGATGAAGACCTCCAGCGGCCGCGCCACCATCGTCAGCACCAGGCCGATGACCACGGCCGGCCAGAAGTCGTTGACCAGCTCGTGCGGGGTCACCAGCAGGCCCAGCAGCACGAACATCCCGATCTGCGCCATCCAGCCCAGACCGTCCGCGAAACCCCTGGTCGCGGGCCAGTGCGGCAGCTTCGCGTTGCCCATCACCATGGCCGCCAGATAGACGGCGAGGAAGCCGGAGCCGTGCGCGATCGCGCCCGCCGCGTATGCCGAGACGGCGATGGCCATGACGGCGATCGGGTACAGGCCGGAGGCGGGCAGGGCCACGTGCCGCAGCCCGTACGAGCCCAGGAAGCCGACCGCGAGGCCGATGGCCGCGCCGATCGCCAGCTCCAGGGCGATCTTGCCGATGAGGACGTACCACTCGTCGACCGGGCCGAGTGTGGAGAAGGACACGACCAGGATGACCACCGGGGCGTCGTTGAAGCCGGACTCGGCCTCCAGGACACCGGTCACCCGGGCCGGCAGCGGCACCTTGCGCAGGACCGAGAAGACGGCGGCGGCGTCCGTGGAGGAGACGACCGCGCCGATGAGCAGGGCCTGTCTCCACTCGAGTCCGACCAGGTAATGGGCTCCTGCCGCGGTCACGCCCACGCTGATGGCGACGCCGACCAGCGAGAGCGTGATCGCGGCGGGCAGTGCCGGCCGGATCTCCTTCCACTTCGTCCCCAGACCGCCCTCGGCGAGGATCACGACCAGCGCCGCGTACCCGATGACCTGCGTGAGTTCCGCGTTGTCGAAGACGACGTTGCCGATGCCGTCCTGGCCTATCGCGACGCCTATGCCGAGGTAGACGAGCAGGCTGGGGAGGCCGCTGCGTGAAGAGATGCGTACCGCCGCGACGGCGACGAGCAGCACGAGCGAGCAGACCAGCAGGAGCTCATTGAGCTGGTGGACACTCAGCGGGCGGTCCTTTCCCCGGGGTGCCGGCCGGATCGTTCCTCCGGCGGCAAGTACTTCGTTACCTTACCTAATCTTTGACGATTCCTTGACGTGATAGTCACATTGTGAAACGCCTGTTCGGTCTTGTGCCTGACACCGCGTCCGAACAGGTAGGGCGCTGCGCCTATGGTTGCTCCCAGCACTCAGGACCCACCCTGCCGCTCTAAGGACAGCGATGCCCGCCAACGAATCCGCCCCTTCCGCCAAGAAGAAGGGACGACGCGCCCGTCTGATCGTGCTCACCCTGGTGCTGGCGCTCGTCGCGGGCCTCGGCTACGGGGCGTACTGGAGCGTGGACAGCGTCCGCGCCTCCTTCCCGCAGACGACCGGCACCCTGAAGATCCCGGGCCTTTCCGCGCCCGTGGACGTCAAACGCGACGCCCACGGCATTCCGCAGCTCTACGCCGACTCCGACGAGGACCTCTTCCGCGCGCAGGGCTTCGTGCACGCGCAGGACCGGTTCTGGGAGATGGACGTACGACGTCACATGACCTCCGGCCGGCTCTCCGAGATGTTCGGTTCCGGCCAGGTCGAGACCGACGCCTTCCTGCGCACCCTCGGCTGGCGCCACGTGGCGCAGACCGAGTACGACACCAAGCTCTCGCCCGAGACGAAGAAGTTCCTGCAGGCTTACGCCGACGGGGTCAACGCCTACCTCAAGGGCAAGTCCGGCAAGGACCTGTCCGTGGAGCACGCGGCCCTGAAGCTGACCGAGGACTACCAGCCGGAGGCCTGGTCCCCGGTCGACTCGGTGGCCTGGCTCAAGGCGATGGCCTGGGACCTGCGCGGCAACATGCAGGACGAGATCGACCGGGCGCTGATGCAGGGCAAGCTCAGCCAGCAGCAGATCGACGAGCTCTACCCGCCGTACCCCTTCGACCGGAACAAGCCGGTCACCGAGAACGGCAAGGTCCAGGGCGGGGCGTACGTCCCCCAGGGCACCGGCGGCACCGGTACGGGCGGAACCGGAACCGGCACCGGCGGCACGGGCTCCGGCACCGGCGGTAACGGCGCCGGCGGGACCGGCACTGGCGGGACCGGCACCGGCACCGGCACCGGGTCGAACCCGGCCACCAACGGCGCCCGCGGCGCCGCCGTCTCCCCCACCGCCCAGGGCGCCACCGAGCCCCTGAAGACCAAGCTCACGGCCCTGGCCAACACCCTCGACAAGATCCCGGCGCTGCTCGGCCCGAACGGCAGCGGCATCGGTTCGAACTCGTGGGTGATCTCCGGCAAGTACACGACCACCGGCAAGCCCCTGCTGGCCAACGACCCGCACCTGTCCCCGCAGCTGCCGTCCCTCTGGTACCAGATGGGCCTGCACTGCCGGACGGTCGGCAAGGGCTGCACCTTCGGCGTGGCCGGCTACACCTTCTCCGGCATGCCCGGCGTGGTCATCGGCCACAACGGCGACATCGCCTGGGGCATGACCAACCTCGGCGCCGACGTCACCGACCTCTACCTGGAGCAGGTCCGGCCCGAGGGCTACGTCTACGACAACAGGGTGCTCCCCTTCACCACCCGTGAAGAGGTCATCAAGGTCGCCGGCGAGGGCGAGAAGAAGATCACCGTGCGGACCACGAACAACGGTCCGCTGGTCTCCGACCGCAACGAGCAGCTCGACGCGGTCGGCACCCGTGCCCCCGTCGCCAGCTCCGCCCCCGACCGCGGTGAGGGCTACGCCGTCGCCCTGCGCTGGACGGCGCTCGACCCGGGCAAGTCGATGGACGCGGTGTTCAAGCTCAACCGCGCGAAGACCTTCCCCGAGTTCCGGGCGGCCGCGGCCGAGTTCGACGTGCCCTCGCAGAACCTGATCTACGCCGACGGCAAGGGCCCGAACGGCGGCAACGTCGGCTACCAGGCCCCCGGCCGCATCCCGATCCGCAACCAGGGCGACGGCCGCATGCCCGCCCCGGGCTGGGACTCCAAGTTCGCCTGGAAGGGCGGCACGGACGGCAACGCCGGCTACATCCCGCAGAACGAGATGCCCTGGGAGCTCAACCCCACCCGCGGCTACATCGTCACCGCCAACCAGGCGGTCGTGGAGTCCGGCCCGGGCAAGTACCCGTACCTGCTGACCACCGACTGGGGCTACGGCGCCCGCAGCCAGCGGATCAACGACCTCATCGAGGCGAAGGTCAAGGACGGCGGCAAGATCTCGACCGACGACATGCGGACCATGCAGATGGACAACAGCAGCGAGATCGCCGCGCTGCTGACCCCGATGCTGTCGAAGATCCAGATCAGCGACCCGAACGTGCGTTCCGCGCAGAAGCTGCTCGACGGCTGGAACTACACGCAGGAGCCCGACTCGGCGGCGGCCGCGTACTTCAACGCGGTCTGGCGCAACATCCTCAAGCTGTCCTTCGGCGACAAGATGCCCAAGGAGCTGCGGGTCGAGGGCAGCTGCCTGAACGTCCACGACGAGAGCTCCGGCCCGAACGACGACCTGTCCAAGGTGGTCCGCGAGTGCGGCCAGCGCGACTCCGACTCCGCGCAGCCGGACGGCGGCGACCGCTGGTTCGAGGTGGTCCGCCGCCTGGTCAAGGACGAGAAGTCGGCCTGGTGGGCCACGCCCGCGGCCCGCAACCAGCCGGCCACCACCACCCGTGACGAGCTGTTCGCGCGGGCCATGAAGGACGCCCGCTGGGAGCTGACCGCCAAGCTCGGCAAGGACCCCGCCGACTGGAGCTGGGGCCGCCTGCACCAGCTGATGCTCAAGAACCAGACCATCGGCACCGAGGGCCCCGGCTTCATGCAGTGGCTGCTCAACCGGGGTCCCTGGAACGTGGGCGGCGGCGAGGCCACGGTCAACGCCACCGGCTGGAACGCGGCCGGCGGCTACGGGGTCACCTGGGTGCCGTCGATGCGGATGGTCGTGAACCTCAACGACCTGGACAAGTCCCGCTGGATCAACCTGACCGGCGCCAGCGGGCACGCGTACCACTCCCACTACACGGACCAGACCGACATGTGGGCCAAGGGCGAGCTCCTGGAGTGGCCCTTCGGCAAGGAGGCGGTCGACAAGGCGACGGTGGACACGCTCACGCTGAAGCCGTAGGCGCCCGCCCGCCGAACCGGCGCACCCCCGACGGGGTCGCCACAGCCTGCACGGGGTGGTCGTGCGGTTCCTCCGGGACCCGCGCGACCACCTCGTGGTCGTAGAGGAGCACCACCAGCGCGGGGTGGGCGCCGGCTTTCCGGAGCCGCTCCAGGACCCGGTCGTAGCTGCCGCCGCCGCGGCCCAGCCGCATCCCGCGCCCGTCCACCGCCAGGCCCGGCAGCAGGACCGCGTCGGCGCCCGTCACCGCCCGCGGCCCCAGCCGCAGGCCCGCCGGCTCCAGCAGCCGCATCTTCCCCGGGTGCGCCGTCTCGGCGAGCGAGCCCGGTCCGTCGTACGGCGCCCAGTCCAGATCGTTGTCGGGCAGCAGGACGGGCAGCAGGACGCGCGTCCCCCGCCGGCGCAGGGCGTCCAGCAGGTCCCGCGTGCCCGGCTCGGCGCCCACCGAGACGTACGCCGCGACGGTGCCCGCGCCCGCCAGCTCGGGCAGCTCCAGGGCCCGGCGGGCCAGCGCCACGGCGGCGTCGGCGGTCTCCTGAGGGGACAACGCCCTGCGGGCGGCGAGCAGTTCGCGGCGCAACCGCGCCTTGGCGGTCGGGTTCTCTTCCACGGTGACCTCAGAAATCCTTCCCTATATGCACGTAAACGGATGAAAACACCGGAACCAGGGATTCACCTTCCGGTACCCACTATCGTTCTGCCCATGACTCAGTTGCACCCCGTGATCACCAAGGCCGTCATTCCGGCCGCGGGCCTCGGCACTCGCTTCCTCCCCGCGACGAAGGCCACGCCCAAGGAAATGCTCCCCGTCGTGGACAAGCCGGCCATCCAGTACGTGGTCGAGGAGGCCGTCGCCGCCGGCCTGGACGACGTACTCATGATCACTGGACGTAACAAGCGTCCGCTCGAGGACCACTTCGACCGGAACTACGAGCTGGAATCGGCGCTCGTCGCCAAGGGCGACGACGAGCGCCTGAAGAAGGTCCAGGAATCCAGCGACCTCGCCACCATGCACTACGTCCGCCAGGGCGACCCGCGGGGCCTGGGCCACGCCGTGCTCTGCGCCGCCCCGCACGTCGGCCACGAGCCCTTCGCGGTTCTCCTCGGCGACGACCTGATCGACCCGCGCGACCCACTGCTCCAGCAGATGGTCGCCGTCCAGCAGCGCACCGGCGGCACCGTCATCGCGCTCATGGAGGTCCCGCAGGAGAACATCCACCTCTACGGCTGCGCCGCCGTCGAGGCCACCGACGAGGACGGCGTCGTCCGGATCACCGGTCTGGTCGAGAAGCCGGACGCGGCCGACGCGCCCAGCAACTACGCGGTCATCGGGCGCTATGTCCTCAACCCCGCGATCTTCGACATACTGCGGGAGACCGAGCCGGGCCGCGGTGGGGAGATCCAGCTCACCGACGCCCTGCAGAAGCTGGCCGCCGACGAGACCGTGGGCGGTCCGGTGCACGGTGTGGTCTTCCGGGGCCGTCGCTACGACACCGGGGACCGCGCCGACTACCTGCGGGCCATCGTCCGCCTCGCGTGCGAGCGTGAGGACCTGGGCCCGGAGTTCCGCACCTGGCTTCACCGTTACGTCACGGAGGAGATGTAGCACCTTGACCAGCCCCGCACCGCAGGACACCGACCGCCAGCGCCTCTGGTCGGTGGACGAGCACCTCGCGGACATCCTCGCCGCCGTCCGGCCGCTGGAGCCCATCGAGCTCCAGCTGCTCGACGCCCAGGGCTGTGTCCTGGTCGAGGACGTGACCGTGCCCGTCGCCCTGCCGCCCTTCGACAACAGCTCCATGGACGGCTACGCCGTCCGCACGGCCGATGTCCAGGGTGCGAGCGAGGGGTTCCCCGCGGTGCTCACGGTCGTCGGGGACGTGGCGGCGGGCAGCGGCGAGCTGCCCACCGTCGGCCCCGGTCAGGCGGCCCGGATCATGACCGGCGCGCCGCTGCCGCCGGGCGCGGAGGCCGTCGTACCGGTCGAATGGACCGACGGCGGCACCGGCGGCGGCGCCGCCGCGGGCATGACGCCCGCCAGCGCCGCCCCCCAGGGCGCCGGCGGCGAGGTCCGGGTGCACCGGGCGGCCGAGGCGCGGGCGCACGTCCGCGCGCGCGGCAGCGACGTCCAGGCCGGCGATCTGGCGCTGGCCGCCGGTACGGTCCTGGGCCCGCCGCAGATCGCGCTGCTGGCCGCCATCGGGCGGGGCACCGTACGGGTCCGCCCGCGCCCGCGCGTGGTGGTGATGTCCACCGGCAGCGAGCTGGTCCAGCCGGGGGAGGCGCTGGCCTCCGGCACGATCTACGACTCCAACAGCTTCGCGCTCGCCGCCGCCGCGCGGGACGCGGGCGCCATCGCCTACCGGGTCGGCGCGGTCGCCGACGACGCCGACACGCTGCGCGCCGCCATCGAGGACCAGCTGATCCGCGCGGACCTGCTGGTCACCACGGGCGGGGTCAGCGTCGGGGCGTACGACGTGGTCAAGGAGGCCCTGTCGGGGGCGGCCGCGGGGACGGGCGCGAGCGGCGTCGGCGGCGCGTCCGGCGAGGGCGCGGGCGACGAGGACGTCGACGCCACCCGGATGGACTTCCGCAAGCTCGCCATGCAGCCGGGCAAGCCCCAGGGCTTCGGCACGGTCGGCCCCGACCACACGCCGCTGCTCGCGCTGCCGGGCAACCCGGTCTCCTCGTACGTCTCCTTCGAGCTGTTCGTCCGGCCCGCCATCCGGGCGCTGATGGGCCTGCCGGACGTCTCCCGTCCGGTCGTACGCGCCCTCGTGAAGTCCGACGGGCCGCTGCGCTCCCCGGCCGGCCGCCGCCAGTTCCTGCGCGGCACGTACGACGCCGAGAGCGGGACGGTCGCCCCGGTCGGCGGATCGGGCTCCCACCTGATCGCGGCCCTCGCCCACGCCGACTCCCTGCTGGTCGTACCGGAGGACGTCACATCGGTGGAGCCGGGGACCGAGCTGGAAGTGGTCCTGCTCGGCTGAGATGCGCCCGGTGCCGGTAGCGTGTTGCACCACACAGGCCTCCGCGAGGCCCAGAGCGGGAGCGGCACAGCGATGAGTACCCACAGCAGGCTGACCCACATCGACGAGGCCGGCGCGGCCCGGATGGTAGACGTCTCCGAGAAGGCGGTCACCACCCGGACGGCCCGCGCGAGCGGACGCGTCCTCGTCGCTCCCCGGGTGATCGAGCTGCTGCGCGGCGAGGGGGTGCCCAAGGGCGACGCCCTCGCCACCGCGCGCATCGCCGGGATCATGGGGGCGAAGAAGACCCCGGACCTGATCCCGCTGTGCCACCCGCTGGCCGTCTCGGGCGTCAAGGTCGACCTGACCGTCGCGGACGACGCGGTGGAGATCCTCGCCACGGTGAAGACCACCGACCGTACGGGCGTGGAGATGGAGGCCCTGACCGCGGTCGCGGTGGCCGGGCTGACCGTGATCGACATGGTCAAGGCGGTGGACAAGGGTGCGGTGATCACCGACGTCCGCGTCGAGGAGAAGACCGGCGGCAAGTCCGGCGACTGGACGCGCGCGTGACTCCCCGGGGCGGCGAGGTCCACAGCCACAGCCACGGTGTGGAGGCCGCCGCTCCCGCGGCGCCCGGTGCGCCCGCCGAGCCCGCCGTGCCCGGCCCGCGGGCCCTGGTGATCACGGCATCCAACCGCGCCTCGGCCGGTGTGTACGAGGACAAGGGCGGGCCGGTGCTCGCCGAGGGCCTCACCCGCCTGGGCTTCGCCGTCGACGGCCCCCGGGTCGTCCCCGACGGCGACCCGGTGGGCCGGGCCCTGCGCGAGGGCGTGGCCGCCGGGTACGACGTCATCCTCACCACCGGCGGGACCGGCATCTCGCCGACCGACCGGACCCCGGACGTGACCGCGCGGGTGCTGGACTACGAGGTCCCCGGCATCCCGCAGGCGATCCGCGCCGAGAACCTCGCCAAGGTGCCCACGGCGGCCCTGTCCCGGGGCCTGGCGGGCGTGGCCGGACGTACCCTGATCGTGAACCTGCCGGGGTCGACCGGCGGCGTACGGGACGGGCTCACCGTGCTGTCCCGGATCCTGCCGCACGCCGTGGACCAGCTCCGCGGCGGTGACCATCCCCGGCCCGCCGCCTCCGGGAGCCAGAGCTGAACGGACCCTCCTGGCCGGTGGTGCTGACGGACGGCGATGTCACACTCCGGCCGATAAAGCTGCGCGACCAGCGCGCCTGGCGCGAGGTGAACCGGCGCAACCGGGACTGGCTGCGCCCGTGGGAGGCGACGATCCCGCCGCCCGCCCCGTGGGGACCGGTGATCCAGCGTCCGACGTACCGCCAGATGGTCCGCCACCTGCGGGCCGAGGCGAACGCGGGGCGGATGCTGCCCTTCGTGATCGAGTACCAGGGCCGGCTGGTCGGGCAGCTGACGGTGGCCGGGATCACCTGGGGTTCGATGTGCGCGGGGCACGTCGGCTACTGGGTCGACCGCGAGGTGGCCGGCCGCGGCGTCATGCCGACGTCGGTCGCGCTCGCCGTGGACCACTGCTTCCACAAGGTCGGCCTGCACCGGATCGAGGTCTGCATCCGCCCGGAGAACGGCCCCAGCCGCCGGGTGGTGGAGAAGCTCGGCTTCCGGGAGGAGGGGCTGCGGCCCCGCTACCTGCACATCGACGGCGCCTGGCGCGACCACCTGGTCTACGCGCTGACGGCGGAGGAGGTGCCGGAGGGGCTGCTGCACCGCTGGCACCGGGCGCGCCGCCGGGGCACCCCGCAGAAATAGGGCCGACGGGCCCAGGTATCTGTTCGAATTGCGTTCGAATTGTGGACGGCTTCGGAGGTGATTCGCCCATAACCTGATCCGAGAAGTCACAAAAAAAGTCCGTGATATCAGCCAGATCGTGCGACACACCGGCCCAATTGGCCGATGCCCTTGCCCGTACCCCTCTACGGTGTGAGGTGTGAGCAGCAGCGGCCTCATCTACGCAGTCATTGTCGGGGCCTGGGCCGCCTACTTGGTGCCCATGTGGCTCCGGAGGCAGGACGAGCTGAACGAGGCCCGTCCGACGGAACGCTTCTCCACCGCCATCCGGCTTCTTTCCGGACGGGCGGGAATGGAGCGCCGTTACGCCAAGGGCCTGCGTGAGCGCGGTGACGAGGAGGCGGAGCCCCCCGCGGACCCGGACGCCGCGACGGAGTTGGTGAATTCCGTCGACGCCGACGCCCGGGCCAACGCCGTGCCTCCGACCCGGCCGGAACCGAGATCCGCGGCGGTCGAGCGGGTGGAGCGGGCCCGGCGCGAACAGCGCCTCCAGGTCCTCGCCCGCCGCCGGCGGACCACCGCGATCCTCTTCCTCACCTTCACGCTCGGCGCGATCGTCGCGGCGGTCGGCGGCCTGCGCCTGCTGTGGGCGCCGGCGGTCCCGGCGGTGCTGCTCAGCGCGTACATCGTGCACCTGCGGATCCAGGAGCGGCGGCGCTTCGCGTTCACCATGGACCGGCGCCGGGCCGAGGCCGCCGCGCGCCGGCTGCGCGAGAACCCCGACAGCGGCCGCGCGCGCCGCCGTGAGCCGGAGGCCGCCGCGGGCCCCGACCCGGACCCCGCCCCACCGGTCTCCCCGCAGGAGGCCGGCCGGCGCGCGCTGGTCGAGCAGACCGACCACGCCGAGTGGGTGGACCAGCAGCGCGAGCGTGAGCGCGGCCCGGCCCGGGGTGACAGCTGGGAGCCCGTCCCGGTCCCGCTCCCGACGTACGTGACCGCGCCCGTCGCCCCGCGCGCCACCGGCCCGGTCGCCCCGGACGGCTGGAGCGCGTCCCGCTCCAGCACGGCGGAGCCGACCGAACCCCGGCTGCGCGCCCAGCGGCCCGCCCCGGACGACGCCGCCCCGGACCGCAAGGCCGAACCTCCGGCCCCGCGCCGCGGCCGCGACCGCGGCCGTACGCCGCTCTTCGACCAGTACGAGAGCGACGACCGCCCCCGGGCCGCGAACGAGTGAAGCACCGCCTGACGTGACCTGCGGGGAACGGATTTTGGAGCCTCCCGGATGGGATGCTAATGTTTCACACGTCGCAAGGGCCTGTGGCGCAGTCTGGTAGCGCACCTCGTTCGCATCGAGGGGGTCTGGGGTTCAAATCCCCACAGGTCCACAAACGACAGTTCGCGAGTAGCTCTCGGGAACGTCATGAGATCCCGTTCCGCCGGAAGGCGGGGCGGGATCTCGGCGTTTGCCGACCGACCGACCGATTGTCCGACCGTCCGTCCGCCGCACGAGAACAGGCAGGTGTCATGAACTGTGCCGAGTTCGTGGAGTTGGTGACCGAGTTCCTCGACGGCTCAATGAGCGAGCCGGCCGAGCTGAGCTGTCTCGTCCACCTGGCGCGGTGCGAGGGCTGCGAGACCTACCTCGGCCAGTTCCGGCAGACCGTCGCGGCGGTGGCTGCCGTGCAGGGCCCGGGCCTGTCCTTCGCGGCACGCGACCAACTCCTCGGAGCGTTCCGCAGCGTGCCGCGCGAGTGACCTCACCGGCCGCCGGCCGTGAAGGTTCTGACGGGGAGGTGACACTCCCCCGCCTAGAGGCGGGGGCTTCTCGGCTCACGCCGGGAAGCTTCCTGCTTCATCACCGACTGCCCGCCCGACGTACGTCGTTGGGGTCTTACACCGGCTCCACAGGCAGACACGGCCAGTCCGGCCGCCAGAAGGTTCTTCGCCGCGTTCACGTCGCGGTCGTGGGTGGTGCCGCAGCCGCACGTCCAGGTGCGAACATGCAGCGGCATCCTGCCCTGCACAGTGCCGCAAGCCGAGCACAGCCTGGAGGAGGGGAAAAAGCGGTCCACGACCACGACTTCCCGCCCGTACCACCGGCCCTTGTATTCGAGCATCGTGCGGAACTGGTGCCAGGCCGCGTCCGAGATCGCCCGGGCGAGGCTGTGGTTCCTGACCATGTTGCGCACGGTCAGGTCCTCGATCACGACCACTTGGTTTTCGCGGACGAGTCGGGTGGTCAGCTTGTGCAGTACGTCACGGCGACGGTCGGCGATGCGGGCGTGGATCTTCGCGACCTTGCGCCGGGCCTTGGCCCGGTTGGTTCCCTCACCCCTGGCCTTGCGGGCGAGCTGCCGCTGGGCCCTGGCGAGCCGGGCACGGTCGGTGCGTTCGTGCCGGGGGTTGGTGATCTTCTCTCCGGTGGAGAGGGTCAGCAGGTGGTCCAGGCCGACATCCACACCGACCGCCGTATCCGTGGCCGGGAGCGGCTCAACGGCGGGGTCCTCGCACAGCATCGACACGAACCAGCGTCCGGCCGCGTCCTGCGACACGGTCACCGTGGACGGGGACGCCCCCTCAGGCAGAGGCCGGTGCCAGACGATGGCCAAAGGCTCCGCCATCTTCGCCAGAGTCAGGCTGCTGTCACGGAACCGGAAACCGCTGGTGGTGTACTCGGCGGACTTCCGGGACTTCTTCCGCGACTTGAAACGCGGGTACTGGGCCCGCTGCGCGAAGAAGTTGGTGAACGCCACTTGCAAGTGCCGAAGGCACTGCTGCAACGGCACGGAGGAGACCTCATTGAGAAACGCCAGTTCCCCGGTCTTCTTCCACACGGTCAGCATCGCCGACGTGGCGTTGTAGTTGACCCGCTCCTGACGCACAGCCCACGCCTCGGTGCGGGCGGCGAGCGCCAGGTTGTAGACCTTCCGGACACACCCGAAGGTGCGCGACAGCTCCGCTGCCTGCTCGTCCGTGGGATGGAAGCGGTACTTGAAGGCCCGCTTCACATGAGCCGTGGTCACGCTCACAAGCTAGTGGGACTACAGGTAAGGATCAAAACCTGCGGGTCAGAGCACTGCGATCCGCCCCGGGGGCGAATCGCAGTTCCTCGCCCTGCTCCGCAGGCGCTTCGTTTCCTCCCCCACCTAGAGGTGGGGGTATCCACGAAGGAGTTCGGATGAACGAACGCCCCCGCTTGTGCCCGCACCCGTTCCGCTGCCCTAGGCTGGCGCTTCCAGTTGACGTCCGGCAAGGAGAGAACAATGGCGGGCCCACGCGAACTGCCCCCGGACGACGTCCTGGTGCAGCGCCTCCGCGCCGGTGACGAGGAGGCGTTCGCCCTGGTCCTGGACTCCTGGTCGGGCGGCATGCTCCGGCTCGCCATGTCGTTCGTGTCGACCAAGGACTCCGCCGAGGAGGCCGTCCAGGACACCTGGCTGGCGGTCATCAGGGGCATCGACGGCTTCGAGGGCCGCGCGTCCCTGAAGACGTGGGTGTACCGGATCCTCGTCAACACCGCCAAGGCGCGCGGCACGAAGGAGAGCAGGACCGTCCCCTTCGCCAGCCTGCTGCCGGAGGAGGAAGGGCCCACGGTCGACGCCGAGCGCTTCCGCGCCCCCGGTGAGCCCCACGCCGGGCACTGGGTCGCCGGGCAGGAACCGCGGCCCTGGCACGTCCCCGAGGACCACGTGCTGCGCGGCGAGGTCCGCGAGATGATCGCGGAGGCGATCGACGAGCTCCCGCCCCGCCTCCGTACCGTGATCACCCTGCGCGACGTCGCCGGGTACGGATCCGACGAGGTGTGTTCGCTCCTGGAGATCTCGCCCGGGAACCAGCGTGTCCTCCTCCATCGGGGCAGGGCCCTGCTGCGCCGTAAGCTGGAGTCGTACTTGTCCGGTGCCCAGGGCGTCGCAGGCGGGAGGGAACGCGCGTGAACTGCAACGACTTCGTGGAGCTGGTGACCGAGTTCCTCGACGGCGCGCTGTCCGAAGGGGACGAGCGGCGCTTCATCGAGCACCTCGCGGAGTGCTCCGGGTGCGAGAACTACCTCGACCAGTTCCGTCAGACGATCGCCGCCACGGGTGAACTGACCCCGGACGGCATCTCGTCGGACGCCCGCAGCAGTCTCCTGTCCGCCTTCCGGGACTGGCAGCGGGACGTGTAACGCATCGGCGGCGAGGCCGCTCTGAACGTGCATGACTCTGCTCAGAAGACTCTTGTTCGGCGTCGTCGCCGGACTGCCCGGCGGTGTGGTCGTCGCGCTCGCGACGGACCCGCCGTGGATCCAGTGGGCCGGGCACACGGTGGTGCTGGGAGCCGTGCTCGGCCTCCTCTTCGGCGAGCACCGGCAGAGCAACGGCTCGGCCTTCTCCGTCGGACTGCTCATCGGCCTGCTCGACTGGGTGACCTGGACCCTCACCCTCGTCCCCGTCCTGGAGGGGGACACGCCGTCGTGGTCGATCGCGGTGGCCGTGGCGCGCTTCCCCGAGCTCGTCGGCGCCGCCCTGTCCGGCGCGATCACCGGGCTCGCCTTCCACGCCCTGTCGACCTGGTTCCCGCCGCGCCCGGCACCCCAGCGGGCCAAACCCCATGTGGTGATCGTCGGCGGTGGCTTCGGCGGGGTCGGGGCCGCGCGCGAACTGGACCGGCGGATCGGCCGTGGGCTCGACGCCCATGTGACGCTGATCAGCGAGTCGAACTTCCTGCTCTTCACCCCGCTCCTCGTCGGCGTCGCCTCCAGCACGGTGGAGGCCAGGCACGTCAGCGCCCCCGTGCGGGTCGGGCTCGACCACGCCTCCTTCCTGCACGGGCGGGTGGCCTCCATCGACACGCAGGCGCGCAGCGCGTACGTCTCCGTCGGCAAGGACGGGATGCTCCGCGTCCCGTACGACCACCTGGTCCTCGCGGTCGGCGGGGTACCGCACTTCTTCGACCTGCCGGGAGTGGCCGAGCACGCCTTCCCGATGAAGTCCATCGAGGACGCGACGGCGCTGCGCGGCCACGTCCTGGGCGCGCTGGAGCAGGCCGATCTGGAGCCGGACCCGGCCGAGCAGGCCCGCTTGCTGACCTTCGTGGTGGCGGGCGGTGGATTCGCCGGTACGGAGCTGGTGGCCGAACTCTTCGACCTCGTCCATGACGTGCTCCACCTCTACCCGCGCCTGCACGGGCTGCGGCCCCGGTTCGTGATCGTGCACGCGGGGGAGCGGCTGCTGCCGGAGCTGTCGCCCGAGCTCGGCGCCTACGCGCAGCGCAAACTCGGCGGGCGGGGCGTCGAGTTCCGTCTGGGCGCGCGGGTGAGCCGGGCCACCGCCGGGGACATCACGCTGAACTCCGGCGAGACCATCCCCACCCGGACCCTGGCCTGGACGGCGGGCAACCGGCCGAACCCGCTGGTGCGTCAGATCGCGCCGGAGACCGGCGGGCCGGTCGCGGTGGAATCCACCTTGCGGGTCCCCGGCGCACCCGGGTTGTGGGCGCTGGGCGACTGCGCGCGGATCCCCGACCCGGCGGGCGGCTTCTACCCGCCGACCGCGCAGCACGCGATCCGCGAGGGCAAGGCGGTGGCGCGGAACATCGCCGCGGTCCTCGGTGGCCGCCGTCCCGTCCCGTTCCGCTTCGGCGGGCTCGGCGTGCTGGTCTCGCTGGGGCACCGTACGGCCGCCGGCGAGATCGGCGGGCGCCGGGTCTCCGGGTTCCTCGCCTGGGTCCTGTGGCGCGGGGTCTATCTGAGCAAGCTGCCCGGTGTGGAGAAGCGGCTGCGGGTCCTCGTCGACTGGACGCTCGACCTCGTCTTCCCCCGGGACATCGCCCTCTCGACCAGCTCGACCGTTTCGAAGAAGGAGGAGCGTCATGCGTAACGCCGGACTCGGAGCCCTGGCCGGCCTCGCGGGAGGACTGGTCTTCGGCGGGGTGATGGTGCAGATCGGATTCCTGCCCACCGTCGCGGCCATCGTCAGAACCGACTCGTCCGCCGTGGGCTTCGCCGTCCACCTGCTGATCGCCGCGATCGTCGGGGCCGTGTTCGGGCTCCTCGTGGCGCGCCAGCGCGAGCTGCTGTTCTGGGGGCTCGCGTACGGCGTGCTGTGGTGGTTCTTCGGCCCGCTGACGCTCCTGCCGCTCCTGCTCGGCAGGCCGGTGGCCTGGGACGTCGCGACCGCGCAGGCGCTGATCCCCAGCCTGCTCGGCCACCTGGCCTACGGAGCGGTCACGGCCGCCGCCCTCGCGCTGCTGGCCCGCGGGGAACGCCGGATCGGGCCCGGAATCCTGGTGCGCGCGTCGGTCGCCGGGCTGGTCGTCGCCTCGGGGCTGCAGATCGGCTGGAACGGGCTGATCGTCGGGGTGCTGCTCGGCGCCTCGTACGCGGTGGTCTTCGGCGACCCCGGCGAGGGCGGTGGCCCGGCCCTGGTGCGCGGCGCCGCCTTCGGCTTCGCGTGGTGGGTGCTCGCGTCCGTGACGGCCGCGCCCCTGCTGGCCGGCCGGGGCCTGGAGTGGACGCCGGACGCGGTGCGCACCGCGGTGGCGTCCCTGCCCGGCCTGCTTCTGCTGGGCGCCGGTACGGCTCTGCTCACCGGCTGGCTGGGCGGCCTGTCCCGGGCGGTGTTCTCGGACGACGTGCGGCACGTCCTCGAAGGGCGCCTGGCCGGAGGACGGGTGATCTCGGTCTGGCACGGCGTCGTCGCCGGCCTGGCCGGCGGCGCGGTCTTCACCGGGGTCATGGTCGCGGTGGGCTTCCTGCCGGCCGTCGCCACCCTGGTCGGCTCGGGGTCCGAGGCCGTGGGCCTCGTCATCCACCTGCTGATCTCGCAGGTCGTGGGCGTCACGTACGCGGTCCTCTTCCGCCGGCGCAGCTTCGACCCGGCCTCGGGCATCGGCTGGGGGGCCTCGTACGGCTTCCTCTGGTGGATCCTGGGCAACCTGACGCTGCTTCCCGTCCTGCTCGGCGGGGCACCCCGGTGGGGCGCCGGCGCGCTGGCCCAGTCCTTCCCCTCGCTCGTCGGCCACCTCGCCTACGGCGCCGTGCTCGGCCTGGTGTACCAGCGGCTGGAGGAGCGGGTCGGCCCGTGGCACCAGTCCCGCAGCGAGGCGGTCGCGGCGCGGGCGGCGGCGCGTCACGCGCAGACGCTGAGCGCGGCGCCCGCGCTGTGGAGCCTGACCGCCTGCGTGGCGCTGCTCATCCCGATCCTGGTGTCGTAGGGGGGGCGGCGGTCCGTCCGGGAGGATCCGGAAAGCCGAGGAGCGGGTGGCGATACGCCACCCGCTCCTCGGCTCTTCCGCGGCCTTTCGGCTCGGCCCGGCTCCGTCACGCGCGCTGCTTCAGCTCGGCAGCACCGAAGGAGACGCTGAAGCGCTCGCACCAGATGGCCACCGTGGAGAACTTGTTCAGGTCGGTACCGGCCGGGATCGCGTAGTTCTGGTTGCCCTCGTTGCCCTTGAGGCTGCCGAGGTCGATGTGCTTGCCGTCGTCGAGGTTGCTGCCGCCGTCCTTCTTGACCGGCTGGTCGCTGAGCCACACGTGCAGGGCCGGACCGTCGGAGGTGCGCAGGTTCGTCAGGCGCAGGGTCGCCGTCCCGTCGGCGAGCCGCTGGATCTCGACCGCGCCGCTGGTCTCGTGCTCGTGCGAGACGAACGCCCCCTTCGCCACCTGCTCGACCGCGCCGGGCTGCTGGCCGGCGGCCGCCGGAGGCGCCTCGTCCACGCGGTCCGTGGTGAACAGCTTCCAGGGCTGGAAGAGGTACAGCCCGACGGCTGCCAGGACGACAACGGCGGCGGTGGTGATCCAGAGGGCGGTGTTACGGCGCTTGCTGCGGCACATGAGGGTTCTTCCGTTCCTTCTCGGGTCTTCGGGGTGCTGGGTGTTCAGAGACGGAAAGAGCGGCGAACGTTACAGATGAACGTCCGCCGCTCCGGTCCGGCTACAGCACTCAGCAGCTCTCGGCGGGGTGCGCCTGCTCGGCGGGCGTGGCCGGGGAGTTCGCGGCCACGGGGGCGGCCACGCGGGCGCGGCGCAGCTCGTCGGCCTCGTCGCGGACGGTGTCGAGGCGGACCTCGAGCATGCTGACGCGCTCGCGGTAGCGCTCCAGCTCGGCCCGGATGAACTCGGCGTCGGCGACCTTGTGCGCGGCCTCCTCGCGGATCGCGGTGGTCTCCTCGGCGAACTTGTCGGTCGCGGCGTCGAGCGCGGCGACGGCCATGTCGGCCGCCTCCTCGGCGAGCGTGGCGCGCTCCTCGGCGGCGAGGATGCGCTGCGCGGCGGCGCGGGTGACCGTCTCGATGCGGGCCTCGGCGGCCGCGGAGTCGGTGATGATCGCCAACTCCTCGATGTAGGAGGGGAGATCGGCGGACAGCTGCTTGATGAGCGCGACGACGGTGTCGCGGGACTGGGCTCCGTCGCCGCACTCGGCCATCGCGAGGGAAGCCACGGCCTCCATCGCCTCCACCGCCTCCATCGCCTCCATGGCCTCCATGGCCTCCTCCACCGGGGCGGTCCCACCGTGCACGGCTGCGGCCGGGGCGGGCTCGGCGGCCTCGGCGGCGGGGGCGTGGCCGTGCTCCTGGGCGACGACCTCGGCCCCGGGGACGGAGGAGGCGGGCCACGACTGCCCGGCGACCGGGGCCGCCGCTGCCGCCTGCGCAGCACCGTTCGCCGCCTCCTCGGCCGCCTTCCTGGCCTCGGCCGCCGCGCGCTTGTCCTCCTTGCGCTGCTGCCGCTTGGCACGGAACTTCCGGAACGCGCCGAGGGCGTTGTGGTCGGGGTGGTCGCAGTAGCGCGAGGCCGGTCCCTCGGCGCCGGGCGCCTGCGGCTCGGGCGTGTGGGTGCAGCCGGGGTAGGCGCAGGTGGGAACGGTCTCGATCGTCTCGACAGACATGGTGTTCAGCCCTTCCTCGTCATGGCTCATACCCGTCAGTGCCGCCGAACGGCCGAACGTTACAAGTGCTGGTCGAGAAAGGGGGGACGGGATCCCGGACGGGCGAGGCCGGGCGGTACCGGCGGGGTCTCAGGTTCCGGGTGTGGGGAGGAACTGGTCGTAGAACGCCGTCTTGAGGGCCAGGGCGCGTTCCTCCAGTTCCCTGAAGGCGGCCGTCGATTCCTCGCGGGCCAGGAGTTCGGTGATGCGGGTGGCCAGGCGGTCGGAGTGGGTGCCCGAGAGCAGGGACACCGTCGCCAGGGAGTGGGACTTCGCGTCGTGGACGTGGTGGGGGTAGTAGAAGCGGGAGCGCGTCTCGCCCTCGCGCGTCAGGTGCCGGCCCATCCGTTCCCACAGCCGGCCGTACTCGACCGAGACCAGGACCTCACCCCAGAAGCGCAGGATCGTCAGCAGGCGCAGGTCGGCGTCGGGGTGGCCGCCCGCGTCGGCGATCAGTTCCAGGGTGTCCTCGATCACCCGCCGCGTCGCGGCCGTCGGCCGGGACGCCACCAGGGCCGCCCGGGAGACCCCGAGCCGGTACAGGTCCCGTGTCATGTCCTCGCGGTGCGAGGGGGTGTGGCCGTGGGCGTCCGGGTACTCCTCGCGCAGGATGATCCGGGCGATCCGCAGCCCCGCCTCGTCGCGCAGCAGGTCGATCGCCAGGTCGTACGACGGTGTGAACGCCAGCGAGACGAAGCGGCGCTGGAGCAGGACCGCGGTGAAGTCCTCGTCCGTGAGCCCGTCGATGCCGGCCAGGACCGGGTGCCGCTCGAACCGTTCGATCAGGGCGTCCTCGAACGCGTCGAGGGCAGTGAGGGTGTCCGTACCGTCCATGGCCGTGCCTTCCGTGGATCAGAGGGTGATGCTTCCGATCGAGCCGCGCCAGTCCCCGAGGTCCACGTCCCTGCCGATGGCCCACAGCGTGGCGAGCTCCCGCTGGACCTCCTCGCCCATCACGGTGTCCTCGCCCTCGATCTCCAGCTGGGTGGAGTCGATGGCGAGCTGCCCGTGCAGGAACGAACTGACCAGGTAGTGCTCGTCGGCCTTGAACACGGCGATGGACGGCAGGGAGTTGTACACCCGGACCCGGAGCAGTGCCCGGTCCTGTGCCCGGCAGCCGCGGGCCAGCTCGGCGAGGCCGGCCAGGCAGCCTTCGACGCTCGCCCGTACGTCGGTGGCGAGCGCGGGGTCGCGCACGGTCCGCAGCGCCTCGTCGCGCAGTCCCGCCACCGGCGAGTGCGGGTGGAGCAGCATCACGCGCACCGGGACCCGCTGGTCGACGATCGCCTTCTCCAGGGACCGCACGAGGTGGTGGAGGTTGGGGATCCAGGTCTGCAGGATGACCACCTCCCGCCCGGCGCGCTCGACGAAGGCGTTGAACTCCTCCTCGGGGAAGCGGCGGTGCACGCGGACCAGGCCGGCGTAGCGCTCCCGCTTCAGGCGCTGCGCGACCGCGTCGATGTCCAGCTTGGACAGCTGCGCCTGGATGTTGCCGTCCAGCCGGGCCAGTTGCGCCTGGACGTCGTCGAGCTTGCGCAGCCGGTCGATCTCCAGCAGCAGGAACACGGTGACCGTGCTGAGGATCAGCAGCGTGACCTTCGGCAGCGCGCCGCCGGGGGCCAGCGCGTCGAGCCACCCGAGCAGGTCGGCCAGCAGGACGACGATGCCCGACGCGGCCATCAGGGCCAGCGCCGTGCGCTCGGCCCGGTAGCGGAATTCGCCCCTCATGCCACTCCAGCCCCCCTGCCCGCCGTCGACGGCATCGAACGTACCCCGGGGCGCGACGGGGAGGCGGGCGTTCCGGACAATCGGATGCCCGGAGCGTCAGGGGCAGGGGCAGGGGGCGGCAGGCGTCAGGGGGCCAGCGGCTTGGTCATGCAGCGGCTGGAGGGGTAGTCGCGGTAGAGGCCGAACTTGTCCGGGGTGATCTCGTAGCCGCTCGACAGGTAGAGGGCGATCGCCTCCGGCTGCTGGTCTCCCGTCTCCAGGGCCATGCGGGTACGGCCCGCCGCGCGGGCGTCGGTCTCCAGGGCGGTCAGGATGCGGCGGGCCAGGCCCTGGCCGCGGGCCTCCGGGACGACGTACATGCGCTTGAGCTCGGCGTCGCCGTCCGCGTAGCCCTCCTCGTTCGCCTCCTGCGTGCGCCAGCCGCCGCTGGCCACCGGGGCGCCGTGCGCGTCGTACGCGAGGAGGTAGAGGCCGTGGGGCGGGGTGAACATCGCCGGGTCCAGGGGTGTGGCGTCGCCCTCACCCTGGTAGCGCACCTGGTACTCGAGCTGGACCTGGTCGTTGAGCTTCACCGCGTCCGGGTGGTCGTACGGCACGGTGACGAGCTGGATCCCGGTAGACATTCGAACATCGTACGGTCGATCGACGGCCGTGTGTCCGGGATGTGGTGCGTCACGCTCTCCGGGCGCCCGCCCCGGTACCCTGCTCCACGTTTGTGCGACTTTGGGGAGCTTGTTGTGATCACCGTGACCTCCGTCAACGTGAACGGCATCCGTGCCGCCGTCAAGAAGGGCCTCGTGCCGTGGCTGGCGCAGACGGACGCCGACGTGGTGTGCATGCAGGAGGTCCGGGCGGAGGAGGTGCAGATCCCGCAGGAGGTGCGGGAGGCCGCCGGCTGGCACGCCGTGTTCGCGCCCGCGGCCGCCAAGGGGCGGGCCGGGGTCGCGGTGTACACGCGGCGCGCGCCCGAGGCGGTGCGGGTCGGCTTCGGCAGCGCCGAGTTCGACGGCTCCGGGCGGTACCTGGAGGCCGATCTGCCGGGGCTGACGGTCGCCAGCCTGTACCTGCCCTCCGGGGAGGCCGGCACCGAGAAGCAGGACGAGAAGTACCGGTTCATGGGCGAGTTCCTCCCCTACCTCAAGGGGCTGCGGGAGCGGGCCGCCGCCGACGGGCGGGAGGTGCTGGTCTGCGGCGACTGGAACATCTGCCACGAGCAGGCCGACCTGAAGAACTGGAAGACCAACCGCAAGAACGCCGGCTTCCTCCCCGAGGAGCGGGAGTGGCTGGGGGCGGTCTACGGCGAGGCCGGGTACGTCGACGTCGTGCGGGCGCTGCACCCGGACCAGGAGGGGCCGTACTCCTGGTGGTCCTACCGCGGCCGGGCCTTCGACAACGACGCCGGCTGGCGGATCGACCTGCACGTGGCGACGCCCGCGCTGGCCGCGCGGGCCGTCAAGGGGTACGTGGAGCGCGCCGAGACCCACCCCGAGCGCTGGTCCGACCACGCCCCCGTGACCGTCGTCTACGGCTCGGGAGTCTAGGCCTGCGGCTGGGGTGTGTTCGCGAGGGTGCGGCGGGCCGCCAGGGCGCGGTCCATCGCCATCGCCAGTTCCGCCTCCACCACGCTCTTGGCCAGTGGGCGCAGCCGTGTCAGGGCGGCCTCGCCGTCCGGGAGGTGGGCGGCGACCAGGTCCGTGAACAGCTCGGCCATCGCGTCCGCGTGTGCGCGCACGCGGCGGCCGGTCTCCAGGACCGCCGCCAGCGGTACGCCCTCGCGGACCAGGGCGGAGGAGACGTCCAGCAGCCGCCGGCTGACGTGCACGATCTCGTCGCCGTCCGTCGCGACGTAACCGAGGGCGAGCGAGGCCGCCAGGTTCTCCGGGGTGACCTCGCCCTCGAAGTAGTCGGCCAGGGCCTCCGGGGTCAGGCGTACCGGGGTCTCCTCCGACCAGCCCATCCCGAGCAGCTCGCTGAGCTGGCTGACGTCGCGGCCGCTCTCGAAGGCGGCGGTGAGCTCCGCGATGCCGCCGAGCGTGTGACCACGTTCCAGCAGTGCGGCGATGGTGCGCAGCCGGGCCAGGTGGTGCTCGTCGTACCAGGCGATCCGGCCCTCGCGCCGCGGCGGCGGGAGCAGCTTGCGCTCACGGTAGAAGCGCAGGGTGCGTACGGGGATGCCGGCCGCCTCGGCCAGCTCCTCCGTGCGGTATTCGCGTACCGTCTGTTCGTCCGCCACACGGGCAGCCTATGGCGTACCGCAGGTAACTTTCCCGGCGAGACCCCTACCCATGGGTACGGAGAGGCTCTACTCTCCCCATCGTGCCAGTGGTTGCTGGCAGAGTCTGTGAAGGGCGGCGGGCGTGGGCGAGCATGTGCGCGTGGCGGTGGTCGGATCCGGATTCGGCGGACTGGGGGCGGCGGTCCGGCTGCGCCGCGAGGGCGTCACCGACTTCGTGGTGCTGGAGCGGGCGGACTCGGTGGGCGGCACCTGGCGGGACAACAGTTATCCCGGGTGCGCCTGCGACGTCCCCTCCCACCTGTATTCGTTCTCGTTCGCGCCCAACCCGGACTGGCCCCGCACCTTCTCCGGGCAGCCCCACATCCGGGCCTACCTGGAGCACGTCGCCGACACCTTCGGGCTGCGCCCGCACATCCGGCTGAACCACGAGGTCCGGATGATGCGCTGGGACGCGGCTGAGCTGCGCTGGGAGATCGAGACCAGCGGCGGGGACTTCACCGCCGACGTGGTCGTCTCCGCCACCGGGCCGCTGTCGGACCCCAGGATGCCGGAGGTGCCCGGGCTCGCGGAGTTCCCCGGCAAGGTCTTCCACTCCGCCCGCTGGGACCACGACTACGACCTGCGCGGCAAGCGGGTCGCCATGATCGGTACGGGCGCCTCGGCCATCCAGATCGTGCCGGCCATCGCCCCCGACGTGGCGCACCTGACGCTGTTCCAGCGGACCGCGCCGTGGGTCCTGCCGCGCACCGACCGGGCGATCAGCGGGCTGGAGCGCTGGCTGCACCGGCAGCTCCCCTTCACCCGCGCCGCGCGCCGCGGCCTGCTGTGGGGGATCCGGGAGCTCCAGGTGAGCGCGTTCACCAAGCGGCCGAACCAGCTGGGCCTGATCGAGTCGCTGGCCAAGGCCAACATGGCGCGGGCGATCAAGGACCCGCAGCTGCGGGCCGGCCTGACGCCGTCGTACCGGATCGGCTGCAAGCGGATCCTGCTCTCCAGCGACTACTACCCGGCCCTGGCCCGCCCCAACGTGGACGTGGTCGCCTCCGGGCTGAAGGAGATCCGGGGCTCGGTGCTGGTCGCCGCCGACGGGACGGAGACCGAGGTCGACGCGATCGTCTTCGGTACGGGCTTCCACGTCACGGACCTGCCGATCGCCGACCGGGTGGTCGGGGCCGAGGGCACGACCCTGGCGGAGGCGTGGAAGGACGGCATGCAGTCGCTGCGCGGGGCGACGGCGGCGGGCTTCCCGAACTGGATGACGATCATCGGCCCGAACACCGGGCTCGGCAACAGCTCCATGATCCTGATGATCGAGTCGCAGCTGAACTACATGGCCGACTACGTGCGCCAGCTGGGCGTCCTCGGCGGCCGCTCGGCCCTCGCGGCCCGGCCCTCGGCCGTGCACGCCTGGAACCGCCGGGTCCAGGACCGGATGCAGCGGACCGTGTGGAACACCGGCGGCTGCACCAGCTGGTACCTGGACGCGAACGGCCGCAACACCACCGTCTGGCCGGGCACCACGGGGGAGTTCCGGCGCGAGACGCGCTCCGTCGACATGGCGGAGTACGAGGTGCTGCGCATCCGGGAGACGGCGGCGGCCCCCGCCGTCCCGGTGGCCGTCCCCGCGGCGGCCCCCGCCGCGCCCGCCTCCGTGCCCGCCGCCGCGCCCGCCGCCGGGGAGGCCGGGCGGTGAGCCGGCTGACGCACGTGACGAGCGGCCCGTACGCGCCGCCCGCCGCCCGCCGCGAGCTGGTCGCCGTCTCCGCCGACGGGGCGCGGCTGCACGTCGAGGTGCACGGCGAGGACGGCGCGCCCGCCGTGGTGCTGGCGCACGGCTGGACCTGCTCCACCGCCTTCTGGGCCGCCCAGGTCCGGGCACTGGCCGCCGACCACCGGGTCGTCGTCTACGACCAGCGCGGTCACGGCCGCAGCCCGGCGGCCCGCGAGTACAGCACGACCGCCCTCGCCGACGACCTCGTCGCCGTCCTGCGCGCCACCCTCGGCGAGGGCGAGAAGGCCGTCGTCGGCGGGCACTCCATGGGCGGGATGACGATCATGGCGGCCGCCGGGCGGCCCGAGTTCGCCGCGCACGCCTCGGCCGCGCTGCTGTGCAGCACCGGCCCGGCGCGCCTGGTCGAGGAGGCCCTGGTGGTGCCGCTGCGCGCCGGACCGGCCCGGACCCGTATCACCAGGGCCGTCCTGGGCAGCCGGTTGCCGCTCGGGCCGGTCACCCCCCTCGGCAAGAAGGTGCTGAAGTACGCCACCATGGCCCCGGGTTCGGCGCCCGAGAAGGTCGAGGCGTGCGCGCGGATCGTGCACGCCTGCCCCACCGCGGTGCGCCACCAGTGGTCGCGGGTACTGGCCGGGCTGGACCTGGAGCGCAACCTCACGCTCCTGACCGTGCCCACGGCCGTCGTCGGCGGGACCGCCGACCGGCTCACCCCGATCGGGCACGCCCGGGGACTCGCGGCCGCCCTGCCGAACTGCACCGGACTCACCGAGCTGACGGGGGTGGGCCACATGACGCCCGTCGAGGCCCCCGAAGCCGTCACCCACGTCATACGCCGGCTGGCCGGAGCGAAGGAGAAGAGCGCGTGAGCAGCGGTCGCGGGAATCTTCAGGGACAGGTCGCCGTCGTCACCGGCGCGGCCCGCGGGGTCGGCGAGCTGCTGGCCCGCAAACTGTCCGCGCGCGGTGCGCGGATCGCGCTGGTGGGGCTGGAGCCCGAGGCGCTCAAGGAGGTCGCCGGGCGGCTGCACACCGACTGCGAGTCCTGGTACGCCGACGTCACCGACCACGAGGCCATGGCCGCCGTCGCCGCGGAGGTCGAGGAGCGCTTCGGCAAGGTGGACATCGTCGTCGCCAACGCCGGTGTCGCCGCGGGCGGGCCGTTCACCGACTCCGACCCGCAGGCCTGGCGGCGCGTCATCGAGGTCAACCTGATCGGCAGCGCGGTCACCGCGCGGGCCTTCCTGCCCGCCGTGACCCGGAGCCGGGGCTACTTCCTCCAGATCGCCTCGCTCGCCGCGATCACCCCGGCGCCGATGATGACGGCGTACTGCGCCTCCAAGTCGGGCGTCGAGGCCTTCGCGCACAGCCTGCGCGCCGAGGTCGGTCACAAGGGCGTACGGGTCGGGGTCGGCTACCTGTCGTGGACCGACACCGACATGGTGCGCGGCGCCGACCAGGACGACGTGATGCGGGAGCTGCGCCAGCGGCTGCCGTGGCCGTCGAACCGGACGTACCCGCTGGGGCCGGCCGTGGACCGGATCGTCGCCGGCATCGAGCGGCGCTCGGCGCACGTGTACGCCCAGTGGTGGCTGCGGGGCATGCAGGGCACCCGCGGCTATCTGCCGGGGATCATCGCGGCGGTCGGGCAGCGGGAGATGAGGCGCTTCGAGCCGCGGCTGGGCAGTGTCTCCAAGGGGCTGGTGGGCGCCGGGGGAGCCGCCGACGAACAGGCCGCGCGGACGCGGCGCGGGTGACGTGACGGGGGCGCGGCCCATCGAGCCGCGCCCCCGGCCGTTCCCGGCCGGCCGCGTCACGTCGTGCGCGGCGGCAGTTTCGGGCGGCGCCGGTCCGGTACGTCCGCGTAGCCGGGCGGGTCCGCCGCCGGGTGCCGCTCCAGCAGCTCCAGCGCCAGGTGCACGGCGTCGTCGAGCTGCGCGTACCGCCCCTCCGCCCAGTCGAGCGGGGTGCGCAGCATCGCCAGGTCCGGCTCGACGCCGTGGTTCTCCACCGACCAGCCGTACTCGGGGAACCAGGCCGCGTTCATCGGCACCGTGATCACCGTGCCGTCACCGAGGGTGTGCCGGCCGGTCATGCCGACCACCCCTCCCCAGGTGCGCTGGCCGACCACCGGGCCCAGGCCCAGCAGCTTGAAGGCGGCGGTGATCATGTCACCGTCCGAGGACGTCGCCTCGTCGGCCAGGGCCACGACCGGGCCGCGCGGCGCGTTGGAGGCGTAACTGACCGGCTGGGCGTCCCGGGTGAGGTCCCAGCCCAGGATCTTGCGGGTCAGTTTCTCCACCACCAGCTCGCTGATGTGCCCGCCCGCGTTGCCGCGTACGTCGACCAGCAGCGCCGGCCGGGACATCTCCATCCGCAGGTCGCGGTTGAACTGGGCCCAGCCCGAGCCGCCCATGTCGGGGATGTGCAGGTAGCCGCACTTGCCGCCGCTGAGCTCGCGCACCACCGCGCGCCGCTTGGCCACCCAGTCCTGGTAGCGCAGCGGCCGCTCGTCGACGAGCGGCACCAGCGCCACCCGGCGCGCCACGCCGCCGCCCTCGGCGCCGCCCTCGCCCTCGCCCTCACCCTCGCCGTCGCCCCCGGCCTCGCTCTCGGCGGGCCGGAAGGTCAGCTCGACGGTGGTGCCGCCGGCCGCCGACAGCAGCGGGAAGGGCCCGGTCACCGGGTCCACCGGGCGGCCGTCGACATGGGTGAGGACCGCCCCCTCGCGGATGCCCGTGCCGGCCAGCGGCGAGCGGGCCTTGGAGTCGGAGGAGTCGCCCGGCAGGATCCGCCGGACCATCCAGGCGCCGTCGCGGCACACCAGGTTGGCGCCGAGCAGGCCGATGGCCCGCTGGTAGTGCGGGGGGCCCTCGTTGCGGCGGGCGGGGGAGACGTACGCGTGCGAGGTGCCCAGCTCGCCGAGGACCTCGCGCAGCAGGTCGGCGAACTCGTCGGGGGAGGCCACCCGTTCGACCAGGGGACGGTACTGGCGCAGCACGCCGTCCCAGTCGATGCCGCACATGTTCGGCTCCCAGAAGAACGCCCGGATGATCCGCCCGGCCTCCTCGAAGGCCTGGCGCCACTCGGCGGCCGGGTCCACCTCGTGCAGGATCCGCCGCAGGTCGAGGTAGACGGTGGAGTCCCCGTCGCCCGACTCGGTGGCCGGTACGGCACGCAGGTCGCCGTCCTCGTTGAGGACCAGCCGGGTGCCGTCGCCGCTGACCGCGAACCAGTCCAGGTCGGAGGCGAGTTCGGCCTTGCGGGCCTTGGTGATGTCGAAGTGCTCCAGCGTGGGCTTGCCGCTGGTGTGCGCGGGGTTGGCGAAGGTCTCGCCGAGGGCGCCCGAGATGGGCCAGCGCAGCCACACCAGGCCGCCGCCGCTGACCGGTTGCAGGGCCGAGTACTTCGACGCGGTCACCGGGAAGGGGTGCACCCGGTTCTCCAGTCCCTCCACCTCGACCGTGACGGTGCCGTCTCCCGAGTCCCCCTCGGCCGGGTCGAGGCCGCCGGCCGCGGGCCGGCCGTCGGGGGAGAGCGCGAAGGGGGACGGGGTCGCCGAGGACAGCGGCACCAGGTACGGGCGGCAGCCCAGCGGGAAGGACAGGTCGCCGGTGTGGACGTCGTACACCGGGTCGAAGCCGCGCCAGGACAGGAAGGCGAGGTAGCGGCCGTCCCGGGTGAACACCGGGTTCTCGTCCTCGAAGCGGCCGTTGGTGACGTCCACGATCGTGCGCCCGCCGGGGCCGGAGATCCGGGCCATCTTGATCTGCCGCAGGGAGCGGCCGATGCCCGGGTGCGACCAGGTCAGCCAGGCGCCGTCGGGGGAGAAGGCGAGGTCGGTCACCGGTCCGTTGAGGGACCGGATCAGCTCGGTCACCTCCCCTGCGGATTCCTCGGTGGCGTCGAGCAGCAGCAGCCGCCCGTCGTTGGAGGCGATCGCGAGGCGCTCCCCGTCGGGGTCGGCGACCAGTTCCAGGACGCGCCCCAGGGCGCCGGAGGCCAGCCGGCGCGGCTCGCGGTCGCCGGAGGCGCGCGGCAGGTAGGCGATCTCGACGGCGTCCTCGCCCTCGGCGTCGGTGACGTACGCGACCTGCCCGCCGGTGCCGAGCATCTCGGGCAGGCGGACCCGTACGCCGGGGGTGTCGGCGATGGTGCGGGCGGGCCCGTCGCGGTGGGTGAGCCAGTACAGGCTGCCGCGCACGGTGACCGCGCTGGCCCGGCCGGTGGCGTCCACGGACAGCGCGTCGACGTTGCTGGCGGCCGGCACCTGGTAGATCCGCCGGCCCGTGCGGGGGCCGCCCAGCCGGACCGCCAGCTTGCGCGGGCCCGCGTCGGGGGCGAGGGAGTCCACCAGCCAGAGCTCGCCCGCGCACTGGTAGACCACGCGCCGGCCGTCGCTGGAGGCGTGCCGGGCGTAGAACTCGTCGTGGTCGGTGTGGCGGCGCAGGTCGCTGCCGTCGGGCAGGCAGGAGTAGAGGTTGCCGGTGCCCTCGTGGTCGGAGAGGAAGGCGATGCGCCCGTCGACGAACATCGGCGAGTCCAGGTGCCCGCCGAGGTCGGGCAGCAGCCGTTCGCCGTGCAGCCACAGCCGGCCGGTGGCCCCGCCGCGGTAGCGCTTCCAGGCGGCGGGCTCGTGGGGCGGCTTGCCGGTGAGCAGCAGGGTGCGCCGCTCGCAGGTGCCGTCCGGGCCGGGTGCGTCCTCGTGGACGGCGATGTCGGAGACCGGGCCCCAGGGCAGCTTTCCGCCGGGGCTGCCGTCGGTGGGCAGGCTGTAGGCCCAGGCGAAGTAGGAGAAGGGCTGGCCGTGCGAGGAGACGGCCAGGATGTCGCTGCGGCCGTCCTTGTCGGGCGGGGTCCAGCCGCAGACCCGGGTGTCGGTGGACCCCCAGTAGGTCAGGCGGTGGGCGGGGCCGCCGGCCACCGGCACCAGGTGGATCTCGGGGTCGAGGCTGCGCCAGGTGGTGAAGGCGATCCGGCTGCCGTCGGGGGAGAACCGGGGGTGGCCCACCCGGGTCCGGTCGACGGTGAGCCGCCAGGCCCGGCCGGGGGTCTCGCCCTCGCCGACCAGGGGGGCGATCCAGAGGTCGTCCTCGGTGGCGAAGCACAGGAGGTCGTCGTGCAGGTGCGGGAAGCGGAGGTACGCGACGTCGTGACTCACCCCCCAATGCTTTCCGCGCCGAGGGGGCCCGGCAACTCGTACAGGTGAACCAGTCGGATCCGGCGGGTCGTGACGCACGCCACTGCCCCATCGAAACGGAACGGTTTCGTTTCGATGGGGGTCGGGGTATCGTCGTAGGTGTACGAAACGGTTTCGTTCGGAGAGGGGATGCGGAGATGGCCGAAGAGGCGACGGCGTCACGGCGCAGCCGGATCACCCCCGAGCGGCAGGCCGAGCTGCACGAGGCGGTCCTGGACCTGCTGCGCGAGGTCGGCTACGACGCGTTGACCATGGACGCGGTCGCGGCACGCACCAAGTCCAGCAAGGCGACCCTCTACCGCCAGTGGGGGAGCAAGCCGGAGCTGGTGGCCAGGGCGCTGCGGTGCACCCAGCCGGTGGCGCTGGCGGACATCGACACGGGCACCGTCCGCGGTGACTTCGCGGTGATGATCCAGCACTCCGACGATGCCCAGATGGCCAAGGACACGGCCCTCCTGCGGGGCCTGGCCCACGCCGTCCACGAGAGCCCGGAGCTCCACAAGGCGCTGCGGGACCTCCTGGTCGACCCGGAGATCACCGGCCTCCAGGCCATGCTCCGACGGGGCGTGGACCGGGGCGAGATCGCCCCGGACTGCAAGGCCCTGGACTTCGTGCCGCACATGCTCATCGGGGCGTTCATCGCCCTCCCGCTGATCGAGGACCGGCCTGTGGACCGGGAGTTCCTCGGCCAGTTCTGCGACGCCGTGGTGTTCCCCGCCCTCGGCGTCTGATCCCGCACTCCCGTACCCACCCTTCCCCGCTGCTCCTGACACGCACCGCTCTCGTCGTCGGGCCGGCTCACCACGCCCTCGTGGCGTGCCCATCCATCCCACGACCCGAACGGGAGAACCACCGACGTGGCTACCTTCCTCTACCGACTGGGCAAGGGCTCCTTCCGGCGCCGGCGCCTCGTCGCCCTCCTCTGGGTGGCGCTGCTCGCCCTCGCCGGCTTCGGCGCGGCGACGGCCGCCGCCCCCAGCTCCGGCTCGTTCTCGATACCCGGTACGGAGGCCCAGCGGGCCTTCGACATGCTCGACGAGCGCTTCCCCGGCCAGAGCGCCGACGGCGCCACGGCCCGGATCGTCATCAAGGCCCCGGCCGGCGGATCGGTCAACGACCCCGGTGTGAAGTCCCAGGTCGAGAAGATCGTCACCGGTCTGAAGGACGGCCCGGGCAAGGACCAGATCGCCTCGGTCACCGACCCCTACCAGGTGCAGGCCATCAGCCACGACGGCTCCATCGCCTACGTCACCGCCACGTACAAGGTCAGCGGCATGGAGCTGACCGACGCCTCGCGCGACGCGCTCACGAACGTCGGCAAGGACCTCGGCGAGGGCGCCCCGCAGGTCGAGATCGGCGGCGACGCGCTCATGGAGGCGCCCAAGACCGGCTCCAGCGAGATCATCGGCATCGTCGTCGCCGCGATCGTGCTGGTCATCACCTTCGGTTCGCTCGTGGCGGCCGGGCTGCCGCTGCTCACCGCGCTCATCGGCGTCGGCATCGGCGTCTCCTCCATCACCGCGCTCGCCAGCGTGCTGGACCTGGGCACCACCACCTCCATCCTCGCGATGATGATCGGCCTCGCGGTCGGCATCGACTACGCGCTGTTCATCGTCTCCCGCTACCGGGCCGAGCTGGCCGAGGGCCTGGAGCGCGACGAGGCGGCCGGCCGGGCCGCCGGAACCGCTGGCTCCGCAGTCGTGTTCGCGGGTCTGACCGTGGTCATCGCCCTGGTGGGCCTGGCCGTCGTCAACATCCCGATGCTGACCAAGATGGGTGTGGCGGCCGCCGGCACGGTGGTCATCGCCGTCCTCGTCGCGCTCACCCTGGTCCCGGCCATCCTCGGCTTCGCGGGCAGGAAGGTGCTGCCCGCCGGTACGAAGAGCAAGCTCTTCGGCGGCGGCAAGGACAAGCCGGCCGACCGGGCGGCCAAGCCCAACGGCGGCACCCGCTGGGCCCGGTTCGTGCTGCGCCGCCCGGTGCTCGTCCTGCTGGCCGGTGTGATCGGCCTCGGCGCGGTGGCGATCCCGGCGGGCAAGCTGGAGATGGGCCTGCCGGACGACGGCGCCAAGCCGGTCTCCTCCAGCCAGCGCAAGGCGTACGACCTGCTCTCCGACGGCTTCGGCCCGGGCTTCAACGGCCCGCTGCTGGTGGTCGTGGACGGCGACAAGGCGCTCGCCGACCGGACCTTCGACCGCCTCACCAAGCTGGACGGCGTCGCCAAGGGCCCCGACGGCAACCCGGTGGTCATGCCGCCCCGGTTCAACGAGGCCGGCGACGCCGCGATCATCACGGTGATCCCGGCCGACCGCCCGTCCTCCGCGGCGACCGAGGAGCTCGTCCACGAGATCCGCGCCGGCGGCGACAAGCACGTCATGGTCACCGGTGCCACCGCGATCAACATCGACTTCTCGCAGAAGATGAACGACGCGCTGCTGCCGTACCTGGCGCTCGTGGTCGGGCTCGCGTTCCTGCTGCTGATGCTGGTCTTCCGCTCGGTCCTGGTCCCGCTCAAGGCGGCCCTCGGCTTCCTGCTCTCGGTCGTCGCCGCCCTCGGCGCGGTCGTCGCGGTCTACCAGTGGGGCTGGCTCGGCTCGCTCTTCGGCGTGGACCAGCCCGGTCCGATCATGAGCATGATGCCGATCTTCATGGTGGGCGTGGTCTTCGGCCTGGCCATGGACTACGAGGTCTTCCTGGTCACCCGGATGCGCGAGGCGTACGTCCACGGCGAGCGCCCGGGCCAGGCCATCGTGACCGGCTTCCAGTACAGCGCCCGGGTGGTCACCGCCGCCGCGGTGATCATGATCGCGGTGTTCGCCGGGTTCATCGGCATGGACGACCAGATGGTCAAGATGATCGGCTTCGGCCTCGCGATCGCCGTCCTCTTCGACGCGTTCGTCGTCCGCATGGCGATCGTCCCGGCGGTGCTGGCGCTGCTCGGCCACAAGGCCTGGTGGCTGCCGAAGTGGCTGGACCGGCTGCTGCCGAACGTGGACGTCGAGGGCGAGGGCCTGCGCAAGCACCTGGAGGACGGCGAGGACGCCAAGGGTCCCGAGGGCGCCCGCGGCACCGACCCGGACAAGGACGCCGACGGCGACCGCGAGAAGGTGCTCGTCTAGCGGCCGCCTGCCGCCCGCGGCTCCCGCGGGCGGCGGGCGGCACGGCCCGGTCCCGCACCCTCATCGGTGCGGGACCGGGCCTTTTGCGCGAAGAGACGGCCTAACGGGTGACGGGGTCGTACGTGCGGCGCAGGAACCGGCGCAGCGCCGCGCTGTCGAACTGCACGACCGCGACGCCCTCGGGGGAGTGGAACTCCACGACCGCCTGCACCCGCCCGCACGGCCACACCCGTACGTCCCCGGAGCCGCTCGGGGCCGTCAGACCCGCCTCCAGCAGGGCGCGCGGCAGCACCCACTCGTTCTCGGTGCCCTCGGGCGACAGCCCCGCCGGGAAGACGATCCGGACGGCGAGTGGCTCGGCGGCGGTGAACCGCAGGGCCACGGGGATGGCCCGGAAGAGCGGGTCATCGCTGATCACACGGGCACGCACCCGCTGTTCGACGGCGGCGGTAGTGAGCGACATCGACCGGCTCCTCACGTCATCAAGCGCGTCAGTGAAGCGGTGCAAACAGGGGCAAAACTGAACTTGTTGCTCCCCAGCCTCGCATATTCCGACGAAAGTGCGAGCCCTCATTTGTGATGCGGCCGCTCTTGCCAACGGTTTGCAGGTGGGCATTATTCTTGGACAGTTAAAGATTCTGTCAGTGCCTGCGCACTCGTGAAGCGGAGCGGCCACCCATGCATGTACCCGACGGATTCATCGGCGCACCCGTCTCGATCGCCGCGGGCGCCGCCGCCGTCGGGGCGGTGGCCGTCAGCCTGCGCGGCGCGCGCAAGGAGCTCGACGAGCGCACGGCCCCGCTGGCCGGCCTCGTCGCCGCGTTCATCTTCGCCGTGCAGATGCTCAACTTCCCCGTCGCCGCCGGTACCAGCGGACACCTGCTGGGCGGCGCCCTGGCCGCGATACTCGTCGGCCCCTTCACCGGTGTGCTGTGCGTCTCGGTCGTCCTGCTGATGCAGGGCATCCTCTTCGCCGACGGCGGCCTGACCGCCCTCGGCGTGAACATCACCGTCATGGGCGTGGTCACCGTGGTCGTCGCGTACGCGATCTTCCGCGGCCTGCTCAAGATGCTGCCCGGCACCCGCCGCTCGGTCACGGTGGCCGCATTCGCCGGCGCGCTGGTCTCCGTACCCGCCTCCGCCGCGGCCTTCACCGCCCTGTACGCCGTCGGCGGCACCACCGACGTGCCGCTGGGCAAGGTGCTCACCGCGATGGTCGGCGTGCACGTCCTGATCGGCATCGGTGAGGCCGCGATCACCGCCGCCACCGTCGGCGCCGTCCTCGCCGTACGCCCCGACCTGGTGCACGGCGCCGCCGGTCTGACCGCACCGCTGAAGCTGCGCGTCGGCGGCGAACTCGTCGACGCCCCCGCCGCCGCCCCGGCCGCCGCTCCCGCCACCGCCCGGCCCGTCACCGCCCTGTGGGCCACCGGCCTGGCCACCGCCCTGGTACTGGCCGGCATCGTCTCCTTCTACGCCTCCGCCAGCCCCGACGGCCTGGAGAAGGTCGCCGCCGAGCAGGGCATCGACGCCAAGGTGAAGGAGGACGAGGAGAAGCCCGAGGGCGAGCGCGCCTACGAGCACGCCAGTGCCGGCTCCCCGCTCGCCGACTACGCCGTCAAGGACGTCGCCGACGAGCGCCTCTCCGGCGGTCTCGCCGGCGCCATCGGCGTGGGGGCGACCGTCGCCGTGGGCACCGGCGTCTTCTGGGCCGTGCGCCGCCGCCGCGACGACGCCCGGGCGGAGCCGGTCACCACCGGGCAGCCGGTGGCCTGACATGGGCTCCGGCCACGCCCACACCCTCTACCGGCACGGGCACTCGCCCGTCCACGCGCTGCCGCCGCACTGCAAACTCGCCGCGACCCTCGCGTTCGTCGTGGTCGTCGTCTCCACCCCGCGCGAGGCGGTCTGGGCCTTCGCCGCGTACGCCGCCCTGCTCGCGGCCGTCGCGGCGGTGGCCCGGATCCCGGCCGGCCTCCTGCTGCGCCGGCTCCTGATCGAGATCCCGTTCGTGGCGTTCGCGCTGCTCATGCCCTTCGTGGCCGAGGGCGAGCGGGTCGAGGTCCTCGGGATGTCGCTGAGCGTCTCGGGGCTGTGGGGCGCCTGGAACGTGCTGGCCAAGGGCACCCTCGGGGTGGCCGCCTCGGTGCTGCTCGCCTCGACGACCGAGCTGCGGGCCCTGCTGCTGGGCCTCCAGCGGCTGGGGCTGCCACCGCTGCTGGTGCAGATCGCCTCCTTCATGATCCGCTACGGCGACGTGATCACCGACGAGCTGCGCCGGATGTCGATCGCCCGCCGCTCGCGCGGCTTCGAGGCGCGCGGGATCCGGCACTGGGGGGTGCTGGCCAAGACCGCCGGCGCCCTCTTCATCCGTTCCTACGAGCGCGGCGAGCGGGTCTACCTCGCGATGGTCAGCCGCGGGTACGCCGGCGCGATGCCGGTCTTCGACGAGGCCGCCGCCACGCGCACGCAGTGGGCGTACGCGGCCGTACTGCCGGTGGCGGCGCTCGCCGTCTGCCTGATGGGATGGACGCTGTGACCACTGCCCCCTCCGCCGCATCCTCGGCATCCTCCGCCGTGTCCCCCGGCGCCGCCCCGGCCGTCCCCTCCCTGGACGTCGCCGGGCTCGCCTTCGCCTACCCCGACGGCCACCAGGCCCTCTTCGGCGTGGACCTGACCGTCGGGCGCGGCGAGCGGGTGGCGCTGCTCGGCCCGAACGGGGCCGGCAAGACCACGCTCGTCCTGCACCTCAACGGCATCCTCGGCGGCGGCGTGGGCACCGTGAAGGTGGCCGGCCTGCCGGTGGAGAAGCGGAACTTCGCCGAGATCCGGCGCCGGGTGGGGATCGTCTTCCAGGACCCCGACGACCAGCTGTTCATGCCCACCGTCCGCGAGGACGTCGCCTTCGGCCCGGCGGCCGCGGGCCTGCGCGGCGCGGAGCTGGCCGCCCGGGTCCACTCGGCCCTGGACCGGGTGGGCATGGCGGCGTACGCGGACCGGCCGCCGCACCACCTCTCCTTCGGCCAGCGCCGCCGGGTGGCCGTGGCCACCGTGCTGGCCATGGAGCCGGAGATCCTGGTCCTGGACGAGCCCTCCTCCAACCTGGACCCGGCCTCGCGGCGCGAGCTCGCCGACATCCTGCGGTCCCTGGACGTGACCGTGCTGATGGTCACCCACGACCTGCCGTACGCGCTGGAGCTGTGCCCCCGCTCGGTGATCCTCAGCGAGGGCGTCATCGCCGCCGACGGCCGCACCCAGGACCTGCTGTGCGACGAGGACCTGATGGGCGCCCACCGCCTGGAGCTGCCGTTCGGCTTCGACCCCCGCTCGGTCGCCGTCCCGTAGGCCCGGCGGCCCCCCCCCCCGCGGCCACCTGCGGGAAGCAGGGCGGGCCGGTCCGTGTTGGATCCTGACGTGCGGCGCCGCAGGGGTGCCGGGAGCGGATCAGCGGGCGAGGAGTACGGACGTGGACGTCCAGGGGACGGTGGCGGAGGGCTTCGAGCCCGTCAGGGACGCGTTCGTGCGCAACTTCGAGGTGCACGGCGACCGGGGCGCGGCCGTGGCCGTCTACCGCGACGGGCGCACGGTCGTGGACCTGTGGGCCGGAACCAGGGACGCCGAGGGCGGGGCGGACGGCGAGCCCTGGGCCGCGGACACCGCGCAGATCGTCCGCTCGGCCACCAAGGGCGTCGCGGCCGCCGTACCGCTGCTGCTGCACCAGCGCGGGCTGCTGGACCTGGACGCGCCGGTGGCCGCGTACTGGCCGGAGTTCAAGGCGGGCGGCAAGGACAAGGCCCTCGTACGGCATCTGCTCGCGCACCGGGCCGGGGTGCCCGCCCTGGACCGGCCGCTGACCGCCGCCGAGGCCGGCGACGGACTGTCCGGGCCGCGCGCGGTCGCCGAGCAGCGGGCCTTCTGGGAGCCCGGCACCGCGCACGGCTACCACGCGCAGACCTTCAGCTGGCTGCTGTCGGAACTGGTGCTGCGGGTGACCGGCGCCTCCCTCGGCAACTGGCTCGCCGCCGAGGTCACCGGGCCGCTGGGCCTGGACTTCTGGATCGGGCTGCCCGAGAGCCAGGCCCACCGGGTGGGCCGCGCGGCACAGGTCGAGCCGCCGCAGCGGGAGGGGGCCCTGCGCACCCGCCCGCGCAGGAACGTTTCCGAGGCCTACGCCGACCCCGCCTCCCTGACCCGGCGGGCCTTCGGCGCCATCGACCCGCTGCCCGACGAGTCCGACGCCGCCTACCGGGCCGCCGAGCTGCCCGCCTCCAACGGCATCGGCACGGCCCGCGCGCTCGCCCGCTTCTACGCCGCCACGCTCGGCGACGTCGAGGACGGCGGCGCCCGGCTGTTCACCCCGGCCACCACCGCGCTGGCCGCCGCCGAGGAGGCCGCCGGCCCGGACCGCGTGCTGGTCGTGGGCACCCGCTTCGGTCCCGGCTACATGCTCCACGGCCCGGCGTCCCCGCTGCTCTCCCCGGCCTCCTTCGGCCACCCGGGCCGCGGCGGCTCCCTGGCCTTCGCCGACCCGGAGGCCGGCATCGGCTTCGGCTACGTCACCAACACGCTGGCCCGGTCGGTCACCGCCGACCCGCGCGCCCAGGCGCTGATCCGCGCACTGCGGACCGCCGTATCGGGCTGAACCCGGCGCGCCACCGGGCTGACGTGCCCGCCCCGCGCACCGGGGCTCCGCCCCGGACCCTGCGCCTCAAACGCCGGCGGGGCTGGGTGGGTGCGGGTTCAGGAATCGGGGGCTCCGCCCCCGGGCCCCTGCGCCTCAAACGCCGGCGGGGCTGGAGGGGGCGGGGCCGGGGTGGCGGGGGCGGGTGGGGTCAGCCGGCCTTGAGGACCTGGGCCACCACCGGCCCGGCGGCGTCGCCGCCGTGGCCGCCGCCCTGGACCATCGCGGCCGCCGCGACGTCCCCGCTGAACCCGGTGAACCAGCTGTCCGGGGCCGCCGCGCCGTCGACCTCCGCCGAGCCGGTCTTGGCGCCCTTGTCGCCGCCCACCGAGGCCATCGCGGCGGCGCCGGTGCCGCCGGGCGCCGCCGTCAGCCGCATCATCGTCACCAGCTGCGCCGACACCGCCGGCTTCATCCGGCGCCCGGCCTGCGCGACCGTGCGGCCGTCCAGCGCCGGATCCACCAGCAGCGGCTGGCGGAAGACACCGGTCCGCGCCGTCGCCGTGACCGAGGCGATGTTCAGCGGGTTCATCCGGATGGTGCCCTGGCCGATGTACTCGGCGGCCGCCGCCGCGCCCGAGGTCTCGGGGACCTCGCCGTCCCACGACTTCACGCCGGTCTTCCAGTCCAGCCCGATGCCGAAGACCTCGCGGGCCTCCCTGGGCAGCGCCCCGTTGTCGCCGACGGCCTTGATCTGCTTGATGAAGGCGGTGTTGCAGGACCGGGCGAAGCTGGTCGCGAAGGTCTGGCCCGTCAGCTCGAAGTCGTCCAGGTTGTGGAAGGTCCGGCCGTCCCAGGAGACCGTCTTGGGGCATTCGGCGGGCTTGTCCGCCGCCACCAGCCCCCGGTCCAGCAGCATCGCCCCGGTCACGATCTTCATCGTCGAGCCGGGGGCGCGGGTGCCGAGCATGGCGGCGTTGAAGCCGTCCTTGCGGTTGTTGGCCACCGCCAGGATGTCGCCCGTGCTCGGCCGGACCGCCACCACCGAGGACTCGGGGAACCGTGCCACCGCCTTCTCCGCGGCCTCCTGCACCGTGGCGTCCAGCCTGGTCTCGATCCGCCCCGGCTCGCCCTCCGCGAGGGTCAGCAGGGTGCGCCGCGGGGTGCCGGGAGCGGCCGGTTCGATCCACAGCTCGGCGCCGGGCTTCCCGCCCGCCTTCTGCCCGTACGCCTCGCGCAGCTGGTCCAGAATGGGGCGCAGCGAGGGGTACTGCTCCGCCGTCAGCTCCTTGCCCTCCCGGTCGACCGCCTTGACGGGCGGGACGGCGGGGGCGCCCGCGCGGAGCCTGTCGTCCTTCTGCAACTGCGGGTGCAGGACGGCCGGCTGCCAGTCCACCAGCGCCTTGCCGGTCGTGGCACCGCGCACGACGGTCAGCTGGGAGGCGTACGCGAAGGGCTTGGTGACCCCCTCGTACGTCACTTCGGCGGCGACGGTGAAGGGCACCGTGGCGCCGGCCGGCGTGCCCGGGGTGATCGCGGCCTTCGAGACGTACGCCTTGGCCTCGTAGTCGGCCAGTGCGCTCCGCGCGGCGGCCGTGTTGTTGGTGAGCGCGGCCGCGGTCTCCTCGTCGCCGGCGGCCCACGCGGCGAGGAACTCCTTCGCGGTGCCGGCGATCTCCTTGTCGGTCGGCGGACCGGAGGCCCGCGCCGCGCCGGCACCGTTGCCCCCGCCCTCGTCCCCGACCAGCGTGTACACCCCGTACGCCGCGCCCCCCACCATCGCGAGGAACACCCCGCCGACGATGACGCCCTTGGCTGCCCCGTTCATGCGTCCCCTCCCCAGGAGTCACAGCCGACTCACGGCTGCCTGAACATGTTCAGCCAGTCAACTCCCCCTGTCCAGCGCGCACGGACGCCGGGCGGGCGGGAATCAGATCCAGGTGTCCAGCCACATGCGGTTGCGCCAGGAGTCCATCGGCAGGGTCTGGCCCGTGTAGACGGGCCAGAAGTAGATGAAGTTCCACACGATCAGCAGGACCAGGACGCCCGTGCCGATCGCGCCGATCGCGCGGCGCCGTTCGGAGGAGCCCGCCGGGCCCAGCATCGCGCCGATCATCATCGCCACCGCCAGGCACAGGTACGGGACGAAGACCACCGCGTAGAAGTAGAAGATGGTCCGCTCCTGGTAGTTGAACCAGGGCAGGTAGCCCGCGGCCAGGCCGCACAGGAGCGCGCCCGCACGCCAGTCGCGGCGCAGCGCCCACCGGTACAGCGCGTACAGCACCGCGAAGCACGCCGTCCACCACAGCAGCGGCGTGCCCAGCGCCAGCACCTCGCGCGCGCACTTGCCGGCCTCCGTGGCCGGGCAGCCGTCCGTACCCGGGGCGGGGGACTCGTAGAAGTACGACACCGGCCGGCCCAGGACCAGCCAGCTCCACGGGTTGGACTCGTAGGTGTGGCCCGAGGTCAGGCCCACGTGGAACTTGTAGACCTCCGTCTCGTAGTGCCACAGGCTGCGCAGCCACTCCGGCACCACCGACGGGCCGCCGCCCTGCTTGGCCGCCCAGTCGCGGAAGTAGCCGCCCTTGCCGTTGTCGGGGCTGAGGATCCAGCCCGTCCACGACGCCAGGTACACCGCGACGGCCACCGGCACCGTCGAGACGAACGCCGGGACCGCGTCCCGCCGCAGCATCGCCGCGTACGGCGCGCCCGCGCCCGCCGTCCGGCGCGCGCCCGCGTCCCACAGCACCGTCAGAATGCCGAAGAAGGCCAGCACCACCAGGCCGTTCCACTTCGTGCCGAAGGCCAGGCCCAGACAGACACCGGCCAGGATCCGGTACGGGCGCCAGCCCAGCCGCAGGGTCTCCGCCACCGTCGCGTCCGGGCGGGTGCGCCCCTCGTCGTCCACCGGCAGTGCCGCCGCCAGCCGGGCCCGGGCCCGGTCCCGGTCGATCAGCAGCGCCCCGAAGGCCGCCAGCACGAAGAACATCAGCACCAGGTCCAGCAGCGCCGTCCGGCTCATCACCAGGTGCAGGCCGTCCACCGCGAGCAGCGCGCCCGCCAGGCAGCCCAGGAACGTCGAGCGGAACAGGCGGCGCCCGATCCGGCACAGCATGAGCACCGACAGGGTGCCGAGCACGGCCGTCATGAACCGCCAGCCGAACGGCGTGAACCCGAACATCCACTCGCCGAGCCCGATCACCCATTTGCCGACCGGCGGGTGCACCACGTACCCCGGGTCGACCGGCAGCCCGACCCCGTCCGGGTTGGCGATGATGGAGCCGTCGATGTCCTTGGGCCAGCTCGCCTCGTAGCCGCGCCGGATGGTGGCCCAGGCGTCCTTGGCGTAGTACGTCTCGTCGAATATCACGGCCTTGGGGCTGCCCAGGTGCCAGAACCGCAGGATTCCGGCGACCAGCGCCACCAGCAGCGGCCCCGCCCACGCCAGGATCCGGTTCACGGTGGCGGCCGCGGCGGCCGGAACCCCCAGCGCCGTCCACAGGTTCGCCGACGGCTTCGCGTACGGCGGCACCAGCCGGGCCGTTACGTCGTCCCGCCCGTCGGCGGTCGGTTGGGGCGCGTGCGGCGGCGGCAGCGTCACGGTACTGGTCACGGTCACCGGGTCATCGTAGGGAACGCACCTGTGCGCGCGCCCCGGTACCGGGCGCGGGGCTGAGAGGATGGGCGGGTGACAACTGTGCAGCCCGCCGCGACCGGCGTCCTCGTCCTGGCCGGAACCCCCATCGGCGACCTCGCCGACGCCCCGCCCCGGCTCGCCGCCGAACTGGAGCGCGCCGACGTGGTCGCGGCCGAGGACACCCGGCGGCTGCGCCGGCTCACCCAGGGCCTGGGCGTGCACACCACCGGGCGCGTCGTGTCGTACTTCGAGGGCAACGAGTCCGCCCGTACCCCGGAACTGGTCGAGGCGCTGGCGGGCGGCGCCCGCGTCCTGCTGGTGACCGACGCGGGCATGCCCTCGGTCTCCGACCCCGGCTACCGGCTGGTCGCCGCCTGCGTCGAGAAGGACATCAAGGTCACCGCCGTGCCCGGGCCGTCGGCCGTACTGACCGCGCTCGCCCTGTCCGGACTGCCGGTGGACCGTTTCTGCTTCGAGGGGTTCCTGCCGCGCAAGGCCGGCGAGCGGCTGGGCCGGCTGCGCGAGGTGGAGCAGGAGCGGCGCACGCTCGTCTACTTCGAGGCCCCGCACCGCCTCGACGACACCCTCGCCGCGATGGCCGAGGTCTTCGGCGACGGCCGCCGGGCCGCCGTGTGCCGCGAGCTGACCAAGACCTACGAGGAGGTCCGGCGCGGGCCGCTGGCGGAGCTGGCCGCCTGGGCCGCCGAGGGCGTGCGCGGCGAGATCACCATCGTCGTCGAGGGCGCCCCGCAGGCCGCCCCCGGCGACGTGGACGCCGGCGAACTGGTCCGCCGGGTGCAGGTGCGCGAGGAGGCCGGGGAACGGCGCAAGGAGGCCATCGCGGCGGTCGCGGCCGAGGCCGGCGTACCCAAGCGCGAGGTGTTCGACGCGGTCGTCGCGGCAAAGAATGCGGCACAAAAGATGCTGTAGGACGGTAAAGGGATAACCTGAAAAGCAAAGCTCAGACCGCGCACCGGCGCCTTGGGGAATGAGTCCCCCAAGGACCGTCCAATACTGGACAGGACCTGATGCGCTCCCGGCCATTGAGGCGTCCACTGGCGTAGGAACACCGGCGGACCAGAGGAGCTGGCATGAGTGAGATCGCAGACACCCCGGTCACGGCGGCGGCCGTCCCGGCCGCCGCGGACCCCGCGCCCGCGCCGGCTCCCGCGGGGGTACCGACCGTGCACGAGGCCTACTCGTTCGCGTGCATGAGGTGCGGCTACGGCTGGGAGCAGGCGTACGCCATCGAGCACCACACGGACGCCGGCGGACAGCCGTTCATCCTCTACAAGGCCGGGGGCGAACGGGTCTCCTCGCCGCTGTCCAACCCGACCTGCCTCAACTGCGGCGCGCACGTGGTGCGGATCATGCGCGAGGGCCAGGTGCAGTCGGTGCTCGGCCTGCTCGACCAGATCTACCACTACCCCGTCGCGCCCGGGATCGCCGGCCCCGTACCGGCCGGTGCGAACGTGCCGCGCACGCCCACGTCGCGTTCGGGCGCCCCCGCGCACGACGCGCCGGGTCCGGTCGCGATCGGCCCCGAGGAGCGCGGCGGACGCCTCTCCCGCCTGCTGGGGAAGCTGCGCCGGTCATAAGATCGGCCGTATGAGCCCCGCTTCCCACGACGCCCCGCCGCCGCTGCCCGAACCGCTTCGGGTGGCGGTGGCCGACTCGCACACCCACCTGGACATGCAGGGCGGCACCGTCGAGGAGGCCCTGCGCAAGGCCGCCTCCGTCGGCGTGACCACCGTGGTGCAGGTGGGCTGCGACGTGAAGGGCTCCCGCTGGGCAGCCGAGACCGCCGCCGCGTACGACAACGTCCACGCGGCCGTCGCCCTTCACCCGAACGAGGCGCCGCGCATCGTGCACGGCGATCCCGACGGGTGGTCGCGGCAGGGCGCGCGGGCCGGGGGCGGGGAGGCCGCGCTCGACGAGGCGCTCGCCGAGATCGAGGCCCTGGCCGCCCTGGAGCACGTCCGCGCCGTCGGCGAGACCGGCCTGGACTACTTCCGTACCGGCCCCGAGGGCATGGCCGCCCAGGAGCGCTCCTTCCGCGCCCACATCGAGATCGCCAAGCGGCAGGGCAAGGCCCTGGTCATCCACGACCGCGAGGCCCACGCCGACGTGCTGCGGATCCTGCGCGAGGAGGGCGCCCCGGAGCGGACGGTCTTCCACTGCTACTCCGGCGACGCCGAGATGGCCCGCGAGTGCGCGGCCGCCGGCTACTACATGTCGTTCGCGGGGACGGTCACCTTCAAGAACGCCCAGCCGCTGCGCGACGCCCTCGCGGTGGCCCCGCTGGAGCTGGTCCTCGTCGAGACCGACGCCCCGTACCTGACGCCGGCGCCCTACCGGGGCCGGCCCAACGCGCCGTACCTGATCCCGCTGACCGTGCGCGCGATGGCCGCCGTCCGCGGCCTCGACGAGGACACCCTGTGCGAGGCCCTCGCCGCGAACACCGCCCGCGCCTTCGGCTACTGACCCGGCGGTCCGCTCCCGCCCGTCGGCGACACGCTGAGTAGTCGTACGACTTTGGTGAGTGACGCTCGCTCCGCTAGGGTGCCGTGCCCGAAGCAGCGGCCGGATCAGTGGAGCGAGCGTCGTGAGCGATACCCAGGGCCTTGTGGCGCAGCCGCCATACGACGCGTACGCCGGGTACGGCGGCGGAACCGGCCACTGGCCCGACCCGTACGGCGGCCCGCCCGGCGGTGGCGACTGGGCCGCGGGCGCGCCGGAGCCGCCCGCGGGCACCGGGACACCGCAGCCGTATCCGTCGTACGGGCCCGGTGAGACGTACGAGGACCGCGACCCGTACGGGGACGCGCCGACGGTGCCCGACGGTCAGCCCGGGCAGCACGCGCCCGTTGGGCTCGACGGGCCACACGGGGCCGGTAGGGCGGACGGGCCCGACGAGCCGGGTGGGCCGCACGGGCCCGGTGGGTTCGACGGGACCGGTGGGCCAAGTGGCCCCGGGGGGCCGTACGGGCCCGACGCCGCCGATGTACCCGGCCCCCGGCAGGGCCGGCGCCGCCGGGCCGCCCCGGCCCCCGCACCCGCCCCCGGCGTCCCGCCCGGCATCGCGCCCGACACCCCCTTCAGCCCGGCCCCGGCTGACGTCCCCGGCCCCGCCGGCCGCCGGGCCGCCCGCCGCGGGGCACGGGCCGGGCGCGACAGCTGGCGCCGGATCGTCCCGCAGGCCCTGGTCGTGGCCTTCCTGGCCGGCGGCACCTCCGCCTTCGTCGCCGCCGACAAGTCCGTCCGCCTCACCGTCGACGGCACCGCCCGCACCCTGCACACCTTCGCCGACGACGTCGACGAACTGCTGGCCGCCGAGGGCCTCGGCATCGGCCCCCACGACCAGGTCGCCCCCGGCCGCCACGCCGACCTCGACGACGGCGACGAGATCGTCGTCCGCTACGGCCGCCCGCTGCTCCTGACCCTGGACGGACAGCGCCGCCAGGTGTGGACCACCGCCCGCACCGTCGGCGGCGCCCTGCACCAGCTCGGCGTCCGCGCCGAGGGCGCCTACCTCTCCACCCCGCGCGCCACCGCCGTCCCCCGCGCCGGCCTCACCCTCAACGTGCGCACCGAACGCAGCGTCACCTTCCTCGCCGACGGCCGCGAGAGCACCATCCGCACCAACGCCGCCACCGTCCAGGAGGCCCTCGACCAGGCCGGCATCACCCTCCAGGGCCAGGACGCCACCTCCGTGCCCCCCGACTCCTTCCCCCGCGACGGCCAGACCGTCACCGTCCTGCGCATCACCGGCACCCGCGAGGTCCGCGAGGAGCGCATCCCGTACGAGACCGAGAAGGTCGAGGACGCCACCCTGTTCACCGGGACCGAGGTCGTCGAACGGGCCGGCCGGCCCGGCGCCCGCCGGGTCACGTTCGCCCTGCGCACCGTCAACGGAGTCCGGCAGAAGCCGCGCCGCATCGCCGAGGAGATCGTCCGCGAGCCCGTCACCCAGCGGGTCCTGGTCGGCACCCGCCCGCTGCCCACCTCGGTCGCGGGCACCGACGGCCTCGACTGGGGCGCGCTGGCCCACTGCGAGTCCGGCGGCCGGCCCTCGGCCACCGACGCGTCGGGCACGTACGGCGGGCTGTACCAGTTCGACGTCGCCACCTGGCGGTCCCTCGGCGGCAGCGGCCGGCCCCAGGACGCGAGCGCCGGCGAGCAGACGTTCCGGGCCAAGAAGCTCTACGTGCAGCGGGGGGCGAGTCCGTGGCCCCACTGCGGCCGTAGGCTTTACCGGTGAGCACCGCAGAGCAGCCCGAGCCGCAGCACGGCACCCCCGACACCCCCAGCACCCTCCTGGGGGCCGCCGACATCCGCGAACTGGCCGCGGTCCTCGGCGTACGCCCCACCAAGCAGAAGGGGCAGAACTTCGTCATCGACGCCAACACCGTGCGCCGGATCGTCCGCACCGCCGAGGTACGGCCCGACGACGTGGTGGTGGAGGTCGGGCCCGGGCTCGGCTCGCTGACGCTGGCCCTGCTGGAGGCCGCCGACCGGGTCACCGCCGTCGAGATCGACGAGGTGCTGGCCGCCGCGCTGCCCGCGACGATCACCGCCCGCATGCCGCAGAAGGCCGACCGGTTCGCGCTGGTCCACTCCGACGCCCTGCACGTGCAGGAGCTGCCGGGCCCGCCGCCCACCGCGCTGGTGGCCAACCTGCCGTACAACGTCGCCGTGCCGGTCCTGCTGCACATGCTCGACCGGTTCCCGACCATCGAGCGCACCCTGGTCATGGTCCAGGCCGAGGTAGCCGACCGGCTCGCCGCCCGGCCCGGCAACAAGGTCTACGGCGTGCCCTCGGTCAAGGCCAACTGGTACGCCGACGTCAAGCGCGCCGGGGCCATCGGCCGCAACGTCTTCTGGCCCGCGCCCAACGTCGACTCCGGGCTCGTCGCGCTGACGCGCCGTACCGAGCCGGTGAAGACCACCGCCACCAAGGCCGAGGTCTTCGCCGTCGTCGACGCCGCGTTCGCCCAGCGCCGCAAGACCCTGCGGGCGGCCCTGGCCGGCTGGGCCGGCTCGGCCGCGGCCGCCGAGAGCGCCCTGGTCGGCGCCGGGATCTCCCCGCAGGCCCGCGGCGAGGGCCTGACCGTCGAGGAGTTCGCCCGCATCGCCGAGCACAAGCCCGCCGCCGAGAGGGCCGCCCTGTGAACCCCGTGAGCGTCACCGTCCGCGTGCCCGCGAAGGTCAACGTCCAGCTGGCGGTCGGCGCCGCCCGCCCCGACGGCTTCCACGACCTCGCCAACGTCTTCCTCGCCGTCTCCCTCCACGACGAGGTCACGGCCACCCCCGCCGAGGAGCTGCGCGTCACCTGCGAGGGCCCCGACGCCGACCAGGTCCCCCTGGACCGCACCAACCTCGCCGCCCGCGCCGCCGAACTCCTCGCGGCCCGCCACGGCATCGAGCCGGCCGTCCACCTCCACATCGACAAGGCCATCCCCGTCGCCGGCGGCATGGCCGGCGGCAGCGCCGACGGCGCCGGAGCCCTCCTGGCCTGCGACACCCTGTGGGGCCTGAACACCCCCCGCGAGGAACTCCTGGCCCTGTGCGCGGAGCTCGGCAGCGACGTCCCCTTCAGCCTGGTGGGCGCCGCCGCCCTCGGCACCGGGCGCGGCGAGCACCTCACCCCCGTCCCGGCCGGCACCTTCCACTGGGTGTTCGCCGTCGCCGACGGCGGGCTGTCCACCCCGGCCGTCTTCCGCGAGTTCGACCGCCTCACCGCCGGCACGGCCGTCCCCGTACCGCAGGCCGACCCGGCCCTGCTGGCCGCCCTGCGCTCGGGCGACGCCGAAGCCCTCGCCAAGACGCTGGCCAACGACCTCCAGCCGGCCGCCCTCTCGCTGCGCCCCCGGCTGGCCGACACCCTGGCCACGGGCACCGCCGCCGGCGCCCTGGCCGCCCTGGTCTCCGGCTCCGGCCCCACCACGGCCTTCCTGGTCCCCGACCCGGCCACCGCCGCCGCGGTCGCGGCCGCCCTCGAAGCCTCGGGCACCTGCCGCACCACCCGCACGGCCACGTCCCCGGCCCCGGGGGCGGCCGTCGTGTGAGGGCGGGCGTCGGCATCGGGATGGTCCGGGGGCGACCGGGCGGCGGTGGAGCGGTCCGGTCCCGTGCGGAAGGTTAGGCTGAGGGGCTGATCCATCCCCCTACCTGGAGCGCGTCTGATGGCCGTCAATCTGGTCAATGTCGAGGCAGTCAGCAAGGTGTACGGCACCCGTACCCTGCTCGACGGCATCTCCCTCGGCGTGTCCGAAGGGGACCGGATCGGAGTCGTCGGCCGCAACGGCGACGGCAAGACCACCCTGATCCGCATGCTCGCCAAGCTGGAGGAGCCCGACAGCGGCCGCGTCACGCAGAACAGCAGCCTGCGCATGGGCGTCCTCACCCAGCACGACTCCCTCGACCCCGCGGCCACCATCCGCCACGAGATCATCGGCGACATGGCCGACCACGAGTGGGCCGGCAACGCCAAGATCCGCGACGTGCTGACCGGTCTGTTCGGCGGACTGGACCTGCCCGGCTTCGGCCAGGGCCTGGACACCGTCATCGGCCCGCTCTCCGGCGGCGAGCGCCGCCGCATCGCGCTCGCCAAGCTGCTCATCGCCGACCAGGACCTCCTCGTCCTCGACGAGCCCACCAACCACCTCGACGTCGAGGGCATCGCCTGGCTCGCCGGGCACCTCCAGGCCCGCCGCTCCGCCCTCGTCTGCGTCACCCACGACCGCTGGTTCCTCGACCAGGTCTGCACCCGCATGTGGGACGTCCAGCGCGGCGCCGTCCACGAGTACGAGGGCGGCTACAGCGACTACGTCTTCGCCCGCGCCGAGCGCGAACGGATCGCCGCCACCGAGGAGTCCAAGCGGCAGAACCTGATGCGCAAGGAGCTGGCCTGGCTGCGCCGCGGCGCCCCCGCCCGCACCTCCAAGCCCCGCTACCGCATCGAGGCCGCCAACGAGCTGATCGCCGACGTGCCGCCGCCGCGCGACCGCTCGGAGCTGATGCGCTTCGCCAACGCCCGCCTGGGCAAAACGGTCTTCGAGCTGGAGGACGTGACCGTCCAGGCCGGCCCCAAGACCCTCCTCAAGCACCTCACCTGGCACCTGGGCCCCGGCGACCGCATCGGCCTGGTCGGCGTCAACGGCGCCGGCAAGACCTCCCTGCTGCGCGCGCTGGCCGAGGCCGCCCGCAGCCAGGGCGACACCCAGCCCGCTGCCGGCACCGTCACCGTCGGCAAGACCGTCAAGCTCGCCTACCTCTCCCAGGAGGTCGGCGAACTCGACCCGTCCCTGCGGGTGCTGGAAGCCGTCCAGCGCGTACGCGACCGCGTCGACCTCGGCAAGGGCCGCGAGATGACCGCCGGTCAGCTGTGCGAGCAGTTCGGCTTCACCAAGGAGAAGCAGTGGACGCCCGTCGGCGACCTCTCCGGCGGTGAGCGGCGCCGGCTGCAGATCCTGCGCCTGCTGATGGACGAGCCCAACGTCCTCTTCCTCGACGAGCCCACCAACGACCTCGACATCGAGACCCTCACCCAGCTGGAGGACCTCCTCGACGGCTGGCCCGGCTCCATGATCGTGATCTCCCACGACCGGTTCTTCATCGAGCGCACCACCGACACCGTGATGGCGCTCCTGGGCGACGCCACCCTGCGCATGCTGCCGCGCGGCCTGGACGAGTACCTGGAGCGCAGGCAGCGGATGATCGAGGCGGCCACCCCGGCGCCCGCCCCGGCCGCCGCCACGAAGTCCACCTCCTCCGGCGACGCGCGCGCCGCGAAGAAGGAACTCCAGAAGATCGAGCGGCAGCTCAACAAGCTCGCCGACCGCGAGTCCAACCTGCACGCCCAGATCGCCGGCCACGCCACCGACTACGACAAGGTCGCCAAGCTCGACACGGAGCTGCGGGAACTGCTCGCCGAGCGCGACGAGTTGGAGATGCGCTGGCTGGAGCTCGCCGAAGAGGCCTGACCGCACGGCCCCGCCGGCCTGATCACGACGGCGTCACGGGCCGGTCCGCCCTTGGGAACAGGGGTGCGACCGGCCCGTCCGACGTGCGGCGCGAGTGATAGAAAGGTCATCCCCCTCACTCCCGCCGAACGCCGAAGGTCCGTGCCGATGACTGTGCCGCCGCAGCCGAACCAGCCGCCCGTACCGGACGGTTACGGACATCTGCCCGGCCCGCCGCAGCAGGGGTACGGCCAGCCGCCCGCGGGCCCCAACCCGTACGCCCAGCAGCCCCCGCACGCCGGCGCACCCCACCCGGGCCACGGCTACGGATACCCGCAGCCGCCGACGCTCCCGCAGCCCTACCCGGCCCCCGCCGCCCCCGGCGGCCCCGGCAAGCCGCCCCGCAGCAAGCGGACGGCCCTCGTCGCCGCCGCCGTGGCCGCCGCGCTGGCCCTGGGCGCCGGCGGCTACTTCGTCCTCGCCGGCGACGACAAGAACGGCGGCGAGCCCGCCGCGCAGGGCTCCGCCCCGGCCGGTGCCGGGCCCTCGGCCAGCCCCTCCGTCGACAAGGGCGACGGCAAGGGCGACGGCAAGGGCGGCGGGACGGAACCCGACCTCAACTCCGGCCGCAAGCCCGGCGAGGACCGCGTCCTGTGGCTCAAGACCAACTCCGTCGAGCTGCCCGGCGGCGGCGCTCCCGCACCCGCCCAGTGGGTCGTCGGCGACACCGTCGTCAAACTCGCGTACAAGACCGTCACCGGCTACGCGGTGACCGACGGCAAGGAACGCTGGAGCGTCACCCTGCCCGGCACGCTCTGCGGGGCCACCCCCAACCAGGCCTCCCCGGACGGCAAGACCGTTCTCGCCTACAAGAGCGGCGACTCCGGCGAGTCGGAGTGCAACCAGCTCAAGATGATCGACCTCAAGGCGGGCAAGGAGGGCTGGACCAAGGAGGTGCCCAAGGAGGGCATGTTCGACATCATGACCGAACTCACCCTGGCCATCTCCGGCGACACCGTCGCCGTCAGCCGCCTGGGGTCCAGCAGCGCCTTCAAGGTGAGCACCGGCGACCGGCTCTTCGCCCGTACCGAGGAGCCCACCACCGACCCCGGCGGCTGCAAGCCCGAGACGTACGCCGGCGGGCCCAAGCTGGTCACCGTCGCCCTCTGCACCGACGCCGGCGCGGAACTCCAGGGCGCCGACCCGGTCACCGGCAGGACGACGTGGCACTACCGGCTCCCCAAGGGCTGGAAGGTCTCCAAGATCTACTCGGTGGACCCCGTCGTCATCGACGCCACCAACAAGGAGAAGAACGAGCGCTCCATCGCGGTCGTCGGCACCGACGGGAAGCTGCGCACCCAGCTCAGCGGCGACGGCAAGTTCGCTGCCCGCTGCGGTCTGACGCTCGTCGACCGCTCGTTGCAGAACTGCACCGGCGTGGTCGTCGACGCCGCCACGAACACCATGTACCTGCCCACCGAGGGCCGTTCGAACGAGATCGTCGCCTTCGACCTGGGCACCGGCAAGTCCACCTGGCGCACCCCGGCGGGCCCGAACCGCGAGGTGATCCCGCTCAAGGTCGAGAACGGCCAGCTGTACACGTACCTGGCCGGCGATGACGACAAGGGCGGCGAGGTGCAGTCGGTCCCCCTGGGCGGCGGCAAGGCCACCACGGTGCTGCGCAACCCCTCGGCCCCGGCGGCCAAGGTCGAGAACACCATGCTCTCCCCGCAGATCGACTTCGTGGACGGACGGCTGTTCCTCTCCTCCACCCACCTGGCGGGCAGCAGGGACGGCTCGCCCGAGAAGCTCCTGATGGTCTTCGGCAAGTGAGCCCGGCCGTACGTCGGCACGTGAGCCGGCCGTACGTCGGCACGTGACTTGGAAATCGTCCGGCAAGTGAGAGGCAACGACACCCCATGAGTACCCCGCCACCCCCTCCGAACCAGCCGCCCGCCGGCGGCTTCGGAGCCCCCCAGGATCCCCCGCCGGGCGGCTTCGGCGCCCCGCAGAACCCCCCGCCGGGCGGCTACGGCACCCCGCAGACCCCGCCCCCGGGCGGCGGCTTCGGCGCGCCCACGCCCCCGCCCCCGCAGGGCCAGCCCGGCCAGCCCGGGTACGGCTACCCCCAGCCCGGCTACGGATACCCGCAGGCCCCGCCGCCGGCCCAGCCCGGCTGGACGCCCCCGGCGCCCGCCCAGGGCGGCTACCAGCAGCCCCCGGGCACCCTGCCCCCGCCGCCGTTCGGCCCGCCGCCGGGCACCCTGCCCCCGCCGCCCCCGGGCGGCGGCAACGCCAAGCGTAACCAGCTGATGATCATCGGCGCGGCGGTCGTCGCCATCGCCGTCATCGTCGCGGGCGGCTTCTGGCTGGTCTCCGGTGACGACGGCGGTGGCAAGCAGGAGGCCACCGGCGGCCAGAGCAGCGCCGGCGGCGACAAGCCCGGCGGCGGCACCGCCGCGGGCGGCGGCACCGAGAAGGTGCCCTCCAACACCAAGTCCAAGACCCTGGTCAACGTCCCGCAGCCGACGGTCGAGGACCTCGTCAACGTCAAGGGCTCCTGGATCAACGACACCGTCTACGCCAAGTCGGACGTCGCCAAGATCGTCGGCTACAACCTGACCGACGGCGCCAAGAAGTGGGAGATCCCCTTCGGCGGCCAGCTGTGCGGCGCCAGCCGGCACATCAGCGACAACAAGACCGCCGTGCTGTTCCAGGAGGGCATGCCCTCCGCCCAGAACAAGTACCCGCGCTGCAACCAGGCCGCCGTCATCGACCTGAACACCGGCAAGCTCGTGTGGTCCGGCGGCGCCCAGTCCGTCACCAGCGGCGACAAGAAGGTCGAGTTCAAGGAGATCACCATCTCCGGCCAGACCGTCGCCGCGGGCGGCCTGCAGGGCGGCGCCGCCTGGAACCTGGCCGACGGCAAGAGCCTGTGGGTGCCCAAGGCGGACGCCGAGAAGTGCTACGACCTCGGCTACGCCGGCGGCGAGGCCCTCGCCGTCATCCGCAAGTGCGGCGACTACGGCCAGCAGTACCTCCAGGCCCAGATCCTCGACCCGGCCACCGGCGCGCCCAAGTCCTCGTACAAGATGAGCGCCGGCATCGAGTGGGCCAGCATCGTCTCCACCAAGCCGCTGGTCGTCGGCGCCGACGTCGGCCGCACCGCCAAGAACGGCACCGGCGTCAGCGACCTCTTCGTCATCGACGACGCGGGCCAGCTCAAGAGCAAGATCGAGCTGACCTCCGGGAACTACGAGCCCGAATGCGGCGCCGTCGAGGTCGAGTCCTGCACGAAGATGGCCGTGGGCAACGGCAAGGTGTACCTGCCCTCCATCGAACACCAGGGCCAGTCCGCCGCGGCCCGCACCAACGAGATCCTCTCCTTCGACCTCAACACGGGCAAGCAGACCACCGACCGCGCCGACGCGGGCGAGCGGTACTCGATGCTCCCGCTGCGCATGGACGGATCGAACATCATCGCCTACAAGGTGCCCCCGTACGACAAGGGCGGCCAGGTCGTCAGCATCGACCCGGCGACCATGAAGCAGACCGTCCTGATGGAGAACCCGGCGGAGAAGGACATCCGCCGCGCCGAGACCAGCTTCTCGCCCGACCACGCCGAGTTCCGCTACCACAACGGCCGGCTGTTCATCTCCCAGCAGCTGGTCAGCAAGCCCTACAGCTCCGGCGACCCGCGCTACCTGTTCGTTTCCTTCGCGGCCAACTGACGGCCGCGACCGGCCCGCGGACACGACGACGCGTCCACAAGCCCCCGGAAGGTCCGTCCTTCCGGGGGCTTTAACGCGGGTAACCGGCACACGCCGTCGAACAAGCGTGTAGCTTGCCGGGTCAGAAGGGTCGGGGGTGGGGGCCGTAATGGGCGTACGGGTCGTGGTGGTCGACGAGCACCGGCTGCTGGCCGAGGCGCTGGCCTCGGCCCTGAAACTGCGCGGGCACCGGGTGCTCGCCGCGGCCGCCCCGGCCGCGGGCGCCGCCGAGCTGGTGATCGGCCGGGCACCGGAGGTCTGCCTCTTCGGCACGGCCGCCCCGGCCGAACCCGGCGTCTTCGAACCGGTGGTGCGCATCCGCCGCGAACGCCCCCAGATCGCCGTCGTCGTCCTGGGCCCGGTGCCCAGCCCCCGCGGGATCGCCGCCGCCTTCGCCGCCGGCGCCTGCGGCTACGTACGCCAGGACGAGCGCATCGAGGGCGTCGAGCGGGCCCTGGCCAAGGCCCGGGCGGGCGAGGCGGCCGTCGCCCCCCAGCTGCTCCAGGGCGCCTTCGCCGAGCTCCTCAACCCCGCCGTCCAGCCCGACGACGAGGGCAGCCGGCTGCTGCGGCTGCTGACCCCGCGCGAGGCCGAGGTCCTGGTGCGCGTCGCCGACGGCGAGGACACCCGCCTGATCGCGGCCGGCATGGCCATCGCGCCGAGCACCGCCCGTACGCACGTGCAGCGGGTCCTGATGAAGCTGGGCGTCGGCTCCCGGCTGGAGGCGGCCGCGCTGGCCGCCCGCACCGGCCTGCTGGAACGGGCCGCCGGCGCGCGCACCGCGGCCGGGGAATGAGCGGCGGCCGCAGCCGGGCGGCCGCCGATTTCCCCGCGGGACCGGAAATGGGGTAAGCCAGAGATGCGAACCCCGCATCCCATCAGCATCCCCATCTCCATCCCATCCCCAGCTCCTGACGAGTGCATTCATGCGAGAGGTAGTAGGCGAGTGAGCAAGTACCTGGTCACCGGCGGCGCCGGATACGTGGGCAGCGTGTGCGCGGCCCATCTCCTGGAGGCCGGCCACGAGGTCACCATCCTCGACAACCTCTCCACCGGCTTCCGCGAGGGCGTCCCCGCCGGCGCCGCCTTCATCGAGGGCGACATCAAGGACGCGGCCCGCCACCTGGACGCCTCCTACGACGCCGTGCTGCACTTCGCGGCGTTCTCGCAGGTCGGCGAGTCGGTGGTGAACCCGGGCAAGTACTGGGACAACAACGTCGGCGGCACCATGGCCCTGCTGGCCGCCATGCGCGAGGCCGGCGTGACCAAGCTGGTCTTCTCCTCCACCGCCGCCACCTACGGCGAGCCCACCGAGGGCCTGCTCACCGAGGACGCGGCGACCCGGCCCACCAACCCCTACGGCGCCACCAAGCTCGCCGTCGACCACATGATCGCGGGGGAGTGCGCGGCGCACGGCCTGGCCGCCGTCTCGCTGCGCTACTTCAACGTCGCCGGCGCCTACGGCGCGTACGGCGAGCGCCACGACCCCGAGAGCCACCTGATCCCGCTGGTGCTCCAGGTCGCGCAGGGCCGCCGCGCGGCCATCTCGGTCTTCGGCGAGGACTACCCGACCCCCGACGGCACCTGCGTACGCGACTACATCCACGTCGCCGACCTCGCCGACGCGCACCTGGCGGCACTCGACGCGGCCGTCGCCGGCGAGCACCTCATCTGCAACCTGGGCAACGGCAACGGCTTCTCCGTGCGCGAGGTCATCGAGACCGTCCGCAAGGTCACCGGCCACGAGATCCCCGAGGTCGTCGCCGAGCGCCGGGCCGGCGACCCGGCCGTCCTGGTCGCCTCCGCGCGGCGCGCCCACGACCGGCTCGGCTGGACGCCGCGCCGCGCTGACCTCGCCGGGATCGTCGCCGACGCCTGGGAGTTCGCCCAGCGCCGCGCCGCGCAGCCCTCCGCCTGACGCCCGCGGCGTTCCCGACGCCGCGGCTCCCACCCCGTACGACCCCGTACCGCCCTGTCGAGGCGTACGGCCCCGTACGGTCCCGTACCGCCCTGTGGAGCCCGTACGACCCTGTACGACCCCGTACGGCTCCGTACGACCCCGCCGATCCCGCCGGCTCACAACGGCCCGGGACGGCTCACGGCCCCGGCGCGCGCACTCGTCCGCGCGCCGGGGCCGTGCCTTGTGCGCGGGCGCCCAGCGTGCGCACGCCGGGTGAAATGCCCCCCGTGCAACTGCCCGTGGCACGCGCCGTCCCCGGCGCCGCGTTCCGGGCCACCTCCAGGGACCGTTTCCGGCCACGCGCGGGCCCGTCCGGAGCGCCCGGGCCGGAAAATCGCCGGGAAAACTTCTGCTATTCGGCCAACCGCGAGACGCTGACCGTCCTACGCTGATGCGTGACACCGGTGGGGGCCGGTGTTGATTCAGGGGTCGAGACACGTCGGGTACGGCGTCCGGTCCGGGGTAGTCCAGTGGTGTCACGGCGGCGGCCGCGGCGCTCGCGGATCACCGGGTCCGGGCGTCGTACCCGCGGTCGTCCGTTCCCCGACCCTTGGGGGTGTCTGTGGTTCGTATCCGGGTTCTCGTAGTGGACGATCACCGAATCTTCGCCGAGTCGCTCGCCGCGGCGCTCGCCGCCGAGCCGGACGTGGACGTGTCCGCGGCCGGCAGCGGCGCCGCGGCCCTGCGCTGTCTGGACCGCGCGGCCGGCGAGGGCCGGCGTTTCGACGTCCTGCTGGTCGACGCCGACCTCGGCGCCGCGGCCGGCGCCGGCGCCGTACCCGCGCAGCGGGAGCCGGGTTCCGTACCCGCGCCGCCGGGCGACGGCATCGCCCTGGTCGCGGGGGTGCGCACCGCGCACCCGGCCGTCCGTACGGTCGTGCTGGCCGAGCGTGACGATCCGCGCCGGGCGGCGCTGGCCCTGCAGGCCGGGGCCTCGGGCTGGGTGGCCAAGGACTGCTCGCTCTCCCGGCTGCTCGCGGTGGTCCGGGGCGTGCTGCGGGAGGAGACCCATCTGCCGCCCGCGCTGCTGACCGGGGTGCTGCGGGAGCTGACCGCGGCGCGCAAGCACCGCAGCGACAGCGAACGGCTGGTGGAGTCGCTCACCCCGCGCGAGCACGAGGTGCTGCGGTGCATGGTGGCGGGCCTGGGCCGCAAGGACGTGGCCGCCCGGCTGTTCCTCTCCCCGCACACCGTCCGCACCCACATGCAGAACGTGCTGGGCAAGCTGGGCGTGCACTCCACGCTCGCGGCCGTGGCACTGGCCCGGCGGGCGGGCGTACGGCCGGCGGAGCTAGCCGGGGATGTTGTCGAACGGAGCGGTCAGCTGGCGTAGCAGGGCCGCGAGGTCCCCGCGCTGGCCCCGGGAGAGCTGGGCGAGGATGGCCCGCTCCTGGGCGAGCAGCCCGGCGAGCGCCTGGTCGGCGCGGTCCCGGCCCTCGGGGGTCAGGCGCACCAGGACCCCCCGCCGGTCGCTGGGGTCGGGCAACCGCTCGACCAGGCCCTTCTTGGCGAGCCGGTCGATCCGGTTGGTCATGGTGCCGGAGGTGACGAGCGTCTGGGTCAGAAGTTGCCCGGGGGAGAGCTGGTACGGCGCTCCGGCGCGGCGCAGCGAGGTGAGGACGTCGAACTCCCACGGCTCCAGGCCGTGCTCGGAGAAGGCGAGCCGGCGGGCCCGGTCGAGGTGGCGCGCGAGCCTGCTGACGCGGCTGAGCACTTCGAGCGGTTCCACGTCGAGGTCAGGGCGCTCCCGCCGCCATGCCGCGACCAATCGGTCGACCTCGTCCTCCATGCCGATCAGTGTAATGGGTCTATCGACGTGAAGTATCTTGATGACAAGTTTCTCGTAATCAAGTCTCTTGACGTCGAGATATATTTCGGGTGACCATGGGGCATGGAGGGGGCCGGGAACAGCTTCCGCTTCAACCCGCCCCGCCAGCAGGGAGGCTCGAACATGCATTCCGATACCGCGTCGGACATCCGTCCCCGGATGACCACCGAGGGCCCCACCCCCTCCGCGCCCACCTGGGACCCCCAGCAGTACCTGCGCCACGCCGGTCACCGCACCCGCCCCTTCCTCGACCTCCTCAGCCGGATACCCGATCTCCCCGACCCCTCCCCCCGCATCGCCGACCTCGGCTGCGGCCCCGGCAACGTCACCGCACTCCTCGCCGACCGCTGGCCCAAGGCCCGGATCACCGGCTTCGACCTCTCCCCGCAGATGCTCCACCGCGCCGAGCAGGAGTACGCCGGCCCCACCCACGGCGGCGGCAGCCTCGACTTCCGCCCCGCCGACCTCGCCACCTGGCTGCCCGAAGAGCCCTACGACCTGATCGTCTCCAACGCGGCCCTCCAGTGGGTCCCCAGCCACCCGGCCTCGTTCCCGGCCTGGATCAACGCTCTCCACCCCGGCGGCACCTTCGCCTTCCAGATCCCGGGCAACTTCGGCGCCCCCAGCCACAACCTCCTGGCCGCCCTCTGCGACACCCCGCGCTGGCGGCCCCGCCTCGCCGGCCACGGCGCCCGCTACACCCATCTGCTCGAACCCGCCGAATACCTCGCCCGCCTCACCGAACTCGGCTGCGCCGTCGACGTCTGGGAAACGACGTACTACCAGCTGCTGACCGGCGAGGACCCCGTCCTCGACTGGGTCAAGGGCACCGCCCTGCGCCCCGTCCTGACCGCCCTCGGCGACGACGAACAGGCCGTCTCCGACTTCCTCCTGCAGTACCGCGACCTGCTGCGCGGCGCCTACCCGCCCGGCCCCCGCGGCACCGTCTTCCCGTTCCGGCGCATCTTCGCCATCGCCCGCAAGGAGGCCTGACCCATGCTGAGTGCCGTCGACCACGTCCAGCTCGCCGCACCCCCCGGATCCGAGGACCGGCTGCGCGCCTATTACGAACACGTCCTGGGAATGACGGAGATCCCCAAACCGCCCGTCCTCGCCGCCCGCGGAGGATGCTGGTTCGCCGCCGGACCGGTCCAGCTCCACCTGGGCATCGAGGACGACTTCCACCCCGCCCGCAAAGCCCACCCCGGCCTGCGCGTCACCGGCATCGAGGCGTACGCCGACCGGCTGCGCGAGCGCGGCGCCACGGTCGTCTGGGACGACAACCTCCCCGGACACCGCCGCTTCTACTCCGAGGACCCCGTCGGCAACCGGCTCGAATTCCTCGAACCGCTGACGTAACCCCTGACGTAACCCCTGGCGTAACCCGTGACGTAACCCGTGACGTGACGACCCCGGAACCCACATGGCGGTGCCCCGCCGCCCGGACGAACCGTCCGGGCGGCGGGGCACCGCCACACGTCCTTCCCCGCCCCGCACCGGGGCGGGCACCTCAGCTCTTGCGGTGACCCACCAGACGCGGCTTGGACTCCAGACCGTCCAGCCCGTGCCACGCCAGGTTCACCAGGTGCGCCGCCACCTCCGCCTTCTTCGGCTTGCGCACGTCCAGCCACCACTGACCCGTCAGCGCCACCATCCCCACCAGCGCCTGCGCATACAGCGGCGCCAGCTTCGGATCGAACCCCCGCGCCTTGAACTCCAGGCCCAGGATGTCCTCCACCTGCGTCGCGATATCACTGATCAACGACGCGAACGTGCCCGTCGACTGCGCCACCGGCGAGTCCCGCACCAGGATCCGGAACCCGTCCGTATAGGACTCGATGTAGTCCAGCAGCGCGAACGCCGCCTGCTCCAGCAGCTCCCGCGGATGCCCCGCCGTCAGCGCACCGGTCACCCCGTCCAGCAGCTGGCGCATCTCACGGTCCACCACGACCGCGTACAGCCCCTCCTTGCCACCGAAGTGCTCGTACACCACCGGCTTGGACACCCCGGCCTTCGCCGCGATCTCCTCCACCGACGTGCCCTCGAACCCCTTCTCGGCGAACAAGGTGCGCCCGATGTCCAGCAGCTGCTGACGCCGCTCCGCGCCCGTCATCCTCACCCGGCGGCCGCGCCGGGGCCTGTCACTGCTGGAATTACTGCCGTCGTTCGCCACGCCCTCCATCATGCCGCGTTCGGCGCGTCCTCCCTGCGCCGGGCATCGATCCGCGACTCCGACGGCCAGCGCACGTCCGTCGCCCACCCCAGCTGCTCGAACCAGCGGATCAGCCGCGCACTGGAATCCACCTGCCCGCGCAGCACCCCGTGCCGCGCCGACGTCGGGTCCGCGTGGTGCAGGTTGTGCCACGACTCACCGCACGACAGGACCGCCAGCCACCACACGTTGCCACTGCGGTCACGCGACTTGAACGGCCGCTTGCCCACCGCGTGACAGATCGAATTGATCGACCACGTCACATGGTGCAGCAGCGCGACCCGCACCAGCGACCCCCAGAAGAACGCCGTGAACGCACCCCACCACGACATCGTCACCAGACCCCCCACCAGCGGCGGGATCGCCAGCGACAGCATCGTCCAGAAAACGAAGTCACGGCTGATCCGCCGGATCGCCGGATCCTTGATCAGATCCGGCGCGTACTTCTGCTGATCGGTCTGCTCCTCGTCGAACAGCCAGCCGATGTGCGCCCACCACAGGCCCTTCATCAGCGCCGGGACGCTCTCCCCGAACCGCCACGGCGAATGCGGGTCACCCTCCGCGTCGGAGAACTTGTGGTGCTTGCGGTGATCGGCCACCCACCGCACCAGCGGCCCCTCCACCGCCATCGACCCCATGATCGCCAGCGCGATCCGCAACGGCCGCTTCGCCTTGAAGGAACCATGCGTGAAGTAACGGTGGAAACCGATGGTGATCCCGTGGCACGCCAGGAAATACATGAACACCATCAGCCCCAGATCCAGCCAGCTCACCCCCCAGCCCCACGCCAGCGGAACCGCGGCCACCAGCGCCACGAAGGGAACAGTGATGAACATCAGCAGCGCGACCTGCTCGATCGACCGCTTGTTCTCGCCTCCACGCGTCGCGGACGGCAGCACGGCGGCGTCCTCGATCAAATCGGGGGTGAGCGTCATAAGGGTCCCCTGGGGGGTGAGATACGGGGGCTACGGAACCGTAACCTACGGCAACGTAAGTATGGCAAAACCGCGCCCCGCGACAAGTACCAGAACCTCCAGGACATCACCCCCCACCAGCCCACCTATCCTTAGGACACGTCGGACAGCGCGGTCCGCCCCAGTAGTAGCGCTCGTACGTAACACTGCAAGGAGCCGCACCTGTGAGCAGTGCTGACCAGCCCACCCCCATCGCAGAGCTGCGCGCGGACATCCGCCGACTCGGCGACCTCCTCGGCGAGACCCTCGTCCGCCAGGAAGGACCGGAACTCCTCGACCTCGTCGAACGCGTCCGGGCCCTGACCCGCACCGACGGCGAAGCCGCCGCCGAGCTGCTCGGCGACACCGACCTGGAGACCGCCGCCAAGCTCGTACGCGCCTTCTCCACCTATTTCCACCTCGCCAACGTCACCGAGCAGGTGCACCGCGGCAAGGAGCTGCGCGCCCACCGTGCGGCCGAGGGCGGACTCCTCGCCCGCACCGCCGACATGCTCAAGGACGCCGACCCCGAACACCTGCGCGAGACGGTCAAGAACCTCAACGTCCGGCCCGTCTTCACCGCACACCCCACCGAGGCGGCCCGCCGCAGCGTCCTCAACAAGCTGCGCCGCATCGCCGCCCTCCTGGAGGAGCCCGTCACCGGCGCCGGCGACCGCCGCCGCCACGACCTGCGCCTCGCCGAGAACATCGACCTCGTCTGGCAGACCGACGAACTGCGCGTCGTCCGCCCCGAGCCCGCCGACGAAGCCCGCAACGCCATCTACTACCTCGACGAACTGCACGCCGGCGCCGTCGGCGACGTCCTCGAGGACCTCGCCGCCGAACTCGGCCGCGTCGGCGTCGAGCTGCCCGCCGGCACCCGCCCGCTCACCTTCGGCACCTGGATCGGCGGCGACCGCGACGGCAACCCCAACGTCACCCCCGACGTCACCCGGGACGTGCTGATCCTCCAGCACGAACACGGCATCACCGACGCACTCGAACTCATCGACTTCCTGCGCGGCCTGCTGTCCAACTCCATCCGCTACACCGGGGCCACCGAGGAACTCCTCGCCTCCCTCCAGGCCGACCTCGAACGCCTCCCCGAGATCAGCCCCCGCTACAAGCGGCTGAACGCCGAGGAGCCCTACCGCCTCAAGGCCACCTGCATCCGGCAGAAGCTCCTCAACACCCGCGAACGCCTCGCCAAGGGCACCCCGCACGAGGAAGGCCGCGACTACCTCGGCACCGCCGAGCTCCTCACCGACCTCACGCTCATCCAGACCTCCCTGCGCGAGCACCGCGGCGCCCTCTTCGCCGACGGCCGCATGGACCGCACCATCCGCACGCTCGCCGCCTTCGGCCTCCAGCTCGCCACCATGGACGTCCGCGAACACGCCGACGCCCACCACCACGCACTCGGCCAGCTCTTCGACCGCCTCGGCGAGGAATCCTGGCGCTACGCCGACATGCCCCGCGACTACCGGCAGAAGCTCCTCGCCAAGGAACTCCGCTCCCGCCGCCCGCTCGCGCCCACCCCGGCCCCCCTCGACGCCGCCGGCCACAAGACCCTCGGCGTCTTCTCCGCGATCAAGGACGCCTTCGAGAAGTTCGGCCCCGAAGTCATCGAGTCCTACATCATCTCGATGTGCCAGGGCGCCGACGACGTCTTCGCCGCCGCCGTCCTCGCCCGCGAAGCCGGCCTCATCGACCTCCACGCCGGCTGGGCCAAGATCGGCATCGTCCCGCTCCTGGAAACCACCGACGAACTCAAGGCCGCCGACGTCATCCTCGACGAGATGCTCGCCGACCCCTCCTACCGGCGCCTGGTCTCCCTCCGCGGCGACGTCCAGGAAGTCATGCTCGGCTACTCCGACTCCTCCAAGTTCGGCGGCATCACCACCAGCCAGTGGGAAATCCACCGCGCCCAGCGCCGCCTGCGCGACGTCGCCCACCGCTACGGCGTACGCCTGCGCCTCTTCCACGGCCGCGGCGGCACCGTCGGCCGCGGCGGCGGCCCCTCCCACGACGCCATCCTCGCCCAGCCCTGGGGCACCCTCGAAGGCGAGATCAAGGTCACCGAACAGGGCGAGGTCATCTCCGACAAGTACCTCGTCCCCTCACTCGCCCGCGAAAACCTGGAACTGACCGTCGCGGCCACCCTCCAGGCCTCCGCCCTCCACACCGCCCCCCGCCAGTCCGACGAAGCCCTCGCCCGCTGGGACGCCGCCATGGACGTCGTCTCCGACGCCGCCCACACCGCCTACCGGCACCTCGTCGAGGACCCCGACCTCCCCGCCTACTTCTTCGCCGCCACCCCCGTCGACCAGCTCGCCGACCTCCACCTCGGCTCCCGCCCCTCCCGCCGCCCCGACTCCGGCGCCGGACTCGACGGCCTGCGCGCCATCCCCTGGGTCTTCGGCTGGACCCAGTCCCGCCAGATCGTCCCCGGCTGGTACGGCGTCGGCTCCGGCCTCAAGGCCCTGCGCGAAGCCGGCCAGGAAGACGTCCTCACCGAGATGGGCACCCGCTGGCACTTCTTCCGCAACTTCCTGTCCAACGTCGAAATGACACTGGCCAAGACCGACCTGCGGATCGCCCGCCACTACGTCGACACCCTCGTCCCCGACCACCTCAAGCACGTCTTCGCCACCATCGAAGCCGAACACGCCCTCACCGTCGCCGAGGTCCTGCGCATCACCGGCGGGAACAAGCTCCTCGACTCCAACAAGGTCCTCCAGCAGACCTTCGCCGTCCGCGACGCCTACCTCGACCCCATCTCCTACCTCCAGGTCTCCCTCCTGGCCCGCCAGCGCGCGGCGGCCGCCGCCGGCGAAGCCCCCGACCCGCTGCTCTCCCGCGCCCTCCTGCTCACCGTCAACGGCGTCGCAGCAGGCCTCCGCAACACCGGCTGACGCCGGCCCTATCACCATGGGCTCCGGTGTCCGGGTCCATCACCCGTTGCGGTGACAGACCCGGACACCGGACCCCGGCACCGCCGTGAGCGACGACAATCGCTCCATGGCACAGCACTGGCCAAGACCCCCGGTGAACGGGTACACCGTCGACGACCTGATGACGTTGCCCGGCCTCCCGCGGCACACCGAGCTGATCGACGGGAGCCTCGTCTTCTCCGCGCGCCAGCAGTCGTTCCACTCGACGATGATCGATCTGCTGACCGCGGGCCTACGCCAGTGCTCGCCTCCCCGGTTCAAGGTGGTGCGCGAAGCGGCGATCGTGCTGGACCGCCGTAACGGCCCCGTGCCGGACATCGCCGTCGTGAGCGCGAGCGCCCACACCAGCAGGCACCAGTGGTCCTACGCGGCCACCGAGACCTCGCTCGTCGTCGAAGTCGTCGCCCCGGACTCCGAAGTGCGGGACACCGACACCAAGCCGCGCAAGTACGTTGCTGCGGGCATCCCCAGCTTCTGGCGCGTGGAGCACCAGGGGAACACCCCACTCGTGCACCTCTTCCAGCTGGACCCGCTCAACCGGACGTACGTACCTTCCGGCACTCAACGGGACCTGGTCACGGCCCACGTCCCGTTCCGCACGGACATCGACCTGACCGAGCTCGACCAGCTGTAGCCCCCGTCAGGAGTTGTACGTCGACTGCGCCCGCTCCAGGCCCTCCAGGACCAGGCACTCCACCGCATCCGCCGACCGGTCCACGAACCAGTCCAGCTCCTTGCGCTCCGTCGACGAGAAATCCTTCAGCACGAAATCCGCGACCTGCATCCGACCCGGCGGACGCCCGATACCGCACCGCACCCGGTGGTACTCCGCACCCATCGCCTTCGTCATCGACTTCAGCCCGTTGTGCCCGTTGTCCCCGCCACCCAGCTTCAGCCGCAACGTCGCGTAATCGATGTCCAGCTCGTCATGGACGGCGATGATCCGCTCCACCGGCACCTTGTAGAAGTCCCGCAGCGCCGTCACCGGACCGCCCGACAGGTTCATGAACGACATCGGCTTCGCCAGCACCACCCGCCGGCTCCCCGGCCCCGCAGGACCGATCCGCCCCTCCACCACCTGCGCCCGCGCCTTGTGCGCCTTGAACTTCCCGCCGATCCGCTCCGCCAGCAGATCCACCACCATGAAACCGATGTTGTGCCGGTTCCCCGCGTACTCGCCACCGGGATTGCCCAGCCCCACGACCAGCCAGGGAGTCGTCGCGTCGTCCGCCATCGAAAAGAGCTCCTTAACAGGGACGACCGCCGCCCCGCTCCAGTGGAGCAGGACGGCGGCCGGTTACGCAAAAAAAGCGGGAGAGACCGGGATCAGGCCTCCGCCGACTCCTCGCCCTCGGCAGCCTCGGCCGCCGGCTCCTCGGCCTGCGGGGCCACGACCTGCAGAACGGCGGTCTCGCCGTCCACAGCCAGGGTGGTGCCCTTCGGCAGGACCAGGTCCTTGGCGTGGATCGACGCGCCGGCCTCCAGGCCCTCGATGGAGACGGTCACGGCCTCCGGCAGGTGGGTCGCCTCGGCCTCGACCGTGATGGTCGTCAGCAGGGTCTCCAGCATGTTCGCACCCGCGGCCAGCTCACCCTCGGTCTGGACCGGAACCTCGACCGTGACCTTCTCGCCCTTCTTGACGATCAGGAAGTCGACGTGCGAGATCGTGCGCTTCAGCGGGTGACGCTGCACGGCCTTCGGCAGAACCAGCTCGGTGCCGTCGCCCGCGATGTCCAGGGAGATCAGGACGTTCGGGGTCTTCAGCGCCATCATCAGACCGTGGCCCTCGACGTTGACGTGCTTCGGGTCCTGGCCGTGACCGTAGATGACCGCGGGGGTCAGGGCGTCGCGACGGGCCTGGCGGGCAGAGCCCTTGCCGAAGGTGGTACGGAGCTCAGCGGAAAGCTTGACCTCGGACATGCTCACTCCTCGTGGGGTGACGAAAAACGGACAAGGTCACCCGGCCAGCACACGGCCTGCTACGAAGAGCGCGTCGATAACGGAGCATCCGCACCACCAAACGGGTACGGCCTCCCTCGCCGAGCAACTTCATGAGTCTACCCGGCGGGAAGGCCGCACTTCAAAAGGATCTACGCAGCGACTACTGCTGCTCCTCGAACAGGCTCGTCACCGAACCGTCCTCGAACACCTCACGCACCGCACGCGCGATCATCGGCGCGATCGACAGCACCGTGATCTTGTCCAGCTCCAGGTCCGACGGATCCGGCAGCGTGTTCGTGAACACGAACTCGCTCACCTTCGAATTCTTCAGACGATCCGCCGCCGGCCCCGACAGGATGCCGTGCGTCGCCGTCACGATCACATCCTCCGCACCGTGCGCGAACAGCGCCTCCGCCGCCGCACAGATCGTGCCACCCGTGTCGATCATGTCGTCGACCAGGACACACACCCGGCCCTTGACCTCACCCACGACCTCGTGCACCGTCACCTGGTTCGCGACGTCCTTGTCACGCCGCTTGTGCACGATCGCCAGCGGTGCGTCCAGACGGTCGCACCAGCGGTCCGCCACCCGCACACGACCCGCGTCCGGAGACACGATCGTCAGCTTCGTACGGTCCACCTTCGCACCCACGTAGTCCGCCAGCACCGGCAGCGCCGACAGGTGATCCACCGGACCGTCGAAGAAGCCCTGGATCTGGTCCGTGTGCAGGTCCACCGTCAGAATCCGGTCCGCACCCGACGTCTTCAGCAGATCCGCCACCAGACGCGCCGAGATCGGCTCACGGCCCTTGTGCTTCTTGTCCTGACGCGCATACCCGTACGACGGGATGATCACCGTGATCGAACGGGCCGACGCACGCTTCAGCGCGTCGATCATGATCAGCTGCTCCATGATCCACTTGTTGATCGGAGCCGTGTGGCTCTGGATCAGGAAGCAGTCCGCACCACGAGCCGACTCATGGAAACGAACATAGATCTCACCATTCGCGAAATCGAAAGCCTTGGTCGGCACGAGGCCGACGCCCAGCTGATGCGCGACCTCCTCGGCCAGCTCGGGGTGGGCGCGGCCGGAGAAGAGCATCAACTTCTTCTCGCCGGTCGTCTTGATCCCGGTCACAGCACAGTCTCCTCAGACGTGTTGAAAGCTGCTCGCCCCCATGTGCGTCCGTCCCGCACACGGTGAGCCAGCCGAATTGCGTGCACCTATCACGGTACGCCGTCCCAGACGTACCCGTTTCCGGTCAGTTGTCAGCAGAGTCCGCCCGGACCGCCGACTGAGCCGCCGAAGCAGCAGCACTCCCCGGACGCTTACGAGCCACCCAACCCTCGATATTCCGCTGCTGACCACGGGCCACAGCCAGCGCACCGGGCGGCACATCCTTGGTGATCACAGAACCCGCGGCCGTGTACGCCCCGTCCCCGATCGTGACAGGAGCCACAAACATGTTGTCCGACCCCGTCTTACAGTGCGAACCCACCGTCGTGTGGTGCTTGTGCTCACCGTCGTAATTCACGAACACACTCGCCGCGCCGATGTTCGTGTACTCACCGATCGTCGCGTCACCCACGTACGACAGATGCGGAACCTTCGTCCCCTCACCGATCGACGCGTTCTTCATCTCCACGTACGTCCCGGCCTTCGCCTTCGGCCCCAGATCCGTACCCGGCCGCAGATACGCGAACGGACCCACCGACGCCTCCGCACCCACCACGGCACCATCCGCCACCGTGTTGTCCACCCGCGCCCCGGCACCCACCCGGGTGTCCTTCAGCCGCGTGTTCGGACCCACCTCGGCCCGCTCCGCGACGTGCGTGGCACCCAGCAGCTGCGTCCCCGGGTGGACCAGCGCGTCCTGCCCGAACGTCACCGTCACGTCCACGAACGTACTGGCCGGGTCCACCACCGTCACGCCCGCGAGCATCGCCCGCTCCAGCAGCCGCGCGTTCAGCAGACCACGGGCCTCCGCCAGCTGCACCCGGTTGTTGATCCCCAGGATCTCCCGGTGATCGCGCCCGACCGAGGCACCGACCCGGTGCCCCGCCTCGCGCAGGATCCCCAGCACATCGGTGAGGTACTCCTCGCCCTGGCTGTTGTCCGTCCGCACCTTGCCCAGCGCATCGGCCAGCAGCGCCCCGTCGAACGCGAAGACCCCGGAGTTGATCTCACGGATCGCGCGCTGCGCGTCGGAGGCGTCCTTGTGCTCGACGATGGCCGTCACGGCGCCGCCGGCGTCCCGCACGATCCGCCCGTACCCGGTGGCGTCCGGCACCTCGGCGGTCAGCACGGTGACCGCGTTGCCGTCGGCGGCGTGGGTCGCGGCCAGGTCGCGCAGGGTCTCACCCGTCAGCAGCGGGGTGTCGCCGCAGACCACGATCACGGTCCCGCTGACGTCCTCGGTGGCCAGCTCCTGCAGGGCCATCCGGACGGCGTGACCGGTGCCGTTCTGCTCGTACTGGACGGCGGTGCGCACGCCGGCGTCGATCCCGGCCAGGTGCGCGGTGACCTGCTCCCGGGCGTGCCCGACGACCACGACGAGGTGGGCGGGGGCCAGCTCACGGGAGGCGGCGACGACGTGACCGACGAGCGAGCGCCCGCAGATCTCGTGCAGGACCTTCGGTGTGGCCGACTTCATGCGGGTGCCCTCACCCGCTGCGAGGACGACGACGGCTGCCGGGCGGTTGGCGCTCACGGGTGTGCCCTTCGGCTTCGGGGGTGGACGCACGAAGGATACCGGTGGGTCAAGGGGGGCGAACGAGTGCGGGTCCCGACCGGCAGGTCAGGACCCGAACGTGCAGAGCTCCCCCGTCAGGACTCGAACCCGAACCTAATGGCACCAAAAGCCACTGTGCTGCCAATTACACTACGGGGGACCATTACCGGCCAAATCGGACACTACGTCTCGGTGATCCGGCCGACGGCTCCTACTATGCCGCACCATGCGCCTTCGATGCGACGGTAGAGGTCGCAGCTGGCCGATACGTAGACGACCAGGCAGCCGCGGTAGTCCGCTCCCGTGTTCTTCCGGACGGTCTTCGGGTTGTGCTTCTTCAGGGTGGTCTTCTGCAGCTGGGCTCGATCCACGCCGACGAAGTCCGCCCAGTACTGCTCCGCCCCGGCGACGTCGGCGGACTCGTGGATCATCACGCGGAAGCGGAGGCGCTCGCTGGGGATCTCCAGCAGGTGGAGCCACGCCAGGTAGACGTGAATGACCCCCGGGTCGCTGTTGATGAAGATGACGCTCTCGCGGCGTCGGTACGTCTTGCTCTTGGAGCCCTCGGCCCAGTACAGGGCCACTCCGGCGAGGAACAGCTCGCGGTCGGAGAGTGCGCCGACTGCTTCTTTCGCGGCGCCCAGGGCTGCCTCTCGCGCCGCCTCGCGGAGCGGTCCCTCGTGTTCCCAGCGCTTCCTGGCCGCGTCCCTGCCCTGTTCCTGCGGCGTGCGCCGGTCCACCTTCGGCAGGTCCCTGACCCACAGTGAGATCGAGCTCTTCGAGCAGCCCAGTTCGACCTGGATCTGGTCGTAGGTCAGGCCCTGGAGGCGTAGCTCGCGGGCGCGGTCGCGGAGGTCGTCCTTGGCGTTGGGGCGTTTGGTCCACTCGGGGGCGGGTTCGCCCTCCAGGAGGCGGTTGAGGATGTCGTTGTTGTCCACGTGCAGGCGGTCGCGGATCTGGCGGCGGCTGAGGCCTTCGCGGCGGAGGGCGACGGCCTGGGTGCGGAGTGCCTCGAAGTCGGCGTATTTGTTCATGGCGGCAGGATTCGTCCGGAATTCGGGGTCGGGGGTCCGTTCTCCGGGTGATTCAGTCGTACGTGCGATTACCGCGTGTTCGCCGGATTTTCCGCCGTCGGTGTGCTGGGGCCCGCCCGTACGCTGGGCGGTATGACCAGTACGGGGGAAGAGCAGGGCGGGACGGGTCGCGCCGGGCCGTTGTGGTGGGGGCGGCCGCGGGCGGCGGCGCTGGACGTGGGGCTGGCGGTCGTGTCGGCCGTCGAGTGCGGGTTCGAGGGGGTCGAGGTCGCCCGGGAGGCCGGGCTGCCGACGTGGGTCGCGGTGGGGCTGGCGGCGGTGGTGGGGGCCACGCTGGTGTTCCGGCGGCGGTGGCCGATCGCGGTGGTGCTGATCGGCGTGGCGGTGTCGCCGGCGGCGATCGGGTTCCTGCTGGCGGTGGTGGGGCTGTACACGCTGGCGGCGTCGGAGGTGCCGCGGCGGATCACGGTGACGTTGGCGTCGATGTCGTTCGTGGCGACGTTCGTCGTGATGTACGTGCGGACGCGGGCCGATGTGGACGGTGACATCGGGCCGGGGTTCGTGGTGTCGCTGGCGGTGTTCATCGCGGTGGCGGTCAATGTGCCGCCGGTGCTGCTGGGGCTGTACATGGGGGCGCGGCGGCGGTTGATGGAGAGCCTGCGGGAGCGGGCGGATTCGCTGGAGCGGGAGTTGTCGCTGCTGGCGGACCGGGCCGAGGAGCGGGCGGAGTGGGCGCGTCAGGAGGAGCGGACGCGGATCGCGCGGGAGATGCACGACGTGGTGGCGCACCGGGTGTCGTTGATGGTGGTGCATGCGGCGGCGTTGCATGCGGTGGCGCTGAAGGATCCGGTGAAGGCGCAGCGGAATGCGGCTCTGGTGGGGGATATGGGGCGGCAGGCGCTGACGGAGTTGCGGGAGATGTTGGGGGTGTTGCGGGCGGTGCCCCCGGTGGTGGTGGCGGCCGAGGTGGCGGCTGTGGCGGCGGTGTCTGTTCCTGTGGCGGTGGAGGAGGACGGGCCGTCGTTGGGGCGGCTGGAGGTGCTGGTGGGGCAGTCGCGGGCGGCGGGGCTGGTGGTGGAGCTGGAGGTGCGTGGGGAGGTGGTGGCGTATCCGGCGGTGGTGGAGCAGACGGCGTACCGGGTGGTGCAGGAGGCGTTGACGAATTGCCACAAGCATGCGCCGGGTGCGGCGGTGGTGGTGCGGTTGGCGCATCGGGAGGGGGAGGTGGCGATGCAGGTGGAGAACGGGGTGGCGGACGGTTCGGCGGTGCGGCCGGGGTTGCCGAGTGGGGGGAATGGTCTGGTGGGGATGCGGGAGCGGGTGCTGGGTCTGGGTGGGGTGTTCGTGTCGGGGCCGACGGAGGCGGGGGGTTTCCGGGTGTCGGCGGTGTTGCCGCACGCGCGGTAGGGCCGTGTGCGGCCGTCGGCGGGGTCAGCCGGTGGTGAGGCGGGTGGGCTGGAGGCCGGTGAGGAGGGTGGTGAAGGCGTCGTCGAGGGTGGCGCCGAGGTACCAGTCGCCGGTGTGGTCGATGGCGTAGACGCGGCCGGTGGCGTCGAGGGCGAGGTGGCTGGTGCCGTCGGCTTCGATGCCGAGGGGGCAGAGCTGGGTGGAGAGGGCGCGGCCGAGGTCGGCGAAGGTGCGGGCGAGGTGGAGTCCGGTGAGGGGGTCGAGCCGGAGGGGGGTGGGTGCTGTCTGGCGGCCGGGGCCGGTGGGGGTGATGTGGAGGCCGCCGAATTCCGCCCAGGCTTCGACGGCGGCGGGGAAGACGGTGTGGCGGTGGCCGGCGGGGGTGGTGTGGTCGCGGAGGGCGTCGGCCCAGTATTCGGCTTGTTTGATGTCCCAGCGGCCGGGTTGCCAGCCGGCGGTGCGCAGGGCGCTGTCGACGGCGACGGGGAAGCGGGTGGCCGAGGCGCGGTCGTAGGAGGCGGATGCGGCGGTCATGGTGGCTACTCGGGGTGGGTGAGGTCGACGGGGCGTACGCCGAAGTGGGCGAGGAGGGCGTCGCAGGAGCGGCAGGGGGGTGCGTAGCTGCCGTGGAGGGGGTCGCCGTCCTCGCGGATGCGGCGGGCGGTGATTTTGGCGTGTTTGAGGGCGCGTCGGGCTTCGCCGTGGGTGAGGGGTTTGCGGGAGGCGCGTTTGCTGCGGGCGTTCTCGACGGTGGTGAGGTGGCGGGTGAGGAGGATGGCTTCGGGGCAGCGGCCGGTGAAGCGTTCGCGTTGGCCGCTGGTGAGGGTGTCGAGGAAGTCCTGGACGAGGGGGTGGAGGGCGGGGGGCTGGTCGCCTTTGCCGGCGGTGCTGGTGAGGGTTTCGCCGCGGACGGAGAGGGCGGCGGCGATGGTGGGGAGGATGCCGTCGCGGCGGAAGCGGAGGACGGGCGCGGCGGGGCCGTCGGTGGTGCTCCAGTGCAGCCGGGGGTCGCCGGTGGCGTGGTCCGGGTGGCCGGCGTGGTCCGGGTCGCCGGGTTCGGTGGTGCCGGCGGGGTCTGTTCTGGTGGCGGTGTGGTGCATGGTGGTGCTTTCCCTCCCGTGGCTGCGGTGGTTGCCGCTGTGCGCACGCCCCCGTGCTGAGGGGACAGCCTGCCAAACGTCCCCTGTGGTGCGGAAGCGGGGTCGAATATTCGTATCAATTCGGATGTTCCCGGCCGGGGTGTGGGGGTGGGGAACGTGTGTGGCGCGCGGGCGGCGGTGCCTCTTGCCCGAGCGCATAGGCTGTGGTGAATCAGCCAGATCCAGCAGGGGGCTACCGCCATGACGACAGGTCGGCTCGGGCAGCAGGCCGCGCCACCCAATGCCGCGTATGCGGGGCAGGTCGTGCATTTTCCGGACCCGGTCCGGGCTGCGCGGCATCCCCAGGGAGTGCGTATGGACGGGGAGGGTCATCCCGACTTCTCCGCGTACGCGCGGGCGGCGGTGGAGATCGCCGAGCCGCCGCAGGGCTTCGGTGTGGATGAGCTGCGGTTGACGGACTACGTGTCCGCGAACGCGGTGATGCGTGCGGCGGGTCATGAGTTGTGGGACACGGTGGGGCCGGTGGCGACGCCGCACGGCTGGACGTGGCACCACGTGGCGGGTTCGCGGCGGCTGGAGCTGGTCCCGGTGGAGGTGAAGGCGCTGCTGCGGCATCACGCGGGGCTGGCGTCGGCGCCGGTGGATCACGGGAAGCGGGGGACGCGGCCGTTGCAGGAGGTGCGTCCGGTGCACCTGGGGCTGCCGAAGTCGGTGGTGTCGGTGTCGGAGGAGCAGGTGCAGGGGGTCGAGGAGGACCTCGGGTACCGGCTGCCGGAGGCGTACCGCTCGTTCCTGAAGGCGGCGGGTGGCTGTGCGCCGGTGGGTGCGGGGCTGGATGTGGAGCTGGGTCTGCTGGTGGACCAGCCGTTCTTCACGGTGCGTGAGGAGGCGGCGGTCAATGACCTGGTGTACGCCAACAAGTGCTTGCGTGATCACCTGACGAAGGACTACCTGTGCGTGGGTTTCGTGCAGGGGGGTCTGCTGGCGGTGAAGGTGAGGGGCGAGGCGATCGGTTCGGTGTGGTTCTCGCCGTTCGACGACGCACGGGACCGGGACGGCTGGTCGGTGCAGGAGCGGGTGGAGCGGCTGCTGTTGCCGTGCGGTACCGATTTCGACGCCTTTCTTGAGCGGTTGGCGGGTAATCCGCCGGAGCTGGAGACGGTGGCCGGTCTGATGGTGGACGGCGGATTCGCGCGTTCGGTTCCGGTGGCGCGCGCCGGTTCGGGTGAGGGGTGAGCGCGTCGTGGTGACGTTCGCGCAGGCGCAGGAGCGCGCCGAGGAATGGATCAACGGTGATGTGCCGGCGTACCAGCACCGGGAGGTGCGGGTGCGGGAGTTCGGTCTGGGGTTCGTGGTGTGGGCCGAGGACCGGGCGGCGGGCCCGGTGTCGGGTGGTGGCCGGCAGCGGCTGGTGATCGCTCGGGACAGTGGTGAGGTGACGTTGTGGCCGGGGTTGCCGGTGGGTGAGGTGATCCGCCGGTACGAGGAGGAGTACGGGGTGGCGGCGTCGGGTGCGCCGGAGCCGTCGGTGCCGGCGGCGCGGATCGACTCGGAGCAGACGTCGTTCATGCTGAGTCCGCCGGAGTGGCTGACGGCCACGGGTGGTGGTGCCGGGGGCGGGTCCGGGGCAGGTTCCGGGTCCGGGTCTGGTGCCGGTGCCGGTGCCGGTGCTGCGGTGGCGGCTGCCGGGGCCGGGGGGTCGTCGGGTGCCGGCGTGCCGTTGGCTGCGTCCGCTGCGTCCGCTGCGTCCGCTGCGTCCGCTGCGTCGGCTTCGGGGACTCCGGGTGCGGGTACGCCCGTGGCGCCGGCGGTGGTGCCGGGTGAGCCGGTGCCGTTGTCGTCCGGTACGCCGGGTGCGGGTACGCCCCTGCCGCCGCCCGTGCCCGCTCCCGCTGCGGGCGCTGTGGATCCGGCGTACGAGCCGACCGCTTCGGACGGGGTGCCGGCCGGGGCGACGCCGTGGGCCGGGACGGATGTGAATTCCGGTGCGGACGACGCGTCCGTGCCGCTGCCGGCGACGGTGTTCGCGCCGCCGCTGTCGGGGTCGGACTTCGAGGACGCGCCGACGTCGGGGGCGTCGTCGGAGGCGAAGACGACGCTGATGCCGGGGGGCAGCCAGCTGCCGCGGACCACGGTGGCGCCGGTGCTCGCGGCGGAGATCGCCGATGCGCCGACGAGCCGGGCCGAGGTGTCGCGGCCGCAGGCGCCGGTGCCTCCGGGTCAGCCGCCCGTACCGCCCGGTCCGCCGTCGCCGGCTCAGGGGCAGGCGCCCGCCGCGGGTGGCGGGCTCGACTACGCGCCGACGATGCTGGCCGGTCCCGGCGCCGTGGGTGGTCCGCCGGTGCCTCCGGGTCCGCCCGGTGCGCCGGGTGCGGCGCACGGTGGTCCGCCGGCGCCTCCCGGTCCGCCGGGGGCTCCGGGTTCGCTCGGTGGTGGCCTGGATCATGCCGCGACGATGCTGGCCGGTCCCGCCGTGGTGGGCGGGCCGCCGGCGCCTCCGGGTCCGCCTGGTGCGCCCGGTGCGGGTCAGCCGCCGGCGCCTCCCGGTCCGCCCGGGGCTCCGGGGGCTCCGGGCGCGCCCGGTGGTGGGGCGCAGCACGCCGCCACCATGCTGGCGAACCCAGGTGTGCCGCAGCCTCCCGGTCCGCCCGGTCCTCCCGGTCCGCCCGGTGCGCCCGGTGCGCGGGGCGGGCAGCCGCCGGCGCCTCCCGGTCCGCCGGGGGCTCCGGGTTCGCTCGGTGGTGGGCTGGATCATGCGGCGACGATGCTGGCCGGTCCGGCCGTCGTGGGTCAGCCGCCGGCGCCTCCCGGTCCGCCCGGGGCTCCTGGGGCTCCCGGGGCTCCGGGTGCGCCCGGTGGCGGGGCGCACCATGCCGCGACCATGCTGGCGGGCCCGGGTGGGCCCGTACCGCCCGGTCCGCCCGGTCCGCCCGGTGCGCAGGTCCAGGCGCCGGGTCCGGTTGCGGGTCCGGGGCCGGGGCCGGTTCCGGCGTCCTCCGGTGTGCCCACGGTCGGTCCCGGCTACCAGGCGGTGCTGCGCTACCGCGCGCCCGATGGTTCCGAGCAGCAGATCATCCGTCGTTCGGCGCCGGGTACTCCGCATCCGGAGTGGCAGATCCTGCATGAGCTGCGTGCGATGAACGTGCCTCCGCAGCAGGTGCTGGAGCTGCACACGGAGCTGGAGTCGTGCGAGCTGCCCGGTGGTTACTGCGCCCGGATGATCCGGGAGACGTGGCCGCAGGTGCGGATCACGAGTGTGGCGCCGTACGGCAAGGACCACGCGGGCCGGCAGGCGGGTATGCGGCATCTGCTGACCCATCAGGGTGAGCTGCACCAGGTGGCGGACGGTCCGGCGCGTCCGGCGCCGGTGCGTGCGCCGTTGCCGCAGGTGCCGGTGCAGCCGGCGATTCCGATGGAGGCGATCGCGCAGGAGCTGCTGGGGGCGTTCGGTCCGCAGGGTGTGTTCCGGTTCGAGCAGCGGGCGGTGTCCCGCCAGGGTGTGCCGGAGATCGTGGCGCAGACGCTGGTGTGGGCGGGTCTGCCGCTGGACGTGGGCCCGTTCTTCTGGGCGCAGGCGGTGCCGGGTCAGCCGGTGCCGACGCTGGCGGAGCTGGCGGCGCAGCGGGGTGTGCAGCCGGCGTCGGACGCGGGTTCGTACCTGGTCGTGGGCAGTGACTTCGGCAAGGCGCTGTGTGTGCAGTACGGGACGGCGCACATCGTGGCCGTGCCGGTGGAGGGTGGTCCGGGGGGTGCTCCGGTGCCGCCGCAGTTCGTCAACTCCAGCCTGCCGCAGTTCGTGCGGTCGCTGGGGATGCTGGGTCATATGTGGCGGTTGCGTCAGCATTTGACGCCGGAGCAGGCGGGCCGCTGGACCGTCGATTTCCAGGCGAATCTGGCGGGGCTGGACGCGCAGGCGCTGGCGTCGCCGGAGAGCTGGTGGTCGGTGCTGCTGGAGCAGATGTGGGACGGGCTGCTCTGAGCTGATGTGACGGCGGGCAATGGCCGGGCGGGGACCTCGTGACGGAGGTTCCGGCCCGGCCATTGCCGCTTCCGGGGGCAAATGGCGCATCCTTGGCAGGGAGACCGTGAACCGGCAGGGAAACCGCGAACCCCCGCGATCCGGGCCCCGCGAGAGAGAGGCGCTTCCACGATGGGTGCTGTACCGATGTCCCCCGAGGGCTTCTCGACCGCGCGCGGGCGCGGTTACCGGGCGGAGGAGGTCGACCGGTATCTGGCGCGGTTGTCGGCCGGCCGGGACGAGGCGTGGGAGCGGGTGGCGCGGCTGACGGTGCTGGCGCGGCGGATGGCGGCCGAGGCGGAGCGGCTGCGGGAGCAGGTCGCGCAGTTGGCGCCGCAGCGGTACGACGATCTGGGGGAGCGGGCGCGGCGGATCCTGGGGCTGGTGGAGGAGGAGGCCGACTGCGTACGGGTGGACGCGCGCGCCGATGCCGCGGCGGCGCTGGGGGCCGCGGAGGCGCATGCGGAGCGGGTGGCGGAGCTGGCGCGCCACGACGCGGAGGCGGTGCGGGAGCAGACGGAGGTGCGGGCGCGGCAGTTGCTGGTGCGGGCGGAGCGGGAGGCGGATCTGGCGCGGGGTGAGGCGCGCGAGGAGGCGGCGGGCCGGCGGGGGGAGGCGCAGGCGGTGCTGGAGGAGGCGCGGCGGCGGTCGGACGCGGTGCTCGCGGAGGCGGAGGCCGAGCGGGTGGAGCGGTGGGAGGCGGGGGAGCGGGAGCTGGCGGAGCGGGAGGCGGTGTTCCAGGCGCGGCAGGTGGAGCTGGAGCGGTACGCGCAGAGCCGGTTGTCGGAGGCGCGGCGGGCGTACGCGGAGGCGGAGGAGGGGGCGCGGCACGGGCAGGAGGACGCGCTGGCGCGGGGTGCGGAGCTGGTGGCGCAGGCGCGGGTGCTGGAGGAGCGGGTGGGGCGGGAGACGGAGCGGGTGCTGCGGGAGCACGAGGCGGCGCAGGAGGAGATGCGGGCGCACATGGATCATGTGCGGGCGTCGCTGGCGGCGTTGACGGGGCGGGCGCCGGCGGAGGGCTGAGGCCGGGGCGGGGGGCCGGGGCCGCGGGCGCGGGCGTGGGCGCGGGCTGTGCCGGGCGGGTTCACCCGTCGTAGCGGTAGGGGTAGCTGCGCAGTCCGTGGGTGGTGACGTGGACGGTGAAGGGGCCTTCCTTGCGGGCCTGGGCGGGGATGACGAGGGAGCCGTCGGGGGCCGGGGTGGCCGGCTGGGGTGTGCCGTCGATGGTGACGGTGGGGTTGCCGGCGGGGTCGAAGCCGCCGCCCTGGATGGTGATGTTGTCCTCGGTGCGGGTGACGTGGGTGATGACGGGGGCGGGGCGGGCGGCGATCTTGTTGACGAGGTAGGCGCCGGCGGGGGCGCCGGTGAGGGCCCAGATCTCGTCGGGGAGCCGGGGCAGGCCCGCGCCGACGTCGGTGAGGAAGAAGGCGGCGACGTAGGCCATGGTGACCAGGCTCAGGGCGACGTACTGGAGGTCGAGGAGGTCGGTGCGGCCGCTGTCGTTGGCGATGAGGTCGCGGGCCTTGGGGGTGTGGTCGCCGGTGGCGGCGGGTTTGTTGAGGGTGCCGTTCTGGATGCGGACGCCGACGACCGTCTTGGCGGCGACGAGGGCGACGTAGGGGCCGCCGAGGAGGGGGAGGTAGACGGTGGTGAGGGAGGACAGGGGGCCGCCCGGGGCGGTGAAGTAGTCGATGCCGCCGCCGGCGGCGAGGCCGTATCCCAGGATGGTGATCAGGAGCCAGACCAGGATCACGGTCCAGGCGAAGGCGAGGGTGGTGGAGGTGGAGAGGCGGCCGTCGCGGCCGGTGAGGAAGGCGGGGGAGGTGCGCAGGCGCAGGGCGAGCGGCGCGGTCAGGGCGGTGAGGGTGAAGAGTGCCCAGAGTGCCGGAAGCATGTGTGTCCCCCTGTGGTCGGCCGGGTGCGTCACCCGGATGGGGGTGCGGTCCCCGCAGTGGTCTACCCCCGGGAAGGGGTCATGACAAGTCGACCCGCGGGCGGGTTCAGTCCGCGTCCTGTTCGGGCAGGACCGGGAAGCGGCGCGGGGCGAGCAGGAGCAGGACCAGCAGGGCGGCCAGGGCGGCGCAGGCGGCGCCGAGGTAGATGTGGTCCACGGCGGCCGCGACGGCGGCGCGCAGGTGGCCGGCGGCGGCCTCGGGCAGCAGGCCGGGCTGGTCCAGGGCGCGGGAGACGTCGTCGAGGTGGGTGGGCAGGCCGGGCAGGGGTGAGCCGGCCAGGCGGGCGGAGATGGTGGCGTTGGCGACGGCGCCCAGCAGGGCGGCGCCGACGCTCTGGCCGACCTGGCGGGTGAACAGGACGGAGGCGGTGGTGGTGCCGCGTTCGGACCAGCCGACGGTGGACTGCACGCCGACGATCAGCGGCAGTTGGAAGAGGCCGAGGGCGCCGCCGAGCAGCAGCATGATCAGGGCGGGCTGCCAGGGCCGGGCGGGGTGGGGCAGGAGGGTGAAGGAGAAGAGGATGACGGCGGCGAGGGCGATGCCGAGGGCGGCGGTGTCGCGGAAGCCGATGCGCCGGTAGACGTGCTGGCTGAGGGCGGCGGACAGGGGCCAGCTGAGGGTCATGACGGACATGACGAAGCCGGCGCCGATGGGGTCGAGGCCGAGGACGGACTGGGCGTACGTCGGCAGGAAGACCATGGGGGCGACCATCAGCAGGCCGAGGGCGGCCATGGCGAGGTTGACGGCGGCGATGGTGCGCCGGCGCCAGACCCAGCCGGGCAGGATGGGTTCGGCGGCGCGGCGTTCGACGAGGACGACCGCCCCGGCGAGGGCGGCGCTCGCGGCGAACAGGGCCAGGGAGGGCGCGGAGGTCCAGGGCCAGGCGACGCCGCCCTGGACCAGGGCGAGGAGCAGGGTCGCGCCGCAGGCGAAGACGGTGAGGGCGCCGGCCCAGTCGACGGGGCCGTGTGCGGCCGTCCGGCGGTGGGGTTCTCGCAGGTGGCGGGCGACGAGCCAGAGGGCCAGGGCGCCGAGGGGCAGGTTGATCAGGAAGATCCAGCGCCAGTGGGCGTACGCGGCGAGGAGGCCGCCCAGGGCCGGGCCGGCGATGGCGGAGGTGGCCCAGACGGTGGACATCCGGGCCTGGATCCGGGGCCGTTCCTTGAGGGGGTAGAGGTCGGCGGCCAGGGTCTGCACGGTGCCCTGGAGGGCGCCGCCGCCCAGGCCCTGGACGATGCGGAACGCGATGAGCGCGGCCATGTTCCAGGCGAGGGAGCAGAGCAGGGAGCCGGTGAGGAAGAGGCCGATGCCGAAGAGGAGGACGGGTTTGCGGCCGAAGGTGTCGGAGAGCTTGCCGTACACGGGGAGGGTGACGGTGACGGCGAGGAGGTAGCCGGAGAAGAGCCAGGAGAAGACGGAGAAGCCGCCGAGGTCGCCGACGATCTGGGGGACGGCGGTGGCGACGATGGTGCCTTCGAGGGCGGCCAGTGCCATGGCGAGCATGAGGGCTGCGACGACGGGGCGGCCGGGCCGGCCGGGCCGCCCGGGTGCGTGCGGTGGCCGCGGTCCGGTGTCCGGGCCCGTGCCGTGGCCGGCGCCGTGGTCCGCGCGGGCGGCCGCGTCGTGGCTCTCCCCTGTACCCACGAAGATCCTTTCACTGTGCACGCAGTTTCGGGGAACACCATCTCACCGGCCCCCGTCGCGGCGGTATCCCCCAGGCCCGCTCCCCCGGGGGGCGGAGAGCCCCTAGGGGTTGCTCCTCATTACGGTCCAGGGGCTTCTCGTCCCGGTGGAGGAGGACAGCGTGCCTGGCCGGTTCTTAACTGGTTCCTACGAGCACGGGGTGGGGTTAACCCCCCACTGAATACGGCGCCGGGCACCAGCGCGCCAGGTCATCCCCGAGCCGCAGACTTCGACCTGACGACGCGACGACGCGTGCGCGACCACATGAGGAGAAGACCGTGACAACGGCAGTGACCGAAACCAGGCACGGGGGTACTGGAGGGGTGGCCGTCGCGGCACGGGCGCGGCAGGTCGTCAAGGCCTACGGGACCGGTGAGACCCGGGTGGTGGCGCTCGACCATGTGGACGTGGACATCCACCGGGGGCAGTTCACCGCGATCATGGGTCCGTCGGGCTCGGGCAAGTCCACGCTCATGCACTGCCTGGCCGGTCTGGACACGGTGACGGGCGGGCAGATCCACCTGGACGACGTGGAGATCACCGGGCTGAAGGACAAGAAGCTCACGCAGCTGCGCCGGGACAAGATCGGCTTCATCTTCCAGGCGTTCAACCTGCTGCCGACGCTGAACGCGCTGGAGAACATCACGCTGCCCATGGACATCGCCGGCCGCAAGCCCGATGCCCAGTGGCTGGAGCGGGTGGTGGAGACCGTGGGTCTGGCCGGGCGCCTGAAGCACCGTCCCACCCAGCTCTCCGGCGGCCAGCAGCAGCGCGTGGCGGTGGCCCGCGCCCTGGCCGCCCGCCCCGCGATCATCTTCGGCGACGAGCCGACCGGAAACCTGGACTCGCGGGCCGGCGCCGAGGTGCTGGGCTTCCTGCGCCGCTCGGTCGACGAGCTCGGCCAGACCATCGTGATGGTCACCCACGACCCGGTCGCCGCCTCGTACGCCGACCGCGTCCTCTACCTAGCCGACGGCCGGATCGTCGACGAGATGTACGCCCCGACCGCCGACCAGGTGCTCGACCGCATGAAGGACTTCGACGCGCGCGGGCGGACGTCATGAGCGTGCTGAAGACCTCGATGCGCAACGTCGTCGCGCACAAGGGGCGGATGGCGCTGTCGGCCGTCGCGGTGCTGCTCTCCGTCGCCTTCGTCTGCGGCACCCTGGTGTTCACCGACACCATGAACACCACGTTCGACAAGCTGTTCGCGACGACGGCCGCCGATGTCACCGTCTCCGCCAAGGCCCCGGAGTCGGGCGACGAGAACCCGCAGCGCGGGCGGCCGGAGACGCTGCCGGCCGAGGCCGTCGCCAAGGTCGCCGCCGTGCAGGGCGTCGGCTCCGCCGAGGGCTTCGTCGTCTCGATGTCCGTGACCGTCGTCAACGACCGGAACAAGAACGTCGGTCCCACCTCGGGCGCGCCGACGATCGCGGCCAGCTGGAGCGAGAACGAGCTGAAGTCGATGGAGGTCACCGCCGGCCACCCGCCGCGCGGCCCCACCGAGGTGATGGTCGACACCGACACCGCCGCCAAGCACAAGCTGAAGCTCGGCGACCAGCTCCGTACGATCGCCGTCACCGGCGACTTCACCGCCAGGATCTCCGGGCTCGCCCGGTACAAGGTGACCAACCCCGGCGCGACCGTCGTCTACTTCGACACCGCGACCGCTCAGAAGGAACTGCTCGGCGGGCCCGGCCAGTTCACCAACATCGGCGTCACCGCCAAGGACGGCGTCAGCGACGAGGCGCTCAAGCGGAACATCGCCGCCGCGGTGGGCGCGGACACCTACAAGCTGCAGACCGCCAAGGAGTCGGCGGACGCGGGCCGCAAGGACGTCGGTTCCTTCCTCGACATCATGAAGTACGTGATGCTCGGCTTCGCCGGGATCGCCTTCCTCGTCGGCATCTTCCTGATCTTCAACACCTTCTCGATGCTGGTGGCCCAGCGCACCCGCGAGATCGGCCTGATGCGGGCCATCGGCTCCGACCGCGGCCAGATCAACCGCTCCATCCTGGTCGAGGCGCTGCTGCTGGGCATCGTCGGCTCGGTCCTGGGCATCGCCTCGGGCATCGGCCTGGCCGTCGGCCTGATGAAGCTGATGGGCGGGATGGGGATGAAGCTGTCCACCTCGGACCTGACCGTCCTGTGGCCGACGCCGGTCATCGGCCTGGTCCTCGGCGTGGTCGTCACCGTCGTCGCGGCGCTCGTCCCGGCCCGCCGGGCGGGCAAGGTGTCCCCGATGGCCGCCCTGCGCGACGCCGGCACGCCCGGCGACCGCAAGGCCGGCGTGGTCCGCGCGGCCTTGGGCCTGGTCCTGACCGGTGCGGGCGGGGCTGCGCTGTACGCGACCTCGGCCGCCGAGAAGGCGGGGCCCGGTTCGATGTGGCTGAGCCTGGGCGTGGTGCTGACGCTGGTCGGCTTCATCGTGATCGGCCCGGTGCTGGCCGGCGTGGTGGTGCGGGTCCTCTCGGGCGTCGTGCTGCGGCCCTTCGGTCCGGTGGGCCGGCTCGCCGAGCGCAACGCGCTGCGCAACCCGCGCCGTACGGGGGCCACGGCCGCCGCGCTGATGATCGGGCTGGCGCTGGTGGCCTGCCTGTCGGTGGTCGGCTCCTCGATGGTCGCCTCGGCGACGGAGGAGCTCGACAAGACGGTCGGCGCGGACTACATCGTCAGCGCGCAGAACGGCCAGCCGCTGATGCCGCAGGCCGAGCAGGCGGTGCGCGGCTCCAAGGGTCTGGCGCACGTGACCGCGTACCGCGAGGTGGAGGCCGAGGTCACCGCCCCGGACGGGTCGAGCGCAGCGACGGAGCTGAGCGTCACCGATCCGACGTACGCCGACGACGTGCGCCGCAAGATGATCGCGGGGGAGCACAAGGACGCGTACGGCGCTGGTGCCATGTCGGTCGGCTCGCTGTACGCCACGGAGCACGGCGTCAAGGTGGGCGACGAGCTGACGGTCGCCTTCACGGGCGGGAAGACGGCGAAGCTGAAGGTCGCGGCGATCACGCACGACGACGGCAGCCTGGACAAGGGCGTGAAGTACATCAGCACGGCGACCGCCGAGGCGAACCTGCCGGCCGACCGGATGCCGCGCCCGTTCATGATGCTGGCCAAGGCGCAGGGCGGGCAGACGGACGCCGCGTACGCCGGGCTGAAGGACGCGCTGACGGCGTACCCGCAGTACGTGGTGCGGGACCAGACCGACTACAAGCAGGCCCTGAAGGACCAGGTGGGGCAGCTGCTGAACCTGGTGTACGGGCTGCTGGGCCTGGCGATCATCGTGGCGGTGCTGGGTGTGGTGAACACGCTGGCCCTGTCGGTGGTCGAGCGGACCCGTGAGATCGGGCTGATGCGGGCGATCGGTCTCTCGCGGCGCCAGCTGCGCCGGATGATCCGCCTGGAGTCGGTGGTCATCGCCCTCTTCGGTGCGCTGCTGGGCCTGGGGCTGGGCATGGGCTGGGGCGCGACGGCGCAGCAGCTGCTGGCCCTGGAGGGCATGAAGGTCCTGGAGATCCCGTGGGCGACGATCCTGACGGTGTTCGCCGGGTCGGCCTTCGTGGGTCTGTTCGCGGCCCTGGTCCCGGCGTTCCGGGCGGGCCGGATGAACGTCCTGAACGCGATCGCGAGCGAGTAGCTCCGCGTCCAGGTCGCACGGGGGTCCGGTGGCCCCCGCCCCGCCGGAACCCCGGCGCGGGCGGGGGCCACCGGCGTGCCCGGCCCCTCCCGCTCCGCGCGGGCGCCGCGCATGCGCGGGGAGTGACCATCCCTCGCGCGGCGGGCGCGGGGGCGTCGTAGGGTGGGTACCCCCGGCCCGTTCTCGTGTCGGGCCCTTCGCGTTGCCCCCGAGACCTGCGGATGGAAAGCCTTCATGAGCCTGCACGGACTGCTCGACGCCGTCATCGCGGACCCCGCCCTCGGGGAGGCGGTCCAGGCCGCCGCTGACGGGCACCGGATGCACGTCGACCTGGTCGGGCCGGCTGCCGCCCGGCCGCTCGCCGTCGCCGCGCTGGCCCGCAGGACCGAGCGGACCGTGCTCGCGGTCACCGCGACCGGCCGCGAGGCCGAGGACCTGGCCGCGGCGCTGCGTTCGCTGATGCCGCCCGAGCTGGAGAGCTCGGTGGTGGACTACCCGTCCTGGGAGACCCTGCCCCACGAGCGGCTCAGCCCCCGCAGCGACACCGTCGGCCGCCGCCTGGCGGTGCTGCGCCGGCTGGCGCACCCCAGCAAGGACGACCCGGCCGCCGGCCCCGTCTCCATCGTCGTCGCCCCGATCCGCTCCGTGCTCCAGCCGCAGGTCAAGGGCCTGGGGGACCTGGTGCCGGTCAGCTTGCGCCAGGGCGGGAGCGCCGACCTCGGCCAGATCACCGCCGCGCTGGCCGCGGCCGCCTACTCCCGCGTCGAGCTCGTCGAGAAGCGCGGGGAGTTCGCCGTACGCGGCGGGATCCTCGACGTGTTCCCGCCCACCGAGGAACACCCCCTGCGCATCGAGTTCTGGGGCGACGACGTCGAGGAGATCCGCTACTTCAAGGTCGCCGACCAGCGGTCCCTGGAGGTCGCCGAGCACGGCCTGTGGGCCCCGCCCTGCCGCGAGCTGCTGCTGACCGACGACGTACGGGAGCGGGCCGCCGCCCTCGCCGAGGCGCACCCCGAGCTGGGCGAGCTCCTGAACAAGATCGCCGAGGGGATCGCGGTCGAGGGCATGGAATCCCTCGCACCGGTGCTCGTCGACGACATGGAGCTGCTCCTCGACGTGCTGCCCGCGGGCGCGATGACCGTCGTCTGCGACCCCGAGCGGGTCCGGACCCGGGCCGCGGACCTGGTGGCGACCAGCCAGGAGTTCCTGCAGGCGTCCTGGGCGGCCACGGCCGGCGGGGGAGAGGCGCCCATCGACGTCGGCGCGGCCTCCCTGTGGGGCATCGCCGACGTCCGCGACCGGGCCCGTGAGCTCGGCATGATGTGGTGGTCGGTCTCGCCGTTCGCCGCGGACGACGAACTGTCCGACGACACCCTCAAGCTCGGCATGCAGGCCCCCGAGGCCTACCGCGGCGACACCGCCCGCGCGCTGGCCGACACCAAGGGCTGGATCGCCGACGGCTGGCGGACCGTCTACGTCACCGAGGGCCACGGCCCGGCCAGCCGTACTGTCGAGGTCCTCGGCGGCGAGGGCATCGCGGCCCGCCTGGAGGCCGACCTCGGCCGGGTCGAGCCGTCCCTGGTCCAGGTGGCCTGCGGCTCCCTCGACACCGGCTTCGTCGACCCCGCCCTGAAGATCGCCGTCCTCACCGAGACCGACCTGACCGGGCAGCGCACCGCCACCAAGGACCTGGGGCGGATGCCGACCAGGCGCCGCAAGACCATCGACCCCCTCACCCTGGAGGTCGGCGACTACATCGTGCACGAACAGCACGGTGTCGGCCGCTACATCGAGATGGTGCAGCGCACCGTCCAGGGCGCCACCCGCGAGTACCTGCTCGTGGAGTACGCCCCCGCCAAGCGCGGCCAGCCCGGCGACCGCCTGTACATCCCCACCGACCAGCTGGAGCAGGTCACCAAGTACGTCGGCGGCGAGGCCCCGACCCTGCACCGGCTCGGCGGCGCCGACTGGACCAAGACCAAGGCGCGGGCGAAGAAGGCCGTCAAGGAGATCGCGGCCGACCTCATCAAGCTCTACAGCGCGCGGATGGCGGCCCCCGGCCACATCTTCGGCCCCGACACCCCCTGGCAGCGCGAGCTGGAGGACGCCTTCCCGTACGCGGAGACGCCCGACCAGCTCACCACCATCGCCGAGGTCAAGGAGGACATGGAGAAGTCCGTCCCCATGGACCGGCTGATCTGCGGCGACGTCGGCTACGGCAAGACCGAGATCGCCGTGCGCGCCGCCTTCAAGGCCGTCCAGGACGGCAAGCAGGTCGCGGTGCTGGTGCCGACCACGCTGCTGGTGCAGCAGCACTACGGGACCTTCTCCGAGCGCTACAGCCAGTTCCCGGTGGTGACGAGGGCGCTGTCGCGGTTCCAGACCGACACCGAGGCCAAGGCCACCCTGGAGGGCCTGAAGGAGGGCTCGGTGGACGTGGTCATCGGCACGCACCGGCTGTTCTCCTCCGAGACGAAGTTCAAGGACCTCGGCCTGGTCATCGTCGACGAGGAGCAGCGCTTCGGCGTCGAGCACAAGGAGCAGCTGAAGAAGCTGCGCGCCAACGTCGACGTGCTCACCATGTCGGCGACCCCGATCCCGCGCACCCTGGAGATGGCCGTCACCGGCATCCGCGAGATGTCGACGATCACCACCCCGCCGGAGGAGCGCCACCCGGTGCTGACCTTCGTCGGCCCGTACGAGGAGAAGCAGATCGGAGCGGCCATCCGCCGCGAACTGCTGCGCGAGGGCCAGTGCTTCTACATCCACAACCGGGTGGAGTCCATCGACCGGGCGGCCGCCAAGCTGCGCGAGATCGTGCCCGAGGCGCGGATCGCCACCGCCCACGGCCAGATGTCGGAGCAGGCCCTGGAGCAGGTCGTCGTCGACTTCTGGGAGAAGAAGTTCGACGTGCTGGTGTCCACGACGATCGTGGAGTCCGGCATCGACATCTCCAACGCCAACACCCTCATCGTCGAGCGCGGTGACAACTTCGGCCTCTCCCAGCTGCACCAGCTGCGCGGGCGCGTGGGCCGCGGGCGCGAGCGCGGGTACGCGTACTTCCTCTACCCGCCGGAGAAGCCGCTGACCGAGACCGCGCACGAGCGGCTGGCCACCATCGCCCAGCACACCGAGATGGGCGCGGGCATGTACGTGGCGATGAAGGACCTGGAGATCCGCGGCGCGGGCAACCTGCTGGGCGGCGAGCAGTCCGGGCACATCGCCGGGGTCGGCTTCGACCTGTACGTGCGGATGGTCGGCGAGGCGGTCGCGGACTACCGGGCGCAGCTGGAGGGCGGCGCGGAGGAGGAGCCGCCGCTGGAGGTCAAGGTCGAGCTGCCGGTCGACGCGCACGTCCCGCACGACTACGCGCCCGGCGAGCGGCTGCGGCTGCAGGCGTACCGGGCGATCGCGGCCGCGGCCTCGGAGGCCGACATCGCGGCGGTGCGCGAGGAGCTCACCGACCGCTACGGCAAGCTGCCGGAGCCGGTGGAGAACCTGCTCCTGGTGGCGGGGCTGCGGATGCTGGCGCGGGCCTGCGGGGTCGGTGACATCACGCTGGCGGGCACCAACATCCGGTTCGGGCCGGTGGAGTTGCGCGAGTCGCAGGAGCTGCGCCTGAAGCGCCTGTACCCGGGGTCGGTCATCAAGCCGGCGACCTCGCAGGTGCTGGTGCCGCGGCCGAAGACCGGCAAGATCGGCGGCAAGCCGCTGGTCGGGCGGGAACTGCTGGCCTGGACGGGCGAGTTCCTCGCCACCATCCTCGGCTCGTAGCGCTACGACGTACCGGAACCGCCCGCGCGTGCGTGTACGCGGGCGGTTCCCGGGCAGGGGCGGGGCTACCGGTTGGGGTCGTCGTCGATTCCCAGGCGCTTCTCCGCCTCCTGCTGGGCCTGGTCGACCTGCTTCTCGTACTTGTTGCCGGTCCGGGTGTTGGCCTCTTGCTCGAGACGGTCGGACATCTCCTTGGCCTTGTCCTTGTGGCCCTTGAACCTGTCGAAAATCCCCATGCGAGGGCTCCCTTCGTGTTCCGTTTGTGACGTTACGCCGCTTTTCACCCATTCGCTCGGCGAGGGCCCGTCTAGGATCTGGCCCCATGCGCTCCCGCCTGGTGACCCCGGTCCTGTTGCTGCTCTGCGCCACCGCCCTCGCGGGCTGCACCCAGGACTCCCCGGCGCCGGGCGGCGCGCCCGCCCCCGGGCCGGTCCGTGCGGACGGCGCCCCCGCCCGGGCCGCCGTGGACACCCTGGCCGTCAAGGGCCGGGCCCCCCGGACCGGATACGCGCGCGAGCAGTTCGGCAAGGCCTGGCTGGACACCGACTCCAACGGCTGCGGCACCCGCGACGACATACTGAAACGGGACCTGGCGGGCGCCGCGTTCAAGGACGGCCGCGCGTGCACGGTGGTCTCCGGGGTGCTGGAGAAGGACCCGTACACCGGCGGCCGGATCCGCTACCGGCGCGGCGCCGGCGGTGGCGGCATCGACATCGACCACGTCGTGGCGCTCTCCGACGCCTGGCAGAAGGGCGCGGGCGGCTGGGACCGCGGCAAGCGGGTCGCGTTCGCCAACGACCCGCTGAACCTGCTGGCCGTGGAAGCGGCCGCCAACCGCGAGAAGGGCGACGGCGACGCCGCGACCTGGCTGCCGCCGGACCGGTCCTACCGCTGCCGGTACGTCGCCGCGCAGGTCTCCGTGAAGCAGAAGTACGGGCTGTGGGTGACCGGGGCCGAGCGGGAGGCCATGCGGCGGGTACTGGACGGGTGCCCCGGCGAACGGCTCCCCACCGGGGGGACGCCGACGGCGCCGCCCGCCCGGCTCGCGCGCTGACGCGCGGCGGCGGGCGGACGGCGCCGGCCGGTCACTGGTCGCTGTCGACGACCTCGCCGGCGGGCGGCTGGGCCTGGACCGGCTCGTTGAACTTCGAGAAGGTGACGTCCGCCGGGTCCTTGCCCGTGAGGACGGCCTTGAGCAGGTACGGCTCGCCCTGCGTGGCGACGTAGAGGGTCTCGATCCCGTCCTGCGTCATCGTGGTCAGCTTCACGGCCTCCTTGCCGCCGACGTCGGCCGTGCCGCCCTTCACGGTGCCCTTGCTCTTCTCGAACATGGTCAGCAGCTGGTCGAGGTCGCACAGTTCGGACAGGTCCTTGGAGTCCTGCGCCGTCGCACGGGACTTGACCCACTTGCCGGCGAGCTGGCGGAGCACCTCGTCCGCCTGGTCCTTGGGCAGGTCCTTCACCTGGGTGCGGTAGAAGGTCTCGTCGCCCTTGATGAACACGAACTCGCCGGTGCGGATCAGCTCGAAGCCGCCCTCGCCGGGCAGCGTCATGGTGCCCCGGCAGTCCCCGCCCTTGCTGACCGCCATGTCCATCTGGATCGGCTTGCCCTCGTCGCGGACCGTGCCGGAGATGGTCAGCGACGTGGCGCTCTTGAGGGCCGCCGTCGACCGGTCGGCGATCTCGGATCCGGACTGCCCGGCGAAGGGCCCCGCGTCAGTGGTGCCGGGAAGGCAGGCGGTCAGGCCGCTCAGGCCGGTCAGGGCGGCCACGGTGACGAGGGTGAGGCGGACGGTGCGGGGGAGGGGACGCATGCGGGGACTCTCTGTGCGGGGGTGGGGTGGGCAGTCAGCCCGACTTCTTCCAGTCGGAGCAGCCCGTGGTCTTGAAGTAGCCGTCCTGCGCCGTGATGGTCACGACGGCCGGGCCGGTGGGGTTGTCGTTGGCGGCGATGGACTCCAGGCCGTGCCGGGCGTCCTTGGCGCGCTCCCAGTAGCAGCCCACGGACCCCTCGGCGATGCCGGCGGACTTGTAGGTGCCGGGGGCGATGTCGGCGCCGACCTTGAACATGCCGCCGTTGCCGGCGAACTCGGTCTTCGGCGCGGCGCCGGCGGCCTTGTCGTCGACGGCGGACCAGTCCTTGCAGCCGGTGGACTTGAACACCTTGTCGGCGTCCGTGAGGGTCACGTAGCTCGCGCCGGTGACGTTGTCGTTGGCGTTGATGGATTCCACCTCGCCCGTGGAGTCCTTGGCGGTCTCCCAGTAGCAGCCCAGCGAGGTGTTCCCGGTGGTCCGGTAGGTGCCGGGCTTGATGTCCGTGCCGACCTGGTAGGTGCCGTCGCCCTTGGCGGCGGCCTTGCCCTGCGCGGTGTCCTGCGCCGGCTTGGACTGCCCGGCCGTACCGCCGGTCCCGCCGCTCTGAGCCGGTGCCGGGGCTGCGGACTTCGAGGTCCCGCTGTTTCCGCCGTTGCCGCCGTCGTCGGCTGCCGAGCAGGCGCCGACGAGGGACAGCGTCAGGACGACGCCGAAAGCCGTGAGTGCGGTGCGCTGCTTCGCGGTGCGGGACATGGAAGTGCCTCTCTCTCGCCTGATGAAGGGCCGATCGGTGGGACGGGAGTCATCACAGCAGATCTCTGTGAACCGAGTCAACGCGAATCCAGTATTTGATCCGGTTCACGGGGAGACGCCGATTCCCACGTGTCCACGGCTCGGTATGCTCGGCGTATGCCGGAGCACACCGCCGCCGAAGCCACCGAATCCGCCGCCGAAGTCACCGCGGCCGAGATCGCCCGCCTGGCCGGGGTCGGCCGCGCCGCCGTCAGCAACTGGCGCCGCCGCCATGCCGACTTCCCCCGGCCGGTCGGCGGCACCGAGACCAGTCCCTCGTTCGCCCTGGCCGAGGTCGAGACGTGGCTGCGCGCCCAGGGCAAGCTCGCCGAGGTCCCCTTGCGCGAACGCGTCTGGCAGCAGGTCTGCGGCCACCCCGGCGGAGCCGTGGCCGCGCTCGTCGAAGCCGGCTGCGCGCTGCTCGTCGTACGCGACCGGCCCACCGACTGGCTGGAGCTGACCGCCGTTTCGGACGACCGCATGGCCACCGTCCTGCGGCCCGTCCTCGACCAGGTGCTCACCGCGCGGCTGGGCCCCGGCCACCCGCTGCACCGCTCCGCCCCGCCCGCGCACATGCAGCTGCTGCGCGGCGCGGCCGAACTGGCCGCCGAACTCGGCGCGCGCGGCGCCTTCGAGTTCCTGCTCGGCCGTCATCTCGACGCCAACCCCCGCCAGTACACGCTCACCCCCGAAGGCCCGGCCGCCCTGATGGCCGACCTCGCCGGCCCGGCCCGCAGCGTCCTCGACCCGGCCTGCGGCACGGGCACCCTGCTGCGCGCGGTGCGCGAACCGGCCGGGCGGGCCGGGCGCGAGGCGGCCGGACGCGAGGCCGCCACGCCCTTCGCCCTGTACGCCCAGGACGCCGCCCCCGAACTCGCCGCGCTCACCGCCCTGCGGCTGGCCCTGCACGGCGCCGCCGAGGTCCGCGCCGCCGCCGCGGACAGCCTGCGCGCCGACGGCTTCGGGCAGCTCGCCGCCGACGTCGTGCTCTGCCACCCGCCCTTCAACGAGCGCAACTGGGGCCACGGTGAACTCGCCTACGACCCGCGCTGGGAGTACGGCTTCCCCGCCCGCACCGAATCCGAACTCGCCTGGGTCCAGCACGCCCTGGCCCACCTGCGCGAGGGCGGCACCGCCGTGCTCCTCATGCCCCCGGCCGTCGCCGCCCGCCGCTCCGGCCGCCGCATCCGCGCCGACCTGCTGCGCCGCGGCGCGCTGCGCGCGGTGATCGCCCTGCCCGCCGGGGCGGCGCCCCCGTACGGCATCCCGCTCCACCTCTGGGTGCTGCGCCGGCCCGCCGGCCGCGGCCCCGAACGGACGCCGCCGCCGGCCGGGCTGCTGCTGGTCGACACCGCCGCCCTGGCCGGCGAGGGCAGGGCCGCCTGGCCCGCCGTGCACCGTGCCGTCATGGACGCCTGGACCGCGTACGACCGCACCGGCACCGCCGAGGAGGTGCCCGGCGTCAGCCGCTGCGTGCCCGTCCTCGAACTCCTCGACGACGACGTGGACCTCACCCCCGGCCGCCACCTGCCCCCCGCGCCCGCCGCCGGCGGCCTGGCCGAGCTGGCCGCCGTACGCGAACGCCTCGACGACACCCTGCACCGGGCCGCCCGGCTCACCCCGGCGCCCGCCGAGGCCGGCGGCGCCGACCGGCCGCCGCTGACCACCATCGGCGAACTCGCCCGGGCCGGGGCCCTGTCCCTGCACACCGGGACCGGCACCGGGAACGGGGCCGACGGTGGCGGGGACGGCCCGGCCGTGCTGACCGAGCACGACGTGTACGCGGGCACCGCCCCCTCCGGCACCCTCGCCGCCGGCGCCGACGAGCCGGTGCGCACCGAGGCCGGCGACGTCGTCGTCCCGGTCGTCGGCGGCGGCGCGGTGGCCCGGGTCGTCACCGGGGACACCGCCGGCGCGGCCCTCGGCCGCAACCTCCAGCTGCTGCGCCCCGACCCCGAGGCCCTCGACCCCTGGTTCCTGGCCGGCTTCCTGCGCGGCACCGCCAACACCCGCCAGGCCAGCAGCTACGCCTCCACCGCCACCCGCCTCGACGTCCGCCGGCTCCAGCTGCCGCGGCTGCCGCTCGCCGACCAGCGGCACTACGGGACACGCTTCCGCGCGCTCGCCGAGTTCGAGGACGTGCTGCGGCTGGCCGGCCGGCTCGGCGAACAGCTCGTGCAGGGCCTCTACGACGGCCTGTCGGACGGCACGGTCACACCGCAATGACGGTTGGGTGCATCCCCTGACCGGCCGCGTGCGTCCATGTATACGCTCAGAGCAGTCACTTCACTCGTACCGCCCGCACAGGAAGCACAGGAGCAGCGATGCACGGCCCAGGCCTCCCACCGCCGCAGCACACCGGGTCCGACAACGGACTGCAGGTGACGTTGCGCGTGCTGTTCGTTGCGCTGACCATTCTCACCTGCGGGTTCTTCGCGTGGGCCAGCATGCTCAAGGTCGCCATCGTGACGCGGTCACCGCGCAACTGGCTGCTCTTCGGTGTCACCGTGGTGATCAACATCGTGTGCATCGCGCTGCTCGGCACGGACAAGAGCCCCGACGGCGAGACCTCGCGCGGCACCGACATAGCGATGATCACCTCGCTGACCCTCGCGATCGCCGTCGTCGCCTACTTCCTCTACGAGGACATCCGGCACTACGCCTCCACCCCCCGCCCGGCCGCGGCCACCTGGTACCCGCAGCCGCAGGTGCCGCCGGCCGCGCCGTACTACAAGCCGCCGGAGCAGCGGCCGGGCTACGGCTTCCCGCCCGGCGCCGGCCCGATGCCCCCGCACACCCCCACCCCCACCCCCGTCCCCACGCCCGCGCCCGCGCCCGGTCCGGCGTCGCCGCCGCAGGCGCCGCGCATCGGCCAGGTCCGCGCCGAACTCGACGAGCTCAGCGAGCTGCTGCGCCGCGAGGACGGCGGCCAGGGCCAGGGCCCGCAGGGCCACGACCCCCACGGGCCGGGCCACGGGCAGGGACCGGGCCGGTGACCGAGCGCGTCATCGGTGAGCGCTACCAGCTCGCCACCGTCCTCGGCCAGGGCGGCATGGGCCAGGTCTGGACCGCCTACGACCGGCGCCTGGACCGCCGCGTCGCCGTCAAACTGCTGCGCCCCGACAAGGTCGCCGGCCCCGGCACGGTCGCCGAGGAACTGCGCCGCCGCTTCGTGCGCGAGTGCCGCGTCACGGCGCAGGTCGACCACCCGGGCCTGGTCACGGTCCACGACGCCGGCAGCGACGGCGACGAGCTGTTCCTGGTGATGGGGTACGTCGAGGGCTCCGACCTGGCCGACCACCTCGCCGAGCACGACCCCTACCCCTGGCCCTGGGCGGTCGCGGTGGTGGCGCAGCTGTGCGCCGTGCTGTCGGCCGTGCACGCGGTGCCGATCGTGCACCGCGACCTCAAGCCGCGCAACGTGATGATCCGCCCGGACGGCACCGTCCTGGTCCTCGACCTCGGCGTCGCCTCCGTCATGGACACCGACACCACCCGCCTCACCAGCACCGGCTCGCCCATCGGCAGTCCCGCGTACATGGCGCCGGAGCAGGCCATGGGCGGGGCGGTCGGCCCGTACACCGACCTGTACGCCCTCGGCGTGCTGCTGTACGAACTCCTCAGCGGCAACGTGCCGTTCGCCGGCTCCACCGCGCTCGGCGTACTGCACCGGCACCTGTACGAGCCCCCGCTGCCGGTGCGCCAGCTGCGCCCGGAGATCCCGCACCAGCTGGAGGCCGTGCTGCTGCACCTGCTGGCCAAGGACCCGCAGGAGCGGCCCGCCTCCGCGCAGGAGGTCTACGAGGCCCTGGTGCCGCTGCTGCCCACCCAGGGCACCCCGGCCGGCCCCCTCGACCCCACCCGCCCCTTCCTGCGCCCGATGGCCCCCTGGCCCGACCGCGCGGTCGTCCCGGCCGCCCGGCCCGCGCCGCCGACCCCCGCCCAGCCGGACATCGCCGCGGCGGTCGACCAGGTCAAGGGCCTCCTCGACCAGGGCCGCCTGACCCAGGCCGTCGACATCCTCGGCGACATCCTCCCGGCCGCGGCCGCCCGGCACGGCGAGCACTCCCCGGTGGTCCGCTCCCTGCGCAAGCAGTACGCCGCCACGCTGATGGACGACGGCCAGTACCGCCGGGCCCTGCCCGAACTGCGCAGGCTGGCCGACCAGTTCCCGGCGGGCGACCCCCAGTCGCTGCGGTTCCGCTACGACGCCGCCCAGTGCCTGGAACAGCTCGGCGAACCCGCCGCCGCGCTGGCCGAGTACCGCTCGCTGCTCCCGCTCTTCGAGAACCACTACGCCAACCCGGACCCCGAACTCCCCCTGGAGGTCCGGCGCCGCATCGCCCACCTCCTGCTGTCCCTGGGCGACCGCCCGGCGGCTCACGAGACCCTGGCCCGCCTCCTCTTCGACGCGGAACGCTTCCACGGCCCGGCGCACCCCTTCCCCACCGAGGTCCGCCGCACCCTCCACTGGCTGAGCCAGGTCCGCGGCTGACCGGCTGACCAGCTGACCGGCTGACCAGCCGGCGGCCCTGCGGGCCTGCGGGTCAGGCCGCGGTCCGGCGCCGCCGCCGGGCCGCGAGAAGGCCCAGCCCCAGCAGCGTCAGTGCCGACACCGAGGCCGCCGCCGCGCCCGCGTACAGGCCCGGGGGACGGAAGGTGCAGGCGAGGGTGGTGGTGCCCGGGGGGATCGGGGCGGCCAGGAGGCCCAGGTGGGCCGTCGCCGGGCGGCCGTTGCAGGTCCAGCCGGCGATCGCCGGGGTGGCGACGACCGCCGTACCCGTGGCGCCCGGGGCCAGCCGGGCGCGGATGCCCGAGTCCAGGACCTCGACCGAGGTGGCCGCGCCCGCGCGCAGGGCGGCCACCGCCGCGTCCAGGCGGTCGCGGTCCAGGCAGCCCAGGGCCCACTCGGCCGGGGGCTCGCGGTCGAAGACCAGGTGGGAGCGGTCCCCGTGGGAGACGCCCAGCGGCTGCAGGGCCGCGCGGTTGCGCGGGGCGTTGCCGTTCAGCCGGAACGCCGGGCCGTCCGCCAGGCGGGCCGTGGCGTTGTAGGCCGGCGCCCACAGGAAGGCCTCCGTCCCGGCGGCGCACACCCCGGGCGCGAGCGGCGCCTCGTACACGCGGGCGCCCAGCAGGAGTTCCTGGTTGGTGAAGGGCGAGGTGCCGTAGCCGCCTTCCGGGCCGGCCGGGCGGGTCGTGACCAGGGGCAGGGTCGGGAAGCGGGCCACCGTGCCGTCCGGGCGCAGCCGGGCGCCGACCGCGAAGAGGGCGTCCGTGACCGGGTTGTCGATGCTCTGGACGTTGCGCCCGCGCGAGGTCCAGCCGGCGCCGAGCGCCGCCATCGTGCGGGTGAACACGTCCGGGGTGTGGCTGCTGTAGTACGCGCCGCCCTCCCCGCCCAGCAGCAGCGGGTCGTTGCCGGTCAGCGCGGGCCGGCCGGCGTCCGTACGGTAGGCGGGCCAGCCGTCGGCGGCCGCCAGCGCCTTGGCGCGGGCCGTGTGCGGCGCGCCCCACGAGGGGTAGTCGTCCAGGCCGCCCAGCTTGCCCTTGTGGCCGTACGCCGTGGTCGCCGCCGCCTGTACCGCCAGCACGCACGCCAGCAGCGCCGCCGCCGGCAGGACGTGCCGCCGGGCCAGCCACAGCGCCCCGGCCGCCCCCGCCAGGCCCGCCGCGAACAGCAGGTACCCCACGTCCGTCGACAGCGCGCTGCGCGTCGCCCACAGCACCCCGGCCGCCAGCACCCCCGCGCCGACGGCCAGCGCCCGCGCGTCCGGCCGGCCCGCCGCCAGGGCCGTCCACGCCGCGATCACCAGGATCCCGGCCAGCACGAAGGTCTGCCGGTACGGGCTGCCGTTCGGCGTCGCGAACACGTGCCAGGCCAGATGCGTCGGCGTCCACTGGAACGACAGCGCGACCGCCACCGCCAGCCCGGTCCACCACCACCGGGTCCGCGCCGGCACCCCCCGGTGCAGCGGCAGCGCCGCCGCCAGCAGCAGCGTCCCGGTCCCCACGAACACCGCCGGCGAGGAGAAGCTGTACGTCGCCGGCAGCGCCCGCGCGAAGAAGTCCGCCCACGACACCGGCGCGAACTGCCGGGTCCAGCCCGGGTAGGCCTGCCGGGAGCTGAGGAACAGCGGCACCAGCACCGGCGCCGCGAGCATCACGCCCAGCACGGCCGACCGCGCCGCCCGCGCCACCACCCGGGCCCGGGCGCGCACGCCCTCCCGGGTCAGCACCACCCGTACCAGCAGCACCAGTACCGCGCCCAGCGTCGCCATGTACGCGGTGTAGAAGTTCGCCGTCCAGCACAGCGCGACCACCACCGGTGCGAGCACCGGCCGTCGCCCGCGCAGCGCCCATTCACCCGTCAGACACAGCAGCGGGAAGGCGATCAGCCCGTCGAGCCACATCGGGTTGTACGAGGCCTCGATCACCGACCAGCCGCACAGGGCGTACGAGGCACCCAGCACCGCCGCCCCCCAGCCCGGCCCGCGGCGCAGGGTCCGCAGCAGCCAGGCCATGGCGGCCGCCGCGGCCGCCGTCTTCACCACGGAGACGACGTACACCGCGAGGTCGATCTCGTCGCGCGGGAAGAAGGCGACGAGCACCGCGAAGGGGCTGGTCAGGTAGGTGCCGAAGTCGGGCAGGAAGCTGGTTCCGTACCCGGACTGCCAGTTGAGCAGCAGCCCGCCCGCGGCCCGCCCGTGCAGCAGGTCCCACAGGTGGGCGTGGAAGGGGACGAACTGGTTCCCGAGGTCGTTGATGCTGCGGTGGCGGGGGCCGTACGGGTGGACGCGGGCGATGGCGTCCCCGGCGCACACGGCCACCGCCGTGAGCAGTCCCGCGAGGGCCGAGGCGGCGAGGCTGCGGCGGCGCGGCGACGAGGCGAGCGTGGGCATGGTGGGGGGACCCTCGCAGCACCGGAAGACCGGCGGATGGCCGCGGGGTGAACACGTGCCCCGACACCCCCGGAATCGTTGGTCGAACCGGTGGCTCGGATCACCCTGACTGCATACCATCGATCACCGCAAGGCCTTGTGCATCCATGCACAATCCAAGCCCGCGCCCCGGGAGGCTCCTTTGCACCGTCGCACAGCGCTCTCCGTCTCCGCCGCCCTGCTCGCGGCGGCCCCTCTGCTCACGGCCTGCTCGGGCCAGGCCCGGCCCGGCACGGCGGCCGTGGTCGGCGGCGAGCGGATCACCACGTCCGCGGTGCAGGCCAAGGTCAACGACGTACGGGCGGCCCAGCACGCCTCCCCGCAGGCGGCCGCCCTGATCTCCGGCAGCGCGGGCCTGGAACGCAGCAAGCTGGAGCGCATGATCCAGCTCGCCGTCCTGGAGAAGGCCGCCAAGGACGCGGGGGTGACCGTGTCCACCAAGGAGGTCGAGGACTTCCGCAAGCTCCAGGTGGAGCGGGCCGGCGGCGCCGACAAGCTGGAGGCGGCGGCGCTCCAGGCGGTCGTCGCCCCCGGCCAGATCGACGACGACTTCCGCTTCAAGCTGCTGCGCGACAAGCTGTACGACCACTACGGCTCCCAGGACAAGGCGGTCGACGGGATCCGCGCGGTCGCCGAGAAGATGCGCATCCAGCTCAACCCGCGCTACGGCACCTGGGACGCGCAGGCCATCGGCCTCGGTGACAAGGGCACCCCGTGGATCACCCAGCGGACCCGGCCCGAGCAGCCCCCTGCCGGAGCCTGACCGGCCCGGACGGAGGTAGGTTCGAGGGGTGACCGACGAGACCACCCCCGCCGAGCCGACGTCCGCCGAGCCGACGTCCGCAGCCCCGTCCGGCACCGGGCGCATCGTCCTGCTGACCACCAGCCACCGGGTCGCCCCCGGTGTGCTGTCGTGGCCGGCCTGGCAGACGCTGCGCACCGCGGACCGCGTGCTGTGCGCCGACCCGGACCACCCGCAGCTGCCGTACCTGCGCGAGGCGGGCGTCGCGGTCGGCTTCGAGCGCCCCGACGCGTCCGAGCTGGTCGAGGCGTGTGCCGGGGGCCGTACCGTCGTCGTGCTGCCCTCCGGCGAGGGCGACCAGCGCCTGACCGACGGGCTGGCCCGGCTGGCCGGCTCCGGCCGGGTCGCCATGCCCGGCCTGGAGCTGTTGCCCGGCTCCTACGACCTGCCCGGCGCGCGGCTGCTGGACCTGGTGGCGGTCATGGACCGGATCCGCCGCGAGTGCCCGTGGACCTCGCAGAAGACGCACGAGGGGCTGGCGAAGTACGCCATAGAGGAGGCGTACGAGCTGGTCGAGGCGATCGAGGACGGGGACCGCGACGAGCTGCTGGAGGAGCTGGGCGACGTCCTGCTCCAGGTGGTCTTCCACGCGCGGATCGCCGAGGAGGCGGACCCCGGCGAGGACGGCGAGGGCGCGGAGCCGTTCTCGATCGACGACGTGGCCGGGGCCCTGGTCGCCAAGCTCGTCCACCGCCACCCCCACGTGTTCGGCGACGAGAAGGCCGAGACCCCCGACGACGTGCGCGCGCACTGGCTGCGGACCAAGGCGGTGGAGAAGCGGCGGGAGTCGGTGACCGACGGGATCCCGCTGGGCCAGCCGGGCCTGGCGCTCGCGGCCAAGCTGGCGGGCCGGGTCCGCGCCGGCGGGGTGCCGGTGGAGCTCCCGCGGGGCGAGGGCGTCGGGTACGAGCTGCTCGCGCTCGCGGCCCGCGCCGAGGAGGCGGGCATCGACCCCGAGACCGCGCTGCGCGCGGCGGCCCGGACCTACCGGGACGCGATCCGCGCCGCCGAGGGCGTCGGCGGCCCGGCCGCGTAGCGGCGCCACCGCGGGCGGGCGCCCGTACGCACCGGGTGTCGTCGAGCCCTCCCCTATATACGAGCCGTACGTATATAGGGGAGAGCCTCACCCGTGGTGCGGGGCGCGGCCCGCGGGGTTGTGCCAGTGCGGGGCGGGCGGCTGGAGGAACCACTCGCCGAAGCCCAGCGGCCGGCCGCGCCCGCCGTGCGCCGGGGCCGTGGCGGGGACCGCGTCGTGGAAGACCCGTTCGGGGCGGGCGCCCAGCTCCTGGAGCACGAGGGCCGTGTCCTCGATGAACGGCGCCGGGCCGCTGAGGTAGACGTCCTGCTCGGGCCACATGCCGCGGTGGCTCAGGGCGGTCGCGAGCCGCTCGGTGGCCTCGTCGCGGTGCCGGCCGGGGGCGGGGGTGATGTACGTGACGCTCAGCCAGCCGTGCCGGTCCGCGTACGCGTCGATGAGCGGGCGGTCGTACAGGTGGGCCGCGTCGCGGGCGACGGCGAAGAGCCGGGCGCCGGCGTCGGGCGGGCGCCGCGCCAGTTCCTCCAGCATCGCCCGCACCGGGGCCCAGCCGGTGCCGGCCGCGATGAAGGTGAGCGGGCGGCCCTCCCGGCGCAGCGTCAGCCGCCCGCCGGGAGCGCCGAGCCGCAGCATCTCGCCGGGCCGTACGGCCCGCACCAGGGCGGTGCTCAGCCGGCCGTCCTCGATCCGGCTGACGTGCAGGTCCAGGGTGTGGTCGGCGCGGGGCGCGTTGCCGAGGGAGTACGTGCGCCAGATCCGCGGCGCGTGCTCGCTGCTGACGCTGACGTACTGGCCGGGCAGGTGGGGCAGCGGGGCGTGCGGGCGCAGCGTCAGCACGGCGATGTCCTCGCCGTACTTCAGGTGGCGTACCACCTCGGCGTCCCACCAGGGCGGCTCCTGGCTGCTCGCGGCGCCGGCCGTCATGGCGTCGGCGATCACCTGGTAGGCCTCGGTCCACGCCTTGCCGGCCTCCGGGGTCCAGGCCTCGCCCGCGGCCTCGGCGAGCGCGGCGAGCAGGCTGGCGCCGACGGCGGCGTAGTGCTCGGGGCGGACCAGGAACTTGCGGTGGTCGCGGCCGAGGTCGTGGAGATAGGGGAGCAGGCTCTCGTCGTCGAGGCGGGCGACGATGTGGGTGAGCGCGGCGAAGAGCCGGTCCCGCTGGCGCTCCATGTCGAGGAAGGCGGGCGGGAAGAGGTCGCGCAGCTCGGGGTGGTGCCAGAAGAGGTGGGAGTAGAAGTACTTGACCGCGTGCTCGGCCCTTCTCTCCACCACCGCGAAGCTGCTCTTCAAGATCCTCACATCCACAAAACCGACAGTAGGAACGGCTCCGAACGCCAGGTCAAGCGCCGGGGGATCTACGGACAGCCGCGGCGAACCGCCCATATGGGATGACCGGTGGCCGGCCGGGATACCGTCGGACGGTGCACGATGACCCCGCCGCCGAGCCCACCGCCGCGCCCGCTCCCGCCGTTCCCGCCGCTCCCACCCTCTTCGACTGGGAGTTCGCCACCGATCCGTACCCGGCCTACGCCTGGCTGCGCGAGCACGCCCCGGTGCACCGCACCAAGCTGCCCAGCGGGGTCGAGGCCTGGCTGGTGACCCGGTACGCCGATGCCCGCCAGGCGCTGGCCGACCAGCGGCTGAGCAAGAATCCGGCGCACCACGCGGAGCCGGCGCACGCCAAGGGCAAGACGGGCATTCCGGGCGAGCGCAAGGCCGAGCTGATGACCCATCTGCTCAACATCGACCCGCCGGACCACACCCGGCTGCGGCGGCTGGTCTCGAAGGCGTTCACCCCGCGCCGGGTCGCCGAATTCACCCCGCGGGTGCAGGAACTGACGGACCATCTCATCGACGGTTTCGCGAGCCGGGGTGAAGCGGATCTCATCCACGAGTTCGCCTTCCCGCTCCCCATCTACGCCATCTGCGAGATGCTCGGCGTACCGCGCGAGGACCAGGACGACTTCCGCGACTGGGCCGGGATGATGATCCGGCACGGCGGCGGTCCGCGCGGCGGCGTCGCCCGGTCCGTGAAGCAGATGCGGACCTACCTGGTCGACCTCATCCATCGCAAAAGGGATGATCCGGGCGATGACCTGATTTCCGGTCTGATCCGGGCGAGCGACCACGGTGAGCACCTGACGGAGAACGAGGCCGCCGCCATGGCCTTCATCCTCCTCTTCGCCGGCTTCGAGACGACCGTCAACCTCATCGGCAACGGCGTCCACTCCCTCTTCATGAACCCCGGCGAGCGCGCCCGCCTCGAGGCCTCCCTCGCCGCCGGGGAGAGCGAGCTGCTCGCCACCGGGGTCGAGGAGCTGCTGCGCTACGACGGCCCGGTGGAGCTGGCCACCTGGCGGTTCGCCACCCGCCCGCTGACCCTCGGCGGCCAGGACATCGCGGCCGGCGACCCGGTCCTGGTCGTGCTCGCGGCCGCCGACCGGGACCCGGAACGCTTCGCCGCGCCCGACACCCTGGACCTCGCGCGCACCGACAACCAGCACCTCGGATACGGCCACGGCATCCACTACTGCCTGGGCGCGCCGCTGGCCCGGCTGGAGGGGCAGACGGCGCTGGCGACTTTGCTGACGCGTCTGCCGGATCTCGAGCTCGCCGTGGACCCTTCGGAGCTGCGCTGGCGCGGCGGGCTCATCATGCGTGGCCTGCGCACCCTTCCGGTCCGCTTCACTCCCCGCAATTAACTGACCTGGCGTCACCAATGTGACCTTCGCGTTATCTGCGCTGCATCGACTTGTGACAAGCGTTCGAGGAGCGCTAGGTTCCACGTCACCCCTCACCGGGTGTGTTTTGCCGTCACGCGAAAGGTCCACCCTCATGCGTTCCGGGAACGGCCGTCATCGGCGCCCCCGTCAGGCTCCCGCCATCGTCGTCACCGCCGGGGTCACGGGCTCCGCGCTCGCCCTGCCGCTGCTGGCGGCCACCAGCGCGACCGCTGCGGAGACCACCACGTGGGACAAGGTCGCCGAGTGCGAGAGCGGCGGCACGTGGAGCGCCAACTTCGGCAGCGAAGCGTACGGCGGCCTGCAGTTCACGCTGGAGCAGTGGAAGAACGCGGGCGGGCTGGCCTACGCCGAGCGCCCCGACCTCGCCAGCCGCTCCCAGCAGATAGCCATCGCCGAGCGGGTGCTGGCCTCCCAGGGCCCCCAGGCGTGGCCGGTGTGCGCGCAGAAGGCGGGCCTGGTCCAGCACGGCCCGGCCGCCGATGTGGACCCCGGCGAGCCCGGCGCCGCCCGCTCGGTCGACCCGACCCCGCTGCGCCCCTCCGAGGGATCCGGCGACGTCCCGCGGATCCCCGGCCACTCGGCCGGCCCCTCGGTCCCGGCGACCACCCCGCCGGTCAACGAGCCGCTGCTGCCCACGGCGCCCGGAATGCCCGGACTGCCCGTCATGCCCGCCCCGGACGTGACCTCGTCGCCCTCGGAGCTGCCTCCGGTGACGCCGCCCGCCACCCCGGGCACCCCCGGGACTCCGGGAACCCCTGGGACTCCGGGCACCCCCGGGACTCCCGGCACCCCCGGCGTCTCCACCGACCCGGCCGCCCCGACGGTCCCGGCCGTCCCCACCGCCCCGGCCACCCCGGGCACCCCGGTCGACCCCACCGCCCCGGCGAGCGGCACGACCGCGCCGGGCAACGCGCCGACGCCGGACTCCGCCGGGGGCACCGGACGCCACCGCGGCGCCCCGGCCGCCGAGAGTCCGGCCGCCCCCGGACCCGCGCCGGAACCGACGTACACGGTGAAGCCGGGTGACAACCTGGCGGACATCGCGGACGCCAACGGCCTCAAGGGCGGCTGGAACGCCCTTTACAAGGCCAACGAGCAGGTCATCGGCAAGGACGCGGACCTGATCAAGCCCGGACAGAATCTGGATGTAACCCCGAAATAGGGGCACTTCGGGCGGGTGGAAACGCCCCAATGTCCGTTTCGTGTAAGTGAGACATGCGTCTCTTCCGGTCAACTGGCGTGTCTCGTTTGTGGAATGCCGCAAACCCGCCCCTCACCTGCGCAAACATCCTTTTCAGGAGTGCAAGTAGGGGCGGTTTCCGGCGAATACGCTCGTTGAACATCGGGCGGAGACCTGTCTACCTTCTGAATCGCTCGCCACCGCGGGCCCCTTCGACCGCATCGCCGAATCCTGCCGGCGGACGGAGGGAACAGTCGTCGCGTCAAGCGCCGAAGGCAGGAGCGGGGGACCCAAGGTAGGTGCCGGGACCGGCCATTGAGAGATGGTCACGGGAACGGCTAGGGGTTAAGCCGCGCGCTAGGTCGCGCGGCCGGGCAACTCACTCGCCCGAACCCGACAGCTCACCTCGCAGGCGTCGGTGAGGAGAAGTTCCATGCTGCTTTCCGGCAAGGGCAAGCACCGCCGCGCCTCCAAGGCGACCCGCATCGTCACGCTCGCCGGTGTCACCGGTGCCGCGATCGCCGCCCCGCTGATGGCCGCGGGCACCGCGAACGCCGCCACCGCCTCGCAGTGGGACGCCGTCGCCGCGTGCGAGTCCGGCGGCAACTGGTCCATCAACACCGGCAACGGCTACTACGGCGGCCTGCAGTTCTCCGCCTCCACCTGGGCCGGCTTCGGCGGCAAGGCGTACGCCCCGCAGGCCAACCAGGCCACCAAGGCGCAGCAGATAGCCATCGCCGAGAAGGTCCTCAAGGGCCAGGGCAAGGGCGCCTGGCCGCACTGCGGCAAGGGCCTGACCAGCGCGGCCTACAACGGCGGCGGCACCCAGACGCCGACCACCAAGCCGAAGACCGAGACCAAGAAGACCGAGACCAAGAAGACGGAGACGAAGGCCGCGGCGCCGAAGAAGGAGACCCCGCGCTCCGAGGCCCCGGTCACCCGCTCCGAGCGCGCGGCCACCCCGGCGCCGGCCTCCAAGCCCGCCCCGGCCCCGCTGACCGGCAACGGCTCCTACGAGGTCAAGGCCGGCGACACCCTCAGCACCATCGCCGAGGCCCACGGCGTCAAGGGCGGCTGGCAGCAGCTGTTCGAGCTGAACAAGGACATCGTCAAGGACGCGGACCTGATCTTCCCCGGCCAGAAGCTGAAGATCGGCTGAACCACGGTGCAACACTCGCGGTCCTGACCGCGAAACGTTCGCCACACGCGTATCTCCCCGCCGCCCGGCGCGTCTCCCCTCACGCGCCGGGCGGCGGCGTGTTTCCGGACGGAACGCCTGTTGATCATGGGTCTTATGTGGCGGAACACGGGTATTCGGACCCTTTTTCGTCCCAGGGGGCGGGCGGTCGGCGGGCCGACTGCCCGGATCCGGTTAGGCTCTAGTGCGGCAGGGCCGTCCCACGGCCCCCGCCCCCGCACACCCAGCGTCACATCCCAGAAGGAGATGCTCGTGCCGTCCATCGACGTCGTCGTAGCCCGGGAAATCCTGGACTCCCGAGGCAACCCCACGGTCGAGGTCGAGGTGGGCCTCGACGACGGCAGCACCGGCCGTGCTGCCGTTCCGTCCGGCGCCTCCACCGGTGCCTTCGAGGCCATTGAGCTCCGCGACGGCGACCCGAACCGCTACATGGGCAAGGGCGTCGAGAAGGCCGTCCTCGCGGTCATCGAGCAGATCGGCCCCGAGCTCGTCGGCTACGACGCCACCGAGCAGCGCCTGATCGACCAGGCCATGTTCGACCTGGACGCCACCGACAACAAGGGCTCCCTCGGCGCCAACGCCATCCTCGGCGTCTCCCTCGCCGTCGCGCACGCCGCGTCCGAGGCCTCGGACCTCCCGCTCTTCCGCTACCTCGGCGGCCCGAACGCGCACCTGCTGCCCGTTCCGATGATGAACATCCTCAACGGTGGGTCGCACGCCGACTCCAACGTGGACATCCAGGAGTTCATGATCGCGCCGATCGGCGCCGAGTCCTTCTCCGAAGCCCTGCGTTGGGGCGCCGAGGTCTACCACACCCTCAAGAAGGTCCTGCACACCAAGGGCCTGTCCACCGGCCTGGGCGACGAGGGCGGCTTCGCCCCGAACCTGGAGTCCAACCGCGCTGCGCTCGACCTCATCGTCGAGGCCATCAAGCAGGCCGGCTACACCCCGGGCAAGGACATCGCGCTCGCGCTCGACGTCGCCGCGTCCGAGTTCTACAAGGACGGCAAGTACGAGTTCGAGGGCCAGTCCCGCTCGGCCGCCGAGATGACCGAGTACTACGCGGAGCTCGTTGCCGCGTACCCGCTGGTCTCCATCGAGGACCCGCTGTTCGAGGACGACTGGGCCGGCTGGAAGACCATCACCGACAAGCTGGGCTCCAAGGTCCAGATCGTCGGCGACGACCTCTTCGTCACCAACCCCGAGCGTCTGGCCCGCGGCATCGAGGAGGGCTCCGCCAACGCCCTGCTCGTGAAGGTGAACCAGATCGGTTCGCTGACCGAGACCCTCGACGCCGTCGAGATGGCCCAGCGCAACGGCTTCAAGTGCATGATGTCGCACCGCTCCGGTGAGACCGAGGACGTCACCATCGCCGACCTCGCCGTCGCCGTGAACTGCGGCCAGATCAAGACCGGCGCCCCGGCCCGCTCGGACCGCGTCGCCAAGTACAACCAGCTGCTGCGCATCGAGGAGATCCTCGACGACGCCGCCGTGTACGCGGGCCGCAGCGCGTTCCCCCGCTTCAAGGGCTGACACCCAGTCGGGTCCGGCGCCCCGCGCCCGCGCCTGATGGGCTGACACCTTCAGCGCCTCCGTACGTCCCCGCACCCGGTCCCGTACCGTGTGCGGGGACGTACGCGCTTATCAGGGGAGGCGACAGCCATGGCCGGGAACCGGGATCGGTTCTCCACCGCGACCAGGCTCAAGCAGCTCGGCGAGCGGACCGCGGCCCACGTCTACCGCTCGCAGTCGCGCCGTCAGGTCCGCCGCAGCCGCCTCACCGGCCGCGCCGCCCTGCTGGTGCTCGTCCTCTGTACGCTGGTCGTCGCCCTCGCGTATCCGATGCGCCAGTACGTCTCCCAGCGCTCGGAGATCGCGGAGCAGCAGCGGACCGCCGACGAGGCGCGCCAGCGCCTCGAGGAGCTGCGCGACGAGAAGGCCCGCTGGCAGGACCCGGCCTACGTGGAGCAGCAGGCGCGCAAGCACCTGCACTACGTCCGGCCCGGGGAGATCGGCTACACCGTGATCGACCCGGACGCCGAGGCCGAGGAGAAGCGCCGTACCGGAAAGGACGCGGCGGACCGCCCCTGGTACTCCAACGTCTGGGACGGCGTCGACAAGGCCGACCGCCCCGACCGCGGCGGCCGCTGAGGCACCGGCGGTCCGCCCGCCCCGCCCCGCCCCGTTCCACCCCACCCGAACACCGAACCGCGAACGAAGAGACTTCCTCCAGGCATGCAGACGCCCCCGCCCCAGACCGAACGGACCGAGCCGACCGACGCCGACATCGAGGCGTTCGAGCAGCAGCTCGGCCGCCCGCCGCGCGGGCTGCGCGCCATCGCGCACCGCTGTCCGTGCGGCCAGCCGGACGTCGTCGAGACCGCGCCGCGGCTGCCCGACGGCACCCCCTTCCCGACCCTCTACTACCTGACCTGCCCGCGCGCCGCCTCCGCGATCGGCACGCTGGAGGCCAACGGGGTCATGAAGGAGATGCAGGCCCGCCTCGCCGAGGACCCCGAGCTGGCCGCCGCGTACCAGAAGGCGCACGAGGACTACATCCGGCGCCGTGACGCGATCGAGGTGCTCCAGGGCTTCCCGAGCGCGGGCGGCATGCCCGACCGCGTCAAGTGCCTGCACGTGCTCGTCGGCCACTCGCTGGCCGCGGGCCCGGGGGTCAACCCCTTCGGCGACGAGGCGCTCGCGATGCTGCCCGAGTGGTGGGCCAAGGGCCCGTGCGTCACCCCGTGCGGGGAGCAGAAGGACGAGCTGCCGGGGGAGTCCGCGTGACCCGGGTCGCCGCCGTCGACTGCGGTACGAACTCCATCCGCCTGCTGGTCGCCGACTGCGACCCCGCGACGGGCGAGCAGACCGACCTGGACCGCCGGATGACCGTGGTCCGGCTCGGGCAGGGCGTGGACCGGACGGGCCGGCTGGCCCCGGAGGCCCTGGAGCGCACGTTCGCGGCCTGCCGCGAGTACGCCGCCGTGATCAAGGAGCTGGGCGCCGAGAAGGTCCGCTTCGTGGCCACCTCGGCCTCGCGCGACGCCGAGAACCGCGACGTCTTCGTCCAGGGCGTCCTGGACATCCTGGGCGTGGAGCCCGAGGTGATCTCCGGCGAGGACGAGGCCGAGTTCTCCTTCACCGGCGCCACCAAGTCCCTGGCCGGCCGCGCCGACCTGGACCGCCCCTTCCTGGTGGTGGACATCGGCGGCGGCTCGACGGAGTTCGTGGTCGGTGACGCCCACGTACGGGCGGCCCGATCGGTCGACGTGGGCTGCGTCCGGATGACCGAGCGCCACCTGGTCGTGGACGGTGTGATCACCGACCCGCCGACCGAGGCGCAGGTCGCCGCCATACGGGCCGACATCGAGGCCGCCCTGGACCGGGCCGCCGAGACGGTCCCGCTGGAGCAGGCGCGCACCCTGGTGGGCCTGGCCGGCTCGGTGACGACGGTCGCCGGGATCGCGCTCGGACTGGACGCGTACGACTCCGAGGCGATCCACCACGCGCGGATCCCCTACGAGGCGGTCCGCGAGATCAGCGACCGGATGCTCATCGAGACCCACGCCCAGCGCGCCGAGCTCGGGGTCATGCACCCCGGCCGGGTCGACGTGATCGGCGCCGGAGCCCTCGTACTGCTGGCGATCATGGAGCGCACCGGGGCCTCGGAAGTGGTGGTCTCGGAGCACGACATCCTGGACGGAATCGCCTGGTCCGCCGTCTGACGGGGGCACGGCGGGGGCCTGTCGGGGGTCGCCGGGGCGGGTCTCCGGACGAACTTCGTGAAGTTCTTCACAAGGAAAAGAGGCCTGTTGGGCCAAGGAATGGGTGGTTCGAGCCCCTTCCGAGGCCCGCAGGCCTCTTTCATGCCCGCGTTGGTGCGAATAGTGGACACCACCGGATCCGTGTCGGAGGTATCCACGAAGGCGGTGGTCCAGTCCTCCTGAAGGCCTGGAGGCCTGTTCAGGACGGGTGAACAACGTCCGCTGGTACCCCATGGTTCCCGTTGCGCGCCATGACCTGGGTCACGTGGGCCGCGCAGTGTAACAGAGGCCTCCCCACTGCTTGTGAAGACCCTCACGAGCGACGCCCCATCGGGTGCTGGATACTCGTTCCATGAGCACCACGGAGCGTCCCAGGATCCTCGTAGTAGGAGGTGGGTACGTAGGCCTGTACGCAGCCAAGCGCATCATGAAGAAGATGCGCTACGGCGAGGCGACCGTCACGGTCGTCGACCCGCGTTCGTACATGACCTACCAGCCCTTCCTCCCCGAAGTGGCCGCAGGCAGTATCTCGCCTCGGCACGTCGTCGTCCCGCTGCGACGCGTGCTGCCCAAGGCTGAGGTTCTCACCGGCCGGGTCACCAGCATCGACCAGGACCGCAAGGTCGCCGTCGTCACGCCGCTGGTCGGCGAGGCGTACGAGCTGCCCTTCGACTACCTGGTGATCGCGCTCGGCGCCATCTCCCGCACCTTCCCGATCCCCGGCCTCGCCGAGCAGGGCATCGGTATGAAGGGTGTCGAAGAGGGCATCGGCCTGCGCAACCACGTACTCGAGCAGCTCGACAAGGCCGAGTCCACGACGGACGAGAACGTCCGCCGCAAGGCCCTCACCTTCGTCTTCGTCGGCGGCGGCTTCGCCGGCGCCGAGACGATCGGCGAGGTCGAGGACATGGCCCGCGACGCCGCGAAGTACTACACCACGATCAAGCGCGAGGACATGCGCTTCGTCCTGGTGGACGCCGCCGACAAGATCCTCCCCGAGGTCGGGCCCAAGCTCGGCACCTGGGGCAAGGAGCACCTCGAGTCCCGCGGCATCGAGATCTACCTCAACACCTCCATGGACTCCTGCGTGGACGGCCACGTGGTGCTGAAGAACGGCCTCGAGGTCGACTCCAACACCATCGTGTGGACCGCGGGCGTCAAGCCCAACCCGGCGCTGGCCCGCTACGGCCTGCCGCTGGGCCCGCGCGGCCACGTCGACTGCGAGCCCACCCTCCAGGTCAAGGGCACCGACTACATCTGGGCCGCGGGCGACAACGCCCAGGTCCCGGACGTCGCGCTGCGCAAGGCCGGTGTCGAGAACGCCTGGTGCCCGCCGAACGCCCAGCACGCGCTGCGCCAGGCCAAGGTCCTCGGCGACAACGTCATCTCGGGCATGCGGGGCTTCCCGCAGGGCGAGTACGAGCACCACAACAAGGGTGCGGTGGCGGGCCTCGGCCTCCACAAGGGCGTCGCGATGATCGTCATGGGCAAGATGAAGATCAAGCTCAAGGGCCGGCTCGCCTGGTACATGCACCGTGGCTACCACGGCATGGCCATGCCGACCTGGAACCGCAAGATCCGCGTGTTCGCCGACTGGACCCTCGGCATGTTCCTCAAGCGCGAGGTGGTTTCCCTCGGCGCGCTGGAGACGCCGCGCGAGGAGTTCTACGAGGCCGCCAAGCCGGCGCCGGCCCCGGCCGCCGCCGCTGCCCCGGCCGAGAAGGCCAAGGCGTCCTGACGCCCGCCTGACCAGCACGTCCCCGAAGGGGCCGCCCGCCATCCGTGGTGCGGGCGGCCCCTTCGGCGTACCCGGGGCGCGAGTTGGGTAGACGCATGCGTCGGAGCCAATCTGGAGGTGTGCGCCATGACCGACGCCGCGCCGCGGCTGGCCGCTCTTGCCGAGACCCTGCTGGGGTCCGCGCTGCCCGTCCGCGTCCGCGCCTGGGACGGCAGCGAGGCGGGCCCGCCCGGCGGCCCGGTCCTGGTCTTCCACCACCGCCGCGCGCTGCGCCGGATCCTGTGGAAGCCCGGCGAGCTGGGCCTGGCCCGGGCCTGGGTCGCGGGCGAACTGAGCGTCGAGGGCGACCTGTACGAGCTGCTGGACCGGGTCGCGGGCGTGCTGTGGGAGCGCGGGCACCCCGCCCCGGCGGGGCCCGGCGGCCCCGGGAACCCCGGCGGCCCCGGTGCGCAGCCCACCCCCGGCGGCGCCACCCCCGTGGGCCTGCTGCGCGACCCCGGCGCGCGGGCCGCCGTACGCGACCTGGTGGCCCTGGCCCGGCCGCTGCCCGCGCCCGCTCCGCCGCCGGAGGAGGCGGTACGGCGCTCGGGGACCCTCCACAGCCGGGGCCGCGACAAACAGGCCGTCAGCCACCACTACGACGTCGGCAACGCCTTCTACGAGCTCGTCCTCGGCCCCTCGATGGTCTACTCGTGCGCCTACTGGCAGCCCGGCGGCACCCTGGAGGAGGCCCAGCACGCCAAACTCGACCTGGTCTGCCGCAAGCTGGACCTCGGCGCCGGCGTGCGGCTGCTGGACGTCGGATGCGGCTGGGGCTCCATGGCGCTGCACGCGGCCCGCGAGTACGGCGCCCGGGTCACCGGCATCACCCTCTCCGGGGAGCAGGCCGCGTACGCCCGCAAGCGGGTCGCGGAGGAGGGCCTGGCGGACCGGATCGAGATCCGCGTCCAGGACTACCGGGACGTCAAGGACGGGCCGTACGACGCCGTTTCCTCCATCGGCATGGCCGAACACGTCGGCTCCGCCGGCTACCGCGCCTACGCCCGCGCCCTCCACGCCCTGCTGCGGCCGGGCGGACGGCTGCTGAACCACCAGATCGCGCGCCGCCCCGAGTCCGACGAATCGGCGTACCACGTCGATGAGTTCATCGACCGCTACGTCTTCCCCGACGGGGAGCTGTCCCCGCTCGGCAGCACCGTCGGCGAGCTGGAGCGGGCCGGCTTCGAGGTCCGCGACGTCGAGGCCCTGCGCGAGCACTACGCGCTGACCCTGCGGGCCTGGGTGGCCCGCCTGGAGGCCGACTGGGAGCGGGCGGTGCGCCTGACCTCCCCGGGGCGGGCGCGGGTCTGGCAGCTGTACATGGCCGCCTCGGCCCTCGGCTTCGAGCGCAACCGGCTGGGCGTCAACCAGGTCCTGGCGGTGCGTGCCACCGCCCCCGGGGCGTCGGGCCTGCCCCTGCGCACCCGGCACTGGCCGGCGACCTGACGGACCGCCCGCCTGCGTGACTGCCCGCCCGCCTGCCCGACCGGCCGGCTGCCCGACGTACCTGCGGCGAGGCCCGCCGTACGCCGCGGCCCGGACGCGCGAAGGCCCCGCGACCTCGGAGGTCGCGGGGCCTTCGTCGTCCCCGGCGCCGGGCCGGGGCCCGGCTCCGCCGCTACTCGGTCTTGATCGCGGTCAGCATGTTCAGCTTCGCCGCGCTGCGCGCCGGCCACATGGCGGCCAGGACGCCGACCACGCCCGCCAGCAGCAGGAAGACGCCGATCCGGTCGAACGGGATCACCAGCTCGTAGTTCGGGATGGTGGACTTGAAGGTGCGGCCCAGCGCCCAGGCGAGGAAGGTGCCGAGTCCGATGCCGAGCACCGCGCCGAAGAGCGAGATGACCACGGCCTCCAGGCGGATCATGTTCTTGACCCGGCCCCGGTCGAGGCCGACCGCCCGCAGCATGCCGATCTCCTGGGTCCGCTCGAAGACCGACATCGCCAGGGTGTTGACGACACCGAGCACCGCGATGATCAGCGCCATGCCGAGCAGGCCGTACATCAGGTTCAGCATCAGGTTGATGATGCCGCCCATCTCGTTGCGGATGTCCTGCTTGTCGTCGATCTTGATGGCCGGGTTGTCGCCGAGCGCGTCGATGACCTTCTGCTCGTTGGCCTTGGACTCGCCGCCGTCCATCTTCACGAAGACCTGGCGGATCTCGGGCTTCGCGCCCTCCTCCTCCGCGCCGATCAGCTTGGCGTCCATGACGTACGGGGAGAGGAGCTCGTTCTCCTCGAAGACCGCACCGATCTTCAGGGTCTGCTTCTTGCCGTCGCCGAACATGGCGTCGATGGTGCTGCCGACCGACAGGCCCGCCTTCTTGGCCGTCTTGTCGGCGACCGCGACCTGGCCCTGGGCGAGGGAGCCGGTCGAGCCGCTGACCACCTTGAGGTTGATCAGCCGGTCGATGGTGGCCGGGTTGACGCCGGACGCGGAGTGGTAGGTCTTGCCGCCGTCGATGAAGTAGCCGGACTGCTGCGGGGAGACCGCCGTGACGCCCGGCGCCTTCTCCAGCGCGGTCAGGACCGAGGGGTCCAGGGAGCCGCCGCTGGCCATCGACAGCATGTAGTCGGCCTTGATGTTGTCCGTGGTCGACTTGTCGACGGCCTGGCCGATGGTGACGCCGAGCACGGTCAGGCCGGTCACCAGCGTCAGACCGATCGTCAGCATGCCCGCGGTGACACCGGTACGGCGCGGGTTGCGGACCGCGTTGCGGGCGGCCAGATTGCCCGCGACCCCGAACACCCGCTCCAGCAGCGGCCGGATCAGGGCGATCAGCGGACGCGAGAGCATCGGGATGAGGACGGCGATGCCCACGAGCGTGAAGAACGCGCCGCCGCCGATGATCCAGCGGCCGGTCTCGCCGCCCTTGGAGGAGCCCCACAGGATCATCGCGGCGCCCAGGGCGGTGATGGTGCCGCCGACGCTGTTGAGGACCACCAGGCCCTTGGTGCTCTGCGGCAGGTGCGCGCTGCCCATGGCCGCGACCGGCGGGATCTTCGCGGTGCGCCGGGCCGGCAGCCAGGCGGCCAGCACGGTGATCACGACACCGACGGAGAGCGCGGTGATGACGGCGGTCGAGGAGACGACCAGCGGACCGGCCGGGATCTTGACGCCGAAGGCGTCCATCCCGGAGCGCAGCCCCACGGCGAGGAGCACACCGAGGCCGAGGCCGATCGCCGAGGCGAGCAGGCCGACCAGCAGGGCCTCGCTGAGCACCGACTTGCGGACCTGGCCGCGGGTGGCGCCGACGGCGCGCAGCAGGGCCAGCTCCTTGGTGCGCTGGGCGACCAGCATGGTGAAGGTGTTGTAGATCAGGAAGACGCTGACGAAGAGCGCGACGAAGCCGAAGCCCAGCAGGCCGGTCTTCATGCCGCTCATGCCCTGCTCGATGTCCTTGGCGTTGCGCTCGGCGAGCGCGGTGCCCGTCTCGGCGCGGGCGTTCTCGCCGACCAGCGGCTTGATCGCGGAGAGCAGCTTGCCGGCGTCGGCGCCGGACTTCGCGGCCACCGACAGCTCGCTGTAGTAGCCGGGCACGAGGTAGAGCTCCTGCGCGACCTTGGCGTCGAACAGCACCAGGGACCCGCCCGCGTTGACCGCGCCGTCCTCGGTGGTGAAGACACCGCTGAGGGTGTACTCCTTCACCGGGCCGTTGGTGGCCACCCGGACCTTGTCACCGACCTTGTACGCGCCGGTCTCGGCAGAGGCCTTGTCGAGGGCGACCTGGTCGGCCTTGGCGGGGCCCGCGCCCTGCGTGAAGGTGTAGCGCGGGTCCTTGCCGTCCTTGACGGGGGCGTAGTTGGCGCCCTGGTTGATCCACCCGGTGCCGATCAGCTTGCCGCTGCGGTCCGCGACGCCCGCGAAGCCGGAGACGCGGCCGGAGACGGAGTCGACGCCGTCGAGCTTGGCGATCTTGTCGAGGGTCGGCTGGCCGATGCCCGGCTCGCCCTCCTTCTCACCGTCCTCGTTGCGGCCGGTGCCGAACGAGGTGACGGAGACCGCCACCCCGTCGTAGCTCTTGCGGGACTGGTCGGACATCGCCTTGCCGACGGTGTCGGTGAAGACGAAGGTGCCGGAGACGAAGGCGACGCCGAGGACGACGGCGAGCAGCGTCATCAGCAGTCTGGCCTTGTGCGCGAGGACGTTGCGCAGGGCGGTACGGAACATGGGTGTCAGTCCTGGGGGCTGGAAGTCTGTGCGGTGGCGTCGGGGGTCGGAGGACCGGTCAGCTGGTGCGGCCCTTGGCGTCGAACGCCTTCATGCGGTCCAGGACGCCGTCGGCGGTGGGGCGCAGCATCTCGTCGACGATCCGGCCGTCGGCCAGGAAGATGACGCGGTCGGCGTAGGAGGCGGCGACGGGGTCGTGGGTGACCATGACGACGGTCTGGCCGAGCTCGCGCACGGAGTTGCGCAGGAAGCCCAGGACCTCGGCGCCCGAGCGCGAGTCCAGGTTTCCGGTGGGCTCGTCACCGAAGATGATCTCGGGGCGGGAGGCCAGGGCGCGGGCGACCGCCACGCGCTGCTGCTGGCCGCCGGAGAGCTGGGTGGGACGGTGGCTGAGGCGGTCGGAGAGGCCGACCATGTGGATCACGGTCTCCAGCCACTGCTTGTCGGGCTTGCGGCCGGCGATGTCCATGGGCAGCGTGATGTTCTCCAGCGCCGTCAGCGTCGGCAGCAGGTTGAACGCCTGGAAGATGAAGCCGATCTTGTCCCGGCGCAGCTGCGTGAGCTGCTTGTCCTTCAGGGAGCCGAGCTCGGTCTCGCCGATGCGGACGGAGCCGGAGGAGAAGGAGTCCAGGCCCGCGACGCAGTGCATCAGCGTCGACTTGCCGGAGCCGGACGGGCCCATGATCGCGGTGAACTGGCCCTGGCCGAAGTCGACCGAGACGTTGTCGAGCGCGACCACCTGGGTCTCGCCCTGGCCGTACACCTTGGAGAGGCCGGTGGCGCGGGCGGCCACGGCCTGGGTGGTGTGCGGGGCGTAGTTCATGGTGGTCACAGGGGACTCCTGTCGATGCTGCGGGACATATCGCGGGGGGACGTGTCCATCGTCGCCGCGGTCACCCCCGTCGCGGATCAGCCGCCGTGACCGTTCGTCGGCCCACTGGAGTCTGACCCGCCGCCCGCGCGCCTCCTCCTCTGGTATGACGGCCGTCGGGAAGAGGTCGGGGTCGGGCCGCCGTGGGGGCCGGTGACGGGCCGGGGACGACGTGGGGTGGCCCGGGGTGGCGCGGCGGGGTGGCGCGGGCATCGAAATCCCGTCAATCACAGGCGGGCGGTGATCGTCCCGGACCGGGGGCCGACAACGCGTTCTGTGCCCTGACACACCCTCAAGCGCCAATAAAATCAGACAACATCGGAATGCGGCCCGTTCGGTGACAGGGTGCTTCCGGTTAGGCTCGCCATTGCGTTCAAGGCTTTTCCCGCGGGAGCCGCACGCCTTGCCCGGGTGGTGGAATGCAGACACGGCGAGCTTAAACCTCGCTGGCCCTCGGGCCGTGCCGGTTCGAGTCCGGCTCCGGGCACTCCCGCCGCGCGCCCGGACGCCCCGCGCCGCCCCCTCATATCCTCCTGCGCGCCGTGCTGTCTTCTTCTAAGATCCTCCTCCAGCAGTAGGGTGATTTTTTTGCGAGCGCATTACTCTGGGTGCTAAGGCCGCGCCCGGTGGCCATGGAGGAGTGAGATGAGGAGCAGTAACCCGGTCTTCTCGCGACGGGGGTTCAGCCGCGACAACGGCGGCCACGCGGGCTTTGGCGCGCAGCCGCAGATGCAGGCCGGGGCCGCGACCAACCCGTACGCGACGAACCCGTACGCGACGAACCCTTACGCGACCGACCCGCAGACCGGCATGCCGCAGGCGCCGGCCACGGCGAACGCGATGACCATCGACGACGTCGTGACCCGTACGGCCATGACGCTCGGCACGGTCGTCCTGACGGCGGTCCTGTCCTGGGTCGCGCTGCCGGTCGACGCGTCCAACATCGGCAAGTCGTACGGCATCGCCATCGGCGCCGCCCTCGTCGCCATGGTCCTGGCCCTGGTCCAGACCTTCAAGAGCAAGCCGGCCCCGGCGCTGATCATCGGCTACGCGGCGTTCGAGGGTGTCTTCCTCGGCGTCATCAGCTCCGCGACCAGCACCTACATCGGCGCCGGCGTGGTCGTCCAGGCCGTCCTCGGCACGATGTGCGTCTTCGCCGCGGTCCTCTTCGCCTACAAGATGGGCTGGATCCGCGTCAACCGGCGCTTCTACGGCTTCGTGATGGCCGCCGCCATGGGCTTCATGCTGCTCATGGTCGCCAACCTGCTGTTCTCCGTCTTCGCGGGCGGCGACGGCCTCGGCTTCCGCAGCGGTGGCCTCGGCATCCTGTTCGGCGTCATCGGCGTCATCCTCGGTGCCTGCTTCCTCGCCCTGGACTTCAAGCAGGTCGAGGACGGCGTGACCTACGGCGCCCCGCGCGAGGAGGCGTGGCTGGCGGCCTTCGGCCTCACCATGACCCTGGTGTGGATCTACCTGGAGCTGCTGCGCCTGTTCCAGATCCTCTCGGGCGACGACTGATCGTCCCGGAGGGCCGCGGCCGGCCATGGACGGCCACGGACGAAGGACAAGCACGGGGAAGGCCCCGCGAGCGTCACGCTCGCGGGGCCTTCCCGCGTCAGGGGTCAGGAGGTCGGGGGTCAGGAGGTCGTGGATCAGCGGGTCAGCCGAACTTTCTGGCGGCCCGGCGCAGGTCGTACTCGTGGATGATCGCTTTGGCCTGGCCGTACGAGAGCTCGTACGCGCCGCGCAGCCAGTGGAGCTTTTCCTCGAACCGGACGAGGGAGGGGCCTTCGTCGACGGTACGGAGCCAGTCGGACATCTCACGACCGGTGGTCTGAGGGATGCGGTCGATCATGTTGCGGTGGGTCTGCTCGGAGAACTCTACGGACATGGGCGCCTCCGGGGGGTATCGCCGTCGTGCTGTTCTCTTCATGCCACCGTGCCCGACCGTTTGCCCGTTGGCAATGGCGCGTGTACGGCGCGTAAGGTCGGCCGGGTGCTCGATACTTCGCCCCTGACCGCCGTCGTGGAACGTTTCGCCGACCGGCTGCGCGCCGCCCCGCAGAGCCGCCTGCAGCGCGGTGCGGCCGCGGAGGGCCTGGCGCTGGCCCGGGAGCTGTCGGCGCGCGCACAGCGGCTGGAGGGGGCCGCCGAGGTCCGCGAGATGCCCGACGCCGGACTGTTCGTCGTCGGGGACCAGGTGGCCGTCGCCGGGCTGGACCTGGCCCAGGCCCTGCGCGAGGCGCCGGACACCCCGGACGCGCGAACGGCCCCGTCCGCGATGCTGGACGAGGCCGTGGCGCTGGTGGAGCGGGCGGAAGCCAGGGCGCTGGGCTGAGCCGGAAGCGCCGACGCGGAGGCGCGTCGGCGGCGCGGCGGCGCGTCAGCGCTCAGAGCGAGGCGATGACGCGGTCCGCGAGGATGTAGACGTTGCTGTCGGGGTCGTCGGAGTCGCCGCAGGAGAACGTCAGCGCGTAGGCGCCCGAGATGCCCGAGCCGCCCAGGAGGACCGGCGCGGTGCCCGACCGCAGGGCCTCCGCCAGACGCTCCGCGGTCTCCCGGTGGCCCGGGGTCATGCACAGCGTGGTGCCGTCCGTGAAGACGTACACGTCCAGGGTGCCCAGCGGGCCCGGGCGGACGTCCGCGAGGGCCGTACGGGCCAGCGCGAGCTCCTCCAGGCGACTGACGGTGCGCTCGTGGTCGGCGCCGGGGTTCGGCTGGACCGGAACGAAGTCGGGGTGCGAGGGGTGGCGCCGGCGGGCGGCGGCCAGCTCGGGGGAGTCCTCCGGGTACTCGTCCACCTCGTCCCCGAGCACCGGCTCCAGGTCCAGCGGGTCCAGACCCATCGGGTCCAGGCCCACCAGGTCCGCCTGCCGGGGCAGGAAGAGCGGGTTGTCCTCGCCGAGCCCGGGCATACCGCCCAGGAGCGAGGTCGGGGCGTCCCCGGCGAAGCGGGGGGTGGCGTCGGCGGCGTCACGGGCCTCCTGGGCGGCCCAGAAGGCGCGCGCCTCGGCCAGCTCGCGCTCGCGCTCCTCGGCGAGGGCCTCGGCCACGGCGGCTCGTATCTCGGCGGCCGGGGTTTCGGTGGCGTGACGGGCGTGGGGGACGGTCGTACCGCGAGGGTGGACCGACGCGACGAGCTCGCCGCGCAGGGCCGTGACCTGCTTGCGCAGGCTGTGCACCGCATGCAGCGCAGCAGCGCCCACGGCCGTGGCAGCGGCCGTGGTCAGCAGCAGGGCAAGAGACATGGCGCTCACTGACTAACTCCAGATGTGTTCCGATCCCCCGACTTCCTACAACAGCTTGACCCGACCTGGGAATGGCGTGCAGTGCATTACGTCACGAAATGGACAGGTCTTTAGCCCCGGCGATCATATGTGCACCCCATCTGACCTGCGCATATGCCGATCCCCCAGGACAAAGGTCACATCCTGGGGGAGATTCGGTCACAGGTCGGCCGCGACGGGATTGGAATCGCTGTCAGTAGCGACGCGCGACCCGAGCGCGGTCGGCCGGCCGAGCCGGTCAGCTCAGCCGCTCGCGTCCTTGGTCGCGCTGAGCTTCGCCTGCGCTGCGGGCAGGTGCCGCCCCTCGTTCCTCGGGGCGACCCCTACCCTCCGCTACGGCTCAGCTCAGCCGCTCGATGACCATGGCCATGCCCTGGCCGCCGCCCACGCACATTGTCTCCAGGCCGAACTGCTTGTCGTGGAACTGCAGGCTGTTGATCAGGGTGCCGGTGATACGGGCACCGGTCATCCCGAACGGGTGGCCCACGGCGATGGCGCCGCCGTTGACGTTCAGCTTCTCCAGCGGGATCTCCAGGTCGCGGTAGGACGGGATGACCTGGGCCGCGAAGGCCTCGTTGATCTCGAACAGGTCGATGTCGCCGACGGTCAGCCCGGCCCGCTTCAGGGCCTGCTTCGACGCCTCGACCGGGCCCAGGCCCATGATCTCGGGGGAGAGGGCGGTGACACCGGTGGAGACGATCCGGGCCAGCGGGGTCAGGCCCAGCTCCCGCGCCTTGGTGTCGCTCATGATGACGAGCGCCGCGGCGCCGTCGTTGAGCGGGCAGCAGTTGCCGGCCGTGACCAGGCCGTCGGGGCGGAAGACGGGCTTGAGGCCCTCCACGCCCTCCAGGGTGACCCCGGCGCGCGGGCCGTCGTCCGTGGCGACGACCGTGCCGTCCGGGGTGGTGACGGGGGTGATCTCGCGGGCCCAGAAGCCGTTCTTGATGGCTTCCTCGGCGAGGTTCTGCGAGCGCACGCCGAACTCGTCCATGTCCCGGCGGGTCACGCCCTTGAGGCGGGCCAGGTTCTCGGCGGTCTGCCCCATCGAGATGTACGCGTCGGGGATCAGGCCGTCCTCGCGCGGGTCGTGCCAGTCGCTGCCCTCGCTGGCGGCGACGCCGGCCGTACGGGACTCGGCGTCGGAGAAGAGCGGGTTGTGGGTGTCCGGCAGGCCGTCGGAGGAGCCCTTGGCGAACCGGGACACCGTCTCGACGCCGGCGGAGATGAAGACGTCGCCCTCGCCCGCCTTGATGGCGTGCAGCGCCATGCGGGAGGTCTGGAGGGAGGACGAGCAGTAACGGGTGATCGTGGTGCCGGGCAGGTAGTCCATGCCCATCTGCACGGCGACGATCCGGGCGAGGTTGTGGCCCTGCTCGCCGCCCGGGAGGCCGCAGCCGAGCATCAGGTCGTCGATCTGGCGCGGGTCCAGCTCGGGGATCTTCGCGAGGGCGGCCTGGATGATCGTGGCGGTCAGGTCGTCGGGGCGGACGTCCTTGAGGGAGCCCTTGCCGGCGCGCCCGATCGGAGAGCGGGCGGTGGAAACGATGACGGCTTCGGGCATCGGGACTCCAAGGGTGCGTCGTTGCGGGACCGCATGCGAAGTTACCGCCCCGTACGGTCGAGGTCACCGCCTGGCGCGTGTGATGCGGACCGCACCCGTGCCCCGGCCGGGCACAACGCGACCGGCCGCGTCACGGCCCTGCCCATGACAGCAACGCCCGGCCGCCCGGTATGCCCGCCGTGGCGACCGGGAGGGCCGCGGGCCGCGTACCGCGCGGGTCCCCGCGTCAGGCCGGGTGGACCGGGTCGGGCGCGGCGGGGCCCGTCGGGCCCCGGGACGGGCCGCCGGCGGGCCCGGCCGCCCCCGTGACCCCGGCAGCCCCCGTGACCCCGGCCGCCCCCGTGGCCCCGGCGGCCGCCGGAGCCGCCCGTGCCGCCGTGTGCTCCAGGTCCTCGCCCGGGACCCGCCGCCGGCGGCGGTGCTTGAGCAGGGCCCACGGGGCGCGGGCCGCCGTGACCTCGGTACCCGCCTGGCCGGCCGCCGCCGACGCCGCCTTCGCGACCGGGAGCATGTCCTCGTCGCGCGAGACGTCGAGCCGGTCGGTCTCGGGCCACAGCCCCAGCGCCGCGCACACCGTCGGCAGGACGGCCATCGCGGCGGTCGCGTACCCCTCCGCCGACGGATGGTACGAATCGGGCCCGAACATCTCGCGGGGGTTCGCCGCGAACTCCGGGCCCAGCATGTCGCCCATCGAGATCGTCCGGCCGCCCTGGGCCACCACCCCGATGGTCTGCGCCGCGGCCAGCTGCCGCGAGACGCGCCGGGCCAGCCAGCGCAGCGGCTGGTAGACCGGCTCGATGGTGCCCAGGTCCGGGCAGGTGCCCACGACCACCTCCACCCCCGCCAGCCGCAGCCGCCGCACGGCGGCCGTCAGCAGCCGGACCGACTGGGTCGGCGGCATCCGCCGCGTGACGTCGTTCGCCCCGATCATGATCACGCAGACGTCCGGGGCGGGCAGATCCGTGTCCAGCAGCAGTGAGACCTGGCGGTCCAGGTCGTCGGACATGGCCCCCGACAGCGCCACGTTGCGCAGCTCCACCGGCCGCTCGGCCACCGCCGCCAGCCCCGAGGCCACCAGCGCGGCCGGGGTCTGTCTCGCCCGGCGCACCCCCAGTCCGGCCGCCGTCGAATCACCCAGCATCGCCAGCCGCAGCGGTCCCGGGCTCAGCTCCGGCCCGCCGAACTCGCTGCCGTACAGCCCGTCCGCCCGCGGCGGATCACCCAGACCGGTGCCGACCGTACGCTTCGCGAGCTGCACCTCCGCCAGGACCAGACCGACCGTGGCCGCACCCAGCAGACCGAGCCCGCCCCCGCCGTACGCCGCGCCCGCCGCGATGCGGCGGGCCGTCCTCGCCCTCGACACCTTTCCGGCCACCTCCTCGTTCTGCTGGCTTACCTGCCCCGTAGCACTCCTCGGCCAATCTCCTTTCGACATACCCTGGCGGTGCCTCCCGGAGAACCCGTGGAGTCCTGTCCTTGGAGAACATGGTGCAATTCCACGACTCGATGATCAGCCTCGTCGGCAACACCCCGCTGGTGAAGCTCAACCGTGTGACCGAAGGGATCCAGGCGACCGTCCTGGCCAAGGTCGAGTACTTCAATCCGGGCGGATCCGTGAAGGACCGCATCGCCGTCCGCATGATCGAGGCCGCCGAGGAGAGCGGAGCGCTCAAGCCCGGTGGCACCATCGTGGAGCCGACCAGCGGAAACACCGGCGTAGGACTCGCCATCGTGGCCCAGCAGAAGGGCTACAAGTGCATCTTCGTCTGCCCGGACAAGGTGTCGATGGACAAGATCAACGTGCTGCGCGCGTACGGCGCCGACGTCGTGGTCTGCCCGACCGCCGTCGACCCCGAGCACCCGGACTCGTACTACAACGTCTCCGACCGCCTCGTCCGTGAGACCCCCGGCGCCTGGAAGCCCGACCAGTACAGCAACCCGAACAACCCCCGTTCGCACTACGAGACCACCGGTCCGGAGCTGTGGGAGCAGACGGACGGGAAGATCACCCACTTCGTCGCGGGCGTCGGCACCGGCGGCACCATCTCGGGCACCGGCAATTACCTCAAGGAAGCCTCCGGCGGCAAGGTCAAGGTCATCGGCGCCGACCCCGAGGGCTCGGTCTACTCCGGTGGCTCCGGCCGCCCGTACCTCGTCGAGGGCGTCGGCGAGGACTTCTGGCCGACCGCGTACGACCAGAACGTCGCCGACGAGATCATCGCGGTGTCCGACAAGGACTCCTTCCAGATGACCCGCCGCCTCGCCAAGGAGGAGGGCCTCCTCGTCGGCGGCTCCTGCGGCATGGCCGTCGTCGCCGCGCTCCGCGCCGCCGAGAACCTCGGCCCCGACGACGTCGTCGTCGTCCTGCTGCCGGACAGCGGCCGCGGCTACATGAGCAAGATCTTCTCGGACGAGTGGATGGCCGGCCACGGCTTCCTGGAGGAGGCCGGCAGCGCCGCCCGCATCGGCGACGTCCTCAACGACAAGCAGGGCACCCTGCCGTCCCTGGTGCACATGCACCCCGAGGAGACCGTCGGCCAGGCCATCGAGGTCCTGCGCGAGTACGGCGTCTCCCAGATGCCCATCGTCAAGCCGGGCGCCGGGCACCCGGACGTCATGGCCGCCGAGGTCATCGGTTCCGTGGTGGAGCGCGAGCTGCTCGACGCGCTGTTCGCCCAGCGGGCCTCGCTCTCCGACCCGCTGGAGAAGCACATGAGCTCCCCGCTGCCGCAGGTCGGCTCCGGCGAGCCCGTGTCCGAACTGATGGACGTCCTCGGCAAGGCCGACGCGGCCATCGTGCTCGTCGAGGGCAAGCCCACCGGCGTCGTCAGCCGCCAGGACCTGCTCGCGTTCCTCGCGCGCACCGCCAAGTAGGCGGCCGGGCCCGGCCGTTGGCGCGGCTTCGCGCAAACGGTACGGGCCCGACACGTGACGGCAGCACCCGCTTAACACGCCTGCGGCACAGTAGTGGCTGTCGGCAGGGCCCCTGGGAAGCCCGGCCGGCAGCCACGAACGGCGTTGCGCGGCAACCGGAGCGGCTCCCGGCCCCGCGCGTACGCCACGGACGCGGGGCCGGCCCTGACCCGGCCCGTGTCCACGCGGGAACCGCCGTCGTCCCGCCCCCCGGCCCAACCGGGGGTGCGGCGGTTCCCGCGCTCTCTTTTTTTGGGCTCGGTTCGCCTCCGGGGGCGCTTTTCGCCGGGCTCACGAGGGCGTACGTGCTCGAACCGGCTCGTTCCTCGCCGGTCCTCCGGGCGCTCGTCCCTGTTCCCCCGGCGCGCCCCCTTCGGCTCACTCGCCCGCGCAGGCTTCGCTCTGCGTAACCCCTTGGCCGGGGACCCCCATCCAGCCTCGCCGGCGTTTGAGGCGCGGGGGTGCGGGGGGGCGGAGCCCCGGGGGTGGCGGGCGGTCGGTGGGTCAGTCGGTGGAGCCCACCGGCCGTCGGCCCCGCAGCGTCCCGCGGGTGTGGGCGAAGGTGACGCCCAGGACCCCCAGCCACGTGACCAGGAGCCCCGGCAGGCCCGCGTGGGTCGCGCCGATCGCCGACAGGGGGATCGCCAGGACCAGCGTGACGATGGCGAAGCCGAAGCGTTCGCCGAAGCTGCTCCCCGCGCCGGCCGCCGGACGGTCACCGCGGGCCGCCGACAGCCTTTCCTCCGCCAGCCGCCGCCGCACCTGCGTGTCGACCTTCTCCACGAAGGAGTCCACGAGCGCCGACTCGTACTCCGGCCCCAGCTCCCGGCGGGCCCTGAGCGTGGCGTCGAGGTCACTCTTCAGCTCTTCCATACGGCCACCGTAGGAACGTCCCGCCCCGGCCGCACTGGGGATAGCCCCCCAATCCCGCCCGCCCAGCCGCCGCAGGCGTCCCGCCGGCGTCTCGCAGGGCGGCCGCCGCTTGCCGTCCTGCATAACCGCATGCACAGTGCTGACACACTGAATAGATCAGCGGGGATCCCGGCGACGGAGGATGGGTGGGGCGGACCATGAGCGAGAGCCCGGCCGCGCGGCTGCAGAAGCTGTTCGAGGGGCACCGGCTGACGCCGACCCAGCGCCGCATCGCGCACTGCATGGTGCGCGGCGCGGCCGACGTGCCGTTCCTGTCCAGCGTCGAACTGGCCGAGCTCGCCGGCGTCAGCCAGCCCTCGGTGACCCGGTTCGCGGTCGCGCTCGGCTTCGACGGGTATCCGGCGCTGCGCCGGTACCTGCGCGAGGTGGCGCCCGCCGAGCGGGCCGAGACCGTGGACAGCGACTCGTACAACTCCTACCAGCAGGCCGTCGAGGGCGAGATCGAGAACCTGCGCCGGCTGGTCGCCGTGCTCGCCGAGCCCGGGCCCGTCGAGGAGGCGGGGCGGCTGCTCGCCGGTTCCACGCCGCTGCCCGTGCTCGGCCTGCGCGCAGCGTCCTCGCAGGCCCGCGGCTTCGCCTACTTCGCGGGCAAGGTGCACCCCGACGTACGCCTCCTCGACGAAGGCGGCTCGATGCTCGCCGACCGCATCGACGCCGCCGTCGGCTCCGGCGCGTCCGCGCTGCTCTGCTTCGCGCTGCCCCGGCACCCGCGGGAGGTCGTGGAGGCCCTGCGGTACGCGCGGAAGGCCGGGCTGACGGTCGTCACGGTCGCCGACTCCGCCTTCGCGCCGGTGGCCCACCACTCCGACCTGCTGATCCCGGCCCCGGTCGGCACCGGACTCGCCTTCGACACCGCGTGCGCGCCCATGCTGCTGGGCCGCGTGCTGCTGGAGGCCATGGCGGACGCCCTGCCGCAGGCGCAGGCCCGGCTGGAGGACTTCGACGCCAAGGCCGCCGCCCGGGGGCTCTTCGTCGAGTGAGCCCGCCCCGGGTCCGCCCCGCCCCCGGTCCGCCGCGCCCCAGGTCCGCCGCGCTCAGCGGTAGGGCAGCTCGGCCAGTTCGGCCGCCAGCCGGTTCCGCAGCGCCGGGATCCGTGAGAGCAGCGGCAGCGCGGTGTTGCGCACGGCGCGCAGGACGGGGCTGCGCAGGGTCGCCACCCGGGTCATCCGGTGGGTCAGCGCCACCACCCGCAGGGCCACCGGGCGGCGCCGGGCCTCGTAGCCGTCGAGGGCGGCCACGCCCTCGGCCGGGCCCTCGGCCAGCGCCCCGGCGAGGGCGCGGCCGAGGGCGTGGCCGTCCTGGATGCCGGTGTTCATGCCCTGGCCGCCGGCCGGGCTGTGGACGTGCGCCGCGTCCCCGGCCAGCAGCAGCCGGCCGGCCCGGTAGCGGTCGGCGACCCGGTGGTGGACGCGGAACCGTGACGACCAGACGAGCGAGGTGACGGTGGCCCGGCCCGGCGCGCGCTCGTCGAGCAGGGTCTGCACGAAGGCCAGGGAGGGGGTGGCCGGGGCCTCGTCCACGGTGGCGACGATCCGGTAGCGCCCCCCGGGCAGCGGGGCGACCACGACGAGGCCCGCGGCGCCGAAGGTGAGCGAGACCTCGCTCGGGCCCGGGGCCCACTCCATGGCCACGTCGGCCAGGACGAACGACTCCTCGTACCGCTCGCCGGTGAATCCGATCCCGGCGGCCTCGCGGACGCGGCTGTGCATGCCGTCGGCGCCGACGGCGTACGCGGCGCGCAGGCTCTCGCCGGTCGTCATGGTGAGCGTGACGCCGTCGGCGTCCTGGGTGACCGCGCCGACCTCGTACGGGCGGTGGACGTCACGGCCGAGCGCGCGGAGCCGGCCGAGCAGCACGGCCTCGGTCTCGTACTGGGGGACCATCAGCGCGTACGGGTGGGCGGTGGGCAGCCCGTCGAAGCGGATCGAGGCGAGCGGACGGGCTCCGTCGCGCAGCCGGAACCGGCTCACCGGCAGGCCCCGGCCGGTGAGTTCGCCCGCCAGGGCCCCCGAGGGGTCGAGCTCGTCGAGGACCTCCAGGGTGCGGGCGTGCACGACGGCGGCCCGTGAGGCGTTGGTGCCCTCGGCCTGCCGGTCGAGGAGGACGAAGTCGACGCCCGCCTCCGCGAGGGTGACGGCGAGGGCGAGGCCGGTCGGGCCGGCGCCCACGATGGCGACGTCGGTCCGGGCCGGGAGTGCGGCGGAACGGGTCACGGTGGCCTCCTCCAGAATGCCAACGTTTGTTGGCCAACGACTGTTGACTCCAGGGTGCCCCCGGTCGCCCTGGCATGTCAACGGTTGTTGGCCTACAGTTGTTGGCATGACGGTGCGCAGTGCGGAACAGACCAAGGCGACTATCCTGCGGGCGGCCCGCGACCACTTCGCCGCCCACGGCTACGAGCGGACGACCATCCGGGGCGTCGCCTCGGACGCCGGGATCGACCCCTCGATGGTCATGCGGTACTTCGGCAGCAAGGACAAGCTCTTCGACGCGGCCCTCGCCGTGGACCTGCGCCTGCCGGACCTGTCCGCCGTCGCCGCGGACCGGCTGCCCGAAGCCCTCGTACGCCACTTCGTGGACCGCTGGGAGGGTGACCCGGCGGACGACGCCCTGCTCGTGCTGCTGCGCTCGGCGGTGACGAACGAGCGGGCGGCCCGGCGGATGCGGGACGTCTTCGCGGAGCAGGTGGCCCCGGCCCTGGCCGCCGCCCTCGGCCCCGCGGCCGCCCGGGTGGCCGGGCTGGTCTCCGCCCAGCTGCTGGGCCTGGCCCTGACCCGCTACCTGGTCCGCCTCCCGGCGGTGACCGCCCTGGCCCCGGACGAGCTGGTGCGCGGCCTGACCCCGGCCCTGGCCGCCACCCTCGCCCAGGCCGGATCGGCTGCCCCGGCTGCCGCAGACGCCCAGGCCGGATCGGCTGCCCCGGCTGCCGCAGACGCCGCAGACGCCTGAGCGGCGCTAGAGCAGGGCGTCGCGCAGGTCGCCGCCCGCCTCCGCGACGAGCTCGGCCGGTGACTGGGCCGCGCGGGCCAGGGCGAAGCGCACCTCGCTGGCGGCCGTCACCGTGAAGCCGTGCACCGCCGGGCGCGGGAGGCTGTTGTAGCCGTAGTGGGCCGTGAAGAAGTACGCGCCCGTGTCCGGCACCCCGATCAGGTCCCCGGGCGCGAGCGGCGGCAGCGGACGGTCCTGCGCCAGCAGGTCGCCCGCGAAGCAGGCCGGGCCCGCGACGTCCTGGGCCACCGGCGCACCCGTCTTCGGGGCCCCCTTGGCGTCGTAGGCGAGGATCCGCACCGGCCAGGCGTCCGGGGCGTAGACCGTACGGGTCGCCAGCTGGACGCCCGCGTGGGTGAGCGCGATCGGGCGGCCCCCGGTGGTCTTGGTGTACTCGACCCGGGCCAGCACCAGGCCGTGCTTGGCCAGCAGCGACCGGCCGAACTCCGTCACCAGGCCGTACGAGCCGTCGAACAGGGCCGGGACGGCCTCGCGCAGGGCGTCGACGTACTCGGCGTACGTCGGGGCCGCGGCGTCCGAGGCGAAGTTCACCGGCAGCCCGCCGCCGATGTCGAGCGTGTCGATCTGACGCCGCCCGGTACGCCGTACGGCCGCCGCGTTGATCTCCTCGGCCAGCCCGTGCAGCTCGCGCACGCCCTGCGCGATCAGCGGCAGCGGCACCCCCTGGGAGCCGGAGTGGGTGTGCAGCCGGGTCAGCCAGGGGCGCTCGGCGTACGCGCGCAGCAGCCAGGCGCGCGCCCCCTCGTCGCGCAGGGCCACGCCGAACTTCGAGGTCGAGGTGGCCGTCGAGAGCGCGCCGATGGAGCCCGCGCCCGTCTGCGGGTTGACCCGGATGCCGATCGGCGAGGCGGTGGCGGCCGGCGCGGCGGCGGCCGGCAACGCCGCCACCAGGGCGTCCAGCCGCTCCAGCTCCTGGCGGTTGTCGGCGTTGACGGCGATGCCGAGGGCGAGGGCCTCGCGCAGTTCGGCCGGGGTCTTGGCCGGGGAGTCCAGCACGGTCCGCCCCGGCTCCACCCCCGCCGCCCGGGCTAGCGCCAGCTCGCCGGGGCTGGCCACCTCGCAGCCGATCCCCTCGGCCGCGAGCAGCCGCAGCACGGGGACCAGCGGGGCCGCCTTGACCGCGAAGGCGTGCAGCACCGGGGTGCCCGGTGCCAGGGCGGCCGTGAACGCGGCGGTCAGCGCGGCCGCGGAGGCCCGGATCCCGGCCACGTCCAGCAGGCAGACCAGTGGCTCGCAGCCCTCCGTACCGCCCACCAGCCCCTGGGCGACCGCGGCCCGTACGGCCAGATCGCGGCGCGCGGCGGCGCCTTCCGTGCTCTGACGCCTGTCCGGGAACGCGGAGTCTGCGGCCATGTCCGCCAGCCAACCACCCGACCGGTCCGCGCGCAGCTGTTGACTGAATCTATTCAGGGAGGAAGGATGTGAATGGATTGACCAACATCGTCAGGAGGCACCGCCATGTCAGGACCCCGCCCCGTACGGGCCGCGCGCGGCACCCAGCTCAGCACCCTGGGATGGCAGCAGGAGGCCGCCCTGAGGATGCTCCAGAACAACCTCGACCCCGAGGTCGCCGAGCACCCCGACAAGCTCGTCGTCTACGGCGGCACCGGCAAGGCGGCCCGCGACTGGCGCTCCTTCGACGCCATGGTGCGCACGCTGCAGACCCTCAAGCAGGACGAGACGATGCTCGTCCAGTCCGGCCGCCCGGTCGGCGTGATGCAGACCCACGAGTGGGCCCCGCGCGTGCTGCTCGCCAACTCCAACCTGGTCGGCGACTGGGCCAACTGGGAGGAGTTCCGCCGCCTGGAGCACCTGGGCCTGACCATGTACGGCCAGATGACCGCCGGTTCGTGGATCTACATCGGCACCCAGGGCATCCTCCAGGGCACCTACGAGACCTTCGCCGCCGTCGCCGCCAAGAAGTTCGGCGGGACGCTGGCCGGCACCATCACCCTGACCGCCGGCCTCGGCGGCATGGGCGGCGCCCAGCCGCTGGCCGTGACGATGAACGACGGCGTCGCGATCTGCATCGACGTCGACCCGCGCGCCATCGAGCGCCGCATCGAGCACCGCTACCTGGACGTGAAGGCCGACAGCCTCCAGCACGCCCTCCAGCTCGCCGTCGAGGCCCGCGACGCCCGCAAGCCGCTCTCCATCGGCCTGCTCGGCAACGCCGCCGACCTGCTGCCGCAGATGCTGGCCGAGGGCGCCCCGATCGACATCGTGACCGACCAGACCTCGGCCCACGACCCGCTGTCCTACCTCCCCGTCGGCGTCGACTTCGACGACATGGCCTCCTACGCCGCCAAGGACCCGGCCGGCTTCACCACGCGGGCCCGCGAGTCCATGGCCAAGCACGTCGAGGCCATGGTCGGCTTCATGGACGCCGGCGCCGAGGTCTTCGACTACGGCAACTCCATCCGCGGCGAGGCCCAGCTGGCCGGCTACGACCGCGCGTTCGCCTTCCCCGGCTTCGTCCCCGCCTACATCCGCCCGCTGTTCTGCGAGGGCAAGGGCCCCTTCCGCTGGGCCGCCCTGTCCGGCGAGGCCTCCGACATCGCCAGGACCGACAAGGCGATGCTGGAGCTGTTCCCCGAGAACGAGTCCCTGCACCGCTGGATCAAGATGGCCGGCGAGCGCGTCCACTTCCAGGGCCTGCCCGCCCGTATCTGCTGGCTCGGCTACGGCGAGCGCGACAAGGCCGGCGAGCGCTTCAACGAGATGGTCGCCGACGGCACCCTCGCCGCGCCCCTGGCCATCGGCCGCGACCACCTCGACTGCGGCTCCGTCGCCTCCCCGTACCGCGAGACCGAGGCCATGCTCGACGGCTCCGACGCCATCGCCGACTGGCCGCTGCTCAACGCCATGGTCAACGTCGCCTCCGGCGCGTCCTGGGTCTCCATCCACCACGGCGGCGGCGTCGGCATGGGCCGCTCCATCCACGCCGGCCAGGTCACCGTGGCCGACGGCACCAAGCTCGCCGGCGAGAAGATCCGCCGCGTCCTGACCAACGACCCGGGCATGGGCGTCATCCGCCACGTCGACGCCGGCTACGACATCGCCGAGTCCGTCGCCGACGAGCGCGGCGTCCGCGTCCCCATGCGTGAGGGTGACTCCGCGTGACCCAGCACGCCCCCGCCGCCGGAGCCTCGTTCCACCAGATGTGGGCCGAGCTCCGGCCGGTCGGCCGCGACAGCGGCACCGGCGGCTACCGCCGCTACGCCTGGACCGGCGCCGACGCCGACTGCCGGGCCTGGTTCCGGGCCCAGGCCGAGGCGCGCGGCCTCGCCTACGAGGTCGACCGCAACGGCAACCAGTGGGCCTGGCTCGGCGACCCCCTCGCCGGGGACGCCGTCGTCACCGGCTCGCACCTGGACTCCGTACCCGACGGCGGCGCCTTCGACGGCCCGCTCGGCGTGGTCTCCTCCTTCGCCGCGCTGGACGAGCTCCGCCGCAGGGGAGCGGAGATCACCCGGCCGCTGGCCATCACCAACTTCGGTGACGAGGAGGGCGCCCGGTTCGGCCTCGCCTGCGTCGGCTCCCGGCTCGCCGCCGGCCAGCTGACCAAGGAGAAGGCCTTCGCGCTGCGCGACGGGGACGGCGTCAGCCTGCCCCAGGCCATGGAGGCCGCCGGGTACGACCCCGAGGCCATCGGGGCCGACCCCGAACGCCTCGCCCGCATCGGCGCCTTCGTCGAACTGCACGTCGAACAGGGCCGGGCCCTGGACCTGACGGGCGACCGGGTCGGCATCGCCTCCGCGATCTGGCCGCACGGCCGCTGGCGCTTCGACTTCCGCGGCGAGGCCAACCACGCCGGCACCACCCGCCTGGTGGACCGCCGCGACCCGATGCTCACGTACGCGGCGACCGTCCTGGCCGCCCGCACCGAGGCCGCCCTGGCCGGCGCCGTCGCGACCTTCGGCAAGATCGCCGTCGAGCCCAACGGGGTCAACGCCATCCCGTCCCTGGTGCGCGGCTGGCTCGACTCCCGCGCCGCCGACCAGGCCACCCTCGACACGGTCGTCACGGCCGTCGAGAAGGCCGCCCAGGAGCACGCCGCCCGGGACGGCGTCGACCTGGCCGTCGTCCGCGAGTCCTTCACCCCGGAGATCGAGTTCGGGCACGCCCTGCGCGACGAGATCAACCGGCTCCTGGGCGGATCCGTGCCGGTCCTGGGCACGGGCGCGGGACACGACGCCGGGATCCTCTCCGCGGCCGTCCCGACCGCGATGCTGTTCGTGCGCAACCCCACCGGCGTCTCGCACTCCCCGGCGGAATCCGCCGAGGAGGACGACTGCGTCGCCGGTGTCCTCGCCCTCGCCGACGTACTGGAAGGCCTCGCGTGCCGCTGACCGCGCCCACGACGTACTGGCTGGAGCACGCCTGGCTCGGCACGAATGTCGAGCCGGGCGTCGCCCTGGAGATCTCCGCCGACGGCCGCATCGCCGCCGTCCGCACCGGCACCGGGGCCCCGCCGCCCGGCGCCGAGGTGCTGCGCGGCCTGACCCTGCCGGGCCTGGCCAACGCCCACAGCCACGCCTTCCACCGGGCCCTGCGCGGCACCGTGCAGGTGGGCTCCGGCACGTTCTGGACCTGGCGCGAGGTCATGTACCGGGTCGCCCAGAACCTCACCCCGGACACCTACCGGGCGCTCGCCCGCGCCGTGTACGCCGAGATGGCGCTGGCCGGCATCACCAACGTGGGCGAGTTCCACTACGTCCACCACGCCCCCGGCGGCACCCCGTACGCCGATCCCAACGCCATGGGCGAGGCCCTGATCGAGGCCGCGGCCGAGGCCGGCATCCGGATCACGCTGCTGGACACGGCGTACCTGTCGAGCGGCTTCGGCAAGGCCCCCGACGCCCACCAGCTGCGCTTCTGCGACGGCACCGCGGACGCCTGGGCCGAGCGCACAGCCGCCCTCAAGCCGCGCGAGCACGCCCTGATCGGCGCCGCGATCCACTCCGTACGCGCCGTTCCGGCCGACCAGCTCGCCACTGTCGCGCGCTGGGCCGAGGAGCGGGGGGCCCCGCTGCACGTGCACCTGTCGGAGCAGACCGCCGAGAACGACGCCTGCCAGGCCGCGCACGGGCGGACCCCGACGCAGCTGCTGGCCGACCACGGGGTGCTCGGCCCGCGCACGACCGGCGTCCACAACACGCACCTGACGGACACCGACATCGCCCTGCTCGGCGGCACCACCACCGGTACCTGCATGTGCCCCACCACGGAACGGGACCTCGCCGACGGCATCGGCCCGGCCACCCGCCTGCAGGCCGCCGGCAGCCCGCTGTCGCTCGGCAGCGACAGCCACGCGGTGATCGACCTGCTGGAGGAGGCGCGCGCGATGGAACTCAACGAGCGGCTGCGCAGCCGTACGCGGGGACACTGGACGGCGAACGCGCTGCTGACGGCGGCGACGGCCGGCGGCCACGCGGCCCTGGGCCGGCCCGACGCCGGCCGCCTGGAGGCGGGCGCGCTCGCCGACTTCACCACGGTCGCCCTGGACTCGGTCCGCACCGCCGGTCCCCTGCCGCGGCTCGGCGCCGAGACGGCGGTCTTCGCGGCGACGGCGGCGGACGTCCGCCACACGGTGGTCGGCGGCCGCCACATCGTCCGCGACGGGACCCACACCCTGGTCCCGGACATCCCGACCGCATTGACCGATGCCATCGCAGCCCTCCGCGGCTGACCGGGCCCCGGGCCCCCCTACGTGCGCTCCGCGCCCGTGCGCTCAAACGCCGCGCGGGCTGGAAATGCCGCTCCGCGGCATCCCAGCCCCGCGGCGGGCAACCTCCCAGCGCCGCTGGGCACCCCATCCAGCCCCCGAGGGGCAACCGTTCGGCGCTGCCGGGCCCCCATTCCAGCCTCGCCGGCGTTTGAGGCGCGGGGGTGCGGGGGCGGAGCCCCCGACGGGGCCCGGGGCCGGGCCCCGAACCCTTAGCCCCACCGGGGGACCGCCCGGCCTCACCGGGCGCCAATCCGGCGCCACCGGGCACCACTCCAGCCCCGCCGGCGTTTGAGGCGCGGGGGTGTGGGGGCGGAGCCCCCGAACGGGCCCGGGGCCGGGCCCCGGAACCAGTAACCGAAGGGACCCCATGACCACCACCGTCATCACCAACATCGGCAGCCTCGTCACCAACGACCCCGCCCTCGGCAACGGCCCCCTCGGCCTCATCCAGGACGCCGCGGTCGTCATCGACGGCGAGACCGTCGCCTGGGTCGGCCCCTCCGCCACGGCGCCCGCCACCGACGCGGCGTTCGATGCGCAGGGCCGCGCCCTGATCCCCGGCTTCGTCGACAGCCACAGCCACCTCCTCTTCGCGGGCGACCGCACCCAGGAGTTCAACGCCCGGATGTCCGGCCGCGCCTACTCCGCCGGCGGCATCCGCACCACCGTCGCCGCCACCCGCGCCGCCACCGACGCCGAGCTGGAGGCGGGCCTCGTCCGCCACCTCGACGAGGCCCGCCGCCAGGGCACCACGACCTTCGAGACCAAGTCCGGCTACGGCCTCACCGTCGAGGACGAGGCCCGCGCCCTGCGCATCGCCGCCGCGCACACCGACGAGGTCACCTACCTCGGCGCGCACATCGTCTCCCCGGACTACGCCGAGGACCCGGCCGGCTACGTCGACCTGGTCACCGGACCGATGCTGGACGCGTGCGCCCCGTACGCCCGCTGGGTGGACGTCTTCTGCGAGAAGGGCGCCTTCGACGGCGACCAGGCCCGCGCGATCCTCACCGCCGGCGCCGCCCGGGGCCTTGTTCCGCGCGTCCACGCCAACCAGCTCACCTACGGCCCCGGCGTGCAGCTCGCCGTCGAGCTGGAGGCCGCCTCCGCCGACCACTGCACCCACCTGACCGACGCCGACGTCGACGCCCTGGCGAGCAGCGGCGGCCGTACGGTGGCCACCCTGCTGCCGGGCGCCGAGTTCTCCACCCGCGCCCAGTGGCCCGACGCCCGCCGGCTGCTGGACGCGGGCGTGACCGTGGCGCTGTCCACCGACTGCAACCCGGGGTCCTCCTACACCAGCTCGATGCCGTTCTGCATCGCCCTCGCCGTCCGCGACATGCACATGACGCCGGACGAGGCCCTGTGGGCCGCGACCGCCGGCGGTGCCCGTGCGCTGCGCCGTACGGATGTCGGCACGGTGACCCCCGGCGCGCGCGCCGACCTGGCGCTGCTCGACGCCCCGAGCCATGTCCACCTCGCCTACCGGCCGGGCGTCCCGCTGGTCTCGGCCGTCTGGCAGCGAGGGGTCCGCGCCCACTGACGCGACGTCAATCCCGGGCTGTCCTTTGTCTTCCCTCCGTAAGGCCCCGGGCGTACCTTGAGCCACCGATCTGATATGCCGTCAGGTAATGGTGGTCCGAGGGGAAGACGAAGGTGTCCAACCGCAAACGCTCCACGGTGCCCGCGCTCGCGCTCGCCACCGCGCTGGCGGCCGGACCGGCGGTGGTGCTGGCCGCCGCTCCCGCCGCCCACGCCGACGTCGTCGACGTCGCGTACGACTGCAAGACCCCGATCGGCGACAAGTCCGCGGTGTCGCCCATCGACATCAAGGCGGTCAAGGAGGGCGACGGCTACCGGCTGACGATGTCCTTCCAGAAGGGCGTCTCGTCCAGCCCCATCGAGCTGGGCAAGGGCGCGATGAACCCCAGCGCGCTGATCGTGGTGGACGGCGCGGAGAAGACGAGCGTGCCGGTCTCCGGACCGCCCAACGCCGAGGCCGCGCCCGCCAACACCCCGATCAAGATCTCCGACCTCTCGGGCACCTACACCCCGAAGAAGAGCGGCAAGGTCACCTTCACCGCCGGTGTCCTCACCATCAAGGCGATGATGACGGAGACCACCTGCACCCCCGGCAACAGCCCCGGTCCGTCCCTGACGCTGGACGTGACAGCCGCCGGCGGTGGTGGCGGTACGCCGCAGGGCGATGACGAGGCCCCCGCCGACACCCTGCCGCAGACCGGCCCCGCCGACTCCGCCCTCGCGCTGGGCACCCTCGGCGCCACCGTGCTCCTGTCCGGCGCCGCCGGGATGCTCTGGCTGACCCGGCGCGGCCGCCGGGCCCGGTCCTGAACGGCCACCCCCCGCCCATGCCCCCCGCACCCCCGCCGCGCACCGCCCTGCGTGTCCTGCTGCTCGCGCTCGCGCTCCTCCTGCCGACCGTCGCTTCCGCCAGGGCCGACGGATCGGCCGCTGGCGCCGGTCCCGGCTGGACGGCCGAGCCCGTCGCCGGCGCCGGTACGCCCGGCGCCGCCCGCCCGTACTTCTACCTGCAAGGCGTGCCCGGCACCGTGCTGGAGGACCGGCTCGCCCTCACCAACCCCACCGACCAGGAGCGCGTGATCACCCTGCGCGGGGCCGACGCCTACAACACGGCGGACGGCGCCTTCGCGGTGCGCCCGCCCCGGGAGTCGAAGGGGGCCGGCCCCTGGATCGGCTTCGGCGCCGCCGGCACCGTACGGATCCCGCCCCGCACGCGCGCGGTGGTCCCCTTCACGGTCACCGTGCCGCCCACCGCCGCGCCCGGCGACCACCCGGTCGCGGTCGTCGCCGCCGAGGGCGGCCACGAGGCGGGGGTACGGGTCCACCTGCGGGTCAGCGGCCCGCAGGTCGCCGCGCTCACGGTCGAGGACGTCCGGGTCCGCGGCCGGGGCGCGGCGGCCGTCATCACGTACGCCCTGGTCAACCGGGGGAACGTGGCGCTGGCCCCACAGCTGACGGTCGACGCGCGGGGCCTGTTCGGCGACGTGCCCGGCCGGACCTCGCGCGCGGTGCCGGTGGAGCTGCTGCCGGGTCAGCGGGTCGAGCTGACCGAGCCCTGGCCCGGGGCGCCGGTCCTGGACCGGGTCGCGCTGACCCTGACGGTCGCGGCCCCCGGCGGGGCGCGGGCGCGGGCCGCCGCGTCGGCGTGGTTCCTGCCGTGGGGCGTGGCGGGCTGGACGGGCGCCGGCCTGCTCGCCCTGGGCGGCTTCGCGTACGCCGCCCACCTCCTCGTCCGCGGCCGCCGTTCCCGCCCCCCGGCGGAACCGGAGCCGCGGCAGCCATCCGCACCGGAGCACGAGTTGACGGGAGCCGCCAGGTGATCGGCAAGGTCAGGACCGCGTCGGCCCCCGCGCCCACCCCCACCGCGGCCGCCCGGCGGCCGGCCCCGTGGCGGCCGTGGCGCGTGGGGCGAGCCGCCGTCGTCGCCGCGTGCCTGGTCGCGCTGGCACTTGTGGGCGCCCCGCAGGGCGCCCGGGCCGCGGCCGTCGCCAAGCCGGCCGTGTCGTTGTCCCTCCAGGAGGCCGCCAAGGGGACCGGGCTGACCGTCACCGGTACCGGCTGGCCCGCCGGGACCATGGTGATGCTGCTGCTCTGCGGGCAGAACATGATCGGCGGCACCAACAGCTGCGCCAACGCCGACGGGGTGGCCGTCTCCGTCGACGCCGGCGGGGCCTTCGCCGCCCAGCTGCCCGTCGTCGCCCCGCCCAGGCCGTGCCCCTGCGTGGTCAACGTGACCTCGGTCAACGGCGACCAGTCCACCGTCGCCACCCCGTTCAAGATCACCGACCACGAGGTCGCCGAGCTGCCCGCCGAGTCCGGCACCGCCCGCCTGGCGCTGCTCACCGGCGTCGAGCTCCAGGGCGACGACGGCGTCCTGACCTGGTTCGGCGCCCCGCCGTCCCGGAAGTTCGTCGTCACGGTCGGCAACCTCGGCTCCGCCCCCGTCAAGGACCCCGTCTTCCAGCTCGGCACCGCCCACGGCGTCTTCGCCCCGCTGTGGGAGGAGGCCCCGTGGAAGGGCACCATCCAGCCCGGCCAGAAGGCGCGCGTCGAGCTCGACGTGGCGCTGACCGCCGGCGCGTACGGCGACTACACGGTCTCCCTCAAGTACGGCGAGAAGGTCCTGGCCGCCCAGCCCTGGGGCGTCGACCGCCCGTACGGCGTCCTGCTGTTCTGGGTGCTGCTGGGCATCGTCGTCCCGGCCGCCCTCTTCCGGATCGGCATGGCCGTCGTCGACAAGGTCCGCCCCCGCACCGCACCCGCCGCCGGGCAGGAGGGGACCGCGCCGTCCCCGCCCGGCGCCCCCCAGACCACCACGGCGGTCCTGCCGTGGTTCACCCCGGACAGCGCACCGGGATCAGCACAGCCGTCCGCACCGGCACAGGACCATCCGACAACGAAGGGACATTCGTGAGCATCCAACGGAGGATGAGCGCGGCCGGGGTCGCGTTGATGCTCGGCGGAGCGGGAATCCTGCTGGCAGCGGCACCCGCCCAGGCCGCCGAGGTGTCGTACAAGGTGGAGTGCATTCCGCCGGCCGGCGGCGGTGGCCCGGTCCAGGGCACCACCACCGTCTCGATCACCGCGCCCGCCACCGCCAAGGTGGGCGACGAGGTCGAGGTGGTCTGGAAGACGACCAAGCCGGCCTCGAACAACACCGACCTGATGGACCTGCCCAAGGACACGGTCAAGCCCATCGGCTACGTGAAGCTGGGCGGCGCCCAGAGCGGGGAGGCCAAGCTGGAGGGCGAGCGCAAGAACCCGCCCATCCCGAAGAAGGCCCCCATGGTCATGTCCGACATGAAGGGCAAGATCAAGCTGACCAAGGCCGGCGACGTCACGATCACGCCGGGCAAGTACGACGTCGACTTCAGCGGCTTCGTCACCAAGTGCTCGCCCAAGGAGGACGCCGGGGTCGGCGCGACGATCAAGGTCACCGACGGCGGCTCCACCGGCGGTACGACGTCCGGCGGCACGACCACCACCGGCGGCACCACGACCGGCGGGACCTCGACCGGTGGCACCACCACCGGCGGCTCGACCTCGACCGGTGGCGCCACCAGCGGCGGTGGCGGCGGTCAGACCGACTTCCCGGGCAAGCCCGTCGAGGTCAGCTTCGACTGCGGCGCGGTGGTCCCCGGCGGCATCAAGACCCCGGTGACGATCAACGCCAAGAAGAACGGCGGCGGCTACGACCTCACGGTCAAGACCGCCAAGGGCGCCATGGCCAGCCCCATGGCCCTGCCGGCGGGCGCGCTCAAGCCGTCCATGAACGTCAAGCTCGGCGGTGCCGACAGCGGAACCGTCAAGGTCACCGGCCCCGCCAACGCCGAGGCCATCCCGCAGGGCGCCCCGGTGAGCCTGAGCGACATGACGGGCACCTACAAGCCCGGCAAGAGCGGCAAGGTCACGCTCAGCCCGGACCAGCTGACGATCGACGTCACGATGGCCCCGGGCAGCGCGCCGATCAACGTGCCCTGCAAGGCCACCGGCAGCGGCGTCTCGCTGGAGCTGGACACCGCCGCCCAGCCGGGCGGCTCCGGCTCCCAGAGCGACGGCGGCACCGCCACCACCGGCGGCCTCGCGGACACCGGTGCCGAGGACGAGGGCGGCCTGCGGGCGCTCGCCCTGGTCGCCGGCACCGTGATCCTGCTCGGCGGCGCGGTCTTCACGTTCACCCCGTGGCGCCGCCTGCGCGGCACCCGCTGAACACGCGGACGGCCCGGCACACCTCACAGGTGTGCCGGGCCGTCCGACGGAGCGGGACGCGTCAGTTCATGTCGCCCATCAGCGCGTTGACCTTCTTGCGGTACATGAAGATCGCGACACCGGCGAGGACGGCGGCGAACGCCTGGAAGAGGATCACGCCGACGCCGTTCAGCTGGACCTCGGCCAGACCGAGCAGACCGGTGATGCAGTCACCGGCGGTGACGGCCAGGAACCAGACGCCCATCATCTGGGAGCCGTACTTCTGCGGCGCCATCTTCGTGGTGACCGACAGGCCGACCGGGGAGAGGCACAGCTCGGCGAGCGTGTGCATCAGGAAGATGAGCACGAGCCACCACATGGTGACCTTGGTGTCGTTGCCGGCGGTCTGGCTCAGCGGCAGCGCGAAGACGAAGAACGAGGCGCCGACGATGACCAGGGCGGCCGAGAACTTCACGATGGTGCTGGGCTCGCGGTTGCGGCGCGCCAGGGCCACCCACACGGCGGCGAAGACCGGGGCCAGGGCCACCACGAAGAGCGGGTTCAGCGACTGGAAGATCGTGGTCGGGACCTCCCAGCCGAACAGGCTGCGCTCGGAGTTCTTGTCACCGAACAGCGAGAGCGTCGAACCACCCTGGTCGTAGATCATCCAGAAGACGGCGGCGGCCACGAAGAACCAGATGTAGGCGCTCATCCGGGTCTGCTCGACGGACGTCAGGTCCTTGTCCCGCTTGATACGGGCGAGGACGGCGACCGGAATGACCAGACCGGCGATGGTGATCGGGTACAGCGCCCACTTGATGGTGAACATGTCGGCCGCGACCACGGCGCCGTAGAAGACGGCGATGACGGCGACGGCGGCGAGGGCCTTGACGATCACGGCCTTGCGCTCGGCCGCGGTCAGCGGGTTCGGGACGACGCTGCTCTTCGGGCTCAGGGTGCGGCCGGCGAGCAGGAAGATCAGCAGGCCGACGCCCATGCCGACGGCGGCGAGCGCGAAGCCGAGGTGCCAGTTCACGAGCTCGCCGACCATGCCGATGCCGATCGGGGCGAGGAGGGCACCCACGTTGATGCCGATGTAGAAGATCGTGAAGCCGCTGTCACGGCGCGAGTCGTCCACACCGTCGTAGAGGTGGCCGACCATCGTGGAGATGTTGGCCTTCAGCAGACCGGATCCCACCGCGACCAGCAGCAGACCGACGAAGAACGCGAGCTGGCCGGGCACGGCGAGCGCCACGTGGCCCGCCATGATCACGAAGCTGGCGATGGCGACCGTCTTGCGGGCGCCCCAGACACGGTCACCGAACCAGCCGCCGGGCATGGCCATCAGGTAGACCATGGCCACGTACACGGAGTAGATCGCCGTGGCCGTCGCCGCGGTGAAGCCGAGGCCCCCGCCCTGGCTGCCGGTCGCGGCGTCGACGCCACCGGAGACCAAGTACAGAACGAGCAGCGCACGCATGCCGTAGTAGGAGAAGCGCTCCCACATCTCGGTCATGAACAGCGTGGCCAGGCCGATGGGGTGGCCGAGGAAGGTCTTCTCGTGAGCTGCGCTCGGCGAGGCCTGGGTCAGGCTGGAAGCCATGTCGATCCTTGCTTGCTCGGGACGCCGCCGCTTCGTGAGCTGGTCCGCGCCCGGTGAGAGGTGGCCGGCACCGGGCAGCGGATCACCGCCGTCCGGGATCCACACCCGCGGCACGCTTCGTCGCGCGCCAAGGCCCGGCCCACAGGTCTTTCACTTTCACGTTTTGCGCAGCAAAACGAGATCTTTACGCGTATTTACGCAGAAAGATCCCCGGATTACTGCATCGAACGTCTCGCCACCATACGACACGACACTGCGGCATATGAAAGGACTTGAGAGATGGATCACAAGGTGAACGTGGAACCGCGTGGGCATATTCAAAGGCCGTCAAGAGGCCATAAGTCCAGATCGTCAGGGCTGTGCGACCTCACCCCTGCCGCGAGCCACGTCGGACTACCATCACCCACATGACGCGTGTACTGCTCGCCGAGGACGACGCATCCATCTCGGAACCCCTGGCCCGCGCCCTGCGCCGGGAGGGGTACGAGGTCGAGGTCCGCGAGGACGGCCCCACCGCGCTGGACGCGGGACTGCAGGGCGGCGTCGATCTTGTCGTCCTGGACCTCGGCCTGCCCGGCATGGACGGCCTGGAGGTCGCCCGCCGGCTGCGCGCCGAGGGCCACGGCTTCCCGATCCTGGTGCTCACCGCCCGCGCCGACGAGGTGGACACCGTCGTCGGGCTGGACGCCGGCGCCGACGACTACGTGACCAAGCCCTTCCGCCTCGCCGAGCTGCTCGCCCGGGTCCGGGCCCTGCTCCGGCGCGGCGCCGCCGAGCCCGTCCAGCCGCCCGCCACCCACGGGGTGCGCATCGACGTCGAGTCGCACCGCGCGTGGATGGGGGAGGAGGAGCTCCAGCTCACGGCGAAGGAGTTCGACCTGCTGCGGGTCCTGGTCCGCGACGCCGGCCGGGTCGTCACCCGCGACCAGCTGATGCGCGAGGTCTGGGACACCACCTGGTGGTCCTCCACCAAGACCCTCGACATGCACATCTCCTGGCTGCGCAAGAAGCTCGGCGACGACGCGGCGAACCCCCGCTACATCGCCACCGTCCGCGGTGTCGGCTTCCGCTTCGAGAAGAGCTGAGAGCACCAGCCCAGCCATGCGCCGCCGCCTGATCAACTCCACGCTCGCCGTGGTGCTCGTCGTGATCGCCGTCTTCGGCGTCTCCCTGGTCATCGTGGAGACCCGGACGATCACCAGCAGCGCCCAGGACCGGATCGAGTCCGAGGCCCTGCGCCTGCTGGGCATGGTCGAGGCCAACGTCCTGGAGCGGGAGCCGGTGGACGCCGAGGCGCTCGCCGAGCAGCTGGACGCCGGCCGCCACGCCCGCATCCAGGTCCCCGGGCAGGCGCCCGTCGAGATCGGCGCCCCGGTCGGCGACGGCGTCCTGCGGGGCACCGCCCGCGGCGAGCACGGCGAGAGCGTCACGGTGGAGGAGTCCCGCTCCACCGTCACCAAGGAGGTCGGCCGCACCCTGGCCGTGGTCGGTGCGGTCGCGCTGCTGGCCGTCGTCGCGGCCGTGCTGCTCGCCGTACGCCAGGCCAACCGGCTGGCGTCCCCGCTGACCGACCTCGCCGAGACCGCCGAGCGGCTGGGCTCCGGCGACCCGCGGCCGCGGCACAAGCGGTACGGGGTCCCCGAGCTCGACCGCGTGGCCGACGTACTGGACTCCAGCGCCGAGCGGATCGGGCGGATGCTGACCGCCGAGCGACGGCTGGCCGCGGACGCCTCCCACCAGCTGCGCACGCCCCTGACGGCGCTGTCGATGCGGCTGGAGGAGATCACCGTCACGGACGACCTGGAGACCGTACGGGAGGAGGCGACGATCGCCCTGACCCAGGTGGAGCGGCTCACGGACGTGGTCCAGCGGCTGCTGACGAACTCCCGGGACCCCCGGACGGGGTCCGCGGTCCCCTTCGACCTCGACGAGGTCGTCAAGCAGCAGGTGGAGGAGTGGCGCCCGGCCTACCGCAGCGCCGGGCGGGCGATCGTGCGCTCCGGCAAGCACGGGATGCGCGCGGTGGGCACCCCCGGCGCGGTCTCGCAGGTGCTGGCCACCCTGATCGAGAACTCGCTCATGCACGGGGGCGGCACGGTCGCCCTGCGGACGCGCGTCACCGGCAACCAGGCGGTCATCGAGGTCACCGACGAGGGGCCGGGCGTCCCGGCCGACCTCGGCAACCGGATCTTCGAGCGGGCCATCAGCGGCCGCAACTCCACGGGCATCGGCCTGGCCGTCGCCCGGGACCTCGCGGAGGCGGACGGTGGGCGGCTGGAGCTGCTCCAGGCGCAGCCGCCGGTCTTCGCGCTGTTCCTCAGCCGTACGGCGCCGGAGGCGCCGCAGGACGCGTCGCGGCCGGTGCGGTAGCGGACCGGCCCGCTAGCGGACCGGTTCGGCCGTACGGGTGACGGGGGCGGGGTCCGGTTCGGGTTCGGGTTCGGGCTCCGGTTCGGGCTCGAGCTCCGGTTCGGGTGCCGGCAGGGTGCGGAAGACCCACGTGCGGTACGACCAGAAGCGGAAGACGGTGGCGACACCGATGCCCAGGAACTTGAACACGTTGTTCTGCAGCGGGCCGTCCCAGCCGAACCCGTAGGTCGCCGCGTAGAGCACCCCGCTCTCGATGACCATCCCGACCAGGCTGAACAGCACGAACAGGGTCAGCTCACGGCTGCGCCCGCGACGGTCGCGGTCACGGTAGGTGAAGTAGCGGAACCCTATGTAGTTCGTGACGATGGCCACGGCGATGGCTATCGCACTCGCGCGTACGACCGCCAGGTCGGTGGTGTGGCGCAGCAGGTTGAAGACGCCGAAGTTGACCACCACGCCCAGACCGCCGACGGCGCCGAACTTGAGGACCTCCCGCGCGACGGGGCGGAGGCGCTCGACCAGCGTCGCTGCTCTCGGCGTACTCACGTGATGGCCAGTCCCTTTCGGTCGGCGGTCGTCGGTCGTGCGGGTCCGTGTGGGGTGGTGTCGGGCGCCGTGGGCGCCGACCGGACCATGCTAAGTGTCCGCCCGATGGAACGTGTGTGCCTTGTGACACTCGTGCGGCCCACGGTCCACGGATGGTGAGCACCCGGCCGGCCGTCCCGGCGGGCCGCCCCGGGCCTGGTCCGGATGGCCGAATACCGGCGGATACCCTGGTGGAGTGACGTTCCCGGTAGTCGGCATGGTCGGCGGCGGACAGCTCGCCCGCATGACCCACGAGGCGGGCATCCCCCTCGGCATCAGATTCAAGATCCTCAGTGACACCCCACAGGACTCGGCGGCCCAGGTCGTGAGCGATGTCGTCATCGGCGACTATCGCGATCTGGAGACGTTGCGCGCCTTCGCGCGCGGCTGCGACGTGATCACCTTCGATCACGAGCACGTACCCACCGAACACCTCCGGGCCCTGGAAGCGGACGGCATCCCCGTCCGCCCGGGGCCCGACGCGTTGGTGCACGCCCAGGACAAGGGGGTGATGCGCGCCAGACTCGACGAGATCGGCGCACCCAGCCCCCGCCACCGGATCGTGAGCGATCCGGACGACGTGGCGGCGTTCGCGGCGGAGGTGGGCGGCTTCCCCGTCATCCTCAAGACCGTGCGCGGCGGCTACGACGGCAAGGGCGTGTGGTTCGTGCGGACGGCCGACGACGCGGAGGCGCCCTTCAAGGCGGGTGTCCCCGTGCTCGCCGAGGAGAAGGTGGACTACGTCCGCGAGCTCGCGGCGAACATCGTCCGCTCCCCGCACGGCCAGGCCGTGGCGTACCCGGTCGTGGAGTCCATCCAGGTCGACGGCGTCTGCGACACCGTCATCGCGCCCGCGCCGAACCTCTCCGAGGAGCTGGCGGGCGAGGCCCAGGCGCTGGCCCTGCGCATCGCCAAGGAACTCGGCGTGACGGGCCACCTGGCCGTCGAGCTGTTCGAGACCACCGACGGCCGCATCCTGGTCAACGAGCTCGCCATGCGCCCGCACAACTCGGGCCACTGGACCCAGGACGGCGCGGTCACCTCGCAGTTCGCCAACCACGTCCGGGCCGTCCTGGACCTGCCGCTGGGCGACCCGCGCCCTCGGGCCCGCTGGACGGTCATGGCCAACGTGCTGGGCGGGGACTACCCCGACATGTACGCGGCGTACCTGCACTGCATGGCGCACGACCCGCAGGTGAAGATCCACATGTACGGCAAGGACGTGAAACACGGCCGCAAGGTCGGCCACGTCAACACCTACGGCGATGACCTGGACGATGTGCTGGAGCGCGCACGTCACGCTGCCGGCTACCTCAGAGGAACGATCACCGAATGAGCACCTCCCTCCCCACCTCCACCACCGGTACCGGGGGCTCCCCCCAGGCTCCCGTCGTCGGCATCGTCATGGGCTCGGACTCGGACTGGCCGGTCATGGAGGCCGCGGCCCAGGCCCTGGACGAGTTCGAGATCCCCTACGAGGTCGACGTCGTCTCCGCGCACCGGATGCCGCGCGAGATGATCGCGTACGGCGAGGCGGCCGCGGACCGCGGCCTGAAGGCGGTCATCGCCGGCGCGGGCGGCGCCGCCCACCTGCCCGGCATGCTCGCCTCGGTCACCCCGCTGCCGGTCATCGGCGTCCCGGTCCCGCTGCGGTACCTCGACGGCATGGACTCGCTGCTGTCGATCGTCCAGATGCCGGCCGGGGTGCCGGTGGCCACGGTCTCGGTCGGCGGCGCGCGCAACGCCGGGCTGCTGGCGGCGCGGATCCTGGCGACGCAGGACGCGGACCTGATGGCCCGGATGGTGGAGTTCCAGCAGGAGCTCAACGACCAGGCCACGGAGAAGGGCAAGCGGCTGCGGACGAAGGTGGCCCAGGGATGACGGCTTCCGTGAGCGGTGCGGACGCGGCCGGCGAGCGGCTCGACGAGGCCCGGGCGCTGCTCGCGGAGCACCCGGTCGTCGACGGGCACAACGACCTGCCGTGGGCGCTGCGCAAGCAGGTCCGCTACGACCTGGAGCAGCGCGACATCGCGGCCGACCAGTCGGCGTTCCTGCACACCGACATCCCCCGGATGCGGGCGGGCGGCGTCGGCGCGCAGTTCTGGTCCGTGTACGTCACCGCGGAACTCGCGGGCGACGACGCGGTCAGCGCCACGCTGGAGCAGGTGGACGCGGTCGCCCAGCTGATCGACCGTTACCCCGGCGACCTCGTACGGGCGCTGACGGCCGACGACATGGAGGCCGCCCGGGCCTCCGGCCGGATCGCCTCCCTGATGGGCGCCGAGGGCGGCCACTCCATCAACAACTCCCTCGCCACCCTGCGCGCCCTGCACACGCTGGGCGTGCGGTACCTGACGCTCACCCACAACTTCAACGTGGACTGGGCGGACTCGGCGACGGACGAGCCGCGGCACGGGGGTCTGACGGACTTCGGCCGCGAGGTCGTACGCGAGATGAACCGCATCGGCATGCTCGTCGACCTCTCGCACGTGGCGGCGACGACGATGCGGGACGCGCTGGACGTGTCCGAGGCGCCGGTGATCTTCTCGCACTCGTCGGCGCTGGCGATCTGCGACCACCCGCGCAACATCCCCGACGACGTGCTGGGACGGCTGCAGGCCAACGGCGGCGTGGCGATGGCGACGTTCGTGCCGAAGTTCATCCTCCAGGAAGCGGTGGAGTGGACGCAGGCGGCGGACGAGAACCTGCGCGCGCACGGCCTGCACCACCTGGACACCGGGCCGGAGGCGATGGCCCTGCACCGTGCCTTCGAGGCGGGCCGGCCGCGGCCGGTGGCGACGGCGGCCACGGTGGCGGACCACCTGGACCACATGCGCGAGGTCGCGGGCGTGGACCACATCGGCATCGGCGGCGACTACGACGGCACGGCCTTCACGCCGGCCGGTCTGGACGACGTGGCGGGCTACCCGAACCTGGTCGCGGAGCTGCTCGGGCGCGGCTGGTCGCGCGCGGACCTGGCCAAGCTGACGTGGTCGAACGCGGTCCGGGTGCTGCGGGACGCGGAGGCGGTCGCGGCGCGGCTGTCGGAGGAGCGCGGGCCGTCGAACGCGGTGCTGGCGCCGTAAGAGCTGTGAGGGCGGGTCCGGACCGAGGGTTCGGACGGCGGGTCCGGACCGAGGGTTCGGACGGCGGAGGGGCGGCCCGGACGGGCCGCCCCTCTTCGTTGCGCGAAGCGGCGTCCGTGGCGTCCGCCACCCGAATGCCACACCCGCCGAGAACCCCAGCGCCCCGCATGGCACCGTGGCAACAGCTTTCCGCTTTCTCGTTTCCCTGCTGCATCTGCCGCCGAGACCGGAGCGAATGTCATGGCTGACCTGCAGGATGAATCCGAGGCCGGCCTCCCCGCCGTGGGAGTGCCCGAAGTTTCCGGCCCCGTCGTGGCCGGCGCCCTGGAGCGGGCCGCCGCGCTGCTGGCCGAGCATCCCGTCGCGGACGGGTGCAACACCCTTGCCTGGACGCTGCGTCAGATGCCGTACCACGACACGGACACCGACCTTCCGCGGTTGCGGGCGGGTGCCGTGGGCGCACAGTTCTGGTCGCTGCTGACGTCGTCCGTCGGCGACCGGGTGGTGGCCGACACCCTGGAACAGATCGACCTCGCGCACCAGATGATCGGGCGCTACCCCGACGAGATGCGGCTGGCGCTGAACGCCGACGACATGGCGGACGCGCGCAACCGTGGGCGTATCGCGTCGTTCCTGGGGCCCGTGAACGGGTCGTGTCTGACCGACGCGCTCGGTACGCTGCGCGCCTTCCACACGCTGGGGGTACGCAGTCTCGCCCCGGCCGGTGCGGCCTGGGCGCAGGAGGGGCTGACGGCCTTCGGGCACGAGGTGATCCGGGAGATGAACCGGCTGGCGATGCTGGTCGACCTCACCGCGTGCCGGCCGGAGGTGGCGTGTCAGATCGCCGGTGCGTCGCGGGCGCCCGTGGTGATCTCGCACACGGCTGCGGCGGCGCTGACCCCGCATCCGGCGAATGTTCCGGACGAGGTTCTTGTTGCCCTGCGGGCGGCCAACGGGCTGGTGATGGTGACGTTCGCCGCCGACCAGACCGGTGACTCGCTGCATGCGGTCGCCGATCACCTGGACCATGTCCGTTCGGTGGCGGGTCCCCACTGTGTGGGGCTGGGCGCGGCCTTCGGGGCCGACTCGGGCAACGGGCATCCGGCGGGTCTGACCGATCCTTCGGGCTACCCCCGTCTGATCGCGGAACTCATGGAGCGCGGCTGGCCGGAGGCGGACCTGGCGCTGCTGGTGTGGGACAACGCCCAGCGGGTGCTGCGTGACGCGGAGTTCACGTCGAGAGCGGCGCACCACCGCAAGGCGTGACGCCGCCGCACGTACCGCTACTCGCCCGGCCCAACGAGGTCGGGCGGGTGGCGGTGTGTCCGGGTGGGCGTGGACGTACGTCCCCGCTGGCCGGGGGTGCGTGGACGGCGGTGTCTGCCCGCCAGTCCATTGTCCGAGCGGGCCGGCGGCCGGCGTCAAGGGCGCTCCCTCCGGTCGCGTCGCTTCGCGATTCCGCTGCGCTCCACCCTTGACTCCGTCCGCCGTCCCGCCAGCCAACAGCCTGTCGGGCAGGCACCGAAGGGGTGGCAGGGGGAGGGGTCCAGCGGCACCGGGGCAGCCGTGTCGGCCCTCGTCCGGGCAGGCTCGCCACCACCGGCCCGGGTCCCGGAGGCGGCTCCCTCGGTCGGGGCGCCTCAGATCGCTACGCGCTCCGGCCGTCCGGCGGCCTGCGGGCCGGCGGGGCCGGCGGGGCTGGAGGGGCCGGCAGGGCTGGCGGGGAGCCTGGCCCAGCTCCGGGTGCCGCCACCGGGTTCCCGGGCGGGGCCGAAGCCCCAGTCGCCCCGGCAGTCCTTGACGAGTGCGGCGAGGACGCGGAGGCGCGAGCGGCGGCGGGCCTCGCAGAGTGAGGCGAGGCGGGGCTGGGTGTGGGGTGCGTGGGAGTCGTAGACGATCACGCGGAGGGAGTCGTCGCGGTAGCGGAGGCTGAGGTAAAGGTCCTCGCCGGGGCTGTGGTGCCAGCCGGCTGCCATCAGCTCGGCCGTGACCTGTTGCGTTACGGGGATGAGCGGGGCCAGGTGGTGGGTGCGGAGCACGGTCCGGACCGCGTCACGGGCTACGCCCGCGCTGTACGGCTGGCCGGGGAGGGTCAGGCTGTAGCTGAGTGTGTACGGGGAGGGCGGGGTGTGGGAGGTGGGCGGGGTTCCGCAGACCGTGAGGGACATCGCTGACTCCTTGCGGTGGGGGAGGCGTGGCCTGTCGGCACGTTCGGGCATGGGGGTGCCGATGCGCTTCAACTCCGTTGGGTGAAGGCTGTGTCACTAACGGTAGGACAGATGGTGGTGTGTACGCCACAGGAGTGGTGGTAATTCCATCACCTTGGATCCGGGGGCGGGTCACGGCAGACTGCATGCATGCCACCGAGGACCGCCCCGACGTACCGTCAAGTCAGGTTGGGCGCCGAGCTGCGCCGCATCCGCACCGCCGCAGGTATGACGACGGATGCCGCTGCCGGCCTGCTGGGGCTCGATCGCGGCAAGATCTCGAACATCGAGTCCGGCGTACGGACGCTCAGCGCTGACCGGCTGCGCACGCTGGCGAGCAACTGCTGCTGTACGGACGCCGCTTACGTCGATGCACTTGTCGAGATGGCGCAGACGCGGTCGCGGGGATGGTGGGACGAATATCGGGGCCGGCTCCCGGCAGGCATGCTCGACATCGCCGAACTGGAATGGCACGCCAAGTTCCTGTACACCGCGCAGACCGTTCACATTCCGGGCCTGTTGCAGACCGAGGACTATGCCCGAGCGATCTTCGATGCGGTGCTGCCGGAATTGCCCCGCCTGGAAGTCGAATTGCGTGTCGCACTTCGACGGGAGCGGCAGCAGGTCCTGCATGCGGGCCATGCGACGGGATACGTCGGATTCGTGCACGAGGCAGCACTGCGCATGCAGTTCGGCGGGAGGGCGGCGGCACGGCGTCAGCTCGTCCACCTGAACGAGCAGTCCGAACAGGAGCACATCACGCTGCGGGTGCTGCCCTTCGAGCTCGGGAGCTTTCCCGGCGCCGGCCACGCGCTGCTGTACGCGGCGGGACCGGTGCGGCTCCTGGATACGGTGCAGCTCGACTCTGCGCACGGCCCCGGCTTCATACATGCCGAGAGCCAGCTGGCCAAGTATTGGAGCCACTTGGAGTGGCTGCGCAAGGAAGCCTTGTCACCGGAAGCATCCCGTGACGTCATCCAGGCCGTCATCAACGACCTCTGAGGAGCACTCGTGGACATCACGTGGGAAGACGCCTTCTGCGGCGAGGGCAACAACTGCTACCGCTTCGGGACCGATGAGCTGGGCAACAGCTATATCACCGTCGCCGGGCAGGAGGACGTCTACCTCAGCGACAGTGGGGACGCGCTTCGCGCGCTGATCCGCGACATCAAGGCCGGGAAGGCCGACCACTTGTTGTGAGGGGCAACCGATGGCAGACATCACCTGGGAAGACGCCTTCTGCGGCGAAGGCGCGAGCTGCTACCGCGTCGGGATGGACGCAGACGGCAACAGCTACATCGCCGTCGCCGGGCAGGAGGACGTCTACCTCAGCGACAGTGGGGATGCGCTCCGCGCGCTGATCCGGGACATCAAGGCCGGGAAGGCCGATCACCTGCTCTGAGCTGGGTGTTTAACCTCGGCCGTTTACCCGGCCCGCTGATCTTGGTTCGTTCCCGGGACAGCAGGGCGGCCGTTCTTCACGCTTCGAGGTGTCGAGCAACGTCGCGTGAAGGAACGGCCGCTGGTGAAGAGTTGCGCTGCTGAACAGTCCGCTGACGCCGCGCCTCTGCACCCGGGCGGATGCGCTCTTCGAGCTGACCGACGCGGTGCTGTGCTCGGACGGCCCGGTGACGTCGTTGGTCGAGTTGACGCTCACGGCCGAGCACCGGCGCGGACACGGGGCTCCAAGCCCGGCCCCGGACGCCCGCACTGTGGGAAGCCGAGGGGCGCGTGAGATCGCTACGCGCTCCTCTTTTCTCGGCGGCCGGCGGCCGGCGGCCGTCCAGGGCTGATGGCCGCGCTGAACGGCTAGTGGCCGTGGGGGCTGCGCATGTCCACGAAGCGGATCTCCAGATCGGTGGCCAGGTAGTCCATCCGACGCTCCCAGAAGTCCCGCAGGTGCGGGAGTGCCAGGTGGGCGTCCAGGTCGGACTGGCTGCGCCACACCTCGTAGAACACGAAGACGCCGGGCTCCTCGCGGTCCTCGTGGAAGTGGTACTCCAGGCAGCCCGGCTCCTGACGGGTGGGCTCGACGAAGGAGAGCAGCAGCCCCATGAGTTCTTGGGCGCGTTCGGGCTTGGGGCGGGCGACGCCAATGAGTGTGACGAGCTGGTCCATCGGGTTTCTCCCCCACAGATAGGTACGACTGGATTCGTACCTGCCGGACGCTAACAGTCGCCGGAGGTAAGATCCAATCCATACCTAAGGGAGGAGGTCGCCACCATGCCCGATGACGAGGGTCATCCGACCGTCGAGGAGATCGAGCTCGGCAAGGTGTTGTCCGCGCTCTCCGACCCCCTGCGTCGCCGAGTGGTGCGCGAGCTGGCCGTTGCCCCCGAAGGCACTGCGCGCACGTGCGCCTCTTTCTCGCTGCCGGTCTCCAAGGCGACGGTGACCCATCACTTCCGCACCCTGAGAGAGGCCGGCCTGATCCACCAGGTCGACCGGGGCAATAGCCGGATGGCGGGCCTGCGTCGAGCCGACATCGAGACCAGATTCCCCGGGCTCCTCGCCATCCTGACGGCCGAGCCGACCGCCTGACCGCTCCCTGAGCTGCTCTGATCAGCATGTGGTGCAGGTATCAGCCCCAGACGATCGCCGGACGCCGAGAAAAGAGGACTCTTCACCAGCGGCCGTTCCTTCACGCGACGTTGCTCGACACCTCGAAGCGTGAAGAACGGCCGCCCTGCTGTCCCGGGAACGAACCAAGATCAGCGGGCCGGGTGAACGGCCGAGGTTGGACACCCAGCTCAGAGGCCGTGCGGGTCGCCGACCGGGCCGCAGACGCTGCACACCACGGCGTACTTGCGGCGGGCTTCATCGCTCCGGGGAGCGTCTGACGCTCACCGTCTGCTTGAGGAAGAACAATGCGGACTCCTTCTGCCGAACCAAGGGTGGCGGAGTCGCCTGACGTGACGTCGGCAGGTGGGTGACCGCGCGGGGTCGCGAGGGTGCCGACTCCCCGGGTACCGGGCTCGGCATGCCGCATCGGGAGAGGAACTGCCCGACCTCGGACCCTTGTCAGTGGGGTGCGCTTTCCTGTTCCCCATGGAGTTCACTCACTCGATGCTCGACGACCTGCTGGACCGGATCCCCGGTCCGAGCGGGGTTCTGTATATCTCGCAGGACGTCGACCCGCACGCGCTGGTCGAGAAGCTGGCTTCCCGTCACGGGGAACCACGGGCCCTGGTCCTGGAGGGCGTCATGGCCATGGGCGTGAGCGAGGTTCATGGCACACATCTCCTCGACCTCCTCGAAGACCGTGCCGAGACGGTGGTGGCCTGGGCTTATGGGGGAGTGTGGCTCGGCGCGGGTACTGCACTGGATGCGCAGGGCGACATCGTGCCGGTGCTGGCGGTCACCCCGCGGCAGATCCAAGTGCTGCCCGCGGGGATCGCCGGCCAGGACGAAGACTGGGTCGAGCGGCTCATCGGCATCACCGGCTGGATCCTGCCGCCCCAGCGACCGGACATCGACTGGGCGCAGGTCGAGGCGCGCATGGGCACGCGTCTTCCCCGCGACTACAAGCGCATGGTGGAGACGTTCGGGGAGGGCGCCTTCGACGCGTACCTCTGTCTGAACCAGGAACCGTGGACCAACTGGAAGGAGGACGGCCTGCTCGTCTGGGCAGGCACCGAGCACGAGAATCTGTACTGCTGGCAGATTGACGACGGAGACCCTGACCACTGGCCCGTCACCATACGGACGTTCGACGGCGAGAACGTCCCCTTCGCCTGTTCAACCGCAGAGTTCGTCTGCCGCATCCTCCTTGAGAAGGACCACCCCTTCACCATGGCCCACTACTTCGACACCCACTGGTTCATGACCTATCGCAGGAACGCATGAAGCCTCCCGGCCACGCCACTCAACTCCGCTCTACTACCCAGCGCCTTCCCTACGATCTGTCGCCGCGCGGCGCGGTCATGTACTCCTCGAGCGGCGGGGCCCGTGGTGGTCGCGCAGCGGGGGACCTCTACAGTGCGGGGCGGATCGCCTGATCCGCTCGATTCCGGGGGCTCCTCATATGTTCATGCGCCGTGTCTCTGTTCCGTTGGCCTCCTGTCTGCTGCTCGCCGGCTGTACGGGCGGTCCGGCCGACGACCGCGCTCCGGTCGGGAAGCCCTCCGGAACGGCGGCTGCCGTTCCGGACACCGCCCGGTTGCGGGAGATGGTGCGGCAGCCGGGCGGGGCCGGCGAGGTTCGGGACGTGCACCCGGCGGAGCTGCGGCCCGTCGGTGAGGGGGAAACCCCGTGTGCCACCATGTGGGCCCTGCTCGGCCAACGGGGTGCCCAGGCCGCGATCACCCAGGCCCTCCCCTCGGACGAGCCCGGGCAGCCGCAGATGACCTTCCTGGCGGCCCATGCGGATGCGGAGGCGACCTTCGCGCGGCTGCGCTCGGCCCTCGCGGCCTGCCCCACGGACAGCTCCGACGGCAACACGGCGACCGTGCGGTACGAGGAGCTCGACGGGGCGGGGTTCCCCGAGGACACGATCCGGATCCGGATCACCGTTCACAGCGCGCCCGCCGAGATCCTCGACCGCATCGTGGCCCGGGTCGGTGCGTGCATCGTCGACATGGTGGGGACGGGGAGGGAGCCGTACCCCCGCCTTGCCGAGCAGCCTGTTCTGCGGCAGATCGAGCGGCTCAAGGCCGGGCAGGGGCTCTGACCCTTCGCTACGGTCGGGTCGTATGACTGCGATGACATTCGATCCGTGGCCGGAGCCTCCGCTCGCCGGTACCGAGGCGGCGGCGATCCTCGGGGCTCTCGAACGCCAACGGGCCACGCTGGCCTGGAAGTGCTCCGGCCTGGACGCCGCCGGCATGCGGGCCACGCTCGGCACGTCCGAGGTCACTCTGGGCGGCCTCCTCAAGCACCTGGCGCATGTGGAGGACAGCCACTTCGCCCGGCTGTGGCTCGCCGTTCCCGTCGGCGCGCCCTGGGACGCCGTCGACTGGGAGAGCACTCCCGACTGGGACTACCGCTCCGCCGCCGAGGACACCCCCGGGCAACTGCTCGCCCTCTGGCAGGAGTCGGTCGCCCGCTCCCGCGCCATCGTCGGCAAGGCGCTCGGCGAGGGCGGACTGGAGCAGCTGGGTGCGTACACCGCGCGCAGCGGCGAACGCCCCAACCTCCGTCGCATCCTCCTCGACCTCGTCGAGGAGTACGCCCGCCACGCGGGCCACGCCGATCTCATCCGCGAATCCGTCGACGGCCTCACGGGCGAGGACCCGCCGAGGTAGATCCGGCGGTGGACGGGCGTGGACAGCGCTGGACAGGTGGCGGGGGTGGGAAGTGGACAGGGTCCGGCGTGAGTGTGGGGTCGTACGCCGATCCGCTCGATGAAGGAGTCCCCATGACGCTTCGACCCCGCCGCGCCCTGACCCTGCTGGTCGCCGTTGCCGCCCTCGGCGCCGGGACCGTGACCAGTGCCCAAGCCGCCGGGCGGCCCGCGCCGCCGCGGATCGTCGCCGACTGGGCGCGCGCCTGGAACGGTGCCGATGCCGGGGCGCTGGGTGCGCTGTTCACGGTTGACGGTACGTACATCGACGAGGCCGTCGGCGCCACCTTCCGGGGGCGGGAGGAGATCTCCGGGTGGAAGGCCCGTGCCGACCGGCTCATCGACAACGTGCACGTCAGCGTGCGCAGTGCCCGCCGTGACGGTGACCGGATCACCGTGCGGACCGTGTACTCCGGGCACCTGAAGGGCGCGCCCAAGGGCTTCGCCGTGCCGATGACCACCCAGCTCGACATCGAACGCGGGCGGTGTGGGCGGATCGTGTCCGATCGCGATCACTACAGCCTCGCGGACGTGCTCACGCAGTCCGGCCTGCCCGCCGACTGGACGCCTCCGGCCGCTTAAGACCAGTCCGGGGCGACGGGAACCTGGCCGGCTGCGAATGGCTCTACCAGAGCGAGCAGTGCCTACAGCGTAAACCAAGGAGTGTAACTCATGTCCATCTTCGGCAAGTTACGTGCATCTGCCCTACTCGCCGCCGCATTGACCGGTGTTTTCCTGTCCACCGCCGGCCCGGCCCACGCCGAGACGGTGTCTGGTGCCACAGCCGCAAGTGACCGTCTCGTGGTCGCGTGCGGTTGCGAGCGCAGCTGGTGAACCTGCCTGACCTTCGATCGGCCGGTTGCGGAGCCAGCCGGACGTGAAGGGCTCGGAGTCGGCCCAGCCGGTGATTGCCTCGCCTGGCGGCAGCTGCGCCGGACGACATGAGGAGCGGTGATGACGTACCACCGGGGCCTGGTCTTCATCAACGAGGGCATCTTCGGGATCTTCGACGACGGAGAGGTACCCATCGAGAGCGCGGACTGGTCCGGGAGCTTGATCGCCCCCATGTCGGCAGGGGCCATCGTGCGCACCGGTATCAACACCGGCAACGTGCAGGTGGAGGTGCGCACAGGTGGCTCGCCGGACTCGTCGGGGGAGTGGGAGGAGGCGGCGACGGTGCTGGTCTGGTCGCCCACCGGCAACCTGCGGATCGAGTCGGTCGTCAGCGGGCCACGGCTGGATCTTCAGGTTCTGTCGACGTCTGGGCCAGGGTGGTACGAGCTGGAAGTTGCCGCCCGCGGCCGTGGGCGGGACCCGGACGCTGCTGTCCTCGAATCCGCTGAGGCGTACCGGGTGTCCCTTCGACGGCATCGAGCCTGAGTCCGGGCTGCCACCAGCTGTCGGGACGGCTGGTGGCAGCGGATGTCCGGCGGTCAGGCCTTCGGGCGGCCCATTGCGCGGTACGTCCAGCCCGCCGCGCGCCAGGCGTCGGGGTCGAGGGCGTTGCGGCCGTCCAGGATCAGGCGGTCCGCGACTGCCTTGCCCAGCGTGGCCGGGTCCAGCTCACGGAACTCGCGCCATTCCGTCAGGTGCAGGACCACGTCCGCGCCCTCGACCGCCTCCGTCGCCGACTCGGCGTACGTCAGGGTGGGGAAGACGCGGCGGGCGTTGGCCATGCCCTTGGGGTCGTAGACGGTCACCTGGCCGCCCTGGAGGTGGATCTGGCCGGCGACGTTGAGCGCCGGGGAGTCGCGCACGTCGTCCGAGTCGGGCTTGAACGTGGCGCCGAGGACGGCGACGCGCTTGCCGAGGAAGGAGCCGCCGACGGCTTCGCGGGCCAGCTCGACCATGTGGCCGCGGCGCCGCATGTTGATCGAGTCGACCTCGCGCAGGAAGGTGAGGGCCTGGTCCGCGCCCAGCTCGCCCGCGCGGGCCATGAAGGCCCGGATGTCCTTGGGCAGGCAGCCGCCGCCGAAGCCGATCCCGGCCCGCAGGAACTTCGCGCCGATGCGCTCGTCGTAGCCGATGGCCTCCGCGAGCTTGACCACGTCGCCGCCCGCGGCCTCGCACACCTCGGCCATGGCGTTGATGAAGGAGATCTTGGTGGCGAGGAAGGAGTTCGCGGCGGTCTTGACCAGCTCGGCGGTCGGGAAGTCGGTCACGACGAGGGGGGAGCCCCCGGCCATCGGGGTCGCGTACACCTCGCGCAGCAGCTTCTCGGCGCGCTCGCCGCGTACGCCGATCACGATCCGGTCGGGGTGCAGGGTGTCCTGGACGGCGAAGCCCTCGCGCAGGAACTCGGGGTTCCAGGCCAGCTCCACCTCCGGGCCCGCCGGGGCGGCCGCGGCCAGGCGCTCGGCCAGCCGGTCCGCCGAGCCCACCGGGACGGTGGACTTGCCGACCACCAGGGCCGGGCGGGTCAGGTGCGGGGCGAGCGAGTCGATCGCCGAGTCGACGTAGCTCATGTCGCAGGCGTACTCGCCGTGCTTCTGCGGCGTGTTCACGCAGACGAAGTGGACGTCGCCGAAGGCGCCGACCTCCTCCCACGACGTGGTGAAGCGCAGCCGGCCCGTGGAGCCCGGCAGGCCCGCGACGTGCGCGGCCAGGAGGTCCTCCAGGCCCGGCTCGTACATCGGGACGCGGCCCGCGGCCAGCATCTCGATCTTTTCCGGGACGATGTCCAGGCCGAGCACCTCGAAGCCCAGCTCGGCCATGGCGGCGGCGTGGGTGGCGCCGAGATAGCCGGTGCCGATCACGGTGATCTTGAGGGCCATGGGTGCTCCAAACGTGCGGCGGGCCGTTGTGCGGCCACCGAGCATAGTCGCGCCCGGGTGGGGGGACGTTCCCAGATGTACCGGTACGGGTTCCTCACGGGTGCGCGACCTGTCGTGCAGGTCACGTATCCCTGCCGGGGGCCTGACACTAAGCTTTGGGTTACTTAACGGTAGTTAGCGTCACCCTGGGGAGTGAGAAACCTTGGCGGGTTCTGCGAAGTCGGAGTTCGACCTGTTCCGCCCGGCCGAGGAGCACGACATGCTCCGCGAGTCCGTCCGTGCGCTCTGCGAGGCCAAGATCGCCCCGTTCGCCGCCGCGGTGGACGAGGAGGCCCGCTTCCCGCAGGAGGCGCTCGACGCGCTGGTCGCCAACGACCTGCACGCCGTCCACGTACCCGAGAGCTACGGCGGCGCCGGCGCCGACGCGCTCGCCACCGTGATCGTGATCGAGGAGGTGGCCCGCGTCTGCGCCTCCTCCTCCCTGATCCCGGCCGTCAACAAGCTGGGTTCCCTGCCCGTGATCCTCTCCGGCTCCGAGGAGCTGAAGAAGAAGTACATGGGCCCGCTCGCCAAGGGCGAGGGCATGTTCTCGTACTGCCTCTCCGAGCCGGACGCCGGCTCCGACGCCGCCGGCATGAAGACCCGCGCCGTGCGCGACGGGGACTTCTGGGTGCTCAACGGCGTCAAGCGCTGGATCACCAACGCGGGCGTCTCCGAGTACTACACGGTCATGGCCGTGACCGACCCGGAGAAGCGCTCCAAGGGCATCTCTGCGTTCGTCGTGGAGAAGGGCGACGAGGGCGTCTCCTTCGGCGCGCCCGAGAAGAAGCTCGGCATCAAGGGCTCCCCGACCCGCGAGGTCTACCTCGACAACGTGCGCATCCCCGCGGACCGCATGATCGGCGCCGAGGGCACCGGCTTCGCCACCGCCATGAAGACCCTGGACCACACCCGCATCACCATCGCGGCCCAGGCGCTCGGCATCGCGCAGGGCGCGCTGGACTACGCCAAGGGCTACGTCCAGGAGCGCAAGCAGTTCGGCAAGCCGATCGGCGACTTCCAGGGCGTGCAGTTCATGCTCGCGGACATGGCCATGAAGGTCTCCGCCGCCCGCGCCCTGACCTACCAGGCCGCGGCCGCCTCGGAGCGCGGCGACGCCGACCTCACCTACCTGGGCGCGGCGGCCAAGTGCTTCGCCTCGGACATCGCGATGGAGGTCACCACGGACGCCGTCCAGCTGCTCGGCGGCTACGGCTACACCCGTGACTACCCGGTCGAGCGCATGATGCGCGACGCCAAGATCACCCAGATTTATGAGGGTACGAATCAGGTTCAGCGGATCGTCATGGCGAGGAACCTGCCGTAACCAGGCTGTCTGCGACGGCTACTGACGAACGGCCCCCGGCATCCGCCGGGGGCCGTGTAGCCGTCGCCGTCGGGTGTGTCATCGACGTCCGGAGCGGGGCTCAGGAACCGGAGGCGCGGACCGAGCCGGTGCTCGTACCGGTCGCGTCGCCCAGGAAGCAGACGACTTTGCGATCGCCGACGTCCCAGGTGTCGGCACTCGGATAGAAGTAGTACCCCTTCAACTTCTCAGGGAGCTTTGCGGCGGCGCCCGTGTAGGCGTCGAGTGCCGCGTCTCCACACTTTTCGTCGGCGATCGAAACGATCTTCTTCTTGCCCGGGTAAGGACCGTCCTGCAGGCTGAAGACGGAGTACACCTCCCCCTCGTGAGCCACGTCGCAGGACACGAGGCGCACCTCGGTGGAGGCGTCGCCGCCCTCTGCGCCTTCGTACTGCTTCAGATCGTCATCCGTGGTGAAGCAGTTGCCCACGCGGACTGCCTCCACATCGATGGCGACCGGCCCGGTGACCTGGCCACTGGTGTCGCGCTTCGGCAGGGGAGCGCCGTCCGCGACTCCGGAGAATCCGAGGGCCAGCGCGAGCGCGAGGGCGGGGCTTGTGGCGAACGTCAGGATGGTCCGCGTATGCGGCCCGGGATGCCCCGGCCGTGCGCGCGGTCCCCACAGCGGGTAGGGGGTGGGCGACGACGGTGCTCGCGGTCTGGACATGCGTGTGGTCCTCCTTGCGCGGAGTGGGAGTCGCGACCAACAGCCGGGCGCTGACGTCGTGGTCACCGGGTGGGGCCCGAGCCCGGCATACCTCGGTGACGGGGCGGCGACGGTGGCCGCTTCGCGTCCGGCCTGATGCGTCGGCCCCGGCCGACGCGTGCGCGCCGATGGCGCTGTGCCATTACCCACGCTACCGAGCAAGGCCCGCCCACGCCTGTCGTGGCAGCGGGCAGGGCAGCGTTAGGCTGTGCGCCGGTCGGCCCCCGGACGCGGGGTCTCAGGGGCGGGGAACGAGGATGTCCGTAGAGGGTCACATAACGGGGATGCTCCAGCAGATCGCCCGGCAGCAGGACTTCGTCGACATCGCCCCCCAGGGGACCCCGGTGAAGGCGGCCGCCCTCGCGCACGTGGCGGAGCAGTACGGCTACACGTACGGCCTGGCGTTCCGGACCGGGTACAAGAACTCGCTCGTCCAGGTCCGGATGTACCGGGACCCGCACCCCGAGGCGCGGGTCCGCGAGGCAGCCACCATCACCGCCCATCCGCAGGTGGGCAACCGCGGGACGGTGCCGGGGCTGCGGCAGGGCTCGCTGAAGCCGCTCCCCGAGGCGGCCGGAGCCGTGGCCGTGCTGAAGGACCTCGTCACCTTCGACGTCCTGGCCCTGTACATCGCCGACCGGCGCCAGAAGGTGATGTGCTACCTCGCCTGCGTGGTCGTGACCGCCCTCCTGCTCATCGGTGAGTCGCCGGTCCAGGCGGTGGCCTCCGGCGGGGTGCTCGCGCTGTTCATCACCGCGGCGTTCAAGGTGGGCGTGATCCGCCGCCGGAAGATCGCACAGCGGCTCACGGCCGCCGGGTTCGTGACGGTGCGGGACGAGCACGGCAGGCAGCGGTTCCTGCGCCCCGGGCAGCAGTTGCCCGGCCACGTCAACCCGTTCGCCTCCTGACCGCCCTGAGCAGCGGCGAACCCGCCCTCGGGCATCCTCCCGATGGGCTAAATTTGGACCTTCGTACGCCCGAATCTGGGGAGAAGACATGACGGAAGCGATCCTGCTGGTCGGTGGGCAGGGGACGCGTCTGCGGCCCGTCACGGTGAACACGCCGAAGCCGATGGTCCCGGCCGCCGGTGTGCCGTTCCTCGCCCACCAGATAGCCAGGGCCGCTGCCGCCGGCGTCACCCACATCGTGATGGCCACCTGCTACCTGGCCGAGGTCTTCGAGCCCTACTTCGGCGACGGGTCCGCCTTCGGCGTCCACCTGGAGTACGTCGTCGAGGACGAGCCGCTGGGCACCGGCGGCGCCATCCGCAACGCCGCCCGGCGCCTGACCGGCGGCGCCGACGAGTCCGTCCTGGTCTTCAACGGCGACATCCTGACCGGCCTGGACATCCGCGGCCTGGTCGACTCGCACGCGGCCGCCGACGCCGACGTCTCCCTGCACCTGGTCCGCGTCGCCGACCCGCGCGCCTTCGGCCTGGTGCCCACCGACCCCACCGGCCGCGTCCTGGCCTTCACCGAGAAGCCCCAGACGCCCGAGGAGATCGTCACCGACCAGATCAACGCCGGCTGCTACGTCTTCCGCCGCTCGGTGATCGACTCCATCCCCACCGGCCGGCCCGTCTCCGTGGAGCGCGAGACCTTCCCCGGCCTGCTCGCCGCCGGCGCCAAGCTGTACGGCAAGACCGAGGACACCTACTGGCTCGACCTCGGCAAGCCCGAGTCCTTCGTCCAGGCCTCCGCCGACCTGGTGCGCGGCCTGGTCGCCTCCCCGGCCGTGCCCGGCCCGCGCGGCGAGTCCCTGGTCCTGCCCGGCGCCGAGGTCGCCGCCGGTGCCCGGCTGACCGGCGGCACCGTGGTCGGTGCCGGCGCCCGGATCGGCGCCGGTGCGGTCGTGGCCGGCTCGATCGTCCTGGACGGCGCGTCCGTCGGGGCCGACACCGTCGTCAGCGCCAGCCTGATCGGGGCGCGCGCCCGGGTCGGCGCGCGCACGGTCCTGGACGGCGCGGTCATCGGCGACGGCGCCCTGGTCGGCGCGGACAACGAACTGCGCGCCGGCGCCCGCGTGTGGTGCGAGGCCCAGCTGCCCGACGCCGCGCTGCGCTTCTCCTCCGACCGCTGACACGTATACGACGAAGGCCCGCCGGGGATCCGGCGGGCCTTCCTCGTACGTACGGCTCAGCGGTTGCCCGTGACCGTCACCTTCTCGTCGTTCTGGATCTGCTTGACCAGCTGCTGCACCTTGGCCTTGTCCCAGACCAGGTTGCCGCCGCGCTCCCCCGAGATCGGGATGTTCATCGACACGCCGTCACCGCCGCTGATGCCCTTCATCGCGAAGAACATCTCGCCGAGGTCGAACAGGGACATGTCCTTGTCCACGACCAGCGTGTCCAGGCCCGCGCCCAGCGTCGGGTAGAGCTTGAACGGGTTGATGATCGTGCTCGGCGTGGCGGCCTGGCTGGCCAGCGCCGACAGGAACTTCTGCTGGTTCTTCGTGCGCTGGAGGTCGGACTCGGCGAAGGCGTAGCGGGTCCGTACGTACGCCAGCGACTGCTCGCCGTTGAGGGTCTGCTTGCCGGCCTGGAAGTCGGCGCCCGACTTCTCGTCCTTGAACGCCTTCTCGATGTCCAGCTCGACGCCGCCCAGCGCGTCGACGATGTTGGCGAAGCCGGCGAAGCCGATCTCGGCGTAGTGGTCGATGCGCAGGCCCGTGTTGTGCTCCACGGTGCGCACCAGGAGTTCGGGGCCGTCCTCGGAGTACGCGGCGTTCAGCTTGACCCGGCGGCCCTGGGCGGGGAACTTCTTGCCCGACTGGGAGCCCACGAAGGACGGGATCTCCACGTCCGAGTCGCGCGGCAGCGAGATCATGGTGTTCCCGCTGGAGCAGGCCGCCAGGATCATCATCGAGTCGGTCCGCTTGCCGTCCGCGGAGCCGGTGTGCAGCTTCTTCTTGTCCGCGTCGGACAGGCCCTCACGGCTGTCCGAGCCCACGATCAGGTACGTCGTGCAGTCGCCCTCCTTGGGCCGCTCGATGACCTTGGCGAGGTCGACCTCGCCGCGCAGCTTGGAGTCGGCCCAGAAGTACGTGCCGATCGTGGTGACGAACAGGACCGACACCAGGGCGATCGAACCGATCTTGATCCGCTTGCGCCAGTCCGGCGCCGGGCCCTGGCGGCCCGGACCGGCCGGCGGCGGCATGCCCGGCCCGCCGCCGGGACCGCCGCCGGGACCGCCGCCCGGGCGGCCGTCGGCCGGGGCGCCCGCGGGGGTGCCGTAGACCTGGCCGGTGTTGTAGCCGCTGTCGTAGCCGGTGAAGGTGTCGTGGGTCTGCGGCTGCTGCCGCGGAACGCCGGGACCCGCGGGCCGCGCCGGCGGGACGGGCGGCTGCGCGGGGCGCGGGGGCTGCTGCCGCTGGACGTGCCGCATCCGCTGCGCACCTTCGGGCTGCTGCTGGGCGCTGCCACGTCCGTAGCGGTCGTCGCGGTTGCGCCCCTCGGGCCAGTCATTCATGCGGACAAGAATGCCTGGTCCGGCGGGTCGCCCGACAGGCCGGGAGGGGCTTCGTTCCGGTGCTGTTGCAGAGCTGATGCCTCTTGGACGGCTTTAAGGTGGCCGTATGACAGACATAGCGGCCGATCTCCCGGGCAAGCCGACCTCGGCCTCGCGCACCACGCTCAGCCACATCATGACCGGCAACGACACCAACCTCCTCGGCACCGTACACGGTGGCGTGATCATGAAGTTGGTGGACGACGCGGCCGGGGCCGTCGCCGGCCGCCACTCCGGCGGTCCCGCCGTCACCGCCTCCATGGACGAGATGGTCTTCCTGGAGCCGGTCCGGGTGGGCGACCTCGTCCATGTGAAGGCGCAGGTCAACTGGACCGGCCGGTCCTCCATGGAGGTCGGCGTACGGGTCCTGGCCGAGCGGTGGAACGAATCGACCCCCGCGACCCAGGTCGGCAGCGCCTACCTGGTCTTCGCGGCCGTCGACGCCGAGGGCAAGCCCCGCCGGGTGCCGACGGTCGTCCCCGAGACCGACCGGGACCGCCGCCGCTACCAGGAGGCCCAGATCCGCCGCACCCACCGGCTGGCCCGCCGCCAGGCGATCAAGGAACTGCGCGAGCGCCGCGCCGCCCAGGGCCTCGACGAGGACTGATCCCGAAGCCGTGGCTACGGGGTGTCCCCGCACACCACCTGGTCGCCGGTGACCACGCCGAATTCACCCCGATGGGGGTCCTCGGCGCGGACCGGGACCACCTTGTCGAACTGCGAACCGGCCGTGACCAGCAGGGTCCGCCCCTGGCCCCGTACCGCCCGCAGCTCGCTGCCCGGCAGAGCGGTGGCCAGCGTGCGGGCCGAGCGGTCCCAGCGCGGGTCGTACGCCACCACCGTGCGCCGGACCTCGCGGCTGGAGGCGTTGCCCGGCGTACGGGTGGTGTTGAAGCCGGTCGCGCGCAGGGCGGCGTCGACCCGCCCGCCGAGGCCGTCGATCCGGGTGCCGTTCTCCACCTGCACCCGGATCTCCTGCGGTGCTACGTCCACCGGGACCCCCGGGGCGGCCTGACGGCGCCCGCCCTCGCCGCTGCCGCCGCCACCGTCGCTGCTGCTGCTGCCGCCCGGCCGGACGGCGGGGGCCAGCGGCCGGTCGTCGCGCAGCGCGTCGAAGAGCTTCGTCGCCTTCGCCTCGTCCCACTTCACGGTCGACCCGATGCCCTTGACCGGGTACGAGGGGTCGCCGATCGGCACCGAGGCGAATTCCGACGACGACGGCGTGAAGTCCCGCATCGCCTGCCCCAGCGCCAGCATCTGCTGCGAGCCGAAGCCCTTGTCGGCCCGCACCGACCCCAGCAGCGTCGAGCTGACCTGCTTGAACTTCACCGGGTTCAGCAGCACCCCGCCCGTGGCCGCCTGCTGGAGCAGGGCGGCGACGAACTTCTGCTGGCGCTGCATCCGGCCCAGGTCGGAGGCCCCGTCGACATGGCGCGAGCGCACGTACTGCAGGGCCTGGCCGCCCGTGAGCCGGTGCGTGCCGGGCCGCAGGTCCAGGCCCGTGTTGGTGTCGCGCAGCGGCTTGGCGGTGCAGATCTCCACCCCGCCCATGGCGTCGACCGTCTTCATGAAGCTGGTGAAGTCCACCTCCAGGTAGTGGTCGATCTTCACCCGGGTCAGGCTCTCGACCGTCCGCACGGTCAGGTGCGGCCCGCCCTCCGCGTACGCCGCGTTCAGCTTCACCGGATGCGCCTGGTGCTCCTTGCCGCTGACCAGGTCGCGGTGGGCGGGAACCTCCGCGTAGCTGTCCCGGGGCAGGCTCACCACGCTCGCCCGCCCCCCGTCGGCCGAGAGGTGCACGAGCATGATCGTGTCGGTGCAGTGGCAGGGCGCCCCGCCCAGCCGGTAGGACCGTTTGTCCTCGGGAGTGATCCGCTCCCGCCCGTCCGTGCCCACGACCAGCACGTTCAGGCCGTTCCCGCCCCGCGGGCGGTTCTTCATGTCCTTGAACGGGTCCACCCGCTCGATCCCGGTGTCCAGCCCCGTCATGACCGCGTGCCCCAGCGCCCCGGAACCCAGCACCACCACCGACAGCGCACCCGCCACGCGCACGCCCCAGCGCGGCCGGCCCCCGCGCCGGCCCCCGCGCCGGTCCGGGCCCCGGCCCCGCCGCCGGGCGGTCGCGTCGGGCCTGGGCGGGCGGGAGGAAGGGTGCGGGTGGGGCACGAGGGACACCTCCGCGGGGGCTGCAGGGAGATTCGTCAGAACAGTAGGCCCATACGATCAGCGACTGTCCGTACTGCTCGTCCGGCGCGCACCCGTTTCCCCCGTACGCGGTAACGTGACACCGATACCCGACCGTGAAGGACCCCATGCCCACCCAGCAGCCCGCAGTCTCGGTGATCATGCCGGTGCTCAATGAGGAGCGCCACCTGCGTGACGCCGTCCGGCACATCCTCGGGCAGGACTACGACGGCGAGATGGAGGTGGTGATCGCGCTCGGCCCGTCCACGGACCGGACCGACGAGATCGCCGCCGCGCTCGTCGCCGAAGACCCGCGCGTCCACACCGTGCCGAACCCGACCGGCCGCACGCCGGCCGCTCTCAACGCCGCCATCAAGGCCTCCCGCCACCCGATCGTGGTCCGCGTCGACGGGCACGGCCTGCTCTCGCCGAACTACATCGCCACCGCCGTCCGCCTGCTGGGCGAGACCGGTGCGCAGAACGTCGGCGGCATCATGCACGCCGAGGGCGAGAACGCCTGGGAGGACGCCGTCGCCGCCGCGATGACCTCGCGGCTCGGCGTCGGGAACGCGGCCTTCCACACGGGGGGCGAGGCGGGCCCGGCCGAGACCGTCTACCTGGGGGTCTTCCGCCGCGAGGCGCTGGAGCAGCAGGGCGGGTACAACGAGGAGTTCATCCGCGCCCAGGACTGGGAGCTGAACTTCCGCATCCGCGAGGCGGGCGGGCTGATCTGGTTCTCGCCGGAGCTCAAGGTGCGCTACCGGCCCCGCCCGTCGGTCAAGGCGCTGGCCAAGCAGTACAAGGACTACGGGCGTTGGCGGCACGTGGTGGCCCGCTACCACGCAGGATCGATCAACCTGCGCTACCTGGCCCCGCCGACCGCCTTCTGCGCGGTCGCGGCCGGTCTCGTCGCCGGCGCGGCCGTGACCCCGTGGGCCTTCCTGGTCCCGGGCGGCTACCTGGCCGCGCTGGCGGCCGGCTCGGTCGTCGCGGGCAAGGGCCTGTCCCTCAAGGCGCGGGCGCAGATCCCGGTGGCCATGGCGACCATGCACATGTGCTGGGGCTACGGCTTCCTGACCAGCCCCCGCTCGCTGGCCCGCAAGGTCATCGCCAGCCGCCGCCCGCCGGTGCCCGCCGGCGGCGAGGCGGTGTCCCACTAGCGCGGCGCACGCGACGTACGACGAAGGGCCCGGCGGATTCCCCGCCGGGCCCTTCGTCGTAGGTGCGACACCGCTACCAGGTGAAGCCGGGCTGGATCGCCATGCACTCCTTGTCGTTGTCGCCGTTGAGCGGGCGCGCGGAGTCCGGCGCCTTCGTCGGCGCGGGCGGCGGCGGGGTGGGCGCGTTGCCGGTACGCCAGTCCTTGCCGACGAAGACGGTGACCCCCGAGACGTCCGTGGACCGCACCACGGAGGTCGCCGGCAGCCCGAGCGCCGCGGCCACGACCTGCGCGTCACCGGCCTGGTCCAGGGACGCGTACCGCACGACGGAGGCGTCCTCGCCCGCGGTCTGGCTGTCGGCCTGGGCGCGGGCGAAGCCCTTGGAGACCAGCAGCGCCGCGATGTCGCTGCCGCGGCCCTTCGCCTTGGCCTCCGGGGTGTTCTTGCCGCCCGAGGCGTTGCGCACCAGTACCTGGATCTTCGCCGGCGGGGCGGCGGGGTCCTGGGCCGGCGGGGTTGTCGGTGCGGTGCTGGGTGCGGTGCTGGGCGCGCCGCTCGGCGCGGTGGACGCGCCCGCGGAGGGCTGCGGCTGCGCCGCACCCTGACCGTCGAGCGCGATGTCCTCGCGGACCATCCGGAACAGCTCCTCGGCCTCGACCGGCTTGGGCTCCACCCGGTTCGAGTCCTGCGGGCTGTAGATCCACGGCATGGTGGTCATGGTGATCCGGCCGGTGGGGACCTTCTTGAGCTCCATGCTCAGGTCGTACAGCTTGTCGATCTTGTTGAGGCCGGTGTCCACGACCATCGCCTCGATGGCCGCCTGCGCCAGGCTGTTGAGCTTCACCGGGTTGCTGAGCTTGGCGTTCTTGCGGAACTCGCGCGCCAGGGAGTTCATGTACAGGTGCTGGGCGTGGGTGCGGCCGATGTCCGTGCCGTCCTCGAAGCCGTACCGGGTGCGCAGCCACTGCAGGGCCACCTCGCCCTGGATGACGTTCTCGCCCGCCTTCAGCTTCAGGCCCGAGCCCTTGCCGTCCTTGGTGCGCGAGTGCACGTTCTGCTGGACGCAGACCGGGACGCCGCCGATGGCGTCCGCCATCGACACCACGCCCTTGAAGTCGATCATCATGAAGTGCTGGATCGGGATGCCGGTCAGCTCCTGCCAGGCGGCGACCGTGCAGCCCGGGCCGCCCCGGCTGAGCGACTCGTTCGTCTGCACCAGCCCCCTGCTGGCCTGGTGGACCTTGCCGTTCGGCTCGGTGCACTTGGGCATCTTGAGCAGGGTGTCGCGCGGCATCGAGATGACCGACATGTTCGAGCGGTCCGCGGACAGGTGGAGCAGCATCTGCACATCGGCCAGCGGCGGCCCGTCGAAGGTGTCCGAGGCCCCGCCCAGCGCCTTGTTCTCGTCGCCGTCACGGGCGTCCGAACCGATCAGCAGGATGTTCAGCGGGGTCTGGCCGAACGCGTTGGGCTTGGGGGCGCTCAGCTTGTTGTCGCCGAGGTTGAGCGCGTCCGTACGGATGTTGCCGTTCATGTACTGGTAGTACAGGTAGCCGGCGCCGGCCGTACCGAGTATGAGCAGGGCCAGGGTGGTGGCCACCCAGCGCAGCACGCGGCGCCGGCCGCGGCGCGGGACGCCGTCGCCCCTCCGGCCGCGGCGTCCCCGCTGCCGGGGTATCGGCGAGCCCGTGCCGCCGCCCGATATGCCATCGGCGGCCGGAGCGGGCGCACCCTCCCCGCGCACGCTGCTGTGCCTCACGCGTTTCCCCCCTCAGATTCCTGATCAGGTCCTGATGTATCAGGTGTTGCTGTACGTCGCCCCTGTGGGGCCCGGGCCTACTTGGCGCAGACCGCCTTGTCCGCCTCGACCCGCTGGACGCCCTCGGGCACCTGCTGCGGAGCGGTGAGCGGGATGCCCGGACCCTTGAAGTCCGCGCCGAGCGTGAGCTTCATCGGGGTCCTGGGCGCCGCGTCCGTCGCGCCGGCCTTGAGGGCCGAGGCGGGCAGACCCATGATGTCCGCCAGCGCCCGGGCCTCGTCGGCCTGGTTCGGCGCGTACTCGAGCGTCGTCGCCTCGAGTTTCGCCGGCGCGTTGCCGAGGTTACTGGCCCGCGGCACGCCCTTGGAGTTCTGCAGCCAGTTCAGTGTGGTCTGTGCCGATCCGGGCGGTCCGCCGCCGTTGTAGACGTCCACCCGCACCTCGCCGGCCGGGGCGCGGTTGCCCTGGAGCTGAGCGTTCTGCTTGTCCTTGGCCGCGTCGGCCGCCGCCTTCTCCTTGGCCTCCACCTCGGTGAGCGAGACGTCCCCCCGGATCATCTGCAGGAGCGGTTCGGCCTGTGAGGGATTGACGACGACGGTCGCCTTGACCCGTTCGGCCGGATTGTCCAGAACGGGGAGGGTGGTGAAGGTGATGTTCTTGGGGTTGATCCCCTTCAATTCACCGCCCAGGCTCTGCAGTTTGCCGATGGTCCCTATCCCGGTGTCCACACTCAGCGCCTTGGTGGCCGCCTCCGCGAGGCCGATCAGCTTCTTGGGGCTGGTCAGGGTGTTCTTGGACTTCATCTCGCGGATCATCGAACTCAGGAACTGCTGCTGGGTCTTGATCCGGTCGAGGTCGCTCTCGTTGCCGAAGGCGTGCCGGGTCCGTACGAAGGCCAGCGCCTGCTCGCCCTCCAGCCGGTGCTCGCCCGCCGCCAGCTTCAGCTTGGACTTCTCGTCGTCCACCGGCTTCTCCAGGCAGACGGGTACGCCGCCGACCGCCGAGCTCAGGCTCTTGACGGCGTTGAAGTCGGCCATCATGAAGTGGTCCACCGGGATCCCGGTGAGCTGTTTGACCGTACGCATCGTGCAGCCCGGATCGCGTCCCGACTGCCCCAGGCTGGTGTTGAAGCGGACACCCTTCTCACCGGGCACGGTCTTCGTCGAGCCGTCGGGCTGCTTCGTCGGGCAGTCCGGGATGTCCGTGATCAGGTCGCGGGGGATGGACAGCGCGGTGGCGTTCGTCCGGTCCTTGGAGACGTGGAAGAGGAACGTCGTGTCCGCGTGGCCCGGGCTGTCCTTGTCGCCGTAGCCCTGGTTGCCCGAGCCCGTGCGCTTGTCGGTGCCGATCACCAGGATGTTGATCGGCTGGTCCTTCTTGAACCCGCCGCTGCCCGCGTCGCCGACGTCGGTGGTGTTGATGTTGCCGTTGAGGTGGTTGTAGTAGAGCCAGCCGCCCACCGCGCCGCCCACCAGCAGGAACGCCATGCCGCCGCCGATCACCTTCAGCGCCTTGCGGCCGCGTCCGCCACCGCCGGCAGCCCGGCGTTTGCGGCCGGTGCGCCGGCCACCGGGCGGGCCGTCCCCGCGGCGCGGTCCGGGGACCGCGGGGGACGGGGACTTCGGGCTGGTGCCCGGAGCCGTCCGCGGGCTCGTGCCCGAGGACTCCGTCGGGGCGCGCCGGGATCTGCGCTGCGGAGCCACCGAGGGTGCGGGTGCTTGCGCACCGGAGCGGTTCTGTCGCAGTTCGTAGTGACCAGTGCGGGGGTTGAGGATCCACTGGTCTGCGGGGTCGATTTCGTCGGCCCGCCCACGGCTTTGCGCATCCACGGTTGTCGAGTCCTCCGTCGGTGCTTCACGAGGCGCCTCCCCCCAGGCGCTCGGTCAACGATCCGGCTGCTGGTGCACGGCCTTCGGCCTGCCGGGCACCGGGTCGCTCACCCTATCCGGCCAGTTCAGCGGCAAACCATGCTGGTGACAAATTCCACCCCCTTATAACGGTTCAATACGCCCATCTCGTGAGGATCGCGCCTGGGCTTTTTGGATTGCTTTACCGCCGGGCTACCCGTGAGTCACCTGCACGCGTCGTTACCGGCTGTGGTCCCTGTGAAAGTTGGGACGGCCGTGACGGAAGGACCGCTTCCATCACGGTGGACGAAGCGGCTCCCCACGGGTTCGTCCGCGGGCGCGGCCAGCGGTGTCGCCGTGCCGGACGGCGTGCCGGCGGGAGCGACGCCGGAGGCGGCGGCGGAGGCGGCGGCGGAGATGGCGGGGGAAGGGGCCGTGGAGCTGACGGTGGAGGTGGCGGCAGGCGCCGGCCGGGGCGACGTCGCGGTCGTCGCCGTCGCGGTCGCCGGCGGTGCGGTCACCGGCGGCGGGGTCACCGTCAGGGGCCGGTCCGCGCGCAACTGCTCGAACAGCCGCGTCGCGTCCGGTTCGGCCAGCTGGTCCCGGTTCGGGTCGGCGGCGTGCGGCCGCCGCGGCGCCGTCAGGAACCGGATCTGATCGGTGGGAATGTCCCGTACGCCGCGCACGAGTTCGTACAGGCCGCGCAGCGAGGCCAGCCCGGGATCCGTGGTGATCGACGAGGTCGCCGCGTCCAGCAGCGGATAGAGCCGCGCCGGGTTCAGCAACACCCCGTTGCTCTGCACCTTCTTCACCAGCGCGCCCAGGAACTGCTGCTGCCGGTCCATCCGTTCGGTGTCGCTGCCGTCGCCCAGGCTGTGGCGGGCGCGGACGAAGCCCAGGGCCTGCTCGCCGTGGAGCGTGCGGCGGCCGGCGGCCAGCTTCAGCTTCGCCTCCGCGTCGTCGATCGGCTGCTTCAGGCACACCTCGACCCCGCCGACCGCGTCGACCATCTTCTTGAACCCGCGGAAGTCCAGCACCATGTGGTGGTCGATCCGGATGCCGGTGAGCTTCTCGACCGTACGGATCGTGCACGCCGCCCCGCCCCACTGGAAGGCCCAGTTGAACTGGGCCTGCCGCTCGCGGGTGCGGCTGCCGTCGCCCTGCAGGCAGCTGGGGACGGTGACCACCAGGTCCCGGGGCAGGGACACCGCCGTCGCGCTGCGGCGGTCCGCCGGCAGGTGCAGCAGGATCGTGGTGTCGGAGCGCTGGGTGCCCCGGTCCGTCCCGTAGCGGGCGTTCTCCGCGCCCGAGCGCGAGTCCGAGCCGATCAGCAGGATGTTCTGGGCCCCGCCCGTGCCGTGGGCCGGGCGTTCGCGCTCGTAGCGCTCCAGCTCGGCGGCGGCGGAGGTGTCCTCCACGATGTTCGCGTCGAGCTTGCGGTACGCCCACCAGCCCGACCCCGCCCCGCTCAGGACCAGCAGCACCAGCACGAGCCCGGCCCAGCGCAGCAGCCTGCGCCGCCGGCCGCGCGGAGACGTCGTACCGTCTCCGCCCGCACCGGTGCCGCTGGGTATGCCCGCGCTGTCGGTCACACGTCCGATCCTGACCCGGGCCCGCCAGGGCGGCCCGGGGGCGGGGGGCCGTACTGGGCCGAGCGGGTGACAAATCGGTGGTTACCGGGCTGCTGGGCGGGAGGCCGCTCGGGCATGATGCGAGGTGACACCCGACGTGCCAGGGAGCACCCCATGAGGATCTACGTGTCCAGCGTCTTCGTCGACGACCAGGAGAAGGCCCTGCGCTTCTACACGGAGGTGCTGGGCTTCGTGACGAAGCACGACGTCCCGGTGGGCGGCGGCGCCCGGTGGCTGACGGTGGTCTCGCCGGAGGCCCCCGACGGCACCGAACTGCTGCTGGAGCCCTCCGGGCACCGCGCGGTGGGGCCGTACAGGGCGGCGCTGGTCGAGGACGGCATCCCCGCCGCCTCTTTTGCCGTGGACGACGTACGGGCGGAGTACGACCGGCTGCGCGCGCTGGGCGTGCGGTTCACCCAGGAGCCGACGGACATGGGCCCGGTCACCACGGCCGTCCTGGACGACACCTGCGGCAACCTGATCCAGATCATGCACACCAAGTAGGCCCCGCCCGGCCCAGGACCCCCGGACCAGGGTCCTGGGCCCTGGACCAGGGCCCTAGACGACCCGGGCGACGCGCTCGGCGTCGACGCGCTGCGCCAGGCCGGCCTCGGACAGCTGGTCCAGGTGGCGGCACAGGACCACCGAGCCGCCGGTGGCCAGCGGGGCGAACAGACCCGCCGAGAGGCCGGCCCACGTGTCGTAGCCGAGCCCGGACAGCACGCGGGAGCCGTCCCCCTCGCCGCGGGCCCGCTCCATCAGGGCCCCGTACGACAGCTCCTCGCCGTCGACGACCAGCCCGGCGTCGTCCGCGCCCACGGGGACGAACGGTGCGAAACGATCGCCCTGTCCCGGCACCTCGACCGCGTAGTCCAAGAACCCCGCGGGCGGCTGCGGGAACCGGCCGCCCAGCGGCCGCAGCGCCAGCGCGACCCGCTCGCCCGGGCAGGCGGCCGCGGCGTCGAGTGTGTCCGGCCCGCTGACCACGAGGTCCGCGCCGGCCGGGTCGCCGCCCACCTCGACGACCACGCCCACCGAGGCGGCGGCCAGCAGCCACACGGCCGTCTGCCAGTGCGCGGGGAGCAGCAGGGCGAGCCGGTCGCCCGGCTCGGCGCCCAGGTCGCCCTGGAGCAGATTCGCGGTCTTGGCCACCCAATTGGCGAAGGTCGCGACGGACAATTCGACGCGCTCGCCGGTGGCGTCGTCGTAGAAGGTGACGAGCGGACGGCCCGGATCCGCGGCGAGCGCGGATCGCAGCAGGTCGGCAGGGGTGCGGTCAGTGGCGTTCACCCGGCCCAGGGTACGCGGGGCCGTCCCCCGTACGGCCGCCGCGCGCATCCCCCATCCAGGGCACGGGACGGGCCCGCCGATCCAACGCTCCGTCAGTTCCGGCTGGCGCGGCCCGGTCGGTGTGATCAGCATCTTTTTCATGCGTGGATTCCTTGCTTCCTCGATCGGCGTCGCGACCGCGGCCGCACTGGCCCTCCCGCTCGCGCTCCCGACCCCCGCCCTGGCCGAGACCGCCCCCGTCCACCCCGCCGGCTCCACCCAGTCGCTGCCGCTGGTCCCCCTGGGACCGGACATGCCGCGGGGCAGCGCCGTACCCGGAACGACCGCCGAGCCCCGCCTGGCCGAGACCCAGGGGCTGACCGCGCGTGAGGTCAGCAAGTTCTCGCTGGTCGGCGTCGTCTGGGACGACGCGGGCACCGAGCTGTACGGCCACGTCCAGGTCCGCACCCGCTCCACGGAGACGGCGACGTGGACCGACTGGCAGGACGTCGAGACCCACAACAGCGAGCACGCCGCGGACCCGGACGCCGCCGAGCGCGGCTCGGGCCGCGTCCGGGGCGCCACGGCGCCGCTGTGGGTGGGCGAGTCCGACGGCGTCGAGATCCGCGTCCAGGCGGAACCGGGCGCCGGCGCGACCCGCTCGGCCGCCCGCCTGCCGTCGGGGATGCGCATCGAACTCGTCGACCCCGGCGAGGCGGTGGCCGCGACGGACGACAAGAACGGCACCGGCACCGGGACTGGTACCGGTCCGGAGCCGGGGGACGGCAAGGGCAACGTGACGGTCGTCCCCGGCATGACGCTGGCGATGGCGGAGACCTCCAACGCCAACGTCCCGATGGCGGCGCTGGGTGCCAATGAGATCAAGGCGCTCAACAAGGCCGACTCCACCGCCGACGCGGTCCTCGCGGGCGACGGCACCCTCGCCGCGGCCGGCACCCCGTACATCGGTCCGCGCCCGCGGATCGTCACCCGCAAGGGCTGGGGCGCGGACGAGTCCCTGCGCGAGCCGGGCTTCGTCTACACCTCCACGGTGAAGGCGGCGTTCGTCCACCACAGCGCCTCCGGCAACAACTACGCCTGCAAGGACGCCCCGGCGGTGCTGCGCAGCCTCTACCGCTACCACGTGGTCAGCAGCGGCTGGCGGGACTTCGGCTACAACTTCGCCGTCGACAAGTGCGGCACCGTGTACGAGGGGCGCGCGGGCGGTGTCGCGAAGGCGGTGCTGGGTGCGCACACGATGGGCTTCAACACCAACAGCATGGGCGTGGTCGTCCTGGGCTCCTTCTCCTCCAGCGCCCCGCCGGCGGTGGCGGTGGACGCCGTGTCCGGCCTGACGGCGTGGAAGCTGGGCCTGTTCAACATGGACCCGCGCGCGAAGACGACGCTGACGTCGGGCGGCGGGAACCGGTACCCGAAGGGGAGGGCGGTCAGGATGAACGTCATCTCGGGGCACCGGGACGGGTTCGCGACGGAATGCCCGGGCAAGCGGCTGTACGGCAAACTGGGCACGACCCGCACGTCATCAGCCAAACTCCAGGGCCGCCCATAACCCACCGGCCCCCCCACGCCTCAATCGCCGGCGAGGCTCAAACGCGCGGGCCCCGACCCCCGTTCCCCTGCGCCGCAATCGCCGGCGGGGCTGGGAGCGGTGCCCGGCGGCGCTGATGGCCGCCCAGCGGGGCAGGTTTCGGGGGCTCCGCCCCCGCACCCCCGCGCCTCAAACGCCGGCGAGGCTGGAGTGGGGCCCGGCGGCATTTCCAGCCCGCGCGGCGTTTGAGCGCACGGGCGCGGAGCGCCCGTATGGGGGCCCGGGGGCGAAGCCCCCGATCTTTGAGCCCCGCCGGCGATTGAGGCGCGGGGCCCGGGGCGGAGCCCCGTCCACCCGGCCCCGTTGGGCACCCTCCAGCCCGCGCGGCGTTTGAGGCGACCCGCCCCAGCCCCGCCGGCGATTGAGGCGCGGAGGTTCGGGGGCCGGGTCCCGGGGAGGCGGGGGAACCCGGGGTGGGGGATACGCTCGTCGCATGGCCGGCCGATTCGATCCGCTCACCCCGACCGCCGCCCGCGGTGGCCGGACCGACGTCCCCGCGGGCCGCGGGCGGCCCGTCGGCCGCGGGGCCAAGGCCCGTACGTACGCGCCCGCCGTCGACCTCGACCTCGGCCTCACCCTCGGCCCCCTCCGCCGCGGCCCCGCCGACCCCACCTTCCGCACCACCCCCGACGGCTCGGTCTGGCGGGCCAGCCGCACCCCGCAGGGTGCCGGGACCCTGCGGGTCTCGCACACCGGCGACGCCGTCGAGGCCGAAGCCTGGGGCCCCGGTGCCGACTGGCTCCTGGAGACCCTGCCCGCCCTGCTCGGCGCCGACGACGACCCGGCCGCCTTCGTCCCCCGCCACCGCCTCGTCCACGCCAGCCACCGCCGCCGCCCGGGGATGCGCCTGACCCGTACCGGCCTGGTCCTGGAGTCCCTCATCCCGGTGATCCTCGAACAGAAGGTCACCACCGACGAGGCCTACCGCGCCTGGCGCCGGCTCGTGCGCCAGTACGGCGACCCCGCCCCCGGCCCGGCCGCCGACGCCGGTCTGTACGTCATGCCCGACGTCCGCACCTGGGCCCGTATCCCGTCCTGGGACTGGCACAAGGCCGGCGTCGACGCCAAGCGCTCGGACACCGTCCTGCGCGCCGTCCGCGTCGCCGCCCGCATGGAGGAGGCGGCCGCCATGGAGCTCGCCGAGGCGGCGCGCCGCCTGGAGCTGGTCCCCGGCATCGGCCCCTGGACCTCCGCCGAGACCCTCCAGCGCAGCAACGGCGCCGCCGACGCCGTCACCACCGGCGATCTGCACCTGCCCGGCATCGTCGGCTTCGCCCTCGCCGGCAACCGGCACGCCGGCGACGCGGAGATGCTGGAGCTGCTCGCCCCGTACGCCGGCCAGCGCCACCGCGCGGCCCGCCTGATCCTGCTCGCGGGCCGCGTCCCGCCCCGCCGCACGCCGAAGATGCCCCGTACGGACATCGCCCGCTGGTAGCGCCCCGCGCTACCGGACCTCGATGAACGCCGACGCCTCCCGCGCCGGCCGCTCCGCCGGTGCCCCGGCCGCGTGCCCCACGGCCACCGCGCCCATCGGGTCCCAGTCCGCCGGCAGCCCGAGGACCTCCCGCACCACGTCCCGGCAGAACATCGTCGAGGACACCCACGCCGAGCCCAGCCGCTCCCCGGCCAGCGCGACCAGGAAGTTCTGTACGCCGGCGCCCATCGCGACCACGAACATCTCCCGCTCGGCCGCGTCCCGCCGCGCGTGCCCGTAGTGGTGCGCGCCGTCCGTCACCAGGCACGGCACGACCAGGTACGGCGCGCGCCGCAGCACGTCGCCGCGGCGGATCCGCTTCGCGATCGACTCGGCGGACTTGCCGTCCCGCTCCAGGTCCGCGATCCACGCGTCCCGCATCGCGTCCAGCAGTTTCGTCCGCGCCGCCTCCGACTCCAGCAGGACGAACCGCCACGGCGTGGTGTGGTGCGGCGCCGGCGCGGTCACGGCGGCGGCCACCGCGCGCCGGACCGCGCCCGGATCCACCGGCTCGTCGGTGAAGGCCCGTACGGTACGGCGCTGCGTCACCGCCTCGCGGACCGCCTCGGAGGTGCCCAGCCGGAACATGTCGTCGGCGGGCGCGCGGACCATGTCCCGGCCGGCGCCCTCGCCCAGGACGTGTCCCAGCCCGCGCACCACCGCCACCGGGCAGCCGGTGGCCTTGCCCTTGACCAGGTCGCCGGCGGCCGCCAGTTCGTCGGCGGTCGCGACCACGGTCGCGGTCAGCGGGTTGCCGTGGGCGTCGGTGGCGCCACGCAGGTCGTCCAGGACCCGTACGCCGGCCGCGCCGATGGCGACGTCGGTGAGCCCGTTGCGCCACGGCCGCCCGAAGGTGTCCGTCACGATCACGCCCACGTCCACCGACAGCAGCCGCGCGAGCCCCGCGCGCAGCGCGCGGGCCGAGGCGTCCGGGTCCTCGGGCAGCAGCAGCACCGTGCCCGCCGCCGTGTTGGACGCGTCCACGCCCGCCGCCGCCATCACCAGCCCCTGCCGGTTCTCGACGATCCGCAGCGTGCCCCGGCGCGCGACCACCCGTACCGTCTCGGCGTCTATCGCCGCCTCGCGGGATTCCGCCGCGACGATCCGGCCCTCCGCCTTGGAGACGATCTTCGAGGTGACCAGCAGGACGTCCCCGTCGCGCAGGTCCGGTGCGGTGTCCGCGATCAGCCGGGCCAGGTCGTCGCCCGGCCGGATCTCGGGCAGGCCGGCGAGGGCGCGGACCTCGTAGGAGGGGGCGGGAGCGGTCACCGGGCGGCCCCGGCCAGGTCCAGCGCGGCGCGGGCCATCGCGGCGGTCGCCGCCTCGTCGGTCATCATCAGCGGGACGGCCCGGCAGCTGATCCCGGCGGCCTCGACCTCCGCGACGGCGTCCGCGTCGGTGGTGTCCACGAGCCAGCCGTCCAGCAGTCCGGCGCCGTAGTGCCGGGCGACCGCCGCGGCCGTGGACTCCACGCCCACCGCGGCGAGCACCTTGTCCGCCATCCCGCGTACGGGCGCGCCGCCCACGATCGGGGAGAGGCCCACCACGGGCGCGTCGGCGGCCGCCACGGCCTCCCGGATGCCGGGCACGGCGAGCACGGTGCCGATCGAGACGACCGGGTTGGACGGCGGGAAGAGGATGACGTCGGCCGCCGCGATGGCCTCCAGCACCCCGGGCGCCGGCTTGGCCTGCTCGGCGCCGACCGGTACGACCGCTTCCGCGTCGACGGAGGCGCGGAGCCTGACCCAGTACTCCTGGAAGTGGATGACGCGCCGCTCGCCCTCCAGGGTCACCGCGACGTGCGTCTCGACCCGGTCGTCGGACATCGGCAGCAGCCGCACGCCCGGCTGCCAGCGGTCGCACAGCGCCTCGGTGACGGCGCTCAGCGGGTAACCGGCGGCGAGCATCTGGGTGCGGACGATGTGGGTGGCGAAGTCACGGTCGCCGAGGCCGAACCACGAGGGTCCGACCCCGTACGCCGCGAGCTCCTCCTTGACGGTGAAGGACTCGTCGGCGCGGCCCCAGCCCTGCTCCTCGTTGATGCCGCCGCCGAGCGTGTACATCACGGTGTCCAGGTCGGGGCACACCTTGAGCCCGAACAGGTGGATGTCGTCACCGGTGTTGCCGATGACGGTGATGTCCGCGTCGGGCACGGCCGACTTCAGACCGGACAGGAAACGGGCGCCGCCGATACCGCCGGCCAGAACAACAATGCGCATGCGACGCAGTGTGTCAGGCGCGTGCGGTGACCACGGACTCCGGGCGCGCCGGGGAGCAGGTGTGCATGGGCATCTCGGTCAGGCCCGGGAAGTAGACGTGCAGGCTGACGGCGCCGTCGAGGGAGTCGTTGACGACGTCGTGGGCGTAGCCGGGAGCGAAGACGCGCTGGCTGCCGGCGGCCAGGGCGAGCGGGCCGCGGGCGGTGCGCTCGGTGAGCTCGCCGTCCAGGACGGTCAGCACGCCGGAGGAGGGGCCGTGGTCGTGCAGGCCGCTGCCCTGGCCGGGGACCCAGCTCAGCAGCCAGACCTCGTAACCCGGGCCGGTGCGCAGCCGGTGGTACCAGCGGGAGGTGGCGTCGTACTCGACCAGGTGCTCCCACTGGGAGCGGTCGGCGGCGATGGAGCGGGCCAGCCCGACGAAGTCGGCGACGGTGGCCGGGTGTTCGCGGGCGGGCTGGAGCAGGTGCTGGACAGAGAGGATGTCGCCGGCGATCTGGAGGTCGCTGTCGTTGTTCATGGGGGAGGGTCCTCGACGGGTGTCAGCCGGGCAGGCGGCCGGTTGCTGTGGGGGAGGGGCGAGCTGGTGCGGGGAGACGGAGCTCCGCAGGCATCAACAGCTGCAACAGCAACAGCGAACCTGGGCAGCGCACAGGAACCCACGAATGGGGGTCCGGGTGGCGGCTGCGGTCGCTGACATGGGGACAAGGAGACCGGTTCGCGGGCGTGACTGTCAACCCGATGTCTGGTTTGGGGGAAAACTTTCACCTCATCCGGTTACTGCGCCCGGAGAAAGGTTTGTGCAGGGCGGGCCCGGGGAGGTGGCGCTCAAACCTCGCCACGCCGACCTTGCCGCCCCGTAACCGAAATGTGATCTACGCCGCTTCTCCGGCGGCTTCGCAACCCGGTCCCGGAGTTCGCACGTCGGCTACCGGTGAGGGAGGATCCGGCCTGTGCGCGTGGCATGTGTCGCGATTTTTGGCGATATGAACACTTACTGCCTAGGCTTGGTTCCGCAGAGTGAATAAGGGGCCCAATAGCAGATCTCGGCTTGACTGCCCCAGATACACGCACTTGTAATTTCACTCGTGTCGTTCCGGTTTGAGGCGTAACGGCACCATCACGGGGACGCGAAGACAGAGCGAGGGGCGCACATGACCGAGCTGTTTCAGGAACTGCTGGTCGAGGAGGCGGACGAGGAGCTCGGATGGCAGGAGCGCGCTCTGTGCGCCCAGACCGACCCCGAATCCTTCTTTCCCGAGAAGGGCGGCTCCACCCGGGAGGCCAAGAAGGTCTGCCTCGCCTGTGAGGTCCGCTCCGAATGCCTCGAATACGCCCTCGCCAACGACGAACGGTTCGGCATCTGGGGCGGTCTGTCCGAGCGTGAGCGCCGGCGCCTGAAAAAGGCCGCGGTCTGAACGTTCGCCGTCGCTTCACACGCCATACCGCACCGCATTCGTACAGAGGTCGCAGAGCAAACGGTCCGCCTCCTGCCCCTTCCCCGCAGGAGGCGGACCGCTGTGTTCCGAGCCGTTAGTGTGGGCCGCCCCCGGACACGGTCCGGGGGCACCCCCACCCCCGGACCGCGCGTCCGGGGGGACCCCCACGCCGGAGGTCCTCAACCGCGATGTTCCCGCACAGCCCCTCCACGGCCGCCCACCAGGCACCCCCCACCCCGGAGTTCCCCCGGCACGTCGTCACGGCCGTCCTGGTCGCCCACGACGGCGCCCGCTGGCTGCCGGAGGCGCTCGCCGGACTCCTCGGCCAGGAGCGCCCGGCCCAGAACCACATCGCGGCCGACACCGGCAGTGCCGACGACTCCGCCCGCCTGCTCACCGAGGCCCTCGGCGACGACCGCGTCCTGCACCTCGCCCGCCGCACCGGCTTCGGCGCCGCCGTCGACGAGGCCGCACGCACCGCCGGCACCCTCACCCCCGAGGACCTGCCCTACCTCAAGCGGCCCAGCGGCTGGGACCCCGTCAGCCGCACCTGGCGCGACGACAGCTACGACCTCCCCGAGCTGCCCCACGGCGAACCCGTCCAGTGGCTCTGGCTCCTGCACGACGACTGCGCCCCCGAACCCGACGCCCTCACCGAACTCCTGCGCGTCGCCGACGACAACCCCGAGGCCGCCGTCATCGGCCCCAAGCTGCGCGGCTGGTACGACGGCAAGCAGCTCCTCGAAGCCGGCGTCAGCATCGCCCGCGGCGGCCGCCGCTGGACCGGCCTGGACCGCCGCGAGCAGGACCAGGGCCAGCACGACCAGGTCCGCGCCGTCCTGTCCGTCTCCACCGCCGGCATGCTCGTACGCCGCGACGTCTACGAGGGCCTGGGCGGCTTCGACCGCCGGCTGCCCCTGATGCGTGACGACGTCGACCTGTGCTGGCGCGCCCACCAGGCCGGCTTCGACGTCCTGGTCGCCCCCGACGCCGTCCTGCGCCACGCCGAGGCCGCCGCCCGCGAACGCCGCACCGTCGACTGCGCCGGCCGGACGTCCGCGGGCCCGCACCGCGTCGACAAGGCCGGCGCCGTCTACACGCTGCTCGTGAACTCCTCCGGCCGGGCCCTGCCGTACGTCCTGCTCCGGCTCCTCCTCGGCACCGCCCTGCGCACCCTCGGCTACCTCGTCGGCAAGGCCCCCGGCCAGGCCGTCGACGAGATCACCGGCCTGTTCACCACCCTGCTGCGCCCCGGCCGCATCCGCGCCGCCCGCAGCCGCCGCCGCCCCGCCGTCGCCAACACCGTCCTGCGCGGCCGGGGCCTCTTCCCGCCGCCCGGCGCCACCCTGCGCGCCACCGTCGAACACCTCGCCGGACACCTCGGGGCGGGCGGCCGCGACAGCGACAGCCCCACCGCCGGCCGGCACGGTGGCGCCACCGAGTCCGGCCCCGGCGGCGACGACGCCGACTTCCTGGAGATCGAACAGTTCGCGCGCCTGAAGCGGATCGCCCGCCGGCCCGCGCCCGTCCTCTTCGCCCTCCTCCTGCTCGTCTCCCTCGTCGCCTGCCGCGCCCTGCTCGCCGGCGGCTCCCTCATGGGCGGGGCCCTGCTGCCCGCCCCCGGCAGCGGCTCCGCCCTCTGGCACGCCTACACCGACGACTGGCACCCCGTCGGCACCGGCTCCACCGCCGGCGCACCCCCCTACCTCGCCGTCCTCGGAGCCCTCGCCACCCTGCTGCTGGACTCCACCGAGACCGCGCTGACCCTCCTGCTCGTCTGCTCCGTCCCGCTCGCCGGCCTCACCGCCTACGTCGCCTCCCGGCCCCTGGTGGAATCCCGGCTGCTGCGCGCCTGGGCCGCCGTCGCCTACGCCTTCCTGCCCGCCGTCACCGGCGCGCTGGCCGGCGGGCGCCTGGGCACCGCCGTCCTCGCCGTCCTGCTGCCGCTGATCGCCCGCTCCGCCGTCCGCGCCCACGGCTCCGGCGGCGAGCGCGGCAGCTGGCGCGCGCTGTGGACGTACACGCTGCTGCTGACCCTGGCCACCGCCTTCACCCCCGTCGTCTGGCCGCTCGCCGCCGTGCTCGGCCTGGCCGCGCTGCTGCGCCGCCGGGCCGCCTGGAAGACGTACGCGCCCCGGCTGCTCGCCGCCCTCCTCACCCCGCTCGTCGTCCTCGCCCCCTGGTCACTGGGCCTGCTCACGCACCCCGGCCGGTTCCTGCGCGAGGCCGGCCTGACCCACGGCGCCGGCACCGCCACCGCCCTGGACCTGCTCGGCATCAGCCCCGGCGGCCCCGGCACCCTCGGCGGGGGGCTGCTCATCGGCATCGTCCTGGCCGCCCTCGCCGCACTCCTGCGCACCGACCGCGCCACCGCGATCCGCACCGCCTGGGCCGTGGCCCTGGCCGCCCTGGTGCTGGCCGTCGTCCTGGCCCGCACCGGCTGGGCCGGACCCGCCACCCTCGTCCAGGGCCTCGCCCTGCTCACCGCCGCCGTCCTCGGCGCCGACGGCGCCCGGCAGCGGCTGGCCGCCCACGGCTTCGGCTGGCGCCAGCCGCTCGCCGCCCTCATCGCCCTGGCCGCCGCCGCCGGACCGCTCGCGAGCGCCGCCGGCTGGATGGCCACCGGCGCCGACGGTCCGCTGGAACGCCGCGACCCCGTCCAGGTCCCGGCGTTCGTCGCCGAGGAGAGCGGCACCCGCGACCAGGCCCGCACCCTCGTCCTGGGCGGCACCTCGCCCGCCACCGTCTCCTACACCCTCGTCCGCGGCTCCGGCGCCCGCCTCGGCGACGCCGAACTCGCCGCCGCGGCCGGCCCCGACGCCCGCCTGAGCAGGACCGTCTCCAGTCTGGTCGCGGGCTCCGGAGCCGACCAGACCGACCAGCTCGGCGGCTTCGCCATCCGCTACATCCTGGTCCGCGACGGCGCCCCGCAGGCGATGCGCCGCGTCCTCGACGCCACCCCGGGCCTGAGCCGCCTCAGCCAGCTCGACGGCAGCGCCCTGTGGCGGGTCGACCGCCAGGTCGCCCGCGTCGTCATCGTCTCCGGGAAGCCCGGCGAGGCCCCCATCCCGGTCGCTTCCGGCCCCGTCGAGGCCCACACGAAGATCGCGGCCGGTGAGGCGGGGCGCGTCCTGCGCATCGCCGACCGGGCCGCGCCCGGCTGGCGGGCCACCCTCGACGGCAAGCCGCTCAGCCCCCGGACCGTCGACGGCTGGGCCCAGGGCTTCGTCCTGCCCGCCGAGGGCGGCCGCCTCGACCTCGTCCACGCCGACTCCGCCGCCGGCACCGGCTGGCGCTGGACCCAGGGCGCGCTGGCCCTGGTCCTGCTGGTGCTGGCCCTGCCGGGCCGCCGCCGCAGCCTCGACGACGACCTGCCCGACGAGGAGGCCGCGATCCCGGCACAGTCCGGCCCGGGCGGGGCCGGCGACGGCCGCCGCGCCCGCCGGCTGCGCGCCCAGGAGGGCGCGGCCGCCCCCGCCGCCGAGGCCCAGGCCGATCCGTACGCCCAGCTCCCCGACGGGCCCGGGCACGGCGAGGACGCCTACGCCTACCAGGCCTACGGCGACCAGACGTACGGCGATCAGGCCTACGGCGACCAGGCCTACGGCGACCAGGCCTACGGCGACCAGGGCCACGCCCCCGCGCAGCACCCCCCGGCCCCCGCCCCCGCGTACGACCCCCAGCCCCACCCCCACCCCCAGCCCTATGGCGCCGCCCAGGCCCCGTACCCGCACGCCCACCCCTACCCGCAGCCGTACCCGCAGGCCGGGCCGTACGCCGAGCAGGGCTACGACGCCTACGGGCAGCCCGTGGCCCACGACCCCCAGCGCCCGGACGGGAGCCCCCAGCAGTGAAGCGCGTCCCCCTGACCCTGGCGGCCGTGGCCGCCGCGCTCGCCGCCGTCACCGGCGTTGCCGCCCTGACCCTGCCCGCCGGGGAGTCCGCGCCGGCCGCGTCCGGCGCGGCCGCCGCCCGGCTGCCGGTGGAGCGCTCCACCCTGGTGTGCCCGCAGCCGTCCTCCTCGGACGTCGCCGAGACGACGTACACCTCGATCACCCCCGGCGGCCCCGCCGGCGCCGGTACCAAGCGGGGCACGGGCGGCGCCGCCCGGCTCACCGGTACCGGCAAGGAGGCCGGGCAGCTGCTGGAGCTGAAGGAACCGGGCCGGCCGGCCGCGGCCACCGCCTCCGGCGCCGACGCCCCGGCCCTGACCGGCACCGCCGACGGCGCTCTCGCCCCGGGCTGGACCGCACAGGCGACCACCAGGGTCACCGCCGTCCAGGGCCGCGGCCTGCTGGGACTGAGCTGCACGGCGCCCGCCACCGACTTCTGGTTCCCCGCCGCGAGCACCGCCAAGGGCCGCCACGACTACGTGCACCTGACCAACGCCGACGACACCCCGGCCGTGGTCGACATCCAGCTCTTCGGGCCGGACGGCGCCGTCAAGTCCGACGCCGGCCCCGGGGCCGGCGAGAACATCAAGGTCGGCCCCAGGTCCTCGGTGGCCGTCCTGCTGTCCACGCTGGCGCCCGGCCAGATCGCCGACGTCACCGCCCGGGTGACCACCCGTTCGGGCCGGGTCGGCGCCTCCGTGCAGTCCACCGAGGACGCCGTCGGCGCCGACTGGCTGCCGGCGTCGGCCGACCCGGCCCCCGCGCTGGTCCTGCCCGGCATCCCGGCGGACGCGACCTCCGTACGGCTGGTCGCCTACGCCCCCGGCGAGGACGACGCGGACCTCACCGTCCGCCTCGCCGGACCCGGCGGCCCCATCAGTCCCGCCGGCAACGAACAGCTGCACGTGAAGGCCGGGATGACCGCCTCCCTGGACCTCGCCGACGTCACGCGCGGCGAGGCCGGGTCGCTCGTGCTGGCCCCGGTCGACGCGAAGAAGGCGGTGCCCGTCGTGGCCGCGCTGCGCGTGGTGCGGGGCACGGGCGCGAAGCAGGAGGTCGCCTTCATCCCCGCGGCGGCTCCGGTGGGCGCGCGGGCCACGGTCGCCGACAACCGCGCGGACGCCGGGGCGACGGTGCTGTCCCTGACGGCGCCGGGCGCCGACGCCAAGGTGCGGGTCACCGCCTCGCCGGGCACGCAGGGCGGCGAGCCGGCGGTCCAGGAGTACACGGTCAAGGCGGGGACGACGCTGGCGGTGCCGTCGCCGCCGGTCCCCGGGGGCGACGCGAAGGGGGCGTACGCGCTGACCGTGGAGACGGTCTCGGGCGGTCCGGTCCACGCGGCGCGCACGCTGTCCCTGCCGCACGAGGGGATCGCGATGTTCACGGTCCAGACCCTCTCCGACGACCGCGGCACGGTCGCCGTCCCGAAGGCGGTGGAGGACTACGCGGTCCTGGGCGGCTGAGCGGGGTCAGTCCTGCCCGTACCGCGGATCGACCGTCTCCGGGGACAGGCCGAGCAGGTCCGCGACCTGCTCGACCACGATCTCGTGCACCAGCAGGGCCCGCTCGTCGCGGTTCTTCGTACGGATCTCCACCGGCCGCCGGAACACCAGGATCCGGGCCGGCCGCCCCTGCTGGGCCGCGACCATCCCGCCCAGCGGCACCGCCTCGTCGTTCCAGCCGCCCTCCGGGCCGCCCGGCGCCCCCGGCACCTCGGCGACCACGAACTCCACCTCGGCCAGCTGCGGCCAGCGCCGCTCCAGCCGCTCGACGGAGTCCTGCACGAGGTCCCCGAACAGCTCCGCGCGGCTGGCCGACAGCGGTACCTGCGGGGGAGCGACCGGACCGCGCATCCCCCGGCCGTGCCGGTCACGTCGCCGCGGCCGCGGCTCCTGGGGGCGCTCGCCGGGACGCGGCGTCAGAGGGGTGTCCATCACTCACGCAGGGTAGCTCCCGGCAGGGCCCCGGCACGCGGCGGTGACCGGATGTCGCGGCCCGGGCATTCCGGCCGAGATCGGGTCCGTACCGGGAGCCGCCGGGGACCGGCCGCCCCATCCGGATTGTTGCAATCTGTACCATCTCGTGGCCGGGTTCGTCCGTATCCCCGCCCTCCCAGGGCCCCCGCCACCCGCCGCCCGGCCCCGCCGCACCGGGCCTCCCAAGGGCGCGATCGCGCCACGACACGGGGGAGTGAGCTGAGGGAGAGTCGTCGCGGCCCGGTCAAGAGTGCGGTACCGTCCAACGTCGTGAGCCTTGTACGTCGCTGTTCGCGCACCGCGTGCGGCCGCCCTGCCGTCGCAACACTGACGTACGTCTACGCCGACTCGACCGCAGTTCTCGGCCCGCTCGCCACCTACGCCGAACCCCACTGCTACGACCTGTGTGCCGAGCACTCGGAGCGCCTGACCGCGCCCCGCGGCTGGGAGGTCGTCCGGCTGTCCGACGGTTCCGGGCCGTCCCGCCCCTGCGGCGACGATCTCGAAGCCCTGGCCAACGCCGTCCGCGAAGCCGCCCGTCCGCACGACCGCGCGGCCGAGGCCGGCGGTTCGCGACCCGGCGGGCCCACCCCCGGCGAGACCCGCCGAGGCCACCTGCGCGTGCTCCGCTCGCCCGACTCCTGACCCGGGGCCACCGCACCTCCCCCGACCTGCGGATCGGCCGCCGGAGCCGTCACGGGCGCACGGTAGGTTGGGCAGCCACCGCACAGAACCTCGGGAGGGCAGGCAGTGGCTGCTGATCTGACGAACATCGTCAAGGCGTACGACGTACGAGGCGTCGTGCCGGACCAGTGGGACGAGAGCCTGGCAGAGCTGTTCGGCGCCGCGTTCGTCGAGATCACGAGCGCGACGGCGATCGTCGTCGGCCACGACATGCGCCCCTCCTCGCCCGGCCTGTCCGCGGCCTTCGCGCGCGGCGCCGCCGCCCGCGGCGTGGACGTCACCCTGATCGGGCTGTGCTCCACCGACCAGCTCTACTACGCCTCCGGCTCCCTGGACCTGCCCGGCGCGATGTTCACCGCCTCGCACAACCCGGCCCAGTACAACGGCATCAAGCTGTGCCGGGCCGGCGCCGCCCCGGTCGGCCAGGACACCGGCCTCGGCCAGATCCGCGAGCTCGTCGAGACGTGGCTGGACGAGGGCGCCCCGGCGGTCCCGGCCGGCGTCGTGCCGGGCACCGTCACGGAGCGGGACACCCTCGCCGGGTACGCCGCCCACCTGCGCGGCCTGGTGGACGTCAGCGGCATCCGCCCGCTCAAGGTCGTCGTCGACGCGGGCAACGGCATGGGCGGCCACACCGTCCCGACGGTCTTCGAGGGCCTGCCCCTGGACGTGGTCCCCCTGTACTTCGAGCTGGACGGCACCTTCCCCAACCACGAGGCCAACCCGCTCGACCCGAAGAACATCGTCGACCTCCAGGCCCGGGTGCTGGCCGAGGGGGCCGACCTCGGGATCGCCTTCGACGGCGACGCCGACCGCTGCTTCGTCGTCGACGAGCGCGGCGAGGGCGTCTCCCCGTCCGCCATCACGGCCCTGGTCGCCGCCCGCGAGCTGGCCCGCAACGGCGGCACCGGCACGATCATCCACAACCTGATCACCTCGTGGTCCGTGCCGGAGATCGTCCGCGAGCACGGCGGCACCCCGGTCCGCACCCGCGTCGGCCACTCCTTCATCAAGGAGGAGATGGCGAAGACCGGCGCGATCTTCGGCGGCGAGCACTCGGCGCACTACTACTTCAAGGACTTCTGGAACGCGGACACCGGCATGCTCGCCGCGCTCCACGTCCTGGCGGCCCTCGGCGGCCAGGAGGGCCCCCTGTCCGGCCTGGTCTCCTCCTTCGACCGCTACGTGGGCTCCGGCGAGATCAACTCCACGGTGGCCGACCAGGCCGGCCGCCTGGCGGCGGTCAAGGCGGCCCACGCCACCCGGGACGGCGTCACCCTCGACGAGCTCGACGGCCTGACGGTGGCGGCCGACGACTGGTGGTTCAACCTCCGCGCCTCGAACACCGAACCGCTGCTGCGCCTGAACGTAGAGGCCCGCGACCCGGCCACCCTGACCCGGATCCGCGACGAGGTCCTGTCCCAGGTCCGCGCGTAAGCCCCCGTGAGGGGCGCGAGGAACTGCGCGAGCAACCGAGTCCGACCCGCACTTCCCCACCGGGCCGCACCCCATGAGGGGCGCGGGGAACTGCGCGAGCAACCAACCACGACCCGCACCCCCCCCACCGGGCCGCACCCCGTGAGGGGGCGCGGGGAACTGCGCGAGCAACCAACCACGACCCGCACCCCCCACCGGGCCGCACCCCGTGAGGGGGCGCGGGGAACTGCGCGAGCAACCGACCCCACCCCGCACCTCCCCACCGGGCCGCACCCTCGCGCACCCCGCCCCCGCCCACCCGTGGATCCGGGCGGACCTTGGTCACGATCAGGCCCCGCGACGCCCACCGCGCCGCGCCACCGTCCTCACAGCGGTACGCTGACCTGGCCCAACCGCATACCCGCCCGTTCGAAGGGACGCCCCCATGCCGCTCGAAGCCGGCCTTCTGGAGATCCTCGCCTGCCCCGCCTGCCACGCGCCCCTCGAGGACCGCTCGGCCGACGAGACGGCTCCCGAGCTGATCTGCACCGGCACGGACTGCGGTCTGGCCTACCCCGTCCGTGACGGCATCCCCGTCCTCCTGGTGGACGAGGCCCGCCGCCCGGCCTGAGCGCCGGCCCACGCCACGCGTCACCCGCACGGCACAGCCGCGTACACCGCACACGCCACGCCACGCGTACACCGCACACGCCACGCCACGCGTACACCGCACCGCCACGCCACGCGTACACCGCACCGCGACGACGACCGGAGGCCGCCATGCTCGACGAGTCGCTGCTCGACGCACCGGAAGAGCTCGCCCGCGTAGACCGGCGCGGTCTGCTCCGCGGTGCCGCCGAGGCCGGGGCCCGGGTCCGCACCGCGGCCCGGCACGCGACCGAGGCCGGCCTGGCCGACCTCCGCCCCGACGGCCGCCCCCGCGCCGTCCTGATGGCCGGCCCCGGCACCGCGGCCAACGGCGTCGCCGACCTGCTCGCCGGCCTGGCCGGCGCCGCCGCCCCGGTCACCCGCCTCCAGCCCACCGGCGTGGCCCCCGCCGCCGGCGCCCTGCGCTGGGCGCTGCCCGGCTGGGCCGGCCCGGTCGACCTGCTGCTCATCACCACCATCGACGGCACCGAGCCGGGCCTGGCACTCCTGGCCGAGCAGGCCTACCGCCGCGGCTGCACCGTCGTCGCCGTCGCCCCCGAGCGGTCCCCGCTCAGCGAGGCCGTGGGCGGCGCCCACGGACTGCTCGTCCCGATGGCCCGGGCCCCGTACCAGGAGTACGACGAGAGCGCCGCCGCCGGCCCCGGCGCCCTGTGGGCCCTGCTGACCCCGCTGCTGGTCCTGCTCGACAAGGTCGGCCTCGTCCAGGCCGCCCCCGAAACGCTCCAGCTGGTCGCCGACCGGCTCGACCGCACCGCCGAGCGCTGCGGCCCGGCCATCGCGACGTACTCCAACCCCGCCAAGACCCTCGCCGCCGAACTCGCCGACTCCATCCCGCTCATCTGGAGCGAGGGAGCCGGCGCCGCCCCGGCGGGCCGCCGCTTCGCCGCCACTCTCGCCGAACTCGCCGGCCGCCCCGCGCTGGCCGCCGACCTCCCCGAGGCGCTGCCCGCCCACGGCGTGCTCCTCGCCAGTGCCTTCGCGGCCGGCGCCGACCCCGAAGACTTCTTCCGCGACCGGGTGGAGGAGCCGCAGGCCCTCCACGCCCGTGTCATCCTGCTGCGCGACCGGCCGGCCGGCGGACTCACCGCCGCGCCCGCCGCTCGCGAACTGGCCCTCAGTCACGACACGGCCATCAGCGAGCTCGAACCGGAGGAGGGCGGCGAGCTCGAACAGCTCGCCGAGCTCCTCGCCGTCACGGACTTCGCCACCGCCTACCTCGCGCTGGCATCCACCAGGCGCCCCTGATCCGGCGTCCGCCGCCCCCCGCCCGTCCGACGCCGGCCGCCCCCTCCCCTTCCCAAGGAAGCCGCACGATGGACCGCCTCACGAACACCGTCCGCCCCTACGCCTGGGGCTCCACCACCGCGATCCCCGCCCTCCTCGGCGTCGAACCCACCGGTGAACCCCAGGCCGAGCTGTGGATGGGCGCCCACCACGGCGCCCCGTCCCGCCTCGACCGCGGCACCGGCGAGGCCACCCTCACGGACATCATCGCGGCCGACCCCGTGCGCGAGCTCGGCGCCGCCACCGTCGCCAAGTTCGGCCCCCGGCTGCCCTTCCTCCTCAAGATCCTCGCGGCCGGCGCCCCGCTCTCCCTCCAGGTCCACCCCGATCTCGCGCAGGCGCGCGCCGGGTTCGCCGACGAGGAGAGCCGCGGCATCCCCCTGCACGCGTCCCACCGCAACTACAAGGACGCCAACCACAAGCCCGAAATGCTCTGCGCCCTCACGCCGTTCGACGGCCTGTGCGGCTTCCGCTCCCCGCTGGAGGCCGCCGAGCTGCTCTCCGGCCTCGACGTCGACTCCCTCAAGCCGTACGTCGACCTGCTCCACGCCCACCCCGAGGACGCGGCCCTGCGCGAGGTCCTGACGGCCGTACTCACCGCCGACCCCGAGGAGATGGCCCACACCGTCACCGAGGCCGCGGCCGCCGCCGAGCGCCTCGGCGGCCCGTACGCCCCGTACGCGCCGCTCGCCCACCACTTCCCCGGCGACCCCGGCGTGATCGCGGCCATGCTGCTCCACCACGTCCGCCTCCAGCCGGGCGAGGCCATGTTCCTCGGCGCGGGCGTTCCGCACGCCTACCTCGACGGCATGGGCGTGGAACTGCTCGCCAACTCCGACAACGTGCTGCGGGCGGGCCTGACCCCCAAGCACGTCGACGTCCCCGAACTCCTCAAGGTGGTCCGCCTCGAACCGGGCGAACCGCACATCCTGCGCCCCGAGGGCAACGGGGAGGAGGTCTACGAGGCCCCCATCGACGAGTTCCGGCTCTCCCGCTTCGTCCTGCCCCCCGGCGCCGCCCCCGTCACCGTCCCCGACGGCGCCCCGCAGGTCCTGCTGTGCACCGCGGGCCGCCCGAAGGCCGGCGAACTGACCCTCGCGCCGGGCGAATCCGTCTTCGTCCCCGCCGACGAGCAGGTCGAATTGTCCGGTACGGGCGCCATCTACCGCGCGACCGTCGTCCTCTGACGCGGGCTCGGTGCCCACGGCTGCAACAATGTGCGGCCGTAAGCACCCAGCACCCGCTAGGAAGGGACAACCCGCACCCATGAGCGCGTCAGGCGGAACCAGGGCGATCGTGGCGGCTCTCGCCGCCAACCTCGCCATCGCCGCAGCCAAATTCGTGGCATTCATCTTCAGCGGCTCGTCGTCGATGCTCGCGGAAAGCGTCCACTCGCTCGCCGACTCCGGCAACCAGGGCCTGCTGCTCCTCGGCGGCAAGAAGGCCCAGCGCGAGGCGACGCCGCAGCACCCCTTCGGCTACGGGCGCGAGCGCTACATCTACGCCTTCCTCGTCTCCATCGTCCTCTTCACCGTCGGTGGCATGTTCGCCATCTACGAGGGCTACGAGAAGATCCAGCACCCGCACCCGATCGAGGCCTGGTACTGGCCGGTCGGCGTCCTCGTCTTCGCGATCATCGCCGAGAGCTTCTCCTTCCGTACGGCGATCAAGGAGTCGAACGAGGTCCGCGGCGGCCTGACCTGGACCCAGTTCGTCAAGCGCGCCAAGGCCCCCGAGCTGCCCGTGGTCCTCCTGGAGGACCTCGGCGCCCTCGTCGGCCTCGTCCTGGCCCTCGGCGGCGTCGGCCTCGCGCTGCTGACCGGCGACGGCGTCTGGGACGGCATCGGCACCCTGTGCATCGGCGTCCTGCTCATCCTGATCGCGATCGTCCTGGCCGCCGAGACCAAGTCGCTGCTGCTGGGCGAGGCCGCCGGCGCCGACCAGGTCCAGAAGATCGAGGCCGCCATCGTCGACGGCGACACCGTCACCCGCCTGATCCACATGCGGACGCTCCACCTCGGCCCGGAGGAACTCCTGGTCGCCGCCAAGATCGCCGTCAAGCACGACAACACCGCCGCCCAGGTCGCGCAGGCCATCGACGCCGCCGAGGCCCGTATCCGCGAGGCGGTCCCGATCGCCCGCGTGATCTACCTGGAGCCGGACATCTACGAGCCGGCGGCCGGGAAGTAGCCACCGCCCGGCGCCCCCGGACCCACCGAAGGCCCCTGCTCCCGCGGGGGCCTTCGCCGTGCCCGCCGCCGGACCACCAGCGCCCAGCCGCCCAGCCCCGCGCCGACGCCGATGACCGCCGCCCCCGCGACCCGGGCCCGGTCCCGGTCCAGCAGCCCCGACGGCCGCGCGACGCCCCGGCCGCGCACCGCCGACAGCGGCAGCGAGCCGCTCTGCTCGTCGAGGTGGAACGCGGAGTCGTTGGAGTTGGCCCGGTGGTCACCCAGCACGAACATCCGCCCCTCCGGAACCGTCACCTCGAACGGCACCGCGGACGGCGTCCGGCGGTCCTTCAGGTACGGCTCCTCCAGCGGCGCCCCGTTGAGCATCAGCGTGGCATCGCCCCTGCGGTACGAGATCCGGTCGCCGCCCAGCGCCACCACCCGCGTGAGCACCAGCCCCTCGGGCACCCACTGCGGAGCGGACAGGACCACGACGTCCCCCCGCGCCACCGTCAGCTCGGCCGTGGCCGCGTGCGCGAACCAGGCCCGGTCCCCGAGCCGGTAGGCCGGTTCCATGTTCTGCGAGGCCACGTCGTACCCCCGCACCTCGTGCCCGGTCGTCACCACGCCCCCCACGAACGGCACCAGCGGCAGCGCCACCCCGCACGCCATCAGCACGATCGCCGAGATCCCGCGTCCGATCCCCGGTCCGCGCCCCATGAACCCACCCCATCCGCATCGCATGCGCCTGTGTCCGCGCGCGCGACGCGCGTGCGCGGGGCAGCGTACGGAACGCGGCGGGACCCCGCCCCACCGGGGTGCGGGGCCCTCACCGCCGAGGGACCTGGCTGGGACATGTCCCTCGGCGGGCTGGGGTCCGCTGGGCCGATCGGTGTAGATTCTTAGGCGGTGTCAGACGTCGCTGCTGATGGCGGGTCGGGCGGTCCTCGCGACCGGCCGAGGGGAGAGAGGGCCCCCGACGGACTGCGCCCGGTGCGCCCCCCGAGGTGCACGGCTCAGCCGTACCCACCCTCTCGACGAACCATGAGGAGCAGCACGCATGGACTTCAAGGTCGCAGACCTCTCCCTCGCCGCCTTCGGCCGCAAGGAGATCACCCTCGCCGAGCACGAGATGCCGGGCCTGATGTCGATCCGCAAGGAGTACGCCGAGGCCCAGCCCCTCGCCGGCGCCCGGATCACCGGCTCCCTGCACATGACCGTGCAGACCGCCGTCCTGATCGAGACCCTGGTCGCCCTCGGCGCCGAGGTCCGCTGGGCCTCCTGCAACATCTTCTCCACCCAGGACCACGCGGCCGCGGCCATCGCCGTCGGCCCGAACGGCACCCCGGAGAACCCGCAGGGCGTCCCCGTCTTCGCCTGGAAGGGCGAGACGCTGGAGGAGTACTGGTGGTGCACGGAGCAGGCCCTGACCTGGCCGAACACGCCCACCGGCGGCCCGAACATGATCCTCGACGACGGCGGTGACGCCACCCTCCTCGTCCACAAGGGCGTCGAGTTCGAGAAGGCCGGCGCCGCCCCGGACCCGGCCACCGCGGACTCCGAGGAGTACGGCCACATCCTCACGCTCCTCAACCGCACCCTGGGCGAGACCCCGCAGAAGTGGACGCAGCTCGCGTCCGAGATCCGCGGCGTCACCGAGGAGACCACCACCGGTGTCCACCGCCTCTACGAGATGATGGCCGAGGGCAGCCTGCTCTTCCCGGCGATCAACGTGAACGACGCCGTCACCAAGTCGAAGTTCGACAACAAGTACGGCTGCCGCCACTCCCTGATCGACGGCATCAACCGCGCCACCGACGTCCTCATCGGCGGCAAGGTCGCGGTCGTCTGCGGCTACGGCGACGTCGGCAAGGGCTGCGCCGAGTCCCTGCGCGGCCAGGGCGCCCGCGTCATCGTCACCGAGATCGACCCCATCTGCGCCCTGCAGGCCGCGATGGACGGCTATCAGGTCGCGACGCTGGACGACGTGGTGGAGACGGCCGACATCTTCATCACCACCACCGGCAACAAGGACATCATCATGGCCTCGGACATGGCCAAGATGAAGCACCAGGCCATCGTGGGCAACATCGGCCACTTCGACAACGAGATCGACATGGCCGGTCTCGCGAAGACCGAGGGCATCGTCAAGGACGAGGTCAAGCCGCAGGTCCACACCTGGACCTTCCCCGACGGCAAGGTCCTGATCGTGCTGTCCGAGGGCCGGCTGCTCAACCTCGGCAACGCCACCGGCCACCCGTCCTTCGTGATGTCGAACTCCTTCGCGGACCAGACCCTGGCCCAGATCGAGCTCTTCACCAAGCCCGACGCGTACCCGACCGACGTCTACGTGCTCCCCAAGCACCTCGACGAGAAGGTCGCCCGCCTCCACCTCGACGCGCTGGGCGTCAAGCTCACCACCCTGCGCCCGGAGCAGGCCGACTACATCGGCGTCAAGGTCGAGGGCCCGTACAAGCCGGACCACTACCGCTACTGAGCCTCGCCCCGAGCGGCAGCAGGCAGCAGGTAGCAGGCAGCAGGAAACACCCGCACCGAAGGCAGGCCCCCGGCACCCGTTGCCGGGGGCCTGCCTCGCATCTCCGGGCGCCTCCGGCCCCTCCGCACGTCAGACGTCAGGAACGCCCATGCCCCGCGGCCGCTATTCGCTCCACGACCCCCACGACCACACCCCCCTCTACGAAGAGCACTTCCACTGCGCCCCCGGCCCCTCCGGCTGGCGCTACGTCTCCCAGCTCACCGGCCCCGGCGGCGAGCACCGCGGCTCCGTCGACCTGGCCATCGACGAACTCGGCCGCCCCATCCGCCTCGAACTGAACGCCGCGAGCTGGCAGGTCCGCGCCGCCGCCATCGACGGCGTCACCTGGGTCCGCACCGACCCCACCGGGACCGAGGCGACCGAGGGCAACGTGCACGCCCCCGCCTTCACCGGCAGCTCCCCGGCCTTCCTCGTCGCCACCGCACGCCTGCTGCGCCTGACCCCGGGTGCCCCCGCGACCCGGGTCCGGCTCGTCCACTTCACCGACCCGGTCCTCGCCCCCCGCACGGTGGACCAGGCCTGGGCCCTGCTGAAGAGCGAGGCGCACGCCACGGACAGCGGCCCCCTGACGGTGGACGAGTACCGCGTCAGCGCCCTGGACACGGGCGAGGTCCACACGGTGCACCTGGCCGGGGACGTGGTCCTCTCGGCCCCCGGCATCGAGCTCGAACACCTGGAGAGCCCGCCGTCGACGTTCCCCCAGGACGGCTAGGACGGCTAGGACGGCGGCGCGAACCCACCGGAGGCCGGCGGCACGGGAACGGGCTGCGCGGGAGCGGGCTGCGCGGGCGTCGCAACCGGGGCCTGGACCGGAGCGGCCCCCGGCCCGGGATACGGCCCGGGATACGGCGCCGGCTGACCGGGCGCCCCGTACGCCTGGGGCTGCTGCCCCTGCGGGTGGTGAGGAGCGTGCCCCGGGTACTGGTATCCCGGGTGCTGGTGCGGGTGCTGGTACCCCTGCTGCCCCGGGTGCTGGTGCCCCGGCGCGCTGCTGAAGGCCCGCGCCGCGTCACGCGTCTGCCGCTCGTGCACCACCGCCGCCAGGTACGCGGCGGCCGGCACCCCGGCCGGCGGGGGCGTACCCGTCTTCGCCACCAGGTCGTCGGCCAGCTTCACCGCCATCGCGGCACCGATCTGCGGGTCCAGCTGCCCCATCCGCGTCAGGTACTGGCGTATCGCGAGCCACAGCCCGTCCGGTACGGCCGACAGGTCCAGCCCGGTGAACCGCCCGGCGAGCCACGGCGGCGGAGGCGGCACCGGCATCACCCGCGCCGCCGGCACCCGCTCGCGGACCACCAGCGTCCCTCCGAACACGTCCCCGAGCCGCCGCCCGTTCTCCGAGACCAGCGACGAGATCACGGCCACGGTCCCGAAGGTGCCCAGCAGCTCGACCATCCCCATCGCCCCGCGCACCAGCGCGTGCCGGAACCGGATCGGGCCGCCGTCGTCCCGTACGACCCGCAGCCCGCACGCCAGCTTGCCCAGCGAACGCCCCCGGCTCAGCGTCTCCACGGCGATCGGCACACCGACCAGCACGAGGATGAACGACGCGACCGACACGGCGGCGACGGCGGCGTCGTCCAGCGACGCGGTCGCGACGGCCAGCCCGATCGACAGCAGCAGGTATCCGGTGACGTAGACGCAGAGATCGAGGAGGATCGCCAGCGCCCGGCTCGGCAGTCGTGCCGGCCTCAGCCCCAGGACGACCGCGTCCCCCGTCACCAGATCGCTCACCGATGCACACCCTTCACGTGACCTGACCCGCCCCTTGTCCTGCAAGTCTGCCAAGCTGACCACAGTACGAGTAAGGGACCTGGGGCAGGGGAGCGGTAAACCGGATGGATCTCGACGTCTTCGTGGCCGCACACCGGGCGGAATGGGACAGGCTGGAGCAGCTCCTGGGCCGTGGCCGCGCGCTGACCGGTGCGGAGGCGGACGAGCTCGTCACGCTCTACCAGCGCACCTCGACGCACCTGTCCCTGATCCAGTCCAGCGCTCCCGATCCCCTGCTCACCGGGCGGCTGACCCAGCTCGTCGCCCGCGCCCGCTCGGCCGTGACCGGCACCCGCCGCGCCGGCTGGCGCGACGTCGCGCGGTTCTTCACCGCGGGCTTCCCGGCCGCCGTCTACCGCAGCCGCCGCTGGTGGATCCCCACCGCACTGCTGTCCACGGCGCTGGGCGTGCTCATCGGCTGGTGGATAGCCACGCACCCCGAGGTGCAGAGCGTGATCGCCGCCCCGCAGGAGCTCAAGGAACTCACGAAGCCCGGCGGCGGCTACGAGACGTACTACTCCAGCCACCCCGCGGCGTCGTTCGCCGCCCAGGTGTGGACGAACAACGCGCGGGCGGCCGCGATGTGCCTGGTCCTGGGCGCCTTCCTGGGGCTCCCGGTGCTGTGGATCCTCTTCCTCAACATGGCGAACCTCGGCGTCGGCATCGGACTGATGACCTCCGCCGGCCGCCTGGACGTCTTCCTCGGCCTGATCCTCCCGCACGGCCTGCTCGAACTGACCGCCGTCTTCGTCGCCGCCGGCATGGGCCTGCGCCTGGGCTGGACGGTCATCGACCCGGGTCCGCGCACGCGCCGCGCCGCCCTCGCCGAGCAGGGCCGGGCCGCCCTGGGCATGGCCATCGGCCTGGCGGTGGTCCTCTTCGTCGCCGGCCTGATCGAAGGCTTCGTCACCCCCTCCGGCCTGCCCACGTGGGCCCGGATCACCATCGGCGTCGTGGCCGAGGCGGCCTTCCTGGTCTACGTCTACGTGCTCGGCGGCCGTGCCGCACGGGCCGGCGAGGTGGGCGACGTGGAGGCCGCCGACCAGAGCGCGACACAGCCCACCGCGGCCTGACACCGCCCGATGTGCGGAGCACCCCGCCGAGCTGCTAGTCTCCTCGTCGTCCCGCAAAGACTGTTGACACAGTCGGTGTGGGGAGGTAGATTTGAACGGTTGCCTCGGACTGGACAGTGCGAGGGCAACTTGATAAGATCTTCTTCGCTCCCGATCTGGAACTGGATTCCACGGTGGAGCACACCCCGATTCCTCATCAGGATCTGAACACCGGGAAAACCGGTGGAAAACTTCTGATAGAGTCGGAAACGCCGGAAAGGGAAACGCGAAAGCGAAAACCTGGAAAGCACCGAGGAAATCGGATCGGAAAGATCTGATAGAGTCGGAAACGCAAGAACGAAGGAAGCGCCCGGAGGAAAGCCCGCGAGGGTCAGTACAAAGGAAGCGTCCGCACCTTGAGAA
>NZ_JBVJDL010000007.1:0-256986 GCF_055582305.1 Streptomyces sp. NPDC042102
GGGCAGGGTAACTATGCGGCTGCCAACGCCTATCTGGACGCGCTGGCGGAGCAGCGGCGCGCGGACGGGCTGCCCGCCACCTCCATCGCCTGGGGTGCATGGGGGGACAGCGGCCTCGCGGCCGAGTCCGCCGTCGTCGCCGAGCGCATGCGGCGCGGCGGGCTCGTACCGATGGCTCCGGACCTGGCGATCACGGCGCTCCAGCAGTCCCTGGACCGCGACGAGACGACCCTGGTCGTCGCCGGAGTCGACTGGGAGCGTTTCGCGTCCGGGTTCACCTCCGCCCGCCCGAGCCCGCTGCTCACCGGCGTCGCCGAGGCCCGCGCCGTCCTCGAAGCCGTGGACGAGGGCCGGACGGCCGGCGCGTCCCTGCGCGACACCCTCCTCGCCCTGCCCGCCGACGCCCGTGAACGGACCGTCCTCGATCTGGTCCGTACGCACGTGGCGGCCGTGCTCGGACACGGCTCGCCCCAGGACGTCATCGCCGGACGCGCCTTCCGCGAGGCCGGGTTCGACTCGCTGACGGCGGTCGAGCTGCGCAACCGGCTGAGCACCGCGACCGGGCTGGACCTGCCCGCCACGCTGGTCTTCGACCACCCCACCCCCGCCGTCCTGGCCGGCCACCTGCGCCACGAACTGTGCGGGGACGGCGGGGACGGCGGCGGCAGCGCCGGTGCCGCCGGGCTGGGCGAGCTCAGCCGCCTCGAGCAGGCCCTCGCCGGCGTCGTACCCGGCGCCGCCGACCACACCACGATCATGCGGCGGCTGCAGGCCCTCGTGGCCCAGTGGCAGGACGCCGACCCCGACCGCCCCGACGGCCGCGTCGCCGCCCGGACGAGCGCCGACGCGTACGAGAGCGCGACCGACGACGAACTGTTCGGGCTGCTCGGCGAGAAGTTCGGCATCTCATGAGCGCCGCCCCGCCGCCCGCCGCCCACCCCTCCGCCAGGGAGCACCTCCACGTGTCCAACGAAGACAAACTCCGCCACTTCCTCAAGCGCGTCTCGGCCGAACTCGAACAGACCAGGGAACGCCTGCGCGAGAACGAGCACCGGGCCGCCGAGCCGATCGCCGTCGTGGCCATGGCCTGCCGCTTTCCCGGCGGTGTCCAGAGCCCCGAAGACCTCTGGCAGCTGCTGGTCTCCGGCGGCGACGCCATGACCGGCTTCCCCACCGACCGGGGCTGGGACCTGGACGAGCTGCTGTCCGGCGGACCGGACGGCGCCGGCGCCTCGTACGCCCGCCGGGCCGGATTCCTGGCGGACGCGGGCGATTTCGACGCGGGGTTCTTCGGGATCTCGCCGCGTGAGGCCCTCGCCATGGACCCGCAGCAGCGGCTGCTGCTGGAGACCTCCTGGGAGGCCGTCGAGCGGGCCGGGATCGCCCCGGACGCGCTGCGCGGCAGCCGTACGGGCGTGTTCATCGGCACCAACGGCCAGGACTACGCCCCCGTCGCCGTCCACTCCGGCGACGACCTCGCCGGCCACATCATGACCGGCAACGCGGCCAGCGTCCTGTCCGGGCGCCTCAGTTACGTCTACGGGTTCCAGGGGCCGGCCGTCACGGTCGACACCGCCTGCTCGGCCTCGCTGGTCGCCCTGCACCTGGCCGCCCAGGCCCTGCGGCGCGGGGAATGCGATCTCGCCCTGACCGGCGGCGCGACCGTGATGTCGATGCCCACCCTGTTCGCCGAGTTCAGCCGGCAGGGCGGGCTGGCCCGCGACGGCCGGTGCAAGGCCTTCGCGGCGGCCGCCGACGGCACGGGCTGGGGCGAGGGAGCGGGGCTGCTCGTCCTCGAACGGCTCTCCGACGCCCGGCGCCACGGCCACCCCGTCCTCGCCGTCATCCGCGGCTCCGCCGTCAACCAGGACGGGGCGAGCAACGGGCTGACCGCCCCCAACGGCCCCGCCCAGCAGCGGGTCATCGAGGAGGCGCTGGCCGATGCCCGGCTGACCGCGGAGCAGGTGGACGTGGTGGAGGCGCATGGGACGGGGACGACGCTGGGTGATCCGATCGAGGCGCAGGCGCTGCTGGCGACGTATGGGCGGGGGCGTCCGGTGGGGCGGCCGCTGGGGCTGGGGTCGGTGAAGTCGAACATCGGGCACACCCAGGCGGCTGCCGGGGTGGCGGGTGTGATCAAGATGGTGGAGGCCATCCGTCACGGTGTCATGCCGCGCACGCTGCACGTGGACGAGCCGACACCCAACGTCGACTGGTCGGCGGGCACGGTACGGCTGCTGACCGAGAACACCGACTGGCCCGACACCGGCCAGCCGCGCCGCGCCGGCGTCTCCTCCTTCGGTATCAGCGGAACCAACGCCCACGTGATCCTGGAACAGGCGTCCGCCGCCACGGAGGAGGCGGATGCGGCCGGTGCACCGGGGGAACCGGAGGAGCCGGGAACGCGCGCGACGCCTGCCGTACCAGGGGCGTCGGTGGCATCCGTGGCGTCCGGAGCGGACCGGGGCACGGACGGCGGCGGCCAGCCGGCCCCCGTCGTCGCCGTGGTGACCGCCCGCACGGACGACGCCCTGCGCGCCCAGGCCGCGCGCCTGCACGCCCGGCTCACGGCCGACCCCGCCCTGCGCCCCCGCGACCTCGGCCTCTCCCTCGCCACCACCCGCGCCGCCCTCGGCCGGCGCGCGGCCGTCGTCGCCGCCGACCGGGACACCCTCCTGGACGGGCTGGCGGCGCTCACGGCCGGCACCCCGGCACCCGGAGTCCTGAGCGGCGCCGCCGACGGCTCCGGCGGGCTGGCCTTCCTGTTCACCGGCCAGGGCGCCCAGAGCGCCGGGATGGGACGCGAGCTGTACGCCGCCCACCCGGTCTTCGCGCAGGCCTTCGACGCGGCCTGCGCCGCCCTCGACCGCCACCTGGAACGGCCGCTGCGCGACGTGGTGTTCGGCGACGGCACGCCGGCCGGCGGAGCCGGCACGCCGCTGGACCGCACGCAGTACACGCAGGCCGGGCTGTTCGCCCTGGAGACCGCCCTCTTCCGGCTCTTCACCGCCTGGGGCGTCCGCCCGGACTTCCTGCTCGGCCACTCGGTGGGCGAGCTGACCGCCGCGCACGCGGCCGGCGTGCTCTCCCTCGCCGACGCGGCCACGCTCGTCGCGGCCCGCGGACGGCTCATGGAGGCGCTGCCCGAGGGCGGTGCGATGATCTCGGTGCAGGCCACCGAGGACGAGGTACGCGCGACGCTGGCGCCGGGCGCCGGGATCGCCGCCGTCAACGGCCCGCGGGCCACCGTCGTCTCCGGCGACCGGGCGGCCGTCGAGCGGACCGCCGCCGCGCTGGAGGCCGCCGGCCACCGCACCAAGCCGCTCAACGTCAGCCACGCCTTCCACTCGCACCTGATGGAACCGATGCTCGCCGAGTTCGGCCGTATCGCGGGCACCCTCACCTTCCACGCGCCGGCCGTCCCCCTCGTGTCGAACACCACCGGACGCACGGCCGACCCCGCCGAACTGCGCACCCCCGGCTACTGGGTGCGGCACGTCCGCGAGGCCGTCCGCTTCCACGACGGCATGCGGCACCTGGAGGCCCAGGGCGTACGCCGCTTCGCCGAGCTCGGTCCCTCCGGCGTCCTGACCGCCGCCGGGCGGGCCTGCCTGAGCTCCCCCGACGCCGTCCTGGTGCCGGCACTGCGCCGCGACCGCCCCGAGGCGCACAGCGTCGCCACCGCCCTCGGCGAGCTGTTCGTCCACGGCACGGCTCCCGACTGGAACGCGGTCTTCGCCGGCACCGGCGCCCGCCGCGTGGACCTGCCCACGACGGCGTTCCGGCGCACCCGCTACTGGGCCCGCCCCGGCGGCCCGGCCCCGGCGGCCCCGGGTGCCGAGGCCGACCCGTCGGCGGCCCTGCAGTACCGCATCGAGTGGCAGCCCCTCACCGACCCGGCCGGCGCCGGCCCCTCCGGCACCTGGCTCGTGATCGGCCGCGGCGACGCCGGTACCGGCGCCGGCCCGTCCGACCTCGACCTCGTCACGCGGGCGCTGAACCGGCTCGGCGCCACCGCCCTGCCCCTGCACCTGCCCGCCACCGGCCACGACCCGCTCGCCCTGGCCGACCGCCTGCGCCGGACCCTGGCCGCCGCCACCGGTGACGAGACCACTGACGAGACCAGTGACGAGACCGGCTGCGCGGGCGTCCTGCTGCTGCCCGGCCCGGCCGGCGACGGCGGTCTGGAGCCGGCCCTCGCCCTCCACCGGGCGCTCGGCGAGGCCGGGATCGGCGCCCCCCTGTGGTGCGCCACCCGCGGCGCGGTGTCCACCGGCCCCGGTGACCGGCTCACCGACCCCCACCAGGCCCAGGTCTGGGGACTGGGCCGGGCGGCCGCCCTGGAGACCCCCGCCCGCTGGGGAGGCCTGATCGACCTGCCCGGCCACCTCGACGACACCGCCCTCGCCCGGCTGTGCGGCCTGCTGGCCCGCCCCGGCGGCGAGGACCAGCTCGCCCTCCGCCCGGACGGCGTGTCGGCCCGCCGGCTCGCCCGGATCCGCCGTACGTCGGCCCCCGTCACCCCGTGGCGGCCCTCCGGCACCGTCCTCGTCACCGGCGGCACCGGCGCACTCGGCGGCCACATCGCCCGCTGGCTGGCCGGCGCCGGCGCCGAGCACCTGGTCCTCACCAGCCGCCGCGGCGAACGGGCCCCCGGCGCCCTCGAACTGGCCGCCGAACTCACCGCGGCCGGCGCCAAGGTCACCCTCGCCGCCTGCGACGCCGCCGACCGGACGCAGCTCGCGGCCGTCCTGGACGCCATCCCCGCCGACCTGCCGCTGACCGCCGTCGTCCACACCGCCGGCGTCCTCGACGACGGCGTGCTCGCCGCCCTCACCCCCGAACGCTTCGCGAGGGTCCTGCGCCCCAAGGCGGACGCGGCCCGCCACCTGCACGAGCTGACCCGCGACCGCGACCTGTCGGCGTTCGTCCTCTTCTCCTCGTTCGCCGGCGCCGTGGGCGGCGCCGGGCAGGCCAACTACGCCGCCGCCAACGCCTTCCTCGACGCGCTCGCCGACCAGCGGCACGCCGACGGCCTGCCCGCCACCGCCGTCGCCTGGGGTGCCTGGGCCGGCGGCGGCATGGCCGAGGACGAGGCAGCCGTCGGCGAGCGGCTGCGCCGCCACGGCGTACGGCCCATGCCGCCGCACGCCGCGATCGCCGGACTCCAGCACGCCCTCGACCACGGCGACCCCGCCGTGGCCGTCGCCGACATCGACTGGGAGCTGTTCGCCCCCGGATTCACGACCGTCCGGCCCAGCCCCCTGCTCGCCGGCGTCCCCGAGGCGGCCCCCCGCCGTGCCGACGACGCCGACGACGCCTGGCGGGACCGGATCACCCTGCTGCCGGACGCCGAACGCGCCGAGGCCCTGCTGGAGTTCGTCCGCACGCAGGCCGCCGCCGTGCTCGGCCACCCCGGCCCCGGAGCCGTCGCCCCCGGCCAGCCCTTCCGCGACCTCGGCTTCGACTCCCTCATGGCCGTCGACCTGCGCAACGTCCTCGGCGCCCGCACCGGGCTCGACCTCCCCACCACCGTCGTCTTCGACCACCCCAGCCCGCAGGCCCTGGCGGACTTCCTCGCCACGGAACTCGGCGGCACCGCCGCCACCCGCCTGCTGGCCGACCTCGACCGCCTGGGCGACGCCCTCGCGGCCGTCGACGACCCCGGCGTACGGGCCGACGCCGCCGCACGCCTCCAGACCCTGCTGACCCTGGCCCGCGGCGCCGCCGCCGGCCCGGACGGCGCACCGGGTGACGACACCCGGCCGACCTTGGACACGGCGGACGACCTGTTCGCCTACATCGACCAGAAGTACGGGACCCGCTGACATGGCGAACGAGACCAAGCTCCTTGACTACCTCAAGCGGGTCACGGCCGACCTGGACGAGGCCAACCGCCGCCTCCAGGACGCCGAGGACCGCACCCACGAGCCGATCGCCATCGTCGGCATGGGCTGCCGCTTCCCCGGCGGGGTGACCTCCGCGGAACAGCTGTGGACCCTGTTGTCCGACGGCACCGACGCCCTGGCCCCCTTCCCCGGCGACCGCGGCTGGGACCTCGGCGCCCTCTACGACCCCGACCCCGACCGGGCGGGCACCTCGTACGTCCGCGAGGGCGGATTCCTCGGCGCGGCCGCCGACTTCGACCCGGCCTTCTTCGGCATCAGCCCGCGCGAGGCCCGCGCCATGGACCCGCAGCAGCGCCTGCTCCTCGAAGTCGCCTGGGAGGCCCTCGAACGGGCCGGCCTCGACCCGGCGGCCCTGCGCGGCAGCCGCGCCGGCGTGTTCGTCGGCACCAACGGACAGGACTACGGCAGCCTGTTCGGCTCCACCCCGGCCACCTCGGAGGAGGGCCTGGAGGGCTACATCGGCACCGGCAACGCCGCCAGCGTGCTCTCGGGCCGGCTGTCGTACGTCCTCGGCCTGGAGGGCCCGGCCGTCACCATCGACACCGCCTGCTCCTCCTCCCTCGTCTCCCTGCACCTGGCCGCCGAGGCGCTGCGCCGCGGCGAGTGCACCCTCGCGCTCGCGGGCGGCGCCACCGTCATGGCGACCCCGCGCGTCTTCGTCGAGTTCTCCCGCCAGCGCGGCCTGGCCTCCGACGGCCGCTGCAAGCCGTTCGCCGCCGCCGCGGACGGCACCGGCTGGGGCGAGGGAGCGGGGCTGCTCGTCCTCGAACGGCTCTCCGACGCCCGGCGCCACGGCCACCCCGTCCTCGCCGTCATCCGCGGCTCCGCCGTCAACCAGGACGGCGCGTCCAACGGGCTGACCGCACCCAACGGCCCCGCCCAGCAGCGCGTCATCCGCCAGGCCCTGGCCGGCGCCCGCCTCACCGCCGACCTCGTCGACGCCGTCGAGGCCCACGGCACCGGCACCCGCCTCGGCGACCCCATCGAAGCCCACGCCCTGCTCGCCACGTACGGCCGCGGCCGCCCCGCGGACCGGCCGCTGTGGCTGGGGTCGGTCAAGTCCAACCTGGGTCACACGCAGGCCGCGGCCGGCGTCGCGGGCGTCATCAAGATGGTCCTCGCCATCCAGCACGGCATGCTGCCCCGCACCCTGCACGTCGACGAGCCGACCCCGCACGTCGACTGGAGCGCCGGCGGCGTACGCCTGCTCACGGAGCCGGTGCCGTGGCCCGAGACCGGTGCGCCGCGCCGGGCCGGCGTCTCGGCCTTCGGCGTCAGCGGCACCAACGCCCACCTGATCGTCGAGCAGGCCGCGCCCGAGGACGCCCGGCCGCCCCGGCCCGAGGCACCGCGGCTCCCGCACGCGAGCGCCCTGCCCTGGCTGCTGTCGGCGCACACCCCCGAGGCGCTGCGCGCCCGGGCCGCACAGATCGGCTCCTTCGCCGCCCAGGGCCACCCCGAGCCCGACCCGGCCGACCTGGCCCACTCCCTGGCCGTCGCCCCGGCCTTCGACCACCGGGCCGTCGTACCGGCCGGCACCCGCGAAAACCTGCTCGTGGGCACGCCGACGGACGGGGCCCTGGCGTTCCTGTTCTCGGGGCAGGGTGCGCAGCGGGCGGGGATGGGGCGTGAGCTGTACGCGTCGTACCCCGTGTTCGCCTCGGCTTTCGACGAGGTGTGTGCGCAGTTCGAACTGCCGCTGAAGGATGTGGTGTTCGGGGACGGGGATCGGGTCCACCGGACCGAGTTCACCCAGCCGGCGCTGTTCGCCGTGGAGGTGGCGCTCTACCGACTCGTCGAGTCCTTCGGTCTGCGGCCTGACTTCGTCGCCGGTCATTCGATCGGTGAGATCGCGGCCGCGCACGCCGCCGGAGTGCTGTCCCTCGCCGACGCGGCGCGCCTGGTGGCCGCGCGGGGCCGGCTGATGGGGGAGCTGCCCGAGGGCGGTGCGATGGTGTCCGTCCAGGCGACGGAGGACGAGATACGTCCGCTGCTGGGCGCCGGCGTCGACATCGCGGCCGTCAACGGGCCGCGGTCCGTGGTGGTTTCCGGGGCCGAGGGCGCGGTGCTGGACGTCGCGGCCGCGTTCGCCGGGCAGGGGCGGAAGACCAAGCGCCTGACGGTCTCGCACGCGTTCCACTCCCCGCTGATGGAGCCGATGCTGGCGGCGTTCCGCGAGGTCGCGGAACAGCTGACGTACGCGGATCCGGTGATCCCGGTCGTGTCGAACGTGACCGGTGAGCAGGTCACGGAGTTCTCGGCCGCCTACTGGGTGGAGCACGTCCGCTGCGCGGTCCGCTTCGGCGACGGGATCCGACACCTCGCGGAGCAGGGTGTGGGCCATTTCCTGGAGCTGGGTCCGCAGGGCGTGCTGTCCGCGATGGCGGGTCAGTCACTGCCGGAGGAGTTCGCCGGGCTGCTGACGCCGGTGCTGCGCAAGGACCGTCCGGAGGCGGAGGCCTTCCTCGCCGCCCTCGCCGACGCCTGGACCCGCGGCCTGCCCGTCGACACCGGGCTGCTGCTGCCCGGCCGGCGCCTGGAGCTGCCGGCGTACCCCTTCCAGCGGCAGCGCTACTGGCCCGAGACCTCCCCCGCCGGTGATGTGACGGCCGCCGGGCTCGGCGCCGCCGAGCACCCGCTGCTCGGGGCCATGGTCTCCGTGGCCGACGCCGACCAGGTGCTGTTCACCGGCCGGCTCTCCCTGCGCAGCCACCCCTGGCTCGCCGACCACGCCGTCCTCGGCACGGTGTTCGTCCCCGGCACCGCCTTCGTCGAGCTCGCCGTCCGCGCCGGCGACCAGGTCGGCTGCGCCGGGCTCGACGAGCTGACCATCGAGGCCCCGCTCGTCCTGCCCGCGGAGGGCGCCGTCCAGCTCCAGGTGGCCGTGGCCGCCGCCGACGAGAGCGGCCGCCGTACCGTGACCTTCCACTCCCGGCACGCCGACGCCGACGAGCCCTGGACCCGGCACGCCACGGGCCTCCTGGCCCCGACGACCTCCTCCCTCCCCGGCGCGGACCTCACCGCGTGGCCCCCGGCCGACGCCGAAGAGGTATCCGTCGAGGGGCTGTACGAGCACCTCACCGACGTCGGATTCGGCTACGGCCCCGCGTTCCAGGGGCTGCGGGCCGTCTGGCGGCGCGGCGACGAGGTGTTCGCAGAGGTGCGGCTGCCGCAGGAGGCGGACGCCGCCCGCTTCGGCCTGCACCCCGCCCTGCTGGACGCGGCCCTGCACGCCGTCGGCCTGGGTGACTTCGTCGCCGAGGGCGGTGCCAGCCTGCCGTTCTCGTGGCGCGGTGTGACACTGCACGCCTCCGGGGCCTCGGCCCTGCGCGTACGGCTGTCCCCGGCCGGCCACGACACGGTGGCCCTCGACGTCGCCGACCCGGCGGGCGCACCCGTGGCCACGGTCGAGGCACTCGCCCTGCGGCCGGCGACGGCCCCGCGCGCACAGCGCCACCGCGACGCGCTGTTCCGGCTCGACTGGACGCCCGTACCGCTGCCGACGGAGGCGGCCCCCGTCGGGGGCACCGCGCCCGGCCGCTGGATCGGCTCGGCGGCCGAACTGGCCGCGCTGGACACGGTTCCGGACACCGTCCTCGTCCGCTGCGCCGAGGACGACGCGGCGCCCGGTGCCGCCGGCCCGGCCGCCACCGCGCACACCGCCACCCACCGCGTCCTCGCCCTCCTCCAGGGCTGGCTCGCCGACCCGCGGTGCGCCTCCTCCCAGCTGGTCCTCGTGACCCGCGGCGCCGTGGCCGCCCGCCCCGGCGACGCGGTCGACGACCTCGGCCACAGCGCGCTGTGGGGCCTGGTCCGCTCGGCGCAGGCCGAGAACCCGGACACCTTCCGCCTGGTCGACCTCGACGCCGACGCCGATACCGCCGGTGTGGACATCGGGCTCCTGGCCGGGCTCGACGAGCCGCAGCTCGCCCTCCGCGACGGCCGCCCGCTCGCCCCCCGGCTGACCCGGGTCCCCGCCCCGGGCCCGGCCCGCGCCTGGGACCCGGACGGCACCGTCCTGATCACCGGCGGCACCGGCGGTCTGGGCGCGTTGCTCGCCCGCCACCTGGTGGCCGAACACGGCGTACGGAGCCTGCTGCTGGCCGGGCGCCGCGGCCCCGCCGCCCAGGGCGCGGCCGAACTCGCCGCCGAGCTCACCGCGGCGGGCGCGACCGTCGCCGTCGAGGCCTGCGACGTCAGCGACCGCGACGACCTGGCGCGGCTGCTCGGCCGGATCCCCGCCGACTGCCCGCTGACCGCCGTCGTCCACGCCGCCGGCGTCCTCGACGACGGGGTGATCGGCTCGCTGGACGCGGGACGGATCGACACCGTCCTGCGGCCCAAGGCCGATGCCGCCTGGCACCTGCACGAGCTCACCGCGGACCTCGGACTGTCGGCGTTCGTGCTGTTCTCCTCGGCCGCTGGCGTGTTCGGCGCCCCCGGCCAGGCCGGCTACGCCGCCGCCAACGCCTTCCTCGACGCCCTCGCCCAGCACCGCGCCGCCCAGGGCCTGCCCGCGGTGTCCCTGGCCTGGGGCCTGTGGGCCGAGGGCAGCGGCATGGGCGGCCGGCTCGCCGGCGGTGACCGCGACCGGATCACCGGCTCCGGTGTCGCCGCCCTGTCCTCCGCCGAGGGCCTGGAACTCTTCGACCTCGCCGGCGGGTTCGACGAGGCCGTCCTGGTCCCGGCCCGCATGGACCTCACCCCGCCCGCGGGCGCGGCCGCCGCGACACCGCCCGCGCTGCTGCGCTCCCTCGTCCGCGGCCCGGCCCGCCGGACGGCCGCGTCCGGCACCGCCCCGGCCGTTCGGACGGCGTGGACGGACACCCAGCTCGCGGACCTCGTCCGTACCCACGTCGGCGCCGTCCTCGGCCATGCCTCGGCCCAGGCCGTCGACCTCACCAAGGCGTTCACCGAACTCGGCTTCGACTCCCTCACGGCGGTCGAGCTGCGCAACCGGCTCACCGCCGACACCGGCCTGCGGCTGTCGGCCACCCTCATCTTCGACTACCCCACCCCCGCCGCCCTGGTCGAGCACCTGCGCGGTGGCCTGGCCGGGGCCGGGGCCGGGCCCGCGGAACCGGCTGGTGCCCCTGTCCGTACCGGGCGCGCGGCGGCCGACGACGACCCGATCGCGATCGTCGCCATGAGCTGCCGCTACCCGGGCGGGGTCCGCTCGCCCGAGGACCTGTGGAACCTGGTGGCCGACGGCCGCGACGGCATCGCGGCCTTCCCCACCGACCGCGGCTGGGACCTGGACGGCCTCTTCGACGCCGACCCCGACGCGGCGGGCCGCTCGTACGTCTCCGAGGGAGGATTCCTCTACGACGCCCCCGAGTTCGACGCCGGCTTCTTCGGGATCTCGCCCCGCGAGGCCCTCGCCATGGACCCCCAGCAGCGGCTGCTCCTGGAGACCGCCTGGGAGGTCTTCGAACGCGCCGGTATCGACCCGACGTCGATGCGCGGCAGCGAGACCGGGGTCTTCGCGGGCGTCATGTACCACGACTACGCCTCCCGGCTGGGTGACGGCGCGGTGCCCGAGGGCATCGACGGCTACCTCAGCACGGGCAACGCGGGCAGCGTCCTGTCCGGCCGGATCTCGTACGTGCTGGGCCTGGAGGGCCCCGCCGTCACCGTCGACACGGCCTGCTCCTCCTCCCTGGTGGCCCTGCACCTGGCCGCCCAGGCCCTGCGCCAGGGGGAGTGCGCGTTCGCCCTGGCGGGCGGGGCGACCGTCATGGCCACGCCCAACACCTTCGTGGAGTTCTCCCGCCAGCGCGGACTGGCCTCCGACGGCCGCTGCAAGTCCTTCGCCGCGTCCGCCGACGGCACCGGCTGGGGCGAGGGCGCCGGCCTGCTCCTGCTGGAGCGGCTCTCCGACGCCCGCGCGAACGGCCACCCCGTCCTCGCCGTCATCCGCGGGTCGGCCGTCAACCAGGACGGCGCCTCCAACGGACTGACCGCCCCCAACGGCCCGTCCCAGCAACGTGTCATCCGCCAGGCCCTCGGCAGCGCGGGGCTGGGCGTGCGGGACGTCGACGCCGTCGAGGCGCACGGCACCGGCACCACGCTCGGCGACCCGATCGAGGCCCAGGCCGTCCTCGCCACGTACGGCCAGGACCGGGCCGCAGGCCACCCCCTCTACCTGGGGTCGCTGAAGTCCAACATCGGGCACACCCAGGCCGCGGCCGGCGTCGGCGGGATCATCAAGATGGTGCAGGCGATGCGCCACGGCGTCCTGCCCCGCACCCTCCACGTGGACGAGCCCACCCCGCACGTCGACTGGACCGCCGGCGAGGTCCGGCTGCTGACCGACCCGCTGCCCTGGCCCGACACCGGCCGCGCCCGCCGCTGCGCGGTCTCCTCGTTCGGCGTGAGCGGCACTAACGCCCACGTCATCATCGAACAGTCCCCGGACCCCACCCCCGCGGCGGTCGCCGAACCCACCCCGCAGGCGACTCCGGCCACGGCTGCCGACGCGGCGACTGCGGCCGTGGTGCCCTGGGTGGTGTCCGCCAAGAGCGGTGCCGCGCTGCGCGGTCAGGCGCTCGCCCTGCTCGACGGCATCGCCGCCCGCCCCGGCCGCTCCCCGGCCGACATCGGATTGTCGCTGGCCCGCTCGCGCGCCGCGCTGGAGCACCGGGCCGCGGTGCTGGCCGCCGACGAGGCCGGCTTCGCCGAGGGGCTCGCCGCGCTGGCGGCGGGCGAACCCTCGCCCCGCCTTGTCACCGGAACGGCACGCGGCGGAGCCAAGACCGTGTTCGTGTTCCCGGGGCAGGGTTCGCAGTGGCCGGGCATGGCCGCGGAACTGCTGGCGTCCAGTGAGGTGTTCGCCGAGCGGATGGCGGAGTGTGAGCGGGCGCTGGCTCCGTACGTGGCGTGGTCGCTGACGGAGGTCCTGGGTGACGAGGAGGCGCTTGCCCGGGTGGATGTGGTCCAGCCGGCCCTGTGGGCGGTGATGGTGTCGCTGGCCGCGCTCTGGCGTTCGTACGGAGTCGAGCCCGCAGCCGTCCTGGGCCACTCGCAGGGGGAGATCGCCGCGGCGTGCGTCGCGGGTGCGCTCACCCTCGACGACGGGGCCCGTGTCGTCGCCCTGCGCAGCAAGGCCCTGCTCGCCCTCTCCGGGCGCGGCGGCATGGTCTCCGTCCCGCTCTCCCGCGACGAGGCCGCCGGTCTGCTCGACGAGCGGCTCTCCCTCGCCGCCGTCAACGGCCCGCGCTCCGTGGTCGTCTCCGGCGACCCGGAAGCCCTGGAGGCCGTGCTCGCCGAGGTCGAGGGCGCGCGCCGGATCGCCGTCGACTACGCCTCCCACTCGGCCCACGTCGAGGAGATCCGCGCCGAGCTGCTCGACGTCCTCGCGGCGGTGACCCCGCGGGTGGCCGAAGTGCCCTTCTTCTCGACGGTCACCGCCGACTGGCAGGACGGCGCCGGGCTGGACGCCGGCTACTGGTACCGCAACCTGCGTCAGACCGTGCTCCTCGCCGACGCGACCGAGACCCTGCTCGGGGCCGGGCACGATGTGTTCATCGAGGTCAGCGCGCATCCCGTCCTCGTGCACGGCCTGCCCGACACGGCGATCGGCACCCTGCGCCGCGGCGACGGCGGCCCCGCCCGCTTCGCCGCCGCGCTCGCCGAGGCCCATGTGCACGGCGTCCCGGTGGACTGGGACACGGTCTTCCCCGGAGCCCGCCGGACCGACCTGCCGACGTACGCCTTCCAGCGCGAGCGGTTCTGGCTCCAGCCCGCCGAGGCCACCGGTGACGTGGCGTCGGCGGGCCTGGACCCGGCCGGCCACCCGCTGCTCGGCGCGTCGGTGACCCTCGCGGCCTCCGACGACCGCCTCTTCACCGGCCGCCTGTCGCTGACCGCGCAGCCGTGGCTGGCCGACCACGCGGTGGGCGACACCGTGCTGCTGCCCGGCACCGCCTTCGTCGAGCTCGCCGTCCGGGCCGGTGAGCAGGCCGGCTGCGGGCGGCTGGAGGAACTCACCCTGGAGGCACCGCTGGTGCTGCCGGCCCGCGGTGCGGTCCAGGTGCAGCTGGCCCTCGGCCCCGCCGACGCGGACGACCACCGGCCCCTCGCCCTGTACGCCCGCCCCGCGGCGGAGCCCGACGCGCCGTGGACCCGGCACGCGACCGGCGTCCTCGCCCCGCCGGCCCCGGCCGACGCCCCGGCGGAGGCGGAGGCGGACGAGCCCGCCGCCCTCGCCCCGCCCGCCTCGGCGGCCGCCCTCGCGGGGGCGGACCAGGCCTGGCCCCCGGCCGGCGCCGAACCGCTGGACCTCACGGGCTTCTACGACGGCCTGGCCGACGCCGGACTCGCCTACGGGCCCGCCTTCCAGGGCCTGCACGCGGCCTGGCGGCTCGGCGACGAGGTCCTCGCCGACGTCCGCCTCGACGACGGCCGGGCCACGGACGCCGCCCGCTTCGGCCTGCACCCCGCCCTGCTCGACGCCGCGCTCCACGCGGTGGGCCTGGGCTCCTTCCTGGACGGCAGCGGCGTCCGCCTGCCCTTCGCCTGGAACAACGTCACCCTCCACACCCCCGGCGCCACAGCGCTCCGCGTCCGCATCGCCCGAGCCGCCGACACGGGCACCGGCACGAGCACGGCCACCGGCTCCACCACTACGGCTGGCGTGGGCACGGGCTCCACCACTACGGCTGGCGTGGGCACGGGCTCCGCCACTGCGGTTGGCGCGGGCGTCGGCTCCGCCACTGCGGCCGACGCGGGCATCGGCTCCGCTACCGCGGCTGGTGTGGGGACGGGCTCCGCTACTGCGGCTGGCGTGGGCACGGGCTCCGCCACTGCGGCAGGCGTGGGCATCGGCTCCGCCATCGCGGCCAGCGCGGGCGCCGGTTCCGCTACCGCGGCCAGCGTGGGCGCCGGCTCCGGCACTGCGGCCGACGCGGGCATCGGCTTCGCCACCGCGGCCGGCTCCGCCGCGGCGGCGGACGCGGCCGTGAGTGCCGCCACCGCCGCCGGCACGGTCGCCGACGCCGTCACCCTCACCGCCACCGACGGCGCCGGCCGCCCCGTGCTCACCGTCGAATCCCTCGTCCTGCGGCCCCTGGCCGCAGGGCACCTCGCCCACCGGGATTCCCTCTTCCGACTGGAGTGGACCCCCGCGCCCGCCGCCGATCCGGTCCCGGCCGCCGCCGCGCTGGAGGCCGACACCTCCGCCGGGCCGCACGCGGCCGTCGCGCAGGTGCTGGCGGCCCTCCAGGACACGGCCGCCCGCGCCGACGCCGAACGGCTGGTCGTCGTCACCCGCGGCGCCGCGGGCGACGACGAGGTGCGCGACCTGGCCGGCGCCGCCGTCTGGGGGCTGGTGCGCTCGGCACAGTCCGAACACCCCGGCCGCTTCGGCCTCCTGGACCTCGCCGAGGGCGAGGACCCGCGGCCGTACCTGACCTCGCCCGAGCCGCAGCTCGTCGTGCGCGGGGGAGTGGCCCGCGCCCCCCGCCTGGCCAGGGTCACCACCGCCCCCGAACCCCACGGGACCGCCTTCGCCCCCGGCGGCACGGTCCTGATCACCGGCGGCACCGGCGTGCTGGGGCGGGCCGTGGCCCGCCACCTGGCCGCCGAGCACGGCGTCCGCCACCTGCTGCTGGCCAGCCGGTCGGGCGGCGCCGCCGACCTCGTCGCCGAACTCGGCGCCCGGGGCGTATCGGTGACCGTGGCCGCCTGCGACGTCGCCGACCGGGCGGCCCTGGCCGCACTGCTCGGGGACATCCCGGCCGAGCACCCGCTGACCGCCGTGTTCCACACCGCCGGTGTGCTCGACGACGGGGTCATCGAGTCCCTCACCCCCGAGCGCCTCGACACCGTCCTGCGGCCCAAGGCCGACGCCGCGTGGAACCTCCACGAACTCACCCGCGACCTCGACCTCACCGCCTTCGTCCTGTTCTCCTCCGCATCCGGCCTGCTCGGCGCGCCCGGGCAGGGCAACTACGCCGCCGCCAACGCCTACCTCGACGCCCTCGCCCGGCTCCGCCGGCAGCAGGGCCTGCCCGCCCAGTCCCTGGCCTGGGGCCTGTGGGCCGAACGCAGCGGTATGACCGGCGGCCTGGACACCACCGACGTCGACCGCATCTCCCGCGGCGGCATCGCCCCGCTGACCACGGCCGACGCCCTCGCCCTGCTGGACGCGGCCGCCGCCCTCGGCGAGCCGCTCGCCGTACCCGTTCGGCTGGACCTGCCCGCGCTGCGGGCACGGGCCCGCCACGAGGCCCTGCCGCCGCTGCTGCACGGGCTCGTGGCCCCCCGGGACCAGCGCCCCGCGCCGGCCGCCCCGGCCGGCCCGCTGACCCCGGCGGACCTGCTGACCCTGGTCCGCTCCCACACGGCCGCGGTGCTCGGCCACGCCTCCGCGGACCGCGTCGAGCCCGACCGCAAGTTCCTGGAGCTCGGCTTCGACTCCCTCACCTCCGTCCGCCTGCGCAACAGCCTGGGCACCGCGACCGGCCTGCGGCTGTCGGCCACGGCCGTCTTCGACCACCCCACCCCGGCCGCCCTCGCCGAACACCTCGGCGAGCAGCTCGCCGCGGCGGGCGCCGGGGCGGGCGCCGGGGCCGGGCCGGCCCCCGCCACCACCACCGAACCCCAGCCGCTGGCCGCCCTCTACCGGCAGGCCTGTGCGGACGGGAAGGTCAAGGAGGGCACCGACCTGCTGGTCGCGGCGTCCGTCCTGCGCCCGTCCTTCGACTCCGCCGACCACGACGGACCGGAGCCGGTGACCCTCGCCGAGGGCCCGCACGGCCCGGCCCTCATCTGCCTGCCCTCGGTCACGGCCCTGTCCAGCCCGCACCAGTTCGCCCGGTTCGCCGCGCCGTTCCGCGGCCATCGCGACGTCAGCGTCCTGCCCCTGCCGGGCTACGCCGACGGCGAGCGGCTGCCCGCCACCGCCGAGGCGCTCGTCGCGTACGTCGCCGAAGCCGTCCTGCGCCGTGCCGCGGGCGCGCCGTTCGCGCTGGCCGGCTACTCCTCCGGCGGCTGGCTGGCCCACGCCGTCACCGCGCACCTCGAACGCCGGGGCACCCCGCCCACCGGCCTGGTGCTGCTCGACACGTTCCTGCCCGGCGACGCCGCCCGGCCCGAGTTCCGCTCCGAGATGACCCACGCGATGTTCGAGAGAGAGGCCGACGTGCGCTGGATGACCGATGCCCGGCTGACCGCCATGGGCGGCTACTTCCTGCTGTTCCACGGCTGGCAGCCCGCGCCGGTGACCGTACCGACCCTGCTCGTGGGCGCCGACCGCTCCCTGGTCGAGGGCGGCGGGCACCGCGCCACCTGGCCGCTGCCCCACACCGCCGTCGACGTCCCCGGCGACCACTTCACGATGATGGAAGACGACGCGCAGAGCGCCGCCCGCGCCGTCGCCCACTGGCTGGGGTCCGCCCTGTGACCACCGCACCGACCGCACCGGCCCCGGCCCCCGCCGGCCGGGGCCTGGGGCCCGCCGTCTGGCGGGCCGCCACTGTCGTGATCGTGGGAGCGACGATGTCGTTCCTCGACTCGACCATCGTCAACGTCGCCCTCACCGCGCTGGCCACGGACTTCACGGTGACCCTGGACACCGTCCAATGGACCGTCACCGCCTACCTCCTGGCCGTGGCGGCGGTCATCCCGGTCTCCGGCTGGGCCGCCCGCCGCTTCGGCGCCCGGCGCACGTACGCCTGGGCCGTCGTGCTGTTCACGCTGGCCTCCGCGCTGTGCGCCGTGGCGCAGAACGCGCCCCAGCTCATCGCGTTCCGCGCCCTGCAGGGCCTCGGCGGCGGTCTGATCATGCCGGTCGGGCAGATGATCCTCGCCCGGACCGCCGGCCCGCAGAACATGTCACGCGTCATGGCCACCGTGGGCGTGCCCATCGTGCTGGCCCCGGTGTTCGGCCCGTTCATCGGCGGCCTCCTGCTGCACTACGCGGACTGGCGGTGGATCTTCCTGGTCAACCTCCCCGTCGGTGCCGCGGCACTCGCCTGCGCCCTGGGCCTCCTGCCTCCCGACCAGGGGCGGGAGGCCTCCCGGCCGCTGGACCTCCCCGGACTCGCCGCCGTCTCCACCGGCATGGTCGCCCTCACGTACGGGCTCGGGGCCGGCGGCTCCGGCGCCGCGCTGCCTTGCACGGCCGCCGGCGCCGTCCTGCTCGTCCTGTTCGTCGTCCGTACGCTGCGCACCGCGCACCCGCTGTTCGACGTACGCCTCTACCGGGACCCCGTCTTCCGGGCGGCGTCGCTGACGACGTTCTTCCTCGCGATGGGCATGTACGCGGGCATGGTGCTGATGCCGCTGTACTTCCAGGACGTCCGCCAGGAGGACCCGGTCAGCACCGGGCTGCTGCTGGTCCCGTCCAGCGTCGGCGCGGCCGCGGCCACCTGGCTCTCCGGGCGCGCCGCGCAGCGGCTGGGCGACGGCCGCACCGCGCTCGTCGGCGCCGCGCTGAGCCTGGCTGCGGCGGTGCCGTTCACCCTGGTCGGCGCGGACACGCCGTACACCGTGATCGCCGCGGCGATGACCGTGTCGGGCTTCGGCGCCGGCCTGTCGGTGATGCCCGCGATGACCTCGGCCTTCCGGGCGCTGGACCCCGCGCGGATCAGCGACGCCTCGCCGCAGCTGGCGATCCTGCAGCGGCTGGGCGGGTCGGTCGCCACCGCGGTCCTCGTCATGGTCCTCCAGACCCGCCTGGACGGCGCGGCCGCCGACCGGCCCGCGGACCGGGCCGACGCCTTCGCCGTCACCTTCACCTGGTCACTGGCGCTCGCCGCGGTCGCCACCGCCGCCGCGTATCTCCTGGCCCGCGCGCAACGCCGGACGACCTGACACCCGGACACACGGACACCCGGATACCCGGACACCACGGAAGGCAGACCCCTCATGCCCATCGCCACCCCGACCCTCGCGCCCCCGGTCCAGGAGGACGTCCTGCTGGCGGAGGTCGACGCCATCGACGACCGGATCATCTCCCTGATGACCCAACGGGCTGCCCTGGTCAACGACATCCAGCGGGCCCGCCTGGCCGCGGGCGGGCCGGGCACCCGCCTGTCCCGGGAGACTCAGGTCATCGCCCGCTACAGCAGGGTTTTCGGCCGGGCCGGTACGGAGGCGGCACTGCTCCTGCTCAACCTGTGCCGCTACCGGGCCCGGCCGGGCGACCGGACCTGACGGCCGGCGTCCCGCCCGGCGGCGGCGGAGCCCGAGCGGCCGGCGCCGTCGCCGGGAACAGGACCGGAGCCGGGGTCGGCCCGGGCCTGACTCCGCGCCCGGACGGGCGGCGACCGGACCTGACGGCCGACCGTCCCGCCCGGCGGCGGAGCCCCGAGCGACGCCAGTGCCGCTGCCGGAAACAGGGCCGGAGCCAGGGCAGGGCCCGGAGTGAGGGCCGGGGTCAGGGCCGGATTCCGCCCGGGCCGGGGGCGAGCACGGGTACGGGCACGGCGCCGGGCGCACCGGGCCCACCTGGACCGCCGGGCAGGGGCTCCGCGGCGGCCGCCCAGGCCGCCCGCCACCGCGCCGCCCGCGGCGCGGCCCCGGCTCGCACCTCGGCCCACACCCCGGCGCCGGCCTCCGCCCCGGCCCAGGCGCCCGCCCCCGATCCGGCCCGGATCCCGCTTTCGGTTCCGATTCCGGTTCCGATCCAGGCCACCACCGGCCGGATCCCGTGCAGGGCGTTGGCGGTCCACACCTCGCGGTCGGCCAGCTCCGCCGCCCGTACGCGCCGCTGCCGGACCCGGACGCCTTCGGCGCGCGCCCGCCGTACCGCCCACGCGGCCGTCACCCCGGGCAGCACCGGCAGCCGCGGGTCGACCACGCACAGGGTGTCGTCCTCCCACCACAGCAGACTGGCCGACGCGGTCTCCAGCACCACGCCCTCGGGGGTGGTCAGCAGGGCGTCGTCCGCCCCGGCCGCGACCGCCCGCGCGCGCAGCGCGCCCAGCCGGCCGAGGTCCGGCCCCTTGTGCCGCGGCATCCGGCGCGGATCGGGCGCGCCGGGCACCCACAGCCGTACGGCGGGCCGGGTGCGCGGCGGCGCGGTCCGCAGCCGCAGCCACAGCCGGTCCCCGTCGTACTCCGCGCGCGGGAACCAGCTCCCGTCCGCCGGCAGCCGCCGTACGACGGCTTCCCAGAAGGCCTCGACGCCGGGCCCGCCCGCCTCGCGCACCGCTGCCGCGAACCGGCGCCGGTGCCCGTCGAAGTCCCGTACGCACCCGTTCTCGACGAGCCAGGAGTCGGCCACGACGAGTTCCGTCGCCGCCCCGCCCGTCGCCCGCCCCGGCGCCGTCGCCCCACCGAACTCTCCGGCCGTCGCCCCGAACACGTGGAGCCGCTCCGTTCCCGTCACCATGCGGTGATCATCACAGGCGGGCCCGGTCGCCGCGGCGGTCGGACGCGCGATCTGTGGTCCCCGGCCGAACATAGGGGGAACGTCACTCCATCGGCACACGGGAGCGGGCGCATTGATGACGAAACGGTCACGTCCCGCCACGCGGGATCCGTCGCGTCGTTGGCCCGGCATGCAGAGCACAACGACCGCATTGGCGGCGATGCCCGTGCCGTGGGACGTGCGCCCGGCGCCCCGGCCGGTGTCGGACTCACCGATCTACGACCGGCTCGAACTCGAATGGCGGCGCCAGGGCCGTACCGTGCCGCGCCCCACGGTGCCGTCCGGCTGGGAACGGGTGGACGAGGACCGCTTCGGCCGGGCCTGACCCGGACCCGACCGGCGTGAGCGGACCCGCGTGACCGGTTCGCCGTACGTGGATCCGGTCAGCCGGACGCCAGGAGCCCGGGCCGCCCCTCCCACAGGCCGGCCAGATACGCGTGCAGGACGTCCTGCGCCTCCTGCGCGGACAGGTGGCCGATGAGCCGCTGCATGGTGAGCCCGTCCGCGAGGGCCAGCAGGGCCCGCGCCTCGCGCCGCGGATCGAGCCCCGCCGCCTCCTCCGTGCCGTCGGCCGCCTCCGCGATGAGCCCGGCGAACCTCTCCTGGAGGTCCGCGTAGTTCGTCCGCAGCGTCGCGGCCAGCGCCGGGCTCACCGCCGCTTGCGCGACGAAGGCGAGCCAGATCCTGGCCTCGGCCCGGTGCTCCTCGCGCAACAGCGCGACCTCGGTGGCCGCGTGGCTCAGCGCGGTGCCCGCCGACTGGGCCGGGCTGCTGACCAGGCGGGCCCGTACGCGCGCCCCGATCCGTTCGCCGATGTGGCCGAGCGCGAAGAGGAGCATCTCCTCCTTGGTGCGGAAGCACCGCTGCACGGCGCCCATCGACACCTGCGCGCGGGCGGCCACGTCCCGCAGGGTCACACCCTCCAGCCCGTGCTCGTCGACGAGTGCGCAGACGGCCTCCGCGATCAACTGCCGCCGGCCCTCGTGATCCACCTGCCTGGGCATGCCCCGTCTCCTCCCGGTGTCCGTCCCCGCAGTTTATTCGATGCGCGCGCATCGATACCGGGTTAGTGTTCCGATGCAAGCGCATTGGTACAGCGAACGAGGAAAGGTGCAGTCATGCGGGAAGCCCTGTGGAGGATGCCGGCCGCCGCGCAGGCGGAGGCGGTGCGCCGGGCGGACGTCTCCGCCGCCGAGCTGGTCGACAGTCACCTGGAGCGCATCGCCGAGGTCAACCCGCGGGTGAACGCGGTCACGCAGCTCCTCGCGGAGCGCGCCCGCGAGGCCGCGGCGCGCACGGACCGGCGGCGCGCGGCGGGGGAGGAGCTGGGGCCACTCGCGGGCGTGCCGTTCACGGTGAAGGAGAGCACGCCCGTCGAGGGCGTGCCCACCACCTACGGCGTGCCGCGCTTCCGCGACCTCGTGGCCCCGGCCGACGCGCCCCCGGTGGCCCGGCTGCGCGCGGCCGGTGCCATCCCGATCGGGCACAGCAACCTGCCCACGCTGATCCTGGCCGGGATGCACACGCGCAGCGAGCTGTACGGCGACACGGCCAACCCCTGGGACCGGGGCCGGACCCCGGGCGGCACCAGCGGCGGCGACGCGGTGGCCGTCGCCACGGGCATGGCGGCGCTCGGCCTGGGCAACGACTCCGGCGGATCCGTGCGCATCCCGGCCCAGTTCTGCGGGGTGGCCGGCCTGAAGCCGTCCGCCGGCCGGTTCCCCGCCGACCACCGTGTCCTCGGCCCCGACGACCCCGGACCGGCCTCCCAGATGCTCGTCACCGACGGACCCCTGGCGCGGACCGTGGGCGACCTGAGGCTGGCGTACGAGGTGCTGGCCGGCACCGATCCGCGTGATCCGCGCGCCGTACCCGTGCCCGTCCACGGGCCGCCGCTGCCCGGACCCGTGAAGGTCGCGGTCGTGACGGACCCCGGCGGGCACGGCGTGCACCCCACGGTCGCCGCGGCCGTGGCCACGGCGGCCGCGGCACTGCGCGACGCGGGGTACGACGTACGCGAGGTGGCCGACGTACCGCGGCTGGACGAGGCCCTGGACGCCTACCACCGGATCACCATGACCGAATTCGCCCCGGCCTGGCCGGCGGTGCGCACGCTGCTCGGCGACGGCGGCGACCGCTACATCGCGATGGCGATGGAGCGGACCCCGCCCGTGAGCGCGGCGGAGCTCATGCAGCTGATGGGCACCTGGCTGAACATCCGCCGCTCCTGGGCCGAGTTCCTCGACGACCACCCGCTGCTGCTCGGCCCGGTGTTCACCGAGCCGCCGGTCGAGCCGGGGCTGGAGTCGCGCGACCGGGAGGGCCGGGACCGGGTCGGATCGGGCATGCGCCTGTGCACCGCGACCAGCTTCGTGGGCGTACCGGGTGTGGCGGTGCCGACCGGAGTGGTCGACGGTCTCCCGGTCGGGGTGCAGATCGTGGGGCGCGCCTTCCGGGAGGACCTCTGCCTGGCCGCGGCCCAGGCCGTGGAGGACCGGCTGGGCGTCCTGACCCCGATCGACCCACGGTGAGGGGGACCGGCCCGCGGTGAACGGGGTTGCCACCGCGGGCCGGCCTCTGTGAAGATCACTTCATGAATGAACGAAAGGACAACCGGGTTTCCGCCCGGTGACCCGCCTCAGCGTCTTCTCCGCCCCCGACCGGACCTCGGAACCGAGCCGCCGCGAAAGCCGCCGCCCGCCGACCCGGCCCCGGATCGTCGCCCTGCTGCGCAGGGCCTTGGCGCACCCGGAACCCGAACCGGACGTGTTCGCCGCACTGGACCGGCGCGTCCGCCGCCTGGTCTGGTACGACCACGGCCGCCACTTGCCCGCCCTCCTGCACGAGAGCATTCCGTCGAGCCCACGGGTGCGCGCCCTCGGCCGGCGCTGCGTCACCGAGGGCAACCACCGCAACAGCATCCTGCTGGGGATCCTCCTGCTCGGCCTCGTCGGCCCCCGCCTCACGGCCGAGGACCGCGTGCTGCTGCTCCGTTTCGGAAGGCACCCGGCGTTCAGCGACGAGGCCAGCGCCGCCCTGGCCGCCTCCTGGCCCCACGACCCGCACTTCGCCGTGTTCCAGCTGGCCCGGCGGGCCGAGGGCTGGGCGCGCGTGGACGCCGTCCGCCACCTCGACGGCGCCGGGCACCCGGACATCAAGGAGTGGCTGATCCGGGACGCCTGTACCGGCGATGTCCTGGACAGCTACTTCTGCCTCACCGCCGCCCGCACCGGGGATCTCGCCGGGGTCCTCGCCCGCGACCGGCTCGACGGGCCGACCCTGAAGGGAGCGGGCCTGGTGATCCACGCGCTCACCGATGTGAACGGCCCCGGCGCGGAGATGGCCTCGTACGAGGACGCGGCCGCCGCCCTGCGGCACTACCTGCGCCACCTGACGGCGGCCGGGCCGACCGCCGAGGGCCTGCTCTCCCTGATGGGGATCCGGGACTGGTTCGGCGCCGACCGGCCGCGCGGGGACGAACTGGACCGGATCGGCGCGGAGATCGCCGCCGTCATCGACCGCCCGGAGTCCCGGCGTACGGTGACCGACGCCCTGGCCGACGACGACGGTCCGCTCAGCGCGGTCTGGGCCGCCCGCGACTTCGGCCTGCCCTACCGGGACGCCGTGCTGCGCCGGGTCGAGCGGACCCCGCTGGACTCCACCGCCTGGTACCTGCTGTTCGCGGACTGCCCGGCCGACGAGATAGGCCCCGTGGTCGCCGCCGCCGAGCGCCTGCTCCCGCTCGACGAACTCCTTGCCGATCCCGAACCGGGCATCGCCTACGGCGAGGAGTACGCGGCCGACCGGACCCTGGACCTGATCGTCTGCCGGCTGGGGGGCCATCCCGGCCACGGCGTCCGGCTGTTGCGGACGGCGCTGTCCACGCGCTGCTCCCGCAACCGCCGGATGGCGGCGTACGCCCTGAGCGCCTGGCCGCCCGGCACGATCCCGCCGGAGCTGCGCGACACCCTGACGCGCGCCGCCGCCCGCGAACCGGTCGACGACATCCGGGAGGCGATGCGCGAAGCCCTCGCCGTGGGGGACCGCTAGGTCGTGTCGTCAAAGTCCCGCCTGGCCGGAGGGGCCTGGCACGCACGCTCGCCGCGTTGTCGTCAGTCAACGACGTCCCCCAGCTACCGCTGGGAGGTGCCCCCACCGCGTCGCTTCCCTCCTCCGCCTTGCGATCGCACGCACCAGGCCCCTCCGGCCCCGCCCTTCGGGCGGCCGGCGCCACTTTGACGACACTCCCCAGGCCCTGGGGTCTGTCCGACCCTGATCCGCCGGACAGACCCTAGCCGCGCAGGCTGCGCGCGCTCTGGCCCAGCCGGTCGCGCAGCAGGGTCCGCAGGGGCCCCGGGCCCTCGTAGCCGACCCGGCGGGCCACCGCCGCCAGCGGGAGCGCCGTGGTGCGCAGCAGGTGTTCGGCCTGCTCGACCCGGAGGTTCTGCACCAGGCGGATGGGTGAGCAGCCCAAGGTACGGGTCACCGTGCGCTGCAGGGTGCGCTCGCTGACGCCGAGGTCGCGCGCCGCCTCCGCGATCGAGAGCGGCCCGTCCATCCGGGCCCGCACCCAGCTCTCGAACGCGGAGACCAGCGGCTCGTGCCGGGCCAGCGCGCTGGGGATCGTGTACGCCGCCTGGGAGGCGCGGTCGTCGACCACGAGGTAGCGCCGTACCAGGTCGGCGAGGGCGGGACTGCGCATCCGTACGATCGCCAGCGCCAGATCCAGGTGGCCGAACGCGGCGCCGGCCGTGGTGATCCCGTCGCAGGTCGTCACCATCCTGCTCTCGTCGACGGCGACGTCGCGGTAGCGCTCGCGGAAGACCGGGGCCAGCCACCAGCTGGTCGTCGCCCGCAGTCCGTCGAGGACGCCGGACTCGGCGAGCAGGAACGTCCCCGTACAGGACGAGGCGAGCGGAGTACGCCGCTCCCGGGCCTCGGCGAGCACCCGGCGGGCGCTGCGGTGCGCGGCCCCGGCCACGGTCTCGACCAGGCGCTCCGGCCGGCGCTCCATCAGCGCGGGCAGCACCAGCAGGTCGGCGTCCTCGGCCACCGTCACGCTCTCGGTGTCGATCCGGTGCCCGAGCCCGGTCCGCACCCGGCGCCGCACCCCGACCGTACGGATGTCGAACGCCGGCGGCGGCGCGCCGGCGAGCTGCCCGCGCAGGGCGTTGGCGGTGTGGAGCACGTCGAGAGTGGCGGAGACCCCCGAGTCGAACACCCCGTCGAGGACGAGAACGGCTGTTTTCACCCGTTCACCCTAGCCGGACCGGCGCTTCTGGCCGGTGTCGGATTCGCTGCACAAGCTGCCGGATCCGACACTCCCGGACCGGGCCCCGGCCCTCCTAGGGTCGAGCCATGACCACGCACGAGACCACCGCGCACCAGGTGCCGGACCACGTCCCCGCCGCGGCCCGCTCCCGTACCCACACCTGGCAGCCGCGCCCCGACCTGACCCCCGAACTCCTCGGTATGAGCGGGCTGGAGATCCTCCGGGCCGCCCTCGAGGGCACCCTCCCCGCCGCCTCGATGATGAGCACGCTCGGCTTCCGGCTCACCGAGGTCGGCGAGGGTTTCACCGTCTTCGAGGGGGACCCGGGCGACCACCTGCTCAACCCGATGGGCACGGTGCACGGCGGGTTCCTCGCCACCCTCCTGGACTCGGCCCTCGGCTCCGCTGTGATGACGCGCCTCCCGGCCGGCGCCATGTACACCACCGTCCAGCTGGGCGTCCACATGATCCGCCCGGTCCTCTCCGACACCCCGGCGCTGCGGTGCGAGGGCACGGCCCTGCACGTCGGTCGCACCACCGCCACCGCCGAGGCGAGGATCATCGGCACGCACGACGGCAAGCTCTACGCCCACGGCACGACCACCTGTGCCGTCCTGCGCCCCTGACGCGACGGGACGGGGCGCGGAAGGCGGAAACCGCGGGCGGGAGGGCGGGCGTCCCTGTGACGGGGGGTGATGTGCATGCCGGCGATGGCGCCGCAGCGGGCACGGTGGCTCTCCGCGGCGCTGCCCGCAGTCGCCGCGGTGCTGCTCCACGGCTGGGCCGCGTGGTACTTCGGCGCCGCATCGCCGCCACCGGCCGCGGTCGCGGTGGCGGGCGCGGGGATCCTGGGAGTCGGCGCCCTGGTCGCGTACTTCCTGCTCGTCGGAGGCAACGGGGCCGTCTTCGGTACGCTCCTGCTGGCCGTGGGCCTGCTGCTGACCGTGGCGGCCGCGGACCGGACGGCGGCGCGCGAGGGGGTCGCCACCTGTGTCGTACGCGAGGTCCACACCAGGTCCGAGGGCTCCTTCGGGGAGGGCGCACCGCCGGCGAAGACGGTGTACCGCCTCGCGCTGGACTGCCCTGGCGGCTATCCCGCCGAGCTCAAGGACGACCGGCCGCTCGCCCCGGTGGGCGGGCAGGTGCGTGTCGCGTACGACCCCCTGCGCCGCACGGCCCCGGCGGTGGCGGGGGAGGAGACCTCCCCCTGGACCCCCGCCCTGTGGGGCGCGCTCCTCCTGGCCCTCAGCACGCTGATCGCCGCGAGCCGCCCCCACCCGGGCCGCACCCCCGCCGAGCCGCCCGACGCCTAGCGTCCGCCTCTTGACGGGTGCTCAATTGCCGCGGGTCGCCGCGGGGGTGTCCGGCGGGTGTCAGGGTTCGATCAGGCCGACGCGGATGGCGTAGCGGGTCAGTTCGAGGCGGTCGCGCAGGCCCAGTTTCTGCAGCAGGTTGGCGCGGTGCCGCTCGACGGTCTTCGCACTGATCACGAGGATGTCGCCGATCTCCTTGGACGTGTGCCCCTCGGCGACCAGCTTGAGGATCTCCTCCTCGCGCTCCGTTATGGGGCGGTCCGGCAGCGGGTTGCCCTGGCGGGCGCGGTCCAGATAGGTGCGCACGAGGGTGGTCTCGGCGCCGGGGTAGATGAACGGTTCGTCCCGCAGGGCCGCCCGGCACGCCTCCACGAGGTCACGGTCGGCGACGGACTTGGGGACGTAGCCGCTGGCGCCGGCCTTGAGCGCCTCGAAGAAGTACTGCTCGTTGTCGTACATCGTCAGCATCAGGATCCGCAGCCCCGGGCGGAGCCGGGAGAGTTCGCGGGCGGCCTGCAGACCGGTCTGCCGGGGCATCGCGATGTCGAGGATGGCCAGATCGAGGCCCGGGTCCTGGCGCGCCCGCGCGACGGCGTCCGCGCCGTCGTCCGCCTCGGCCACGACCTCCAGGTCGGCCTCGCTGTCGAGGATCAGACGGACACCGCTGCGGACGAGCGCGTGGTCGTCGGCGAGCAGGATGCGGGCCGGTGCGGTCATGAGCCGGAACCCCCGGTACGGGCGGAGGTGACGTTCAGGCACACGGCCGTTCCCCCGGAGGCCCCGGCCCCGATCTGGAGTTCGGCGCCGATCAGCAGGGCCCGCTCGCGCATGCCCCGGATCCCGTCACCCTCCGGCACGGCCCCGAGCCCGCGGCCGTTGTCCCGGATCTGCAGTCCCACACCGCCGGCCACCAGCGGATGCAGATGGACCTCGACGCGCGTGGCGCCCGCGTGCCGGGCGGCGTTGGTCAGCCCCTCCTGGGCGACCCGGTACAGGACGAGTTCGGTGGCCGGGTCGAGCGGGGGCAGCCCGGGCGTGATGTGCGCGCTCGCGCCGAGCCGGGAGGTGGTGAACTCGGCGGCCAGGGACCGCAGGGCGCTGTGCAGCCCGAGCTCCTCCAGGACGCCCGGGCGCAGCCGCCGGGCGATGCGGCGGATCTCGTCCAGGCTGGCCCGGGTGGTCTCCTGCGCCTGGTGCAGGTCGCCGCGTACCGGATCGGGGACGCGGTCGGCGGCATGCTTGAGCTGGAGCAGGACGGCGGTCAGGGTCTGGCCGATCTCGTCGTGCAACTCCTGTGCGATGCGCCGGCGTTCGGTCTCCAGCGCCGACAGGACCCGGCCACTGCTGGCCGCCCGCTCCGCCTCGAGCCGGTCGAGCATCGTGTTGAACGTCGCCGTCAGGTCGGCGATCTCGCCCGAACCGGCGACCGCGAGCCGGACGCCGGGTTTGAGGAGGTCGACGGTGGCCATGGCCCGGCTGAGGCGGCCGAGCGGCGCGAGACCGATCCGCAGCAGCACGGCGTTGGCCACGAGCATCGCCACCAACCCGCCGAGCAGGACGAGGGCTTCGCCGAGCAGCACGGGGGTGGAGACGGTGACCGGGCCGAGCAGCAGCAGCACCGCGACGACGAGTACGGCGGCGTTCAGCAGGAAGATGCGCCAGTACAACGACATGGCCCCGAACCTTTTCAGCCGACCCCCCTCATCCCACGGCCGCCGCCCCGAAGTCTTCACGTGCATACGGCTCCGACCTGCGGTGAAACTACTTCCCCGCCCCATCTTCGGCGAGCCGCACGCCCCATGTCCATCCGTGCCGACACCCATATTCCGGCCATGGAGAACATGGCAACATGAGCCCTCGCCGCGCCTGATCACCGACCGGATCCGCCGCGCGCCATCACCGACGCCACAGATCGAGAACGAGGGGGATGGGCTGTGCCCGCACGACGGATGCGCACGACGCCACTGCCCGGCATCGGGGTCCAGTACGACCTCACCACCCGTGAACACCGCCGCCTGTCGGTCATCGCGCACCGGGACGGCACCCGCACGGTGAACCTGTGCCGTGCCGACGACCCGGACGCCCTCGACCAGTCGCTGCGCCTGACCGGCTCGGAGACGGCCTCGCTGATCGACGCGCTGATGCCGGCCCACCACACCCAGAGCGTGCTGCACACCGCCGATCTGGGCCTGGTCGCCGAACGGGTCGAGCTGTCCGCGCACTCGTTCTGGGACGGCCGGGTGCTGGGGGACACCCGGATGCGCACCGAGACCGGAGTGTCGATCGTGGCCGTCCTGCGGCGGGCGGTCGCCTGGCCGTCGCCGTCGCCCGACTTCCGGCTCGCGGGCGGGGACACGCTCATCGTCATCGGCACGCGCGAGGGCGTGGAGGTCGCGGCCGCGATACTCGGGCGCAGCTGAGCCAGGCGCAACGGAGTCAGGCGCAGCCGAGCCGGACGATGCGGGCCGGGCGGCGTGCCCGAGTGCGCTGTTCAGCGGCTGTCCCGGGACCGGGGGCGGTCCGAGCCGATCACCCGGCGTGAGCCGGGCGAGCTGTGCGTCATCCGCACCCGTGCGCGGTTGCCGACCCCGAGGGCGGGTACCGGGCGGCGGAGAGACGATGGTCGGGTGGACGAGGCAGCGGGGCGTGGCCAGGGGGCCGGTCAGCGCGCGCTGGGCGATGAATTGGTCCAGACCTGTACGGACGCCGGGGCCTCCATCGGCATGCTCTACCTGCCCGGTCCCACCCGCCGCGTCCTGCACCTGGCGATGGTCACCGGGGTGGCGCGCGAGTTCGCGGCCCCCTGGTCCCGGATCGGCCTGGACGACTCCATCCCGGTGGCCGACGCCGTCCGTGAGAGACGGTTCGTCTGGCTGGGTGACCAGCAGGAGACGGCCCGCCGTTACCCCCGGCTGGGCCTGGTCCTGCCGTACGACTTCGCCCTCGCCGCCGCCCCGCTGACCACGGACACCGGGGACCGGGACACCGGCGGCGGGGGCGACGCGGCCCCCGGCGGCACGGCCCAAGCCACCGCGTACGGCGGCGACGCGGCCCACGACCCCGCGGCCGGAGCCGGGGCGGTCCTGCTCTGGCCCGGCTCCCACGCGCCCCGCCTCAGCGACCGGGAACGCCGGGCCATGGAAGCGGGCTGCCACCGGATCGCCCGCGTCCTGCGGGGAGCGGCCGACGAGGGGCACCCCGTCCCGCCCGCCGACCACCCCGTCATCCTCCAGCCGGCGCTGCCCCCCACGCCCGGACCGGTCGAGGCCGGGGCCGCCCTGGCCTTCGCCCGCCGGCTGCCCGGCGGCAGCTGCGCCCTCGACATGAACGGGAAGATCGTCTTCCTCACCCCGGAAGCGGCCGCCCTCCTGGGCATGGACCGCACCGCACTCCTGGGCACCCTGCCGTGGGCGGCGCTGCCCTGGATGGACACCCCCGCCGTCGAGGACCACTACCGCGCCGCCGTGATCAGCCGTGTGCCGCAGACCTTCACCACCATGCACCCCAGCGGCCGCCACCTGCGCTTCGACCTGTACCCCGACGACACCGGCATCAGCGTCCGCATCACAGCGGCGGCCGAGCAGCCGGCCCCGCCGCCCCGGGGCCGGCCCGCCGCCCCCGCCAGGGAGCCGTCGCCCAGCCGCGCCACCGCCCTCTACCAGCTCATGCACCTGGCGGCCACCCTCACCGAGGCCGCCCACGCCCAGGACGTCGTGGAGAAGGCCGCGGACCAGCTGGTTCCCGCCCTCGGAGCGCAGGCGCTGGCCCTGCTCGTCGAGGAGGGGCAGCGGCAGCGCATCGTCGGGCACCGGGGCTATCCGGCCGCGGTCGTCGCCCGCTTCGACGGCCTCTCCGTCACCGAGGACCTCCCCACCAACCGCGTCCTGCGCACCGGCACCGCGCTGTTCTACAGCAGCGTGGAGGAGCTCTTCGACGACTTCCACGACGCCGGGTACGAGCCGGTCATGGCGGCCTGGGCCTTCCTGCCCCTGATCGCCTCCCGGCGCCCCATCGGCTCCCTCGTCCTCGCCTACACCCGCCCGCATCCCTTCGCCCCCGGCGAACGCGCCGTCCTGACCTCCATCGCCGGACTCATCGCCCAGGCCCTGGACCGCGCCCGCCTCTACGACTCCACGCACCAGCTCGCCCGCAGCCTGCAGACAGGCCTCCTGCCCCACGCGCTGCCGGTCATCCCCCACCTGGAACTGGCCGCCCGCTACCTGCCCGCCGCTCACGGCCTGGACATCGGGGGCGACTTCTACGACGTCATCCGCATCGACGACACCACCGTCGCCGCCGCCATCGGCGACGTCCAGGGCCACAACGTCAACGCCGCCGCCCTCATGGGCCAGGTCCGCACCGCCGTCCACGCCACCGCCGGCGCACCGCCGGCCGAGGTCCTCGGCCGTACCAACCGGCTCCTGACCGACCTCGAACCGGGACTGTTCACCAGCTGCCTGTACGCCCACCTCGACCTCGCCCGCGGCACCGCCCACCTGGCGGGCGCCGGACACCCGCCCCCCGTGCTGCGCCACGCCCACGGCTCCACCGAGGTCCTGCACCTGCCCTCCGGGCTCCTGCTGGGCATCGACCCCGACGCCTCCTACAGCGCCGTCGAGATCCCCTTCGCCCCCGACACCCTCCTCGCCCTCTACACCGACGGCCTCGTCGAAACCCCCGGCGACGACATCGAGGACGCCATCGGCACGGTCGCCGCCCGCATCGCCGGCGCCCCGCGGCTCCAGCGCCTGGGCGACCTCGCGGACGACCTTGTCCGGCACGCCCGCCACGGCGCGCCCCGCACCGACGACATCGCCCTCCTCCTGCTCCGCTCCCGGGAGGCCCCCGCCCCCGGCTCATGATCGGCGTTGTCAGTGGCCGCCCCTAGGTTGATCCGTGTTCCGCCGCACCGGCGTGAACGTTCCCGGGGCGCAGAGGAGATGGCGCGTTGTCAGATTGGGAGAGGTCGAGCACGGCACGGGTGGTCCCACCCGCACGGCCGCGCAAGCTCACCAAGGTCCCGTTCGTCGAGCTGGCCGACGGACGCGTGCAGGGCGTGGTGTCCAGCGGCTCGGACATCGAGCGGGTCTACGTCTCGTCGGTGGCGTCCGGTACGTACGCGTTCGCGTGCAGCACCAACAACAACCGGCCCTGCGGCGGCGCCCGGGGCTCGTTCTGCAACCACATCCGGGCCCTGATCGGCGAAGCGGTCCTGCAGTACGGCGCCCCCCGCGTCGCCCGGTACCTGCGGGTCGAGGCCGGGGACGGCGGGCCGAGCGCGCAGAGCATCACCGCGGACATGAGCGCCGCCCGGCCGCCGCAGGGGGACACCAAGGCCGCCGCGCAGGTCTTCAGCCGCTTCCTGCGCCACCTGGCGTACCTGGAACTCGCCCCCACCACGGCGCCGCTGCCGGAGATGCAGTGGTTCCCGCCGACCCGGGCGGCGGAGGCGGCGCAGGCGCCCCCGCGCGAGCCCGGTCCGGGCACGGGGGAGCGGCCCGGCCTGCTCGCCGGTCCCCTCGACGGACTGGACGAGGCCCTGGCGGCCGTCGACGCCTTCGACCTGGCGCTCGTCGACGGCCTGCTGCGTCCCCGGCCCGCCGCGGCCGCCGCCCTGGCCGGGCTCGCCGACGCCGTCGCCGGGACCCCGCTGGCCGGCAGGACCGCCGAGGCGGCCGAGAAGGCGGCCGCCGGAGCCGCGGCCGAGGACCACTTCGTCGCCCTCGCCGCCGCCCGCACCGCGCTGCTCGGCTCCGTCCACGACGCGTTGATGACCCGGACCGAGGAGGTGAGCGGCCGGACCGCCGCCGAGGACGGGCAGGGCGCCGACGCGCCCGGACCGCGGCACACGGCGAACCCGCAGGCCGCCGCCCGCGCCTGGCTCGCCGACCTCGCGCGCTGCGGCTGGCGGGGCATCGACCACGAGGTGGTCTCAGGTGCCGCGCCGGTCGTCGCCGCGATGCTGCCGGACCCGGCCCTGCGCCGGCCGGCGACGCTCCTCGACGGCCTCGCCGCCGAACTCGCCGCCTCCTGCCCGGGCGTGTCCCTGGACCGCGTCCCCGTCCGCCGCTGGGCCGACCTGTGGTCGCGGGCGATGCTGCTGACGCTGCCCGGCGCGGCCGACGTGGCACCCAGCGGCAGGGCCACCGGCCGCCTGCTGCCCCTCGGCGTCGACCTCCAGGAACACGCGACCGCCGTACAGGCCCAGGTCCACGCGGTGTTCGAGCCCGCGGACGGCGGCACGCCCCGCCTGGTGCGGGCCGGCGTATCGGCACCCAAGCCGGACACGATCGTCGGGGCCGGTCTGTGGCAGCTGCTCCGCCCGCACATGTCGCTCCTGGGGGCCGTCAGCGACGGCCGCTCGATGGACCTCACCGACATGCCGGTCACCGCCGAGGGGGATCTGCTCTGGAGCGACGGGCACGCCCGCCTCGCCGCGCCCGCCGACGCCCTCACCACCGCCCGCGTGGCGCTGCCCACCGCGACCGCCGCGGCGGCCGCACCCCTGGACCGGCACCCGGCACGCATCGCCGTCCCCGTCTTCCTGGAGGGCTACGCGGCCGGCGTCCGGGAGGACGACGGCACGCCGACCTTCACGGTCGCCGGGCACGAACTGGCCGTCGACGCCGACCGGATACCGGCCGCCGGGCCGCTCACACCCGAAACGGTCGCCGCGTCGAAGGCGTGCCTGGGCCTGCTGCGCTGGGACGCCGGAACGTTCCGCATCCAGCCCCTGGCCGTCGAGGCCGTCGTACGGAAGAAGGCGGTGGCCGTACACGCCGGGGCCTGGGCGGGCGGCACCACCGACAAGGCGGGCGTGAAGGCCGAGAAGGCCGCCACCGACGCCACGGCGGGCCTGCGCGAGCGCGCCGGAAGGCTGCTGCGGAAATGACCGAACCGATTCCCGAGGCCATCGCCGAGGACAACCGCCGGCAGGTCCTGTACTGGCGGCTCCTGGCCCGGCTCTTCGACCACGAGGAGCAGGTCACCCTGGAGTCGGCGAGCCTCGCCGTCGTCGAGGACATCGGCCTGCCGCAGGCCCTGCTGGACCCGCAGGTCTCCGTCGACTCCCTCGTGCAGCGCCACCCGGAGCTGGCCGCCGAGTTCGACGGCCTGATGGTGCCCGACCCCGACCCCGACCCCGACCCCGGCCCGGACGGGCACGAGGCCCGGGACCGGGACCGCGCCGCGGAAGTGCGCCGCGCGGCGCTGGTGTCCAAGGTGCTGCTGGGCGTCTTCTCCGCCGGCTCCGGCACGGTCACCGCCGAGCAGCTGGCGCGCTGGCAGTCCGACGCCGACTGGCTGGAGCGCTCGCTCGGCTGCCGGCCCGGCGAGCTGCGCGGCGGCCGTGCCGGCCGCCCCGGCCGCGCCGCCGGCCCGACGGGCACCGGCGGCCGCCGTACCGCACCCGACCTGAGCCGGCTGATCCCGGAGATCGGACCGGAACTCGGCGCCATCGAGGCCGACCTGGTCAAGCGGATGCACCTGCGCGAGGTGCTCGCCGACCCCCGGCTCGCCGCGCGTCTGACCCCCAGCATGTCGCTGATCGAGCAGCTGCTGCGCGACAAGAACAACCTGTCGGGCGTGGCGCTGGCCAACGCCAAGGCGCTGATCCGGCGTTTCGTCGACGAGGTCGCCGAAGTGCTGCGCACCCAGGTGGAGAAGGCCACGGTCGGCGACCTGGACCGCTCGGTCCCGCCCAAGCGGGTGTTCCGCAACCTCGACATCGACCGCACGATCTGGAAGAACCTCACCAACTGGAGCCCCGAGGAGGAACGGCTCTACGTCGACCGGCTCTTCTACCGCCACACCGTGCGCAGGACCACGCCCCAGCGGCTGATCGTGGTCGTGGACCAGTCGGGCTCGATGGTGGACTCGATGGTCAACTGCACCATCCTCGCCTCGATCTTCGCCGGGCTGCCGAAGGTGGACGTCCACCTGATCGCGTACGACACCCAGGCCCTCGACCTCACGCCGTGGGTGCACGACCCCTTCGAGACCCTGCTGCGCACCCAGCTCGGCGGCGGCACCGACGGCACCGTCGCCATGGCGCTGGCCCAGCCGAAGATCGCCGAGCCCCGCAACACCGTCGTGGTGTGGATCTCGGACTTCTACGAATGGAGGAGCGAGCCGCTCTTCGAGAGCATGGCCGCCCTCCACCGCTCGGGAGCCAAGTTCATCCCCGTCGGCTCGGTGACCAGCTCCGGCCGCGGCAGCGTCAACCCGTGGTTCCGCGAACGCTTCAAGGACCTCGGTACGCCCGTGCTCTCCGGTCACATCCGCAAGCTCGTCCACGAACTGAAGACGTTCCTCACCTGATACCCCGGCCGACAACCCCCATCCCCCATCCCTCCCTGGAAAGGCCCTGACATGTCCGACCTGTTGCGCGCCCCCGCCGAGATCAAGTACGCCGAGGAGCTGGCCTGGCTGGAGTCCGTCGACGACGGCCCCAAGCCCTTCTCCTGGCGGCTGTCCCCGAAGATGGTCCGCCTGTTCATCCTCGGCTCCGAGCGCTCCGACGGCCTCGACCGGGAGATCGGCCAGAAGTGGTACGGCGACCGCAGCTTCGTCGAGCGCGCCATCGTCACGCTGGCCTCCGACCGCGGCCTGCTGCTCATCGGCGACCCGGGTACCGGCAAGAGCTGGCTGGCCGAGCTGCTGGCCGCCGCCATCTGCCGCAACTCCACGCTGGTGGTGCAGGGCACGGCCGGCACGACCGAGGACCACATCAAGTACTCCTGGAACGTGTCCATGGTGATCGCCAAGGGCCAGTCCCGGGAGTCGATGATCCCCTCACCGATCATGACCGCGATGGAGACGGGCGCGATCGGCCGCTTCGAGGAACTCACCCGCTCCACCAGCGACGTCCAGGACGCGCTGATCTCCATCCTGTCGGAGAAGTACATCTCCGTCCCGGAGCTCGACAGCGACAACGGCGACAACATCGTCTTCGCCAAGCCCGGCTTCTCCATCATCGCCACCGCCAACAGCCGCGACCGCGGCGTCAACGACCTGTCCTCCGCGCTCAAGCGCCGCTTCAACTTCGTGCGCATCCCGGTGGTGACGAACAAGAAGAGCGAGGAGGAGATCGTCCGCTTCCGCACCGAGGAACTGCTGCGCCGGCACCAGATCGAACTGGACGTGCCGCCCACGCTCCTGGACGTCCTGCTGCAGAGCTTCGCCGACCTGCGCGCCTCCGCCGCCGCGGCCGGCAGCGACGACGAGAAGCTGGAGTCCGCGCTGTCCACCGCCGAGCAGATCGGCGTGCTCGAGGACGCGATCCTGCACAGCAACTTCTTCGGCGAGCGCGCGCTGAGCGCCCGGACCCTGGCGTCCTCGCTCGTCGGATCGCTCGCCCGGCGCGAGCCCGAGGACCTGGCCATCCTCAACAAGTACCTGCACGGCGTCGTCGAGCCGCGGAGCAAGGAACAGGGCGGCTCCTGGCCGGAGTTCCTGGAGGGCGGCCGCGACGCGATCGCCACCCTCTCATGAGCGCCGTGGAGGAGGGGACGGGCTCCCCGGACCCGGCGGGCTTCGCGGCGCTGCGCACGCAACTGCGGGAGGCCGCCACGGCCTTCGCCGACGGCCCCGACGCGCTGGAGGGCATCCTGCTCGGCATCGTCGACGACGTCGACCGCGCGGTGCGCGAGCCGCTGGAGATCTTCCCCGTCTGTCACCACTCGCCGGCCTCCGCGACGGCGATGGCACGCCGGCTGCGCGAGAAGCGGCCGAAGGTCGTCTACCTGGAGCTGTGCGAGGACATGGCACCGCTCCTGACGGAACTGCGCAACTGCCGCCTGCCGGTGGCGGTGCAGGCGTTCGCGAGCGAGATCGCGGACTTCCCCCCGGAGTGGGCCCCGCTGTCGGTCGTCGCACCGATCACCGAGGCGTCGGCCGAGTACCAGGCGATCGCCTACGCGCTGGACACACCGGGCGTGGAGCTGGTCCTCGTCGACCGCTCCTCGGACCACGTCTTCCAGTGGCAGGCGCGCGACGCCCGGTCCGCCACCGGCCCGGCCGACGCGGCCGGCGGCCCCGGCGATACGGACGCCGCGCCGGCCGAGGAGGAGGCGGCGCTGCACGGCGACGCGGTCGGCGTGGAGATCGGCGACCTGCGGCCGCGCTTCGCCGACCTGGAGGAACACCTGCTGCACCACGGCCGGGTGCGGCACTGGTCGGAGTGGTGGCACCAGTACGTCGAACTGCCGCTCGGCGACGCCGACCACGACACGTACCGCCAGGTCATGCTCCTGATCGGCAGCCTCTTCCGGCGCCTGGCCCCCGGGGACCCGGGGCGGGTACGCGTCGACGAGGACCGCGAGCGCCACATGTGGACCCGGATGCGCGAACACCTCGCCGCGACCGGCACCGACCCCGCGGACTGCCTCTACGTCTGCGGCGCCTTCCACGCGGCCAGCCGGGTCGAGGAGTTCGGCGTCCACGGCGCCGGCACCTTCGAGATCAGCCCGCCCGGCGCGAGCAGCTGGAGCTACGGGCTCATCCCGTCCAGCCACGCCGCGATCGAGGCGCAGTTCGGCCTCGCCGCCGGCTCCGTGTCCATCGCCGCCACACAGTGGGCGAAGAACCTGCGGCGCACCCGCGTCCAGCCGTTCCGGCTCACGGGTCAGGCGGGCGCGAAGAAGCCGGCCCGGCCCCGCGGGACGGCCGCACCGGCGGTTCCCGAGGCAGCCGGGGCCGGGCCCGCGGACCGCCTCTCGGGCTTCCTGCGGCGCCCGCCCGTACTCGACCGCCTGGACGAGGCGGAACTGCTCGGCTGGTCGGTGGAGGTCGTGCGGGCCGCGCGCCGGGGCGGCTACCTCGCCTCCACCGCCGACGCCATCGCCGTCTTCGAGACCTCGATCCTGCTGGCCGGGATGCGCGACCGGGCCAGGCCCACGCCGTACGACTTCCAGGACGCGGCGGTCACCTGCATCGAGAAGGACCGGGTGCCGGGCCGGCGCGACGTACGACGCATCGTCGAGATCATGATGGGCGGCGACCGGATCGGCCAGGTCGGCTACGAGGCGCTGCCACCACTGGCACGCGATGTGCACGACCGGCTCGCGCCGCTGAACCTCAGGCTCCAGCAGCGCGGCGTCCAGCGGGCCCTGCTGGACATGGCCGCACAGCCGGAGCTGCAGCGGTGCTCCGACGTCCTGTGGATGCTGCGCCACCTGATGCCGCCGGGCGCCGCCCGCCCGATCATGGGCGAGCGGCGGCTCGGCGAGCGGTCCGTCCAGGAGTCGTGGGATCTGGCGCTGGGCACCCACCAGCGGGCCCTGATCGAGCTCGGCCACGAGGGCGTCAGCATCGAGCAGGTCCTGGAGCAGCGCCTGCGCCGCACCGCGTACGACCCGCAGGCCACCACGGCGACGGTGCTCCAGGCCGTCGAGGACGCGACGCTGTACCTGCGCAGCCGCCGCCTCGCCGACGAGCTGGGCACGCGCGCCCTGGAGGTCCTGGCGACCGAGCGCAGCGTCGACGGCGCCCCCGAGGTGCTGCGCCGGGTGCGCCGGCTGCTGGCGTACTACCGGACCGGCGAACCGGCGCTGCCCGCGTGGATCGAGTCCTTCGTCACGGCGGGGTACGCGCACTACTGCACCCTGCTGCCGACCGCGTTCACGGACGAGGACGCGACCGTGCGCCAGGTCGCGGCCATGCTGGGTTTCCTGTTCGGCATGGAGAGCCTGGCGCTGTCGCTGGGCTGCGACCGCACCCAGCTCGAGCTGGCCGTCGCGCAGTCGCATCCGCAGGAGCCGGCCAAGGTGGCGCTGCTGTGGGCGGCCCGGGTCCAGCTCGGCGACCTCTCCCGCACCGAGCTGCGGGCACGGTGCGACGAGCTGCTCGGCAACCCGCTGGTGGTGCCGGCCTACCCGCGCTACCTCAGCGGCTTCCTGCACGCGCTGGAGCCGGTGCCGCAGCTGGCCGACTTCGTCGTGGAGGCGGTGTCGAACGCCTTCGCCCGGCTGCCGGACCCGGTCCTCCTGCCGTGGCTGCCGACCCTGATCACCACCCTGCGGTCCGACGGCGCGGAGCTCGCCCCGCTGCTGATCCGCGAGGCCGGGCGGATCTTCCCCGGCCGGCTCGCGGCCCTGGACACGTGGGTGCCGCCGTGGCGGGACCGGACCGAGCCGGCGCTCCCACGGCCGGGGGCGGGGCGGGCGGGCGGCGGCACCCGCGCCGCGCTGCTCACCGCCCACCCGGCGACGTGCGACGCGATGGCGGCCCTGCTGGGCTGCGACGACCCGTGGCAGGCGGCGGCTCCCGCCGCCGGGGGCGCGGCCCTGCTCGCCCGCCATCCGGCGACCGCCCGGGCCCTGGACGCCCTGCTGGCCACGGGGTGACACGGTCCGCCGGCGCCTGCCGGCGCGGAGTGGGGGGGCCGGGCCGGGTCCCCGGAGCCCCGCCCCCTCCCCGCGCGCGGCTGTGACATCGCCCACGCACCCCCCACCCACTCTTGCCAGCGGAAAGAAGGGTTACCTAAGTTCGTTTTATGGCACCATCGCACCCCACATCCCCCACCGGCCCGGACGGCACCCCCGCGCTGGTCGACTTCACCGTCGACCTCACCGCGCAGGAGACGCTCCGCCAGGCCCACGTCCTGGACGCCCTGGGCTCCGCCTGGGACCCCATCGAGGTGCTGCGCGGCGAGGAGGCGGCGTACGACCTGCTGTACTCCGGCCTCGACGCGGACCAGCAGCGCGTGTACGACGACCTGGTCGCGGCCGGCGTACTGCCCCGGCGCGGGGGCGGCCGTGCTGCCGCTTGACCCGCAGGCGGACATCGGCCGCCGCGCCTGGGTGGCCTGCCCGCGGTGCGACGACAGCCAGGGATGCGCGCCGTGCGAGCAACGCCGTACCTGCTCCGAGCACTGGCGCTACCTGCTCTCCCACTCCGGCAGCCTGCTCCACCTGCAGTGCCCCTCGTGCACCCACGTGTGGGCGCACGAGAGCGCCTTCGGCGCCACCCGGACCCCGTGGAACCGGGTGACCAGCGGCTGGCCGCACCCCTGATCCGACCGCCGGCCGCCGCGTCCGGCGTGGCGTCGGCGTGGCGCGGGTGTGGCAGGGGGCGGCCAGGCGGGTGCCGTCGGGCGGGTCGCGGTCCCCGCGCGTCACCGTGAGGGGGCAGGCTGGCCCCCGGCCCGGTGTCCCGTCAGAGAGGGATCGTTGATGCTGGAACGTAAGACCCGCAAGGACCGCACGGATGTCACCTTCGTCCTGCCCGCCGACCAGCCGCCCGGCGAGGTCAGCGTCGTGGGCGACTTCAACGACTGGCGGCCCGGAACCCACACCCTGGCCCCGCGCCCGGACGGCCGCAGGGCGGTGTCGGTCAGGTTCCCCGCCGGCCAGATCCATTACTTCCGCTACCTGGCGGCGGGTGACTACTGGTTCAACGAGGAGGCCGCCGACGGCCACGAGGGTGCCAACAGCCGCCTGAACACCTGACCCCGCCGGCACGCCGTCCGCCGCAGAGGGCACTTGTGCGACAGGGACCTCTGCTATTCGGCCAACTGCACCGCCCGGCCAGCGCCCACCGCGCCGGCAGGGCACCCTGAGAAGGAAGCCTTCCGGGACGCCCCGAACCCCCGAGCGGGGCGTACTGGAAGGTCTTCACGTGCCCGCGTGCACGCCGGTCCCGCCCGCGCCGTCCCTACGGTCCGGTCACACGGTCCGGTCCGCTCAGCAGAACGCTTCGCGGGCCACCGCCGCGCCCTTGTCCCAGCCCTTCGAGAACTCCGCGTTCGCCGAGGCCGGCTTGGTCGCGCCGCAGTCGTCCTCGACGGCCTCCCAGCCCGCCACGATGCCCGCCTTGAGCGTCGTACCGACGGGGGCACCGCCGCCGCCGCACGGGGTGCGGTCGTTGCCCTGCGAGATCATGTACTGGGCCTTCTCGCGCTTGGGGATCGTGAAGCTGCCGCCCTCGCCGACGGTGAACTGACCGCCCTCCGCGGTCGGCGAGGACAAGAAGGCCTGTCCCGGCTCGAAGCCCGTGCCGGTGATGGTCACCGTTCCGTCGGACTGCACGGCCGACAGGGTGCAGGTGGCCGAGGGGACGGCCTCGGGTGCGGCGCCCCGGGCGATGGCGGCGGGCCCCAGGGCAAGGGACCCGGCCAGCAGCGGGGCGAGCACGGACAGACGGGTACGTCGCTTCATGGTTCTTCCTTCCGGGGTGCAGGAAGGCAACAGCATGTCCGGACGATCGTCCGTTTCATCCTCCCTTGTCCCGCATCACCTGTCGACCGGGGCACCGTCCCTCGGCGTCCCGGATCACGGGTCGCCCTGGACACGGGCGTGCAGGTGTTCGTCGTGCCAGCCGTCGGCGTGCAGCAGGGCGCTGCGCATCGTGCCCTCGAGGGGGAAGCCGGCCTTCCGCGCGACCCGGCAGGACGCCGGGTTCCCGACCGAGTGCGTGATCCGGAGCCGGTGCAGGCCGAGTTCGTCCAGGGCCCACCGGCTGACGCGGACCGTCGAGTCGACCACGGCCCCGTGGCCGCGCCCCTCGGGCAGGAGCCAGTACAGGAACTCCGCGCTGCCCCCGTGGAGGTCGATGTCGGCGAGCCCGATCATCCCCACGGGCCGGGAGCCGGCACCGGCGGACGGGGCGATGGCCCAGATCGCCGCCTCCTCGTCGTGCCAGCGCCGCGCCCACTGGGCGATCTTCTCGCGGGCCCGGTCCGGCGAGAGGTGACCGGGCCGGTTCCACTGCTGGATCTCCGGGTCGTGGCAGGCGGCCACCAGCACCTCGGCGTCGTGGAGCCGCCAGGGCCGCAGCTGGAAGCCGCTGCCGAGGCGGAACGTCGGCTGTTCGGTCCCGGCCATGCTGCCGGCCGGGACCACGGGCGGTATCGCGTTCATCGGATCATGATGACAAGCGCCGCGGACGGGCAGGGGCGGGGGCCGATCTGCTGAAACGCCCTTCCGTGACGTATCCCGGAGCTGCCCGGCGGGCACGCAAGCCGCGTGACCCCTTCCGGCCTGCGTCCCGCGCCCCCGCCCGCCGCCGTCCGCTCGCGCCGCGCCCTGCTCGCCGGCGCGGCCGGCAACTTCGTCGAGTGGTACGAGTTCAGCGTCTACGGCTGCTTCGCCACCGTCATCGCGGCCAACTTCTGGGCGGGCGGCGGTTCCGGCGCGCTGGTCGCGACGTACGCCTCGTTCGCGCTCGCCTTCTTCTTCCGTCCCCTGGGCGCCCTGCTGTTCGGCCGGATCGGCGACCGGATCGGCCGCCGCCCCACGCTGCTCCTGGTCATCGGCCTCATGACGCTCGCCACCACCCTCATCGGGCTCCTGCCCACGTACGCCGTGGCCGGACCGGCCGCCCCCGTGCTGCTCACCCTGCTGCGCGTGCTGCAAGGCCTCTGTGCCGGGGGAGAGTTCGGCGGGGCCGTGGCCCTGATGACGGAGCTCGCACCCCCGGGCCGCCGCGGTCTGTACGGCGCGCTTCAGTCCTTCACCGTCGCGCTCGGCCTGCTCGGCGGCGTCGGCGCGGCCGCCCTCACGGCGACGTTCCTGTCCGCGGCGGACCTGGCCGACTGGGGCTGGCGCGTCCCGTTCCTGCTGGCCCTGCCGCTCGGCCTGGCCGGGCTCCGGCTGCGGGCCGGGCTGGTGGAACCGCCCCCGCCCGACGCGAGGGACGGCGGCACGGAACCGGCCGGGGCGGCGGCCGCGCCGGCACGCCGCGGGGAACTGGCGCGCGCCGTCGTGCTGGGCGCCGGCCGGATCATGGGCTGGTCGGCGGCCGGCTACACCTTCCTCGTCGTCCTGCCCGCGTACCTGCAGTCCACCCTCCACACCTCCTTCCGGCAGGCCCTGCTCGCAGGCGTCCTCACCAACCTCGGCTTCGCCGCCGCCGTGCTGCCCGCCGGACACCTCAGCGACCGCGTCGGCCGCCGCCCGGTCATGCTCGCGGGCGCCCTCCTCGTCGTCGTCCTCTCCCTCCCGCTGCTCGGGCTGCTCCAGGACCCCGGCTCCTCCGTGCCGGCCCGGGCGGCAGCCCTGCTCGCCGCCGGCGCCGTGGTCGGCCTGATGGCGGGAGCGGGCCCCGCCATGCTCGCCGAGATGTTCCCGGCCCGGGTGCGCTGCACCGGACTCGGTGTCGCCTACGCGCTCGCCAACGCCGTCTTCTCCGGCTGCGCCGGCCTGGTCATCACCGCCCTGGCCGCGCGCACGGGCAATGCCGACATCCCGGCCCACTACGCCGCCGGAGCCTGCGCCCTCAGCGCCCTGGCCCTGTCCACGCTGCGCGGCGACGACCACCGAAGGGCCCTGCGATGAGAGTCGTCGGACTGATGTCGGGCACCTCCTACGACGCGATCGACGCCGCGGCCGCCGATCTCGACCTCGTCGACGAGGCCGGATCTCCCGCCGGGGCGGTGCGGCTGACCCCGCTCGGCATGGTCAGCGCGCCGTACGACGACGAGCTGCGCGCCGCGCTGGCGGCGGCCCTGCCCCCGGGGACCACCACCCTGGCCGACGTGTGCCGCCTCCACGTCCGGATCGGACAGGCGTTCGCGGACCTCGCCGTGCGCGCGGACCGCGAACTGTGCGAGGGCCGGGCCGAACTGATCGCCTCGCACGGGCAGACCGTCTACCACTGGGCGGCCGACGGCCGGGTGCACGGCAGCCTCCAACTCGGCCAGCCCGCCTGGATCGCCGAGGCCAGCGGCTGTCCGGTCGTCTCCGACTTCCGTGCCCGCGACATCGCGGCGGGCGGCCAGGGCGCCCCGCTGGTCGGCCTGTTCGACCTGATGTGGCTGCGCGGGCGCGCCGGCGTCCCGGCCGCGCTGAACATCGGCGGGATCGCCAACGTCACCGTCCTGCGGCCCACGGGCCCGGCCGTGGCCTTCGACACCGGGCCGGGCAACGCCCTCATGGACGCGGCCGTCCACGAGCTGACGGGCGGGCGGCTCGGCCACGACGCCGACGGCGTCCTCGCGGGGGCCGGCCGGGTCCACGAACCCCTGCTGGAGCGGCTGCTGGCGGAGCCGTACTACCGTCTGCCCGTGCCGAGGACGACCGGCAAGGAACTCTTCCACCGCGGCTACCTGCACGCGGTGCTCACGGACTTTCCCGGACTCGCGCCGTCGGACCTCGTCGCCACGCTCACCCGGCTGACGGCCCGGACCGTCGCCGACGCCCTGCGGCCGCTCGGCCCCACCGAGGTCATCGCCTCCGGCGGCGGCACCCGCAACCCGGTCCTGATGGCCATGCTCCGCGCGGAGCTGCCCGCCACCACCGCGCTGCTCACCTCCGACGCGCTCGGGCTGCCCGGGGCCGCGAAGGAGGCGTACGCCTTCGCCGTCCTCGGCTTCCTGAGCCTGCACCGCCTCCCCGGTACGGCGCCCGAGTGCACCGGGGCCCGGGGCGCGCGCGTCCTGGGTTCCCTCACCCCGGGCCGCCGCCCCCTCCGGCTGCCGCCGCACCCCGGCCGGGTCCCGCACGCTCTGGTCATCGGGCCGGGCCGGTGAGGCCCGGCACTCCTCTCTCTGACCCGAGCCGCAAACTGACCGCGGGGTAGCTTCCGGACCTTCAGGTCTGTCGTTTCCCTGCCGTCGGCCGGCTCGTTGGGCCGAACGGGTGAGGCCGGGAGCGAGAAGAGGCGGGGCATGAGGCGGGAGTGGTCACGGGCCGCGCCGCGCGGCGGATGACGGCGTTCGAGCAGCAGGCTCGGCATCCGGCCGCTGAACCGGAGCAACACCGCCGCCCGCGTCGTGACCACCCGCACCCTTCCATGCACGTGATCCAGGCGGGAGCATCCTGGTGACGGTGGACGGGGGGGCAGACCATGGGGCGTGGACGGGGTGCGTGGGCCGGGTCGGCGGTAGCGGGAGGGGCCGCATTGGTGGCGGCTTTGCTGGGGCCGGTGGCCAACTACGCCAGTGACGCGGTGCCTGGCTGGGCGGCGCAGGCGTGGGTGATCTGGCCGGTGTTCGCCGTGCTGGTGGCGGTCAGCATCGGGCTGTTGCTGTGGGGCCGGCATCTGGATGCCGCAGCACGGCCCCCGGCGCGGCTGGCACCGGTGAGCCGACTGGCCCGAGGCCAGCAGGCTTCGTTACGCCCCCCGCATGTTCAGCGCGTGCGGGGGCGTGAGGGAGAACTCGCCGTGCTGGCAGGCATGCTTCGGCGACCACAAGGCCGGTTCGCGGTGCTGTGCGCGGTCGGCGGGATGGGCAAGACGACGGTGGCCGCGCAACTGGCCGCCCAGGCCGAGGCGACGGGCTGGCGAGTGTTCTGGGTGCGCTGGCGCGACGGCGCCGAGCTGGCGCAGCAGATGGTGCAGGCGGCGCTGGCCTGCGGCCTGCCAGAGGAGGAGCTGGAGGCCGCGCGAGCGGGGCAGGCGAGCCTGCCGGATGTGGTCTGGCGACAGTTGGGCCGGGCGCGGCGGTGGCTGCTGGTGGTGGACAACGCCGACGAGCCGCACGAGATCGGCCCGGCAGGGGAGCCGGTGGCCGACTACCGCGGCTGGATCCGTCCGCACGGCCGGGGCCTGCTGGTGGTGACCAGCCGGGATGGCAGCGAGCAGACCTGGGGTCCGTGCGCACGGCTGCTGCCGCTGGAGCCGCTGCCGGTGCGACCTGCGGGGCAGGTCCTGCTGGACGCTGCTCCCGCGGCCGGCACCGCCGAGCAGGCCCGGGAGCTGGCGGCGCGACTGGGAGGGCTGCCCCTGGCGCTGCACGCGGCCGGCACCTATCTGGCCGGACCCACCAGCCGCTACCGCACGTTTGCCGCCTACCGCCAGGCCCTGGAACAGGAACTGCGGTTCTTGTTGGGAGCGGCGCACCCGAATGCCTCCCATCCGCAGGTCGCCCGCGCCGTGGTGCGGCATACCTGGGAGGTGTCCTTGGACCAGCTCGCCGGGGAGGGCAACGCTTTGGCCCGCCCCTTGTTGCGACTGCTGGCCCTGCTGGCTCAAGCCCCCGTCCCACTGGCCCTGATCACCCCGGACCTGCTGTCCGTCGTCACCGGACACGACGTCACCGCGGTGGCCCTGGAGGCCGCGTTCGCCGGCCTGCACCGCTACGGTCTCCTCGGCATGCCCCACTCTCCCGGCAGCACCGGCCCGGCGTCGGGCAGCAGTGAGGGGGCGCAGGTGGTGCTGCATCCCCTGATCCGGGAGATCAACGCTGTCGCCCTCACGGCCGAGACCTCCGAGCTCGCCGTGTGGCACCGGGCCCTTGCCGAGCGGCTGACCACGGCCGTGCACGAGGCCAGTCAGCGCGGGCGCGCTGGTTGGCCTGCAGCCGTGCTCCTCGCCCCCCACCTGCCTCTGCTGCTCGACTACGCCGACCCGCGCACCGCCACACACCACCGCACCACTCTCAACACCCTGGCGCAGGTGCTGCAGAAGGCCGGCGCTTTCGGTGCGGCGCGCCTGCTGGATGAACGGGTCCTCGACGTCGCGACCCGCATGCTGGGCCCCGAGCACCCCGATACCTTGACCAGCCGCAACAACCTGGGCAATGCCTTGTTCGGACTGGGAGAGCCGGCCGAGGCGATACGCCTGCTGCGGCAGACCCTGGAGGACCGCGCCCGCATCCTGGGCCCCGAGCACCCCGATACCTCGACCAGCCGCAATGACCTCGCATGCGCTTTGGACGGGACGGGTGAGCATGCCGAGGCGGTGCGTCTGCTGCGGCAGACCCTCGACGACCGTACCCGTGTCCTGGGCCCCGAGCATCCGCATACGCTGGCCAGCCGGGACAGCCTCGGTCTCGCCCTGGACGGGATGGGCGAGCACGCACGAGCAGTGCGCATGCACCGGCGCACCCTGGAGGACCGCATCCGTGTCCTGGGCCCCGAGCACCACCTCACCCTGCTCAGCCGCCACAACCTAGCCAGCGCCCTGACCAGGGCGGGTGAGCAGACGGAAGCGATACAGCTGCTGCGGCAGGCGCTCAACGACCACGCCCGCATTCTGGGCGACGAGCATCCGCATACGCTGGCCAGCCGGGACAGCCTCGGTCTCGCCCTGGACGGGACGGGCGAGCACGCACAAGCAGTGCGCATGCACCGCTGCACCCTGGAGGACCGCACCCGCATCCTGGGCCCCGAGCACCCGGACACCCTTGCCAGTCGCCACAACCTCGCTCTCGCTTTGACCAGTGCAGGTGAGCAGGCCGAGGCGATACAGCTGCTGCGCCGAACCCTCGATGACCGCGTCCGCATCCTGGGCGGCGAGCACAGGCATACCTTGAGCACCCGCAACGCGCTGGAGACAGCGCTAGCCATGTCCACCCAACGGCCACAGAGCCGGTGGTGGCACTGGCTGCGGCGCAGGAACGCCGCAGCCAGTGGCGGTTGAGGAGGCCCTGTGCCCCGGTCGACGGTGTACGGGCACCTCGACAAGATCAAGACCGTGCCCCGCCAGACACCCTCGTGCCGCATATGAGTACGGATGTCGAATGGCCGTACGGCACGCCGTGGAACGTGTGATTCCGCGTCTCTCGGCCCGAGGTGCCCGATGGTGTGTGGCGTGTGAACGAGGTGGCCGCGGTGGCTGTGGCGACTGCGCAGGCTGTGGCGGCCGTGGTGGCTGTGGTGACCTCCGAGACTTCACCGGGACCAGGGTTCGGAAAGGACCTCTCATGCTCAGAACGGTGTTCACCGCCGCCACGGCCGCGGTACTCGCCGCCGCCGCCCTCGTACCGTCCGCCGCCGCGGCGCCGCCCCGGGCTCCCCTCCCCGGACCGACCGAGCCGGTCACCATCGACCTCGTCCAGGTCAACGGCTCGGGCTGCCGGCCGGGGACCGCCTCCGTCGCCGTCTCGCCGGACAACACGGCCTTCACCGTGACGTACAGCGAGTACCTGGCCCAGGTCGGTGTGGGCGCCCAGCCGATCGACTTCCGCAAGAACTGCCAGCTCGGCCTCCGCGTGAACATCCCGCAGGGCTTCACCTACGCCATCGCCCAGGCCGACTACCGCGGCTTCCTGAGCCTGGCGCAGGGTGCCAGCGGCCAGCAGAAGGCCAGTTACTACTTCCAGGGCATGTCCCAGACGCAGTACCGCAGCCACAGCTTCCAGGGGCCGCAGCAGGGCAACTGGCAGGTGTCCGACACGGCGGGCCTGGAGGCCCTCGTCTACGCGCCCTGCGGCGAGAAGCGGAACTTCAACATCAACACCGAGCTGCTCACGAACGCCGGCACCTCGGACTCCGCCACCACCAACAGCTTCATGGCGATGGACTCGACCGACGGCAGCATCAGCACGAAGTACCACTTCTCGTGGAAGGCCTGCCCGGTGCGCTGACCCCGCCCGGCTACGCCGTCCCGGCGAGCGGGCGCGCGTACCGCACGCCGGGGCGGCCGTCGATGACGGTCCCGCCCGCCACCGTGAACCCGGAGCGGCGCAGCACCGCCATGGACGCGTGATTGTCGAGGGTGGTCATCGCGGTGAGCCGTACGAGCCCGTAGTCGTCGGCCGCCAGCCGGCACACCTGCGCGACGGCCGTCCTCGCCACGCCCCGGCCCGCGGCGCGCTCGCCGATCCGGTATCCGAGTTCGGCGACGCCCTCCTCCGGGTCGACGTCGACGAGGTTGACCCGGCCGATCACGTCGCCGTCGGCGTCCAGGACGAGATGGAAGTGGCAGAGCCCGGCGTCCTGTTCGTCGAGCAGGGCCCGGTGCCGGGCGGCGAAGCCGGCGAAGTACGCGTCCCCGCGGTCCGGCACGGACCGTGCGAAGTACGCCCGGTTCTCCCGCTCGAACGCCAGCAGCGCCTGCGCGTGATCGGCCCGCAGCCGCTCCAGCTCCACCATGGCCGTCAGCATACGCACGGACGACCGGTGCGCGTACGGCCCGAAGGGCCCCGTGATCACGGCCGGCCGGTCGCGGCAGTAGGGTCGGGGACCATGGTGACGCACTTCAGTGAATCGTTCCTGCTCGAGGCGGAGCGGCATGCGGCGTGGGGCGCCGCGCAGCTCGAGACCCTGACCGGCTTCCTCCCCGAGGGCCCCTGGACCGCGGACCTGCCGTCCTGCGTCTACCGGCAGGGGGACCTGGAGCTGCGGGTCGCCGTCCTGGGCACGTACGACATGGACGAGCGGTCCTGGATGTGGGGCTGGGCCAACCCCGGCCTGCGCGGCACCGAGGTGGTCGCCCTGGCGGAGCGGGCCGAACGGTACGGACGGGCGCACGGGATCGGCGAGCTCACCGAGGAGGTGCTCGACCTGTCCGGCTTCGACGACCCGCGCCGGGCGGCGGAGACGCTGGCCTTCGCAGGGATGGGCGTGACCGGTGCCCCGGGCTACATCGGCGTTCCGGCCGGCCCGGCCACCCAGGTCTACTTCCTGCCCGACGATCCCCAGGTGCCCCGCGCCGCCCTCGACCCGGTCGCGCTCCCGCGCACCCTCATCACCGCCGCCGGCCTGATCGGCCGCTCGCCCCGGCGCGTCGTGACGGGCTACTTCGACCACCACGGCCTCCCGCAGCGCGAGGACGAGCACCGCGTCACGGCCGCCCTCCCCGACGGCAACGCGGCCGAGGTCGACTTCGACTCCCTGGGCCGTATCGCGTCCGTCCGTCTGACCGGGCTGTCCTGACGGGGCTGTTCTGACGGGAGATCTCCGGACGGGGGATCTCCCGGCGCCTTCTGGCGCAGGGTCAGGAGGACGCGCGGGCCACCTTGTCCTGGAGGCGGCGGACGTCCTCGGCGCGGTGCTGCGCCCGGTACAGGCCGGTGGCCCGGCGCCAGTGGAGACGGGCCTCGTCGGGCCGGTCCAGGGCCAGGTGGACGTCGCCGAGGTTGTCGAGGGTGTTGGCCTCCTCGTAGAGGTTGCCGAGGTCGTGGAAGAGGGCCAGGGCCCGCCCGTAGTACGCCAGCGCCTCGCCGTCCCGCCCCGCCGCGTGCGCGATGAACCCCAGGCTGTCGAGCGTGCAGGCCTCCCCGTCGCGGAACCCGTGCCGCCGGTGGATCTCCAGGCCCTCCTCGCAGCGGGCCAGCGCCTCCTCGTGGTCGCCGACCCGGGCCTCGTACCAGCCCACGGCGTTGAGCGCGTTCGCCAGCGCCAGCGGATCGTCGCCCAGGCGCTGGAGCCGCAGGACGTGCCGGACGTGTGTCAAGGCCTGCCGGTCGTCGCCCCGGCGGCCCCACGACCAGGCGATCACGTCGTGGATGCGTGCCTGCTCGCCGGTGTCGCCGGCCTCCTCCGCGGCCACCAGCGCCAGCCCGGCGTGGTCGACGGCGCCGTCGTGGTCGCCGGAGCGGGCGCAGGCGTGCGCCAGCCGCCGGTGCGCCCAGGCGCGTACGAAGGCGTCGCCGAGCCGCTCGGCCGCCGCCAGCCCCGTGCGCCACAGGGCCATGTGGTCGTGGAGCCGCCCCTGCCGCCACAGGAACCCGTCCAGGACCCGGGCCAGCTGCCACACCAGGGTGTCCCACCCCTGCCGCTCGGCCAGCCGCTGCGCCCCGTGCACGCACGCGTGCTCGGCCCGGAACCAGGCCATGACGGCGTCCTGGGCGCCCACCGGCTGGGGCTTGACCCCCTCCGAGGGCGCCGGCAGCTCCAGCCGGTGGTGCTGGAACGGACCGAGGATCAGGTCACCGGCGTAGGCGGTGTGCAGGTAGAAGTCCAGGACGCGGCGCAGCGCCCGCTCGCGCGACGCCCGCTCCTGGTCCTCGCCGGCGCGCTCGGCGGCGTACAGCCGGATCAGGTCGTGCATCCGGTACCGGCCCGGCACGGGCTGCTGCACCAGGTGCACCATCTCGAGCTCGCGCAGCGCCGCCCGGGTCGCGGCCGGCGTCCGCCCCAGCAGGCTCCCGGCGGCCGCCAGCCCGATCTCAGGGCCGGGCACCGCCGCTCCGAGCAGCCGGAAGACCTCCGCGGCCGCGGCGGACAGCGCGCGGTACGACACCCGGCAGATCGCCCGTACGTTCGCCGACAGGTCCCCGGCGTCGAGGGCGTCCAACCGGGCCGACTGGTCCTGGAGTTCCTCGGCGAGCGCCGCGAGCGGGAAGCCGTCCCCGGCGGCCGCGCGGGCCCCCACGACGCTGATGGCCAGCGGCAGCCCCGCGCAGTGCTCCAGCACGGCGGCGACGGCCTCGGGCTCGGCGGCCAGCCGCTCGTCGCCCAGGTGCCGGCCCAGCAGGTCACGCGCCTCGGACGAGGTCAGCACGTCCAGCGGTATCAGGTGCGCCCCCTGGGTCGCGGCGAGCCCGGTCAGCCGGTGCCGGCTGGTGACCAGGACCGCGCAGTCGGCGCTGCCGGGCAGCAGCGGGGTCACCTGCTCGGCGTCCGCGGCGTTGTCCAGCACGATCAGCATCCGCCGGCCGGCGACCAGACTGCGGTACAGGCCGGCCAGTGCCTGCTGGTCCGCCGGCACCGAAGCCGGGTCCAGGCCGAGCGCGTCGAGGAGGACCCGGACGGCCGCGGCAGGCGCCAGCGGTTCCTCCGACGGTGAGAAGCCGCGCAGGTCGACGTAGAGCTGCCCGTCGGGGAACCGGTCCGTGTTCCGGTGCGCCCAGTGCACGGCGAGCGAGGTCTTCCCGATGCCGCCGCTGCCGCTGACGACGCACACCGGCACCGCCGCGCCGGGCCGGGCGGCTCCGTCCACGGTCTTGTCGAGCTCGGCCAGCGCACGCTCGCGTCCGGTGAACCACCGTGGTGCGGCGGGCAGTTGCCGAGGCACGGTGTGCTCGGGCGACACGGGGGAGCGGGGGGCGGGGACCACGGCCCCCGCCGCTCCCGGGTCGGCGGCGTCGGGCGTGCCGGTACCGGTGTCGGTGTCGGGCGTTCCGGGGCTGGTGCCGGTGCCGGGCAACGCGGTCGATTCGCCCGGCGCGCCGATCGCCGGGTCGTTGGCGAGGACCTGCCGGTGCAGGCGCCGCAGCGCGGGTCCCGGGTCGCTGCCCAACTCCTCGGCCAGCGCCCGCCGTACCCGCTCGAAACAGCGCAGCGCGTCGGCGGCCCGCCCACTGCGGTACAGCGCCAGTACGTACTGGGCGGCCAGGCGCTCGTCCAGCGGATGCGCGTCGTGCCCGGCGGCCAGCTCGGTCACGAGTGCGGCATGGTGCCCCCGGCGCAGCTCCACATCGGCGCGCTCGAGCCGGCAGGCGTGCAGCTCCCCGAGGAGCGACTCGCGCATCGAGTTGAACCACGGGGTGTCCGCGCCGGCGAACGGCTCGCCGCGCCACAGGCCGAGGGCCCGCCCGTACAGCTCGGCGGCCCGGTCGTCGTCCGCGTCGCGCGCCCGTGCGACCAGCCGGCGGAACCGGTGGACGTCCACCGCGTCGGGGCCGGCGAGCAGGACGTATCCGCCGGGGCGGCGCTCCAGCGCCGCCGGGGCACCGCCGGCGTCGGCCTCCGGGCCGGTCCCGGCGGGCGGCGGCGCCGTGTCCACGGCCAGGACCTGCCTCAGCCGCGACATGTAGCTGTACAGCGTCGGCCGCACGCGCTGCGGCGTACGCGCGCCCCACACCCGGTCGATGAGCGCGTCCACCGCCACCGGGTGGCCCAGGTCCACGAGCAGCGCCGCGAGCACGGAGCGCTGCCGGGCCGGGCCCAGGTCCACGGCAGTGCCGTCCCGGTCCGCCCGGACCTCGCCGAGGACACCGAACCCGATCGCCACCGCACCCCTTTCGTCCGCCGGGTCCCAGTCTTGGCGCATACCGCACCACCAGCCAATTCAAGATCCGGCCAAGGTTCGTCCATACCCGGCCGCCCACGATGGCGATGCCTCACGGCACTTGTCACGGCGAACGGAAGGACACCTCATGCGACAGTGGCTCCAGCACATGTCCGACACCCTGGTCGACCGCCTGGTCCCGAGGGCGGAGGCCGCCGCGGCCTCCTGCTGGCCGGAATTCCGCTGCGTGCGCGGCAGCACCGGCAGCGGCTGCGCCTCCACCGGTTACGAGTGGTGGCAGGTACGCACGTGCTGCTCCGACGGCAGCTGCACCGCCTACCGCTTCCACAGCTGTGCCGACTGCCGCTGACCGGAAGCACTGAACCGGCGGGCTGAGCACGGGAACCACGGGGGAGACGCCGGAAGTACGGGGAACACGGGGGACATCGGGGGAACACGGGGGAATCCGGCGGGGTGCGGGCCACCGCACCCCGCTGCCGCGCCCGGTGCCGTCCCGTACACGCCGCAGGCGCCGTACGCCGCCACCCGCACACGAGGAGAGCGCACACCATGGATGCCGCGACCGCCTGGGAGACCACCGCGTGGGGCAGCCGCGGCTGCCTGCTGCTCGTGTTCGCGCTGTCCGTCCACGGAAAGGTGCGCGGCCGCCGGGCGTTCGAGGAGTTCACCGACTCGGTGGGCACGCTCGCCCCGGCCTTCGCCGGCCGCGCCCGGCCGGTCGCCGCCCTCGTCGTCGCCGCCGAGGCGGTGGCCGCGACCGCACTCGCGGTACCCGGGTCCGGGGCCTTCGGGCTCGCCCTCGGTGCCGTACTCCTCGCGGCGTTCACCGTGGTCGTCGCCGCCGCGCTGCGGGCCGGAACCGGCGCGGCCTGCCGGTGTTTCGGCCCGTCCTCGACGCCGCTGAGCCGGGTCCACCTCGTGCGCAACGCCGTCCTGCTCGCCGTCGCCGGATACGGCCTCACCGCCACGGTCCTCGCCGGGCCGGGGCCCGGGGCCCCGGCCGCCGCCGTCGTGCCGGCCCTGGGCGCGGGCGCGGTCCTGGGCCTGCCGGCCGCCGTACTCGACGATCTCGTCGGCCTCTTCCGGCCGCTGTCCTGAAGGGAATTCCCACCGTGAGCTACCTCGCCGCGGGCGTCGCCGCAGTCGGCGTCCTGTCCCTGCTCAACCTGGTCTTCGCGCTGGGTGTCATCCGGCGGCTGCGCGAACACTCCGAACAGCTCGCACGGCTCGCGCGGCTGGACCGGACCGGGTCCGGGGCGCCGGACCACGCCGTCCTCCCGGCCGGCGCGATGGTCGGGTCCTTCCGTACGGAGGCGACGGGCCGCGGTCCGCTCACCCAGGAGGATCTGGCCGACGGCACCCTCGTCGCGTTCTTCTCGCCCACCTGCAAGCCCTGTCAGGAGAAGCTCCCCGGATTCGTGGCGGGACTCGCGGACCACCCGCAGGCGGAGCGGGGCCGGGTCCTGGCCGTGGTCGTGGGCGAGGCCCGCGCCTGTGCGCCGATGCTCGCCTCGCTGGCGAGCGTGGTACCGGCCGTCCGCGAGGACGAGGACGGCCCCGTGGCCACCGCCTTCGCCGTCCGCGCCTTCCCCACGTGCGCGCGCGTCGGCCGGGGGGCCGACGGCAGGCTGGTGGTGACGGAGGCCGACACCTGGCCGCGTTCCGTCCTCCCCGCCGCGGCATGAGTCCGACGATGCCGGACCGGCGCGACACGGGCGGCGCCGGGGCAGCCGGCGTATCCGGCGGGCCCCCCGCGGACGGCGCGGACGGCGGACCGGGTGTGCGGCCTCCCGCTCAGGACGCGAGCGGTACGGCCGGCGCCGCACGCGTCCTGGCCGCCGCGATCCGCCTGGTGCACCGGGCCGCCCCCGCCGGACTCGCCGTCTGCGCCCTGCTCACGGTCGCCGGCGCCGCGGCCCCCGTGGCCGCCGCCTGGCTGCTCAAGACGGTCCTCGACCGCCTCGTAGAGGGCGCGGGCGCGGGTGCAGGTGCCGGCGTCGGTGCGGGTGCGGAGACGGCCACCGGTACCGGATCCGGCCTCGGCCTGGTCTCCGCCCCCGCCGACCTCGCCGACCTCGCCCCCCTGGCCCTGTTGCTGGTCGGCTGCGTCGTCGCCGTCGCGGTCGTCCCGCAGCTCCTGCAGTACGTGCGGGCGCAGCTGCGCCGCGCGGTGGGCCTGACGTCCCAGCGCGAACTGCACACCGCCGTCGACCGGTTCGTCGGCCTGCCCCGCTTCGAGGACCCCCGCTTCCTGGACCGGCTGCGCCTCGCCCAGCAGTCCGGCGGCACCGCCCCCCTCGACGCGGCCGACAGCGCCATCGGGATCACCGGCGCCCTGGTGACCCTCACCGGGTTCCTGGGCGCGCTCGCCCTCCTCGGGCCCTGGATGGCGGCGGCCGTCCTGGCCTCCGGCGTTCCGGTGCTGTGCGCCGAACTCGTGCTCAGCCGCCGCCGGGCCGCCATGACCTGGGACGTCGGCCCCGCGGAGCGCCGCGAGCTCTTCTACAGCGCCCTGCTCACCAACCTCCGGGCCGCCAAGGAGATACGGCTCTTCGGCGTGGGCGGTTTCCTGCGCGAGCGGATGATCGCGGAGCGCCGCACGTCCGACGCCGCCAAGCAGCGCCTCGACCGGCAGGAACTCCTCGTCCAGGCCGGCCTGTCCCTGCTCTCCGCCGTGGTGGCCGGATCGGGCCTGCTGTGGGCCGTGGCGTCCGCCCGTTCCGGCCGTGTCACCGTCGGCGACGTCACCATCCTCGTCGCCGCCCTGCCCGCCGTACAGGCCGCCCTCGCCAACCTCGCCCTCGAACTGGCCCGCGCCCACCAGGCCACCTTGATGTTCCGCCACTTCACCGCCGTCACCCAGGCACCGCCCGACCTGCCCGTCCCGGCGCGGCCCCGCCCCGTACCGCCGCTGCGGCACGGCGTGGAGTTCCGCGACGTGTGGTTCCGCTACGGCGCCGGCCACCCGTGGGTGCTGCGCGGCGTCGACCTGGTCATCCCGGCGGGCCGGGCCGTCGGTCTGGTCGGCCTCAACGGGGCCGGGAAGTCCACCCTGGTGAAACTGCTCTGCCGGTTCTACGACCCGACCCGCGGCCGGATCCTCTGGGACGGCGTGGACCTGCGCGAGCTGTCGCCGCAGGAGCTGCGCCGGCGGATCGGCGCGACCTTCCAGGACTACATGGAGTACGACCTCACGGCCCGCGAGAACATCGCGCTGGGCGATCTGTCCGCGCTCGACGACGGCCCCCGCGTCGAACGCGCGGCGCGCCTCGCCGGGGCGCACGGCACGCTCACCGCACTGCCGCACGGGTACGACACGCTGCTCAGCCGGATCTTCTTCAGCGAGCGGGACAAGGAGGACGCGACCACCGGCCTGGTGCTGTCCGGCGGCCAGTGGCAGCGCCTGGCACTGGCCCGTTCGCTCGTACGCGACGACGCCGACCTGCTCGTCCTCGACGAACCCAGCTCCGGCCTGGATCCGGAGGCCGAGCACGCCGTGCACCAACGGCTGCGCGGGCACCGCGCCGGACGCACCGGGCTGCTCATCTCGCACCGCCTCGGCGCCCTGCGCGACGCGGACACGGTCGCCGTGCTGGAGGGCGGCCGGATCACCGAGACGGGCCGCCACCAGGACCTCCTGGCCCACGACGGGGCCTACGCCCGCCTCTTCCGCCTCCAGGCGCGCGGCTACGAGACGACCGGCGGGGCCGGGGCGGGCGACCCGGCCGCCGGGCGGGCCGATGCGGGCGACCCCGCCGCCGGGCCGGACGCGGTCCGGGGGAGGGCCACGTGAGCGCCGCCCTCGTACGCCGCCTGCTGCGCGACCGCGTGCTCGCCGTCACCGTGACCGGCGCCAGCATGGAACCGGCCCTGCACGACGGCGACCGCGTCCTCGTCGTGCGCCGCCGGTTCCGGCGCCTGACGCGGGGGCAGGTCGTGGTCCTGCGGCCGCCGTCCCCGGCCGCCGCCGTCGCGGCCGGCCGCTCGCCCGGCCCGCCGCCGGTGCGGCCGTACCGGGACGGTGAGGTGCTGGTGCTGCGTCAGCCGCCGCCCGGGCCCGGGGGGCTGGTCGTCAAGCGGATCGCGGCCGCCCCCGGCGACCCCGTTCCGGCCCCGCTGGCCGCCCGCCTGGGGGCCACCGTGCCGGCGGGCCGCTTCCTGGTCCTGGGCGACAACCCGGCCCGCAGCCTGGACTCCCGCCACTTCGGATTCGTCCCCCGCGACCGGCTCGTGGGCGTCGTGATCCGGCCCTTGCGCACCCCCACCACCGCGGCCGGGAAGGGGGAGCGACCGCCGCGAGGCGGCAACCCGTCGATCGGGTGAGTACCTTCTGCACATGCACATCAACTGGACCGGCCCGGAGCAGCGGGGGCACGTTCTTCTCATAGCGGGTGATGCCGCCGTACGGCGCCGCGCCGTTCAGGTCGCGCCGAGCGCGAACCTGGCCGCGATCGGCGTCGTACCGGCGTGGGTGCTCCTGGGCAGCCAGGTCCCGAGCGACACCACCTACCTCGACGGGGCGCGCGACCCGAACACGGTGCTGATGCGGCTGCGCGCCGCCGCCGCGACGTCCGGCCCGCTGCTGGTGTACCTGACGGGCCGGCTCACCCTCGACCGGCGCGGGCGCGACCTCCACCTGGCGCTCTCGGGCACGACGGCGTCCACGGTCCGCTACACGGCGCTGCCCTGGGAGTGGCTGGAGACCGAACTGCGCCACCGCCCCGCCGGGCTGACGACGGTGGTCCTCGACCTCGTCGCCGACAAGGCGGCGTGGCCGGTGCTCCAGGAACGCGGCGGCCTGCCGCCGTTGCCGCCCGCCGACGTGTACGGCGTCGTCGTGCCGCCGGCCTTCACCGGCGGGGCGGAGCTGGTGAGCTCGTACACCCGGCACTGGATCGACCAGCTGCACCGCAGCCCCAGCCGTCCCACCAACGTGCAGCTGCACGCCTTCTCGGCCGCGGCGGCCGCGCTGCCGCCGGGTACCCTGACCCTCCCCGCCACCCGCGAACTGAGCGCCCCGGCCACCGCCGACGCCCGTCAGCACGCCCAGCAGCACCCTCACCCGCACGCGCACCAGCCCGCCCAGGCGGCCGAGCAACCGGTACGCGCTGCACACCCCACCGCCTCCCCGGCCGTGCCCGCCGCGGCGCCCGCGGGACCGCCCGTGCCGCCGGGCAGGCCGGGGGAGGACCCGCGGCCGTACATCCACGCCCTGGCCTCCCGCGGCCGGCACCTGGAGGCGGCCACGCTCGCGCAGGCGTGGGAGCAGTACGTCCTGCAGACGCACGGCGCCACCTCGCCGGAGGCCACCCACTGGGCCGAGATCCGTGCCGATCTGGCCCGGATGGCCGGCAACTACGTGCTGGCGACCCAGCTGTGGATCGGCGCCGGACGGACCCGCCTGACGCTCCAGCACCCGGACGCGCCGGAGGTGCTGGCCGCCGCGGCCGGCGCCCTGTACTGCTGGACCCAGCTCAAGGACGCGGCGGCCGCCCGTGAGGCCGGTCCCGAACTCGTCCGGCTCCTGCGCGCCCTGCCCTCCCTCGAACCCCGGCTGCTCCGCCTGACCCAGCAGCGCCTGGAGGCCCTGAACGGCGCCCCGAGCCACCGCTGAGCCCGGGCGGGCGGGGCGGGGAGCGCTGGCGGGTGCGGGGGCCGGCACGGCAGAATCTCGCGGTGTGAAGATCACCGCGCAGGAACTCAACCGGTCCACGCTCAGCCGCCAACTGCTGCTGGAGCGGGCACCGTTGACCGTGGCCGACGGCGTGCGGCGCGTGGTGGCGCTCCAGGCGCAGCACCCCGCCTCGCCCTTCCTCGCGCTCTGGAACCGGCTCACCGGTTTCGCCCCGGCCGAGCTGCACGCCGCGTTCACCGGGCGGCGCGTCGTCAAGGCCACCCTGATGCGGATCACGCTGCACGCCGTCCACGCGGACGACTACCGGGCCTTCCGCGCGGCCCTGCAGCCGACGCTGTACGGTGCCCGGCTCGGCGGTCGCTTCGCGGCCGCGGGCCTGACGCCCGCCGACGCGGAGGAGCTGGTGCCGCGGCTGCTGGCCTTCGCGGACCGGCCGCGCAGCTCGGCAGAGGTGCGGGAATGGGTCGGGCAGCGGCTCGGCGCCGACCGGCGTGACGGTGCGTGGTGGGGCCTGAAGGCGTACGCGCCGCTGCACCACGCCCCGACCGACGCGCCGTGGTCGTTCGGGGACCGGCCGCACTTCGTCGCCGCCGGGAGCGGAGCCGTGCCGCCCCGGGGCCGGGCGGTGGACCCCGACGCGCTGCGGACCCTGGTCCTGCGCTACCTGGCCGGGTTCGGACCGGCATCCGTGGCGGACGTCGCGCAATTCTCGCTGCTCCCGCGGACGCCCGTCCGCGAGGCCCTGCGGGCCCTGGACGGCGCCGTCGAGCAGCTCCGGGGGGCGGACGGCGCCACCCTGTTCGATCTCGCGGGCGCCGTACGGCCGCCCGCGGACACGCCTGCCCCGCCCCGCCTGATGGCGATGTGGGACAGCACCCTGCTGGCCTACGCCGACCGCAGCCGCCTCATACCCCCGGCCTACCGCCCCCGGGTGATCCGGACCAACGGCGACGTCCTGCCGACGCTGCTGGTGGACGGGTACGTCGCGGGCGTATGGCGGCCGATGGCCGACGGCGTCGAGGCCACGGCCTTCCACCCCCTGCCGCCCGGCGCCTGGGACGGCCTCGCCGCCGAGGCCCGCTCCCTGAGGGAGCTCCTCGCCGACCGCGAGGCGGCCGTCTACAGCCGCTACCACCACTGGTGGACCAAGGCGGCCGGCACCGGATCCGGGACCGAGGTCCGGCTCCTGGCCTGAGGTCCGGCGCCTGGCCCGAGGCATGTCCGGCCGGCACCCGGCCCCGGCCTGCCCCGGTTGACAGGCAGGCGAACGGCTGCCTAACGTGAAATGCAGCCGATGGGCTGCATGACGTGGGGTAGTGGACGATGGACAGTGTGTTCAAGGCGTTGGCCGATCCGAGCCGCCGCCGGCTCCTGGACCGGCTCCGGGACCGCAACGGCCAGACCCTGCGCGAGCTGTGCGCGGGGCTGGACATGACCCGGCAGTCGGTGAGCAAGCACCTGGCCGTCCTGGAGGCCGCCGGGCTGGTCACCACGGTCCGGCAGGGGCGGGAGAAGCTGCACTACCTCGACGCCGCCCCGATCGACGCCATCACCGAACGATGGATCAGCCGGTTCGACCGTGGACGCGTGAGCGCGCTCGCGGACCTCAAGCGAGCTCTGGAGCAACCCCCCATGGACAACACGACGTTTCTCTACACGACGTACATCCGCACGACCCCCGAGCGGCTCTGGCAGGCCCTGACCGAGCCGGCCTTCACCGACCGCTACTGGGGCGTCACCTTCGAGAGCGACTGGGCGAAGGGCTCCCCGCTCGTCTGGAAGCAGGGCGGGGTCACCATCGCCCACCCCGAGCAGGTCGTCCTCGTCTGCGACGCGTACCGCCGGCTCTCGTACACCTGGCACACCTTCACCGAGGAATGGGCGGGGGCGGTCGGCGTCGGCGAGGAGGTGCGTGCGCGGCTCGCGGCCGAGCGCCGCTCGACGGTCACCTTCGACCTCGAACCGCAGGGCGACTTGGTCAAACTGACCGTCACCCACGAGTTCGGCGAGGACGGACTCCTGCGCAGCATGTGCAGCGAGGGCTGGCCGCCCGTCCTGGCGAGCCTGAAGACCCTCCTGGAGACCGGCGAGCCCCTGCCGGACCCCGGGCAGCCCGCCGGGGAGCGCCGAGCCGGGCAGGGCTGACCCGACACGACCGGCGGACACCGTCACGCGCGCACGGCGCGGTGGGTGGACGAGGCGCGGGCCCAGTGGCGAAGCTGCTGCACTATGACCGAAGCCAACGCCGGAGGAACCATGTCGCACGTGGTGGTGTCACCGGTGCACCGGGGCAGCCCGCCCTTCCGGGTCGTCCAGATCGGCGGGGACGTGGTGGGGCGCGCGTACGATGTGATCGACGTGTACCGCCTCGTCAGGGCCGCCGGCATCGACCACCCCGACCTCGACGACCCGGCCGTCATCCGCTGGGAGGGCGGCGACAAGTTCACCTGGCACTGAGCCGGGTACGGGTGGTCGGGGAGCCGGGCACGGGCGGTCGGGCTCGCGCCCGCGACCGGTTCAGGAGACCGCGCGGAACGCGGTGGCGCGCACGCTGTTGCCGCACAGCGCGAACTCGCCGCCGTCGTCGGGCCCCAGCTGGAGCATGCCTCCGGCGACGCCCACCACCATCGAGGGCGCGACGAACGGGTCGCCTCCGGAGGCGCAGTAGCCGTCGGCCTCACCGAGGACCGGGGCGAACGTGACGACGGTCTGCGCGACGCCGCCGACGGGCAGCTGCACCGCACGCGCGGTGCCCTGACGGTTGACGTGCAGGGGCTTGTTCCGGTCGGGCGAGCCCTGGCCGGCGAGGGCGATCGTCGGGTGGCCCTTCAGGACGCAGGGCCGGGGCCCCTCGTTGAGGACGGTGATCCGTATCCCGGCCGGGCCCAGCCGCTCGGCGCTGTTCGCCACGAGCTGGCTGCTGCGGCACGGGGGCGCGGGCGCCCGGTCGAGGGCGCCCGAGCCGGCGGCGGTGGCAGCGGCGGTGGCAGTGGCGGAGGAGGCGGTGGCCTGTCCCGCCCCGGCGCCGGCCAGCAGACCGCCGGCCAGGGCTGCCGCCGCTACGAGCGCACGGCACCGCGCCGGGCCACGCTGATGTGCTGGGGTCATGGTCTGCTCCCAGGGGAGACGTACCTGCCCTTCCAGCCTGGCACCGTGCCGGGCGCCGTGCGCGTCGGGACCGGTATCCGTATGCCTCAGGAAGCCGCGCCCTCCTGCTCCTCCTGCCCCTCCAGCCCCTCCAGCCCCTCCAGGCTGTCCATGAACGAGCTGACGGAGAACACCGCGCGGCCCGGACCGGCCGGGCCGTAGCCGGGCGGGGACTTCAGGCCGAACTCCTCCAGCGTCGCCCGGTAGGTCTCCAGCAGCCGGATGTGGTACTCCAGCGGCGCCCCGAGCGGGTTGGCCTTGCCCAGCGGCGTCGTCGGCTCCGGGCACCAGGTGGTGAAGCGCGGCACGACCCCGTTCGACATGAAGAACCGCAGCCCCTCCGCGGTCGATTCGATCGCCTCGCCGACCTTCGTGAAGCCGAAGGGCTCGGCCATCTCGATGCCCGCCACGAAGTTGGGGATCACATTGCGCGGGCCGAACACCTCGGTGGAGTCCAGGATCCGGCGGTGCCACTCGTCGCGGCCCACGTACCGCTCCTTGCCCGGGCAGTGGAGCTGGAACAGCCGCCGGTCCCACACCTCGAAGTTGGGGTGGTAGATGCGGATGCCGTAGTCGTGGAACCGCTGCACGGCGTCGCGCGGCAGCGCCTGGGCGACGACCTTGCCGATCCAGCGGCCGGGGAAGCGCTCCTCGATGGCCTTGGCGTAGTGCCCGTAGAAATCGGCCTCGTCCCGGCCGCCGACCTGCGAGGTGATCGAGCCGCCCGTGAGGGTGTAGGCCCGGGAGGTCCCGGCGGTGTCGTACCGGTCGATGATCTCCAGGGCCTCCAGCACCTCCTCGACCGGCTTCACCCCGGTGTAGGGCCGGCCCGCGGCCTTGTGCTGGCGCCAGTTGTGGTTGATGTCGCAGAACTGGCACTCCTCCTTGGCCCCGAAGTACTGGCACACCCGGAAGACCGTCAGGTAGACGAGGTAGCCCCACTGGATGGTCGGCGCGACCTCCATCACCGACTTGCCGTTCGCGAGCGTGTGCCGGTAGTACTCCGGCATCGGCGGCAGGCCGACGTCCGCGATCCGCGCGCCGTCCAGGTACAGGCCGAGCACGCCGTCCTCGTCGCCGCGCACCACGTAGGGGGAGTCCGGATTGACCCGTACGGACACGACGGTCCGGCGCAGGTCGTACGGGCCGCCGGTGAGCACGATCTCCTCCGGGGGCCGGTTGAGCGCGGCCGCGCCGAGCTCCGGCAGCGTGCGGTGGTCGAACGAGAAGATGAAGTACGACTTCGGCTTCACGTCGCCCGACGCCCCGTCGGCACCGCCGCTGAGCGCGGACTCGTCGAAGGCCATGCCGCCCCGCAGGAGGTCCTCCTTGATGACGGCTTCCCGGGGCACCTGGGGGAAACGTCCCATCAGGTCCTCGATCAGGGCCGTACGACTGAGGCTCTCCGCGCGCTGATTGCTCATCCCCCCATGCTAGGCGCCGCCCCGCCCGGACCCGACGCCGCCTCCGTGACGGACGGTCCGGCGCCGGGACCGGCATCCCGGGCGACGCCGGCGAGATCGAGCATGCGGTGCATCAGGTCCACCGGCAGCGCGGGGTTGAGGGCGGCCCGGTACGCCGTCCTGCCGCCGCCCAGCAGCTCGGTCAGCCTCGCGCGGGGCAGCCGCGGGTCGGCCGCGGCGCTCATGCGGACCATGTCCTCCCCGTCGTGGGAGAGCCGCTCGACGAGTTCGGGGCCGGCGTCGGGATCGAAGAGCGCCGCGTACCTGAGCCGGGGACGGGGATCGGCCGCGAACCGGGCCAGGCCCGGGCGGGCGAAGTTGCGGCGGTGGGCCAGCATGCCCCAGCTGAGCCCCTGCCAGTCGGTGAACATCTCCAGCAGCAGCTCGTGCGGGGCGTGGTCGTTCTCGCACAGCATCAGCCGGACGAAGTAGTCGTCGTCGGCGGCCAGCCGTCGGATGACATCGGCGGGCAGCTCCGGCGCGCACGTGACGCCCCGGCGCAGCAGTACGTGGGACGAGGCGGCGATCTTCCGCAGGGCGTCCGGTTCGCCGAAGCGGTCCTCGACCCACGGGGGTACGGGATGACGGCCCTCGGGCACGGTGTGGTCGATCGCCGCGCGCTGCTCCTCGGTGACGTCCTCGCGCAGGGAGACGGCCAGGCGGACGGCGTCCTCGGGATCGGCGGCCAGGGAGAGGGCGAGCGCGGTGGGCACGTGTGGATTGCTGGCGGCCGCCCGCCGCAGCCTGCTGTCCTCGTGCGTCACGAGGAGCCGGGCGAGCGCGGCATCGACGGGGGACCGGTACGCGGCGTCCTGGCGGCGCGCGTCGTCGTGCTCGGCCAGGAAGTCCTCGACCGTCACCGGGAGCGGTGCCTCGACGTGGGTCGCGCGGGCGACGGCCCTGCGTACCCCGGGGTCGGTGTCGGCCGCTGCCGCGGCCCGCACCTCGGACCGCAACCGGGGCCAGCTCCACGGGCCGATGGCGGCGGACCGCACGCGCGGGTCCGGATCCTCGGCCAGGGAGAGCAGCGTCTGGTCCGGCAGCCCGGCGAGCCCCGCGGCGTGGTGCCGCAGCCGCGGCTCGGCCGCGGTGGCGAGCCGGACTGTGAGCTCCACCGGCAGCTCGATGCCGTACTCGCCCGCCGTGATGACGGCCGTACGGCGTACCCGCGGATCCGGATCCTCGGCCAGCGCGGCGCACACGGGGGCCGGCAGGCCGGCGTTGCCGGCGAGAGCCCTGCGCACCGCCGGATCGCGGTGGGTGGCGGCGGCCCCGGCCAGCGCCGGCGACAGCCGGCAGTGGTGCAGCCAGCGGCCGTCGTCGGGAAACGGGTCGGCGGTGAAGACCCGCCGGAGCACCGCGTCCGGTGCCGCGGGGTTCAGAGCGAGCCCCGCGATCCACTGCGCGTGCAGGGCCGTGTCGGCGGCGAGCGCCGCGGCGGCCCCGGTCCGCCCCGGCTCCGTCGCCTCCGTGGTCCCGAACGCGATCCGGGCCGACCGTTCCCCCATGCCTGTCATGCCCCGATCCTCGCAGCGGCGCCCGGACCGCGGTCAGCGGCCCCCGTGCTGACGGGCGCCCTGCCTCAGCGCGGTGTCGGCCGCGTCGAGGATGCCGCGGAACGTCCGGGTGATGAGCGGCCGGGCCAGGTGCCGGGTCAGGAAGGCGCCGACCAGCGGGACGCTGATCTGGGCCCGGGTGGTCCAGCACACGTGCGTACCGCCGTCGACCTCCGTGAACGTCATGCGGCCGAGCTCGTGCCGCGACGGCGGCAGGCTGCGCTCGACGACGTACTCGGTGGCGTACGGCGCGTCGTAGTGGGTGATGCGTTCGCGGAACCATCCGATCAGCCAGAGGTGGCTGCGGACGGCGCCGACCCCGTACGGCGCGCCCCGGCCCCGCCGGGTCAGGCGGCAGCGCAGGATCAGGGGGGAGGCCGTGTAGTTCGTGGTCGTGGTGAGCCAGGCGAACACCTCCTCGACGGGCGCGGCGACGACACGTTCGACGGTCATGGTTTCCACGGCTGGTGACCTCCTCGGTCGAGCGGGAGCACCGCCTCGGCGCGGTGCAGTTTGTCCGGGTTGCGGATGCCGTACAGGGTGCTGATGCGTCCGTCGCGGATCTCGAACGCGACCAGCCAGTCGAGTGCGCCGTCGGTGATGAACCGCGCCGCCGGCATGCCGTTGTACGTGGCGGCCTCGAAGCGGGTCGCCGGGCCGGCGGTGCGCAGCACGCCGGCCACGAAGCGGGCGACGTCGGCGCGGCCGGTGATGGGGCGGCGGGCGGCGACGGCCTTTCCGCCGCCGTCGGAGACCTGCACGACATCGGGCGCCAGCAGGTCCATCAGCGTCTGCACCTCGCCCGTCGCCGCCGCGCACAGGAAGCGCCGGACGATCTCGCGCGCCGCGTCGCTGTCCGCGTCGAAGCGGCGCCGGCGCGCGTGCACGTGCTGGCGGGCGCGGTGGGCGATCTGCCGGACCGTGCCCTCGGTCTTGCCGACCGAGGCGGCGATCTCGGGGTGCGTGTAGCCGAACACGTCGTGCAGCACGAACACGGCGCGCTCGGTCGGGCTCAGCGTCTCCAGGACGAGGAGCATGGCCATCGACACCGACTCGGCGAGGATCACGTCGTCGCTCACCTCGGGCGCGGTGCGGATCGGCTCCGGCAGCCAGGTGCCCACGTACTCCTCGCGCCGGGCCTTCGCGGCCCGCAGGTGGTTGAGGGCCTGCCGGGTGACCGTGCGGACCAGATAGGCGCGCGGATGCGCGACCGTGTCCGGGTCGACCGCGCGCCATCGCAGGTAGCTCTCCTGCAGCACGTCCTCGGCGTCGGCGGCGCTGCCCAGCACCTCGTAGGCGATGGTGAACAGCAGCGCACGGTGTTCGGTGAACGCGTCCTCGGCCACGGCCCGGTCTCCTCTCCCTGGGGCGCCCATCGAGACACGCCGGCCCGCCGAACCGTGACACTTCCCGTGTGTGATGTGGATCACCGGATGAACCCGTGTGCGGGCCGGCCGCCTCCGGGCGGCATGGGAGAGGGCGGGGGAGGGCCTAGGAGGGGGTGGTCCGGATCGCCGTCAGGAGGCGGGCGCAGCGGGCGCTCATGTCCCGCGCCGACTGGTCGGGGTGGGCGATCCACCAGCCCATCAGGGCGCTCACGGTGCCCGTCCACACGTGTTTGAGGGCGTCCGCGTCGAGCGGGTCCGCGTTGCCGCGGTCGTGGAGCAGCGCCGCGGTGCCCGACGCGGCGAGTGCGTCGACGGCCTCGCGGTGCCGCTGGGCGGCGGCGCGCACGGCGGAGCCGGGCGGCAGGGACCGGTCGTACAGGACGAACCAGGCGTACCGCTGTTCCTCGAGAGCGGTGAAGAGGCCGGTGAGCACGGCGTGGGGCAGGCGTGCGCCGGGGGAGTCCGGCGGGCCGGCGGACATGGCCGCCTCGACCGCCGTGCGGACCCGGGCCGCGACGTCCTCGAGGCAGGCCAGGTAGAGGCCGTCCTTGGAGTCGAAGTAGGCGTAGAGCATCGGCTTCGTCACGCCCACCCGCCGGGCGATGGAGGCCATCGACGCGGCGGCGTGGCCGTGCCGGCCGAACTCCTCCATCGCGGCGGCGAGGATCTGTTCCTCGCGTACGGCGCGCGGTACGCCCTTCGTCCCCGCCGGCCTGCCCCGCCGCCTCCCCGGGGCGGTGGGGGTGGCGGCTGGTGCGCGCTCGGCGCTTGTGGGGTCCATGGCGCGAACTATACGGTGGAGTAAATTACCAGGCGGTAAATTACCGAGAGGTTATATCGTCATGACCGATCGCACGCCCCGCTCGTCCGCACCGCGCCGCTCCTGGTGGGGCTGGGGCACCGAGGACCGGGCCCTGTCCGACGGCGACTGCGCCGCCCTCGGGGCGCTGGTCCCCGGGGCGGCCGGCACCCCGCTGCCGGTGCCCGGCATCGGCGCGCTGGACCTGCCCGGGGTCCGGGTCGCCCCGCCCGCCTCGCTCGCCCCGCTGATGTCCGACGCCCCGCGGGACCGGGCCTCCCACACGTACGGAAAGGCCTACCGCGACGTCGTACGCGCCCTGCACGGCGACCTCGCGGCCGCTCCGGACCAGGTCGCCTTCCCCCGCACCGAACAGGACGTGGTGGACGTCCTGGACTGGGCCGCGGGCGCGGACGTCGCCGTCGTCCCCTACGGTGCGGGCAGTTCGGTGGTCGGCGGCGTCGAGCACCGGGGGGATCGGCGGGGCGGTGTGGTGTCCCTGGACCTCTCCGCCCTCGACCGGGTGCTCGACATCGACACCACGAGCCGGGCGGCCCGGATCCAGGCGGGCGCCCTCGGGCCGGACCTCGAGGCCCGGTTGCGGCCGCACGGGCTGACCTTGCGCCACTTCCCGCAGAGCTTCGAGTTCTCCACACTCGGCGGCTGGCTGGCCACCCGGGCCGGCGGTCACTACGCCACGCTCCTGACGCACATCGACGACCTGACCCAGTCCCTGCGCGTGGTCACCCCGGCCGGGGTCAACGAGTCGTTGCGCGTGCCCGGTTCGGGTGCGGGGCCTTCGCCCGACCGGCTGTTCCTGGGGTCGGAGGGCACGCTCGGAGTGATCACCGAGGCCTGGATGCGGCTCCAGGACCGGCCCCGCCACCGGGCCTCCGCCTCGGTCCTCTTCGACGACTTCGCGGTGGCGGCCGAGGCCGTGCGCGTCATCGCGCAGTCGGGCCTGCACCCGGCCAACTGCCGGCTGCTCGACCCGGGCGAGGCGGCGCTGGCAGGGGTGGCCGGCGGCGGGCGGAGCGTCCTCGTGCTCGGCGTGGAGTCGGCCCACGTGCCGGTCGCCGCCCGGCTCGCCGAACTGGTCGGCCTGGCGCGCGACCACGGCGGCCGCCCGGCCGGGGGGCCGCAGGGCGAGAACCGCCCGGCCGACGCCGCGTCCTCCGATGCCGCGTCCAGCGATGCCGCCGCCGCTGCCTGGCGTTCGGCGTTCCTGCGCATGCCGTATCTGCGCGACGGGCTCGCGCGGATGAGCGTGATCAGCGAAACCTTCGAGACGGCCTGCACCTGGGACCGCTTCCCTGCCCTGTACGAGGCCGTGCACCGCGACCTGGGCGCGGTGGTGCGCCGGGTCACGGGCGCCCCGGGGATGATCAACTGCCGCTTCACCCACGTCTACCCCGACGGCCCGGCCCCCTACTTCACCGTCATCGCCCCGGCGCGGCGCGGCTCGGAGGTCGCGATGTGGGACGAGATCAAGGCCGAGGCGATGCGGATACTCGGCGAACACGGGGGGACCGTCACCCACCACCACGCCGTCGGCCGCGACCACCGCCCCGGCTACGACGGGCAGCGCCCGGAACCGTTCGCCCTGGCGCTGCGCGCCGCGAAGCACGCGCTCGACCCGGCCGGCATCCTCAACCCCGGAGTGCTGGTGGACACGGCGCGGCGATGAGGGAAGCCGTCCCCGAGCCCGCGCCCCTGCCCTCGGTCCTGACCCCCGCCCGGGGTCAGGACCGCCGGGCGGGGGCGCGGCCGGTGCTACGACGGGACCAGCAGCGACAGGGAACGGGGGACCACCGTGATGTCGGCGGGCAGCGGGCCCGCCAGGTCCCCGTCCGCGTACGCGTTGATACCCGGCGACTCGATGCGCAGCGCGGCCACCCGGTGCGTGGCCACCGCGCTGTGGCGGACGTGGGTGCCCTTGAAGACGGTCGGGAAGAACCGCACCAGCTTCGCGCGCGGCATCGCATCGACGAGGGTCACGTCGAGCCGGCCGTCGCCGGGGTCGGCGTCCGGGCAGATCAGCATCCCGCCGCCGTAGCTGCGGGTGTTGCCCACCGCGGCCAGCGTCAGCCGCCGCTCCACCGTCTCCCGGCCGTCGAGCACCAGGCGGAACGGCAGCGGACGCAGGCCGGCCAGCTCGCGCAGCATCGCCAGGTTGTACTTCATCCGCCCGCGCGGCCAGGTCATCCGGTTCGCCCGGTCGCTGACCAGGGAGTCGAAGCCGATCGCGAGGACGGAGGCGAAGTACCGTCCCGCGCCGTCGGCGGTGACGATCCGTCCGGTGTCGACCTGGCGCACCAGCCCGGCGGCGATCACGTCGGCGGCCGCCCGCGGGTCGCCCAGCGGGAGCCCGAACGCCCGCGCCAGGTCGTTGCCCGTACCGCTGGGCACCACGCCCAGCGGTACGCCGGTGCGCGCCAGGGCCTGCACCGCCAGCGCGATCATGCCGTCCCCGCCCGCGACCACCACGGCGTCGACGCCTTCGGCGACGGCCTCCCGCGCGATGCGTACCGCGTCCGCCGGGTCCGTCCCGGCCGCGGCGCGGACCTCGATGCCGCGCTCCCGCAGCCGGCCGGCCGCCACGCCGGCCGCCTGGGCGGCCGTGCCGGCACCGGCCTGCGGGTTCGTCAGCAGCAGGACCGTCCCCAGCGTCCGCCGCTCCGGCTCCCGCTCCCGTTCCCGCTCCGGCTCCTGCGGCTCCGGCCCCGTCCCCGGACCCGGTCTCACGGGATGAGCTTTCCGGGGTTGAGGATGCCCACCGGGTCCACCGCGCCCTTGACGGCCCGCAGGACCGCCGCGCCCAGCTCGCCGATCTCCTGCTCCATCCACGGGCGGTGGTCGGTGCCGACCGCGTGATGGTGGGTGATGGTGCCGCCGTTGGCCATGATGGCGTCGCTCGCCGCTCGCTTCGCGGCCTGCCACTGCCCGATCGCGTCGCCACGCTGCGCGGCCACCACGGTGAAGTACAGCGAGGCGCCCGTCTCGTACACGTGCGAGATGTGACACATCACCAGCGAGGTGCTGCCCGTGGCCTGCAGGGCGCCCTGGAGGGCCGTGGTCACCGCGGACTTCAGCCGCGCCAGGTTCGACCAGCCGGTGGCGGTCTCCAGGGTCTCGCACAGCGCGCCGTGGTCCAGCAGCGCGTCCCTCAGGTACGGAGCGCCGAACCGGCCGTGCTCCCACCCGCGGGCGGGGTCCTCGCCGAGCGAGGTGCCGCCGTGCGCCAGGAGCACCGCGCGCGTCAGCTCGTGCCGCGCGGTGGTCGTCTCCTCGGCGCCCTCGAACACGGTCACGGCCAGGCAGCCGCTGACCTCCTGCGGGGCACCGATCTTCGCCGTCATCGCGAGGTTGACGGCCGTCTCGGTCTCGTCCGACAGCCGCAGGACCGTCGGGCCCGTCCCCTGCTGTTCGACGGCCCGCAGCGCGGCGGCCCCGGTCTCGAAGTCGGGGAAGCTCCACGCCTCGTACCGCTTGACCGCGGGCACCGGGTGCACGCGCAGCCGGACGGCGGTGATGATGCCGAGGACGCCCTCGGAGCCGAGGAACAGCTGGCGCAGGTCCGGGCCGGCCGCCGAGGCCGGGCCGCGACCGAGGTCGAGCACACCGGCCGGGGTGATCACGCGCAGCCCGCGGACCATGTCGTCGAACCGTCCGAAGCCGGCCGAGTCCTGCCCCGAGGAACGGGTGGCGGCGAACCCGCCGATGGTGGCGAAACGGAAGCTCTGCGGGTAGTGGCCCAGTTCGAAGCCGCGCTCCGCGAGCAGTTCCTCGGCGCGCGGACCGGTCAGCCCCGCGCCGAGCACGGCCTCGCCCGAGACCTCGTCGAGCGAGAGCAGCGCGTCGAAGCGGCGCAGGTCCAGGCAGAGGACGGCGGCGAACGCGCCGCGCACCGGGTCCACGCCGCCGACCACGCTCGTCCCGCCGCCGAACGGGACCACGGCTATCCGCTGCTGCGCGCAGAGCTCCAGGACGGCCGCGATCTCCTCCTCGGTGCCCGGTACGACGACGACGTCGGGCGCGTCCTGCGGCCCGGCGCTGCGCCGCCGCAGCAGGTCCAGCGTGGACTTGCCGCCGGCCCGCGGCAGCCGGTCGCCGTCGCGGACGCTGACGTACTCCTCCCCGACGATCGCGGAGAGGGCCTTGAGGTGCACCCCGCTGAGCCGGGAGGGGACCAGCGCGGCGTCCTCGGCGCTCGCCGGGGCGCCGCCTTCCCGCGACTCACCGGACTCACCGGACTCACTGGACTCACCGGGTTCACCGGACTCACCGGACTCGCGGGGGGAGATCTCCAGGAGGGTGCGCAGCAGGGACGAGACGTCGTCGGAGAGCGAGACGGCCAGGGCCGGGTCGCCCCACGCGTTCCAGGCCATGGGGGGCAGGGGCAGGGCCGCGGCGCGGTCCGCCGAGAGGTGCGGGTCGGTAGACATGCGTTACAGTTTTCCACATCATGTCAATCAGTAACACTCCCTCGACGGAGGAACCGGGCGGCGGTCCGGCCGCTGACCCGGCCGGCGAAGAGTCCCGCACCATCGACGACCAGATCCTCGACGCGGCGGCCGAACTGGTCGCCGTGCTCGGCAAGCGCGTCCAGCTGGCCGAGATCGCGCGCCGCGCCGGCGTCAGCCGCCCCACCGTGTACCGCCGCTGGCCTGACGTCCGGGCCCTGGTCGGAGCGCTCCTGACCAGGGAGATCCTCACCACGGTCGAGCGCAACCCGCGCCGCGGCGACGACCGGGCGGCCCTGGTGGAGTGGATCGTCGGGATCGCCGTACTCATCAGGGACCACCCGGTCCTCGGCGGCCTGCTGCACAGCGAGGCGGACCTCCTCGTCGAGTACGTCACCCAGCGGCTGGGTACGAGTCAGCGGGGCCTGCTCGACCGGCTGCGCGAGGCCCTCGTGGCGGGTCAGCGGGGCGGGACGATCCGCGCCGGGGAACCGACCGAGATCGCCGCCATGGTGTTGCTGATCACCCAGTCCACAGTTCAATCGCACCGCATGGTCGCCGAGCTGTTGCCCGAGGCCGCGTGGCGCCGAGAGCTGGCGATCGCACTGAACGGATACCTGAGGCCATGAACCGAACCGCCCCGACCGCCCTCGACGCGACGCGCCGCGCCGACGACCTCGACGCGCTCGCCGCCGGCGCCCCCGTCGACCTCCTTGTCATCGGCGGCGGGGTGACCGGCGCCGGGATCGCGCTCGACGCCGCCTCCCGCGGACTGAGCACGGTCCTCGTCGAGGCGCGCGACCTCGCCTTCGGTACCAGCCGCTGGAGTTCCAAGCTCGTCCACGGCGGCCTGCGGTACCTGGCCTCCGGCCGCGTCGGCGTCGCCCACGAGAGCGCCGTGGAGCGGGGCGTGCTGATGACCCGTACCGCCCCGCACCTGATCCGCGCCCTGCCCCAGGCGGTGCCGCTGCTGCCGTCGGTCTCCCGGAGCACCGCGGCCCTGGTGCGCACCGGGTTCCTCGCCGGCGACGCCCTGCGCGTGGGAGCCCGCACGCCCGCGGCCGTCCTGCCCCGGGCCCGCCGGGTCGGCCCGCGGACCACCGTCGGCCTCGTGCCCGCCGTACGCACCGAAGGCCTGCGCGGCGCCCTGGTCGCGCACGACGGGCAACTCGTCGACGACGCGCGCCTGGTTGTGGCCCTCGCCCGCACCGCCGCCGGACACGGGGCCCGGATCCTCACCCGGGTCCGCGCGAGCGAGGTCACGGGAGAGTCGGCCCTGCTGACCGACGCGCTCACCGGCGGCGGCTTCACGGTGCGCGCCCGCGCGGTCGTGAACGCCACCGGTGTCTGGGCCGGGGAGGTCGACGCGTCGATCCGGCTGCGGCCCAGCCGGGGTACGCACCTGGTCTTCGACTCCGCGCTGTTCGGCCGGCCGCAGGCCGCACTCACCGTCCCCGTGCCCGGCTCGACCAGCCGGTTCGTGTTCGCGCTGCCGCAGCAGCTGGGGCGCGTCATGGTGGGCCTGACCGACGAGGACGCGCCCGGTCCGATCCCCGACGAGCCCCGGCCCACCGACGCGGAGATCGACTTCCTGCTCGCGACGGTGAACACCGCGCTCGCCCGCGACGTGACCCGCGCCGACATCCGCGGCTCGTTCGCCGGGCTGCGGCCGCTCATCGACGCCGGCGGCGGCCAGACCGCCGACCTCTCGCGCCGCCACGCCGTACGGGAATCCCCGACCGGCGTGATCACCGTGGTCGGCGGCAAGCTCACCACGTACCGCAGGATGGCGCAGGACACCGTCGACCTGGCCTGCCGTGCCCGTGGCCTGACCACCGCCCCCTGCCGTACCGCGGACCTGCCGCTCGTGGGCGCCCCCGGCCACCCCGCGAGCCGGCCCGCCACCCGGGCCACGGCCCCGGCCCCGCTGATCGCCCGCTACGGCGGCGAGGCCGACGCCGTCCTCGCGTCCGCCACCCTTCCCGGTGCGACGGAGCGCGTCGCCGAGACCATCAACATCACGCGGGCCGAGATCGAGTACGCGATCACGCACGAGGGCGCCCTCGACGCCGACGACGTCCTCCACCGGCGCACCCGCATCGGCTTCGTCCCCGAGGACGCCGAGCGGGCCCGCCCCGCGGTGGAGGACATCGTCGCCGCCCTACGGAAGTGATCCGCGGGCGGGGCCGGCGGCGGCGGCCGGAACCGGGGCGGCACCGGCGCCGCACATCGCCTGCCGGTGCAGCTGCGCCAGCGCGCCGTCCAGGGGGTGGGGCCGGGGCCGCCCCGACGCGTCGAGGGTGTTCCACCGCATCAGGTTCACCGCGAAGGACATCTGGCGCCGGCCGTCCGCCCGGGTCAGGGACAGCGTCCCGGCGCCCCAGACCGTCCCGTCGTGGCCCCAGAACGTGCCGCACCCCGGCACGTCGACCCGGTGCAGACCGAGCCCGTACTGGACCGTCGTGCCGTCCAGGGCGCGCACCGGGATCGTCCGCTGCATCTGCGCCAGCGACGCCCGGCTGACGATCGCCCCGTCCAGCAGCCGGGCGTAGAAGCGGTTGAGATCCTCCATGGTCGACACCAGCGCGGCCCCCGTCCCCGTCCAGGACGTGCTGTAGACGCTGTAGTCGCGCGGCGGGTCGAGCAGGCCGAAGAACGCCTCGTACATCCGCGGATGCGGGCCCTCGATCCGCGGCCCGGACGGGAAGGCGGTGTGCCGCAGCCCAGCGCGCCGGATGACCTCGCGGGTGATGTACTCCTCGGCCGTGCGGCCCGTCACCCGCTCCAGGAGCTGCCCCAGGAGCAGGTAGTTGGTGTTGGAGTACACCCCCGTGGGGTCGCCGGGCTCGCCGACGGCGGGCGCCGCGAGCCCCATCCCGATCAGCTCCTCCGGGCGGAACTCCCGGAACCGGTTGTCGTCCAGGCTCTTCGACGACATGTCCGGCAGCGAGGGGAACCCCTGGAGGGAGGGGAAGGCGTACAGGAGGTAGTCCGGGAGCCCGCTGGTGTGGTTGAGCAGCATCCGGACCGTGATCTTCCGGCCGCGCTCGCCCGGCACCAGCTCCGGCAGGTAGTCACCGATCGGCCCGTCGAGCCGGATCCGGCCCCGCTCCACCTGCTGCATCACGGCCGCGGCCGTGAACGTCTTGGTGACGCTGCCGACGCGCTGGCGCATGCCCGGGGTGACCGGCCGGCCGGTCCGCAGGTCGGCGACGCCCGAGGCGCCGCGCCAGGTCCACCCGGAATCGCGCACCTCGCCGAACACCCCCGGCATTCCGGCGCGGTGGACCTCGTCCATCGCGGACTGCAAGGCGGCCCCGTCGACGGCGGAGCCCGGGGCGCCGCCGTCGCTGTCCGGCGTCGCCGGTCCTGTGCCGCCCGCGGCCAGAGCGTCCCGGGCCGGGCCGGGCGCCGGCACTGCGGCCGCGGTGCCCGCACCCACGCTCAGCGCGGCCACGCACGCGCACACCACCATGCGGATCTTCATGACGTCCGTCCTTTCCCGATCCATCGGTACGAGGGGAGGGCAGGCGCGTTCACTCGGCCAGCGCCCGGCGCAGCGCGTCCCCGAGCTCGGCGATCTGCCGCTGCGACACGGCGGCGGACAGGATCGCCTGCGAGCCGTGGAAGGTGCCCGGCCACTGGTGCAGTTCGACCGGCACGCCCGCCTGGAGCAGGCGCAGCGCGTACCCGATGCCCTCGTCGCGGTTCGGGTCGAACTCGGCGGTGGCGACGTACGCCGGGGGCAGGCCGGACAGGTCGGCGGCCCGCGCCGGCGCGGCGTACGCGGTGGCCGCGGCGCCGCCCAGGTAGTGCCGCCAGGACGCGGTCACCTTGTCGCGGGTGAACCAGGGCGTGCCGGTGAAGTTCCGCGCCGACCACGTCTCCTGCCGGTCGTCCACTCCCGGCTGGTTGAGCAGCTGGAAGCGGATCGCCGGCCCCCGCTCGTCACGCGCCCGCAGCGACACGGCCGCCGCGAGCGCCGCGCCGGCGCTGTGCCCGCCGACCGCGATCCGCGCCGGGTCGATGCCGAGGCCGGCCGCGTTCCCGGCCGCCCAGGTCAAGGCGGTGTACGCGTCGTCCAGGGCGGCGGGGAAGGGGTGTTCGGGCGCCAGCCGGTAGCCCACCGAGACCACGACGGCGCCGGAGCCCTCCGCGACCCGGGTGGCCCACGGGTGCTCGGTGTCCAGGTCGCCCATGACGAACCCGCCGCCGTGCAGCCAGACGACGGCGCCCTGCGCCGGGTGGGCCGCTCGCGGGCGGTAGATCCGCACCGCCACGTCCGGGGAGCCGGGCACCGTACGGTCCTCGACCGTCAGGTGCGCGGTGTCCGGCGGCGGCGACGCGGCGGCCAGCGCGGCCAGGTCCTTGCGGGCGGCGGCCGGGTCGTTCAGGTCGGCCCGGGGCAACAGGGGGATGAATGCTTCGAGTTCGGGATCCATGGCGACCATCCTCACGGCCGCCGCACCGGGCGGTCACCCGCCGTCCGTCGCGCGTCCCGGGCCGATCGCGCACCGCTCGGCGCGCTCCGCGCCTCCTATCCTTCTGCCATGGAGGCACTGGCCGTTCGGCTGTCAGGACTGGATCCGTACGTGGACGGCGCGATCCGCATCGTCACCTTCTACGACACCCTCATGCGACGCCGGGTGGACCTTCCGGCGCTCGCCCGGGCGTCGGCGGGCCTGGCGGAGTGCGTCGCCGGGATCCGGCTCCACGGCACGGGCCGGGCCACCCGCGTCGCCCCCGACGGCCGCCCGGCCCCGGACGGCCGGCAGGCTGCCGACGGCCGGCAGGCCTCCGGCACCCCGGACGCCGCGTCCGCCACGGCGTCCACGAGCGCGTCCACCACCGCGCCGATCACCCTCGACGAGGAGGAGATCGGCACCGTGTGGCTCGAACGTCCCGGCCCGCCCCACCCGCTCGACGACGTCCTCCTCGAACGGCTCGCCCTCGCCGTCGCGGCGGCCGTCGAACGGTACGGCCCGGCCCGCACCACCATGGCCGACCCCGCCCTCGTCGAACTGGCGATCAGCTCCGACGGCGACGAGGCCGCCCGCGCACGGGCGTTGCGGCTGCTGGGGTTCGCCGCCGCCCAGCCGGTCCACGTCGTCGCCGTCCGCACCCGGCTCCCGCTCGACCGGATCGGCGCCCTCGTCTGTCCCGCCCGCCCCGTGAAGGCGGCGCCCCTCGCCGGCGTCGGCGTCCTCCTGGCCGGCGCCGTGGACCCGGCCCGGTTCCCGGCGGACGTCCGCGCGGGCATCGGCACCGCCGGCAGCCCCGACCGGTCGTGGCGGCAGGCCCGTACCGCCCTGCGCTTCACCACCCCGCGCGAACCCGTCGTCCGCCACGCCGACCTGGGAGCACTCGCCCTCCTGGCGGAGATCCCCCAGGACGCCGCCCGCGACAACGCCGACGTGGCCGCCGTCGCCCGGCTGGCAGCCGACCCGGAGGACCTCCGGACGCTGGACGCCTACTGCGCCACCGGCTCCCTGCGCCGGGCCGCCGACCTGCTCCACCTGCACCACAGCAGCATCTCCCGCCGCATCGAACAGATCGCGAAGGTCCTGGACATCGACCTCACCGGACCCGCCGGACCCACCGGCCTGACCCGGGCCCGGCTCGCCCTGACCGCCTGGCGGCTGCTCGACGACTGAGGCCGCCGCACCGGACGGCGCAGCTCACGCCCCCCTCCGGCGCGGAAAACCCGGAGCCCGCCCGCGACACCGCCCGCTACGATCGGCCCCTCACCCGATCCCGGCGGTCCGACGGAGGCACCGATGACCCAGGCCGTCCAGCCCTCCCGGGCCGCCGAGGCTCTCCCGGCCTCCGCGCGGACCCCCGCCCACCCCGAACGGCTGGAGCGGGGCCACCCGTTCCGCCAGTGGAAGACCTGGCGGATACCCGGCACCGAGTTCACGCTCACCGGCTACTCGCGCGCCAACGACAAGACGTTCTTCCACATCCCCGAACTGCGCTGCGCCCTCGACGCCGGACTGGCGGAAGGCCGGCAGCCGGAGACCGTCTTCCTCACCCACACCCACCACGACCACTCCAAGGACCTCGACTACCTCGCCGCGCGCCCCGGCGGTGTCGACATCCACCTCCCCGCCGCCGCCCTGCCGTACGTGGAGACCTTCCTGCGGGCCTCCGCCGAACTGAACCACGGCTCCGCCTACGACCCGGACCTCGCCGCGGGCTGCCGACTGCACGGGGTGCGCGGCGGCGACGAGTTCACCTTCGGCCGGCGCGGGCACCACGTGCGGGTGGTGGACTGCGCGCACAAGGTGCCGTGCGTGGGCTACGCCTTCTCGGAACGCCGCAAGGCACTGCTGCCCGCGTACGAGGAGCTGCGGCGCACCCTGGCCGCCGAGGGGCGCGGCGCCGAATTCGGCCGGATCGTGGCGCAGCGCCGCGCCGAGGGCGCCGAGGTCGAGGAAGAGGTGCGCAGGCCGCTGTTCGCCTTCCTCGGCGACACCCACGTGAGCGTCTTCGAGGACCACCCCTGGCTCTTCGAGTACCCGGTGATCATCACCGAGTGCACCTACCTGGACGACGCCGAGCTGGAGCGGGCCGACCGGGTCGGCCACACCGTCTGGAGCCGGCTGAAGCCCGTCGTCGAGGCACACCCCGACACCCTCTTCGTCCTCACCCACTTCAGCCTGCGCCACTCCGACACGGACGTCCTCGCCTTCTTCGGCGACGAGCGCGAGCGGCCCGCCAACGTCCTGCTGTGGGTGCACCCGGACAGCCATCTGCCCGAACAGCACCAGCACGGCGGTCCGCACGGCTGACCGCCGCCGCCCGCCGCACCGGTCGCCGTGTCAGTGCCCGGCCAGGACGTCGCGCAGCCGCCGGGCCTCCTTGAGCAGGATCGACGACCCCGGCCGGCCGGCGAGCGCGGTCACCTCCGGCAGCTCGCCACGGGCGCCCGAGCACCGCGCGGCGTCCGCCGCGACCGCCAGCAGCGCACCGTGCGCCTGCGGCCTGGTGTGCGCCAGCAGTCCCGGGAGCGCGTCGGCCAGGACCGCCCAGACCCCCGCGGCGCCCTGCGGCGCGTCGGCCGCCGCCCGCAGCGACTCCGTCAGCAGCGGCACCTTCAGCGTGCCCAGCCCCACGAGTTCGGTGAGCTCCCGGCCCAGCAGCTCCCCGTCGAGCCGGCCGCGCGCGGCCAGCAGGACCAGCGCCCGTACGGCGGCCTCCCGGTCGCCCTGCGGTATCGCGGCGAGCCCGTACGCGACGGCCAGGTGCACGGCGGGCCCCGCCGGGCCGTCGGCCGCGGCCAGCGCCTCCAGGAAGGCGGGGGCGCCCGCGCCGTTCTGGTCCGCCGCCGACGCGACACCCGTCAGCATCCGGGCCGCGGCGATCTCCGGGTGCCGGGGCAGGACGGCGACCATGTGCGCGTCCCGCCCGTCCACCAGGCTGTAGTGCGGACAGGGGATGCCCGGCTCGAACTTCCGGAACATCGACCAGAACTGCCGCGGGAACGCGCCGCGCCCCTCGATCGCCTCGTGCCCGACCAGGATCCGGCGGCCGATCCGTGCTCCCCGGCGCCTGCTCGGACGCTCGGGCACGCCACGCTCCCGCTCACGCCACCCCTGCGGCGCGGGCAGGCCGCCCTGCCGCAGCCAGTCGACCACCCGCGGCCCCTCCGGCAGGTCCAGCCGCTCCGCCGCTCGCAGCACATCGGGATCGACCGGGCCGCCGCAGCGCAGCAGGGCCTGCCCCAGGTCGGCCGGGCCGGGCCGGACGCCCAGCCGCCCGTACGCCGCGAGCCGCTCGACCAGAGCGTGCGGCTCCACCAGACCGGCCGGCCCGCTCGGCACGGACAGCAGGAACGGGACCGGATCGCCCGACCGCAGCCGTGCGGTGACCTCGGCCATGCGCGCGCCCGCGACGAAGTCCAGGGCCATGTGCTGGCACACTTCCAGCCAGCCCGCCCCGGGCTTCTCCCGGGCCTCCCCGGCCCGTATCGGCTCCCGCGCGGCGGCGACGACCCCCGCGAGGCGCCGTACCGGCAGGTCCGGCCGTGCCGCGAACGCACGCGGCACGGACTCCAGAGCAGCCGTGAGCGCCGCCCTGTCCCGGTGGCCGTGCACGACCAGGGCGCCCAGCAGGCGCTCGAACGTCTCCACGCCGGGGTCCCGGCGGCCGATCAGCACGGCCGCGACCTCGTCGGCGAGCGCACCGGGTGACGGTGCGGCGAATTCCCCCTCGATCATGTGGAGCAGGCTAGACGGCGCCACTGACAACGCCACCCGGCCGGCCCCGGCCGCCGCTCAGTAGCGCAGGGCGGTGCCCGTCTCGGCCTTGACGTCCCCCGACAGACTGCGGGTGCTGCGCGCCGTGCCCTGCCCGGTGGCACCGGCGGCGACGTCCGCCACGGTCACCACCACCGTGTCGAGGAGGTTCCCGGCGGTGTCGCGGAAGTTGACCTGGACCGCGAACGACTTCTGGTCCGGGGCGGTGTTGGACACCGTGACCGGCACGGTGCTGCGCCCGTCGGCGTCCTGCGACACGGCCCCGAGCTTCACGTCGGACTTCGCGTTCACGCCGTCCTTGACGCTGTCGAGCTTCTTCTTCGCCTCGGCCGCCGCGGCGTCCAGCTCCGCACCCACCGACGCCACGGCGGACGCCGCCTTCGAGGCGACGCCCCCCGGCGTGGTGTCGCCCGAACAGCCCGCGGTGCCGAAGGCGAGGACCGCCACCACGGCGACGACGGGCAGGCCGGGCCTGCGCACACGGATCATCCAGGGCCTCCACGGGTTCCGGGCGGCCGGCACGCGCCCCACGCGCGCCCGCCGCCCGCGGACGGGACGTCAGCAGCCTCATCATGACCTCCCGCACCGCCCCGGACGCCGACCCGCCCCCGACACGCCGACAACTTCCGCCACCCCGGCGGCCCGCCGGCGTGGCGGGGCGGGGCCGGCCCGGGCCCTGCGGGAGAACCGTCAGGCCGGGGTGGCGCCGGCGGGGACCAGCAGGGCCGCGGCCTGGTCACGGGCCTGCCGCAGCCAGGACGCACGCGTCTCGTCGGTGGAGTCGCCGACCGTACGGAAGACGACCCGCCGTACGTCGTCCACCCCCACATACGGCAGCACGCACGCCGACCAGATCCGCTCCAGCGGATCCCCGAACTCGCTCTCCTCGCGCTCCGCCGGCGTGTCCGAGGTGTTCAGGACCAGTGCCCGGCCGGCCCGCAACAGCCCGGCGGGCTCGCCCGCCGCGGTGCCGAGCTTGTACGCGACGCCGGGCGCCAGGACCCGCTGCACCCAGCCGGTGAGTACCGCGGGCGGCATGCCCCACCAGTTGGGGTGGACGAACACCAGGGCGTCGAGCGTCGGCACTTCCGCCTGGTGCAGGGCCACCTGCGCGTCGGAGGCCTGCTCCGCCCCCTCGACCGTCCCCGTCTCCCCGGCGGCCAGCGCGGGATCGAAGCCCTCGGCGTACAGGTCGTGGGCGAGTACGTGGCAGCCGCGGTCGCGCAGTTCGGCCACCACCGCGTCGAACACGGCGTGGTTGAAGCTGCCCGGCCGCGGATGTGCGAGATAGACCCCTGCGCGCATGATGCGTCCCCCGTAGACGTGCGTGGACGGACCGGCGGGGACACCCCCGCGGCCGACGATCTCCGCCGAGCCTACGGCTTCCGCGGCGGGAGCGCGGCTTCCCGGTGGCGCGTCAGTCCGTCCCCAGGAACGGGGCCAGGGGGTCCTCGGCGAGCGGCAGCGGCGCCGCCAGGGCCGCCTCGTAGTCCGCGCGGTCGAAGACGAGGGTCCCGAGGGGCAGTTCGCCCCACTCGGGCCGGTGCGGCTGGTGGAACCCCGACCAGGTCACCGTGCGCGCCGTGACGGTGACGGTGGCGAGCAGCGGCCAGCAGGCCGCGATCCCGCACGTGCAGCCCAGGAGCGTGACCGCGCCGCTCGGCGCGTGCCGCAGCTCCGGTTCCGCGTCCCCCAGGAAATGCGCCCGGGCCCGGTCCCCGTCCAGGTCCAGCGGCGCGTGCTGGCGGAGGAGGAACTCCTCGCGCTCCCGCGCGGTGTCGTCGTCCGGGTCGAGCTCGAGCGCCCACAGCTCGCGCGTCGCCCGCGCGACGAGGACGCGCAGATCGGTGCCGTCGACCAGGATCCCCCACACGGACGGTCCCGTCCCGTCGAAGCCCGGGAGCCGGAGGAACTCCACCTGGTGCGGGCCGGGATCGAGGACGGTGTCGTACGGGTACGGGCTGCTGTGCGGGGTCATGCCCCCATCCTGCGCGGCCCGGCCGCCCGGGGCCAGCGGATTGCGCGCCGGAGCCTCCCCCTGCCCGCGGCCGACGCGGCCCGGTCCGCCGTACGGCGGACCGGGCCGCGGGTTCAGCGCAGGTCGAACCGGTCCAGGTTCATCACCTTGTCCCACGCCGCCACGAAGTCACGGACGAACTTCTCGCCCGCGTCCTTCGACGCGTAGACCTCCGACAGGGCGCGCAGCTGGGAGTGCGAGCCGAAGACGAGGTCCACGGCCGTGGCGGTCCACTGGGCCTCGCCCGTGACCCGGTCCCTGCCCTCGAACACGTTCTCTGCCGTGGCCGACGCCTTCCACTCCGTACCCATGTCGAGCAGGTTCACGAAGAAGTCGGTGGTCAACGCCTCCGGCCGCTCCGTGAGCACGCCGTGCCGGGAGCCCTTGAAACCGGTGTTCAGCGCCCGCATGCCGCCGACCAGGACCGTCATCTCGGGGGCGGTCAGCGTCAGCAGGTTGGCGCGGTCCAGCAGGAGGGTCTCCGGCGACAGCTTCTCGCCGGCCCGCAGGTAGTTGCGGAACCCGTCCGCCCGGGGTTCGAGCACGGCGAACGCCTCCGCGTCGGTCTGCTCCTGCGCGGCGTCCGTACGCCCCGGCGCGAACGGGACCGTGATCTCGTGCCCGGCGTTCTTCGCCGCCCGTTCGACGGCCGCGCACCCGCCCAGCACGATCAGGTCGGCGAGCGACACCTTCACCGCACCGTCCGAGCCGTTGAACTCCTGCTGGATCTCCTCGAGGGTCCGCAGCGCCTCGGCCACCTCGGGCAGGTCGTTGACCTCCCAGTCCCGCTGCGGTGCCAGCCGCAGCCGCGCCCCGTTGGCCCCGCCGCGCTTGTCGGTGCCGCGGAAACTCGCGGCCGCCGCCCACGCGGTGGTGACCAGCTGGGGGACGGACAGTCCCGAGCCGAGGATCCGGCTCTTGAGGGCCGCGACGTCCGCGTCCCCGACCAGCGCGTGGTCCACCGCGGGGACCGGGTCCTGCCACAGCTGCGGCTCGGGGATCCACGGACCGAGGTAGCGCGAGAGGGGACCCATGTCACGGTGCAGCAGCTTGTACCAGGCCTTGGCGAACGCCGTCGCCAGCTCGTCAGGGTTCTCGTGGAAGCGCTTGACGATCGGTGCGTAGACAGGATCCAGCTTCAGCGAGAGGTCCGTCGTCAGCATCATCGGCGCGTGCCGCTTCGCCGGATCGTGCGCGTCGGGCACGGTGTCCTGGGCCGACGGATCCGTGGGGGTCCACTGCCGGGCGCCGGCGGGGCTGGTCGTCAGCTCCCACTCGTACCCCAGCAGGTTGTCCAGGTACCCGTTGTCCCACGTCGTCGGCGCGGTCGTCCACGCGCCCTCGAGCCCACTGGTGAGCGCGTCGACGCCCGCGCCGCTGCCGTGCGTGTTGTGCCAGCCGATGCCCTGCTGCTCCAGGGGGGCCGCCTCCGGTTCCGGGCCGATGTACGAGGGGTCCACCGCACCGTGGCACTTGCCGAACGTGTGGCCGCCGACGATGAGCGCGACTGTCTCCTCGTCGTTCATCGCCATGCGCCCGAACGTCTCACGAATGTCCTTCGCGGCGGCGACCGGATCCGGATTTCCGTTCGGCCCCTCCGGATTGACGTAGATCAGTCCCATCTGGACGGCACCGAAAGGACCGGTGAGTTCTCTGTCGCCCCGGTAGCGTTCATCCCCGAGCCAGGTGTCCTCGGGACCCCAGTAGACCTCGTCGGGCTCCCAGATGTCCTCCCGCCCGAATCCGAAACCGAATGTCTTGAATCCCATCGAATCCATCGCGCAGTTGCCGGCGAAGACCAGCAGATCGGCCCAGGAGATCCGCCGTCCGTACTTCTGCTTGACCGGCCACAGCAGACGACGCGCCTTGTCCAGGCTCGCGTTGTCCGGCCAGCTGTTGAGCGGGGCGAAGCGCTGCGCGCCGCTGCCGCCGCCGCCCCGGCCGTCTGCGATGCGGTACGTGCCCGCCGCGTGCCAGCTCATCCGGATGAAGAGCGGTCCGTAGTGGCCGTAGTCCGCGGGCCACCAGTCCTGCGAGGCCGTCATCACCTCGAACACGTCCCGCTTCAGCGCGTCGACGTCGAGGGCCGCGAATTCCGCCGCGTAGTCGAAATCCTCGCCCGTCGGGTCGGACATGGGCGACTGCTGGCGGAGAACCTGAAGGTCCAGCTGATTGGGCCACCAGTCCTGATTCGTCCTGGGGCGCGTCGCGGTGGGGGCCGGGGAGGGGATTGCGGGGTTCTCGCTTTCGCTTCCGGACACGTCCGCCCTACTTCCTGTCTGGGTCGTTCCTTGTGCTGGCGTCCGTATGGTCGCGCACCACGGACCGCACCGCTAAGAGAACACGCAGGGCTTGCGACAGGGAAGAAAAGGCGAATTCCCCGGGGTGTCATGATGATCCGAGGAATTCGCCGTGCGGTGTCCTACGGTTCAGAGCCCGACGACCTTGGCGCTCGCCGACAGTTCGTAGACCAGCGTGATCGTACGGCGGCCACCCGGCGGGAGCGTGACCTCCCAGCGGACGATCCCGTCGGCGTCGACCGCGCCGGGCGCCGGGGAGCAGGCGTCCTCGCGTACCCGTACGGTCACCGCCGACACCTCGGAGACCGGGATCCGCTCCCGGACGACGACCACCCGCCTGCCCCGCTCCCCGGGGGCGGAGAACCGCGACAGGTGCAGCCGGACCGTGCGCGTGACCACCGTCCGCTGGCTGAGCGCGGCGCTCTCGCGGGACTCCTCGGTGTCACGGACCACCCGGTGGTCGTCACGGCTGCCGAACGCCAGCTCGAACGGAGCGCCGGGCGCGGTGAAGTCCAGCGTGCCGCGGCCGACGAACCCGCTCCCGCGGACCAGGTCGACGGGGCCGGCGAGCAGCGCGTGCCCGGACCGGTTGTCGCCCCGCACCACCTCGGTGACCAGCGGGGACAACTCGGGGGAGCAGGCGTACTCGCTGCGCGCGGACGTCGTGAACGCGGAGAGCGGCACCCGGTGGGCGCGGCCGTCCCCGGGCACGGACACCGGCGCCGGGGCTTCGAGCACCCGCGCCTCGCCCCCGTCGTCGACCCCCGGCAGGCCCGGCACCGGGGCCGCCGCCGGCCCGAGATCCCCGATCTCCTCCTCGCGCAGCTCGACGTCGACCGTACGGCGCTCGGCGGCGGACCGGTCCTTCAGCGTCAGCCGGTCCTCGCGCAGCCGCGGGGGATCGGTGGCCAGCGCCGACCGGGCCGTGGACAGCGTCAGCCGTACCCCGGACCAGTCCTCGCCGGTGCGCTGCCAGACCATCGCGTCGGTCTCCAGCGTCAGGCGGTCCCCGTCGAACACGGCCCGGTAGGCGGGCCGCCACAGGGCGCAGGGGGTGAGGTGGCTCAGGCGCAGCCGGGCCGGTCCGGCCGCCGCGCTGTCCACGGTCAGCTCGATGTGGCCGACCAGTTCGGGGGGTTCCTGCTCGGCGAGGCCGATGGCCCGCCGGGCCTCGCCGAGTTCGACCGTGACGGCGGCCGACCGGGCCTCGCAGGCGCGCAGTTCCTCGCCGTACCGGTCGCGCTCGGCGTCCACCCGGTCCAGTTCGCGGGCCCAGCGCGGCCCCTCGGACTCCCCGGAGCCGGCGCCCTCGGCGATCTCCCGCAGCAGATCGGCGGCGAGCCGTCCGAGCAGGTCGAGCCGGGCCCGCAGCCGGTCGCGCCGCTGCTCGAGGCCGCGCCGCTCCTCCTCCAGGAGGTGGACGCGGTGGCGCAGGGCGGAGTCGTCCTCGGTGGGAGGCAGCGGTCCGCGCGGGGTCCACGCGCGGACGATCCGTACGTCGAGCACGCGGGCCTGGTCGCCGGCCAGCTCGGCGTGGAGCGTACGGTCGACGGCCAGCGCGCTGACCGGCCCGAGCCGCAGCCGCTGGACCCCGGCCGCGAGGTCGAGCACGGCGGTGCGCTCGACATGGGCGCGGTCCTCCAGGCAGGTGACGGCCGTGACGGGCAGGGGAAACGGCTTCTGGTCCGTGGACATGGGGTGCGTCAGCTCCTGCGGTTGCCGTCGACCAGGGACTTGCCGGCCGGGATGCGGATCTCGTAGCGGCCGTCGAGGGCGGCGTCGCCGCCGGCGGGCAGCTCCACACGCCACACACGGGTGCCCGGCGCGTGCCGCTCCGGCCCCGTGCCGGTCCCGGGGGCCGTCCAGTCGGCCCGTTCCTCGATCCGGACGTCCGGTTCCGACGTGACGGGCACGCGCTCGCGGACCTCGACGGTGACGGCCCGCGCGAGGCGGTTGGCCAGTTCCACGTGCACCCGGTGGTCGAGCACGGTGATGTGGTTGCGCAGGCCCGCGGTCGACTCGTGCAGGTTGGTGCGCCGGGTGACCCGGATGCCCTCGGCAGGTCCGAGCCCGACCCGGCGCACGCCGCCGGGGGCGAGCGTGGGCAGCGCGGCGGTCAGCAGGAACTCGTCGTCGACGGTGACCTCCACCGGCCCGGCCAGCAGGGCCTGGTCGGTGGCGTTGGAGAGCACCAGCGTGGCGTACACGGTCGGTTCCACCGACGGTACGCACAGGTACTCGGTGCGCAGCCCCACCGGGATCCCGGTGACCGTGACGGTGTGCCAGGTGCCGTCGGAGGGGATGTCGGCGCGGGCGGCGGCGTCGTAGCGGTGGTCGAAGGAACCCGCCGACGCGCGGGGCCGTACGGCGTGCCCGGGCAGGGGCAGCGCGGCCACCGTCTCGGCGCGGCGGCGGTGGCCGTCCGCCACCGGGTCGGCGCCCGCGCCCGGGAACAGCCGGCCCCGGCGGTCGCCGGCCTCGTCCGGGCCGCACAGGACGAGCCCGGTGTAGTCGAGTTCGGCGCCGCTCGGCCGCGGCGGACCGGCCGGCGGCAGCGCGGGCGCCGGCGGCATGGCGTGGCCGGGGGCCGCCGGGGCCATCGGAGCCGCCTGAGCCGGGGGAGCCATGGCGGCCGCAGGAGCCAGGGGAGCCGGGGGAGCCATGGGGGCGGGGGTTCCGACAGGGGCTCCGGCGGGGCCGCCGGTCCGTGCCCGGCCGCCCGGCCGGGCGGGCGCCGCCTGCGGGGCCGCGGGCGGCACGGCGCCGAACCCGCCGCCGGGCACCGGGAGCGGGCCGGCCGGAGCGCCGTACCCCAGCGTGGCCGGCGGCGGCACCGGCGCGGGCACCGGCCGGGGCGGTGGCGGCGGGGGAGCGGCCACGGGCGTCGGCGGGCCCGGCCGCGGGCCGGCCGCACGGTACCCGGTGAACAGGTCGGCGAGTCCCGCCGGGGGCTCGCGCCAGCCGGACGGCGGGAGGTCGGGCTGGCGGCGCCCGATCCGGACCGACCCGAGCCGGGGCAGGCCGGTACGGCGCCGCAGGTCGGCGGTGGCCAGCGCGACGCGTACGCCGGTCCAGTCCTCGCCGGTGCGCTGGGCGACCGAGGCGCGCAGCACCAGGGTGCCGGTGTCCTCGCCCTGACGGTGCGTGAGCCGGTACGCCGGTACCCAGACGGCCCCCGGCACCCCGTACTCCAGTTCCACCTCCACCTCGGTGTCACCCGTGCCCGTGCCGTCGAGAGTCAGGGCCGCGCAGACCGTGGTCGCCACGTGCGCCGGGGGCGCGGCGGTGGAGGCGCGGGCGAGCCGGTCCGAGGCGACGCCGAGTTCGTGCTCGGCCTGGCGCAGCGCGTCCTCCAGCTCGACGAGCCGGGCGTGCAGCGCCGTCAGCCGTGCGTCGACGAAGTCGGCGAGCTCCAGCCAGGCGTCGACCGGGGTGCGCCGGTGCGGATCGCCGTCCGCACGGGCGGGCGGCACCGGACGCAGTGCCCCGACCTCCTCGATCAGGACCCGCTGCCGGTCCCGGCGCCCCTGGGCCGCCGCACAGGTCTCCTGCAGCCGCTCGACCTCGTGCCGGAGCGAGTCGGGCACCTCGGCGGCGACCGGCTCGGCCTCGAACTCCACGCGGGCCTCGGTGACGCGCGCCCCGGGCACACCCAGGACCCGGGCCCGCAGGGAGCCCGGTTCCAGCGAGCGCGGCAGTCCCGTGACCCGCACCCGCCCGTCCGGCGGCACCGTGCCCCGCGCCAGCCGGCGGCAGACCGCGCCCTGCGCGTACACCACCACCGCGTCGAGGTCCGACCGCCACCCGTGTGCTCGTCCCGCCGTCATGCGCCGCCCCCGCCCCGCCCGTCCGTGCCGGGCCAAGCCTACGCCCGAACGGCTCCTCCCGGTCGCCCGTCGGCCGCGGGGCCGACGGCTCCTCAGGGCCGGTGGACCGGCCGTCACCGGGTGCGGGCGGCAGCGGGCTGCTCTAGCGTCGAACGTGGAGGGGAAGCCCTGCCGAGCCGGTCCGGGACGGGTCCGGGCCCTGGTGCGGCCCGTCGGCCGCGTGCGCTCGGCGCCGTTCCCACGCGGGTCCGTCAGCCTCGGGTTCCCGGGCCGCGCGACGATCCCGGAGAGCAGGTGCGTCCCATGCGCACGTCAACCCGTTCCGCAGGCGTTCTCGCCGGACTGGTCCTCGCCCTCGGGGGCGCGGGCTTCACCGTGCCCGCCGCCCACGCCGACGTCACGGCCTGCATCAACGTGGTCGAGCGGGAGTTGCAGGGCGGTGAGGCCCCGCAGGCCGTCCGGATGGCCTGCGAGGCCGCTTCCACCGGCGCGCACGAGCAATGCGTGAACGCGCTGAGCAAGAACTACGTGAGCGACGGGACCGCGGCGTCCGCCTGTACCGTGGCGCCGTAGCCGTAGCCGTAGCCGTAGCCGTAGCCGTAGCCGTAGCCGTAGCCGTAGCCGTAGCCGTAGCCGTAGCCGTAGCGGCAGGGGCATCGGGACCTCGGCGTACCAGCAGTCCGTCACCCCCAGCGGCGCAGCGGGACCGGATCCGGCCAGCTCTCGAAGCCGACGGCGGGCGCCGGTCCCCGGCTCGGCCGGCAACCCGTAAGCGGCGAAGGGCCGTTCCGCGCCGGTTGCGCCACCGGGGCCGGTCTCGCCCGGACGCATGGCGGTCTCCTTGTGAGCGGCACGGCGAAGGGCTACGCTCGTCGCGTTAAGGTGAGCCTAACCTAATTGCTTCGTTCCCGGGAGGCGCCGACCGTGAGCACCAACCCCTTCGACGACCCCGAAGGCCGCTTCCTCGTCCTGGTCAACGACGAGAACCAGCACTCCCTGTGGCCCTCCTTCGCCGAGGTGCCCGGCGGCTGGCGCATCGCCTTCGCCGAGAACACCCGCCAGGCCTGCCTGGACTACGTCGAGGCCAACTGGACCGACCTGCGCCCCCGTTCCCTCGCCCGGTCGATGGACGGCTGACGGCCCCCGGCGTCCCCGCACCGCCGCCGGAGACACACCACCGACGCCAGGGCGCCACGGTCCTCCCCGGGTTCATCGACGCCCATGTCCACCTGCCCTGGACCGGATTCAAGCAGCACACCCCGAGCATCGCCGGCCTCACCCGGACCGACGACGTGCTCGCGGCCGTCGCGGACGCCGTCGCCCGCGGCGGCGGGCCCGGCAGTTGGGTGAGCATCGTCGGCTACGACCAGCGGCCCCTGGGGCGCCACTTGACCGCCGCCGAACTCGACCGCGTCAGCCAGGGCCGCCTGCTGTACCTCCTGCACGAGTCCGGGCACGGCTGCGTCGTCAACACCGCCGTCCTGGAACGGCTCCCCGCCGGCGTCCCGCACGACAACGGCTTCCTCGCCGAAGGTGCCATGGGAGCCGCCCGCGCGCTGCGCCTGCCGTACTCCCAGGAGGAGCTGGCCGAGGCGATCGGACGCGCCGCCCGCACCTGCCTCGCCGAGGGCGTCACGGCCTGCGCCGAGGCCGGCATCGGCGGCACCCTCTTCGGCCACAGCCCGGTCGAGCTGGGCGCCTACCAACTGGCCCGGGAGAAGGGGCTGCTGCCGCTGCGCGTGCAGCTCATGGTCTCCGCGGACCGGCTCTCCCCGGTCACCGCGCACACCGCCGACGGCATCCCCCGGGCCCTCGACCTCGGCCTGCGCACCGGCTTCGGCGACGACCGGCTCTCCGTGGGCGCGCTCAAGATCTACACCGACGGCGGCATGATGGCCCGCACCGCCGCCCTGAGCGCCCCGTACGAAGGACTCGACCACGGCGGGCAGTTGCAGGACGACCCCGACGCGCTCACCGAGACCATCGTCGCCGGCCACCTCGCGGGCTGGCAGCTCGCCGTGCACGCCATCGGCGACCGTGCGGCCGACCTGGCCCTGGACGCCCTGGAACGGGCCCAGCGGCTGCGGCCCCGCCCCGGCGCCCGGCACCGCATCGAGCACGCCGGCCTGATCCGCCCCGACCAGCTCCCGCGCTTCGCCCGGCTCGGTGTCAGCGCGGTCGTCCAGCCCAGCTTCCTGCGCTCCTTCGGTGACGACTACGCGGCCGTCATGGGCGAGCGGCGGGCGCCGTGGCTCTACCGGGGCCGGGCATTCCTCGACCACGGCATCACCCTGGTCGGCAGCTCCGACCGGCCGGTGGCGGACGGCTCCCCGCTGCGCGCCGTCCAGTTCATGGCCGAGCGCGCCGCCGAGTCCGGCCGGCTGATCGGTCCGGACGAGCGCATCACCGTCGACGAGGCCCTGCACGCGTACACCGTCGCCGGCGCGTACGCCTGCCACTGGGAGGACAGCGCGGGCACCCTCACCCCGGGCAAGCGCGCCGACCTCGTGGTCCTCGGCGACGACCCGCGACGCGTGGACGTCTCGCGGATCGGCGCCATCGAGGTGGTGGCGACGTACGTCGACGGCCGCGAGGCGGGCAAGCCGGCGGCCTGAACCGGTCGCTCGGGCGCGACGCGTCATGGCGGCTACGGTGCCCGCCCGGCCCGGTGCGGTATACGTCCTGAAGGGGCGCACCCGATGCCCGCGAAGGGAATGGTTTGCCGTGGAGGAGCGAACGACCGCTTGCGTGGTGGGGGGCGGGCCCGCCGGAATGGTGCTCGCCCTGCTGCTGGCCCGGGCCGGGGTGGACGTGACCGTGCTGGAGAAGCACGGCGACTTCCTGCGCGACTTCCGCGGCGACACCGTGCACCCCTCCACCCTGTCGCTGCTGGACGACATCGGCCTCGCCGAACGCTTCGCCCGGCTGCCGCAGCGACGGGTCACCTCGGTGCAGCTGCCCATCGGCCAGGACCGGTCCCTGGTCACCGTCGGGAACATCGGGGCGCTGCACGGCAAGTACAACTACATCGCCATGGTGCCCCAGTGGGACCTGCTCGACCTGCTCGCCGACGAGGGCCGCCGCGAGCCCGGCTTCCACCTGCGCATGAACACCGAGGCGACCTCCTTCCTCATGGACCGCGGACGGGTCACGGGCGTGCGCTACCGCACCGCGGACGGCGCCGCCGGCGAGCTCCGGGCCACCCTCACCGTGGCCTGCGACGGCCGCGGATCCTTTGCCAGGACCCTGCCCGAACTCGGCCTGGAATCCTTCCCCTGCCCCATGGACGCCTGGTGGTTCCGGCTGCCGCGCCACGAGGACGACCCCAGCGGGCTCGTGGGGGCCCTGGGGGAGCGGTTCTTCAGCGCGCTCATCGACCGCGGCGACTACTGGCAGTGCGCGGGCCTGATCCCCAAGGGATCCGACGCCGCCCGCCGCGCCGAGGGCCTGGACCACTTCATGGCCCAGTTCGCGGCCGCCGCCCCCTGGCTCGGCGACCGGACCCACGCCCTCACCTCCTGGGACGACGTCAAACTGCTCGACGTACGGCTCGACCGGCTGCGCCACTGGCACCGCCCGGGGCTGCTGTGCATCGGCGACGCCGCCCACGCCATGTCACCGGTCTTCGGCATCGGCATCAACCTGGCCGTCCAGGACGCGGTGGCCGCCGCCCGCTACCTCGTCGGCCCGCTGCGCGCGGGCACGGTCGGCCTGCGCGACGTACGCCGCGTCCAGCACCGCCGCTGGCCCACCACCGTGCTCACCCAGCGCCTGCAGCGCCTGGCCCACACCCAGGTGATCGAACCCCTGCTGGCCGGCCGCACCGCGTTCGGCAACCCGCGGCGTGCCAAACGCCTGACCGAACTGGTCACCGACTCCCGCTGGCTGAACCGCGTCCCGGCCTACTTCATCGCCTACGGCGCCCTGCGCGAGCGCCCCCCGGCCGAATCCGTCCGCTGATCGCGGCCGCGGCCGGCCGCCGGCGTCACCCGGTCTGCGGCGGGGTGTCCTTCGGGATCGTCCGCGTGCACGGTACGGAACCGCGCTCGCCGTCCTGCGACCTGAAGACGACCTTGACGCTGGTGGCGCCGCGCAGGCTGACGTCGGCCGTCGCGCGGCCCGTCTTGTCCGCCGTGACCCGCGGGCCCGGTTCCAGGTCCAGCGACTGGCCCGGCCGCCACCCCTGGAGCGTGACCTTCACCCGGGTGCTCGGGCGCAGACCGCTCTGCGGGGGGCCCTGCACGGTGCAGGTGCCGGTCTTCGTCCGCCCGGGCTGCGTCCCGGTTCCGGCGTCACCCGTGCACGGCACGCTCTCCTGCTCGGCCGCCCCGTAATAGATCTTGGCGGGTACCCGTTCCGGCGGGAGCGGCATCTCCATGGGATCGGCTCTGACGAGGAAGCGCCCGTTCTGCCCGGCGGCCAGATAGAGCGTCTGGCCCGCGGCCCACCCGGCGAGCCGCACCAACACCCTCGGCGCGCCGTCGGCGGCGTTCGGGGCCTTCGAGAGGGTGCAGGTGCCGATGGTCGCCGGTTGCTGGGGCTGGGGCTGGGTCCGGGGCTGGGGCCCGGGCACGCACGGCACGCTCTGCGTCCCCTCGGGGCCGTAGTAGACGGTCTTGGGCGTCTCGGGTGTCACGAAGCCGTCCCAGTGCCCGCTCCCGTCCATCACGACCGGCGTGGCCTTGCCCGCGCTCAGGTACACCGTCTGCTGGGGGTCCCAGCCCGTGAGCCAGATGGCCTCGCTGGTGCCGGTCCCCACCACGGTGCACGTGCCGACGGTGACGACGCCCGGGGGCGCCGCCGGTGCGGCTGCGGCTGCGAAGGGTGAGAGCGCTATCGAGGCCGCGCATGGCGCGGCCAGGAGGGCGCGGCGCATCCTGCGATCCATATCGCCTCCCGCGTGCTCGTCCTTCCACCGTAGGACGCTCGCCCGGCGCCCGCTCCCCGGGCCCGCACGGCGCGTGCGGCCGCCCCGCCGCGGCCTGTGGCAGGGTGGACGGATGGCGACGCAGCACGAACACCCGTCCGATACCTCTTCCGTCCCGTGGTCACGGGGCGCTCCCGTCCACGCCGACCTCGCCGCCGCGAAGGCGCTCGTGTACGACCCCTGCGGGTTCACCTGCTCCCGGCCGGTGCCCGAGCCCGAGAGCGCCGAGTACGCCGCCCACGCGTTCACCCTCGACGGCCTCGCCGTCCGGTTCCGCGCGGCGCGGACGACGCCCACCAAGGCCGGCCAGTTCGTCACCGTCTGGCAGCGGTCCGAGGCCGGGCCGATCCGGCCCTTCGACGTCACGGACCCCGTCGACCTGTTCGTCATCAGCAGCCGCGACCAGGGCCACTTCGGCCAGTTCGTCCTGACCAAGGACGCCCTGCGCCGGCACGGCGTCGTCTCCGCCGACGGAACCGGCGGCAAGCGCGCCTTCCGCGTCTACCCGCCCTGGGTGGCCGCCCCCAACCGCCAGGCCGAGCGGGCACAGGCCTGGCAGCGGGAGTACTTCCTGCCCGTGCCCGAGGACGGGTCCCTCGACCTGGACCGGGCCCGCGCGCTCCACCGCGCCGCCGGCGGGCCCGGGCCCGGACGCTGACCGGGCGCGGGCCCGGGCCCGGGCGCTGAAGGCCGCGGGCGGCCACCGAGGACCGGCGGCGCGCGCGTTGCTCCGAACGACACGCCCCCTCAGCCCCACGGGGGACCGCGCGCCGCCGACCGGCGCCGCGGTCCGCACGGGCCGCCGCCCGCTCCTAGGCCGTCTCTTCCGGATCTTGCTCCCCCAGCTACCGCTGGGAGGTGCCCCCAGTTAAGCCCGCGTCGTCCGGTGCCGTGCATCGCAAGGCGGAGAGGCTCCCGATTACTGGACGTCCTCGGGTGCCTCGACAACGCGGCGAGGTGCGGTGCCGGACGGCGCGGGTCAGGCAAGATACGGAAGAGACGGCCTAGCCTTGCCGGCATGCTGGGACTTCCCGACCACGTCACCACCTGCCTCTTCGACCTCGACGGCGTGCTCACCCGGACCGCCAAGGTCCACGCCGCCGCGTGGCGGCAGATGTTCGACGACTACCTGCGTCGGCGCGCCGACCGCGAGGGCACGGCGTTCGTCCCCTTCGACCCCGTGCGCGACTACGACGAGTACGTCGACGGCCGGCCGCGCGAGGACGGCGTGCGCACCTTCCTCGCCGCCCGCGGGATCACCCTGCCCGAGGGCACCGGCGAGGACGGCCCCGACCTGGAGACGGTCCACGGGCTGGGCAACCGCAAGAACGACCTGGTGCTCCGCGTGATCCACGATCAGGGCGTGGAGGCGTACGAGGGCTCGGTGGCCTTCGTACGCGCCGCCCGCGACGCGGGTCTGCACCGCGCCGTCGTCTCCGCCAGCACCAACTGCCGCGACGTGCTGGCCGGGGCCGGCATCGAGGACCTCTTCGAGGAGCGGGTCGACGGCATCACCGTCACCGAGCAGGGGTTGCGCGGCAAGCCCGCCCCCGACAGCTACCTGGCCGCCGCCCGGCTCCTCGGCGTACCTCCCGGGGAGGCCGCCGTGTTCGAGGACGCGCTGGCCGGCGTCGCGGCCGGCCGGGCCGGCGGCTTCGGCTTCGTGGTCGGCGTCGACCGCACCGGCCAGGCCGCCGAACTGCGCGAGCACGGCGCCGACGTCGTCGTCACCGACCTCTCCGACCTCCTGGACCGCGGATGATCACACACGCGAGCTTCGCCACCGAGCCCTGGCAGCTGCGGGAAACCAGCCTCGACCTCGACGTCCTCGCCCAGAGCGAGTCCGTCTTCGCCCTGTCCAACGGCCACCTCGGCTGGCGCGGCAACCTCGACGAGGGCGAACCGGGCGGGCTGCCGGGCGCCTATCTCAACGGCGTCCACGAAACCCACCCCCTGCCCTACGCCGAGGCCGGCTACGGCTACCCGGAGTCCGGCCAGACGACCATCAACGTCACCGACGGCAAGATCATCCGGCTGCTCGTCGACGACCACCCCTTCGACCTGCGCTACGGCGAACTCCGCTCCCACGAACGCGTCCTGGACTTCCGTACCGGCGTCCTCGGCCGGACCGCGGAGTGGACCACGCCGTCGGGCCGGACCGTCCGCCTGACCTCCCACCGACTGGTCTCCCTCGCCCAGCGCGCGGTCGCCGCGATCGCCTACACGGTCGAAGCTGTCGACGGACCGGCCACCATCGCCGTGCAGTCCGAGCTCGTCGCGGGCGAACAGCTCCCCGGTGTCTCCGGCGATCCCCGCGTGGCCGCCGCCATCGACCGCCCGCTCCGCCCCGAGGAGCACTACGCGCACGGCACCCGGCTGCGCCTGGTCCACTGCACCGCCCAGAGCCGCCAGCGCGTCGCCGTGGCCGCCGACCACTTCATCGACGGCCCCGACGGCACCACGTACGCGGCGGAGAGCGAACCCGACGTCGCCCGCCTGACCGTCACCGCCACCCTGGAAGCCGGCGAGCGGCTCCACCTGGTCAAGTTCGTCACCTACGGCTGGTCGGCGGAACGCACCCTGCCCGCCCTGCGCGACCAGGTGGAGGGCGGGCTCGCCGCGGCCCGCAGCACCGGCTGGGAGGGACTGCTGGAGGCCCAGCGCGCCTGCCTGGACGACTTCTGGAACGACGCCGACGTCGAAGTGGAGGGCGACGAACAGGTACAGCAGGCGGTGCGCTTCGCCCTCTTCCACCTCTTCCAGGCCGCCGCCCGCGCCGAGCGGCGCGCCCTGGCGGCCAAGGGCCTCACGGGCACCGGCTACGACGGCCACGCCTTCTGGGACACCGAGTCCTTCGTCCTGCCCGTCCTCACCCACACCGCGCCCCACACCGTCGCGCCCGTCCTGGAATGGCGCCGGGCCACGCTCCCCAGCGCACTGGAACGGGCCCGCCAACTCGGCCTGAAGGGCGCGGCCTTCCCCTGGCGCACGATCAACGGCGCCGAATGCTCGGCGTACTGGCCCGCCGGCACCGTCGCGTTCCACGTCAACGCCGACATCGCCGCGGCCGCCGAGCGGTACGTGGCCACCACCGGCGACCACGCGTTCCACCGCGGCGCCGGACTCGACCTGCTGGTGCACACCGCCCGGCTGTGGCGCTCCCTGGGCCACTTCGACGCCGACGGCGCCTTCCACATCGACGGGGTCACCGGCCCCGACGAGTACAGCGCCATCGCCCGCGACAACCTCTACACCAACGTCATGGCCCGCAAGAACCTCCTCGCCGCGGCCGACGTGGTGGAGCGCTACCCCGACCGGGCGCGCGAGCTCGACGCCGACGGGGCGGAGGCGGCGGACTGGCGGGAGACCGCCGCCCGCATCGTCCTGCCGTACAACGACCGGCTCCAGGTGCACGAGCAGGCCGCCGGCTTCACCGACCAGGCGCCCTGGGACTTCGAGGGCACCACCGAGGACCAGTACCCCCTGCTGCTGCACTTCCCGTACTTCGACCTCTACCGCAAGCAGGTCGTCAAACAGGCCGACCTGGTCCTCGCCATGCTGGCCTGCCCGGACGAGTTCACCGCCGAGGAGAAGGCCCGCAACTTCGCCTACTACGAGCCGCTGACCGTCCGCGACTCCTCGCTCTCCGCCTGCTGCCAGGCCGTCCTCGCCGCCGAGACCGGCCACCTCGGCCTCGCCTGGGCCTACGTCCGCGAGGCGGCGCTGATGGACCTGGACGACCTGGAGCACAACACCCGCGACGGTCTCCACATGGCCTCCCTCGCGGGCACGTGGATCGCCCTGGTCGCGGGCCTCGGAGGGGTACGCCGCCACTATGCCCTCCCCGCCGCGCCGGGCCCGCACGGCGCCCGGGCGGAGGCACCGGTACGGTTCGCCCCGCGCCTGCCGCCCTCCCTGACCCGGCTCGCCTTCACGATCCGCGTCACCGACCGCAGGCTCCACGTCGACATCGGCGGGACGACCACCCGCTACACCCTCCTCGCCGGAGCGCCCCTGACCGTGGTCCACCACGGCACGACCGTGCCCCTCACCCCGGACGACCCGGCCGAGCTGCCCGTACCGCCCCTCGTCGAAGCCCCCGCGCCCGGCCAGCCCAAGGGCCGGGCCCCCCGAACCTGACCGGGCCGCACCACGGTGCGCTGTGCGAGTGTGGTCCTATGACCATAGAGGTACGCCCGGCCACGGAGTTCGAGGACGTCCGCGCGCTGCTCGGCCCGAAGTCACCGGACGCCAACGTCTGCTGGTGCCTGAGCTACCGGGTCCCGTCCACGCTCAACAACGAGCTGCGCGGACCGGCCCGCGGCAGTTACGTCGAAGAGCTGTGCCGTCGGCGGATCCCGCCGGGCGTGATCGCCTACGACGGGGACGAACCGGTCGGCTGGGCCGCCGTGGCGCCGCGCGCGGACACCTCCTTCGCGCGCAGCCGGAAGATCCCGCACGTCGACGACTTGCCGGTCTGGTCGCTGTGGTGCGTCCGCGTCCGCCCCGGCCACCGCAAGCAGGGCATCTCGCACGCCCTCATCAGGGGCGCGGTCGAGTTCGCCCGCGCCCACGGCGCACCGGCGATCGAGGCCTATCCCCTGGACAACGGGGACGCCAGGGTCGACATGACCATGGCGTACGCCGGACTCCGGAAGAACTTCGAGCGGGCCGGCTTCGTCCACGCCGCCGACACCACCTCGGTCCTGGCGGGCCACCCCAGGGTCCTGATGCGCTGCGACCTGCGCTGAACCGGGTGCGAGACTGGGCGCCCGACGCCGCGAACGAGGAGTTCCCCGATGCAGGTTGCCGTGATCGGGAGCGGGGTGCGGACCCGTGATGTGATCGCCGACGACCGGCTGCCCGCCCTGCTGCCCCTGGACCCCGCGCGGCAGCTGATCGGCTCGCAGTGCTCCGGTGCCCTGGTGCTCGCACGGCTCGGGCTGCTGGACGGCAGGCCGGCGTGCGCGGACCTGAAGAGCCGGCCGTTCGTCGAGGACTTCGGCGTCACCGTCCTGGACGCCCCCTTCCATGCCGAGGGCAACATCGCCACGGCCGGCGGCTGCCTGGCCTCGCAGTACCTCGCCGCCTGGGTGATGACCCGCACGCTCGGCGAGGCGGCCGCCCGCGGCTCCATCGGCTACGCGGCCCCGGTCGGCGAGCGCGAGGAGACCGTCGAGCGGGTCATGCGCGCCGTCCGGGCCGAGGTACCCGCCGCGCACTGAATCCGGCCGGCGCGCCGCGTCACACGGCGTGCGAGAGGGACAGCCGGGGATACTGGGACGTATGAGTGAGCGGCCGGTCCTCCTGCCCTACGCCGACCCCGCCTTCGTAGCGGACCCCTTCCCCCTGTACCGGCAACTGCGCGAGGACGGCCCCGTGCGCCGCGCCGTCATCGCGGGCGGCCTGGACGCCTGGATCGTCACCCGCTACGAGGACGGACTCGCCGCCCTCTCCGACTCCCGCCTCAGCAGCGACGTCCGCGACGCCTCCGACACCCGGCTGCTGCGGCAGCTGCCCGAGACGGAGCGCGAGTCGATGCTCAGCAACATGCTCCGCAGCGACCCGCCCGACCACACCCGGCTGCGCCGCCTGGTCTCCAAGGCGTTCACCGCCCGCCGCGTGGCCGAGATGCGGCCGCGGGTCCAGGCCATCACCGACGGGCTGCTGGACGCGATCGTCCCGGCCGGCCGCGCCGACCTCGTCGCGGACTTCGCCCTGCCGCTCCCGGTCACGGTGATCAGCGAGTTGCTCGGGGTACCGGTCGACGACCGTCACGACTTCCAGCACTGGACCGACCGCATGATCATGCGGGGCGCCGAGCCACCGGACCCCGCCGTGGTGAACGAGGCCTGGCAGCATATGCGCGGCTATGTCACCGAGCTCATCCGGGCCAAGCGGACGCATCCGGGCGACGACCTCCTCAGCGGCCTCATCGCCGCCCGCGACGAGGACCTGCGCCTGACCGAGGACGAGCTGATCGCCATGGTCTTCCTGCTGCTGGCCGCCGGCTACATCACCACCGTCAACCTCATCGGCGGCGGCATCGCCGCGCTGCTCGCCCACCCCGACCAGCTCGACCTGCTGCGCTCCGAGCCCGGACTGCTGCCGGGCGCGATCGAGGAGGTCCTCCGCTACGACGGCCCGGTCAGCCCCGGCATCGCCCGGTTCGCCCGCGAGGACGTCGAGATCGCGGGCGTGAGCGTACCGCGCGGCGCGACGGTCCTGATCGCCTCGGCCATCGCCGACCGCGACCCCGCACGGTTCACCGACCCCGACCGCCTGGACATCACCCGCGAGGACAACGCCCACCTCGCCTTCGGGCACGGCATCCACTACTGCCTGGGCGCGCCGCTGGCCCGCCTGGAGGGCCAGATCGCCATCGGCACCGCCCTCGGCCGCCTCCCCGGCCTGGCCCTCGCCGTACCGCCGCAGGACCTCCACTGGCGCCCCGGCGGCCTGCGCGGCCCCCTGTCCCTCCCGGTGACCTTCACCCCCGGCGGATCAGGGCCCACCCGCCCCTGATCCGCCGGCCGGATTCCCAGGAGGGGCGCCGCCCCTCAGACGACCGGCTCGCCGACGCCCAGCAGGTTGCCCTCACTGTCGCGGAACCAGGCGGCCCGCTCCCCGCGGGCGCCCTTGCTCGGATAGTGCCCCTGGATCTCGGCGATCCCGTCATGCGTCCGGATCCCGGGCACGTCGACGTCCTCGAACGTCACCCCGCGCTCCCGGAGCTGCGCCACGAGCGTGTCGATGTCGTCGACGACCCAGCCCATCTGCGTGAACGTGCCGGGCGAGGAACCCGTCGACGTGAACAGGGCGAACTCCGTGTCGCCGCAGCGGTACAGCAGCCCGCCGGGCCGTTCGTCGACGGGCTCCAGGCCGAGCTTCTCGGCGTAGAAGCGCCGGGCCCGGTCCAGGTCCTGCGCCGGCAGCCGGGTCGCGACGCGCCCCCGGGCCAGAATGTTCCTGTTGTCCGCGTTCATGCCTCCACTGTGCCGTGCGCCGCGGCCGGATCACCGCCGACGCGGCCCGGTTCACCAGGCCCCGGCGACTCCACGGATCAGCGGCCCGTGAGCGTGGCCTGGAGCCAGTCGAAGACGACCTCGCAGTGCGCAGTTGTGGGGCCATGGGGGAGCAGTGGAGCTGGGCGCCCTGGGCCGCCGCCAGCTTCATGTCGACGTTCTGGCCGTCGCTGCCGTTGGTCAGGATCACCGTGGGGCGGGGGGTGTCCGACGTGTCGGGGCGGAAGAACCACACCGGCAACGGCGTCGTGCCGTACGGGACCGTGGCCTTGACCGGGGCCGGCTCGCACAGGTCGCAGAAGGTGTCCCAGGCGCCGCGGCCCGCCCGGTACAGCCGTTCCTCGCTGCCCGGGTCGTCGGAGCCGAGGACGAAGAACAGGGCCTGGCCGTAGTACTGCGCGGCCCGCAGCGCCCGGAACTGCTTCGTCCGATCGTCGGCGGGCGCGCCCGGGGGCGCCGTCAGCACCTGGTCGCCGAGCCCCCGGAACGTCTCGACGTACGCCTGCGCGGACAGGCCGGTCGTATGGGTGCCGGCGCCCCGGGCGCGCCCGCGGGAGCGCAGCCCGCGGCGAGCGCCGCCCCCGCCCCCGCGCCGGCGACGAGAAGGGTGCGCCGGGTGGGACCGGACCCACCGCCGGGCTCACGGTCGGCTGATATGCGCGTCATACCAGCGGACCGTAGCCCCGGCCCGGTGGGTCGGCATCCGCTCGTGCTCCATCTGGTCGACCTGATCCATCTGGTCTACGTGGTCCACCTGGTCCATCGGGCGGAGCGCGTGCGGATGCCGCCCCGGGGAGGTGCGGGGCGGCGTCAGAACGTCCAGCGCGTGTGCGTGTAGACGCCGTCGTCGCGGCCGAAGCCGTACGCCGTGCCCGGAGCCACCGCGAACACCACCGCGTCGCCCTTGCGGAACGCGTCCCCGATCCCGTGGAAGGTGCCCTCGGGCGAGGTGATGTGCGCCCCGTACTTCGCCTCGTAGGCCGTGATCACCGCCTCCAGCCGCGCCGGATCGGCGACCGGCTCCGCCGTGCCCTCCACCACGAGGTCGAGCCCCTCGGTCAGCGCGTTCCCGCCGGTCGTCAGGGCGCAGTGAGCGTCATGGGCGAGGTTCTTCGCCTTCTGCTCCGTCGGGCCGGTCGAGAAGTACAGCACCCCGTCGTGCCAGGCGGCGATCACCGGAGTGACGTGCAGCCGCCCGTCGGGCCGCACCGTGGACAACCAGAAGATCTCGGCAGCCTCCAGCTGCCGCAGGGCCTCGGCCCACTCGGTGGCGACGACGTCCGCGGCACCGGGCCGGGGGTTGAGCGCGGAGCTGTACCGGGCGTCGAGCTCGGCCGTGGGCTGCTGTGCGGGTTCCTCTGTCGGCATGGGAAACCTCCTCTTTCCTCCCCCAACGACCGATTGCCCCGTACGGAAACCCCCTCGCGTCCCCGCCGACTCGCCAGGTGTCCGGGGAGGGCGAGGGGGCGGTCACCGGGCCGTCGCCTCCGGCGAGAAGGAGGGCGGCAGTGCGGGGAGGCCGAAGAAGTCCGTGATCACGCGCAGCAGACGGGCGCGGTCGGCTGCGCGGTGGTCGTAGCAGGTGTGGTCGTCGTCCTCGTCCGCCGCCTCGCAGTACGCGTCGGGGCCGATGAGGCCGGCGGCCAGGAGCTCGGGGGAGAGGTGGTCCGGGTCCTGTCCCACCCGCTGCTGTACGTCGTCGAAGCCGAAGCAGAGCACGGCGTGGGCGTCGCGGACGTACAGGAACTCCGGCGGATGGGCCTTCGCGCTGCACGGTTCCGTCACGAACACCACCAGCTCGACCCCCTCCGGGCCGAGCCGGCGATAGTCGACCAGCTCGAAGTCCGTCTCGGCGGTCACCATGTCGTGCACGGCCCACGTCCAGCCGTCCCCCTCCCCGAGGGCGAGCGGCTCGCGCCGCAGGTCGCGCAGGCCGGCGGCGAGGGCGTCGAGGGTCAGACCCCGGGCGAAGACGAGGTTCACCTCGTGGCCGGGGAACGATCCCCGTATCAGATCGATCATGCTCGCGACGCTACACCCGGTCACCGACAGGGGACGCTCCGCCCGGGACGGGCTCCCCCCTTGACGGCCGCGCGCAAAGTTATGACACTCGAAGTGCAAATTGTTTGTGTGTCGTGTGACCCACGAGAGCCGGGAGGCAGTCATGCCGAGTAGCCGCATCAGGGACGCGCGGGTACAGGGACACCCCCGCCCGGCCGTGTACGCGGTCGCGGGCATCGTCATGGGTGCCGTCTGGGTCCTCGGCTCGGACACCCCCGCCTGGGAACACGCGCTGCGCCTCCTCGCGCTCGTCGTGTGCGCCGGAGCGGCCATGACCCTCGTCCACCGCCGGCGCGTCCGCCTCGGCCGGCCCGCCGACCACCGCCTGCACGCGGGCCTGCTGCTGGCGAAGGTGCTGCTGGTCGTCGCCGCCCTGGTCCTGGACGGTGTCCTCGGCCTGTGGCTCTCCGAGCCGAGCCTGATCACGGCGGTCGCCCTGGCCGTATCGATCGCGGCGGGCGGCCCGGCCCTGCACCGGTGGCTCTCCGGCAAGGCGAGCGGTGCAAGCGTCGGAGCCGGAGCCGGAGCCGGAGCCGGAGCCGGCCGGGAGGCGGGGCCGGCCGGCCGGTCCCGTGTCCCGTGCCGGGCGGGCTCGTTGGGCGGGGCATGAGGAAGATCATTACTGCCGCTTGTACGGCCGGTGCGTCCGCCGTTCTCACCGCCGTCGCCGCCGGGACGGCCATCGCCGACGAGTACCACCGTGACGCGCACAACGGGCCCACCGTCGCCCTGATCAACACCGGGCAGATCGACGACCCCCTGGAGGACGTACTGGAGCACGTGCTGCTGATCGGCGGTCAGCACACCTGGAGCTGACCGGCCGGAACGTGACGGTGCCCTCGCCGGGCGGCAGTTCGGGGGTCGCGGGCGAGGGCACCGGCGGTTCAGCGGAGGGCGGGGATCACATCGCGCGTCTCGTCCACCTCCAGGGACGACAGGCGGCGGCCGATGCCCGCCGGGGGCGCCTCGTCCGCGCAGACCGTGCCGCGCGCCGGCAGGGACAGGCCGGTGAGGTAGTCCGTCACCAGGGCGCTGACGCACGCGCTCCGGTTGTAGGCGGTGTGCCCCTCACCGGCGAACGTCAGCAGCCGCCCGTTGTCCAGCGTCCCGGCGAGGGACACGGCGTCCTGGTACGGGGTGTCCGGGTCCCCGGTCGTCCCGAGGACCAGGATCGGGGCGGAGCCGGCCGCCCGGTAGGAGCCCTCGTAGCGGCTCGGCCGCTCCGCCGCCCACTGCGCGCAGGCGGGCGCGTGGTTGTGGTCGTAGCTCGGCGGCCCGAACCCGATCGCCGGTCCCAGCAGCGGGGCGGCCGCGGCCTCGGCCCTGACCGCCGCACCCAGGAGCGGACGGCTGCGCGGGTAGACGCGGTCGGCGCACTCGACGGCCAGATTGACGTTGAGGAAGTCGAAGGACCCCGGTGAGGGCGGCGACAGCAGGAACGACATCTGGCGCGCCTGGGCCGCCCGCAGGGCCTGCCCCAGGTAGGGCCAGATCACCTGGCCCGCGTTGATGTTGAACATGAGGCGATAGGCGAGGGTGTAACCGCTGGCCGGGCGTCCGCCCGGTGTGATGACGGGGTCGGAGTCCAGCGCCCGCTTCAGTTCCTCGAACGCCTGCCGCGGCCGGCCCTCGCCGAATCCGCAGGCGGAGGCGTTCTCCGCGCACCAGTCCAGGAACCGGCCGACCGCCGCGTCCAGCGCGACGAACTGCGGGGCGTCGTACGCGTACGGCACATCGGCGTAGCGCCGCGGATCGTACGCCCCGTCGAGCACCATGGCGCGCACGCGCCGGGGGAACTGCGCGGCGTACACGGTGCCGACGTAGGCACCGAAGGAACGGCCGTAGAAGGAGAGCGTCTCCTCGCCGAGCGCCCGGCGCAGCAGGTCGAGATCCTTGGCGTTCGACCCGGTGCCGATGAACGGCACGAGGTCCGCGGCGCGTTCCCGGCAGGCGGTGGCGAAGCCGAGGCCCTGCCGGATCGCGGTGTGCGGGGCATCGGGGCCGGGCGCGCCGCGCGCAGCGTCGACGGCCGCGGCGTACTCCGTGTCGTTCCAGCACTCCACCTGTCCGCTGCGTGCCACACCGCGCATGTCGTACCCGACGACGTCGAAGGCGTCACGGAGGGAGGCGGGGAGCGCGGCGTAACTGTTGCGGGCGAAGTCGACCCCCGAATTGCCGGGTCCGCCGGGGTGCAGCACGAGGACACCGGTACGGTGCGCCCGGTCGGCCGCGGGCCGCCGGGTGACCGCGAGGTCGAGCGTACGTCCGGTGGGCCGGCGGTGGTCCAGGGGAACGCGGGCGGTCGCGCACTCGAAGCCGTCCTGCGGGGCATCGGCGCCCGCGCCGTCGCAGGGACCCCAGGACAGCACCGGAACCGGGGCGACGGTGGCGGGGGCCGCTGCCGTGGCGGCCCCGGGCGCGCTCCCGAGGAGCGTCGTGACCGAGATCAGGACCAGGGATATCCCCCACGCCACGCGCCTGCGAGGGTGATCGGCCGAACGGGTCTGCATGGGGCGGTCCTCCGTCGTGGGCGGTGCCGGGTGGGCGACAAGGTAGCCGCGGGCCACCGTCCGTGTCGGCCCACCAGGAGCTGACCGCCCCGTACCACCAGGGGGTGACCCCGCCTCCCACCGGGGGAGACGTCCGGTTACCCCCAGGGTGGTGGCGACGTGCCCGGTGGGCACCTTCGACCGGACGCGCCCGGCGGTGTACGCGTACGTGCCCAGCCGTGTACGTGCCGAGCCGCGTACGTGTCCGGCCGCGTCCGTGCCTCGCCGGACCCGGCCTCGCACGGCTGTCCTAGAGTGAGGGTCCTGCGCCGGTCACGGGTGCCCGAACCGATCGGAGAGGTGTGCCATGCCGAGACGTCACGCGGTGGTGGCCGGGGCCGGAATCGGCGGTCTCACGGCGGCCGTCGCACTGCACCGCCGCGGCTGGCACGTCACCGTCTGCGAGCGCGCCCCCGAACCCCCGGTCACCGGCGCCGGTATCGGCCTCGCCCCCAATGCCCTGCGCGCGCTCGACGCGATCGGCGTCGACGCCGCGCGCGCCGTCGGCAGCGCCGTACCGGCGGCGATGGGCCTGCGGCGAACCGACGGCCGGTGGCTCGTACGGACTCCCACCGCGGACATGGCGGCCCGTTACGGCATCGCGCCGATCGCCGTCCCGCGCCCGGCCTTCACCGCCGCGCTGGCCGCGGCCCTCCCACCGGGGGCCCTGCGCTACGGCACCGCCGTGACCGCCGTCGACGACGCCGCGGGCCGGCCGGTCGTCGTGACGGAAGCCGGCCCGGAGCTGTCCGCCGATCTGGTCGTGGCCGCCGACGGCATCAACAGCCCGCTGCGCCGCGCGTTCTTCCCCGGCCACCCCGGCCTGCACTACATCGGCGAGACCGCCTGGCGAGCCCTCGTGGAGGCCCCGGACCTGCGGATCCAGGCCATGAGCGAGACCTGGGGGAGGGGCGAGCGGTTCGGCGTGACCCCGCTCTCCGACGGCCGGCTCTACCTCTACGCCACCGCGGTCGTCCCGGCGGGCACCCGGTCCGCCGATCCGCGCGCCGAACTGAGCGACCGCTTCGGCGCCTGGCACGACCCGATCCCGGCCCTACTGGAGCGCGTCCGCCGTCTCGACCCCGCCGACGTCCTCCAGAACGACCTCTACGACCTGGCCGCCCCGCTGCCCCGCCTTCATCACGGCCGGATCGTCTGGCTGGGTGACGCCGCCCACGCCATGGCACCCAACCTCGGCCAGGGCGGCTGCCAGGCCATCGAGGACGCGGCGGTCCTCGCCCACCTGCTTCCCGCCGGAGACGGCGCCGACAGCACTGCCGGTGCCGACGACGCGGCCGGCTCGTACGGCGGGACGGGCACGGACGGCGTGACGGCCGCCCTCGCGGCGTACACCGCCGCCCGCCGCGACCGCACCGACGCGGTGCGCGCCCGGGCCCGCCGGGTCGGCCGTCTGGGTGGCGCCGTCCGCAACCCGCTCGCGGCGACAGCCCGCGACCTCGTGGTCCGTGCCACCCCCGCCCGCCTGGCCCTGCGCGGCATGGACGACCTCTTCAACGGCTTCCGCCTCCCCGATCAGCGGTGGCAGGGGCGGGTACGCCCCTCCGCGTGACGGGCCGTGTCACGCGTCAGTCCAGGCAGAACTCGTTGCCCTCGGGGTCGGCCATCACGAGGAAGCCGTCGCTCAGCGGGGGAGCGGGCTCGTGGCGGCGCAGCCGCTTCGCACCCAGCCCGACGAGCCGTTCGCACTCGGCCTCCAGTGCCGCCATCCGTTCCTCCCCCCGCAGCCCGGGAGCCGCGCGGACGTCGAGGTGCACGCGGTTCTTGGCGGTCTTGCCCTCCGGTACCTGCTGGAAGAACAGCCGTGGGCCCTGCCCGTCCGGGTCCTCGATGGCCGATTTCGTACGGCGCTCCTCCTCCGGTACGCCGACCCGCGCGAGGAAGTCGTCCCACGCGGCCAGCGGGTCGGCGCCCTCGGGCAGGTCGACCCCGGGCGGGCCGGGGTGGACGTAGCCGAGTACGTCACGCCAGAAGGACGACAGTGCCCACGGGTCCCGGGCGTCGAACGTGACCTGGAAGGGACGGCTCATCGGGCTGCTCCAATCGGGGTGGTGTGCGGTGATGCTCACGTACGCGTCTGCGCGGGCCGAGGCCGTCCGCCTCCGCGCCCATGGACCACCCTGACACCCCATGAGGACGGACATCCGCCCGTTGTCCGGGAACCGACACGGGGTCAGGAGCCCCCAGGGGCCCCGTTCGTCGCCCGGGCCCGGTCGACGGACCACGCGATCACCGCCACCGCCACCGCCGCCCCGGCCGCGTACAGCGGCAGCCACAGGGTCGTGGTGGCCGACAGGCAGTCGGCGATCGCCTCGTGGCTCCGGGCCTCCTGCGCCCGGGCCAGCGCGGCGGGGTCGTGGCCGGCCGCGTCTCCCAGCGCCGCCTCCGCGCGCAGGCTCTCGTACCTGCCCAGCGCGGGACAGCCGGCCCGGGTGCCCGGCATCGGGAACAGCCACGCCCAGCGCTGCAGCATCGGAGCCAGCGTGATGGCCACGCACAGGCCGACGACCAGCGCGTACGCGGTGAGATTGCGTGCGTACGCGGACCGCGTGCCGGGCGTCCACCTCGGCAGCCGGTAGAAGGAGAAGACCACCGCGAGGAGCGTCAGCCCGACGTACGTCGCGAACCAGTGCCACGACCCCTGCGCGAGCGCGGCCGTCAGCACGGCGGCGAGGGCGATGCCGATGACTCCGGGCTGACCGGAGGCATCATCGCCCGGGCGGGCGGACGACACCGGGGCCGGGCTTCCTTGGGGGCGGGGCTCGTCCACGGTCTCTCCTGCCTGGTCCGGCGACCAGCATCCCGGCGCAGGGGGCCGTCGGTCGGTTGCCCCGCCGCAGGACCCGGCGAGCCCGGCCCGGTTGGCGGACCCGCCCGGCCACGGGCCGGCACCACACCACAGCCACCCCGGGCGTCCGCCGCCTCCGTCGGCCTCCCCGAATGGCTTCAGGAGTCGAACGCATCCTGCCGCCACGCCTTCCTCGACGGCGGCATTCAGCCAGTCGTGCCGTGAAGTCTTGACGGTGACGGGGCGGTTCAGTTGACTCACGCGTTGTCCTGTCCCGTGGTATAGACCTCGGAGGCACCTCGTGAACACAGCACGTGTGACACCGGCCCGGCGCCGGCTCAGAACCGCCCTGCTGGCCGCGGCCGGTGTGCTCGCCGGACTTCTGCCGCTCGCCCAGGCCCGGGCCACGGCCGCCCCCGGGGAACCACCGCCCCCGACGGCGGTCGACCGTTTCGAGGGCGAGATCCCCTTCGCCGGACCGCCCGCCGAGGGCATCTTCACCTGGGGCAGCGACGCGGACGACCAGCCGCGCCTGGAGCTGCGGGAGCGCGCCGACGCCCCCGAGGGCACGAAGGTGCTGCACGGCGCGTACGACATCAGTGGCTGGGGCGGCTTCAGCCACGACTTCGCCTTCGACCGGCCCGCCCACGACTGGAGCGCCCGGGGCGGCATCCGCTTCTGGTGGTACGGCCGGAACACCGCGCCGCTGCCGCCGGGTTCGGGCCCGCGCGTGCACTTCGAACTCAAGGACGGCGGGGCCAACGGCGAGGCGTCCGAGCTGTGGACGACCTCCTTCACCGACGACTGGCAGGGCTGGCACCTCGTCGAGATCCCGTTCTCGCGGTTCGAGTACCGCACCGACTACCAGCCGGTCGGCGGCATCGACCAGGTGCTCGGCCTGACCGAGATGTGGGGCTACGCCTTCACCTTCCCGGTCGGGCGGGCCGGCGAGTTCATGATCGACGGCGTGGAGGTGTACGGCGCCGCCGATCCGGTCGCGCGGGCCAAGGTCGTCACCGACACGACCGTTCACCCTGTGAAGGAAGGCGGCTCCGCCGACGTACGAGTCTCCGTGGCCACGACCGGCTCCGGACCGCTCACCGAGCCGGTGACCGTCGCGTACACCACCGAGGGCGGCACCGCGACACCCGGCGCCGACTACCGGCCGGTGACCGGCACGCTCACCTTCCCGGCCGGCACCCCCTCCGGCACCTCCCGCACCATCGCCGTCACCACCGCCGGGGACCGCGACGGCGAGACCGCCGAGACCGTACCGGTGAAGCTGACCGTGAGCGGTGCCCGCCCGCCCGCCGAGGACCCGCTCGTCGTCATCGACGCGCACGGACTCCCGTACCTGGACGCGAAACTGCCGGTGCACAAGCGGGTCGCGGACCTCCTCGCCCGCATGACCCCGCAGGAGAAGGCCGGCCAGATGACCCAGGCCGAGCGCAACGCCCTCAAGGCCCCGGGTGACATCGCGGCGTACGGGCTGGGCTCGCTGCTGTCCGGCGGCGGCTCCGTGCCCAACCCCAACACCCCCCAGGCGTGGGCGGACATGGTGGACGGCTACCAGCTGCGCACCCGGGCGGCCCGGCTCCAGATCCCGCTGGTCTACGGCGTCGACGCCGTGCACGGCCACAACAACGTCGTCGGGTCCACGATCATGCCGCACAACATCGGCCTGGGCGCCTCCCGCGACCCGAAGCTGGCCGAGAGGACGGGCGCGGTGACCGCCGCCGAGGTCCGCGCGACGGGCGTGCCCTGGGACTTCGCGCCGTGCCTGTGCGTGACCCGCGACGAGCGCTGGGGCCGCTCCTACGAAGCCTTCGGCGAGGACCCCGCGCTGGTCACCGCCATGGAGACGGTGATCCGCGGGATGCAGGGCGCGCCGGACGGCCGGGACCTGGACCGCGGCGACAAGGTGCTGGCCACGGCCAAGCACTACGTGGGCGACGGCGGCACCGCGTACGGCTCCTCCACCACCGGCTCGTACACCATCGACCAGGGCGTCACCCGGGTGTCCCGGCAGGAACTGGAGGCGGTGCACCTGGCGCCGTTCCGGGACGCGGTCGAGCGCGGGGTGGGGACGGTCATGCCGTCGTACTCCTCGGTGGACCTCCTCGGCGACGACGCCGGCCCGGTCAAGATGCACGCCCACGCCGAGCTGATCAACGGCGTGCTCAAGGACCGGATGGGCTTCAAGGGCTTCGTCGTCAGCGACTGGCAGGCCATCGACCAGATCCCCGGCGACTACGCCAGTGACGTGCGCACCTCCGTCAACGCCGGCCTGGACATGATCATGGTGCCGACCGCGTACCAGGACTTCCACAGCACGCTGGTCGGCGAGGCGGCCGCGGGCCGGATCCCGGCGGCGCGGATCGACGACGCCGTGGCGCGGATCCTGACGCAGAAGTTCCGGCTCGGGCTCTTCGAGAAGCCGTACGCCGACCGGTCCGGGCTCGGCCGGGTGGGCTCCGCCGAGCACCGGGCGGTGGCCCGCGAGGCGGCGGCGAAGTCGCAGGTCCTGCTGAAGAACGAGGGCGGGCTGCTGCCGCTGAGGCCCACGCAGAAGGTGTACGTCGCCGGGTCCAACGCGGACGACCTCGGCAACCAGGCCGGCGGCTGGACCGTCAGCTGGCAGGGCTCGTCCGGGAGGATCACCCAGGGGACGACGATCCTGGAGGGCATGCGGAAGGCGGCCGCCTCGCCGGACGCGGTGACGTACTCCAGGGACGCCTCCGCACCGACGGCCGGGCACGACGTGGGCGTGGTGGTGGTCGGCGAGACCCCGTACGCGGAGGGGGTCGGGGACGTCGGCAACGGCCACGACCTGGAGCTGTCCGCGGCCGACAAGGCGGCGGTGGACCGGGTGTGCGCGGCGATGCGGTGCGCGGTGCTCGTCGTGTCCGGGCGGCCGCAGCTGATCGGCGACCGGCTGGCGGGGATGACGGCCCTGGTCGCGTCGTGGCTGCCGGGTACCGAGGGCGACGGCGTCGCCGACGTCCTCTACGGCAAGCGGGCGTTCACCGGCCGGCTGCCGGTGACCTGGCCCCGGTCGCAGGCCCAGCTCCCGATCAACGTCGGGGACGCGGCGTACGATCCCCAGTTCCCGTACGGCTGGGGGCTGACCACGCTCGGTGCGGCGCCCCAGGGCGGCGAGCCGGCGCTGCGGGCCCTCGCGGTCGCCGCGGAGGTGGTCGAACGGACCGCCGGGGCCGACTCGGAGGCGGGGCGCGCGGTGGCGGACCGGGCCCGGTCGATCGTCGCGCACCGGATCGGCGGACGGTTCACGCACAGCACGGCCAAGCCGTTCGCCGAGGCGGACCACCTGCTGCTCACCGGGGACCTGACGGGAGCCGTGGGCCGGCTGACGGCGGCGTTCCGGGCGGCGGCCCCGTAGGACGCAGCGGTTCGTGAAGCCCCCGCGCCGCAGCCCGGGCGCGGGGGCCTCGCCCGGCGGGGCCGGTCAGCCGGTGAAGGTCCACTTCTGGTTCGGGTTGCCGCTGCACCACCAGGTCTGGACCGGGGTCGCGTCGGCCGGGTTCTGTTCACGCACGTCGACGCATTTGTCGGCCGGGACGTTCACCAGGTCGCGGGTGGTGCCGTTGTGGTCGAACCGCTGCGCGCCGGTGCCGTTGCAGTCCCACAGCTGGACCTTGGCACCGGGTTCGGTGGAGGCCGCGTCGACGTCCAGGCACTTGCCGAGGGCCCGCACGGTGCCGTCACCCGGCAGGGTCCACCGCTGGGCGCCGGTGCCGTTGCAGGTGTAGAGCTGGACCCGGGTGCCGTCGGCGGTCTGCGAGCCCGCCACGTCCAGGCACTTGCCGGCCAGGCCGACGAAGGTCCCGGTACGCCCGCCCCCGCCGCCGTCCGAGGTGCTGACCCGTACGTGGTCGACCACGAGCCGGCTGGGGAACTGCGTCGTGCCGTCCGGGTCGCCCGGCCAGTCGCCGCCCACCGCGAGGTTGAGGATCAGGAAGAACGGCTTGTCGAACACCCAGGTGCGGCCGCCGAGGTCGGCGGGGGTCCGGCGCTGGTAGACCTGTCCGTCCACCGACCAGGTGACCGAGCCCGGCGACCAGTCCACGGCGAAGGTGTGGAAGTCGTCGGCGAAGGCGCGTCCGCCGGACAGGGTGTACGCGGCGCCGATGCCGCCGCCGCCCGAGTACCCCGGCCCGTGGAGGGTGCCGTGGACGGTCGACGGCTCGTACCCGACGTTCTCCATCACGTCGATCTCGCCGCTGGCCGGCCAGCCGACCTGGCCGATGTCATGGCCGAGCATCCAGAAGGCGGGCCACATGCCCTGTCCGCGCGGCACCTTCATACGGGCCTCGACGTGCCCGTAGGTCTGGGTGAACCGGCCGGCGGTGTTGAGGCGGGCGGAGGTGTACTCGCACCGGCCGTACCAGCACTGGTAGTTGCCGGGGTTCTCGCGGCGGGCGGTGATGACCAGGTTGCCCTGACCGTCGAGCGCGGCGTTGGACGCGCCGGGCGTGTACCACTGGCGTTCGTGGTTGTTGACGTTGTCCCCGGTCTCGATCTGCCATTTGCCGGGATCGACGGCGGCTCCGGCCGGACCGTCGAAGGAGTCCTCGAAGGTGACGGCGCCGACGCCGTGGGAACCGGTCGCCCCGGTGACCACGGCGGCGGCATGGGCCGCCGCCGTCCGGGTGGCCTGCGGGGCGGCGGAGGTGGCCGGTCCCCAGCCGAGGGCGAGGGTCAGGCAGGCGGTGACGAGCGCCGCCCGTCGTAAGGCGCGGCCGCGTGTGGGGGTGGGCATGGGGCCTCGATTCGCATGCTGGTCCAGACCTGCGTGTGAGGGGAGTGAACTCCCGTGACGCGTCCCGGTCAAGCCTGCGGGGCCGCCGTACCCGGCCGCCGTACCCGGCCGCCGCCGGGGGCGGGCCCGGGCGGGGACCGATCGCGCCCCCACGCGCCGCGCCCTTCCGGTGCCGGTGGTGCGGGTGGTCTCATCTGCCCATGACCGAGACCTCTTCCCGCGACCTGCGCGTGGCCGTCATCGGCGCCGGGCCGGCAGGGCTGTCGATGGCACGGGCGCTGCGCCGCCTGGGCATCGGCTACGACCAGTTCGAGCGGCACGGCGACGTCGGCGGCATCTGGGACCTCGACAACCCGGGCACCCCGATGTACGAGTCGGCGCACTTCATCTCCTCGCGCAAACTCTCGGGATTCTTCGGCTTCCCGATGCCGGACTCCTTCCCCGACTACCCGAGCCATCGTCAGATCCTCTCCTACACCCGCTCCTTCGCCGATGCGTTCCACCTGCGCGACGCGATCCGCTTCCACACCTCGGTCGAGCGCGTCGACCACGTAGACCATGTAGACCACGCCGGCCACGTCGCGGACGGCGGGCGGGACTGGGCGCTGTCCCTGTCCGACGGCTCCACGGCGACGTACGACGCCGTCGTCTGCGCGACCGGCGTGACCTGGCAGCCGCGCCTCCCGCGGCACCCGGGGGCCTTCGACGGCGAGGTGCGCCACTCCCGCACCTACCGCGACCCCGCGGAGTTCCGGGGCAAGCGGGTACTGATCGTGGGGCTGGGCAACTCCGGGGCCGACATCGCTTGCGACGCCGCCCGCAACGCCGACGCCGCCTTCGTCAGCGTCCGCCGCGGCTACCACATCATCCCCAAGCACATCTTCGGCATACCGGTCGACGAGTTCAGCGAGAGCGGCCCGCCCCTTCCCCTGACCTTCGAACGGCCCTTCTTCAGCGGCCTGCTCAGGCTGATCCAGGGCGATCTGACCAGACTCGGGCTGCCCCGGCCCGACCACAAGCTGTTCGAGACGCACCCCCTGCTCAACAGCCAGCTGATCCACCACCTCCAGCACGGAGACGTCGCGATCCGCGGCGACGCCACGACCTTCAAGCGGTACCTGCGCAAGGTCCGCCGCGACCTCGGCTGGAGCGACCTCGTTCCCGGCATGTTCGACGGGGCGCGGCGCGCCTGAGCGCCGCCGCGGGGACGGTCACCCGTCGGATCCGGGGCGCGGCGCGTCCGCCTCGGGGTCGGGGTTCTGGAACGCCGGCCGGGACCAGGGCGCGTCGGCGCCGCCCGACTCCGGGCGCAGGCCCAGTTCGCGGAGCTGGTTGACGGCCATCATGGCGGTGAACATCGCGTTCGGATTGGCGCCGCCGCCCCCCAGGCCGGCGAAGGCCTCCCCGTACCGGGCGGCGAAGGCGCTCGGCCGGATCGGTTCGTCGGCCGCGGTCAGGCGGAGTGCCGCCTCCTGCAGGGCGACCGCCTGGTCCAGCAGGCCGTCCAGGTACGGCGCCACCTCGGCGCCGCGCCGCACGGCGAAGGTGTGTCCGTCCGTCAGGAGCGCCGCCTCCCCCTCCTCGAAGAGGCGGGCGACGGAGCCGAGCACGGTCTGGATCTTGAGCTGGTCGGCGTCGGCCATGGCGCCGCACGCCCCGTTGCCCTCGTCGGACAGGTGGAGGACGCCGCAGTCCCGCAGGTGCACGATCACGTGCCCGGCGCAGTGGCCCTGGCTGCGCAGCACGCGGACCGCGCCGTCGGCGAAGTTCCAGCCGGTGAACCGGGTGGAGCCGATCCGGATCCGCTCCAGCGGCCGCTCCTCGTAGGTGCGGGTCGTCGCCCCGAACGGGCGCATCGGCCGGAAGAGCGACGTCAGCGCGGCGGCGGCCCGTTCGGACGCGGGCAGCGGCGTCACCCCGGCGACGCGGGCCAAGGACCGCACCCAGTACGACAGCGGGTCGCGCATCTGACCGACGTCGGGCGCGGGGACGTAGTGCTCGGCCGGTACGTCCAGCTCGTCGGCCAGGTCGTTGTTGGCGACGTGGTCGGGATGGCCGTGCGTGGTCAGCAGCAGGGCCCGGGACCAGGGCCCGACACGGCCTGCGGCCTCCCGCAGCGCGGCGCGGAAGCCCGTCGTGACACCCGTGTCGACGAGTACGAGGGTCTCGCCTGCCCGGTGCACCAGGGCGTTGGCGACGTCCGGCCGGCCGTGCGTGACGTCCAGCTCCTGCCCGAGGACCAGCACGGTCCTGTCGTCGATCTCGATCAGGTCGCCGAGCGCGGTCATACGTCCTCCCGCGGTCCCGTCGGGCACCGCGACGAACACGAGGTGCCAAGGGCCTCCTGCGGACGAGCCTACGCCGCACCCGGCGCGGTGTCCCGGGGAGCCGCCACCCGGACGGTACGGCGTCACCCGTCACGTCACGGTGCGCGGCCGCGCGGCGTGGTCGCTTGCCCGCTGGGGAGGCGGGCCGTGTCATGGGTGGCGTGGTGAACCTTCCCGCGCGCCGTTCCCTGCTCGCGGCCGGTGCGGGCGGATCCCTCGCGGCCGTGTCCGCGGCCTTCCTGCTCCGGGGCGGGGCCCGTCCCGGAGCGGCGGGACCGGCACCGCCCGCCACCGCGCCCGTCCCGTCCCCCTCCCCGTCCGCCTCTGCCTCCGCCTCCGTCCCCGGCGCCGCCTCACTGCGCACCGACCTGACCCTGCACAGCCGACTGCTCGGCCGGGGGGTCCCGTACAGCCTCTACCTGCCCGCGGGGGTGGACTCCGCGCCCGAAGGCCGCGGCGGGCCGGACGGGGGGATCCCGGTCCTCTTCCTGCTGCACGGGGCGAGCGGGAAACACACCGACTGGGCCGTCAAGGGCGGCATCGTGGCGACCCTGGAACGCGCCATCGCGGCGGGCCGGATCCCGCCGTGCGCCCTCGTCATGCCGGACGCCCGGCGCGACCCCGGCAGACCGGGCGGCGGGGCGGACGAGACGTTCTACATCAACGACCTGGGCGCCACCGATGCCACCCCTCCCGGCGATCCCAGCGGCTCCGCCGATGCCACCGGTCCCACGGAGGCCACCGGAGGCATCGGGTCCGCGGGCCGCCTCCTGCGCTACGAGGACATGTTCATCGAGGAGTTCGTGCCGGCCGTCGAACGGGCCCACGGGCTGGGCGGCCGGCCGGAGCGGCGCGCGGTGGCCGGGCTCTCCATGGGCGGTTACGGCGCGCTGATGTACGCCCTGCGGTACCAGGGCGTGTTCGGTGCCGCCGCCGGCCTGAGCACGGCCCACTTCACCGACGAGGGCTACCGCTTGATGCCGATGCCGGAGTGGAACCGCTTCTTCGGCCACGCCTTCGGCCGGAACCTGGCCGGATCCGCCCGGCTGACGGACCGCGCCCAGGAGTACAACCTGGCCCGCATCGTCCGGCGCACCCCGCCCGTCCGGCTCCGGCGCACCCGCTACCACCTCGGCTGCGGCACGGAGGACTTCCACCACCTGCTGGGGACCGCGGATCTGCGGTCCGCGTTCGCGGCCCGCGGCGTGGACGCCGAGGTGCTGCTGGCGCCGGGCGGCCACGGCTGGTCGTACTGGAGCGTCGCGGCGGGGCCGATGCTGGACTTCCTGGGGCGGCAGTTCGCCTGAGTTCCCGGGCCGTTCCTCCTGGTGAGGGGCTCTCATTGGATCTTCTGCCGAGGGAGTGCCGCGGCGGTGGTCGGGACAGCGCATTGCGCGGGGGCACGGCGCGGGATTGGCTTGCCGCACAGCGCGACCAGCACGCGGAAACCCGTACGCGAGAACCCGCACGCGCGAACCCGTACAGAAGAAAGCGAATGGCATCCATGCTCGACGGCTGCACGCCCTGGCCCGAGGAGTTCGTCGACCGCTACTGGTCCGCCGGGCACTGGCGCGGCAACACGCTGGACAACCTGCTCCGCGGCTGGGCCCTGCAGTTCGGGCCCCGGACCGCGCTCGTGCACGGCGGCACCCGCCTCACGTACGGGCAGCTGAACCGGCGCGTGGACCGCATGGCCGCCGGGTTCCGGCTGCGCGGCCTGCGGCCCGGCCAACGGGTCGTCGTCCAGCTGCCGGACGTACCCGAGCTCGTCATCACCACCTTCGCCCTCATGCGCGCCGGCGCGCATCCCGTGCTCTGCCCGCTCGCACCCCACCGCGCCGCCGAGGTGCCGGAGATCGTACGGCTCACCCAGGCCGTCGGGTACGTCGCTCCCTCGACGCACGAGGGCTTCGACCACACGGCGATGGCCGCGGACATCGCGGCCCGCTGGCCGTTCCTGCGCCGGGTCTTCACCTTCGAGGAACCCGGCACGCCCTCCCCGTACGGCGGTCTGACGACCGATCCGGCCGGCTGCCAGTACTCCCCGCTGGGCACCATCGACGCCGCGCCCGAGCCGGCCCTCGCGCAGAGCGCCGACGAGGTGGCCCTCTTCCTGCTCTCCGGCGCGACCACGGCACAGCGGCCGCTGCTCGTGCCCCGCACCCACAACGACTACGCGTACCAGGCGCGGGCCGCCGCCGCGGCGGTGTCGCTCACCGAGGACGACGTGTACCTGGTCGGGCCGTCCGCCGAGTCCCCCTTCGCCGTCGGCTGCCCCGGTGTCGTCGGCACCCTCTCGGTGGGCGGCACCGTCGTCCTCCCCGATGCCCCGGGAGCCGCCGCGCACCTCTCCCTCGTCGAGCGGGAGCGGGTCACCCTCACCTCCCTGGAGCCGGCCACCGCCCGGCTCTGGCTCGACGCGTTCCCCGGGGTCCGCGCCGATGTGAGCAGTCTGCGCCTGGTACAGCTGGGCGGCGCGCCCCCGGACCGCGCGACGGCCGGACGGATCGGCGCCGCGTGGGGCTGCCGCCTCCAGCAGGTCTTCGGCATGGCCGAGGGGCTGGTGACGCTCACTGCGCCCGTCGGTCCGGACGCGTCGGGGCTGAGCACCCATGGCCGTCCGCTCTCGCCCGACGACGAGATCCGCATCGTCGGTCCGGGCGGCGAGGACGTGCCCGAGGGGGAGCGCGGCGAACTCCTCGTCCGCGGCCCGTCCACGCTGCGCGGCTACTACCGGGCGCCCGTCCCCGATACGGGCTCCTTCAGCGACGACGGCCACTTCCGCACCGGCGTCCTCGCGCGGCGCACCCCGGACGGCGACCTGGTGGTGACCGGCCGCCTCACGGAGCGCGCGTAGTCCCCACGGGCCGGGAACCCCTCAGCGCGCCACCCCTTCGGCTGCCGCGATGCCGGCGATCACCGTGTCCAGGCCGGCCTTGATGCGGTCGAGATCCCAGCCGCGCTCGGTGCGCTGGAAGGCGAACAGGCCCGGTGTGTACGCCATGAGGAGCAGGTCCGCCACGTAGGCGGCGTCGGTAGCGGGGGCGAGCTCGGCGACCATGCCGGTGATCTGCTCGTGGTGCCGGCGGAACGGGGCGCTGTGATAGCGCCCCGCCGGCGCGCTCGCCTCCGCGAGGAGCAGCAACTCCCGGTTGTCGTCGACGAGTTCGGCCAGACCGTGCAGAAAGGCCCGCAGTCGGTCGTACGCCGGCGCGGCGCCCCCCTCGTGGCGCCGCGCGAACGCCTCCTGGAAGCGGGTCTCGTTGTCCTCGATCAGCGCGTAGACGAGCCCCGCGCGGTTCTGGAAGCGCCGGTAGACCGTGCCGACCCCCACCCCGGCCTCCTTGGCCACCGCGTCCAGGGGCAGCTCGGCGAAGCTGTCCGCCGCGAGCAGCCGCCGGGCGGCGTCGAGGATGCGGAGGCGGTTGCGGGCGGCGTCGGCGCGCTCGGTGGGGGCGGTCATGCGGAGCAGCCTAGCGGACGTACCGGAGAAGTCTCCGGTTACCCCTTGCGAATCGGAGAGCTCTCCGCTTAGTCTTGCGACAGGTCAACCGGAGAGTTCTCCGGTTGATGGTCGGAGCTCCACCACGCCTCACCGCAGGGAGATGCACCCATGACCGCCACCGTCACCCCCCTCCTGAACGGCCAGTTGATCGGCATCACGTACCACGCGATCGCTGCCGTGCGGGACCAGCTCCTCGCCGCCTCGGGCCTGACCTTCCACCAGTCCGTGGCGCTCAAGGCCGTCGCGGACGGACTCGACCGCGCCGGCGCCGTCGACCGCATGACGGCGACGCTGAAGACCGGCGCTCCGGCGGCAGCCGCCCTGCTGGACGAACTCGTCGACGCCGGGCTGCTCGACAGCGCCGGTTCATCCCTCACCGACCAGGGGGAGCGGATGCACCGAGCGTTCACGGACGCGGTGGCCGGGCTCACCGAGCGGCTGTACGGTGACCTGCCGGAGGCCGAGCGCGAGATAGCCGGCCGCGCGCTCGCCCACGTCACCGCCAGGGCGAACGCCGAACTCGCCGCCGGGTAGACAGGCACCCAGATCTCCGGCCGGTTCCTCATGCCCAGTTGCCGGATGGGATCGCTGGGGCCAGGATGGCGGTATCGGCCCGTGCTGCCCTGAGAAGGTCACAGCGGAGGTGCTCGATGAGGCGTCTGTGGATCCCATCGGGAGTTCTTGGCGCCGTAGTCGCCACTCAAGTGTTCACGGCCACTCCTGCGCATGCGGCCACGGCCGTCAGCGTGAGCGAAGGGCGGCTGACCGTGACGGCAGCGTCGGGCGAGGCCAACTACATCGAGGTCACTCCGCTGTCGAGTGGCTTCTACCTCGTCCGCGACATGCTGGACTCCGTTGTCGCCGGCACGGGCTGCACGCCCTTCGGTTCGGGGGTCCGCTGCTCGACGGTGGGGGTCAAGGGCATCGTGGTCAACGCGGGAGACCTGGACGACTACGTGCGTGTCAGCCAACTCGTCTCGGCGCCCGCCATTTTGCGTGGGGGCGCCGGCAACGACCTGATGTACGCCGGCGGTGGGCGCACCCGGCTCGACGGCTTCACAGGCTCCGATGTCCTCCACGGCGGCCCGGGCAAGGATGCACTGCTCGGTGGCAGCCAGGTGGACACGCTGCACGGTGGCCGCGGTGACGACGGCTTGGACTCCGGGACCGGCAGCGACCGGGTGTTCGGCGGGGACGGCGCCGATGATCTGTCCGGCGGTACGGGTGACGACCTGTTGAACGGCGAGGACGGCCACGATGTCGTCCGCGCGGACGAGGACGCCGACACCCTCTTCGGTGGGGACGGGTTCGACTCCGCGGTGTACAGCGAGCGCACCAGGAACGTGAACGTCTCGCTCGACGACCGGCGCAACGACGGCTCCGGGTTCAGTGTGGACGGACCAGGCGACAACGTTCGAAGCGACGTGGAGAGGGTCTTCGGCAGCTTCTCCTCCACCAACACCCTGGCCGGCAGTGATGGAGCCAACCACCTGTACGGCGGCCAGAGCATCGACGTCATACTCAGCGCCGGGGGCCCTGACCTCCTCGTCGGACTGGACGGCGCGGACCACATCCAGGCAGGCGCGGGAGACGACACCATCGACGCCGGTCCGGGCAACGACACGTACCTGACCGGCGATGCCGGGAACGACACTGTGTACGGTGGCGCGGGCCGCGACCATGTGAACACGGTGGACGGCACCTCCGGCAACGACACCGCAGACGGCCAGGGCGGTACCGACCGCTGTCAGACCGACCCCGGTGACACGCGGGTCGGCTGCGAGACGGAGTGACCACCGGGCCGGCCGGCGAAACCACCACGTGAACGACGCGCCGGCCAACAGGGCGAACGCACTAGAGCTGCGGGCGCGGGTGGGGGACGGTGGTGGGGGCGGCGGAGGCCGGGGCGCGGGACGGGCGGCCGAGCCGCACTGGGACTCCGGGCGAGTACAGGACGCTGACCGGGGCCTCGCGCGGCGTCGGAAGGCCGGCGCTGGCCAGCAGGTCCTCCTCGCACGCGAGCAGCTCCGCGCGGTACAGCGGCCAGCGCGGATGATCGTTCGGGAGGTACGCCGCCCCGCCGAAGAAGGCGTTGTGCATGCCCCACCGGGCGGTGAGGAAGTGCTCCAGCTCGGTGGGCTCCTCGATCCGCTCGCCCCTGGCCACCGTGATGCGGCTGCGCGCCCCGCGCGGTCCGGGCCAGCGGCGGGAGCTGGCGTACTCGACGGTGTCGCCCTCGGTACGGACGCTCATCCGCGACCACAGGTACGGCAGCCGGAAGCCGACCCGTCCCATCACGACCGGGATCAGCCGCGAGGCGTCCATCGACCGGAAGACGACACCGCGCCGTCCGTGCGCGTCGACCGAGTACAGGCGCACGTTGGTCTCCGGAAACGAGCCGAAGTAAGGCATCCCGGGCAGCCGGAGCCACCCGACCCGGTGCATCCGGAACGCCACGAGCCCGACGTACGTGACCCCCTCGTACGTGTCGGGCACCGTCCCGGCCGGCAGCAGCGGAGCCACGACGTCCGGGTCGACGGCCCAGTGGATGAAGGAGAGGTCGAGCCACTCCTGGGTCAGGAGCGGGTCGCCCACGACGGCGGGCGCGTCGGGGGTCACGGTCGAGGGCGGCTGCACGCGGCCAGCATGCCAGACCGCTACCGGCGGCTCCCCCGCACCCCGCGCACGGCCGGGATCAAGGCGCCGTCGTCAACCAGCCGCGCGAGCCCATGCCCCGGCCGCGCTCGACGTCGGGCCGGTAGTGCCGGAAGTACAGGAGCTGCAGGAGCCGGCCCCGGCTGTTCGTCCCGGTCTTGTCGAACACCTTCTTCAGGTGGTCCCTGACGGTGTGCGGGGATATCCCGAGATCGTTGGCGATCTCGGAGTCGGACCGGCCGTAGACGACCAGTCCGGCGATGTGCTGTTCCCGGGCCGTGAGACCGTAGGCCTCCATCATGATCCCGACGACGTGCTCGGGGCGGCTGGGCTGGACGACGACCGCCGTCCGCCCCTCCGTGTCCATGCGGGTGGCGGTGAGAGACAGCCACTGCCCGGTCCGGCCGCGCACCCGCGCGGCCGACTCGCCCGTCGCGCGGGCCTTGCTGCACGCGTGCAGGACCGGCTGAGGGAGCCGGCCCGCCGGTCCGCCCGCTCCGGTGGCGGTGCCGCCCAACTCGTCGAGCCATCTGTGCCCCGTCGCGGTCACACCGTCGAGCGCGCCCTCGGGGTCGAAGGTCAGCAGGCCGGGTGCGGCGGGATCCGGGGACGCGGCCGGATCCGGGGACGCAGCGGTGATGACGTCGTGGCGGAGGTACGCGCGACGCAGCGCCGGGGCGATCAGCGGCGCGAGCGCCGACACGGCTGCGATCTCGGCGTCGCTGAACGCAGGCCGGTCGCCGCCGCGGTGCAGGACCAGCGCCCCCCACACGGTCCGGCCGCCGCACAGGAGCACGCGGACCTCGTCGCCCATCCCGGCGGGCCGGTAGACGTCGCGGTAACGGGTGCTGCGCAGCGGCCGGTCGCCGGTGGCCCGCCACAGACCGGCCGCGATCCGGTCGCCGCGCGCGAGGTCCGGGAACTGGTTGACGTCCGCCTCACCGTGCTCGATCTCCAGGAGCCGGGGCAGATGGGTGTGGGGGACCCCCTTGTCGTGAAATCCACCGGTGTGCAGGAGCGTTGCCGGATCGAGCGTCAGCCCGCACACGCCGTCCGCCCCCGTCACCGCGGGGAGGACGTCGTTCAGCCGGGCGAACAGCGTCATCGGGTCCGGCAGCCCCCGGCCCAGTTCGTCGATCCGTGCGCGGGCACGGCGTAACGCGGCATCGCTCGGCGCATGTGAGTTCGATCGGGTCATTCAGGTCTGCTACCACACCGCATCGATGCGTGAAACCCCCACTTCCAGGGATCGAAGGGTTCCGGCCGCCGGAGATAGCGTCGTCCCCGCACGACAGACCCGGCCACGCCCACCGCGTCCGACCCAGGACCGCGCCGCGCATCACACCCACGTGTCCCGCCCCGCCCCGCATACGCGGGCGGGCCGCCTCTCCTCGGGGGAGGAGGCGGCCCGCCCGTCATCCGGCCCTGCGGCTCAGCACTCGCGCAGGCCCGGCGCGGGGTCCACCGACGTGTGGACGTCCACGGCCGGGACGTTGCCCCACTGGCCGTTGTCCAGCTGCGTCCAGTACCAGACGTTGTTGCCGCCGGCGTGGTTGTCGCCGCGGCCCCAGCACTGGAACCAGCTGAAGCTGGTGTTCAGCGGTCCGCGCACCGCGGAGTTGTAGCGGCGGTGCTCGTAGCCCTTGGCCCCCGCCCGGTTGCCGCAGTGGAGCTTGCCGTCGGAGCGCACACCGCATTCGGCGGCGGGGGCACCGGGCGCCGCCTGGACCGCGGCGGCGGGCCCGGCCACGGTCGTCAGCCCCATCGTGAGCGCGGCAGCGGCGACACCGAGCGTGATCTTCGTACGTGCGGACATGGTTCCTCCTTGACAGTGGCTCCGGAAAAGGAGCCCGATGGGGATGTGCGCGGGCCACCGGCTCGTGGCGGGCGGCGACGCGTTGGTGACGCGTTCGTGAGGCATGACGTGGGGAAGGGCGGCGAGGCGGCACCGCGGTACCGCGGGACCGCGACGGGCGGCGTCTCCCCCGTACTCCCCGCCGCCCGGTCGCGGCCCGCCCTTCGACAGTGGGCCGCGACGCCCCCTGGTGTCCAGGAGGCCCGTGTCGCCCATCGGGACGGGAAACGGGAAACCCCGGGAAACCCACGGCCGCCCAGGAACCCCCAGACTCGGCCGAATCGCTGACACGCGCCGGTCCGCGGTACAGAATCGAGCCGGGCCGGCTGACGTGGGGTCGAGGGGCGGGGACGGGGGCGTCGATGGGGCGGACACTGCGCGTGGTGACCGGCGTGCTGATGGCCGTGGTGGCGGGGTTCGTGCTCTGGTACGCCTCGTACGTCACCACGATCGTCGTCTGGGAGTTGCGCAAGCTCTTCGCCTGGTTCGCCCTGCCCGTGCTGGCCGCCGCGGTCACCGCGGCGGGCTGGCTGGTGGTGGCATGGCTGCGGCGGCGCGCGGGGCGCGGCGCGGGCACCGGGAACGCGGCCACCGCGCTCGGATGCCTGGGCGCCGCCGTCGGGCTGGGCCTCACCATCGGCTGGCTGGTGTACGGCTCGTACCTCCAGGACCGCGCCTACATGGCCACCGCCCGGATCGTGACCGAACCCGTTCCCGGTCTGGCGGCCCGCTCGCCCTACGTGGTCGGCAAGTCCCAGGCCGCCCCGCACCTGGGCGATGTCACCGGTGAGATCGCCGACATCACCTACCTCCCCGACACGGACCGCTTCGCCACCCTGGTCGAGCGGCGCGGCTGGCTGACCGGGTACGAGGTCGGCCTCGTGCAGGACGTCCCGCTCGGCGGCGAGAGCCGGAGCAAGGAGCGCTGCGCGTTCGACGTGTCCGCGGCGGACGCGCGGATCGGCGGCTGGTTCACCCACAACCTCGGCAGGAGGATCTCGGCGGAGAAGCGCTGGGTCCGCTTCGAGGCCGAGGACGCCTACGTGACCTGCTCGGGCGGTACGCCCGTCGTGGTCGTCCCGCTCAAGCGGCAGACCGGGTTCTTCGTCGTGACCGAGCGCCCCGCCGGCGTCGCGCTCTACGACGGGCGTACCGGCGAGCTGACCGTCACCACCGACACCTCCGCCGTGCCCGGACCGTCCTACCCCCTCAGCCTCGCGGCCCGCCAGCGGGAGGGGACGGCCGCCGTGGGCGGCTTCAGCGACTGGTGGTTCGAGCGCAGCGGCTGGGACGCCTCCGAGGACGGCGCCAACGAGGGCAACGAGTCCGAGTTCACCCTGCGCCACCGCGAGGAGGCCGGGCGGAGCATGTACGTCACCCCGCTCACACCGCAGGGGGAGGCCAGTTCGGTCGTGGCCGTCTCGACGGTGCCCACCCGCCACGAGGGCGGCGGGCTCGCGCCGATGACCATCCACCGCCTCGATCCGGCGTGGTCGTCCCCGAAGGCGCTCGTCGCCCTGATCAAGGCCGAGTACCGGGACGTGTGCTGCTACAACGACGACGAGGTCTTCGAGGTCGTGCCGACCGGCGGCAGCACGTGGACGGCCACCGTGGGCAGCGAGCAGAACATCCGGTACCGGGTGGAGGGCAAGGGCCAGGTGGCCGGCCGTGAGGCGACCTGCCTGAAGGCCGCCGACGGAGCCCTCATCCGCTGCGCGTACGCGGTGCCCGGCTCACCCGAGGAGCAGGAACTCGCGCGCCGCGAACAGCAGAAACGGCAGGAGACGGGCGCGCGGAACCCGGGGGACCCAGGTGATCTGACCGGCTACACGAACGAGCAACTGGCCGACCTCCAACGCCGGATGACCGAGGAGATCGGACGCCGTCTGAAGGCGGGCTGAGGACCGGCCGGCGGCGGTCCGGCAGGCCGGGGACGGGACGTGGCCGGTCCGGCGGGCCGGGGACGGGACGTGGCCGCCGACCCGCCGCGTCCCGACCGGAGTACGCTCGGCCCCGTGCCCCGCTCTTCGAACCAGCCCCGCCGGCTCGTGGCCGACGGGCGCACCTTCATGTGGACGGTCCGCCACGGTCACCGCGTGCTGGAGGACGGCGGCTGCCGCAAGACCCTCAGCCTGCACGCCCATCCGCCGGGCACCGGCGGTGTGCTCCGCCTCGTCTTCGACGAGGGCCCCGGCCGGTACGTCGCGGGCTTCACCACGGGATCCGGAGAGGTGGGCGAGGTCGGCACCGGCGCCCTGAACCTGCACGAACCGGGCACCGTACGGTTCCTGCTCGACTCGGCACTGGCCCACGGATGGGAACCGGACGGGCGACGGGAGACGAGACTCGACGGCTGGACCTTCCTGGCGGCGGCGGTGGCGGCCCGCGGCTGAGCCCCCGACGCCGCAGGACCCAGGACCACGCCCACCCCGCGTCGACGGCCGGTGGGGCGTTCTTCGTCGGCGTGCCCGTCCGGCTGCGGTTAGGGTGTGCGACCGTGCCTCATCTCGAGATATCCGACCTGATCACCGCCACGGACCCGGTCGACGGAGCGCGTCTGCCGGTCCGCCGGGACGACGTGATCCGCCGGCTCCGTGAGGCGGGCGATCCGCGCGCGGCCCGTATCGTCGCGACGCTGCCCGCCGACAGCGACGGCGTGCTCGACCCGTACGCCGTCGACCGCCTGATGATCGGCGTGCACACCGAGCTGCAGCGGCTCAGCGAGGAACTGCGCCTCGGCGAGCGCCTCGTCCACGTGCTCCGCCCCCTCTTCGCCGCGCTCCGCGCGACCGCCGGGGACGGCCGGTCCGCGGAGCCGCTGCGCCTGGTCGACATCGGCTCCGGCCTCGGGTACCTCGTCCGCTGGCTCGCGGCCACCCGCGCCCTCGGCCCCGGCGTCGAACTCGTCGGCGTCGACCTCGACGCGGCGCTGGTCGGCGAGGCCGAACGGCTGGCCCGCGCGGAGGAACTCGACTGCCGTTTCGTCCACGGCAACGCCTTCGACCTGCCGGAAGCCGCCACCGTCTACATCTCCACCGGCGTCCTGCACCACTTCCGCGGCCCCGCCCTCACCGCGTTCTTCCGCGCCCAGGCCGCCTCGCCGGCCCTCGCCTTCTGTCACTTCGACATCGCCGCCAACCGGTTCGCCCCCGTCGGCGCCTGGATCTTCCACCGGGCCCGGATGCGCCACCCCCTCGGCCGCCACGACGGAGTCTCCTCCGCCCTGCGCGCCCACACCGACGAGACGCTCCTGCGCGCCGCGACGGTCCCGGGCATCCGGCCCCTGCTGTACGAACCCCGGGGTCTGGCGAATCCCTTCTGCACCACCCTGCGCCCCGTCCTGGGTGTCCGCCCCCATCTGGAGGCCCCGCTGCGCCAGGCCATGGGCGCCCGCGCCGCCCGGCGCCTGGTGGGGCCGGAGCAGCTCGCCGGGACCGCGCGGTGAACCCGGCCCTTCTCGCGTTCGCGCTGGGTCTGCTCGGCCTCGTCGACGCGGCGTTCAGCGGATTCAGGGCCTACGCCGGGCGCGACGCCCGGATCCGCAAGCACCGCGCCGTCGCCCGGGCGGCGGCGCGGGGCCTGGCCGTCGGCGCCGTCCTCCTGCTCGCCCCCGCGCTGACCGCCGCCGGCGTCCTGCTGGCCGCCGCCGACCCGGCCCGCACGTACGCCGTCCTTGCAGACGGCGCGATCGGCTACCTCGCACCGCTGGCGCTGTACGCCGCCGCGGTCCTGCTCTCGCTCGCGGCGTACTTCGTCCTGCCCTTCCGGGCCAGCACCCTCGCCATGGTGGTGGGCCTGGGCCCGCTGACCCTCCTGCGGCCGGTCGCCGTTGGCATCGCCTGCGTCGGCGCGTTCGTGTGGGGCGGCGCGGGCTCCCTGCTGGTCGGCGCGGTCGCGGGCGCCGCGGTCCTGTCGGTGGAGCCCTTCGTGCACCGCCGCTGGTACGCCGAGGCGCTCATGGCCGACCGGAGCCCGAGCCCACGGCCGTGACGAGCGCATCGGCGGCGCCCCGGCCCAAAGATAATTGAACATGTTCAGGGCGGCTGGCAGTATGGCCGTGCGCAGACCGCGGGGTCACCGCGCACGGCGCGCCGGGAGGGGGAGTGCCCGTGGACGCCAAGCGTTCCTACGGTCGGCTGCTGGTGGTCTCGACGCTGGTCCTGTGCCTGGAGGCGACGCTCACGCTGGTGGGCGGCGTGTTCGTCGCCGTGACCCGGGAGCCGCTGCACATCGACGACTACCTCCAGGCGGCGGCGACGTTCGTGTCCCTCTCGGGGGTGCTCGCGCTCGCGGCGGCGCTGCTGTCCCTGGTGGTGGTGTTCCCGGCCGTCGCGCTCGGCGACCTCCTCGGCCGCCTGACCGGCGGCCGGGACCTGTGGGCGGCGGTGCCGTTGCTGGTCGGGGTGGTGCTCGCGCCCCTCGCGTGGGCGGCGAGGGAAGGCGGCTGGACCACGCACACCGTGCAGGTGACCTGGGCCGTCGCCACGGCCGTCCTCTCCGTGGCCGCCCTGGTCGGCCGGCTGCGCCGGGAGGGGCTGACCGGCCTGGTGGCGACGCGCGGCACGGCGTTCGTGGTGGGGGCCGGCCTCCTGGGTGCCTTCGCGCTGTGGACGGACATCGTCCCGAGGTACCGGCCGCCCGCGATCACCGAGGCGGCCGTGGTGGGGGTGTGGTCCGACGGGCGGGGCGCCTATCTGACCTTCGACGCGGACGGCCGGGTGACCGCGGAGGGCATCGACGAGTTCTGGCCCGACGGCGGCTCCAGCGCCGTACGGCGCAGCTGCTCGGGCACGGGCACCTGGACCTTCACGGCCGGCCGCACCACCTGGAGCCAGCGGGTGGCCGTCGAGGTGGCGGGCTGCGCGCTGCCGGAGTGGAGCGTGTCCGGTACCGCCGCACGCCTGGAGCTGTTCCACTTCATCGGCGACCGGGACGACGACGACCGCTACGAGCTGAAGAAGCGCGGCTAGCCGTGGTCCTCCCGGCCTTCTCGTCCACCCGACAGGTGTCCCGCCCGGATTTTTCGCGCATCCGCGGGTACGAACGGTGACGTTCGGTGAGATTCGGGGGCCCGGGAGGTGAGCCGCCCCATAGGGCCCAGGTCACACACGAACCGGGATAGTAGTCATGAACCGCCCGATTTCACCTTCCCACGGCCATTCCCACCTGCGCGGACGGGCTCCCCACCGACCCCGCGGCCCCGGTCCCCTCCTGCGATGGCGCTTCGTAGGAGGCTTCGTTGCCAGGGCTTCGGCGGCCTGGCTAACTGGTGTTGTCGCCAAGGCGGCCGGGGCGCACCGCCCCCCGCCGGACGAACCCCTCTCCCTCGCGTGAGTGGCTCACGCATGTCTTCGGCATGCGGCGACCGCCCTGTCCCCTACGGAAGGTCTTCCGTTGTCCATCTCCGTCATCCGCCGCATCGCCGCCTCCAAGAAGACTCTCGCGGGCACCGTTGTCGGCCTCGCCGCCGCCGGTTCCATGCTGGCCGCGGTTCCCGCGCAGGCCGCCCCGTCGAGCGCCAAGGCGATCGCCCGGCAGATGATCAAGGACCCGGCCCAGTACGCGGCTTTCGACAAGATCGTCACGCACGAGAGCGGCTGGAACCACAAGGCCACCAACGCCTCCTCCGGCGCCTACGGCCTGGTCCAGGCCCTGCCGGCCTCGAAGATGGCCTCCGCGGGCGCGGACTGGAAGACCAACCCGGCCACCCAGATCAAGTGGGGCCTGGACTACATGAACGAGCGCTACGGCAGCCCGGTCAAGGCCTGGAACTTCTGGCAGGCCAACCACTGGTACTAAACCACCGGCGGACAGCAGACACACGGAAGACGCCCGGCCCGGATTACCCGGCCGGGCGTCTTCCCGTATATACGGGTGTACGCCGAGGCGCCTACGGCACGACCTTGCCGACCCCGCCCAGCGCCTGGGCCGCGCGCTGGTTGATCTGCCACACCTGGCCCTCACGATTGCTGACGTAGATCCAGCCGCCCGCGGTGTCCACCGCGAGGCCCTCGCACGTCCCCAGGCCACTGGCCACCACCCGCTGCGCACCGTCCGCGAGGGTGATCTCGTACAGGCGGCCGCCCACGTGGTCGATCGTGTACGCCCGGCCGGCGCCGTCGAGGGCCACGCGGATGGTGCTCGCCCCGGAAAGGGTGGTCACCACGCGGTGGGTACCGTCGGCCAGATCGACCTCGTACAGCGTGCCCCCGCCGTCCTTCTGGCCGACGTACGCCTTGCCCCGCCCGTCCAGCGCCACTCCGGCGATGCCCTGCCCCAGGCGCGTGGTGACCGGGTGCTTCTGCCCGCCAGGCAGGCCCACGGCGATCAGGTGCCCGTCGAGCCAGCTGGCGACGTACGCCGTGGCGGCCGTCGCGTCGAGCGCGAGACCGTAGGCGCCCGACACGTCGGCGATCTTGCGCGGGGAGCCGCCGGCCAGGTCCACCGCGACCAGGCGGCCACCGCCGTAGTCGGTGGAGTACGCCGTGCCCCTGCCGTCGACCCGCACATCGCCGATGTCGCCCAGACCGCTCGCGACGACCCGCTGGGCGCCGGTGTCGGTCTTCACCGCGTGCAGCTTCTGGCCGCCGCGGTCGGCGACATGGACCGTGCCGAGCGGTGGGTCGACCGCCAGGCCCTCGGACAGGCCGAGGCCCGTCGCGAGCAGGGTGTAACTCCTCCGGTTGCCGATCAGCTTCGACAGGTCTTCGAGCCGGGGCATGTCCTCGTCGCCGATGCTCACCTGCGGCGGGCCGAACGACCTGGTCGTCGCCGACGCCATGCCGGACGTCGCGCCGGGGTCCTCGGACACCTGGCGCTGCGTCGCGGCCGCGCCCTGGGCGTTCTGGAAGAGCGGGCCCAGGAAACCCATGACGTCGAACGCCCCGTGCGCGGTCTGGCGTACGAGCCACGGGTCGCGCTCGCTCTCCAGCTTGCGCACGGCCTCCGAGACGTCACCGGATCCCGGAGTGTCCTCGTTGAGCGCATGAGCGGTCCTGTCGGCGGAACCGGCTTCGTCCCCGCCGTTGTCGAAGATGTTCTTGAAGGACATGGGTTTCCCTCCCGACCCCCGCTAGAGGGGCTGCTTCTGGGTCTGGTAGTCGAGTACTTCCGGCTGGAAAACCCGGTGTTCGCCGGCACGGACAGCGACGATTTCGGCCGTCCCCTTCTGCATGAACCGCTTCCCCTCGTCGGCCAGGTCGAAATGGCCGGCATCGGCGGCGCTGTCGCCGAGTTTCCACGCGATGACCCGGGAATACCTCGGCTCGGCGGCCTGCGGCGGGGTCTCCTTGACCGCCACCGGCTCGGCGTAGTACAGCGCGACCCAGCCGCCGAAGGTGACGGGGAATTCGTAGTCGAACTGGCGGATCTGACGCCGCGTCGTGGCGACGACGTCGGCCCGGCTGCTGATTTCGAAGCTCACCGACGCCTGGTGTTTCCATTCGGTGGTCAGCGAACCGCTGACGGAGCCGGTGATCCCGAGCAGGAGCTCTCCCCACAGTTCCCCGGTACCGGTGACGGAACTCATGGCCGTGGTGTTGCTCGTGGCCTCCGTCTGGGTTTCCGTGTTGATGCCCTGGTTGTCCTTGCTGTTGAGCAGGGTGGTCTTCTGGTACTGCTTCATCTCCATGCTCTTCTGGAGCTGCTGCTGGAGCGACGCGATGGACTTCGCCCCGAAGGTGAGCTTCACCTCCCCCTGGAGCGACCAGCTGATCGTGTTCGAGATCGTGAATTCGACCGTGTCGGTCACGGTGATCTTGATCGGGTCGGTGCCGTTGACATACGTCTGCTTGGAGATCATGTCCGGAGGTGGCTGGTGGATGTCGCTGCGCTCCTCCACCACCGGTACGCCGACGTTCATGTACGCGCGCCAGCCCCGTTCGTGCGCGGCCGCCTCCTCGGCCGGGAACGCGCCGTAACGCACCTTGTTCAAGGAGAAACCGATCGGATCGATCGCCTCGCCGCCGCCCTCGGGGGTCCGCCTGAAGACGTTCCGCAGCTGATTGCGCCGCAGAATTCCGGCGGCCCGGGCGGCGATCTCGAGTTCCTCCTGATTTCGCGTGGTCAGCGGATGGCGCATGAACACGTCGTTGATGTAAGCCGTTCCCACATCATTGCGGGCACTGCTGATTCCCATGCCTTTCCGACCTCCCTGCGTCGCAGGCCGGTGACGCTACGCAAGGGGCGGCGGGCGGACAGCGAGCCGAACTCGCCACCGGGTGAGAACCGGACACACCTCGTTGACCAGGCTTTTCATCACACGTGCGGGGGCCTGCCGGCACTCCGGCCGTCGCCCCTGCCGGAAGCACGCGGTGTCCGGATCCGCCGTTCCGCGGCCACCGGACCCCCCGGACCAGCGTCTTTCCGGCTCGATTTGGCCTCAGCCGAATGTTCGACCCGGTGGTGCCGGTGCCGGTGCCGGTGCCGGTGTCGGCGTCGGTGTCGGTGTGGGGGCCGGTGTGGGGGCCGGTCGGGTGGGCGTGGGCGGGGCCGCTCCCGCGAGGGAGTTTCCGGGCGCCAGGAGCTCGGCGATCCGGCCGGCGATGGTCTGCGCCGTGTTGTACCCCGGCGCGTCGGGGCCCACGGTCGTGGAGACCGCTATCGCGAGCCGCTTCGACGGGAGGTACGCCTGAATGGCCGCGTACCCCGCGAAGGACGGGTTCGACTGGATCCATCCGTTCTGGACGATCACGCCGTACCCGAAGTGCCGTTCGGGAAGCTGACGGAAACACTCGCTGGGCAGGCAGCCGGGAGTCCTGCCGCCGAGGCCGACCGTGCCCGGATCGAGCTGGGTCCTGAAGCTCGCGGGCGTGAGGAGCTCGCCCTTGCCGACCGCCTCGGCCGACCGGGCCAGATCGCAGACGTGGGTGTTCAGGACCGCGCCGGGGGCCGTGGTCCAGGAGGGGTTCCAGTACGTGGACTCCTCGTACCTGCCGCGCTCCGCGTCGTAGGAGTGCAGGACGGGCTCCTCGATCTCGGGGGTGGAGCTGTTGCGGGTGTCGGCCAGCCCGGCCGGATCCATGATCCGCCGGTCCAGCAGCTCGGCCAGGGGCATGCCGGAGATCTTCTCCAGGGCCTGCCCGAGCAGGACGAAGTTCGCGTGCGAGTAGCTCCAGCTCGTCCCCGGCTCGTAGAGCAGCGGGTGGGAGGCGGAGATGCCCACGAGCTCGTCGGGCGTCCACTGGCGGAACGGGTCGGCGTACAGGGCCGCGAGGAACTTCGGATCGGGCACGTAGTCACGCAGGCCCGACGTGCTGCTGCCCAGCATGCGCAGGGTGATCTCGTCGGCGTGCGGGGCGTCGGGGAGCCAGCGCGAGATCGGGTCGTCGAGCCCGGCCTTGCCCTCCTCGACGAGCTGGAGTGCCGCGATGCCCATGTAGACGATGGCCACCGAGCCGGCCCGGAAGTGCATGTCCGCCGTGGCCGGGACACCCCACATCGACGTGCCGAGCGCGGTCGTCAGGATCTCGCGCCCGTCGCGCGTGACCCGCAGCACGACCGCCTTCAGGTCCAGCTCCTTCTGGGCGGACCGGGCGATGTCCAGGATCTGCTTCGCCTCGCCGCCCGTCGGCGTGGGGGAGGACACGCACGACGCGGGGGCGGCCCGCGCGCCCTCGGCGGCCCAGGCGTCGCCGGCCGGCAGGGCCGTACCGGCCAGCGCGGCGGCGCACAGCATCACCATCCGGGCGCGACCGGTGCGCGCGGTCCCGACCGCGGCGGTCCGACGGCCGGCCCGGCCCGCCCCACGGGGTACGAGGATCATGCCGGCCTCCTGCCGCGAAGGGCCCCCGACCGGGCCCGGGGGAGGACACCCGCCCTGCGTCCCTCGCCGCGTACGAGCCGTCTCCGGCCGGCCACGGGGACGCGTCCCTGTCCTTCGATGGAACGCCCGGCGCGCACAGGGGGCCAGTCGGGGGACCCACCGGCCCGGCGATGGCCGCCGCTCCCGGCCGGCGATCGGCCTGCCGAGGGCGGGCCGGCTCCCTCGCCAGGGCCGATCGCCGGCGCCCGCACCACGGGCAGTAGCCTGTCGCCTGCCGCCGGGCACCAGGTTCCGGCGGCGAGCCGCGACAGGTGGGGGACGGACGTGAGGGGGAACGGGCACGCGGTCGCGTGGGCGGCGGCCGCAGGGGTCGCCGTCCTCGCGGGCACGCTCGCCGTCGGCGGGGTCGTCCTGGCCGCGCCCGACGAGGACGCCCGGGACGGCTGGGTACGGGAACCCGGGGCCACGAAGGCACCGCCCCGCCCCGGCGGAGACCCCTCGCGCGGCGAGGTCGCCGCGGAACTCGCCGCCGCGGCCACCGCCGCGGGGCTCACCCCGGACGCGGCGCCCGTCACCGAGGACCGGGACCTCGCCGACTGCATCGCGTCCTGGACCGGCGACGGCCCCGCCGACGACACCCGGCTCGCGGCCCTCGAAACCGCCCTGGAGGACCGCGGCTGGCAGGTCACGGCCCGCCACGGCGAGCCCGTCCCGGCGGTGGCGCTCACCAGTGGTTCCTGGCGCCTGGAATTCACCAACGGCGGCCTGCTCCACACCCTCTCCCTGGTGGCCAGGCGCTCCGGCCGCACCTGCGACGAGGCGTTCCGCCGCGCCGAAGCGACGAGGGGGCCGCGGGGCTAGTGCCGGTCACGGCACTAGGGTCTGTCCGGCGTGCGGACGGGGCTCGTGTCGTCGACGATGTGCCGGTAGCCATCCGTCTCGGCCGTCAGGAGCCCACCCATGCTGGAGCGCACGCTGCGTAAGGACCGAACCGAGGTCACGTTCATCCTCCCCGCCGACATCCCGCCGGGCCCGGTCAGTGTGGTGGGCGACTTCAACGGCTGGAAGCCGGGCGTCCACACGCTCGTGCCCCGTAAGGACGGCAAGCGCGCGGTCACGATCGAGCTGCCCAGCGAACACACCCACTCGTTCCGGTACCTGGCCGCCGGCGACTACTGGTTCAACGACGAGAGCGCCGGTGACCAGGACGGCCCCAACAGCCGGCTGCACACCTGACACCGTCCCCCGCCTCGCACCCGGCGGCGAGGACGGCCCCGGTGGTGTGATCACGTCCTCGCCACCGCTCTGCCGCTACGCTCGGGCCGTGGTACAGCCCGAGCAGCGCGCCGAAGGCGCAGGACCGTTCACCACCCGGCTCACCTGGCACCGCCCCGAAGGGGACACGGTGGTGTGGGAGTCGCGACCCGCACGCCGGCGCGGAACGCTCGCGGTGCGCGGGCCGGGCGACACGGCCGCCAGAGCCGCGACCGCCGATGCCCGGGCCCTGGGCCGGCTGCGACGGCTGGGGGCCATCGCCTCCGGCGCGTTCGTCATCGGCGGCGCGCTCTTCGCCCTCGGCGCCGCGGTGTCCCAGTTCGGCTGGGGCGATACGGCCGAGAGCGCCGCGATCTACTTCGCGGGCGGTCTGTTCTTCAACACCGGCGGTTACGTCTCCCTCCTCCAGGTGCTGAACGGGCCCCGCCACGCTCCCGGGGGCACCGGCCTGGTCACGTCCGACTGGCGCTGGTGGGGGTACGAGCCGATGCGGCTGGACTGGCTGAGCGCGTTCGTGCTGTTCCTCGGGACGCTCGTCTTCGGCGTCAACCTGGTGGACTCCTTCCTGGAAGGGCTCACCGTCCGGCAGACCAACCGGCTGATCTGGACTCCCGACATGGTCGGATGCGTGCTGTTCCTGGTGTCGGGGCATCTGGCGTTCGTCGAGATCTGCCACCGCCCGCGGCCCTGCCTGCGCTCGCGCAGCCTGGGCTGGTGGGTCGTCGCGGTCAATCAGCTCGGCTCGGTGCTGTTCATGGTCTCGGCCCTGGCCGCTTTCACCCGGCCCGCCACGGGCAGTCCGGTCAACACCGACATCGCCAACTGGGGGACGCTGTGCGGCGCCCTGTGCTTCTCCCTCGGCGGCGTGCTCCAGGCCTTCGAACGCCCCGCGGGTTGAAAACGTGCTGGCCAGACGACCCGAGGGCTGCGAGAGTGCGTCCCGTGGACATGGGGATCACCGGCTTCGAGCCGTCCTTCCTGGTCGGGATCGACGCGGTCCGGCGGGCGCACGGATCACGGCTCGCGGCGCTCACCGGCAGGCGCCTGACGGGGTTCGCCCTGGTGCGCTTCGCCGAGGACGGGGACTGGTACGCCGAGTGCCCCGTGGTGTTCGACTTCGACGGCGTCCAGGTGGCGGTCTGCCACACGAAGTTCGACGAACTCGCGATCGGCTGGGACCCGGTCGACACCGCGGCGCGCATCACCGGCTGGGAGTGGTTCGAGCTCACACCGCAGTGGTCGTACGACGACGGGCGCCTCGAACCGTTCGTCGGCCAGGAACTGCGGGAGGCGGCCCTGCTCGAATGGCGGCCGGCGGCCGCCGCCGACATGGCGGCCGGAACGGTGGCGGTGGAGTTCGTCTTCGCGGGGGGCGGCCTGCGGATCAGCAATGGCCTCGACGAGAACCACATCGAGGTCGGGGTGGCCCACCCGGAGTACGTCCGGCACCCGCTGACCCGCTGACCCGCTGAACCCCGCTCCGCCGGGCGCGCCGACCCCTGCCCGGCGGATCCCGCGGGCGTGGTCAGTCGCCCCGCAGGAACTCCTCGGCCCGCCGCCGCAGCCCCTCGGGAGCGGTGGACCAGGCCGGTGTCCGCATCAGCTCGCGCAGCTTGACCTCCTTCACCTCCCGGGGCGCGTCGCTGCGCAGGCCGACCCGGGCCCATACACGGTCCAGTTCGTCGGAGGGCAGGTCCCAGTGCGCGGCGAACGCCGACTCGGGGCTCCCGGCCGGCGGCGCGGGCGCGACCAGCACCTCGTCGGCGGTGGCGGCGGGGGTGATCTCGACGAGGGTGAGGCCGAGCCGCTCGACCGCGTCCCGGAACAGGGTCCGGTGGGCCTCGACGGTGCCGACCGGGGGCCGCTGCCCCTCGTAGAACAACGTGAACACCCACCCGGACGCGCCCGCGCGGGCGAGGTCCAGCACGAGGCGGTTGCCCGACTCGTCGGTGGCCGAGCGGTGCGCGATGCTCCGGGCCGCCCCGGGCCCCTCGGTACGGGGCGCCTCCTCCAGACGGAACGCGTCGGTCAGCCACCTCACCTGGTCGGATGTCAGCTCTCCGTGGGAGAGCGCGCGGAGCGCGGGCCAGAGCATGATGGAGTTCCCCTTCTCAGTCTGGACGGCGACGTACGCCCTCATGATCGCAGTGGGTACGATCGCCTGCATGGCATTGCGACCCGTTCATGTCAACGTGAAGGCCCTCGACGGCCCGGCGGTCGGCCGGTTCTGGGGGGAGGCGCTCGGCTGGAGCGTCTTCCGGCCCGGTGTGACCACCTACGTGGGGCCCTCGGAGGACTTCGTCTGGCCGGACCCGGTCGCCCTCGGCATCGACGTCGTTCCCGTTCCGGAGCGCAAGACGACGGCGAAGAACCGTACGCACCTCGATCTCGCCACCACCTCCGAGGCCCACCGGGCGGAACTGGTCGCGCGGCTGCGCGCCCTGGGCGCGCAGCCCGTCGACATGGGCCAGGGCGACGTGCCGTGGACGGTCCTCGCCGACCCGGAGGGCAACGAGTTCTGCGTTCTGGAGCCCCGGGAGATGTACCGGGACACCGGGCCGATCGCCCGGGTGGTCGTCGACTGCGCCGACCCGCGGAACATGGCCCGGTTCTGGGGCGGAGCCGTGGACTGGACCCTGCACGAGGTGACGGACGACCGCGCGGTGCTGCGCTCCGCCAAGGGCACCGGCCCGTACCTCGACTTCCTGCGCACGCCCGGTGTGAAGACCGCGCCGGACCGTGTCCACCTCGACCTGCTGCCGTACCCCGGCGACGACAAGGAGGCGGAAGTGGCCCGGCTGCGGGCCCTCGGCGCCGACGGCATCGACATCGGCCAGGGCGACGTCCCGTGGACGTCCCTGGTCGACCCGGAGGGTCACGAGTTCTGCGTCCTCGCCCCGTCCTGAGGCGCACGGCCCCCCTTGCCGAACTGCGTTGCCGGCCTGGTTCTGCATCCTCGGCCAGCGGCGTCCGTAGCCGGACAGCTCCCGGCGCCCGCCTACCGATCCCGGGCGCCTACCGGTCGTCGTCGGGATCGCCCTCGTCCTCGCGCAGCCGTCGCCACAGGCGGGTGCGGTGCAGCACGTACAGCGCGGCGACCAGGAAGACCACCTGCAGACCCACGGCGAGCAGCCAGAAGACGGCTCCGCTCTCCAACTCGTCCGTCAGGTAGGCGAAGTTCATGCCGAAGAACCCCGTCAGGAAGGTCAGCGGCAGAAAGATCGTCGAAACGACCACCAGGCGGTTGATCACACCGTTCTGGTCGCCGGACACCAGGGAGGAGTAGCTGCCGAACGCCCGCCGGGCGGCCTCCTGGAGGGACTCGATGTCCGTGAGCACCAGTCGGGCGGTGCGCTGGTACTCGCGAACGAGCCGCTCGCGGCCCTCCCGGAAACCGTGGCTCAGCATCCGGCGCGTGACGGTCTCCTCCGCCACCCGGAGATAGGGCAGCAGGGTGTGGTGCAGGAGCGCCGCGGTCCGTCGCAGCCGCGCCAGCCGGTACAGCTGCTCGGGCTGCCGCCCGCGGAACATGGCGTCCTCCAGGTCCTCCACCTCCAGGAGCGCCCGGACGGCGCACCGGCGATAGGTCTCCAGGGCCTCGTCGAGCAGCAGGAACAGCATGGCCACGGGATCCGAGGGGCTCTCGCGCGGCAACCGGGCGGTGAGGTTCCCGATCAACGAGACCGGCCCCCGGTGCACCGTGATCAGGTACCGCTCGGTCACCACGGCATGGACGTCGACGACCCGTTCCTCCTCGACCGCGGGCACGACGAACGCCGCGCGGTCCCCGAGGATCTCGGCCCGGGTGTCCTCCCCCTCCCGGCCGAGCCAGGCCAGGTCCTCGGCCTCCAGGCCGAGCAGGTGGGCGAGCGGCTGTTCGCCGGGTGCGGTTTCCTCGGGCAGCTCCACGTCCACGAGCAGGAACGGGGACGCGGCCAGATGATGTCGTGCCTGCGACACGTCGATACGTGTCACGGTGCCCTCCGGCATCGACATCATCGACACGATCATCGGGCCCCTCGCCGTGGGTCAGCTGGTGCGGTGCCTCCCAGCCTGTACGGGGGCCCGCCCCGTGCAACCGCGGCGACGCATTCGTACGCCGACACGCCCCCCGACGGGTGAGGGAGCGGCCGCGGCCGGGCGACGCGGCCGGGCGGCGCGGGGGGCGGCGCGCCGCCGGGGCCCGCCGGGGTCAGTGGGTGTGCCGGTACGCCGAGTAGGTCAGGTACCCCGCGTCGCCGCCCTGGTAGTACGTGGCCTCGTCCACCGGGGCGGTCGGCAGTCCCAGGCGCAGCCGCTCGACCAGGTCGGGGTTGGAGATGAAGGCCCGGCCGAAGCTGATGAGGTCGGCGCCGAGCCCGAGCCAGTGGTCCGCGTCGGACCGGCCGGTCTGCCGGGGCCCCATCGGGAGCGTCGGGTTCATGATGAGGGTGCCCGGCCAGGCGCGGCGCAGGGCGACGAGCACGTCCTCGTCGGTGGTGGCCTCCAGATGGACATAGGCCACGTCGAGGCGGGCGAGCTCGGCGAGCAGTGCGGCGTAGAGCGCCGGAACATCGGTTTCCGCGACGCCCCAGAAGGTGCCGCCGGGGGAGAGGCGGATGCCGGTCCGGGTGCCGCCGACGGCATCGACGGTGGCGGACACGGCCTCGACGGCGAACCGGATCCGGTTGGTCACCGAGCCGCCGTAGCGGTCCGTGCGCAGGTTGGCGTTCGAGGAGAGGAACTGGGAGATCAGGTAGCCGTTGGCGCCGTGCAGCTCGACGCCGTCGAAGCCGGCGTCGACGGCGCGGCGGGCGGCCTCGGCGTACGACCCGGCGTGTTCGGGCACCTCGGCGGTGTCCAGGGCGCGCGGCACGGGTGCCGGCCGCGGCCCGGCCGGGGTGAACACCTCTCCGGTGGCGGGGACGGCCGAGGGGCCGACCGGCCGCATACCGGTGGTGTCGGGGTGCGAGACCCGTCCGCCGTGCATGATCTGGGCGAAGAGCCGTCCGCCGTTGGCGTGCACCGCGGCGGTCACCGGGCGCCAGGCGTCGACCTGCTGATCGGTGTGCAGTCCCGGCGTGCCGGGGTTGGACTGCCCGATCAGACTCGGCTGCACGCCCTCGGTCACGATCAGCCCGGCCGTCGCCCGCTGGGCGTAGTACGTCGCCATCGACGGCGTGGCCAGACCGCCGGCCGTGGCCCGGACCCGTGTCATCGGGGCCATCACCACCCGGTTCGGCAGGGTCAGGTCACCGAGTCGGTGGCGGTCGAAAAGCGTTGTCACGGGGGACTCCTTCGCGCTCCGTAGCGCCCGGCTGCCGGGCACGTCGGCTACGCTAAAACCTGACATTGACGTCAGAGGCAAGCTGTATGTCGCAGGTCACAGTGGGGAGGGCGAGATGCGTATCGGAGAGCTCGCGGCGCAGGCCGGGGTCAGCGTCCGGTCGGTGCGCTATTACGAGGAGCAGGGGCTGCTCACCAGCACCCGCAGCGCCAGCGGGCAGCGGCACTACACGGACGGGGAGGTGGAGCGGGTCGCGTTCATCCAGCGGCTGTACGCCGCAGGGCTCTCCAGCCGCACGATCGCCGAACTGCTGCCGTGCGTGGATGCGCCCAGCGAGGAGAACTCCGACGCCGCGCTGGAGCGGATGGCACAGGAGCGCGACCGGCTCTCCGGCCACATCGCCGACCTCATCCGCACCCGCGACGCACTCGACGGACTGATGGCCACGGCCCGGGCGCACCGCGAGGGGATGCGGACGGTCGGGGCCGCCTCGTGGAGCGGCGCCGGACCGCACGGGGGTGGCGGGGCCCCGTAGAGGGGGGTGGCCGGATGCCGTCGCCAGGGATGCTTTACAGTTCAACCGCTGCCTCGTTCGATTCTGCGGCCCTGCCCCCGGCAGGGCGTGGCGCGGGGCACGGCACACCACGGCCGCCCGGACCACCCGCCCCCGGTCCCGGTGGCCCTTCCAGGGGGCCGGCGCTCTCCCCCGTGCGCGCCGGCCCCCACCCCCACCTCTCGCCGGACGCGGGTCGCCTGGGAGGCGACGGCATCCGGGCAGGCGTATGTTCGGGGAAAGCGAGGCGGGGGCGTGGCTGCGCGCCGACGCGTGTCCCGCCCGGCAGGGAACAGCCGGCCCGTGCACCCGTCCCGGGAACCGATCCCGGGCGCCCGTCCCGGGCACCGACCCCGTGCACCCGTTCCGGTCCGCAGGGAGACGCCGTGGCACCGAAGAACGTTCGTCCCCGACACCGGTCCCCGACGGTGCTGGCCGCGCTGGCCTGCGTGGTCGCTCCGGCCGTCCTCGCGCCTGCCCCGGCCGCGGCGTTCACCGGCGACCACCATGAGAAGATCACCCGGGCCGCCCTGCCCTGGGAACCCCGGACCCTGACGGCGATGGCCGACTCCCGTACCGGCGCGGTCAACGCCGACGACCGCGGCGACTACTTCAAGCTGGGCACCCTGCACTGCGACAACGCCGACTACCTCGGCCCCGCCCACGCCCCCGGCTACCCGCGCAGCCGGGACGAGGCGACCACCGAGCTGCTGGCCTGCGTCCGCGGCGCCGTCGCCCGCTTCCGCGCCGCCGTCCGGTACGCCGACGGGCTCGTCGACGCCGACGGCCGCGTCCGTGCCGAGGCGACCGACCTGCGTACGCCGTGTCCCTGGGACGAAGCGCCGGGACGGGCCAAGTGCGGCGTGCTCGAGCAGCTCGGGCGGGGCTGGCACACGATCGAGGACTTCTACGCCCACAGCAACTGGGCCGACCGCACCACGGGAGCCATCGGCGTCACCAACCCGCCCGGCCTCGGCCGTACGGCCGTCGCCCCGTTCTTCGCCGTCGGCCGCTACAGCACCATGACGGACGCCGAGTGGACCGGGCGGGCGGCGGCCGAGATCCCCGAGGACCTCACGACCGGCTGCTACCCGGACTTCGATTCCACCGGCAGCCGGCCCGCCGACTGCATGGGACGCGTTCAGCACAACGGCACCCTCGCCAAGGACACCGACGTCGCCCGGCGCTCGCGCGACGGCAACTTCCAGCGGGCCACGGACCTCGCCGCCCAGGACGTCCGCCGGCAGTGGAGCGACTTCCAGACCGCCGTGCGCACCGAGTACCCGGGGCGCCGTGGCGAGCAGATGATCTGCGCCCTCGTCCACGACGCCCCGACGACCACCTGCCCCTGACCCCTACCGGCTCGCCGCGTGACGACGGTCCCGGCGCGCGTCACGCAGCACGGCCCCCCACCACAGCAACTGGTCGAGCATGGCCTTGGCCGCGCCTTCGGGCTCCTCCGGCTGCAGCAGCGCGCCCTCGGGCGAGAACATCACGTAGTAGCGGGGGAAGGAGACGTAGTCCCGGACCGTGTGCGCCTGCAGCTCGTTGAAGACCTGCCGCAGCTGCTCGATCGCCAGCAGACCGCCGCTGGCTCCGCTGTATCCGACGAAGCCGACCGGCTTGGCCTGCCACTCGGTGCTGTACCAGTCGATCGCGGCCTTCAGCGAGGCCGGGAAGCTGCGGTTGTAGTCGGGCGTCACGATCACGAACGCGTCGGCGGCGGCCAGACGCCGGGTCAGTTCGTCCATCGCGGCGGGGCGCGCCATCTCCGGATCCATCAAGGGCGGCACGGGCGGCAGCGCGAGCGGAATGTCGATGTCCGCCAGGTCGATCACGTCGACCGTGAACGCATCGTGCGCCCCCGCCTGTTCGGCGAACCACTTCGCCACCACGGGGCCGAAGCGGCCCTCCCGGACACTGCCGATGATCACGGCGAGATTCAGTCGTTCACTGGACATGCTGGTACTCCTCGACGGGTGACGGGTCATGACGGATCGTCATGGGCCGGCGCCCCGCTGCCGGGGGCCGTGCTCCCAACCTGTCAGCGGTGAGCGGTACCAGGGAGGCCGTGCGGAGGGTGGTAGGGACAGGGCCACGATCCGCTCCCGCGGCGGGTGTTACGTTCGCCCGGTGAGCGACAACGAGCTGGGACTCTTCCTGCGCCTGCGCCGCGAGGCCGTCACCCCGTCCGAGGTGGGGCTGCCCTCCGGCCCGCGCCGCCGCACCCCCGGACTGCGGCGCGCCGAACTGGCCACCCTCGCCGGCGTCAGCGTCGAGTACGTCACCAGGCTGGAGCAGGGCCGGGACCGGCGCCCGTCGGCCCAGGTGCTGGCGGCCCTGGCGGACGCCCTGCGGCTCACCGCCGCCGAACGCGTCCACCTCCACCGGCTCGCCAAGGGCGCCGAACCCGGCTTCAGCTGCATGGGCGAGGCCGGCCCGAACCGGGAGGTGCGGCCCACCGTGCACGCGCTGCTCGACCGGCTGGAGCCGACGCCCGCGCTGGTGGTGAACCGGCTGGGGGAGATCCTGGCCTGTACGGACGGCTACCGGCGGCTGGCGGAGCCGATCGGGCTCCTGGACGCGAGCCCGCCGAGCCTGGCCCGGTTCGCCTTCACCGACCCGCGGGCCCGTACCGCCTACCCCGAGTGGAACCGGGTGGCGGACGAACTGGTCGCGGCCCTCAAGCAGGGCGCGGGGCAGTCCGACGCCCATGCCGCGGCACTGATGGCGGAACTGACCGTGTCCTGCGGCGCCGAGTTCTCCGGGCGGCTGGCGACCCTGACGGGGCTGCCGAAGCCGACCGGCGTCCTTCGGCTGGTCCACCCCGAGGCGGGGGAGCTGCGGCTGTCGTACGAGACCCTCGACCTGTCCGCCGACGACGACCAGCAGCTCATCGTCAACCTCCCCGCCGACGCCGAGACCGCCGCGGCGCTCGACCGCCTCACGGGCCGTCGCCCGGGCGCCCTCCGCGCGATCTGAGGCGGCGCGTCCAGCGCGTCGGTGGCCCGGCGCGTCAGCGGTCCCGACGCCGTCGGCCCGGGCGTCGGCCGGGTCAGCAGTGACTGACCGCCACGGGGTGGTTCTCGTCAGGTCCGTAGCCCGGGAACGTGGCGGTCGCCGTGGCGGGAACCCCCCGGCAGGCCGACCGGCTCCCGTCCCGGTGCAGCACCTGAAGGCCGTACGCGGACCCGCACCCGTTGAAGACCGCGGTGTAACGCCAGGACGTGGACCAGGTGACGCAGGTGGGCGCGATGCCGGAGGCGGGCGTGCCGGGGGAGACCCGGAAGGCGTCCCGGGTGGTGACGGGGGAGCCGGGCCGGGGACGCAGGAGGCGGTTCGGGCCGTCCTCCCAGGTGAGCGTGCCGTCGGACTCCCGCACCAGGTACTTGTACTCGACGTCCCCTATGCCCTTGACGTCCGCGACGCCGTCGACCGCTGACTCGGAGGTGACGAGGGTCTGCGCGGCCCAGGTGGGATAGCCGTGCGCGTCGAGCGGGACCGCCCGGCCCGGATCCCAGGACCCCAGTGCCGCGACGTTGCCGACGACGAGGACCTGGTCGCCCCAGTCGGTGGCGGCCGTGACCTCGAAGCGGACGGGCGAACCCGCGGGGGTGTCCGCCGCCGAGGACGGTGTGGCCGAGGGGAGGATCGTGGCGGCCAGTGCCGCCAGTGCGGCCGCGGTGACGCCGACGCGCCGCGGTGCGGTTCGCTGCATGGGGAGTGGTCCCTTCGGGGGGAGAGACGGAGCGCCCGCAGCCTACCGAGCTCTGCAAAATCTTGCAGCAAGTTTCAGCAAGTGATCGTGCGGTCCCGTCCACCCCAGCGGCCGCGCCGTGCGGCATGTCGGACCGCGCTGCCAATTTCCCCTGGGGGAAGATGCACAGGCAGGGCATACCGGACGGATCGGGGAGTCGGTGATTCGGTTTTGACACCGTCCAGTGGTTCGGCGGACACCACGACGCCGATCGCCGCGGGCGCCGGCCCGGGGGAGAAGGGCCTGAAGACCGGCGCCCTGAACCTGGCCTCCTGCGTGGCCATCGGTGTGGCGTCCACCGCTCCGGCCTACAGCCTCGCGGCCACGCTCGGCCTCGTCGTGTCGAGGGTCGGCCTCCAGGCCCCGGTCATCATGATCCTGGCCTTCATCCCGATGCTGCTGATCGCCTACGCCTACCGGGAACTCAACGCGAGCGACGCCGACTGCGGCACCACCTTCACGTGGGCGACCCGCGCCTTCGGCCCCCGCGTCGGCTGGATGGGCGGCTGGGGCATCATCGTCGCCGACGTGATCGTGATGGCGAACCTCGCGGAGATCGCCGGTGTCTACACCTTCCGGCTGCTCGGACTCGAGTCGCTCGCCGAGAGCAGGCTGTGGGTCACCCTCGCGGGCGTGGTCTGGATCGCCGTGATGACCGCCGTCTCGTACGTCGGCATCGAGATCTCCGCCGCGGTGCAGCGCGGGCTCCTGACCGTCGAGGTGGTCATACTGGTCGTCCTCGCCACCGCCGCCATGGTCAGGGTCTACACGGACCCCCCGCCGACGGCGATCCCCGTCTCCGCGTCCTGGTTCAACCCCCTGAACGTGCCCTCCGTCGAAGCCCTGACCGCGGGGCTGCTGGCCGCCGTCTTCATCTACTGGGGCTGGGACACCGCCGTCACCGTCAACGAGGAGACCGCCGACAGCACGTACATCCCCGGGCGCGCCGCCGTCCTCTCGACCGTGCTGCTGCTGATCATCTACGTCTCGGTCGCCACCGCGGCGCAGGCCTTCGCCGGAGTCGGGACCGCGGGCATCGGACTGGCCAACGCCGACAACGCCGATGACGTCCTGTCCGACCTGGGCAGCGCGGTCTTCGGCGCCCAGGGCAGCGGCCTGTTCCTCACCGAGCTGCTGATCTTCATGGTCCTCACGTCCGCGGCGGCCTCGACCCAGACCACGATCCTGCCCCTGGCACGGACGGTGTTCTCGATGGCCGCGCACAAGGCCGTCCCGGCCCGCTTCGCCCGGGTCCACAGCAAGTACCTCACCCCGACCTGGTCGACCGTGGGGATGGGCCTGGCCTCCATCGTCTTCTACGTCCTGCTGTCACTGATCAGCCGCGACGTACTGGCCGACTCCATCGAGTCGGTCGGCCTCGCGATCGCGTTCTACTACGGCCTGACCGGCTTCGCCTGCGTCTGGTACTACCGCAAGGTGCTCACGCGCAGCACCAAGGACTTCGTGTCCAAAGGACTGCTGCCGGGCCTCGGCGGACTCCTGATGCTCTCGGTGTTCTGCTACGCGGCCTTCCACGTCTACGCCGAACCCGGCTACGGGGACACCGTCTTCGACCTGCCGCTGATCGGCCCCACGGGCGGGGTGACCGTGATCGGCATCGGGGCCCTGCTGATCGGCGTCGTCCTCATGCTGATCGTCACGCGCGAGCACACCGCGGCCCTCAAGCTCCAGCGCAGCCTGCTGCCGCGGAGCCTGGCGCCGCAGACGGCGTGCGAGGCGGCGAGCCGCTACGTGCCGGCCGACAGCCGGTCCGGAGTGGGCGGCGACTGGTTCGACGTGGTGCCCCTGTCGGGGACCCGCGTCGGCCTGGTGGTCGGGAACGTGACCGGAAACGGACTGCAGGCCGCCGCCGCCATGGGACTCCTGCGCACGAGCGTGCGCGTCCTCGCCAGGATGGAACTGTCTCCCGACGAGCTCCTCACCCACTTGGACGACGTGGCGGGAGCGACGACCACGGACGGGGCCACCGAGCGCGGTGCGGGCCGCCCACGGCCCGACCGCCCCCAGGGCGCCGAGGTGACCTGCCTCTACGCCGTCTACGACCCCGTGTCCGGGCGGTGCAGCGTGGCGCGGGCGGGCGGCCGGCCGCCCGTGGTGGTCGACGCGGCCGGCGGGGAGGTCTCCTTCGTGGACGTCCCCGCCGGCCCGCCCCTGGGCCTGGGCGGCCAGACGTTCCAGAGCGCCGAGTTCCCGCTGGTGCCCGGCAGCCTCATCGTCCTCTTCACCGACGGCCTGGTGCGGGCCGCCGGCCACGACGCCGACGCGGCCCTCGCCCTGCTCGCCGACACCCTCGCCGATCACCGGCTCCCCCTGGAGGAACTGTCCGACAGCGTGCTGGCGAAGCTGCTGCCCGGACCCGTGGACGACGACGTGGCCATGCTCCTCGTGCGTACGCGCAAGCTCGACGAGGACCGCGTGGCGACCTGGGAGCTGGCGAGCGAGCCCGAGTCGGCCGGCATCGCCCGGGACGCCGTCACCCGGCAACTGGAGGCATGGGGGCTCGAAGAGCTCGCGTTCGTCACCGAACTGATCGTCAGCGAGCTGGTCACGAACGCCATCCGCTACACCGACGGTCCCGTCCGCATTCGCCTGATCCGTGACGAGGGCCTGATCTGCGAGGTCTCCGACACCGGACACACCTCCCCCCACCTGCGCCACGCCGCCACCGACGAGGAGGGCGGCCGGGGCCTGTTCATCATCGCGCAGATGACCGACCGGTGGGGGACGCGCTACACCGCCGACGGCAAGACCATCTGGACCGAACAACCGATCCCCCCTGCGGACGCCTCCTGAGCCGCCGCCTTCCGGGCCGCGCTCAGACCATGAGCAGGAGCCGCGTGTGCGGTACGAGCTTGCGGTTCACGCTGGTGCTCTGCACGAAGATCGTGAAGTCGTCGTTGTGGTCCGGCTTGACGCGCACCTCCGTGTCCGGCAGGCCGAGCAGGGCCCGGGCCTGCGGGCCCGTGTACACCCGGTCCGTCTTCTTCTCCAGCACCGCGATCTGCTTGCGCGCCTGTATCTTTTCCGACTTGCTCAGCTGATAGAACGCGCCGCCGGTGCGGTAGGTGTGCCCGCATTCGACGACCCACTCCCGGATCGCCACTTCACGGGCCACCGGAATCAGCTGGTATTCCGACTGCTCCACCGGGGCGAGGCCGGCCGCCTGGATGCTCTTCTTGTTGACCGCCTCCGCACCCGTGGAGAAGACCGCCCGCGATCCCCGGATGCCCTGGGAACGGCCCACCATGAATTTCTCGGTGGCCTGCTGGATGACCTGCCCGGCCTCCTCCAGACCCTGCGTGCTCGTGGCGTCCCAGACGGCGACGTTGTCCTTCGGGAATCCGCACTGCATGGCTTCGCGCTTGCCCATCTGATCCGGCACGAGGACCGCCAGGGTCCAGTTGTCCTCCTGCGTCTCGATCATCTCGGCCACGGCCCGCACCAGCGCGCGCGGATCCCTGCTCGGGGCGTCCGGGCCGTGATGGCTCGCGTTCTCCTGCCCGTCGGTCAGTACGAACGTCAGGAAGCTGTGGTCACCGTACAGTTGCGCCGTCTGCGCCAGCTCCCTCTGCGACTTCAGCGTGGCCGCCAGCAGTGCCGTCATCCCGCCGACCCGGTACAGCTGCTTCAGGGACGGCATGCGCAGCACGTCCTTGTCGTAGATGACGCATTCCACCTGGTCGGCGAATACGTACACCGTCACGCGGGTTTCCTGGTCCAATTCCTGCGATCGACGGGCCAGATAGGCGATCTGCTGGTCGGCGACCTCGACGACCTTCCCGTTCAGGTGGGACATGGACGAACTGGCGTCCAGCACAAGAGCAACGTGATTGATGTAGTTCTGGCTTCCGGACATGGCGGCTCCCCCTCATTCCGACTCGGTGTTCCCACCTTCCCACCCACCACTGACAATCGCCCCGGCTCCGGCCCGGTCCCGGACACCGGGCGGGCGGGCGTGAAGTTCGCCGAGGCTTCCCGGGGGGTTCCGTGACGTCCCGCGCACCGTTCTGATCTCATTGCACGCACCGCACCACCCGATCACCGAGGAGAACCGATGAGCGCGGCCGACGAGGGACGGCAATGGCCCGACGAGGTCAGTGTCGACAACGCCAGGACGACGCTGCTCCAGCTCCTCGCACGGGCGGGGGTCCCCTCGGACGACGCGCGGGAACTGACCGGGCTCGTCGAGGCGGGTGCGCTGGCCCTCGCACACGAGGAGCTGAGCGGCGCCGACCGGAGCGCGCCGGGGGACAAGGGCGCGGCGTACGCGTCGGGCCGGCTCGACGGCGCCGCGGAGCTCCTGGAGGAGCTCGCCGCCGTCGTCGAGCGGACCCTGGTACGGGCCGTGGGGCCGGACGGGCGCCACGGCGGCCCGGCCGCGGAGCGCCCGCGGGCCCGGCGTATGGAAGTGGAGCGGGCGAGGGTGGCGCTCACCCCCGTCCACCTCTCGTTCACCGAGGTCTCGGAGCTGGATCCGGAGGTGACCGACGAGGTCCTGGCCGCGGTCCTCGGCACGATGACCCCCCGGCAGCGCGCCGGGTACGCCGGACGGCTGACGGAGTTCGCCGCGCTCCACCGCGGCAGGCTGGAGCGGCTGTTCGCGGCGTTCGGACCGGGCAGCGCCATCACGGTCCACGGGCGCTATTCGCTCCTCCACTCCGTCACGAGCATCGCCGTGCTGGAGCGGCTCGTCGCCGCGCCGCGGGAGCTGCGGGAGGAGTGGGACGCGGCGGAGCTTCCTCCGGCGTGGCTGGACGGACTGACGACCGCCTGGGACGCCCCCGACGACTCCTCGACTGGCTTCACCAGTTGAACGATGCGCCCCGATGCCCGTGCCGGAGGATGCGTATGAGCAGCACTGACATCAGGGAAGAGGGGGTACGGGCGTTGCCGGATCGTTAAGAGTTGATTTCTTGACGCTGGCAACCCGGCGGAGTTGACTGCCCCCACCTCGGCCGCAAGGGAGAGGCATTCCCCGGGAGGTTCGGACCGTGAACGCGCGTCGTCGTATTGCCGCTATTTGTCTCGCATCGCTGAGTGCGGTGTCCCTCTGCGGGTGCGGCGGGTCCGAAGCGGACGGGGAGTCCGGCGCCCAGGGCAAAGTGATCAAGGTCGGTCTGCTGCTGCCCGAGAACGAGACCGCGCGCTACGAGAAGTTCGACAAGCCGCTGATCGAGAAGAAGGTCCGCCTCCTCACGTTCGGCGCGGGCAAAGTCGTCTACGCCAACGCCAAGGGCGACGCCGCGAACCAGAACGCGCAGGTCGACGCGATGATCCAGGGCAAGGTCGACGTGCTCATCGTCGACGCGGTGGACTCCAAGGCGATCGGCGGCGCGGTCAAGCGGGCCAAGGACGCCGGCATCCCGGTCGTCGCGTACGACCGCCTGGCGGAGGGGCCGATCGACGCCTACACCTCCTTCGACAACGAGGACATCGGCCGCGTCCAGGGCAAGAGCCTGCTGGAGGCCCTGGGCGACAGGGCCAGGAGCGGCAAGATCGTCATGATGAACGGCTCGGTCACCGACCCCAACGCCGCCCTCTTCAAGGCCGGTGCCCGGTCCGTCCTCGACGGCAAGGTGACCGTCGGCAAGGAGTACGACACCAAGGAGTGGAAGCCGGAGAACGCCACCACCAACATGGCGGGCGCCATCTCCGCGCTCGGCAAGGACAAGATCGTCGGCGTCTACTCCGCCAACGACGGCATGGCCGGCGGCGTCATCACCGCCCTCAAGGCGGCCGGCGTCTCGCCGCTGCCCCCGGTCACCGGCCAGGACGCCGAACTCGCCGGCGTGCAGCGGATCGTGGCGGGGGAGCAGTTCATGACCGTCTACAAGCCGTACGCCCGTGAGGCCGAGGCCGCCGCGGAACTCGCCGTCGCCCTCGCCGGCGGCGAGAAGATCACCGGAATCATCAACGAGGTGGTCGACAGCCCGACCACCAAGCGGGTGCCCTCGGTGCTCGTCCCCGGCATCGCCGTGACCAAGGACAACATCAAGTCCACCGTCGTCCTCGACGGCGTGTACACCGTCGAGGAGATCTGCGTCGACAGGATCAAGGCCGCCTGCGGCGAGATCGGCCTGCAATAGCGGGGACTGTCCGGGTGAGGGGAAACGGTTCGGCGGTCCGAAGGTCCGGCGGTCCGGTCCGGTCCCGGCGCGCGCGGGCGTGCGCCGGTGTCGGCAATTGTCTCCCCAAGCCACCAACTGCCATGCAATGATGCTGAGTTATGGCCATGGGGGAGGGTTTGGCGAAGAGAGTCGTGCGCATACGCCTGGGGCACGGGGCGAGTGCGAGCGACGTCGGTGCACTCAAGGCGTGGCTCGAACGGGAGCACAAGCTGGAGGTGCTCAGAGGCAGGGGCGAGCTGGAGATCAGGGAGCGGGCCGGGGCCGAGGAGCCCGGCAGCTCTCCGATGGGGGCCGGGCTGGAGATCCTGCTGGTCGTGGTCGGTGTCGTCGGCCCCAAGCTGTTCGACGAGGTGTACGAGCAGGCGAAGAGCGGGGTACGGGCGTGGCGGGAGAACCGCCGCTCCGTGGAGCAGGGCGAACCCCCAGAGGTCGACGTCGAGCCGGACGGTGACGCGAGGTAGTCCGGTGGCGCGCTTCGACCCGCGCGGGCGGGTGAACCGGGCGCTGCTCGTCGGCGTGCCCACCTACGACTTCAAGCAGCCCGGGCATCCCTTCGGTGTGCCCGGGGACCTCGGCGCGGTCGAGCACAACCTCGAGGGCCTGGCGGACGCGCTGCGCGAGGGCGGGATGTTCGGCGACGGGGAGGTCGTCGTCTTCCAGCCGCCCAACGTCGACGAGTTCGACCGCCGTCTGGACGACGTCGTCGGTGCGGCCGAGGGCCTGCTCCTGCTCTACTTCTCCGGGCACGGAGCCGTACCGAGCACCGGTGACGAACTCTGGCTCCTCATGCGTGCGGCGACCATCGTCGCCGGTACCGAATCGGTGTTCCGGGGCGCCGTCCCGTGGAAGAGCGTCCTGACCGTGCTCGCCCGTACCAGGGCGGAGCACGTGGTCGTCGTGCTCGACTGCTGCTACGCCGGCAACGCCTCGGCGGCGTGGGACGCGATGGGCACCGCGCAGCGGCACCGGATCTCGCTCCTGATGAGCGTGCAGGCGAACAACCGGATCGACGCCGGGGACGACGCCGGCCCGACACCGTTCACGGGGCAGCTGACGCGGCTGCTGCGCGGGGACGGCGGCGACGCCGGCGTGAGCTTCACGGAGCTCGCGGAACGGGTGTCGGCCTACATGCGCGTCCACCACACGACGCTGCGTGAGCCCGCCGAGCCGTGGGAGCCGCAGAGCCGTCCGGCCGCCTCCGGCACGGACGTCCTGCTGACCGGCGGCACGAGCGCGGTCAGCGGTAAGGGCGGGGCCGAAGCCGGTCCGGACCCCCGGCCCGGCCCCGAGCCGGACCCCCCGCCCGGCCCCGCGCCGGACCCCGAGCACGCCTTCGATCCCGGGCGGCCCCACGGCGCCGCGGGGCGGACGCCCACGTCGTCGTCGGGCCGCCGGCCAGGACGACGCCTTCCCTCCGCACTCCGCCCGCGCCCGGCCGGGGATCCGGACCGCACCGGCCGCCGGCGCCCGAGCGGCTGGATCCGTACCGCCCGCCGGCCCCGGGCCGTCGCGGTCACCGCCGGGGCGCTCGCCGCGCTCACCGGTCTCGTCGCGGCCGGCTACGCCCTCCTCGGCGGCGCGGGCGACGGGCCCGTCTGCAAGCCCCCGCTCGAACTCCGGCTGCTCACCGACCCCGACCTCGAGCCCACCGTCCGCAGGGCGACGGAGGTCTACCTGGTGTCGGAGGCGAACCGGACCGGCGACGGCTGCCGTCGCAGCGGCATCACCGTGTACAGCGCCGGCGCCGCCGACGTCGTCACCGCCTTCCACGACCAGTCCGACCCCTGGCAGCGGCCCACGTCCGAGGCGGTCAACCCGCAGCGCGACATCGGCCCCCAGCCGGACGTCTGGATCCCGGCGACGTCGGCGAGCGCCGCTCGCGCCCGGCCGCCCCAGGACCGGCGCAGCTACGCCGAACTGATCGTCGACCCCGCTCCGTTCGCCTACTCGCCGGTCGTGCTCGCCGTACCGCAGCAGCTCTCGGCGGAGGGGGTGGCCGACCGGACCGGCGGACTCGGAAAGCTGATGGACGCCCTGCGCGCACGCGAGCCGAAGGCGGAAGTACGCCGTACCGACCCGGAGCACACCGACGCCGGCCTGGCCGTGACCGTCGGCCTGTACGGCGGCACGGTGGCCGGCGCGGCCACCGCCGAAGGACGCGTCGCCCAGCCCGGTCCGCCCTCGCCCACCGGCGGGCACCTGCTGTGCGCCCTGCCCGACGACGACGCCGTGGACAACCGCACCGCGGCCCTGGTGCCGGAGTTCCTGCTGAAGACCGGCGTGGGCTGCGACGCCACGACGCGGGCCCGCCGGATGGCCTCCTACCCCGACGACGTGCCGGGCCTGGACCCGACGTTCGTACGGGTGCGCTGGGAGAAGGCGGTGCGCGACGAGGCGGCGCGGGCGGACGCGGTCGAGCGGTTCCGCCTCTGGCTCACCGATGCCGGTTCCGGTCCCGGTTCCGGTTCCGGTTCCGGTTCCGCGGGCGGCACGGGCACGCCCGGGCAGGCCGTGAAACCGGTGAAGGGCGGGCTCGCCGAGTTCGCCAAGGACGGGTTCCGCAGCGCCGCGGGTGAGCACCGGCCCCTCGCCCAGGACGTCACCTTCAGCGAGTTCGGCGCCCTCGGCGGCCCCGGCGCCCTCGCCGCCCCCGCCCGTCAGGCGGCGATGACCGCGGCACTGAAGGGGTACCGGGAGGCCAGCGGACCCGGCCGCGTGCTGTTCCTGCTCGACAGCTCAGGCTCCATGGGAGACCTGTGGGAGGGTCCGGGGGGCGCGCCCGGCATCATCAAGCAGGCGCTCGGCGGCCTGGGCGGGGCGGACGAGTACGGCGTCTGGGCCGTCGCGGCCGCCCCCGGCGCTCCGCGCCCCTACACCGAAGTGCTGGCGTTCGGCACCCACCAACGAGCGGACGCCGAACGCTCCATCGACGAACGGGCCCGGGTCAGGGACATGGAGGCGGATCCGTACGCGGCGCTGTCCGCGGCCCTGGACGACATGGCCCGGCGCGGCGCCGACGACGACCGGCCGCAGCTGATCGTCTACATCACGGACGACGAGGACAACGCCCGGCTGACCGAGGCCGGCCGGCTGGACGAGCTGCGCCAGCGCGCGCGGGACAGGAAAGTTCCGGTGGTCATGACATCCCTGGACAGCGGCGGTTGCGACAAGGGCAAGCCGGACGCCGCCCTCTCCGAGGCGAGCGGCGGACGGTGCCTGGACACCAGGACCGACCTGGTGGCCGGGCTGCGGGACGAGGTCGCCCGAGTGGGAACGGGTGACCAGGGATGAGGCGCGGCAGCGGCCGGCGCGGTACGCCGGGGCGGGGACCGCGGGTCGTCGCCGTACTCCTGGTACCGCTCCTCGTACCGGTCCTCGCACTCGCCGGGTGCAGCGGTGGCGGCGGCGACAACGGCGGGTCGCAGGCGCAGGCGCAGGCTCCCGCCGGTGCCGCGGAGCCGGCCGGCGACATCGTGGTGGCCAGCGGACGCGACGTCACCGGCAAGGGCGGCATCCGGCAGAAGCTGATCGACCAGTGGAACCAGCGGCAGCAGGAGAAGGGCTCCGGCTACCGCGCCCGCCTGGTCGAGCTGCCGGGCTCGGCCGACCAGCAGCGCAGCCAGCTGCTGGGCGCGCTCCAGTCCGGCAGCGCGGAGTACGACGTGGTCAACCTCGACGTCACCTGGGTGCCCGAGTTCGCGGACGCGGGTCTGGTCCGTCCGCTGCCCGACTCCCTCGTGGACGAGGACGTCATCCCCTCCGTCGCGGCGACGGCCCGCTGGGCGGGGAAGGTGTACGCCGCCCCGTTCAACAGTGACGTCGGACTGCTCTTCTACCGCCGCGACCACCTCAAGCGCGCGGGCGTCACCAAGACCGAACTCGGCAACGACATCGCATGGTCCACCGTCCAGGAACTGAGCGCCGCCGTCGGCCGGAGCGCGCCGTCCGGCTACGAGAAGGGCTGGACCACCCAGCTCGCTCCCTACGAGGGCCTCACGGTCAACGGCGTCGAGGCGTTCGCCTCCGCCACCACCGATTTCCGGCTCACCGACCCCGCCGGCCGGTACACCGGCTCCGTGGAGGTCCTGGAGGACGGGCTGCGCGAGCTGCGCAACCGCACCCAGCCCCCGTACACCCTCGGGGACGCCACGGGCTCCGACGAGGCCGAGTCCCTCGGCGACTTCGCGGACGGCCGGACCGCCTTCCTGCGCCACTGGCCCTATGCCTACCGCACCTTGCACCAGTCCCTGACCGACCAGCAGCTCGGCGTGGCCCCGCTGCCCGGCCGAGCGGTCCTCGGCGGCCAGAACCTGGCCGTCGCCCAGGCGTCCCAGCGCCCCGCCGCCGCCCGGGCGCTGATCGAGTTCCTCACCGGCCCGGAGAGCGAACGCTGCCTGCTCGACGCGGGGTTCGCCGCGACCCGGCAGTCCGCGTACACGAGCAAGAGCCTGACCTGCCCCCTGGCGAAGGACCGGAGCCCCGCCGGCCCGTCCGCCGCGCCGTCCGGCGAGAGCACGGACCGGATGCCGCGGGACGAGCAGGGCCGCCCCGGCTACGCCCGCGACACCCTGCTGCCCGCACTGGAGAAGGCGGTCCAGCGCCCCCGCACCCCGCTCTACGGAGCCTTCACCCAGACCTTCACCGCCGAACTGCGCCGCCTCTACGAGGACAAGGCACCCTCGGACGCGGCTCTGGCCAAGGACCTGCACGCCAGACTGCGCAAGACCCTGCCCCGCCCCTGACCCGTGGGCGGCCCGCGCCCGGCGGTCTCCTCACGGCCGGAGGCCTGCGGACCGGCTGCCGTGGTCCTGCCCGCCGGACAGGAACTCCCGGAACACGCGTGCGGAGCGCGGGTTCTGGGAGCACTGCCACACGCCGTGCGGACAGTAGTCGGTGATGCTGTGGTACAGCGGCTGGTGCTCGGCGATCCATGCCAGCATGCTCCGCATGTACTCCGGGTTGTCGCCGTTGCGGAACAGACCCCACTCGGGGTACGAGATCGGCTTGCCGCGTTCCCTCGCGAAATCGACCTGCCGCTGGAGCCCGTAGGGCTGGGTGACCATCTCCTCGAAGCTGTTGCCGGGCGCCTGGTCGTAGGTGTCCATGCCGATGATGTCGACCACGTCGTCGCCGGGGTAGCACTTGGTCCAGGCGATCGCGTCCGGGCCGCGGTTGGGCGCGAAGTCGAAGCGGAACCGCTGCCCGTCCACGGAGCGCATGGCGGCCACGATGCGGCGCCAGTACTCCTTCCAGCTCTCGGGCGCGGGCCGGCACCGGTGGCTGTACTGGAAGCCGTTCATCTCCCAGCCGAGCACGATCACCGTGTCCGGCAGCCGCAGGGCGACCAGGCGTTCGGCCAGCCGCCGGAAGTGGTGGTCGTACTCGCCCCGCGCGCCGGCGTGCAGCAGCCCGGCGATCTCTTCGTCCAGGAGCCCGGCCTCGTTGCGCTCGAGCATGGGCACGTTCAGGACGAACAGCCGGTCGGCCCTCGCGTTGCGCCACCGCGCCCAGCTGCGCAGGGAAGCGGGTGCCCCCTCGATGTTCGACCAGGTGTCGCCGGGCAGGTAGGTGTGCCCGGCGCGCAGGTCGGTACCGCCGAGCCAGCGCGAGAGTTCCCGCATCCTCGTGACACCGGGCGAGCCGTAGTGGAGATAGGCGCCCACGGCGACCTCGGGCCCGGCGTCGTCGCGGGCGGCCTCCCGCGGCGCCGTGGCCTGGGTGCCCGCGCTGATGAGCAGCCCGGCGACGACCGTCGCGACGCAGGCGCCCGCCCTCCGGCGACCTCGTTGGGACATGACACCTCCACGGGCTTTGGCGAACCGATGCCTACGGCTGCGACGTTAGGCATCTCATCCGATTACCGGCGCGTCCGGCGTCCGGATCCTGGGCCATCCGTGGCCGTAGGCCGCCTCCGGATGGCCCGACCGGGTGAGGTCCGCCCGCCCGCCCGGCGCCGCACCGCCGCGGGAGCGCCGGACCCGGTCCGCCGGTCAGGTGTCGCGGGATTCGGCGAGGTACGCCGCCGCCAGCTCCCCGGCCCGGTGGAACCAGTCGGCGAGGACGGCCACTTCCTGCGGCGAGTACTGCGCGAAGAGGACCGCCAGGCGCCCGTAGTACGGCTCGTAGACGGCGCGGACGCGGTCCGCGGCGTCCGGGACGGCGACCACGCGCACCCGCCGCCGGTCCGCCGGGTCCGGCTGCCGGGTCACGAATCCGCCGCGCTCCAGGCGGTTGAGGATCCCGGTCACCGCGCCGGTCGTGACCTGCGCGCGAACCGCCAGGTCCCCGGCGGTGACCGGGGTGTCCCCGGCTTCCAGGACGTACGCGAAGCAGATCAGGTCGGTCGCGCCGAGCCCCAGGTTCCGGGCGAACTCCTGCTGCCCGACCATGCTCGTCGCGATCAGGTGGTCCATCGCGGAGATCGCTTCCGCGGGCGAGGCCGCGGGGCGGGTCGTGCCCTCCATTGAAAATCCCTCAGATCCTAAGATAAATTCCTTACTCGCTAAGACATCATAGGTCGACGCAGCTCGGAAGGGGTGCCGGTGAGCATGGGCGGACGCGAGGGACACCAGTACGACGAGGGTCACACCGTTGCCGGATGGTCGGGGACCGCCGTCGCCACGGTCGGGGCGACGCTCGCGGGGGTGGGCGTGTGCGGCTGGGCCCCGGGGATATGGACGGGCGCCGCCGTCCTCGTGGCGGCCGCCCTCCTCACCTGGGCCCTGCACCTCACGGGCTGGGGCAAGGCCCCCGGCCCGCGGCCCGCCGCCCAGTGGGGCATGGGGACCCGCGATCACTCCGCCCGCGCCGGACACGCGGGCTGCCTCGGCTGCCGCCTGGCCGGCCGCCGTCCGGCCCCGGCCCCTGGTGCCTCACCTGCGCGGACGCGCGTCGCGGCGACGGCCGGGCCGGTGGCCGCGTCGATCGTAAACCGCACAGCCGGTAAAGCAGCGGCCCCTATGGAGTGAATCGCGCCAGAACGCCGTGACCCTTGGCCCGAACCCTCCATACGGTGGCCGCTCCTTGCTCATCACCACAACTGGGGGGCCGGTGCGCAATCACCGACTCGTAATGACCGCTGCCCTCGTGGCGGCCGGTCTCGGCATCGTCCCGGGCGCCGCGCAGGCGGCGGATCCCGTACCCGTCGCGGCCGGCATGACCGAGGCGCTGACCCGGGCGGCCACGTCCGAGACCTTCCACAGCCCGGCCGACCGCACGATCCGTACCGCCCTGCCCGCCGCCGGCGAGAGCGGCAAGGCGGCCGGCGGGGCGAGCGCCAGGACCGCCACCCCGCAGACCGCGCAGGCGGCACCGGACGCCGGGGCCGACCCGGCCCTCGCCGTGGACGTCAGCGGCACCAGCTACACCGCGCACGGGATCGAGCTCACCGCCCTGATCACGAGTGCCGACGTCGCGCTCGACGTCGTCGTCGACTGGGGCGACGGGAAGACCGACACCCTCACCGCACAGGGCAGCGCCGAGCTGCGCCGCTCCCACACGTACGACACGTCCGGCGAGTACCAGGTGAAGGTCACGGTGACCGACACCGCGGGCGGTGTCCGGGCCACCAACGGCGGGCCCTTCCGCACCCCCGGCGCCGAGTTCACCCCGCACACCCCGACCCGGCTCCTCGACACCCGCAACGGCACCGGCGCGCCCGCGGGCCAGGTCGCCGGGTACGGTTCGGCCCGGGTCAAGGTGGCCGGCAACGCCGCCGTCCCGGCGGGCGTCACCGCCGTCGCCCTCAACGTCACGGTCACGGAGACCGCCGGCAGCGGGTACGTGACGGCGTGGCCGGGCGCGGGCCACGAGCGCCCGGAGACCTCGAACCTGAACTACACGGCCGGCCGATCCGTGCCGAACCTGGTGATCGTGCCGGTCGGCGAGGACGGGTACGTGGAGCTCTACAACGGCGGCCCGCAGCCGGTCGATCTGATCGCCGACGTCACCGGCTGCTTCACCCGGTCCGCGGCCGCCGGCTACACCTCGATGACGCCCGCCCGGTTCGCCGACACCCGTGACGGCCTCGGCGCGCCCCGGGGCCGGCTCGCCGCGCGCAGTGCCTTCACGACCCGGATCGGCGGCGTGGGCGGGGTGCCCCAGGGCATCACGGCGGTGGCACTGAACGTCACGGTGACCGAACCCGAAGGGCCGGGCCACCTGACCGCCTCCTCCGGCGACGGGCCGGTACCGACGGCGTCGAACCTGAACTTCGTACCCGGCCAGACGGTCGCCAACGCGGTGATCGTGCCGGTGGCCGCGGACGGGACGATCAAGGTCTTCAACGGCTCCTGGATGCCGGCCCACGTGGTGGTCGACGTCGTCGGCCACTACGGCAAGGACAGCAGGGCCGCCTTCCTGCCCTTCACCCCGTTCCGTACGCTCGACACCCGCGAGGAGGCCCACGGCTGGCCCGGCGGCAGGTTCCGGGCCCGGGAGCACATCGCCCACGGGTTCACGCCCGAGGCCGCGACGGGAGTCGAGGCGTACGTACTGAACACCACCGTCACCGATCCCGGCGGCACCGGATACCTCTCGGTGGCCCCGGGCCCCCACCCACTGCCGGAGCCGGGTGGTGCCGCCGCACCCGCCGGAGAGCGTCCCGCCTCCTCCACCCTGAACTGGACGGCCGGTGCGACCGTCCCGAACCTGGTGCAGGCGAGCGACGGCGACCACGGCGTCATCGCCTTCTGGAACCAGGGCTACCAGGACGCCGACCTGGTGCTCGACGTCTTCGGGGTCTACCAGACGAAGTGATCCCGGCGGGCCGCGCACGGGAGGGCCGCCCTCCCGTCGGCCCTCCCGTTTGCCCGGTGCGCCGGGGTCACCGCGGTGGCCGCCTGTCGACGAGGTGGTCGAAGGCCAGGCCGCTGGACGCCTCCCCGCGTCCCGCGCCCCGGCGGGCACTGAGCCACACCACCACCCGCCCGTCCCGTCCGCGGGCCCGGTTGAACGCCACCGTCAGCCGGGAGCCGGACTGCGGCACCTCCTCCTCGTTGACGAAGTAGCGCCGCGTCCCGTCCTCCGGCGCCGGCCCGAGGTCCAGGTTCACCCGCAGCAGCTCGGTCCTGGGCGCGACCGGCTTGCCGTCGGCCACATGGGGCATCGCGGCACGCTGGAGCCGGACCGCCCGTTTGCCGCTGTCGGCGTGGACCGCGATGAAGGGGATCCAGTTCTCCGGCACGGAGTTCATCGCCTCGTACGCCGGAGCCGGCGGACCGGGCGGTTCCGCCGCACCGGCGGGCGCGTCCGACCCGGCAGCGGGCCGCCCGGCGCCGGACGGCCCCGTGCCGTCCGGCCCGGCCCGCCGGCCGATCCGCAGCCGGTGCGCGACGCTCTCCGCCGACACCTCGCTGCCGCGGCGCGGCTCGCCGGTCGCCGTCCGGACGGTCTGCTCCAGTCCCCAGACCAGGTTCGCCTGCTCGTCCCGTACGAGCAGCACCTCCTCCAGCAGCGGCCCGTCCGCCACCTTCGCCGCGCCCGGCGGCAGCAGCAGCCCGGTACCCGCCACGGCCTGCGGCCCGCCCACCGTGTCCAGGGTGAACATGGACCAGTCCCCGCCCGGATCCGTCCCCGCCGGGGTGATCCACTGCGGCTGTCCGAAGACGTCCGTCACGCACAGCCCGTCCACCGAGGCCAGCGTCCCGGCCGGCAGGTCGCACGGCAGCTGGTACCAGTCGTTGCTGTAGACGAGGGCGAACTCCAGGAACACCAGCCGGGCCAGATCGGTGCTGTCGGGCCGTACCGCCGCGAAGTTGGTCCGCCCGTCCTCCAGCGCCCACCAGCGCGGCAGCGGCATGCCGCCGTAGCGCACCGGAACCGGGAAGACGGTCCGCTTCAGCGGCGCGGGCGGGGCCGCGGTGCCGCCCAGGGGCCCGCCGCCGTCGACGGAGAAGGCGTGCCAGTCCAGCTCGCCGCCCGGGTACTCGGGCGCCGTGAGGACCCGCTCCCCGGCCGGGGTCCCGGCGGCCACGGAGAACCGGTGCTCGAGCCGGGCCGGATCCCAGGCCTGGGCGCCCGCCGGCTGGTCGATCAACGCGTCGAACCAGGCCACCAGTTCCCGGCCCCGCGCATTGAGCGTCTCGTAGTGCATGTGCACCACGTTCACGATGCCGTCGGAGGCCAGGCCGCCGTCGTACTTCAGGTGCCGGTACAGCAGATAGCCGTCCATGTGCCGCCCGGCGACCGCCTGCATGGTCGCCCACACCTCCGGATGCGCCACCCGGGCCGTGTCGGCCGCGTCCAGCGGATCGGGCAGCTCGATGGGGTACCGCCGCGCGTACTGGCCCCGGAAGTCCTCGACCGGAGACATCAGCAACCCCCGGATCAGCTTCAGCCACCGGTGCCCCAGGGCCAGCCGCAGGTCGAAGGAGACCGGGTCCGTGCCGAACCGGAACTGCAGCGGCCGGCGTTCGGCCACCGACTCCAGCGGCCGGTCCGCGGCCAGCGCCTCCACCGGACCGGCCGGAGGCCGGTAGCGGCTGGGCGGAGCCGCGGTGACCGAGTACGTCGCCGTGACCGGCGAGCCGGCGTCCGTGCCCCGGAACTCGCCGAGCTGCCACTGCCGGGTGAGCAGCCACAGCGGATCGCGCACCTCCGCACGCAACGCCCGGCCGAAGTCCGTCGTACGCGGCCGGCCCTCCAGCCGGTTCCACACCCCCACCGTGGGTTCGTGACGCTTCCTCAGCACCAGCGGGAAGTCGAGACGGGGCGGTTCAGTCATGGGCGGCGGCCTTCCGGCGCAGATTGCCGAGGGAGAGATCGGTGCTGACGGTGACGGGCTTCCAGGTCGCGGACATGACCGTCGCCGGCAGCAGCTGCGCGTACGCGGTGCCCTCCAGGTGCACGGGCTCCACGGCACGGACCTTCGCCAGCGCGAACGTGTCGTGGACGGCGTCGAGCAGCTCCTCCTCCGTCCAGTTCCCGCCCGGCTCCGGCGGCGCCACCAGCAGCATCGCCTGCGGAGGTTCGGAGTCGGGCCCGTCGTAGTGGAGGGCGATGCCCGTGGTCTCGCGCTCGGCGGGGACGACCTCGGTCCATTCGTCGAGCAGCAGCCCGCACACCTCGCGGATGCCGGGCAACGGTTCGGCCGCGTAGTGCGCGGTGTACAGGACCTTGTCCTCGGACACCGCCTTCCGGCGCCGCTCGGGGTCCTTGGGGAAGTCCATCGCCAGCCAGTAGTCGTCCGCGCGGTGGGGCAGCTGCACCGGTTTCAGCCGGGGCTCCTCCCGGGTGACGACCAGGCCTCCGTAGCCGATCAGCGCGTCCAGCAGCACCACCGCCTTCTCCCACAGGCGCGGCACGTCCCGGACCCGGGCCATCCCGTGGAGCCAGTCCTCGACGGGGAAGGTCCGCGGCCGGGGCGGGTCCGTGCGCAGGTGGGCGACCAGCTTCTCGCTGTCGCGCAGGGCGGCCCGCCAGTCCCCGGAGAGCGCCTCGGACGCGATGAACTCCGGCACCACCAGGACGTCCTCACCGAGGACCGCCTTGAGCGCGTCGGTGCCCGCCCGCACCCGGTCGGGGCCGGTCACGGCGGCGTCGTACGCCTCCAGCGCGCGGCGCGCCGCACCGTCGCGCCCGGTGACCTCGTCGCGCAGCGCGCCGGCCCGCCGCAGCAGCTCCGCCCCGTAGGCCACGACCCGGTCGGCGAAGGGCGTCAGATCCAGCCCGAGCGGGTCGAAGGCGGTCAGCGGCAGCAGCGCGGACACGTCGGCCAGCAGCCCCGACAACGTGGTCCGCGTCGTCCGCGCCACGGCCCGCAGGTCCCGCAGCCGGGCGGCGAACTCGCGGCGCCGCGAGACCAGGACGGCGCGCAGCAGCGCGGGCGTGGCCGGACGCGGGCTCGTCAGCGCCGTGCCGATCAGCCGCTCGGCCTGCTGGAGCAGCCGGAACCGCTCCTCCTCCGGAGCGGTCCCCGGCAGCGCGTCGTATTGGGCGAGGAGCGCGTCGGCGTCGGCCAGCGCGCGCTCCATGCGGTCGGCGGTGACGGCGACGGCGTCCAGGACCTCCCCGAACACCCCACGGCGCCAGATCGTCAGCTCCGCCCAGCCGCTGCGGGCCATGCCCAGGTCGCCGGCGGCGACGGCCAGCGTGCCGTACCGGCCGATGAACTCGTCGATCAGGCGCACCGCCGCGGCCCGGTCGGGCGCACCCGGCGGGTCCGGGTAGAGCGGCGCCAGGTCCGCGAGGAAACCGTCCAGCGCGCTGCCGAGCCCGGCCAGGGACTCCAGCACCTTCGCGGGACGCTCCCGGGGCAGCACGACGGCGTCGTCCCCCGCGCGGTCCACCGGGGCCACGCCGGCGCCCGGGACCAGATCGGTCGGGCGCAGCGGCCGGGAGGTGGTCAGCAGCGTCCGCAACGCCCCGACCAGCGGGGACAGTTCGAAGAAGCTGATCTTCTCGGGGACCTGCCGGGTGTAGTGGACGACCGGCTCCGCGTCCGGCCGCAACGGGGGGTTCCCGCCGAAGACCACGCCGACGATCCGGTCGTCGAGCCCCGACTGGGACGCCTCACCGGCCGGGCGTACGGCCCACAGCAGGTCGATGGGCTGGAGCCCGGCCTCGGCCTGGGTGACCACCCGGCTGCGGTCCGTGCCGTCCACCGGGTCCGTCCAGGTGACCACGGCCGCCACCTCCGACGCCTCGGGCAGGAGCCCGGCCAGCCAGTCGTTGACGGCGGGCTCGGCGCGGGCCCGGGGGTTGCTGCGGCCCGCCGCCCCCGCACCGTGGTCCGGTCCCAGGCCCGGCCTGAACTGCAGGCCCAGCCGGTGCGTCAGCGTGGTGCCGCTGCGCGGAGTCCTGACGACGTCGGGATCCGGCGGAAAGCCTTCCTTCGCGTACGCGTCGAGGGTGGCCGAGGCCCGTGCCGGGTTGCCCAGCAGCGCCTGGTGGGTGCTCTCGGCGACGGCGAGGTCGGCCAGCGCGTCGTGGATGTCCACCAGCCGGCGCACTTCGTCGTCCATGGCCTCCCTCTGCGGCGCCGGCACATTCCGGGGCAGGCCCTCGGCCCCGTACGGGTAGTCGGTGAGGCCGTCCCGGGTGGCCCGCCGCACCAGCTCCAGGCCGTCCACCACATTGCGGGCCTCGACGAGCCGGGCCTCGTCGGGGGCGGCGTCCCCGGCCGACAGCCGTCCGGCCCGCAGCGGGAACGCGCCGCGCAGCGGCGGGATGAACGCGTCCAGCTGGACGCCGGGGTGGCCCTCGTGCAGGCCGCGCTCGAAGGTGTGGCCGAGCAGCGCCCCCAGCGACTGCCCCGCCCGCAGCCCGTCCAGCACCGCCAGGGCGGTGCGGACCCGCCCGGAGCTCAGGTTCACCGCGAAGGCGCCGGTGCCCTCGCGCGCGCCGTTCGCCAGGTACCCGGCGCGCAGCACGGCGGCCGTCCTGGCCTGGGCCGGGGAAGGGGCGTGCACGTAGCCGCCGTTGCGCGGGTCGTGCGGCAGCGCATCGGCGCCGAAGGTCCCGGTCAGCTGCGCGGGGACCGGTACGCGGTCCAGCCGTTCGGGGTCGCGGGGACCGATGTCCTCCAGCCATCCGTACGCCCCGAGGTGGAGGCCCGGCCGCGGTGGCGAGGTGCCGTCGGGGCCGTACCGGAGCTCTGCGAGCCGTTCGGCGGCGAGCCCCAGCCGCCAGGCGTCGAGCCGGTATCCGGCGCAGTCGAGGTGCTCGGCGAAGACCCGCTCCAGCCGCGCGGTGGGCAGGTCCTGGAGCAGCCGCAGCGCCGTCACCTGTTCGGCGAGCTCCCGGGTGGCCGGATCACCCGCCTCCAGGGCGTGCGGGACGAAGGCGTGCAGCAGCCGGTCGTCCCCGGTGACCGCGGGGGCCGGCTCGTACAGCTGGCGGTAGCGGCTCTCGCTGGGCAGCAGCACCTCGGGACGGGCCGGGTCGTCGGCGATGTGGAGGAACGGCGGATCGGCCGGCGAGGGGACGTCGAGCCCCTTGGCGCGCGCGAGCGAGCGCCCGGCCTCCACCCATCCGAGGAGGACGGCGTGCCGCAGCATCAGGTACAGCAGGGCCGCCGGCCGGGCGTCGTCCGCGAAGCCCCTCTCCTGGCGGATCACCTCCAGGTCCCGGCCCGCGTGGCCGGCCAGCCAGTGGAGGTAGCTGCGCCCGTCCGTGGTGTACGGCCGTACGGGATCGGTCTCGGACAGCGGCCGGTCGTCGACGAGCGGGCCGAGCAGCGGATGCTGGCTGTCGAGGAACAGCCGGCCGAGCAGGTCGGGATCGGGCGGCGCCGCCGTGACCGGACCCGCGCCCGCGGCGGCCGCGAGCCGGTTCAGCAGCTCCCGCACCGGCGGCGCCATCCCCAGCTGCTCCAGCGCCGACACGACGGCCGGCCCCTGGCCGCCGAGGTTCTCGCGGTTGTAGAGGTCGTCGACGCTCTGCGCGTACCGCTGGTGGAACTCGGCGGAGGTGGGGTGCAGGGCGAGGATGTCGAGCAGCCGGCGGTGCGGGTCGCCCTCGGCCCTGCCGAGCCGGGCGACCTTCTCGGCGGCCGCCCGCTCCCAGTCGGCCGAAGCAGCCGTCAGCAGCCCGTGCAGTCCGGCCCGGTGGACCGCCTGGGCCGGATGGGTGAGCCGGGAGAACGCGGTGGTCACCAGGATGCCGTACGGCTGCCGGCCGATCCGCACCGCCGGCAGCGGGCCCCGGCCGGAGACGTACCGCAGGAAGAACTCCCGGGTCTGCGCCACGGTCCGCTCGGACAGCAGCGGGTACAGGGCGGTACGCAGGAAGCCGCCCCAGGTGGCGGGCCACAGCGCGGTGTTCGCGGCGCGCGCGTCGCGCAGATCGGTCCCGTCGGCGTTCGGTACGGCGGCCAGTGCGTCCGGCGCGAGGCCCAGCAGCTCGGTGAACCACTGGCCGTCGGTCCTGGCGGTCCAGTCACCCGGCGCCGCGGCGGCGACCGCCTGCGGGCGGTCGGACACCCGGCGCACGGCCTCCGCCTCCCGCCGGGGGTCCGGCCCGGCGGGGGTGTCCTCGGTGTTGTTCGTGGGGGTGCCCTGCGGCAGCAGGCTGAACCCGGCCGGGCTGCGCACCTGTTGGGAGATCAGTTCGGCCCAGGCGGCGCCGGTCTCCTCGGGAGTGGCACCACGCCGCAGGCCGAGGGCGACGAGCCGGTCCAGCCCGCGGTCCGGGCCGTCGAGGCGCAGCCGTACGCCCATGCCCACGGCCTCGGCCCGCTCGAACTCGACCAGCCACCGCAGATCATCCGGTACCCGCAGCGTGCCGCTCACCTCATCGACCTTGAGCTGCTGCGCGGACGGCGTGGCCGGATCCGGACCCACCGCGAGCGACTGCGGCACGGCGGCGCCGAGGGCCTCGCAGACGACCCGCCCGCCCCGGTACCCCAGCACGCGGAAGCGGTCGGGGAGCAGCCGGGCGTGCGCCGCCCGGGTCCACGACTTCGGGGCGATCTCCGCGTCGGGCGGCGGCGGCAGCACGAGGAAGGCCACGACGACCCCCTCACCCCGCTCCAGCGGCGCCGCCTCCACTCCGGCCGGCCGCAGCGCCCGCACGGCCTCGGCGCGACGCGGCCCGACGGCCGCGAGGAGCACGGCTTCGGCCTGCCTGAGCCGCAGGCGGTCACCGTGCGCCCGCCAGACGGCGGACCAGTAGTCAACGGCCGGCTGCCGGTCCTCGGCGGGCAGCGGCCGCGGCACCGGGCAGACCAGGACGGCTGCCCCGGCGGGCACCGCCGACGGTTTGTCGCCCGGATTGGCGGGCCGGTACGTCCGGAGCAGGTGGGCGGCACGGCCCTGCGGCACCCGTCCGACGAGTTCCTGCCAGGCGGCCCGTTCGCCGACGGTGCTGCCGGCGGCCCGCCACAGCGCGGTCCAGTAGGCCTCGAGCGCGCTCAGCTCGGCCCGGGTCGGCCGCGGCTCGCACGCGTCCACGGACCATTCGTCGGGGAAGATCCGCACCAGCAGCCAGTCCGCCGTGTACCGGGTCTCCAGGCGTACCGGGCCGAGCAGGACCGGGTGGGTGCGGGCGAGTTCAGCCACGGGGCAGCATCTCCTGTGCGTGGACGGCCATCAGGACCGGGGCCTGGAACAGCATGTAGGCGACCTCGGCGGAATCGAGCCCGCCGTGCCAGGCGGAGAGCTCCGTGTCCTCGTCGTGCTGATCGGACTTCTCGCTGTCCTCGACCACGTCGCCCAGGGGCTGGAGATCGACGACCCGGGTGGTGCCCCGGTCCAGCCGGATGAAGCCCTCGCGCCCGCCGGGGTCGAGGTCCTCCCAGGTCAGGTCGTTCCACACTTCGACCGACACGGGCGGGCCGTCGTCCGCACCGAACCGGGGGTCGCCGGGACGCTCCTGGAGCACGAAGAACCAGCCGGGGTCCTTCGCGTCGCCCTTCGCCTGCTGGTCGGTGAGGTCGAAGCCGAGCAGATGGATGTCGGGTTCGACCTTGGCCTCGAAGATCGGCAGCCGGATCTCGTCGGGGCCGGGGCGCTGTGGGTCGCGCAGCTCCACCGGCCGGCGCTCCAGGTTCGGGTCGGGGTGCTCGTTGTCGGGGCTCCACCGGGCGCGGTGCGCGTACACCGCCGTGGTCGGGTACTTCTTCAGCAGCTCACCGCGGATCACCAGGACGAGCTCGTCCTCCTGCCGGTACGGGTCCAGCTCGCGGTGGTCGTGGGTGCCGAGCGCGCTCGCCGGATGCCACCGGTCCAGCGGCGGGATGTCGTACAGGCGCTCACGGCGGTCTGCGGGGCTCTCCTGCTCCTGGACGGCGGCCGGCCGCGGATCCCAGAACTGGCGGAACGGGGTGCAGCGCTGGTCCGTCGGGAACTCCCGCCACAGCAGCTCACGAGCCAGCTCGTGGTTGAGACCGACCATGAACGCCTCGATGAACTCCTGGTCGGTGCCGAGCAGGGTCATCGTGTTGGGCGGCAGGAGACCGAGGTGGGGCACGAAGCAGTCCACCGACAGGCCCAGCAGGGCCTCGTACATGGGCAGGTCGACGGCCGGGTAGGCCATCACCTCCAGGAACCGCTCGGCGAACGGCGCGAGCCGGGGCGCTTCCAGCCGGACCGTGCTCAGCAGCGCCTTGGGCACCGTCGCGGTGGAGTCCAGGCGGGCCAGCACCGCCTCGCCGGTGCCGGCCACCTCCAGCGGTCCGGGCGTGCCCGTGCGTGCGGCGCCCGCCGCCGTGCCCCAGCCCTCGTACAGATCGGTCAGGGCCTGCTTGAACCGCTGGGCCTGCGGGCTGTCGGTGGCGCCCGGTGCCGGCGCGGGCGCGTCCTGCCCCGGCCGGCTCAGCACGAAGTCACTGCTGACCGGCAGGGACTTCACCGGATCGGGCAGCGGGACCGGGCGGATGACGCGGTCCACGCGGGCCGGTGTCACCACGGCGGGCGGCACGGCCTTGGCCGGCGCGGCCGTGACCACCAGCGGTTCGGTGTCCATGCGCGGCAGCAGCGCCTCCGCCGGCGGACCGGGGAAGTCCAGGGCCCTCATCAGGCGCGCGCCGGGCCGGGTGATGCGGCGCATCGCCGCGGAGAGCGGCGCGGCGCCGATCCGGCTCGTGGCCACCTTGAACCCGGCGGCGACCTGCTCGGGCGGCTGCGGCAGGCCGTCGGCGGACGGGGCGGGCCGGACGGCGGGCACGGTCACGCGGGCGTGGGCGGGCGCGGTCACGGCGAGGGCGCGGCCCACCGGGCGGGCCGGTGCCCGCCGGGCCCGCGCTGCCCGGGGCGACCGCGGTACGGCGGCGGGCGGCTCGGACGGCGTGGGCGGCGTGGGCGGCTCGGGCGGCGGGCCGAGGTGCTTGTCCTGGAGCCGGATCCCGACCTCGCAGGCCAGCTGCGCCGCGCGGATGCGCCGGTTGGCCTCCATCACGTCCCCGATCTGCGCCCAGGCGGCGGCCATGAACTCCTCCTGCCGGGCCTGCACGATCTGCGTGCCGAAGTTCGCGGCGATCCGGAACCGCGGATCGAGGTTGAGCCGGTGCACCCAGTTCCGGTCGTACGGGAGCCGGGCCCCGTCCGCCCCGGTCAGCAGCCGCGAGGCGCGGGCCGGCCAGCGCCCGTACAGCGGGGGAGTGATCACCGGATCGGCGCTGTCCGCCATGGCCAGGCGGGCAGGTCCGGCGGCCAGCCGGGCGTGGGCCTCGGACGGCTGGCGCAGCGTGTAGTCGTCGGCGAGGTTGACCAGCTCGGCCAGGGCCTCCTGGAAGGGGTGGGGATAGCTGCCCGCCGGCGGCGGATACCCCTCCGCCTCGGTGAAGCGGCTGTCCCAGTTGTCCCAGTGGTCCATGGCGCGCAAGGGCGCCTTCAGGGCACCGCCGAGCTTGAGGATCCCGCCGATGGCCGGCGGCGTGTCGATGCCCGGCAGCGCCGGCCCGGGCTTGTCGTGGACGTCGATCTCGCGGCGCGCGACGCGCGGCCCGGGCTCGTCCGGCACGAGCAGGCGCACCAGGTACTCGAAGTCCCCGGCGGTGCCGGTCGTGAAGGACCACCGGTGGTAGTAGGGCAGCCGGCCGTCGCTCCGGCCCGGCCCCCAGCTCAGGTCCCCCACACCCACGCCGTCCAGACCCTCGCCCAGCCCGGCCCGGCGGCCCGCTTCGAACACCGGCACCACGAAGGCGTGATAGGAGGTCAGGGGCTTCAGCCTGCGCGGGCACAGCAGCCGCGAGCACGCGTCGTCCGGGCGCGTGCGCAGCAGTTCGCCCAGCGACGCGAGCGGCCCCTCCATGGCGTCCGTCAGCACGCTCCCGGTCCCCGTCAGGTCGCCGTTGACGTGGACGTGCGCGAAGGCGCCCAGCTCCCTCGGCGTCGGCAGCGTCGCCACGTCCTTCACCACGATGTGCGGCAGCGGCCCCGTCGGCGCGCCGCCCTCCCGGAACTCACCGCCGTCCCCGTCCCGCGGGTCGGCGGGGCCGGCGAGCACGACCAGCGCGAGCCACGGCAGCAGCCGGTCGTCCTCGTCGGGCACGGCGGGGCTGTAGCGCCAGGGGAAGTTCTCCGCGTAGAACTCGACGTGCGCCAGGTAGTTCGGTTCGGCGTTGGTGACACCCGGCTGCGGCTCCGTGCGCGAGATCGCCCGCGGGTCCAGCCCGACGACGTCCCCGGGCCCGTACAGCTGGACGGACTGCTCCACGATCCGGTCCTGGGACGGTGCGCCCGGCGCCTCGCTCCGCAGCCGCAGTGCCACGGGCACGCGCGCACGCGGCCCGGGGCCCGGCGGGCGCGGCTCCTTGATCTTCGTGGTGATCCCGGACCGCAGCCACGGCAGGAAGGAGTAGGAGTTCGGGGTCACCGGGGTCACGCGCCCGCCCCGATCCGGAACAGTTCGGTGCTCGTGGTGAGGTCGTCGCTCCCCGGGTCGGCGGCCGCCACCCCGGACCGGACGGTGCCGCCGGTCACCAGGACCTCGGTGTCCGACAGGGCGACGGCGGCGAACGCCCACCGGCCGGTGGCCAGCCCGGCCACCGGGGTCCACGACCGGTCGGCGGCGTCGAAGACCAGCGTGCTCCGGTAGCCGGACTCGTCGCGTACGCCGCCGGTGCCGCCGATGACCAGCACGCGCCCCGCGCCGAGGGGCACCGCCCGGTGGTGGCCGCGGCCGCCGGGCCGGGCGGGAGCCGGCGTCCACTTCTGTGCGGCGAGGTCGTACACCTCGGCGTCCAGCCGTCGGTACGGGTCGAAGCGGCCGTCGCCGGGCGCCCCCGGAGCGCTGCCGCCGACCAGCAGGACCGAGGTGGCCGAGAGCGGCACCGCCTGATGGCGGCTGCGGGGCTCGGCGAGGTTCCCCGTCGCGGCCCACACCTGCCCCTCGGGGGTGTACAGCTCGCAGAAGGCGAGCGCCGCTTCCAGCCCGGGGGCGATGGGGGCGGAGCCGCCGCAGACCAGGACCCGTCCGTCCGCGAACCGGATCGCGCTGTGCCCGCCGCGCGCGTCGTTCATCGGCTTGACGCGGGTCCAGGTCCGCTGGTCCGGGTCGTAGACCTCGGCGCTGCTCAGCGCCCGCGCCGAGTCACCCGACCGGAGGGCGTAGCCGCCGGTCACCAGCACCTTGCCGTCGGCCGTCAGGACGGCGGCGTGCCCCCAACGGCCCTCGTGCATGTCGGTGGCCGTGGTCCACGTGTTCGTCTTCGCGTCGTACAGCGCCGTGGACTTCAGCGCGGGGGAGAGACCCGGCCCGGCCGTGCCCCCGGCGACGAGCACGACGCCGTCGCCGATCAGGGTGGCCGTATGGAGCCTGCGGGGCGTCGGCGGCACCTGCCCGGCCGGGCTCCAGCTGCCGGTGCCCGAGGCCCCGGTGCCGGGCGTCCACAGCCAGGCCTTGGCCAGCGCGGCCGACTTCCCGTCGGCGCCGGCCACCACCAGCACCTGCTTCTTGGTGTTCCGCAGGTGCAGCGCGGTGTCGTACTGGCCGTACCAGGTGGCCGCCTCGGGCAGCGGCTCCTGGGCCGTCCACCGGCCGGTCAGCTCCCCGGCTGCCGCCGTCGCGGTGCTGGTCATGGCGTCGGATCCTCCCTGGTGGCCCCGTTCACGGCGTGAACAGCTCGGTGTCGGCGGTGGTCACGCCCGGACCGGGTCCGGGCGCGGCGGGTCCGGCCGCGGTCAGGCCGCCGACGATCAGCACCCGGCCGTCGGCCAGGACGGCCGCGGCGAGATCGGCCCGGCCCAGCTCCGGGGCACCGGTGGAGGTCCACCGGCCGGACGCGGGGTCGAAGCGCAGGACGCCGCGGTGGGCCGAGGCGAAGGCGGGGCCGCCGGTGCCGCCCACGACCAGGACCTCGCCGGTCCGCAGCGGCACGGCACGGTGCCGGCCGCGGCCGCCGGGCATGTCGGCCACCGGCGTCCACGCGTCCCGGCCCGGGTCGTACACCTCGGCGCCGGCCAGGCTCCGGCCGCTCGCCGCACCGTCGCGCGGCAGCCCGGTGGGGTCGCCTCCGGTCACCAGGATCCGGCCGTCGGGGAGCACGGTCGCCTCGTGGCCCGCGCGGGGCGTGCCCATGCTCGCGGCCGGGGTCCACGTGTCGGTGTCCGGGTCGTAGCGCTCGCAGTAGGCCAGCGGCACGCCCCGCCCGCCGCCCGTGCCGAGGACGCCTCCGACGACGAGGACCTGACGGCCCGGCAGCGGGACGATCCGGTGCCCGTGGCGGGCGTCCGTCATCGACGCGGCGGGCTCCCACGTATGGGAGAGCGGGTCGAACAACTCGGCCGAGCGCGTCGAACGGCCCCCGTGCGCGCCGCCGGTGACCAGCACCCGTCCGGTGGCCAGGGAGATCGCCGCATGCCGGGTACGGGGGACGGCCAGCCGGTTCGCCGCGGCCCGCCACGCGTCGTGCAGCGGCTCGTACACCTCGGCCGAGTCGAGCACCGCGCCGTCCGGGCCGGTTCCGCCGGCGACCAGGACGCGACCGTCCGCGAGCCGGGTGGTGGAGTGCTCGCGGCGGGCGACGGCCAGCGACGGCCCGGCCGACCAGGAGGCGCTCACCGGGTCGAACAGTCCCACGGCCGCCACGGGCGCCCCGGCGGCGTCGCTGCCGCCGGCCAGCAGCACGACGTCCGAGGAAAGACGTACCGCGTCCGTGCCCGACACCGCCGCGGGCGCCGGGCCGGCCGCCGCCTGCCAGGTGCCCGGGAGGACCGGCCGGCCCTGCGCGTCCGGCACCGGCAGCACGTGCAGCCGCCCCGCGAGGCGGGGGTCGGCGCCCACCCACCGGGCGAGGGCGTCCGCCGCGACGGCCGGGCTGCGGAAGTCCGCCGGCGTAGGCAGCCCGTCGCCCGGCACACTGGGCGGCAGGGCCTGGACGTTGTTGCGCGTGTACGCGACCACGTACCGCTGACCGACGGCCCGGACCGTCTCCTGCGCGGGCAGCGGCCGCCGGCGCTGCCCGTCGGTGCGGGAGAGCGGGGAGCGGCTGGTACTGCTGCCCGCGAGCAGACCGTTGAACACCGCCGGGCTCACGCTGGTGAGCTTCCTGCGCGCCGGGACGGGTGCGGCCGCCGCGTCCGCGGCCGTGGCGGTGGGCGGCCGCGGGCCCGTACGGAGGTTGCGGTCCACGACGACGGCCTCGTACCGGGCGCTGCGCCGCACCACGCGCGGTGCGCGCAAGAGGCCCTCGTCGGCGGCCAGTTCGAGGCCGGCGTCCTGTTCCTCGTAGGCCGGCTTCGACAGCTTGGCCGCGTCGTCCATGTCCTGGAACTGCGCCATCGCGAACTTCTCGCCGGTCACCGACAGCCGTACCAGCCCGCTCTCCGGGGCGGGATCCACGCGGAACCTGTTGCCGTGGGTGGGCCGCTGTGCGCCGATCCGGTCGACCCGCACCTCGAGGGGGAGGGCGCGCTGGCGTACGAACAGGGTGCCGAGCGGGTGCAGGACGATCCCTTCGGCCCCGTCGGGGTCGCGGAGGGTGACCAGGGTCCGTGCGTCGCCGTCGGGCGGCAGGCTCTGCCAGCCCTCGGTCTTGCGCACCTCGCCCTCCAGCAGTGCGAGGACGTCGACGGGCGGGAGCGTGGTGTGGTGCCGCTCGCCCCACTCGATGTCGAAGTCGGCGGAGATCTCGAAGAACAGCAGGGAGATCGACCCGCGGCCGCGGGCCCGGAACGGGGTCGGCCCCTCCAGCCGGAAGTCCAGGTGGATGCCGAACAGGCCCACCCCGAAGGCCTTCAGGGACACGTGCGCCGAGATCTCGATGACGAACGCGAAGGGGGAGAACCGGAACAGCGCGTCGAAGCTGAGCCCGCCGTCGATGCCGAAGTCGGAGAAGCCCAGCCGCAGTTCCGCTCTGGCACCGAACTGCACCGTGTTGCTGGTGACCGCGAAGTAGCCGCTGACGCGGATGAGCCGGCCCGGCTGGTTGAGGATGTCCACCGAGATCCGCTCGGGGAGCGGGAACGGCAGCTCGGGCGGGGTGAAGGAGGGGTGGAACCCGCCGACGGTCAGGACGAACTCGGGTTGGTCGCCCCAGGCGACGAGCAGTCCCATCCCGCCGTCGATGGTCATGGACAGGATCCGTGACTCGAACAGCCGCGCGTAGAACCACAGACGTGACTTGTCCACCTGGAGCGCGCCGACGAACTGGACCTGGATGACCAGCAGCGGCAGCTCCTCGTGGGGCAGCACACAACTGAGCACACCCAGCACCGCGACGTTGCCGGGCGGGATCTCCACGACGACGCCGAGCGAGATCCGGATCAGGGCCGGCGTACCCCAGCCGATCTTGGCCATCGGCCCGACCAGGAAGGTGCCCTCCTCCGGGGGGAAGAAGGCACGGAGGTCGCTGAGGATGCGCGGCGCGTTCGCGACGACGTCCTTCGGGAACATCACCGACTCCACGGACCCCGAGCGCACCCCCTCGCCGAGCGCGTCCAGGTCCATGCCCCGGTTGAGTCCGATCAGCCCGCCGACCGCCAGCAGGGTGAACCCGTACCCCAGCTGGATCCCGCCGCCGCCGAACTCGGTGGTGATCACGATCAGCAGCGAGAATCCGGCCGTGCCGTCCGGCATGCGGGTGCTGATCACCCCGACCGCCTGCAACGCCAGGAAGCCGGCGAACTCCAGGCTGAGGGCCCCGGCGTACTCCCCGCGCTCGGCGTCGGCGGAGAGGTAGCCGCCGCCACTGATGATCCCGGCGTCCAGCGCGAGCCCCACCCCGGTGGGCGGCTTGAAGCCGAACCCGAGGCCGAGCGGCCCGAGGTTGCCGCCGTCCGCCGGCCGGAGGGTGGCCAGCAGGCCCACGCGGTCCACGCTCACCCGCAGCGGGCCGAGGGCTCCGGTGAAGCTTCCGGAGATCTCCAGCGGCACGCTCCCGTCGTCCCCGAGGGCGGCCCGCAGGTACAGGGTGGTGATCTCGACCGGGCCGAGGCGGACATGGGCGGGGATCGTGACCTCCAGCCCGCCGCTCCCCTCGAACCGCAGGCCCTGCGACGGCGACCACAGCGCCCGCAGGCCGAACTGCGAATCGATCGTCGCGCCCCCCGTGACGGTGCTGACGAACCCGTCCCCGGCGGACAGGTCGATGAGGACGCGCCCGCCCGCGAGCTCCAGTGCGGCGGTCGGCTCGGCCGTGACACCGCCGCCCGCGGCCGCGTCCGCGCGCAGGCCCAGTGCCAGCACGAACCGGCCGATCTCCACGCGGGAGCCGCCCGCCTGACCGATCAGCAGCATCGGGGCGCCGTCGGTCCGGGCCGCCTCCAGGCGCGCGCCCGCCTCGAGCCGCAGCGGCCCGTCCTGCGGCCGCAGGTGCAGGTTCAGGGGCGGGGTGATCCGGACCTGCAGTCCCGTCCCGAACCGGGAGCGGGCCGCGAGGACCAGCGTCCAGTACTTGCCGAGCGAGATCGTCCGCTCGGTGTCCCCCTGCGCGGGTACGCCGACCCGCGCGTCCAGGGCCGGCGGCGAGACCGACCGGTCGACGTCCAGCCGGAACAGGTACGCGTCGAGCGCCTCCGGAGCACCGGGCGGGGTGCGGTAGAGGAAGTCGCGGTCGTGCGCCGCCAGCAGCGCGCCGACCCGCCGCAGCAGCTCGGCACCGTCGAACTCCGGCCTGCCGAACCGGAGGACCTCCGCCAGGAAGCCCGCCGGGTCGGTGAGCAGGGGCAGCAGCCGGTCCAGCCGCAGGATGCGGTACGACGCGGGTACGACCGTCGGATCGGCGGGATCCACCCCGCCCCCGTACCGGTCGATGATCCCGATCAGCTCCAGCGCCTCGACCGTGCCCGGACTCCGGTCGTCGAGATGACCGATCACGGTGTGGTCGAGGAGGCGCTTGGGCAGCTGCCGCGCCTGCTCCAGCAGCCGTGCGCGCTGGGCGTCGCCGAGCCCGCCCGAAGCGGTCACCGCCTCGCCGAGCGCGGGACCGACCGCCGACAGCGCGTCGAGCACCTGGCCGACGGAGCCGAGCAGGCCGGCGCCTTCCCGGACGATCACCGCGGGGACGCCGCCGCTGATCGCGCCGGTGAGCCGCTCGATGCCGGAGGCGAGCCCGGCCGCCTGGACGGACACCGCGCCGAGGGCCCCGGCCGCCGCGCCCAGGCCGCCCGGCACCCAGAACCCCAGCTCCAGCAGGAACTCCTCGCGCCGCTCCGGCGCCAGCCGGTGCTCCAGGGGCTGCAGGGCGCGCGCGAGCTCGCGCGCGAGGATCTCGAGGGTTCCGGCGGTCATGTCAGGTCACCTGCCCGTGGCCGTCGAGCTCGGCCAGCGCCGCGCCCGGCAGGGCGAGCACGAGGGCGCGGTGGTCGGCGATGTCGGCCCGCAGCCCGGGACTTCCCGCGCGGGCGAGTTCGTCCAGGAACCGCTCCAGCCCGGCGCCCAGCGGCCGGCCGCCCAGGGAGCGGGGCAGCAGCACCTCGCGGCGTACGTCGCTCAGCACCCAGCGCATCAGGGCGGGTCCGTGCAGCCGGTGCCAGGCCGCCGTCACGCGCCGCTGCGTGCCGACCAGGTGCCGTACCTCGGAGGCGTGCCGGGACACCAGGGCGGCCAGCGTACGGCCCGCCGCGCTGTCCTCGGCGCGGCGCCGCAGTTCCGCCACGGCCAGATGGGCCGGCCGGGCCAGGGCCGGGTAGGCGGCGGCGGGCAGCACGACCGGCTCGGAGTCGTGCGCGGGCGCGGGGGGCCGGGCCAGGTCGACCGCCCCTTGCGGATGGATCCTGCCGTAGCCCCAGCCGCTCTCCAGGTCGTCCGGGGGCGTGTAGGGCACGGGCGGCAGACAGGAGTCCTGGAGACGCTTCGTGATGCCGACGTGGTCGAGGGCGCCGTTGACCTCCAGCATGAGCGCGACCACGCCCGCCGCGTACGGCGCCGCGTAACTCGTGCCGCCGCGCGGGGTGTAGCAGGACGGCGAGTCGGCGTCGGCGCCACTGTTGGCGGTCCAGACGTTGACGCCCGGTGCGCACACCTGCGGTGTCGGCGTCGTCCGGAAGTCGGTGACGGGCCCGCGACTGCACATGTCGCCGAGCGTCCCGTCAGCGGCGGCGTACGCCCCCACGGTGAGCGCGAAGCGGGAGGTGCCCGGCGAGGTGATCGTACGGGTCTGGTCCTGCTGGTCGCCCCGGAACCGGGCACCGTTCGGCCCGGACTCGATCCAGCAGTCGAACGTCGTCGGGACCGCGGCGGGTTCCCGGAGGCGGACCCTCCACTCGCCGCGCGCCATCCGGCCGGTGGCCTCGGGCGCGTAGACCCAGAAGCTGATGCGGTGCTTGCCGAGCGGCGGAAGGTTCAGCTCCGAGAGGATCCACACGGTGTGGCCGCCCAAGGTGTGGCCGACCATGCCGGTCAGCGGCTGGACCGGGGCGGGCAGCGACGGGCCGCCGACGGTCATCGGGGCGGAGAGGTCGAAGAGCAGCCTGCCGCTGCCCAGGTACCAGATCTCGAAGGCCTGCGCCGGCTTGCGGGTCTGCGGGAAATGGAAGTCGAACGCGGCCGTCCCGGCCCCGTCCGTCAGCCCCCGCGTGTGCTGCCCGGCCCGGACGTTGGGCTCCGGCAGCGGCGGCAGCGGCGCCTGGGGTCCCGTCAGGTAGAAGCCGCCGGAATTCCCGGAACCGGTGACGATCGCCCGGCCCTTGGTGTCGATCAGCTTGCTGTCGACGTACATCGCGAACTCGTCCGTGCCGTCGTGGGGCCCGAAGTCCGACCCGAAGCTCATGTTCACGACGACGGGTTTCCCGGCCCGCGCCGCGAAGTCGAGGATGTACTCGGTGGCCTGGATGGACGTCGCGTCCGTGCCCGGGGTGCGCGCCACGATCAGGTCCGCGTCGGGCGCCACACCGCCCAGGGTCTGCGGCGGCGGGTCGGCGCACCCCGTGAACTCCGGGACGGCACCGGCGGCGATGGCCGCGCACCGGGTGCCGTGTCCGGTCACGTCGCGCAGCGGGAAGTCCTTCCTGTTCCCGGTGCGCAGCGCCGCCTCGATCGCGGCCCGGTCGAAGACGAGTCCGGTCCGGGTCACCGTGAACTGGGCGTGCCCCTGCTCGGCGGGCTCGGGGGAGCACTCGATGTCGTCGATGGCCCGGCTGCTGGCCTTGTCGGTGTTGTACTTCCCGCCGAAGGTGAACGCGAGCGGGTGCTCGGGGAAGGGCCCGCCGCTCACCGTGAGGTCGCCCGGTCCGATCTCCGGGCCGTGCGCGTTCCATGCCGTCCGCGCGGCATCGGCGGTCACCGGGAACGGCAGGACCACCGTGACGGGGCGGGGTTCGGGGAGTCCGGGCGTCGGCGGGGGACGCCAGACCATCCGCACGCTCCGGGTCGTCAGGTGCTGGGTCTTCGAGACCTGCTGGATGAGCGTGTAGTCGATGGCACGGGTGATGCGGGACGTGGCGCCCACCCGGAAGGCGGGGTGGAAGACGTCGACACCCGTGTCGATGACCCCGATCACCACGCCGCGCCCGGTCGGCCCGACCGCGGCGTCGGCGGCGGTGCCCCGGGCGCGCGTCGCGGCTTCGGGCACGGGAGCGTGGGGAAGCCCGTCGGCCGGCCCGGGGCCGACCGGGTCCAGCGGAGGGGAGCGGCGGTCGGCGCGTACGGACACCACCGCGTCCAGTGCGGCGATGCGCTCCAGGTCGGTGACGGCGGCCGTGCCCACCACGACGGTGCCGGTGGCGGTCTCGGTGACCAGGCCGGCGGCCTCGACGGCGGCCAGCTCACCCGACAGGTGCACCAGTACCTTGACCGCCGACGGTCCGGTGGCCACGGCCGCGCGGCCCCGTGGCCCGTGCGCCGTGGCCGTCCTCAGTGCGTAGACCTGCGCGGCGAGCGCCGCGTCGAGCGTGCCCACGACTCCGCCCCCGTCCTCCCGGCTGACAGGAAAAGGCTAGGGAGGTCCATAAGGGGCAGGAAAGGGAGAATCGTTTCGATACCGGACCACTTCACCCGTTCGGCGCAAGCCCCCGCCCGAAGCCCACCACCGGAGCCCGTGCCCACCCGGTGTCGGAGGCGCCGCCTAGCATGAGCCGCCCCTGATTTCCTTCGGCCGGGCAGCCGGTGACGCTGCGTCGGCCCCGTACGAGGAGCCCCGCCATGCCGTCCCGCACCACCACCGCCGCGCCGCCGTATGTCGTCCCCTGCGCGGGTCCGGCCGGCTCCGGGACGCGGTACGCCCTCGTCGGCGCCGACGGGCGGCTGGTGCGGGCCCCGGAGCTGAGCGCGGTCGGGGCGTTCCACCCGGACGGCCGGGGCGGGTTCGTCGCCCCCGCCGCCGACCGGGAGGGCCGGTGCGGCTACCTCGACCACCGCGGTCGGTGGCTGGCCGCACCGGAGCTCGCCCGCACCGAGGCGTTCGAGGACGACGGGCTCTCCCGGTTCCGGGCGGCGGACGGCCGCTGGGGCTACGCCGGGACGGACGGCGTCCCCGTCATCCCGGCGACCCTGACGCAGGCCCACGTGTTCCGCCACGGCCTGGCCGTCGCCGCCCGGACCGAGGACGCGGTGGGCTACATCGACGCCACCGGCCGCTTCGTGATCCGCCCGCGGTATGCCGCGGCGGGGCCGTTCGCGGCGAACGGGCTCGCCGGCGTACGGGACGCCGGCAGCGGACGGTGCGGCTACGTCGACCGCACGGGCCGGATGGTCATCGAGCCCCGCTTCGACGGCGCGCGCCCCTTCGGCCCCGGTGGCGCGGCGCCCGTCCGCGTGGGCGACCTGTGGGGCCTGATCGACGAGCAGGGGGAATGGGTCGTCGAGCCCTGCTTCGCGATGCTCGACCCCTTCGACGCAGGCGGCCTGGCGTTCGCCCTCGGCGACCACGGCCGGGGCTTCCTGGACGCCCGCGGCGAACTCGTGATCAGGGCGCGGGGGAACCGGATGTCCGAGGACTTCGGCTGCGGGCTGGTCCGCTTCGACGACGGCTACGCGCACGGCTACCTCGATGCCACCGGGGAGGAGGTCATCGCGCAGCAGTACGAGTGGGCGGAGGACTTCGACGACGCCGGGGCCGCGGTGGCCCACTACGTCGGACCCGTCGACGAGGACGCCCCCGAGGAGGTCCGCGCCGCCGCCGCGGGCCGTCCCGCCGGGCGGGCCTGGGGCGTCCTGCGCTCCGGCGGACGGTTCATCCCCGTCCACCACCTGGAGCCCCTCACCGACGACGGGGGCTGGGTCCTCGGGTTCGGCTTCGGGACCGGCCTCGCCGCGTTCGTCACCCGCGACGGCGGCGTCGCCCACGTGGACCGCGACGGCCTGGACGTCTGCCGGGTCGAGGCCGCCGCGGACGGCGCCGCCCTGCGCCTGGTGGACCGGACCGGGACGACGTTGTGGGAGACCACCGCACCTGCGGGCACCTTCGCGCGCGTCGAGCCCGCCCACTGCCAGGAGGCGCACTCCTACCTGGTCCACCCCGGCGCCCCGGAGCGGGACATCGCCGACCTCGCGGCCGAGCTGCTCGCCGCCGAGCCCCGCCGCTTCGAGCCCTGCTCGCTGATCTGCGAGTCCCGGGAGGACCCGTACGAGCCCGCCGAGGAGGACGACCCGGACGTGGACGGCACCTCGTTCGGCGCCATGAGCGTGGTCGCGCGGACCTACCTCTACGCCGAGCACCAGCATGACTTCTCCTTCCTCCAGGACTGGGCGATGGAACGGTTCGGCGAGATCGAGGCCGGCGCGATCGGCAGGATCACCGCCCGCTTCGGCGAGCCGCTCCCGGACATCGGGCCGTGCCTGCGCTCCGGCGACGGCGAGTCGTCCACGGTGTGGCGGGCGGGCCAGGGGCGGCTCGTCCTGCAGTCCTACGTCCTGGTCGGCGACGGGGACGTGGAGATCCAGCTCTGGCTCGCCGCCCTCGCGCCGGCCGACAGACAAGGGGGGCCGACGGGGCGGCACTTGGCGCCCGTACGTACCCTGCGAATATGAATGATCATGAAAAGCGGGCCGGGCGGGGCAGACGCCCGGCCACCCTGCTCTCCGCCGCGCTGGTGGCGCTCGTCGCACTGTGCGCGTCCCTGCTGCCCGGAGGGTTCACCGGGACCGCGGCCGCGGCCGAGCTGGCGCGCCGCACCGAGCAGCCGTTCGCGATCAAATCTTCCGGCTACGAGTGCTTCCGGATCCCGCAGCTCGTCCGGACCAAGAAGGCTCTGATCGCCCTGGCCGAGGGCCGGGTCAAGGACTGCAGTGACGTCGGCGACATCGACATCGTGGCCAGACGGTCGTTCGACGACGGAGAGACCTGGGAACCCGGTCTCCAGGTCATCCGCGGCGGCGCCGGCGACCCCGGCGCCCCGCACGGCTACGGCAACCCGGTCCCCGTCGTCACCGACTTCGACCGCGGCCACATCACCCTGCTCTACGCCTTCAACGAGGTGAAGGACGGCGCGCGCCAGTCCCGCGAGCTGCAGCGGACGGAGACGACCGACGGCGGCGCGACCTGGTCGTCGGTCAGGGAAGTCCTGCCGCACCTGAAGGGGGAGGGCTGGGAGTGGATCTCGGTGGGTCCCGGCAAGGGCGTCCGGCTGCCGTCGGGACAGCTGGTCGTCTCCGGTGAGTACCGCAAGGGGAAGGAGGGCACCCCCGTGTTCGGCGGTGCCGTCTTCTACTACAGCGCGGACAACGGCAGGACCTGGAAGATGGGTGCCCGGTCCGAGGCGCTGGAGACCCCCGAGGGCACGCACTACCCCAGTGAGCCCTCCACCGCCGTGCTGCCGGACGGCCGGGTCTACGTCAACGCCCGCTCCAAGCGGTTCTGCGGGACCAGGGACCGCCGGCTGTCGGCCGAGATCCAGCCCAAGGACCTCGTCGAGGAGTCCTTCAGGGTCCCGTTCTCGCTGGTGGCGAAGATGGAGGCGCCGCCCGTATCCGGCTCCCTCCTGCGCGCGCCGAGCGGCACGCTCCTGTTCTCCTCGCCGGTCCGCCACGGCGGCGAGACCAATGACCGCTTCACCCTGGCGATCCGCTCCTCCTCCGACCAGGGCAGGACGTGGTCGACGTCCGGCGCGGTGATCCACAGGGCCCGGGCGGGGTACTCGGACCTGGAACACCTCGGCACGGGCGAGATCGGCGTGCTCTACGAGCACGCGGGGGGCAGCCCCCACGGCAACATCGGCTTCGCCGCGTTCACGGAGGCCGCCCTGGCCCCGGCCCAGGAGGACCTGCGCACGCACCACACCGGCGACGGCAGCGGGACCGGCAACAACGCGGCGGTCCAGGGCGGTGCCCAGTTCGGCACCGGACCCGACGGCGGCAGGAGCATGCGCTTCGACGGCACGGACGACGCCGTCCGGGTGTCGTGCAGCGACTCCCTGCGCCTGGGGACGAGCGACTTCACCGTCAGCACCTGGGTGAAGTTCGGCGCGGACACCTCCACCCCCACCGCGAAGGACCCCGCGTACGATCAGCGGCCCCGGCCGATCATCGTCGGCTACGGGCAGGACGCCAACGCCTCCGAGCTGAAACTCGTGGCCAACCGGGACGGCACCCTCACGGGATCGATCCGGGGCAAGGTCTACGTGAGGGACTACGACATCGACGGGAAGTACCTGAGGACATGGACCGGAGAGTCCGGCATGTACGTCTACTCGCCGTCCCGGCTAGATGACGACACCTGGCACCACGTGGCCCTCAAGCGCAAGGGCGACCTCTTCGAACTGGCCGTGGACGGACAGACCGTGGCGGGCCAGGGCGACCCGGGCGGGCAGCCCGTCGACCTGCGGATCACGAAGCCGAAGGACCCCGTCGAGCACGACCGCGACCACGGTCCGTTCAGCATCCGGTTCGGCGCCGACCACACCTACATCAAGCCCTTCGCCGGCGAGATGGACGAGGTCCGGATCCACACGGCGTCCCTGACGCCGGCGGAACTGACCTCTCTGATGAGGGGAACCGAGGTTCAGAAGGACAGGACGAGGCTCGCCCTCTCGCTCAACAGCGTCTGGACCCTCTAGCGGGGCGGGTCCGGTCGGGCGGTGGCCGACGGTGAGCCGGACGCGGCACCGGCTGGCGCGGCTTCCGGGTGCGTGACACCCTGGGCACCGTGATCATCAGGGTGAGTGAAGCGCGCGTACGGCCGGACCGGTTCGAGGCGTTCCGCGACATGATCGTCTCCGCGGTGGCGGAGTTCCCCGGCCGCCACCCCGGGCTGGTGGACCACGAGGTCCTGCTCGCGCCGCCCGACGCGCTGATCTACGTCAGCCGCTGGCGCAGCGAGCAGGACCTCGTCGGCTACGCCGGCGAGCACTGGCGTGAGCAGCCGGTGGTGCTGCCGGGCGAGGACGACTACCTCCTCGAGCCCCTCCGGGTACGGCACTTCACGCTCGCGCCCCTGCCCGCGGTGAGCGGCGGGCAGCCGCCGCACGCTCCGGGAGGTACGCCCACAGCGCGACCGCGATGAAGACGAGCTGTTCGGGGATCCTGAACCACAGGGGCGTCGCGGGCTCGCCGTTGAACGGGATCCGCTCGACGGCCGCGTGGACGTTGGCCGGGAGCATCAGGACGAACAGCACGGCGAGGCCGAGCCCCGCCATCGGCCGGGTGGTCCCGCGGACGAGCCCGGCGGCGCCGAGGAGTTCGAGGACCCCCGTGGCGTAGACCGCGAGGCGGGGGAACGGGACGAACGGCGGGACCATCGCGACCAGGTCGTGGTGGCCGGGCATGGGCCCCAGGGCGGAGGGGACGAAGTGGGCGCTCGCCGTGAACACCAGCATGACGGCGAGGCCGTGCAGGACGGACACCCGCCAGGTCGCGAACCGTCCGACGCCGAACGCGCCGAGCAGTCGGAACAGCAGGGTGGGAACGGCGATGAGCATGAGTGTGCCGAACATGGGGGAGAGCCCTTTCGGTCGGTTCATCGGTCGGTCGAGCGTGTTCGGGCCGCGCAAACGGATAATAGCGTTATCCGTTATCCGTTGCCGAGGAAGTGAGTGGATGAAGGTCTCCGAGCTCAGCAGGCGCACCGGCGTACAGGTGTCGCTGATCAAGTACTACCTGCGCGAAGGGCTGTTGCCCCCGGGCCGGGCCACCGCGTCCAACCAGGCCGACTACGGTGAGGACCACGTGCACCGGCTCCGGTTCATCCGCACCCTGATCGGGACGCGCGGCCTGTCGACCAGCGCGACGAAAGAGATCCTGGACGCGATCACGGCCGAACAGGACGATCTGCACCAGGTGTTCGGCATCGCGCTGGGCGTACGTCCGACCAGGAGGGGAGAGGACGCCGGTACGCGGCAGCCCTCCGAGGGGACCGAGCCGGAGCCCGAGCCGGAGCCGGCGGGCCTGGCCGACGCCCGCACGCTGATCGCCGAGATGGGGTGGGAGGTCTCCCCGGGCAATCCGGCCACGCACACCCTGGCGGACGTCCTGGCCGCACTCGCCGACCTGGGCGCGGACATCGACTGGCGGGGCCTGATGCCCTACGCCCGGCTCGCCGACAGCATCGCCGACGTCGACATCCGGCAGATGGGCGGCGAGCGCGACGTGCTGGCCCAGGCCGAACGGGCCGTGCTGGTCACGGTCCTCCTCGAACCCGCCCTGCTGGCCCTGCGCCGGCTGGCCCAGGAGGCGAAGTCGGCCAGGCGCTTCGGAGGCGCCGACCGGCCGGGCGGGACCGACTCGGCGTGAACGCCGGGGCCTCGGCCTCGATCTCCGCGCGCCACGGGGCCATGTCCTCGGGCAGCGTCACCGCCGACGGTCCGTCAGACGGGCAGCGCCCGTGCGCTTCCCGTCGCTCCCGGCCAGGCCTCCCGGTGGGCCCGCGCCGCCGTTTCGGCGCGCCGGACGGCGGCGGCCGGGAGCGGTGCCCGGCACAGGGCGTCGAGGGTCTCCAGCATCCGGCCGGCGAACCGGGTGCCGAGCGGGGTGAGCCGGCCGGAGTCCAGGATGACCACCGTCGCCTCCCGCGCGGCGAAACGCCAGCGGGCGAACCGGGTCTGCGCGTCGGACCGCATCCCCGGGTCCGGCTCCGTCTCCCCGCGCCTGCCCCAGAACCGGGCCACCGCCAGATGCGCGTACGCTCCGTGGAAGAGGCCGACCAGCGGGCGCGGGTCGGGGCGCCAGGGCGCGTAGTACAGCGCCTCGGGCCCCTGATGCCCTTCCTCGAACAGGTCGAAGAGGTGCAGCAGCGCCGCGAACTTGTTGTGCTGCATCTCGTGCGCCATCGTCGCCGCGAAGACCGTGCCGTTCGACGGCAGGGACAGGGCCATGGAGCCGAAGGTCTCCGCGCTGCTGCCGCTGACGCTGCCCCGTCCCGTGCCGGGCAGCGGTACCAGGAGCCGGGGGCCCGCGGCCAGTTCCGCGTAGAACTCCGGATGGTCGCGGCGCAGCAGCTCGGTTGCCTCCCGGGCGCGCGACGCCCACCGGTGGGTCTCGTCGGCGTCGAGGCCGCCGGGGCGCCCCGCGGCCGCCGGGAAGGCGGGCGGGTCGAGGGTGTCGAGTTCCAGTGGGGCGCCCGTGTCGAACGTGGTCAGCAGGTGCGCGCCCCGCCACCGGCCGGTCGCGCGGTACGGATCGCCGTGGCCCGGCACCGCGACCGGGACCTGCGGGGTCGCGGCGTCCACGACGGTGAGGAAGGCCCGCCCGTCGCCCTCCACGCGCAGCTCGGCGTGATCGCCCGGACGTGCTCCGGGGAAGCACGCCCGGCCGAGCGACGGCAGCGGCACCCAGGAGCCCGGTTCCGCGACCGGCCACCGCACCAGGGTGGGTATCCGGGCCCTGACCGCCGCCGCCGCGGCGAGCGCCGTGAGCCAGTGGAGCGGCGGGCCGCCCGGCGCCGGCCGCCGCGTGAGCTGCCGCAGCAGGCAGACGAGCACGGGCCCGGCCGCCGGATGCGTCAGGACGGCGGCCGCCGCCCCGGGATCCGCCCGGTGGGCCGCGGCCAGCAGCTCCCAGGCATGGCCCGCCCTCCGCGCCACCGTGCCCCCTGACGCGCGGGCGGCGGCCTGCACGGCGTACAGGCAGGCCAGGCGCCGGCTGTGCTCGGCGCGGGCCAGCAGCCGCAGGGCCTCCGCCCCGCCGCCGCCGGCGGCGATCCCGTCGAAGAGTGCTCCGGGCAGCCGATGCGGCGACGGAGTCATACGGCCTCCGTCGGCGACCCGGGGTCGCCGGTCGGGCCCGGCACGTCGTGGGCCAGCCGCTCCCGTACCCGGCCGATCAGCGCCGCCAGGTCCGCGCAGTACACGCTCGGGTTGGCGAAGCCGGTGTCGTGGCGGTGCCGGGTGGCGTAGTGGCCGCCGCCGCACACGGGGTGCAGGCGGCAGCCGCGGCACGCGGCGCTCAGTCCGTCGGCGCCCCACTGGCGGGCCGCGATCCCCGGATGGCGCAGCAGCTCGTCGAAGGAGTGGTGGTGCACGTCGAGTCCGGTGCGCGTCGCCCCGTCGTACGCGGTGCGCAGGGCGTCGTCCTGACCGAGGGAGCCGTCGGTCTCGATCACGGCATAGCGCACCGGGGCGAGCCCGAGGGCCTCGGTCTGCGGGGTGGCGCCGAGCAGCAGCGCCATCAGATCGTCGAGGAGGCGTACGCCCGTCTCGCGCACCGGGGCGCCGTACCAGCGCTCGAAGACCCGTCCCAGCCAGTCCGCGTACGGGGTGCGGCGTCCGGTCGGGTCGAGACCGGGCGGCGGCGTGTGCCAATTGCCCAGGGGCAGCAGGAAGTCGACGGCCGGCGGCCGGTGGACGAGCAGCTCCTCGTAGGTGCGCACGGGATCGTTGCGCAGATCGATCGTGCACAACAGCGCGCCGAACAGCGGCCGGTAGCGTTCGGTGGCCAGCAGGCGCAGCGCGGTGCCGACGCGGGCGTGGCTGCCGCGACCGTCGGCGCTCTTGCGGTGCCGGTCGTGGGCGGTGCGTCCGCCGTCGGTGCTCACCCCGATCCGCAGGCCCAACTCCCCGCAGAAGTCGAGTCGTTCCTCCGTCAGGCGGACGCCGTTGGTCTGCAGGGACAGGTGCAGCCGCACGTCGTGGCCGACGGTGGCGCGCAGGACCCGTACGGTGCGGGCGAGCGCCTCGTCGCCCATCAGCAGGGGCTCGCCGCCGTGCAGGACCACGCCCGCCTCGGTCAGTCCGTGCGCGGACAGGTGCTCCGCGATCCGCTCCGCCGCGCGGGTGACGGTGGCGGGGGCCATGGCCCGCGGCTGCGCGCGCCAGCTCGTGTCGTGCGAGCGGTACATGTAGCAGTAGTCGCAGACCAGGTCGCAGCGGCTGTGCACCTTCAGGACGAAGGAGTGCAGCGGGAACGGAACCCAGCCCGCCGCCTCACGTGCCCGCACGTCGCTCACCCTCGGCCAGGCCGGCTCGCCGGGGCGCAGTGGCGGTCGACCCATCCGCTCCCCCCGAAAGCGTGCGCCGATCCGTCGCGCACCGGTCTCGTGCGCACTCGTTCGGCCAATATTCGGCTGCGGTGTGCAGGGCGTCAACATCGCTAACGAGCCAAGGGGGTGCACTGGAAGTGAAGTTGGAGCAGTACAGGCGCGCACGGCGGCTGCCCGGAGGGCGGGCGGCGGCGCTACCCTGGAGGGGACACCGGCCTCCCGGTCCGCCGCGACTCACGGAGTGGAACCCATGGCAGTTGCCGAGAGCACCGCTCCCGTCCCCCCGGGGTCCGACGCGGAGTCGGTCGTCCTGGACATCGCCACGCTCACCCCCGACGACATCGCCGCCCTGCCCGACTCCGTGCTCGGCGCCCTGCTGCGGCGGGTGCACGAGACGGCCGGCGATCCCTTCGTCACCGGGCACAAGGAGAGCCAGTGACCGGACCCGGCCGGGCGGAGCCGGACGGCCGGGGGCGGCAGGGCGCGTCGAGGGGCCGTCCTCCCGTCGGGTCGGATCCTGCGCGCGGCCGACCGGGATCACGGCGGGCCGGGGCCTATACTGACCCCCTGAATGTCCGTTATGCCCAGTTGTATTCGCTGCCACCCCGCCGAGCGGAGAGGTCATGCCAGACGCCAACCCCCAGCACCATGTGGGTTCGTTCGCCGTCTTCTTCACCACCTCCGAGAACCTCGGGCTGAGCACCACCCTGCGCAACACGGCCGACATCCTCGCCGAACGCAACCGCAGCGTGCTGCTCGTCGACGGCCGCCCCGGGGAGCCGGCGGAGCGCGCCACGGTGCCCGAACCGGTGGCAGGGCAGGTCACCGTCGCGGCCCCCGCCACCCCGGACGCGCTCGCCGCGCTCGGCGGCGACCCCGTCGCGGCACGCTACGACCACGTCCTGATCGAGGCGCCGGTGCCACAGGACCCCGGCGCCGAGGTGCTCGGCAGACTGGCGGAGTCCGCCGACGCGCTCGTGTTCTGCTTCGCGCTCACCGCATGGTCCGTCGACGGCGTCGCCGCGCTCGCGGACGACCTGACCGGGCGCCGCGCGGACCGGCCCGTACGGCTGCTCACCCTCGGGCTCAGGAGCGACGTCGGGGTCGGGGACCGGCTGCGCGAGGGGCGCGAACGGGTGCGCCGCAAGTTCTCGGCGCTCGCCCAGGCCCGCGGCGAACGCGAGTACCCCTTCCTCGAGATCCCGTACAACCCCCTCTACCTGGACAGCCGCGCCCTCGCCGTCGAGACCGAGGACGCGGGCACCGTCGTGGGCCTGCGCCCGTACTACGAACAACTCGCCGACTGGCTGCGGGTCCGCCGCGCGCCGCGGCTCACCCGCGTCACCGTCGTCCACTCGGGGCGCTACGTCCCCTGGGCGGCCTGGCTGCGCGACCGGCTCGACGAACGGGGCATCAGCACCGAACTGCGCCGGGTCGACGCCTACATGGGAGAACGGCCCGAGCGCGGTACGGCCCTGCTCTTCCTCTCGCCCGGTGACGGGGACGACACCCTCCTGGCCCAGATCGGCGCGCTGTCCCACACGGACGTGCGGATCGTCCTGGTCGACGAGCCCTTCCCGCACGCCGAGGCGGCGCACCACGAACGCATCGACCTGCGCACGGCCACCGAGGACGAGGCACTGCGGATCCTCTACGCCGGACTCGGCCTCGGGTCCGACCGGCCCCGCGAGGGCGCCAGGAGCGTACGCTTCCCGCGCCTGCCCGAGATCACCAACGTCGCCGCGCGCGCCGGCGCCTTCATCGACCGCGACGACCTGCTCGTCTCGCTCCAGGAGCAGCTGCGCGAAGCCGGCGGCAACGGCGCCGGCCTGGTGCTGCACGGCCCGAGCGGCTGGGGCAAGAGCGAGACCGCACGGGAGCTGTGCCACCGCTACGGCGGTGCGTACGACGTGGTGTGGTGGGTGCGCGCCTGGGAACCGCAGCGCCTGCGCCGCGGTCTGACGAGGCTCGCCGCGCACCTGGGCACGGCCGAGGGCCGACTCGGCGCGGCCCCCGCCGACGGCGACATCTCCCCGCTCCTCAACCGGCTCTCGCGCCCCGACCCGGACGCGGAGAGCTGGCTGATCGTGTACGACGGCGCGACCGACCCCGCCGAGCTGAACGGACTGCTCCCCGTCCCGCACGAGCGGGGCCATGTGCTGATCACCAGCCGTGTCGCCCCCGTGGAGGAGGAGCCCGGGAACGGCCCCCCGCCCTACCTGACGGCCACCGTGATGCCCCCCATGACCGGTGCGGCATGCGGCGAGCTGCTGGCCGAACGACTGCCCGAACTCGGCCCCGACCAGGCCGAACAGATCGGCAGCGTCGTCGACTTCGTACCGCTGGCGCTGCATCTGGCGGCCCGCTGCCTCGCCGAGCGGGCCGCGACCCACCGTCGCGAGGACCACATGCCGCCCGACACGGCGGCCGCCGCCGCCGTCGCCGACCTCCTGGACGCCTACCGCGCCGCCAAGACCCAACTCCTGCGCGTGAGCACCACCGGAGCCGTCACCCCGGTCGCCGTCATGGTGCGCGTCGCCCGTCAGTTCGCGCAGGGCACACCGGGCGCCGCCGCCTGGCGCGCGGAGAGCCCCGCACAGGACGCGCTCGGCTGGCTGCTCGGGGCGGCGTCGCTGCTCACCGGCCGTGGCATGGGCCTGGAACTGCTGCGCTCGCGCCGCATCCTGTCCGAGCTGGCCCGCGACGACTCCTCGGAACCCCGCGGCACCGGAGGCGACGGAGGCGACAACGCGCTGCGCCAGCCGTACGACGTGCAACTGCCCGACGAGCACATGGTGAGCGTCGCCCTGTGGTCGCTCGCCCGGGTCGGCCTGCTCGACGTCGACTTCGACAGCGAGGTCCAGCCCCTCGCGCAGCACCATGCGCTGCGCGACCTGATCCGCGAGGACATGGACCCCGAGGCGCGGCAGTACATAGAGTGGGTCCTGCGCGGTGTCCTCGCCGAGTACGCGCGCCACGACGAGGACCTCCCCGCCGACTGGGCGCGCGAGGTGTACAGCCTGAGGCTGTGGGAGGACACCCGGCCCCGGGTACGCCGCTCACTGCTCCGCCACCTCCAGTCGCTCGGCTCGCGCGGCGAGAGCGCCGACCTCACCCGCCTCCTCGACATCGCCGGCCAGGCCCGTCGGGCGTGGCGCGACGAGGGCGACGAGCAGAGCCCCGAATACCTGCGGCTGCTCAACCTGACCGCCCGCGCCCACCGGCTGTCCGGGGCGCACGAGAAGTCCCGCGAATTCTCCCAGGAGGCGCTGCGCGGCCACCGCAGACTCCTCGGCCTCGTCCACCCCCGGACCCTGCTCTCGGCCGACTCGCACGCCGCGACCCTGCGCGCCCTCGGCCGGTTCGGCGACGCGCTGGTCCAGGTCAGACCCTCCGTGGAGGGCCTGACCCTGCTGCTCGGACGGCACCACCCGGCGACCGTGCAGGCCGAGTACAACCTCGCCCTCACCGAGGCGCTCACGGGACGTGTCAGCGCCGCCCTCACCCGGCTCCAGGAACGCTTCCGCCACCGGCAGGCCGTCGGCGGCAAGGACGACCCGGGTGCCTGGGACATGACCGACCTGCTCGCCTACCTCTACCGGGCGACGGGGCGCGACGGTGAGGCCCGGGACCTGCTGCGCCAGCGGCTGCGCCGGCAGGGCGACGTCTGGGACGGGCCACGGCTGCGGACCGAGGTCGGCCTCGCCGCCAGCGAGCGCCGCCTGGCCGACGGCTTCCCGTCCGTCCGGGATCCCCGCTACGGCTACGAGATGGCCCACGAGCGCGACCTGCGTGCCCTGCGGCTGTACGTCAACCGCTTCGGACTCGACCGCCTGGACACCCTGCGCTGCCAGTTCAGCTACGCCGCCGACCTGCACGCCCTCGGCAAGACGGACGAGGCGGAGACACAGGCCCGGCTGTGCGGGCAGGTGCTGGGCGAGCGGTTCGGCGTGGGCCACCCGTTCACGGCGCTCAGCAACGTCCGGCACGGGGTGTACCTCCGGGCGATCGGGGACCTGACGCAGGCGGAGAGCCTGGGCCGCAACGCCGTGGGCCGGCTCACCTTCAAGCTCGGCCAGGCCCACGCCTGGGTCACCGCCGCGGAGAACTCGCTCGCCGCGACCCTCGCCGCGGCCGGCCGCCGCGAGGAAGCCGTCGCCCTCGCCGAGAGCGCCCTGTCCAGGCTGCGTGACCTCGGTGTCGCACACCGCCCCGACGGGCGGCGGGTGCGGGCCCATCACGCGCGGCTGACCGGCGCCGACACGGACCGCCCGGCCCCGCCGTCGGGCTTCGACATCGACCTGGAGCTGCCGGACCTGTAGGAAGCGGACGCAAGCGCGTAGCAATCTGGAAGCCTCCCGTCGTACACCGAAAGGCGAGTGGACCGTGGCAGCCCCGGCACCGCAGCTCACCGAGACGCTCAAGGAACACCACTGGCGTCCCGAACGGCACGGCAGGATAACCTTGTTGTGCGTCGAGGCGGTGGCCAGGGCCGGTGGGATCCGGTCGCTGTCCCACTTCAGCAACGGCATCCTCGACTTCGTCGTCGGCCGCACCGACCGGCACCCGCTGAGCAGCATGGTCACCGACCCCGGCGACGCGGCGGAGGAGGAGTCCCTGCCCGGCAGCCGGCTGCTGCTGTGCTCCCAGGACGTCAACGCGCTGCTGCTGCCGCTGGGCACCGGGGAGCTGATGCGCACGGTCGTCGCCCACGGCCGGGGCGGCCTGTGGGGCGGGCGCGTCAAGCCGGGGGAGTACCTGGCGGCCATCGCCGACGACGCCGGCAACGTCGACCTGATGGACGCCGTGATGAACGAGCTGGTCACCCGGATCCGGGTCGAGGTGCACCGGCTGTCCGACGAACTGCCGGGTGGCGACCGCAAGGCCAAGCCCAATCTCTCCTCCGTCGACGGCGTACGCGTCCCCCTGCGCGTCGACTTCGGCACCGCCGCGCCGGCCGATCCCATGTACGAGGAAGGCCTGCGCGCCCGGTGGATCGGCCATGTGAACACCACCGATCTCCACTACGCCGCCTACTACCGCGACTGGACGCTGGTGTGCGCGGGCGACGTCTTCGAATCGCCCGACCTCGGCCACAAGTTCATGAACGTCAGCGTGCGCACCCGGCGCAGCGCCTACCGGGACCTGTCCCGGGGCCTGCGCGGCCACCTGGTCCGCCTCACCGACGCGCTGAACCTCGTCGCCCCCGCGGACCCGGGCCGTCCGGCCGTCGAGCGGCTGGTCCTGGACGTGCAGGAGGGTGCGGTCTACCTCGTCTGGATCTCGCCGCGCGAGTTCCTCGTCGGGGTCACCCTCGACCAGACCCAGGTCGGCAACGCCGACAGCCAGCTGATGCGGCTGGCCGACGCCGTCCGGGGGATCACACCGCCGCCGCGCTGAGCGCGGACCACACCTCCTCCGCGAGCACCTCGACCGTACGGGCCGCCGTCAGCGGGTGGGGCGGGCCCGGGCTGCCCAGCAGATGCGTCGGGAGGACCTCGACCGCGCTCTCGTACTCCCGGCAGATCCGCCGCAGATCGCCCCACTGGAGATCACTCGGGGCGCCCTGTGCGGCGGACCGGTGCCAGGCCGCCACGGACCCGCGGAAGTGCTCGGTCAGCGCCCGCACCAGGGTGGCGCAGCCGAGGACACCGAGGTCTCCCTGCGTCGCGGTGGAGCGCCGCTCGACCGCTCTCCCCGCGATGCGCCGAGTGACCGTGTCGAGGACCGCGAGCGCCTCGTGGAACCGGTGCCGTACCGCCCCGGGAAGATCCGCGGCGACCGGTTCGGGGTCCGGCTCCCGCCCGGGCGGGAGATCGAGGACCGCCGTCGGTCCGCCCGGGGACGGGGCGGTCCGCGCCCCGCCGGGGGGCAACGCACGCGACCGCATCTCCGGGACCCACGTGTTCATCGCCCGGCGCAGTTCGGCGAGTTCGGCGGTCTGCTGCTCGAGGTCGCGCCGCATGCGCTCGCCCAGCTGGACCAGGCCCTCCTCGCGGCGGCCGTCCGAGAGCCGCGTGCCCAGCTTGCGCAGCGCCGCGTCCACGGTACGCGGGAAGTCCCGCTGCTCGTACACCAGCGGCCGCGAGCCGATCGAACGCCCCAGACGGTCCTGCATGGTGTGCGACACATGGCCCCTGACCACGAGCAGCACCTCGCACCGGCCCGGGCTGACCGCGCTGCGCAGACCGTGGACCTGGGCGGCGATCCGCTCGGCGTCGTCGGCGACGAGGACGGAGTTGGTCAGGAGCACCGCGAGGTAGGCGTTCGGGGCGGGGGAGAGCCAGTGCAGCACCTCCTCGGGGGTCCCGGGCGGGGACGACAGGCGGTCCGGGACCGGGTCGCGCGAGGCGATCCGCCACTGCCCGAGGTCCAGGGCCTTGCGTACGTCCGTCACGATGTGACGCCGCGAGACCTGCTCGTGCAGCCGGCCCACCGCCAGCAGCACGTCCCTGGCGCTCACGCGCCGTACGCCGCTCTCCGCGCCGTCCTCGCGGGCGCGGTCCCGGTCCTCGGCGATCTGCCACGCCTGGCGGCAGGTCTTGAGGACTTCGCGGGGCACGCCCTCGGTCAGTTCGTGCAGCAGCCCGATCGCCTCCCGGTCGAACGGACCGAAGGACGGGCCGGCGGACGGTTCGGAGGTCGGGCGGGCAGGCGTGCCGGCGCCCTCGCCCGGCTCGCCGCCCGCCGCGACGTAGGCGGCGACCAGCTGTCCGGTGAGGCGTTCGTCGAACGCGGCCGGCCACAGCTGCACCAGCCGCTCGTGCACACTCGGCCGCAGCTCGCGCAGCCCCCGCGGCGACACGCAGAAGACCAGCAGACCGCCCTGGCTGGCGTAGATGTTGACGAGCCGTTCGAACGCGTCCATGAAGGTGCGCAAGTGGTCCTCACGCCACTCCAGGACCTTCTCCAGGGAGTCGATCAGCAGTGCGTACGGGCTGCTGACCGTGCCGTGCAGGACGGCCTGGACCGCCAGGGCGTCGAAGACCCGGTCGATGCCGGCGTTGATGTGCTCAGGGCCGTTCGTCCCCGCGGAGGGCCCGATGGCCTCGGTGATGCCGCGCTCGCGCAGCGGCTCGGCCGGTTCCTCACCGCCCAGCCACTCCCACACCATCCGGGTGAACGACGGATCCTGGAACAGCGCCAGCGCGGTGGCGAACCGGCGGTGCTCGGTGACCGAGCCCAACGCGCGGCGCAGGTCCGCATGGATCACTTCGGGGTCGTAGCGCAGCGCCGACACGACCTTGTCGGGGTCGAGGCTGCCGGCCCGCAGCGCCGACGCGATCTCGTCGAGCCCGCCCAGGCGCGGATCGTGGCCCTGGGCGGCCACGCGGTTGGCCATCACGTAGGTGTAGTAGCGGTGGACGAGTTTCTCGAAGCGCCGTTGGCCCTGAGGGGTGTCGCCCGGGCCGCGTAACCGGTCCCGGTACATCCGTCCCATGTCCTGGACCGGCTCGTCCATGCTCCACAGGGTCAGCGGCTCCGGCAGCCCGCCCAGATCGTCGGAGACCTTGCGCAGCGCGTGGCTCTTGCCCAGACCGAACTCGCCCACCAGCGCGATCACCCGGCCCCGGCGGCCCCCGCCGGGCTGGTCGATGAAGTAGTCCTCGACCAGCCGGGAGAGTTCCTCCGTGGTGGGGGTGGAGACCGTCGCGTTGCCCGAGTCGGCCCGCTCGACGGGCGCGTTCCCGAGGTCCGAGGATGGCCCGAGACGCACGACGGGGGTCAGGGGGAACGGGTTGCTGTGCCAGATGTCTCCACTGTCTGGGGCCACGGCGGGCACTCCTCGTGTTTCCAATGATGCGATCCGGGCGGCGGGCAGGTGTGGGGACGTGGGTCAGGATCCGGCGGGTGGCGGGGATCCGTCGGACGGGTCGGAGGCGGGGTTCGGGTCGGGGGCGGGATCGGGGCCGGGGTCCGGGCCCGCCTCGCCGAGCAGGCGGCGCCTGGCCTCCTGGTTGAGGGCCTCAGCGTGCTGCCTGAGCTGCTCGGCGGTGATGCGGACCGGCTGTTCGTTGCGTATCTGGTGTTCGGCCGCGGCGTGGTACACCTGCCGCAACTCCCGTACGTCGGTGGGCTCCCACCCCGTCAGCAGCGACGCGTCGGGGTCGGGGTGGCCCGAGCGGGCGCTCTGGTGGAACGTCACCCTGTCCTCGTCCTTGAGGTGGCCGAGCGCGAGATGGGTGACCGCCGGGTGCCGCAGCTCCCTGGTCACGTGCAGAGCCTCCTCGGTCTCCCCGAGACTGACCTCGACGAAGAGGACGATCCGGCTCCGCGCATGGCTCAGACAGGTCTTCAGGAAGCGGGTCCGTGCGCCCGTGTCCTTCCAGGCGATGTGCGGCACGATGACGAACAGCAGGGCGTCCTGTGCCTCGAGCAGCTCGCTGATCGTCGTGAACGCGTCTCCCGGCGGCTCTTTGGGCAGCCCGGCGTCGACCTTGGTCTGGTGCTTGCGCAGCTCACCGACGATCTGTTTGAGAATCCTGGAGTTGATGAGCCGGGTCGGTGCGAAGTTGCCGTCGTCGTCCGTGCTGATGGCGCGGCCGTTGTTGCCGTAGCCGGCCGTCATCGCCACGAAGTGCTTCAGCGGCGGTTCCGGGTTCAGCGTACCGATGTACTCCCGCGCCTCGTGGACGCACCGGTGGATCAGACTGGTCTTGCCCATGCCGATCGGGCCGGTGACCACGACCAGGCACCCGTGGTCGACACCGCCGTCGACGACTTCCGGGAGCGTGTCCAGCCACTTGCGGAAGACGTCCACCTGGGCCTTGGCGTGATCGACGTCCACCCACTGCTCGCTGTGACTCGCCTCGCTCCAGGGCACCAGAGGGTGATCGTCCCGAGGCGGGGAGGCGACGTTCCTCAGACCCTGCTTCTTCGTCGGCACGCGCACGCCGTACGGGTTGTGCTGGCTGGGCACCGTCATACGGCCGCTCCCCGGTCCGTGCGAGACAGCCGCTCGCGTACGGTACGCCATCTCCAGTGGAGGGCACGTCTGTTGAGATCCGACACGGCGCCCAGCGCCTGGTCCACCGACCGGCGGGTGTCCCGGGCCCCGTGGCCACGCGCGTCCGCGCCCAGCCGCTCGCCGTCGACGAACTCGGGCAGGGGCCCGGCCAGCGGCAGCGTCTCGGCCAGGAGCCGGGCCCGGCTGCGTCGCGCGCCGGGCGCGTCGACCTGGGCGAGGGCCGAGTCCAGCGCCTCGCGCGCGGTCACCACCGCCGCGTGGTCCGCCTGCGCATCGTCCTCGTAGGCCCTCAGATACTCCCGCGCGGCGGCCCGGTAGGCGGCGGTCGAGGCGTCCAACTGCTGGCCGAGCCGGCGCCGTTCCGTGGAGAGCCGCTCCGAGGCCTGGCCGCCGAGGGTGAGCAGGGCGCCGAGGACGAGAGCGGGGAGGGCGGCGAGGAACGTCGTGAGCCAGCCGTCGTCCTTCTTGGCCTCGCCCCCCGCGCCGGGGGAGTCGGCGGCGGCCCCCATCAGCGCGGCGCAGGTCCGGCCGAAGTCGTCCCGATGCCGGTCGGCCCAGGTCTCCGGTGTCATGGCGGCGGCGCCGTCGGCGGTCGGCGTCACGGAGGCCGCCGTCGACGTGCCGGGTTGGAGGAGGCCGAGACGCAGCCCCGCCGCGACGAGGTCCGCGCGATGCGCGGTGTCGAGGCAGTACACGAGGTGGACGTCACGCTCCTTGGACCCGGCCCCGGACCCGGACCCCGAGCCGGACCCTGAGCCGGACGCCAGGGCGAACGCCGGGGTGGCGGCCGTCAGCAGGAGCGCCGCCCCGGCGGTGGCGCCGCTCGCGATCCTCCGCCACCCCGCCCTCGCGCCTCTGCGCCCCGTCCACTGCCTCATGCGCACCCTCCCTGGCCCGTCGCTGCCCCCACCGGTTTCCCGGCCCGTTCCCCTGACACCCCTGTGACACCCATGCACCACCCCCGTGTTCCACCCCGGCCGGGCCAGTGTTCAGCCCCCAGGTCGCCCGCCCGGCAACGGCTCACGCGCCAAGGGCTCGGGCTTCCCCTGGTCGCGGGGACGCTCCTCGACGGTGTCGGGTTCTCCCCGGCCGCGACCTCGCCACCGGCGCGGCGCCCCCGTCAGCAGCACCTGCGACGTGGCGTGCAGCAGGTTGACGGTGAGGACGGCGGGTCCGACGACGGAGACCGTGCCGGGGAAATCGCGTTCCAGGGCGAGGGCGATGAGGACGGCCGTGATGCCGTTCTGCTGGCCCAGCCCGAGCGCTGCCCTGTCCCGCCGTTCCAGCCCCTTGACGAACACGGGCATGACGCCCAGGGCGACCACCGCCTGCGCACCGAACGCAGTCACGCCGAGGACGAGTCCGGGCAGCAGCGACACCCCCTGGGCCAGGAAGAGCCCGAGGGCGAGGGAGGCGGCCAGATAGGCACCGGCGACGGCGCCGTCGACGACCTTGTCGAACGCCGGTGTCCGGACGACCAGACCGGCCAGCGCCACGGCGAGCATCAGCATGCCGCTCGCGGCGACCACGAGCGTCGCCACGACCAGCACTCCCGTCAGGGCGGCCCCGGTCCGCCGGCCCAGCGGCGTGCCCGCGAGCGCCTCGGCCGCCGCCCTCGAACCCGCCAGCGCCCGCAGCACCCTGCGCCCGGCCCACCACAGGAGCAGGACCCCGGCGAGCAGCGCCGCGTTCAGCGCGAGGCCGTCCAGGTAGCCGTCGGCGCCGCCGCCGGCGACGGCCGGCATGCCCTCGCGCCCTGATCTCGTATACGCGTAGGCGGCGACGTACAGCGTCAGCAGTACCGTCATCGGATCGTCGAACGACGCCCACGCCGTGAGCAGCGAACGGGCGCGCGGCGACATGCGGTCGCCCTTGCCGAGCGCGGCGACCGACAGCGGGTCGATCTGGGCCACGGCGATGCCGAGCACCAGGTACTCGGGCCGGTCGAACGCCAGCACCATCACGCCGGCGATGAGGGACGCCTTCAGGACGACGCCGAGCGTCACCGCCGCCACGACACCGGAGAGATCGGCGCGTAACGCCCCCAGGTCGATCGAGTACGTGGATCCGTACAGTCCGACGGCGAGGAGGAATCCCGTGCCGAAGAGGTATGCGCCGGTGCCGGCCAGTGCCGACGGGTCGACGAGCAGGCCGATCGTCACGCCGATCACCAGCGTGCCGAGCCCGCCGGCCACGATGGCCGGGACCGATTCCGGCAGCCGCCAGGACCGGACACGTCCGGATCTCGCCACAGCCTCCCCCCCCTCCCGGCCCACACACCTCACCCGGCACACCCGCCGACGCCGTGGGGTCAGTTGAATCGTAGGGGGCGCGGACGCCGGGCCGAAAGCCGGACTCCCGTACCCCGTAAGGGAATTACCCCCCTCCGATCACCTCGATGAGACGGATGGCGCGGTCGCGACCGCTTCTGTGCGGTCCTGTCTGTAAGATGCCCGCCCCCGGAGGTCGCCGAACGCCCTTCTCGGCCGCACCGCGGCATCACGAACCACCCGCTCAGGGCGCGTTGGCATACCATTTCCGGAAGTGTCAAGGGAGGGGACATTGTTGAACGAGCTCGCACAGGCGGCTTCCGCCGCCATCATCAGTTCGGCCGCCACGGACGCGTGGCCGCGGCTGCGGGACGGCGTCGTCGCGGTATGGCGGCGCGTGTATCCCGAGCGGGCGGACGCGGTGGGTACCGATCTCGACGCCAGCCGGGACGATCTGCTCGCCGCCCGGTCCGGAAGCGACGAGCTGTCCGAGGCCGAGCTGCGCGCGGAGTGGCAGGGGCGCGTGCGTCGTCTGCTGGTCGAGAACCCGGAGATCGCCGGGGCGCTCAGGGCGCTCCTGGACGAGGTCGGCGGGCCGTCCGCGGAGCGGGCGGCCGACGTGGGTGAGGTCCGGATGACCGCGCGGGCGACGGGGAACGCCCGCGTGTACCAGGCGGGGCGGGACCAGCACATCAGCGAGCGATGACGGACGAACACGGCGGCAGTCGCTCGGATGCCCGGGCGTCCGGTCAGGCGCGGGTCTTCCAGGCCGGCAGGGACCAGCACGTCACCGAGCAGCACTTCCACGTACGCCGCTCGCGTACGGCGGTGATCGCCGCCGTCGCGGCGGCCACGGCCACCGCTGTGGCCGCCGCGGTGGCGGTCGCGGTGCTCGGGCGGGGTGATCCGGGTGGCGCCGGCTCCTCGCCCGCCCGGCCACCGGCCGCTTCCGCCGTCACACCGTCCCGGTCCCCGCAGGTCACGCCCTCGGCCGCCGCGGACACGGCGCAGGGCTGGTCGGGGAAGATGCGGCTGACGTACGTCGATCTGGACGCGCGCGTACCGAGGCTGCTGCCCAGCAACACCGGCGCGAGCTTCTACGTGAACTACGACACCGGCGACAGCCCGCAGCACACGATCTACGTTCTGCCGGGGGCCGGTATCGCCCGCTGGCCGGGGAAGACCTCCCCCGGTCGGCAGGGCTGCGCGGAGCTGATCGCCACTCAGGGGGCGCCGTTCTTCCCGGTCCGAACGGGGGAGCGCTACTGCGTGAGTTCGGGCGGGGGCAGGGTCGCGGCGATCACGGTCGGAGAGTTCGACACCGCCACGCGCTCGTTCGTCGGTGAGCTCGTCGTCTGGGGCGCCGGGCCCTGACCGGTTCCCGGGGCCCGGCCCGGGGCCGGGCCGCTTCACCTGCACCGGTGCAGCATGATGTGGGCATGAGCACGCCACCGATGGATCAGGGGTACCCGCAGTACCCGCAGTACCCGGCCCACGGCCAGGGACACTCCCCGCAGGTACCAGGGTCGCCGTACGCCCCGCAGTCGCCCGTGTCGCCGTACGCCCCGCAGCCCCCCTACGGGACCCCGTACGCGCAGCAGCCGTGGCCCCACGGGCATGCACCGCAGCGGCGCGTGCCGCGGCCCGCGGGGGAGGGGCGGCGGCTGCTGGCCGCCACGGTGGACCTCACGGTGGCGGTGGCCGGCCCGTACCTGCTGGCGCGCGGTGAGGACGGCCGGCCGCTGACCGCCCTGGCCCTGCTGCTGGGCGTCTCCCTCGTCAACCAGGTCGTCCTGACGGTGCTGTGCGGGGCGAGCGTCGGCAAGCTGATCACCGGGATACGGGTGGTCCGGGCCGCCGACGGGGCGCGCCCCGGGTTCTGGCGGGCCGTGTACCGCTGGCTGTGCGGGCTGTGCTGGTTGCCGCTCCAGCCGTACTACTGGCTGCGGGCCTTCTTCCGCGGCGCGGCCGGGGGAGGCGCCGCCCGCCGGAACGTCGTGGACAACGACGACGGCGAGCTCTACCACGCCGACCTCGCCGGCCTGCGCCACGTCCGCCGCAAGGATCTCGCGGCCTGACCCGGTTCCCCGTGCTGTCCGTCGCGGGACCTGGCGGAATGTCAGATTCATGGTCCAGCATGATCCCGTCGGCGTACCGCGCCGGAGCCGTCCTGAAGCCGAGGGGGAGAGCCGTCCACGTGAGCGCATCGCCGTTGCTGCCCGAGGATCCCGAGCGGATCGGTGCGTACTGTCTGGCGGCGCGTCTCGGCGCGGGCGCCCAGGGAGTGGTGTACGAGGCCTACGACGCGCACGGCACGCGCGTCGCGCTCAAGGCCCTGCGCCACGACGCCGATCCGGCCGTGCGCGCCTGGTTCGCCAGGGAGGCCGGGGCCGCCCGGCGCGTGGCCGCGTTCTGCACGGCGCGGGTGCTCGACGCGGCCGTCGACGGGGACACCCCGTACCTGGTCAGCGAGTACGTCCCCGGCCCCACCCTGGCCGCGGAGGTGCGCGCCCGGGGACCGCTCGGCGAGGACGCCGTGCTCCGCCTGGCCACGGGCGCGGCGACCGCTCTCGCCGCCATCCACACCGCCGGAGTGGTCCACCGTGACCTGAAGCCCGGCAACGTGCTGCTCGGACCCGACGGACCCCGCGTCATCGACTTCGGCATCGCCCGCGCCCCCGACACGTCCGTGACCGTGGGGGGCGCCATCATGGGCACCTTCGGTTACATGGCTCCCGAGGTCCTCTCCGGTCACGGGGCCACCACCGCCTCGGACGTGTTCGCCTGGGGAGCCGTGGTGCTGTTCGCGGCCGCCGCGACCGAGCCGTTCCGCGGGGACACGGTCGCGGAGGCGGTCTACCGCACCACCTCGGTCGATCCGGATCTCTCCCGGCTCCCGCGCCGCCTGCGTCCGCTGATCGCCGCCTCGCTGGCCAAGGATCCGGCGCTGCGGCCCGCTGCCCGGGATCTCCTGACCGGACTCGTCGATGCCGCGACCCCGCAACCGGTGCGCCCGGCGATCCCGGAACCCGTGCGTCCGGTGGCGCCGGAGCCCGCCGTGGAGCCGGCGGGGGCCGGTGGCTCCGGTGGCTCCGGCGACGCGGAGGAGCCTTCCGGCGACGCGGAGGAGCCTTCCGGTGACGCGGCGGAAGCTCCCGGTGACGATCGCCGCCTCGCACTCCTGCGGGCCGGTGCCCTGCAGGCCGACGAGGCCTCCCGCCTGTCCGCCGCCGAGGCGGCGCCGCCGCTCGGCGACCTCGCCGAGGCCGCCTACGAAGCCCTCGCCCCCGAGGAGCAGATCCTCGCCCGCGACCTCCTGCTGCGCCTGACCGTGCCGGGCGGCGCGCTCGACGGCTCCCAGGACACCGTCCGCACCGCCACGCGGGAAGAAATCTTCGCCGGCCGGCCCGACGCCGAACAGCGTGCCCTCACCCGCGTCGCCCAGGTCCTCACCGACGCCGGCGTCCTCGTCGTCGAGCCCGACGGCGCGCTGCGCCCGGTGAGCACGGCCCTCCTGCCGGCGTGGCGCAGGCTGCGCGCGTGGACGGCCGCCGACCGGACCGGCCTCGTCCACCGGCAGCGCCTGACCGCCGCGACCCACCGGTGGGCCGCCCACGGCAGGCGCACGGAGGACCTGCCCGGCGGATCCGAACTCCGCGTGCTGCTCGACTGGTTTCCGACGGCGCCCCCGTACCTGCGTCCCAATCCGGCCGAACGGGACTTCCTTTCGGCCGCCGGTACCGAGGCCGCCCGTACCGTCCGCCGCCGCCGCCGGCTGCGGGCCGGCCTGGCCGCCGTCACGGCGCTCGCCCTCCTCGCCGGGGCCGTCGCCTACCTGCAGAACCGCGAGGCCGCTCTGCGCGCCGCCGAGGCGAAACGCCGTCAGGAGGAGGCCAGGGCCCGCACGGTGGCCCAGGCCGCGGACAGCCTGCGCGCCCAGGAGCCCGACACGGCCAGGCTGCTCGGTCTCGCCGCCTACCGCATCGCTTCCGTCCCCGAGTCCCGGGCCGCGCTCTACGCGTCGCTCACCCAGCTCGAGTCGGAGACCGTGGCCCTGCCGCGCGTGGACAGCGGGCAGCAGTCGGGGAGGGTCCTGACCGAGACGGGCAACGCGGTGGTCGTCCACACCCCGGTCATGTTCACGCTCACCGACCTCGCGTCGCCGGCAGCCGGGGCGGGCGCACGCACGTCCCGGCCGCTGTCCGGCGACCTCCTGTGGGGTGGGAGCGGGGGACCCGTGATCAGCCCGGACGGCCGGCTCGTCCTGCGCGAGGCGAGCCCGGGGCGGGCGGAAGTCGTCGAACTCGCCACGGGAAAGGCCCTGGCCGGCGCCTTCCCCCTCGCGGCGGACGACACGTACGGGCTCCACCTCACCAACCAGGGCCACGTCGTCGACGGCGACGCGCAGACCGCCCCCGGGCGCGGACGCGTCCTGGACCCGTCGGGAAAGCTCGTCGCCGCCGATGCGCGTGACGTGTCCCCGGACGGGGTCCACCACGTGACGTGCGACGCCACGGGCGGCCTGCGGTTGTCACGGCTCGACGGGACGGGGTCCGTCCGCCTGGCGGACTCCGACCCGTACGCGTGCAGTCGGGTGACCCTCTTCAGTCCCGACGGAAGCAGGATCGCGCGCATGCAGGTCGACACCCCGCGGGGCGCCGCCGACGGAGGGGGCTCCGGGGCCGGGGCCGGGGGTTACACCTCGGTGTCCTTCTGGGACACGAGCGGCAGGGCGACCGGGTCCACGTACATCCGGCTCACGGACGTCCGGCTGAGTTCGAAGGGGAACTATCTGCTCGGCCGTACCCCCGAGGGCGACGTCGAGATCAGGCGCACCGACGGCGGCAAGGTCCTGGCCACCGTCCCCCCGATGTCGGAGCGGCGGCAGCGCGGGCGGTTCGACCACGCCGTACTCGACGAGACCTCGAAGAGCCTGCTCGTGCTGTCCGCTTCCGACAGTGCCGTCCAGCGGGTGGACCTCTCGGCCGTACTGGACCTGCCGGCGCCCGACCGCGATCTCGTGGCTGCCGCGGTGTCCGGCGACGGGACCAAGGCGGTCATCCGCGAAGGCTTCACGCAGATGCAGCAGCGGCTCGTCGACGTGGCGACCGGCCGGACCCTGCTGACGGTGCCCCAGCGGTGGCGGGAGGTGGCGACCCGGCACGTCTACAACGCCCTGAGCCGCGACGGCGCGGTGCTGGCCTTCACCGACGTCACCCCGGAGGGCACGCAGCACATCGTCGTGTGGGACACCGTGCGCAACCGGGAGGTCCACCGCTTCGCTCCCGGTGACGACACCGTCCGCCGGCTCACCCTCTCTCCCGACGGCCGGTACGTCTCCGCGTACGTCGTCGAAGGCGGCGTACGCAACGGAGAGGGCGGCACCATCCAGGTCTGGGACGTGGAGCGGCGCGAGGAGATCCACCGCTTCCCGCAGACCACCGGCTACGGGCGGTTCAGCCCGGACGGCGCCGTGTTCGCCACGACGACCGGCCATGTCCTCGATCTCGCCTCGGGTGCCGTCCGGGACAAGGCGTGGGGCCCCGGCGCCGCCGGGGCCCTCACCTTCTCGCCCGACGGCCGCCTGATGGCGCTGGTCCGGGACACCGGATCCGTCGAGCTGTGGGACGGCACCGGCCGGACCCGGATCGCGCACATCCCCGGCAGCGCTCCGAGCCCGTGGAACCAGATCGTCGACGACGCCGACGAACCGGTGTTCTCGCAGGACGGTTCCCTGCTGGCCTCCGTCACCAGCGCGGAACGGGTGCAGATCTGGGACACCGGGTCCCGGCTCGCGCTGGGCAGGCCCCTGTCGACCGGCGGCCGCGCCCCGGACGTCCTGACGTTCGGTCAGGACGGGGTCCTGCGCGCCCTGGACGGCGGCCACACGGCCGCGTTCGACCTCGTACCCGAACGCGCGGCCGCCGCCGTCTGCAAACGGGCCGGCCGCGACATCACCCCCGAGGAATGGCGCACGTACATCCCCGGAACGCCCTACCGCAAGGTGTGCTGACCCGCCTGCCCGCGCCCGGCACGTCCGGGGTCGGTCCGGGAGGAGCCTTGGCGAAGATACGAGGCCGGAACACCGCGCTGATGGAGCAGTGCCCTGAGCGAGGCGGCCGCATCACGTGCGGAGTCGAGGGCGGCGACCTCCGTATCGCTGACCCGGAGGGTCGGGAGCCAACCGTGCTCGGGCGGCAGGAGATCGGCCAGCGCGTCCCGGAAGGCACGCTGCCGATGACGGCCCCCGTCTCCGGGGAACAGCGGTGGTTTCGGCCGGCCGAAACCACCGCCGGGTTCGCGCCCGGCGAGGGCCCGCGAGCGGGCCAGCCATTGAGCGGCGTCGAAGCCGAGCTCCGCCCCTGCCGGATAGTGCTCCAGGGTGAGCGCGCGGGCCCCCGTGAAGTGCTGCTTCTCGTCGACCTCCAGAATCTGCCGCTGCCCGTCCTCGTAGGTCAGCAGGACGTCCAGGCTGCGCCGCTCACGACGAGGGGCCTGCTCCGGGAGCACCAGCCCGGTGAGCGCGCCGTACATCACCGACACCGTCTCCCACATGGCGCGGCACTCGATCCGCCCCGGCCGTCGCAGCCAGTCCGGACAGGCCTCTGGCACGACGTCAGCTCTCACTGCGTCGGCCAGGAGACGGGTGATGCGGTTCTGCAACTCTCGCGCGCCCACGCCCACTTCCTTTCGCCCGAGACCGCCGGTGCACGGCATTATGATGCGCGGGCTGACGGCGGGCGACGATGCCCGGACCGGTGTGGCGGTACCTCAGGGGAGGGCCGGGGGATTCTCGGCGAGTTTGCCTTCGTGCTCGGCCAGCCAGCTGCGCAGGTCGGTGCAGGACATCAGACCCCGGCCCGGGTAGTCGACCCGGTAGCCGTTCGCGTCGTTGCCCGGCAGACCCGTTTCCAGGCACCGCAGGGCGTACGGCAGGGTGTAGGCGATGCCGTGGGCGTTCTTCCGGACCTCCTCGTCCGGGTGTCCGCCCAGGATGACGGCGGCCGAGGCGGCCTTCGCCGCGAGCTCGTCGGTGCCGGTCCGCAGGGCTTCGACCGTGGCGGGGTCCCGCTTCGCGCCGTCACCGAGCCGCTCGTGGCGCTCCATCAGGAAGCGCACGCGGTGGGACGCCTGCACGAGTTCGCCGTACCGCGCGATCCGTTCGTTGGCGCGTGCCGTGTCCTTCAGCCCGTCCGCCTGGGTACGGGCCGCCTCCACGGTGCTGCGGGCCTGGGCCCGCCCCGTGTCGAGGATGCTGTCGGCGTGCAGCCATCCCGCCGCCACGGTGGCCAGCACCGCGGCGAGCGCGACGTACGAGGGCGCGTGGTTCTCCATGTGGGCGCTGAAGGCGGACATGCGCGGAATGATCACAGGCCCCGCACCGCCGGGACAGTCCGGAATCGGCCATTGCCGAAGGGGGGCGGCTACCAGAGGGTGGAGAAGCCCAGCCGCAGACGTTCCTGATCGCCCGCCACATCCAGGGCACCGCCCCGGACGGCGCCGGCCTCCTCCGTCGTCAGCCCGCGTCCGAAGATCCGGACGTCATCGAGGCCGCCCTTGAAGAGTTCGGTGACCCCGACCGGCTGGTTGGGGAAGTCGGGCCGGGCACCGACGTGGACGGTGAAGTCTTCGGGGGGAGTGATGTCCCCGGCCGGGGCGGCTGCGGTGAACTCCTGGCCCCCGTCGACGGACAGCACGAGCTGACCGTTCTGGCGCTTGAAGACGGCGTGGTGCCAGGTGCCGTCGTTGTAGGAGGACGTGGTCTTCACCTCCGCGTACCCGTCGCCGGTACTGATGGCGGCGCGCAGCTGGTTTTTGCCGGGCTCGGCCTTCAGCCAGAACTGGCGGACCTTGTCACCCATGCCGTACCCCCAGACGATGGGGAGCCCGCCACCCGTGGCTGAGTGCTTGAACCACGCCGTGACGGTGAAGTCGCCCTGGCCCAGGCGCAGCGACGGGGAGCAGTTGGCGATCCGCAGGTAGTCGTCCTGGCCGTCGAAGCCCATCGCCTTGCCGGAGCCGCGGTCGGTGAGCTGCGCCCCGCCGTGGACCAGCGCGTGGTTGCGGTAGTCGCCCGGGCCCGTGTCCGAGGTGCGCGGCAGGCGCAGTTCCTGCTGGGCGGCGTCCATCTGCGCCTCGGAGAAGGACGTGAAGCTCACATTGCCGTGCGGGATGTTGTTGGCGTTCTCGTACAGCACCCCGATGGTCCCCGTGGCCGACAGCGTCAGGTCCGAGTAGCCGGCGCGGCCCGCGGTGACCAGCGTACCGACGGTCTGCCAGGTCTTCCCCTCGTCGAAGGACGAGCGCACCGCCAGCTCCCGGCGGTCTTCGAGGGTGTTCGGGCCCAGGCGCGCCGGGGCCGAGAAGAGCAGCCGGTCCCGGGCACCCCCCATGTCCTTGGCGCGCATCCGCAGCAGCGAACCGAAGACCGGCGGGGTGTCGAGGCCGGCGACGGGCGTGAACGGCGCGGCGAAGGTCGCGCCGCCGTCCGCGCTGGTGGTCGCCAGCCGGTGCCGGTCGGTCTCACACCTGGCCGAGCTGCGCGCGTTCACGTACAGGCCGCCGTCGGTGGTCTCCGCGACGGTCAGCTCACCCGGGTTGGCGGTGCTCTTCTCGACGTCGGAGCGCGCGCCGAGGGCCCAGGTCAGTCCGCCGTCGTCGCTGTAGTACAGCTGGCCGCCCGCCTTCCCGTCCTTGGTCGCGTGGTCACCGGTCACGACCAGCCGGCCGTGGTGCGCGCCACGGCCGAGCTGGATGCCGTGGCCCGGTCCGGTGGAGACCCAGGTCCAGTCCGCGGGCTTCAGGTGGCCGAGCGAGGCACCGTTCTGCCACGCGGCCCCTTCGTCGATGCTGTGCGCCGCCCGCAGGCTGCGGGCGCCCCGGTTGAGGCTGCCGTCGGGGTTCTGGCTCCAGTCGCTGGTGGCGTACAGCAGGGAGACGCGGCCGGTCACGGCGTCGACGACGGGCGAGGGGTTCCCGTGGGCGTCGTCGTCGTTCGCTCCGGCGACGACGGTCAGGGGCCCCCAGGTCTTCCCGCCGTCCGTCGACTTCTTCATCACGATGTCGTTGTGCCCGATGTCGCTGCACGTGCTGACCCGGCCCTCGGCGAACGCGAGCAGGGCGCCGGAGCGCGTGGTGACCAGCGAGGGGATCCTGAAGCAGTAGTAGCCCTCGCTGCGGGCGGCGAACGGTGTGGTCGTCTCGGACCCCACCGGGGCGGAGGCCGTGGCGGTCCCCGCGGTCGCCGCGGCCGGGGCGGACGGCACCACGGCGGTGACCCCGAGTAGGGCGAGCCCCAGCGTGGCCGCCGCCCAGGCGGGCGCGGCCGAGCGCCGTATGCCCGGGCGTTGCTGACGAGCAGATGGCATGAGACGTGTCTCCTGTTCCGATGACTGGGCCGCGCGGCGTTACTGGACACCGGGCCCGGGCCGGATGCGGCCGTCGGTCCCGCGGTTCTCGAGCCGGGAGGCAGGAGCCTGTGGGAGGTCCCGGCAGCCCTACCGCCGACGTCGAGGCGGTGGCGGGTGAACGGATCGCGCAACTTCCTTGCGTACTACGCACACTGAGGCTGCGCCGCCAACGCGGCGGCGGACACGGACGCGAAGGACCACACCTACGCCACCACCGGGTGGGGCAGGGCCGCCGCCCTCCCGAAGGTGGTGGCGACCCCGGTCCGGGCGTCGCGTCAGTAGGTGTGGCCCACGTGCGCCAGTGCCTGCTTCAGCAGCACTCCGTGGCCGCCCGGCATCTCGTTCTGGACGGCCGGGGAGGCCGCTTCCTGCGGACTGAACCAGACCAGGTCGAGGGCGTCCTGCCGCGGGCGGCAGTCACCGGCCACCGGCACGACGTACGCGAGGGACACGGCGTGCTGACGCGGATCGTGGTACGAGGAGACGCCCACAGTGGGGAAGTACTCGGCGACCGTGAAGGGCTGGAGCGAGGCGGGGATCCGGGGCAGCGCGACCGGGCCGAGGTCCTTCTCCAGATGACGCAGCAGCGCGTCACGGATGCGCTCGTGGTGCAGGACGCGGCCGGACACCAGGGTGCGGTTGACCGTGCCGTCCGGTCCGATGCGCAGGAGCAGGCCGATGCTGGTGACCTGGCCGCTCTCGTCCACGCGGACGGGCACGGCCTCCACGTAGAGGATCGGCATCCGGGCCCGGGCCGTCTCCAGCTCGTCCGTGGTCAGCCAGCCGGGCGTGGTCTCGGTTGCGTCAGACATTTCTTGATCATACGTTCCGGACCCGGTGCTCCGCAGGATCCGCGGGCAGGGAATCCCCGACCACCCGGCCCGTCCCGACCCGGCGGCTCACCAGGTCACGTACAGGATCTCCGGGGAGCGGTGGATGAGGGTGGGGTGCATGGACGGCGCCGGGCGCCGTCCGTCCAGCCGGAGACCGGGCAGGGCCCCGGAGAACAGCTCCAGCGTCAGGTGGAGTTGCGCACGCGCCAGCCGGGCGCCAGGGCAGTTGTGCGGCCCGTGGCCGAAGGCGAGGTGCCGCCGGTCCGCGGGGCGCCGGATGTCGAACCGGTCGGCATCCGGGTGGCGGCCCCCGTCCCGGTTGGCCGACGCGTAGGCCACGAGCACGGTCGCTCCCGCCGGGAGCCGCGTGCCGGCCAGGGTCACCGGCCGCGTGGTGACCCGCCGGAAGCCCTGGATCGGCGGGTCGAAACGGGCGGACTCCTCCACGGCCGCCCCGACCAGCTCCGGATCGGAGCACAGCAGCGACCACTGCTCCCGGTCCGCGAGCAGATGCAGCAGAGCGGTGGAGATCAGCGCGCTCGTCGTCAGGAAGCCGGCGATCAGCAGGTTCTGCAGGTTGGCCACCAGCTCGTGGCGCTGTTCGAGGCTCAACTCGCCGTCCCCGGGGGCGAGGGCCGCCACCAGGTCCGAGCACAGGTCCTCGCGGGGGCGGGCCCGTCGGTCGCGGACGTAGCCGTCCAGCAGGTGCTGGAGCGCCACGACCTCCTCGGCGGCGGCCACCTGCCCCGCCGGGGACAGGGGGCGGAAGAACAGCTCCTCGGCCCGGTAGCCGCCCCGCACGGCCGCGGGGACGTCAGCGGGGTCCAACCCGATGAGCCGGCCGATGACCAGCCCGGGCAGCCGGCGGGCGTACGCCTCCACCAACTCGGCCGAGCCCTGGCCGAGGAAGCCCCCCACCAGCGCGCGGGCCTGCTCGCGGGCGTACGGAAGCACCGCCGCGACGCGGCCCGAGGACAGCCCGCGGTTCAGCGGCATCCGGTAGCGCCGGTGGGCCGCGCCGTCGGAGGACACCACGGTCGGCCGCGGTCCGAACCCCCGCGGAAGGACGCCGAGCGCGCCCTCCGAGAGGGGGACGTCGGGCAGCAGCGCGTTGGCGGAGGAGAAGTCCTCGGCGCGTCGCAGCACTTCCCGTACGTCCGCGTCCCGCGCGACCAGCCAGGCGTCGGCCTCCGGCACCCAGGTCAGGCCGTCGGCCCGGCGGGCCAGGGCATAGCGCGGATAGGGGTCGCGGTAGAACGCGTCCCGCTGCGCCTGCTGGTCCCCTGCTGCCACACGGCCCCCTTCCGGGCGCGGCACCGCCCCCTCCGGACGGCGTCCGGCGGACGTTCCGGTGCGACGCGCATCCTGCCCGACACCGGGCCTGACCGAAAGACCGCGTGCCCGTGCCCGGGCGATGCTCCCGACCGGCGACGGCCTCGCCTAGAAGGGTGGCTCCAGGGAGTACCCGTTCCCGTCCACGGGGACGGGTTCGCGCTTCGGCTGGGCGGCCCGCTGCTCGGCCACCGTGGGGTGGACGGCGATCGCCTCGGCCGGCCGCCCCCTGGCGGACCAGGACCTCGCAGAGCTCCTCGCGTGCCGTGATCGTGCCGACCGCCCGCAGTTCGGCGGCGGCGTCGTCGAGGCGGCCGGCGGCAGTGAGGAGGCCGGCCTTGAAGATCCGCGGGTCGGTCCAGGAGTCCGGGTGCGCTTCGGCCAGGGCGATCGCCTCGTCGAGGCGGCCGAGGCCGGCCAGGGCCGAGGCCCGCCACCCGTGCTGGAACTCCTCGTGGCCGTGGTGGCGCACGACATCGGGGTGCTCCACGAGGCGGAGCAGTTCCTCGGGGCGATCGAGCAGCGCGTACACGAGCGGTACCAGGAGGTTGGAACAGTCGTACCAGCCGAAGCCGGGTTCGGCCACGGCGATCGCGTCGTCCAGCCGGCCGTCGCGGAGCAGTGCCGAGGAGAGCCAGGCACGGTATCCGACCCAGTCGTCGGCGGCGATGGCGTCGCGCATCACCGCTTCGGCTTCCCCGGCCCGGCCACCGTCCCGAAGGGCACCGGCGTAGACGTCCAGGACGGTGTGCGCGTGCTGCCCGGTGGCCAGCTCGCGCAGCGCGTCGAGCCGGCCGTGACGCGCCAGGAGCCCGGCGTATGCGGTGAGGGTGTTCTGCGTGAGGTAGCGGTGTCCGGAGATGTCCCGGCCGAGGATCCGGATCGCCTCGTCGGCACGGCCAGCCCGCTCCAGCACCTGGGCCTGCAGTTCCTGCGCGTTGGAGAAGGGGTGGCTCCACCGGCTCCCGGTCCCGGCCGCCCGGCGCGCGCTCTCGGTGTGCGGGGCGATCAGCTCCAGCACGCGCTCGTCACGGCCCTGGCCCTCGGTGATCTCCACCAGGACGGACAGGGTCCACCATCCGTCGATGAGCGGGACGAGCAGGTCGACGGCCTCGTCGACGTACCCCGCCCAACCACTCGCCGCGCTCCGACGCCGCCCGGATCACCAGGTCCAGATGACCGTGCTCCAGCAGCGACGTCACTCTTCGCGGAGGAATACCGCCGAAGTTGCCCGCCTGCCACGCAAGATCATCCACGTTCATGGACACGAGCGTAAGTGCACCCGCTGACACGCCACCGCGGCGACCTCGTCCGGTCCGCGGCGGACCACCGCGAGGGCGCGCGGAGGCGGTCACCGGTGCGCCGGCAGGACGGGTGCGCACGTCGTGTGCCCCGGCAGCCGCCGCTTGACCTTGCCACTGGCGGCAGGGTTGAAGGATGACCGGCATGGACAGCAGCACAACACCCCAGGGCATGAGGATCGTCGCCGTCACCGGAGCCGGCACCGGGATCGGCCGGGCCACCGCCCGCGCCTTCGCCGCCGAGGGCGCCCACGTCATCGCCGTCGGCCGACGGGCCGAACCACTCGCCGAGACCGCCGCCGGGCACGACCGGATCACCCCGCTGACCGCCGACGTCACCGCTGCCGGCGGTCCCGAACTGATCGTCCGGACCGCGCTGGAGACGTACGGCCGGCTGGACGTGCTGGTCAACAACGCCGGCGTGGTGCACAGCGGCGCGCTCGGCAGTCTCGGGCCGGAGACGATCGCGTCGCAGATCGCCACCAACCTGACCGCACCCGTCCTGATGGCCCAGGCCGCGCTGCCGTCCCTGACGGCGTCCGGCGGAGTGATCGTCAACGTGAGTACGTCGGTGGGGCAGCGGGCCTGGCCGGGCAGCTCCGTCTACGCGGCGACCAAGACCGCTCTGGAGACCCTGACGCGCAGCTGGGCGGTCGAACTGGCACCGCGCGGGGTCCGGGTGGTGGCGGTCGCACCGGGCGCGATCGACACCCCCATCGGCGAGCACCAGGGCCTGACACCCGAACGGATGGCGGCGGTGAGGGAGTGGCAGGTGGCGCACACCCCGATGGGCCGGCTCGGCCGCCCCGAGGAGGTGGCCTGGGCGATCACCCGGCTCGCCGCACCGGCCGCGTCGTTCGTCACCGGCGTCGTACTCCCCGTCGACGGCGGGGCGGTCGTGGCGTGATAGGAGTGGTGCCCGGGAGGGCGGAGCGGATGCGGATCGGTGAGCTGGCCAGGGCGAGTGGGGCGAGCGCCCGTGCGCTGCGGCATTACGAGCAGGCGGGGTTGATCTCCTCGGAGCGGACCCCCAATGGGTACCGGGTCTATGACGAGCGGGCGGTGGTCCGGGTCCGCAACATCCGCCACCTCCTGGCCGCCGGGCTCGTCCTGGACGACGTACGGGTCTTCCTGCCGTGCCTCGACGCGGACGTGACCGCGGCGCCGCCGTCGGACAAGGGCATCCAGGTGGCCGTGGAGCGGCTGGCGGTCCTCGACGAGCGCATCGCCGCCCAGACCGCGGTCCGGGACCGCCTGGAGGCCGCCCTGCGCCGGGCGACCGGCGACCGGATCCGCCCGGTGGCCTGACCGCGGGCCGCCCTGCGCGCGGGGCGGGGCCCGCCCGGCGCCCGCTCCCCACGGCATCGGTGGGATGACCGATGTGCGGGAGGTGAGAGCGCGGCCATAGTCCTCGGGAGATCGTTTACGGGCCGCCGCGGCGCGCCCGGTCTTCGAAAGGACCCTCCTGTGGACGTACATGCTGACCTGGTGTTTCTCGGTGGCCGAGTGGTCACGGTCGACGCGGAGTTCTCCGTCGCCTCGGCCCTGGCGGTGACCGGTGGGGTCATCAGCGCCGTCGGCGGGCGCGAGGACGTCGAGCCGCTGGTCGGGCCCCGTACCCGCGTCGTCGACCTGAAGGGGGCGACGCTGCTTCCCGGGATCAACGATTCCCATCTGCACGGATGCGCCTTCGGTATGGCGACGCCGCCGCTCTCCCTCGACCTCGGCCACCCCGCCGTCTCCAGCCTCGCCGACGTGGCCGAAGCGGTACGGGAGGCCGTCGGGCGGGTTCCGGACGGGCAGTGGATCACGGGACACGGCTGGGACACCGGTTACCTCGAGGAGTGCGTCCACGATCCCGCGCGGCAGCCCTCGCGGCACGACCTCGACGCCGTCAGCCCGGACCACGCGGTCGTCCTGTACTCCTTCTCCGGGCATGCCACCTGGGTCAACTCCAAGGCGCTGGAGCTCATGGGGATCGACCGGCACACCGTCGCGCCGCCCGGCGGCGCCGTCGTCGTCGACGGGACCGGGGAGCCGACCGGGCTGCTCCACGAAGGGGCCCAGGCCCTCGTCCAGAACGCACTGCCGCCGCTCACCCGGCAGGAGCGGACCGACGCGATCAGGGCGGCCCTCGCCGCGCTCGCCGAGCTCGGCATCACCAGCTACACCGAGCCCGGGCTCGGTCCCGGCGGCGACGGCATCATGCGGGGTGCCCTCGGCGCCGAGACCCTCGACGTGTACCGGCGGCTGCTGGCCGACGGCGAACTGACCGCCCGCGTCGGCGTCCTGCTCCTGCCCACCGGTATGGCGGGCACCGCCGAGGAGTTCGCCCGTACCCTCGCCGCCCTCACCGACCCCGGCGCCCCCGATGGCCAGGGCCAGGGGCAGGGCCAGGCGCAGGAGGCGGATCCGCGGCGCCTGGCGATCCACGGGGTCAAGATCTTCGCCGATGGCATCGTCCCCAACAAGACGGCCTGGATGCACCAGCCGTACACCGGCGGGGGCTGCGGCTCCCTCTGCGTCGGCGGCGAGAGCGACGCCGAGCGGATCGCCGAGATCGACGCCATGATCCGGCACGCCCACGCCGCCGGACACCAACTCGGCGTCCACGTCACGGGCGACCGTGCCATCGACACCGTCGCGGACGCCTTCGCCGCGGCCGCGGCCGACCACCCGCGGTCCGACGCCCGCCACTACGTCATCCACGGCGACTTCCTCACCGCCCACAGCATGAAGGTGCTGGCCGCGCACGATTTCGGGGTCAACATGAACCCCACCATCAAGTGGACCGTCGCCGACATGGAGGAGGCGTTCGTGGGCGCCGAACGGGCCGCGTACGCATGGCCCTACCGTGACGCCATCGACGCCGGCGTGCGCGTCGCGAGCGGGTCCGACGCGCCCGTCACGTACCCGGACTGGCGCCAGGGCGTCGCCACGATGATGCTGCGCGAGTCGAAGGCGGCCGGCCGGGTCAGCGGCCCCGAGCAGCGCATAGGCCTGGCCGAGGCGATCCGCACCTACACGATCGACGCGGCCTGGCAGGACTTCGCCGACGGCTGGAAGGGCTCCCTGGAGCCGGGCAAGGCCGCCGACCTCTGCGTACTCGACGGGGACCTGCTCGCCGCCGACCCCCACGACATCCCGAAGATGCCCGTCGTCCTCACGGTGATGGACGGTCAGGTCGTGCATGACACCCTGCACGACACTCTGCGTGACACCCGACGCGATTGACGTATGCCAGATACATGATCATTCTTGGATGATGGCAGCGCAGCGGAGCACGACGGACATCCTGGACGCGGCCGTCCACGTGCGCGAGGCCGCCAGGAGCGCCACGACCGGGGCGACCGGCGTCGACACGGTCCTGTCGGCGCTGGCGGAGGTGATGGAGTACGACCACGCCTCGCTGGCCCGGTGGGATCCGCTGCGCGGGCGTCACACCACCCTGGCCGGGAGCTACCCGGACGACGCCACGGCCTACATCGAGACCCGCCTCCACCACGACCCGGTGTTCGCCGTGCTCCGCAGCCCGGCCCGAGGCGGCCTCTGGCTCAGGGACGTTCCCCGGGAACTCCTGGCGGCCTCCCCGGGCTTCCAGGACGTGCTGCGCCCCCTCGGCATCGAGGACGGCGTGGCCCAGTGCCTGTTCGCCGCCGACGGCCGGTACGTCGGCATGCTGAACGTCAGCGTCCAGCGGCCGCGGCGCACGCCCGATCCGGCGCGCGCCGTGGTCACCCTCCTCACCGAGGCCCTGGCCGCGACGGTCGACCGGAACGCGGGCCCGCCGCCCGAGGAAGCCACGGCCGCCGCCCCCGCAGCCCCCGGCGGGCTCTCGCCGCGGGAGCTCCAGGTGCTGGCGGAGCTCACCGCCGGCCGCACCAACCGGGAGATCGCCGAGCGGCTGTACATCGCGCCGCGCACCGTGGGCACCCACATCGAGCACATCCTCGCCAAGCTCGACCTCCCCAACCGTGCGGCCGCCGCGGCCCGGGCCGCGGCCTGGGGCATCGAACCCGCCGCCTGAGGCCACCCGACCGGGGCCGGGCACGCGTCAGCGCGGCAGTGGCGGGTGCGTGGCGAGCCAGTGCCGCGCGATCTGCTCGCGCGTGGCGAGCCACGCCCCGCCGCGCCGTGCGACGTGTTGCAGGAACCCGTCGATCGCCCGGATCCGGCCGGGGTGCCCGATGATCCGGCCGTGCATGCCGACGCTCATCATGCGGGGACGGTCGGCGCCCTCCGCGTGCAGGGTGTCGAACGTGTCGACGAGGTACGTGAGCATGTCGTCCGCGGTCGTGAACCCGTGGACGATGAGGAACTTGAAGTCGTTCACATCGAGGCTGTACGGCACCACGAGGTGCGAACGGCCGGCCGCTTCGACGTAGAACGGCAGGTCGTCCGAGTAGTCGTCGGAGTCGTAGAGGAAGCCGCCCTCCTCGGCGACCAGGCGCCGCGTGTTCGGGCTCGTCCGGCCCGTGTACCAGCCCACGGGCCGGCGGCCGACGAGCCGTTGGATCGTGTCGACCGAACGCCGGACGTCCTCGCGCTCGGTGTCCTCGGGCACATGGCGGTAGTCGATCCAGCGCCTGCTGTGGCCGGCCACCTCCCACCCGGCGGCGCCCATCGCCCGCGCCGCCTCCGGGTTGCGTTCGAGCGCCTGCGCCACGGCGTAGACGGTGACCGGGGCGGCGTGCGCCGTGAGCGTGCGGTGGACGCGCCAGAAGCCGGCGCGCGCACCGTACGCGAACATCGACTCGACGTTCAGCTCGCGCCCGCCGACCACGGGCGGTGCGCCGACGAGCTCGTGCAGGAACCCCTCCGATGCGGGGTCGCCCTCCAGGACGCATCGCTCGCCGCCCTCCTCGTAGTTGAGGACGAGACTGACGGCGACGCGGGCGCCGCCCGGCCAGGCGGCGTGCGGTGGTCGGGCGCCGTAACCGACGAGGTCGCGCGGATGCTCGGACACGGGCGGCACCCTATCGCCGATCGGCCACGTGCAGGCGGCGACGGGACCGCGCCACGCGCCCGGCCGCCCCCCGTGCCGTGACGGTCAGTCCCCCCCCCATGGTGACGCCGACCGTGGCCATCCCGGCGAACGGATCCAGGTCGCGGTGGTCCGCCATGCCGATCACGGTGCCGTCGGCCATGTCCTCGACCGGGTGGGATCACCCGGTCACGAGACCGCGTTCGGGCCGGCGGCCGGGTCCGGCCGGGTCGGCGGCCGCCTCCGGCCGGACCGACGGACGACTTCTCAGATGGCGGTGGAGAGGGCCACGTGGCGCCATTGGTCGAGCTCACGCCGTACCAGATCCAGCTTCGCCTCGACGCGCTCGACCGCGTCCGCGCCCAGCTGCAGGCGCAGCGGCGGCGCGGTGACCTCCGTGACGTCCACGATGGCTTTGGCCGCCTTCTTCGGATCGCCCGGCTGGAGGCCGTCGTTCATGGCCAGTGCCTCGCGCACCGGTCCCGCGGCGGCGGCGTAGTCGGCGATGGCGGCCGGTTCGACGCGGATGCTGGAGCTGCCCAGGAAGTCGGTGCGGAAACCGCCTGGTTCGACGATCGTGACGTGGACACCGAGCGGCGCCAGTTCGCCGTGCAGCGCCTCGGAGATGCCCTCGAGGGCGAATTTCGACGCGCCGTACAGGCCCACCGCCGGAGCGGTGGCGAAGCCGCCCACGGAGCTGATGTTCACCACGTGTCCGGATCGCTGGGACCGCAAGGTCGGCAGCGTCGCCCGCAACGTGTTGAGCACGCCGAACACGTTGACGTCGAACAGGTCGCGGGCAGCCTTGTCGGAGGTCTCCTCGATCGCGCCCACGAGGCCGTAACCGGCGTTGTTGGCCACGACGTCGATCCGGCCGAACTCCGCCAGGCCGGCCTCCACCGCGGCCGTCAGCTGCTCCGGTTCGGTCACGTCCGCCTGCACCGCCAGCAAGCCGTCCGGCTTCTGCGGATACGCCTTGTGCAGGGCCGACACGTCCCTCGCCGTGGCGATCACACGGTGCCCTCGGTCCAGAGCCTCACGCGTGATCTCCGCGCCGAGCCCGCGCGATGCACCGGTGACAAACCAAACGTTCATGTTCTCCCGCATTCCGATTGCCGATGGGACAGCAGCTCGACGCTAGAAGCTAGAGTCCGGTCTAGATCAAGAGCTGTGTGACGGGAGTCGCTCATGGACCTGAGCATCGGCGAAGTGGCGGAGCGCAGCGGGCTGAGCGTGCACGCGCTGCGGTTCTACGAGCGGGAGGGCCTGTTCGCCAATCCGGTGCGCCGCCTGTCCAACGGCCGCCGGATCTACCACGAGGAAGACCTGGAGTGGCTGGCGATCTGCACCAAGCTGCGCTCCTCCGGCATGTCACTGGCGATGATCAGGCAGTACATCGAGCTGGTCCGCAGCGGCCCGGGCAACGAACTCGAGCGGCTGGAGCTGCTGCGCCGCCACGAGAGCCACGTGGAGACGCAGATCCGGGAACTGCAGGAGGCCTTGGACGTGATGCGGTTCAAGGTGAGGCTCTACGAGGATCACGTCGCCCGCGGTGAGGCCGACCAGCTCTGGAATCCGTCCCACCCGGACGCGGCCCGGGCCCGCACGCACCAGGAGTGCCGACCGCCACAGGGCGCCTGATCGTTCGCACGGGTCCGCGCGGGTACAGAGGTGATCAGACCCCGGTACCCGCACGCGGGCCGAAGGGATCACCAGCCTCGGTGCAGCCCGATCGCGTCGGCGGCCGACCGAGCGAAGCCCGCCACGTTGTGCGGACAGCGCCAGCGGGACCCCGGGTGGGGATCCGCACCCGTTTCGTCGAGGTCTGCCCAGGTGTAGTCGGACTCCCCGGCCAGCAGAGACAGCATCACCTCGAAGGCCTCCAGGTGCGTGTCCAGGTCGTCGTCGCACGGATGGCCCGAGTGCGGACACGCTGCCCGCCCGAGGGCAGGGTCCGCGGCAGCGGCCGACAGTGCCGCCACCACCCGCCGTGCCACCTCGGGCTCCGCGTCGTACGACGCATGCGCGTACGTCCACACCAGGCCGAGCGTGTAGAACGCCGACACGTCCGGATCACACGGTCGGGCGGCACGCGCCCCGTCGAGCCGCTCCACGCACTGCAGCAGGGTCTCGTCGTGTTCCCCGAGGAAGTACCCCTGGTAGATCGACTCCCAGTCCTGCATCACTTCGCCTGCATCAATGATCATGATCTCAGGAGACGTCCGGCCGGAGGCGCCGGTTCCCGGCGCCGCGCTCTCCAGCGAATGGCTACGGCTATGGCTACGGCTACGGCTGGTAAGGACGGGGGCACGGGTCGGTCGACTGGGTCATCGCCCAGCCGTCCCCGGACACACGGACGCTCGTGGGCACGGGGGATGACTCCGTGGGGGCGGGCGATGCCACAGGGGCGCCGTTCCCCGCCGCGTCCGTGGGTGGCGTGCCGCTCGCGTTCGTCGCGTGCGCCACGGTGCACGCCACCTGCAACATGGCGCGCTGGCTGAGGGGAGCCACACCCTTGGGGAGCTTGACGGAAACCCCAGTGCCGCTGTCGGCCACCACGGTCGGGGCGGCGCTCAGACGAGGCAGCTGTGTGGTGGCCGTCATGGCCTCGCCGGCCGTCGGCCCGCTGAAGAGCTGATCCACGAGGGTTCCGAGATCCCCAGGACCGTTGATCCTGCGGGGGTACGCCACCACGTCGCCGTTGGTCCAGAAGTAGAGGTGGACGGCGACCGGGGCCGGGGGCGTCGACCCGGGGGCCGGTATGCCGCTCGCCGGCTCGCCGGCCTGGATGACGTCGGACGGCGGGACTCCGCACGCGGTCAGCGCGAGCGCGAGCGTGAGCGCGGCCGCGACCCCTGACAGCAGCGCCCTGGTGCGCGAGCCGCTCACAGGGCACCCGCGGTGGAGCCGTCGACGGGAGCGGCGATGTCGCGGTGCAGGGGCAGTTCGACGGTGAACACCGCTCCGCCCCCGGGCAGGTTCGTGGCGCTGATGTGCCCTCCGTGCAGGTGTACGTTCTCCGCCGCGATGGCCAGGCCCAGTCCGCTGCTCTCGCTCCTGGCCCGTGCCGTGCTCGCCTTGTAGAAGCGCTCGAAGATGTGCGGCAGGGAGCCCTCGGCGATACCCGTCCCGTTGTCGGTCACCTCGATGACCGCCCACGCCGCATCCGCTCCTTCCTCTCTCACGCTCATGCACAGCCGTACCGGCGGGGCGCCGTGCCGCAGCGCGTTGCCGACCAGGTTGGCGATCACCACGTCGAGCCGGCGCGGGTCGACGCGGGCCCGGAGCACTCCCGGCCGGGGGAGACGGGTCTCCACCTCGTCCTGCCAGCCCCGCGCCGTGAGCGTGCGGTGCACGAACTCGGCCAGGTCGATCTCGTCGAGACCGAGTTCGGCCGCTCCCGCGTCGAAGCGGGAGATCTCCATCAGGTCGTTCACCAGCCCGCTCAGCCGGCTGGTGCCCGCGCTGATGAGCTGCAGCGCCTCGCCGGCATCCCGGTTCAGGTGCGGGACGTTCGCGTCCAGGACGTCGGTGACCGCCGACATCGCCGCCAGCGGCGTCCGCAGTTCGTGCGAGACGTCCGCGACGAAGCGGCGTGCCTGGGCCTCCAGGCGGCGCAACTCCGCGACCGACACTTCCAGGGCGGCGGCCGTGTGGTTGAAGGACCGGGAGAGGTCGGCGAGTTCGTCGGATCCGTTGACGGCCAGCCGGACGTCGAGGTGACCGTCGGCCATCCGATGCGTCGCCTGCTGCAACGCCCGTACGGGGCGCAGTACGCCGCGGGCCGCCAGCAGGGCCAGGAGGACGGCCAGGCCCAGTGCCACCAGGGTGGCGTCCTTGATGGCGCTGACGATGGCGTCCACGTAGGCCTGTTCGGTGTCCTGGGGCTCCACCAGGTACATCACCATCCCCGAGAGCCGGGGCTCCGAGCCGTCGCTGCTGTCGTACGTGACGGGCATCCCGACGACGAGATAGGGGCGCCCGCCCGCGTTCACCCGCTGGAACACCGCGGCGCGCTCGGTTTCCACGGACCGGCGCAGCTCCGGGCTGATCCTGTCGAAGCCGTCGGGGCCGGGCGCGGAGGCGCGGAGGCTGCCGTACGTGGCCATCACCCGCCGTCCCGGGGACTGGTTGGTGTGGAAGACCTGGCTCGCCGCCTTCTGCAGGTGGTTCTCGGTCGGCGACGGGGGAATGCCGACGACCGCGGCATTGACGCCGGCCCGGAACTGCCGGATGACGGAGTCCTGGCTCTGCTGCAGCACTCCCGTGCGCGCCTCCCGGAAGGCGACGGCTCCGGTGCTCAGCGCGCCGGCCATGGTCAGCAGGACGAAGGCCACCACCAGGCGGGGGCGCAGGCCCCGCAGCGCGAGCGGGACCTTCGCGAGGATCGCCCGGCGAAATCCCGCCGGTTCGGGGGCGGGCGTGGCCGCGGCGGTCGCGCGCCGGCGTCCCGTGATGAGTCTCCGGCCGTTCACGGGGAACCGAAGCGGTAGCCGAAGCCGCGTACGGTCTGGATGTACCAGGGGTCCCCGCCCAGCTCGCCGAGCTTGCCGCGCAGGCGCTTCACACAGGCGTCCACGAGCCGTACGTCGCCGTTGTAGCCGTGCTCCCAGACGGCTTCGAGCAACTGCTGGCGGCTGAAGACCTGTCCGGGCGAGGCCGACAGGGTCAGCAGCAGCCGGAGCTCGGACGGGGCGAGCGCGACGGGTGCGCCGCGGTGGGTCACGACGAGCCCCGCCCGGTCGATGACCAGCTCGCCGTGCGACTCCGCTCTGGGACGGACGGAGTCGGAGACCGATGCGTCCTGCCGGCGCAGCACGGCGCGTATCCGTGCATCGAGGACCCTGGCCTGCACCGGCTTGACCACGTAGTCGTCCGCGCCCGCCTCGAGCCCCACGACCACGTCGATGTCGTCGCCCTTGGCGGTCACCATGATGATCGGCACCTGGTCGCGTTCCCTGATCCGCCGGCACACGTCGAGGCCGGACATGCCGGGCAGCATGAGGTCGAGCACGACGACGTCCGGGTGGTGGGGGTGGAGCTGTTCCAACCCCTCCTCACCCGTTCCGGCGGCGAGGACGTCATGCCCCTGGTGACGCAGCCCCAGCTGGATGGCCTTACGGACATCAGGGTCGTCTTCGACAATGAGGACTCTTGGCACCTCGACAGTCTAAGCAGCTCGCGTTGGGGCTCCGACCTGCGAGAAGGCCCTTCTCGGCAGCTGTTACAGAAGGGTCATACCAGCTCGGACGGAGAGCTTCCGCGAAGCGGCCGGCCGACCATCCGTTACCGTTTCGTGACTATCCCATCTCACGGTGATCATCTGTGTCGGCGAGCTTCGGTTGCCATGAATGCGGCACGACAGCAGGAACGCGTATCGGCCACGGGCAGCACCCCGGCTTCCCACCGCGGTGGCCGTCACCGGGGGTCCTCGGGCAGACGCGGCCGCCCACGCCGCAGGGGCCGGACGTACCTGGCCGGCGGGGCGGTGGCGGCGGGCCTGCTGGGCTCGGCCGCGTTCCTCCTGGACGAGACGCCGACCGGTGCACCGCCGGCGCGGGCCGGGGCGCCCGCCACGCCCGCCACACCCGTCATGCCCGTCACACCCGTCCCGGCCCCGACTCCCACTCCGAATCCGAAGGCCACCGAGATCGCCGTCCCCTCGAAGGGTGCGGGCACTTTCGTCACCGCGCAGGCCGGCGGCGCGAAGGTCGGTCAGGGCCAACGGCCGCTGCGGTACGTGGTGCAGGTCGAGACCGGCCTCGACATCTCGCCGGCCCAAGCGGCCGACGAGATCGCCGCGATACTCGGCGCGCCCAGGGGCTGGACCCGGGACCAGGCCCACGCGTTCCAGCTCGTGGGCGAGGGACAGGCCCATGACCTCACCGTGCAGATCGCGACACCGGGTACGGCGGACGCACTGTGCTGGGCGGGCATTCAGCAGGACACCGAAGGCGAGTACAACTGCGAGGTCCCCGGCGGTGTGGTGGTCAACCTCAAGCGCTGGGTCAAGGGCTCACCCACCTTCGACGGGCCGATCCATGACTACCGGGCGCTGATCATCAATCACGAGATGGGTCACTTCCTGGGCCACGCGCACGCGACCTGCGCGGGCCCCGGCAAGCCGGCCCCCGTGATGATGCAGCAGATCAAGGGTCTGCGCGGCTGCGTCGCCAACGCCTGGCCCTACGACAAGGAGGGAGCCTTCGTCACCGGGCCGAGCGCCCAGTGACCCGGCGGAATCCAGCAGCGAGCGGGGCTCACGTCAGCAGGCGCAGTGATGTCGCCGCGATGCCCAGTCGTACGCTCTGGCCCCACGTCAGCTGCAGGGCGTCGGCCTCCATCCCGTCGCCGAAGACCACGATCCGGTCCGACTCCACGGTCAGCCGCAGTCTCTGCTCCCGCTCCAACTGGCCGGCGACCCTGGAGGTTCCGGTCGCGGGCGACGGCCAGGCCTCGCGCACGAACCACAGGAGCTGGCGGTCGCACGGCGCGGGCAGGTGCGCGGTGCCGCCGCGCTCCAGCCACAGGGAGCGCAGCCAGCCGGTGGCTCCGGTGCCGGTGCCGACGAGTACCCCGGAGGACGCCTGGGCCTCGCCGGGGCCGTTCTCGCCGTCGGGGCCCAGGCGGTAGCGGGCCGTCTGGTGGCCGGGCGCGCCCAGGTAGATCTCGTTCAGCGCGAGAAGGCGCTGGGTGTCGTCGGCGACGGCCTCGACCATGGTCAGGTCCTCCGTCCGTCCGCCGGCGGTCGCGGCACGCAGGAGGGCGGCCGTATCGGCGACGCCGTGACGGACCAGGATTCCGGGGTTGCGTCCCGGGTCGGTGTCGATGCCGACCACCGGCTGCCCGGTGAGGTACTTCGCGGTGTTGGCGACCAGACCGTCCTGCCCGACCACGACCACCACGTCCTCCGGCGCGAACAGGAAGCGGTCCAGGTCCGCCCGCTCCACCTGGGAGCGGCGCCAGGTCAGGGGAACCGCCGCCGCCACCTCCCGCAGCGCCTGGCGGGTGCGGGCGTGGCGGTCGGCCACCTCGCTGATCGAGCGGCCCCGGCTGGAGAGGAAGAACGCGGCCTGCCCGTGCGTCCCGTGCCGGTCGATCAGTTCCTCGTACTCGGTCCTGCGGTGCACGAGCACCGCTCGCGGGGCCAGGCTCATGCGTCCGCCCCGGAATCCGGATGCCCGAGCTTGCTGAGGAGGCCGGTGAGGACGTCCGGGGAGAGGGTGATGCTCTCGATGCGCGGCAGGTTCTCCGCCAGCCGGGTCGCCGCCAGGGCGTACAGCGTGCCCGGGCCGGTCGCGCCGTGCACCTGCAGCCAGGCGGCCTGGGCCTCGGCGCGTGCCGAGCCCGTCTCGCGTGCCGCCTCGGCGTCCGCGCGGGCCAGGGCGACCTTGCGGGCCGCCTCGGCCTCGGTCCGTACGCTGTCGGCCGCAGCCTTCTCCTCGGCCTCCCGACGGGAGTTGACGCCGCGCTGTTCGACCAGCTGCTCCTCGCGCCGGGCCAGTTCGATCTGACTGGCCAGCTCGTTCTCGGCGATCGCACGCTCGCGCTCGACGGCGACGGCCCGGCGTTCGTACGTGGCCCGGTCCGCCTCCTGCTGGATCTGTTCGCGGGCCGGCGTGCGCAGGGCGCGCTCCACCTCGGCCTCGGGCCGGATCGCGACGACGCGCACGGTCACCACGTCGATGCCGGTGGCCGGGAGCCTGGGCTCGGCGGCGAGACCGGCGGCGACGCTCTGGCGTACCGAGGCGACGCCGTCCACCAGGGCGACGGCCAGCGGGGTCCGCGCCAGCACGTCCAGCGTGTGCTGCTGCGCGGTCTCGGTGAGCAGGGTGGAGATCTGCTCCAGGGGCGCGCCGCGCCAGCTGCCGGTGTCCGGGTCGACGGAGAAGTCGAGCCGGTCCGCCGCCGCGGCCGGGTCGCTGATCCGGTAGGTGACGGTGGCCTGCACGGTGACGTCCTGGAAGTCGGCCGTACGGGCGTGGAAGGCCATGGCCAGCTCCCGGTCGTCGACGGGCACTTCGGACAGCGCCGCCGACAGCGACCGGTACCAGAAGCTGAGCCCTCGGCCGTCATGGACGAGCCGGCCGCGCCTGTGGTGGCGGATGTGGGTGGTGGGCGCGGATCGCAGATGACGCCAGCCGAAGCGCCGGGTGATGTCGGCCATGGCGAGCCTCCTTAATTTCGTCAGCATGACGATAATCGTGCAGCGTTGATATCGTCAAGAGGACGAAAAAGGAGGCTCGCACACGGCCGTGGGCGTTAGTGGGGCGTCAGTGGTGCGGCGGGTCCTCGAAGGTGCGCAGGCGGCGGGCCTCGAGGACCGTGGCGAGGGCGTAGGCGCCACCGCCCGCGGCAGCCAGGGCCCAGTAGAGGCCGGGGGCTTCGAGGAAGAGCACGGCGGCGGAGGCCAGGGCGAGCCAGATGCCGAGACCGTAGTGCAGCACGTTGCGGCGTACGGCTCCTTCGGCCAGGTAGAGCAGGCCGACGATGATGCCGGATCCGGCGGGCCACAGGACGGACTGGAGTTCCGGCGCGTCGAGTACGGAGGTCAGGCCGGTGATCGCGACGGCCAGGGCGGTGAAGCCGGCGACCCACGCGGTGCCCAGCAGTTTGCCGGAGAGGGCCTCCGGCGCGGCGGCCCCGCGCTGGGCCCGCAGTACGGCAAGGGTGGCCAGGAGAATGCCGGCCAGGAGCCCCGTCCCGAGGAGCGCCATGGGGAGCCAGCCGGGCAGGCCGAGCAGGGGCCGGTCGCCGTGGGAGGCCGCGGCGGCGCCGTGGCCCAGCACGTAGGCGAGTCCGAAGCAGGCGTACGCCGCACGGTTGTCGACCTCTCCGGATCGACGGGTCACGGGCACGTCGGCGTCGTCGTCGACGGCGGCGGCGACGGCGGGCGGGAGGGTGGCGGTACTGGTCACGGTGGAGGTCTCCGAGGGTGATGGGGGGAACGGGTACGCGGGCCGGAACGGGCGGCGCGTCGGCCCGGAGGTGTCGCCGGGCCGACGCGGCCAACGCCCGTCAGGCGGTGGGGAGGTCGGGGATCCAGGAGCCGTGGAGGCCGGCGGCGACACGGTGGGGGAGGTGGATGGTGGCGACCGTGTCCAGGCCGGCGGCGTCGAGGACGACGAGCTGTGAGGCGTCCTGCTTGAGGTCGGAGATCACGGTGAGCAGGTAGCCGTCGTCCTCGCCGGTGGCGCCGGCGGCAGGGACGTAGACGGCCTCACTGGGCAGCCGGGCGTCGCCGACCTGGTGGATGCGGCGGGCGCCGGTACTGCGGTCGTACTTGACGACGCCGTAGCCGCCGAACCCCTTCTCGTCGGGGAAGGAGACGGCGTACTGGTAGCGGTTCTCGCTGCCGAGGTAGTCCTCGTTGAGCGTGGGGAACTCGACGGGGAGGTCGTCGATGATCCGCTCGTCGACGGTGGCGGCGGTCAGGTCTATGGTCCAGCGCCGGGTGTAGGAGCGGGAAACGGGTTCGGTGCCGCGGCCGGGGGCGCCGGTCCACCAGTTCCAGGAGAGGCGGAAGCCCTCGCGGTCGACGGTGGGGCCTTCCAGGACGATGCGGCCCCGGTCGTCCTCGTAGGCGTTGGAGACGTGGAGCATGTTGCCGGGTTCGATGGAGAACCAGCGCACGTGGTGGTGTCCGTCGGCGCCGCTGGGCATGACGCCGATGCGGGAGGGCAGCTGGTCGTCCCAGCCGTAGGGGATGCCGGAGTGCTCGGTGGGGTCGAAGGTGACGTTGCCCTCGACGAAGACGACGTGGCGGCGCGTGAGCGCGAAGTCGTGCTTGAGGGCAGCGGTCGCTCCCGGAACCTCGGCGCTGTGGATGAGCGTGCCCTTGGCGTCGGCGACGTGGTAGGTCAGGAACGGGGGCATCGGGGAGGAGCCGAAGAAGTGGAGTTCCCCGGTGGCCGGATCCTCCTTGGGGTGGGCGGTCATGGCGGTGCGGAGCTTGCCGCCGAAGTCGTAGGCGCCGATGGTGTCGAGTTCGCCGGTGAGCTCGAAGGGCAGGTTCGCCTCGCACAGGGCCAGGAGGCGTCCGCCGTGTTCGATGACGTGGGTGCCGGCAGTGCTGGCGGTCAGGTCGGGGCCGTGCTCGGTCATGTAGGGGGCCCCGTCGAGGGCGGGGGTGCGGACCCAGCGGTTGCGGTACCACTCGGCGCGGCCGTCCCGCAGGCGGATGCCGTGGACCATGCCGTGGCCCTTGAACCAGTGGGTGGGGGTGACGCCGGGCTTCGGGTTGTGCCCGTTGCGCAGGAGCCGGCCGGACAGCTCGGGCGGGAGCGTGCCCTCGACGGTCAGACCGGTGGCCGTGACCTCCTCCACGACAGGAGTGAAGTGGCCGGTCAGGTAAGGGGGGTTCGTCATCCTGGATCCTTGGGTCGATGCGGTTGCTGTTGGTGATGCGGTCGGTGTTGCGGCTGGTGGTGCGGTCGGAGTGGCGGTCTGTGGTGCGGCCATGGGGTGCCGGGCGGTCAGGCGGCGGGCTGCTCGGCGGGGCCCTCGCGGCGGTGGTGTGGCCGACCGGTACGGGGGCGGTGGGGCGCAGGGCGGGTGCGCCGGGCCCGGCGGGTGAGCGGCAGGGCCAGGAGCGCGGAGGCCGCGAGGATCGCCGCGCTGACCGCGAATGCGGACCGGTAGCCGGCGGTGAGGGCTTCGAGGTGGGGCTGGCGGACGGAGGCGTGGGCGGTGACGGAGCCGGCCAGGGTGGCCAGGGCCGCGAGGCCGACCGCGCCGCCGACCTGCCGGGTGGTGTTCACCAGTCCGCCCGCCAGGCCGGTGTCCTGCCGCGGGACGCCGTCGACGGCGAGCGCGGTGAGCTGCACGAAGGCGACGCTCAGGCCCAGGCCCACCAGGACACTCGGGCCGAGGACATCGACGAGGTAGCTTCCGTCGGCGCTGATCCGTGACAGCCACAGCATTCCCGCGGCCTCGGTGAGCAGTGCCGCGATCACGGTCGCGGTTGTACCGATCCGCCGGGAGATCCGGGGCGCCGCCACCGCGCCGACCATATTGGCCACGGCGAGCGGCAACTGGCCGGCGCCGGTGGTCAACGGGCTCATGCCGAGGACGTGTTGCTGGTAGAGCGGCAGGAAGAAGAACAGCGCGATCCACACCGAGCCCAGCAGTGCCATCAGCAGATTGCCCGCGGCGACCTGGCCGGTGGCGAACAGCCGCGGCGGGATCAGCGCGTCCACCCGACGGCGTTCGATCACGACGAAGGTGGCGAAGAGGACGGCGGCGCCGAGGAGGGCGCCGAGCACCCCCGGATCCGTCCAGCCGAGCGCCCGCGCGCTGGTCAGTGCCCACACCAGGCAGGTCAGGGCGAGGGTGACGGCGACGGTCCCCAGCAGATCGAACCGCCCGCTCCCACGGCCGGTGGCGGCCCGGGGCACGAGCGCTGCCACGGCGGCCAGGACCAGCACCGCCGCGAGCGCGGCGATGTGGAAGACCCAGGGCCAGCCCCACGCCTGGGTCAGTACGCCGCCCAGCAGCACACCGACCGCTCCTCCCGCGCCGGACACCGCACCCCACACTCCCAGGGCCCTCCCACGGCCGGGACCGGGAGGGAACAGGTCCATCGCCAGGGCGAGTGCGGCCGGGGCGATGACCGCGGCGCCGGCTCCCTGCACGGCGCGGGCGGCGATCATGACCCCCGGGGAGGCGGCGAGTCCCGCTGCCAGCGAGGCCCCCGCGAACAGGGCGAGACCGGCGATCAACACCCGGCGGCGGCCGAGGAGGTCGGCCGCCCGGCCCCCGGCGAGGAGCAGCGCGCCGAACGCGAGGCCATAGGCGTTGACCACCCACGTGGTGCCGCTGTCCGACAGCCCCACTCCGGAGCGGATCTGCGGCAGGGCCACGTTCACGATCGAGGTGGCCAGCATGACGGTGAACTGTGCCGCGGCCAGCGCCGCGAGCGCGGGCCCCGGTCTCGGCGGGGGCGGGGCGCCCGCGGTGTCTTTCGGACGTACGAGGTTCATGGCGCACAGACTCACGCCGGGCGGTGTCCACTTTCCATGCCCGGCGCGGGCGTCGGCTGTCCACTCCTGTCCGCACCTGCGCACGCGCCGCGACCGGATCCGCGTACGCGTACGCGTACGCCTATGTGTACGCGGACCGGGCCGCGTTGATCACCCCGCGTACGTGGCGCGGTCGCGAGGCCGCCTCCACGGTGCCGCGCCCGACGGCGCGGCGCCGTGGGGCACCGGTTGCCTCAGGAACCGGCCAACGACGTGTCGACCCAGATGTACAGCGCCCACTTGCTGCCGTGCGGGGTGCAATAGGCGGGCCCCGCGTAGGAATTCGCCAGCCGATGGCAGGCCTTCTCCGAGTAGCTGCCGTCGTACTTCCAGTACCCGGCCGCGGTGGTCGCCGCGGTGGACACGGCGCTGCTCGCGGAGGGCACGGGAGCCGCCTGTGCGGCGGCGGCGCCGCCCACGAGTGCCACAGCCCCCAGGACCATCCCGGTGAGCGTCATCCGTGCGCGCATATGCCTTCTCCTTCGCTGTTGCGTGGATACGAACCACTGGCGTGCTTCCTGCCGGGAGAAGCCTTGTGCCGGTGGTCGGGGGAAGGCGACTCGTTTCGCACTGGCCCGAAGCGACGCCCGGCGGGAAGGCTCTCAGGGGTGACCTTCCGCATACACTTCACCGCCGAGGACGTGGCACGGGTGCGTCTGACCACCCTGGGCCCGCTCGCGGAGACCGAGCTGAGCATGTGGAACCTGCAGCAGCGCGAGCGAGGGGCGGTGTTCGGCGCCTGGCGCACGCGGACCGGCCCCCGGCTCGACGCCGACGGCCGGGACGTCGCCCGCTGTCTGGCCATGCCGGCGGGCGGCCTGATCGACCTGTTCAACCTGACCGGCCCGGCCGACAGCATGGACGAGGCGATCGAACTGCTCAGGAGCGCAGCCACCGCTGATGTGCGCGAGGAGTTCACCTACCCGGGCATGGCCCGCCGGAGGGCTCCGTGGCTGGGCCGGTTCCTCGAGCGCGACCGCGAGGCCGGCCAGCGGCTGACGCGGTCCCTGCGGCACTGCCACGACGTGGCCGTCGCCCCCCACTGGGAGCGGATCCGCGGACTGCTGGAGAGCGAGCTCGCCCTCTCCGCCCGGCTGCTGGCCCAGCGCGGGCTGGCCGGACTGTTCGGCCGACTGGACCCGATGCTCGTATGGAACCCGCCCACCCTGTACGTCCCTGGCTACCGCTCCTGGCAGGGAACCGGGGACCTCGACCTGAGCGGGCGGGAGTTCGTCATGGCACCCTCGGTCTTCTGCGGCAGCACCCCGCAGCTCTTCGCCCGCCGCCACGGCCCCCACGTCCTGCTGATCTACCCCGCTGTCCGTGACCTGGCCACGGCCGCCGTCCTGTGGACCGCCACGGGAGACGCCCCCCGATCCGGCGGCGTCCTTCCCCAGCCGCTGATCGCCCTCCTGGGCCGGACCCGGACCGCCGTGCTGTGCGCCGTGGCCGGTCACCCCGCTTGTACGACGACCCAATTGGCCCGCCATGCGCACATCTCACTCGCCAGCGCCAGCGAACACGCCGCCGTTCTCCGCCGGGCCGGCCTCATCGCCCTCACCCGCAACGGCAAACACGCCCATCACACCCTCACCCCCGCCGGCCACACCCTCCTCAAGTCCGCCTCGATCACCACCCGGCCCTCACCCGGGAGCGGTGCCGACGCCTGAGACGCGTCCGCGTCGCCAAGGTCGCTCACCCACTCGGTCGCTGCCCTCCGGAGCGGGCGAGTCCGTGCGTGCGGAAGGTACGGCGATATGTGTCGGGCGGGACACCGACGGTCCGGTGGAAGTGCCGGCGGAGCGTGGTGGCGGTTCCCATGCCGGTGCTGGTGGCGATGGCGTCGACGGTCGCGTCGGTGCCCTCCAGGAGTTCCTGTGCGCGGCGGATGCGCTGGATGTGGAGCCACTGCAGGGGAGTGGTGCCGGTGACGGTCTTGAAGTGCCGCGTCAGGTGGCGGGAGCTCATACGGGCCTGCCGGGCGAGGTCCTCGACGGTGAGGGGTGCGTCGAGGCGCGCCAGGACCCAGGGGAGGAGCTCGGCCAGGGGGTGGTTGCCGGGCGCGGGCACGGGCGTACGGACGAACTGGGCCTGGCCACCGTCACGGTGGGGTGGGACGACCAGTCGGCGGGCGATGGTGTTGGCGACCGCGGTCCCGTGATCCAGCCGGACCAGATGCAGGCACAGGTCCATCGCCGCCGCCTTGCCCGCGGAGGTCAGGACGCTGCCGTTGTCCACGTACAGGACATCGGGATCGACGGTGACGCGGGGGTGGCGGCGGGCGAGTTCGCCGGTGTGGGCCCAGTGGGTGGTGGCGCGCCGGCCGTCGAGAAGCCCGGCGGCCGCCAGCACGAACGCCCCCGTGCACAGGGACACCACGCGCGCCCCGGCGTCATGGGCCGCGCGCACCGCGTCGACGAGTTCGCCCGGCGGGTCACGATCGACGTCGGCCCAGCCCGGCACGATCACGGTGTCCGCACGCGCCAGTCCGTCCAGCCCCTCGTCCGGCTGCAGCCGGAACCTGTCCACGGTCACCGGGCCCGGCCCGCACAGCGAGAACCGGTACCAGGGATCCACCAGATGAGTCAGGTCGGCGCCGAAGACCTCGCAGGCCAGGGACAACTCGAAGTGGAGCATGCCGTCGGTGACGGCCAACGCGACGCTCTGCATGTCGGGAACTGTACGCCCTGTGTCGTTTCGGACACTCGTGGGGGCGGGCCGGCCCCGCCAGGATGGTGCCTGTCACAGCGCACCGGCCCGCCGGAAGGAAGAAGGCGGCGCCCGTGCGGCAGACACCCCACACCACCCCACACGCGTACGAGGCAGAGGAGCGGTTCTCGTGAACGGCACGGCACACAGCAAGGTCACGGTCTACGGCGCGTACGGACACACGGGAAGGTTCGTGGTGGCCGAGCTGGCCGCCCGCGGCTACCGGCCGGTCCTCTCCGGCCGCGACACCACCAAGGTGACCGCCCTGGCCGAGGAGACCGGGCACGAGGCCCGCCCGGCTCCGGTCGACGACGCGGCCGCGCTCGACCGGGCGCTGGCCGGTACCACCGCGGTGATCAACTGCGCGGGCCCGTTCGCCTCGACCACCGGCCCGGTCATCGACGCGGCCCTGCGCGCCGGCATCCCGTACCTCGACGTGGCCGCCGAACTGGAGGCCAACCTCGACACTTTCGCCCACTACGCCGACCGGGCGCGCGAGGCGGAGGCGATCGTCGTCCCGGCGATGGCGTTCTTCGGCGGCCTGGGCGACCTGCTGGTCACGGCCGCGATGGGGGACTGGACCCACGCCGACGAGGCCCACATCGCCTACGGCCTGAGCGACTGGCACCCCACCACCGGCACCCGCCTGTCCGGAGCGGTCTCCCGCGAACGGCGCGGTGCCCACCGCCTGCGCTACAGCGGCGGTGCCTGGGAGCGCCGCACCGACACCCCGCCCACCGCCGAGTGGCCCTTCCCGGCCCCGATGGGCCCCCGCCCGGTCGTCACCGAGTTCACCATGGCCGATGTCGTCACCGCCACCGACCACCTGTCGATCCGTGACGTCCACACCCACATGGCCCTCGGCGCCGCGCAGGACATCGCCTCGTCCGACACGCCCGCCCCCGCCCCCACCGACGAGCTCGGCCGCTCCGGCCAGACCTTCCTGGTCGACGCGGTCGTCCGCTCCGGCGGCGTCGAGCGCCGCGCCGTCGCCGAGGGCCGCGACATCTACGCCGTCACCGCGCCCCTGGTCGTCGAAGCCCTCGACCGCGTCCTGACCGGACGGATCCGCGCCACCGGCGTCGCCTCCGCCGGCCGCATCTTCGACGCCGCCGACTTCCTGACGGCCCTCGCCCCCCACATCACGCTCGGCGCAGAGGGGATCACACCATGACGGGACGAACCAGATGACCGTGCCGAACGCGACCCACGCGCGTCACGAGCCGTCGGCGGCACGCGGCCCCGTCCACCCGGTGGCGGCCACCACCTCCCGCGCGATGTCCACCACCGGACGACCGTCCGTCACCACCCGCACCGTGTCCGCGGGAGCCCGCTCGTCGAGGAGACGCGCACTGCGCACGCTGCCCCGCAGTTCCTTCTCCAGCTCCGAGCCGAGCTCCCGGCGCACCAGCCGCTGCCGGGCGGTGGCATCCGAGGCCGTGAGAAGGATCCGTACGATCCGCGCCTCGGCCCCCAGAGCGCGCTCGAACATGCCCGCCGCCTGAGGCAGCACGCTCAAGGTGTTCGTATAGATCAGGCGGCGGTAGCCGCGGCGGGTGAAGTTGGCCCAGACGGCCCCCAGGTTGCTCTCGGTGACCTCGGAGCGATCGGGGTCCCCAGGCGGTGCCGGATGCACCTGCCCCATGAAGTCCCCGTCGATGACCGCGTGAGGAACGGCCGCGACGCGCAGCAGCGCCGAAACCTCCCATCCCACCGTGGTCTTGCCGACTCCGGCCCGCCCACCGATCAACAGCACTTCCGCATGCTCCATGGAGACAGCGTGCCAGTGGGGGCGGGGCGACCACCGCCCGCGATCCGAAATGTCGCGTCTCGACCAGCCGCGCGGGTGGCACCCGATATGCTTCCCCGCGTGGGACCTCTCGAGGGTGAGTACGAGCCGAGTCCGGCGCAGTGGGTGCGTGATCAGGTCGAGCTGTACGAGAGTTCGGGCGGCACGCGGGGAACAACGCTCTGGGACACGGGCCTGCCCGTCGTCATTCTCACGACGCGCGGCGCGAAGAGCGGCAAGATCCGCAAGATCCCCTTGATGCGCGTGGAGCACGAGGGGCGGTACGCGGCCGTGGCGTCGAAGGGCGGCTTCCCGCGTCACCCGGTCTGGTACTTCAACGTCACGTCCGACCCGCACGTGGAGCTCCAGGACGGGCCCGTACGCCGGGACATGACGGCCCGTGAGGTCACCGGCGACGAGAAGGCCGAGTGGTGGGAGCGCGCCGTCGCCGCGTATCCGCCGTACGCCGAGTATCAGCAGATGACCGACCGGGTGATCCCCGTCTTCGTGCTGGAGCCCGCGCCCTGAGCCGCTCCCGTGGCTCCGCCGGTGTGAGTGCCGGGTCAGGTGTAGTACGTGTCGAGCGAGCCGATCCAGAGCGCCGACAGCGGCAGAACGGACAGCTGGACGACCGCCGTGGTCCAGCACCGTCCAAGGGCCGCCGCGCACGCGCTCGTCCAGGCCGTCGTATGGAGCAGGCCCACCGCGGCGGCCTGGTATCCCTGCCCGCCGGGATCCATCATGCCGGGGTATCCCATCCACTCCTCGGTGAAGATGCCGTCCGCGCCGAACACCACGACCCCCGACACCAGCCACAGGTCGGCCAGCAACACGGTGACGGCGAGGGCCCTGTCGAAGCGGAGGTACGCGGAGGCCGGGAGCAGCAGCCGGACGAACGGATGCCCGTGGTCCCGTACCCACGGCTGCCGCCGGCCTCGCCAGAGCACCGAGGAGGCGTACCCGAGCCCGGCGAGGGCCATGGCCCAGCCCGTCATGAGGAACAGCCCGAAGAACAAGATCGCCAATCCCATGTCTCACCAGAGGCCCCCACCCGCGGAACGGTTCCTTCCGCCCACAAGCCACCCGGCGTGCCTCGCGCTGGTCACGCTTCCTCCGGCGGCGCAGGGGCGACCAGGCGCCGGCGGAGCCTCGGTAGTGTCCGTGCCATGACCGCTCTCGATACGCTCGTCCGCCTCTGCCCGCCGCCCGCCGATCCGCCGCCCGCGGTGGACTGGGCGCGGGCCGAGCGGGCCCTCGGCACCTCTCTGCCCGCCGACTACAAGCGGCTCGTCGAGACGTACGGTGACGGCGTCTTCGACGAGACGATATGGCTCCTCGTGCCCGACTCCGCGTACGCCGACTGCGACCTGCACGCGGAGACGAAGGAACGGGAGGAGATCCTGGCCCGCCTGTGGGAGTTCGAGGACAAGCCCGCCGGCCTGGAGGAGGCGGGGGCGAGGGTCCTGCCGTGGGCATGGGAGGAGGGCACGGGGGCGTTCCTGTACTGGCTGGCCCGGCCCGGCCAGCACCCCGACAACTGGCCCGTGCTCTACAACGAGGGGCGCGGCCCCCTGTGGGAGCACCACGAGATGGGGTGCCTCGCCTTCCTCCTGGCGGTACTCACCGGAACCGCGCAGACGGTGTACTTCGGCCACCTCCACGACGTGCCGAAGCCGACGGAGCACCACTTCGCCACGGCCGCCCAGACCCTGGGAGCGCACACGTAGCGCTGTCGCCGTACCCGCGGAACCGGGGACGGCCAGGCTGGCCGCGTGCACGGAATGCCAAACGACCGTGCGCTGTGCGCCGAGGACAGGACGGATGCGCGCGGGGCACGGTGGGCGTGCACGTCCTGTGGTCTCCACCGTGGAAGGGGTACGCACGTGAAGATCGGTCTGGCCCTGCGGACGGCCGGTGTGACGGCCGTCGCGGCCGTCGCGATGGTCGCGACAGCGACATCGGCCCACGCGCACTACGTCTACGAGAAGGTACGGGTCTTCGACGACCGGAGCTCGCTCCCGGACACGCCGATGTGCGTGGACGTGCGCTCCGAGGTCAGCCACGGCAACGGCGGCGGGTTCACGAAGTCCACCGTCTGGTCGCGGACCAAGGACATGAACACGCTCACGTTCTGCGGCTGGGAGCAGCGGGTTCCAGCCGGCTGGATCGCCTCCAGGGAGACGTTCTGGAAGTGGAGCGGAACCGAGTGGTTCCCGTGCCGTGAGACCGACTGGCGCTTCAACACCTCCACGCAGGGGAAGACCGACTTCTCCCTGTACTGGAACCTTCCCTGCGGCTCCGGCTTCTACGGCACGACCGCGCACGGGTGGTCCTACGACGACGAGCTGGGCGAGTGGCGGGGTGGCAGCGTGTGGTCCGGGTACCACGAGCTCCCCGCCTCCGGACTCGCCCCCGCCGGTACCCGGCCACCGCAGACGCCGCACTGGGTCGAGCCCGACGGCAGGGTCGACGTGACCGAGGCCCCTGCCGAGGGCGGCCCGGCCGGACTCGGCGCGGCGGGAGCATCCCCGCAGCGGTTCGCCCCGCCGCCGGCGCCCCCCGCGAACTCGCCCCAGGGCCGTCTGACAACCGGCCGCGGCTGAGCGGGTTCCCCGCAGGAGGGTGTGCCCCCTGCGGGGAACATCCCGCCGGGCGGTCGTCACCCGCCCCGGCGGGGGGCGTGGTCCCGATCAGTCTCCTCAGCTCCGTCCCGAAGCCCGACGGCGCTTCCTCATCTCGGCCTTCCAGACGACGAGGCGCTGCGCGTGCCTGTCCGCGAGAGCACGGATCTCGTCCGCGTGGTCGCCTCGGGCGGCGTCACGGTCCCACAGGACCCGCAGCGCGCTGTCGCGAGCGGCGGCGCGTACCGCGGGCAACGGGTCGTCCACCAGTCGCAACGCCGTGACCAGGGCCTCCGGTTCGAAGGAACGCCCCAGCAGTTCCATCGCCAGTGTCCGCCGCTCCGCCGCCTCGCCCGGTGCCGCGAGGGCGGCGAGCCGCCCCTCCGGAATCCGGCTCCGCCGGCTCCGCAGCGCGTCGCGCGCAGCCCGGGAGGCCTCCTTCGCCGGGTCGGACAGGAACGGCAGGGCCTCCTCCCAGCCGATGGCATGCCGGTGCGCGAGGTGGGTCAGGGCCGCGCCCCGCACCCACCCGTGCGCATGGCCGAGCAGCGCACGCATGACGGCGGGATCGTCACGCAGGCCGCGCAGTACGACGGCCACGACGCGCGGGTCGGGATCGGCGGCGTACCGGGCCAGTGCCCCGTCGTCCAGGACGCCCAGCCGTCGCAGTCCGCCGACCGCCCGGGCCCGTACGGACCCGTCGGCGTGCAGGGTCAGCGTGTCGAGTCGCGGCCCGTCGCTGGGGTCCCGGTACTGGGCCAGGCCGCTCACCGCGGCAGGCGTCACCGTTTCCGGGTCGGCGCACCACACCCGGTACCGGGCGTGCGGATCCCCGCCGGCCGCGCGCAGTTCACGGCAGGCCACGCCCCGTACCCAGGAGGAGGGGTCGACGAGGTACGGCACGAGACGCGCGGAGCGTCCGCCGGCCCTCAGCCGTCCCACGGCCCAGCCGCGCACGACGCTGTCGGGCGCGGCGAGCAGCCGGTCCAGGACCGGATCCGCGCCCGGCGACTCCAGGACCGGATCCGCGCCCGGCAGCTCTAGGGCCGGATCTGCATCCGGCAGCTCCATGACGGCCCGGGCGGCGAGCCGCCGGACGTTCCGGTCGCGGTGCCCGACGGCGAGACCGGCCAGGTCGTCGGCGGACGGCAGCCGGGCGGAGAGCGCGTACCTGAGGGCCCAGATCCGCACCTCGGCCTTCTCGCACCTGGCCAGGAAGTCGAGGAAACGTTTCTGCGCCGCCGTGTCCCGCCCGGCGGCGGCGAGCGCGCCGCGGATCGCCTCGAAGCGTTCCCGGTTCGGCTGGTCAGCCGTCAGGGCGATCCGGTACAGGGCGTCCGCGTCCAGCAACCCGGCCTCCGCCCCGGTCCGTATGCCCGCCACCCTGGCGTCGGCCCCCTGCCATCCTTCACCGGCCAGCAGCTCCCGCACCTCCGCCTCCCGGACGCCGCCCGTCCGCGCGAGCACCGCGTCCCGCGCCCAGCGTCCGTGCCTGCGGATGCCGGCGCGCAGCGCCAGAGCGACCAGGGAACGCGCGGTGCCGTCGCCGACCGCGGCGAAGGCTGCGGTGAAGGCCTCGCGGGCCCGGACCCGTACCCGCTCGTCGGTGTCCGCACAGCGCAGCAGGAGCAGCGGCAGCAGCGCCGCCGCGCCACCCGCGTCCAGCGCCGCCGCCCGGACCCGCGGGTCGGCGTGGCACAGGCACAGCGCGAGCTCGGACTCGGTCGGCGGGCTTGCCCAGGACGGGCCGTCCGCACCCCAGTAGGGGGCGGTGCCCCAGTCCGCGATCTCACGTCGGTCGAACCAATGGAAGCCGACCCGGAGGCTCGACGAGACCTTCCACCCGGCCACACGGTCCAGGGTCCCGTGGAAGACGTCCGTGTCGAGCCGTACCCAGTCCTCGGCCCGCCCGGCCCCCACGGCCGCGGCCACGCTCTTCCCGTGCAGCAGCCGTTCACCCCCGCTGAGGAACTGGGTGGGCAGCAGCAATCCATTCGCCATGCGCGCCACTGTAGCCCTGCCCCACCCCCCTCCACCTGGGAGTATCCGCCGTGGGCGGAGCATGCCGAGGCACGGTCCGGCAGGGAACCGTACGAGGGCTGTGCCCGCGCGGTCGGCTTCGAAGTCCGGCTGTGTCGACGGACAACCGGCCCGTTTGTGAGCTGCGAGGTGGCCGATACCGTGTGGGCATGGCAATGACAAGGAAGCGGCGGGTCCTGTACCGGCAGGGAACCGGGTTCTGGCGGATGACGGCGAAGTGGGTTCTGGTCTTCGGGGCCTTGTACCTGCTGGACGGCGGGCTGCTCCGATCCTGGGGCGACGCTCTGGTGGTACCGATGATCGGGATCCTGCTCTGGGTGCCGTTCGGGATCGGTGTCGCCTGGTATCCGAAGAAGGACCAGCGGGTCCTGCTGACGACGTGTGAACTGCGCGTGTGGCGCAAGCGGATGCCGATGGAGGAGGTGAACCTGCTGCACGTGGCCCGGCTGTGGCTGGAGGGGCGGTCCACGATGGACGACCGGCCGGTGCGGGAATGGCCGCGGTCCGACCGGGCGGTGTGGGTGCCGCTGTGGGACGGCCGGGCGTTCGGCGTGGAGTTCCGCGACCCGGCGGCGTTCGCCGAGGTCTTCGGCGCCTTCGCGGTGGCGGAGTGCGGCGGGCCGGACATCGTCCGCGCGAGGGCCGCGGCGGAGACCTACCCGGATCCGCGCCCGATGCCGCCCCGCCCCGCCGGCGGCGGATCCTCGCCGGAGTTTCTGGACATCTTCGGCTGAGCGCCGGGAAACGCACGGCAAGAGGCGGCGGTCCGTCAGGAGTCGCGCCAGGAGCCGCGCCGGGAAACGCGCCGGGAGTCGTGCCACGCCGGCTCCGCACCTGTCGGCCGCCGCTGTTCAGCCCCGGGGGACGGCGGCGGACGACCGGCGACACCTCTCGCGTGGACGACGAGGCCGGGGACCCTCGCGGGACTCACGCTCCACGGTCGGCGTACCGTGCGGTGATTCCGGCGGCGCGCGCCAGTACGTCCGCGGTCCGCGACCCCGCCTCGACGGCGTGGGCGGCGGTGCTGGGCAGGCAGCGGTCGTGCTCGGGGACGAACTCGGTCATGATGACCCCGGCGTGGTCGGTCGCGACCTCGTCGAGCGACACCGGCCAGCCGTGTTCCTCGAGGGCCGCGCGCAGCTCGCGTGAACGCTCGACGTCCGCCACCGGATCGGCGGTGCCGTGCACCAACCACACCGGAAGGGACGGCGGCCGGTCGCCGCCCCGGCGGAGGTCGTCGATCGGGACGGTGCCGGTCGTCGGTGCCACCGACCCGTACATACCGGCGATTCCCACGACGGCTCGCGGCCTCCAGTCGCCGAACGCGGCGGGGTTCAGGGCGGCGCCCACGGCAGCCTTGCCCCCCAGCGACCAGCCGGCGAGCGTGATCCGCTCGGGATCCCCGCCGAAGTCGGCCACGTTCTGCCGTACGAAGTCGGCCGACTCCCTCAGGTGCGTCCGTCCGCCGTCCGGAGCGTCGGGCCGCCAGTCCGGGACCAGGACGACGACGCCCAGTCCCGCCGCGGCGCGGGCGACCGGCGCGAGGACGTCCCGTTCGTCGGGGCCCCGGCCGTGCCACAGCAGCACCGCCGGCACGGGTTCCGACGCCCCCGCGGGCTGATAGACGTCCATGAGCTTCCCGCTTGCCCCGTACGTGATCCCCGTCCTGACGACGACCTCTACCGCCACCGCGAACCCCCCATTCGTCCATTACGAGCAACGTCACGCTACCAACGCGCCGTCGGCCACGCTCACCTCGGCGGCTCGCACCGCCGGGGAAGCGTCACGGTTCCGGGCCGGTGCTCGAAGGTGTCCATGACCAGCCACTCGTCCAGCTCGGGGTCGTAGAGGTTCTGGACACCGAACTGCAGCACCTGCCAGAAGGTGCCCCGGTCGTGCTCGTCGACGTAGATGTCACCGAGCGCGAGCGGCAGACGCGGGTACTTCCCGGGGGGCAGCTCCGGGACGACCACGCCCACCCTCCAGTGGTTCACCCGCCGCGCCGGGTGAGTGCCCCGCAGGGTCTCCGGCCCGACGAACCGGGCCTCCTCGAACGCCTGGTTCAGTGCCTCCAGGTTGAAGCCCGGGATGCGTGAGCAGGGATGCTCGTTCAGACCCGGCCATTTGTACGTCAGTGTGTAGAGCGTGTCCCGGTAGATCAGGTTGGTGAACCAGATCGGGTACTGCGGGCCCCCCGCGGTCATCTGGCTGTCGCCGTCCCTGCCCTCCCAGGTGAACGGCACCGTGATGCCCAGGTCCCGGACGATCCACTTGCCCTTGCCGCGGAAGTCGCGGGGGAGGCGGGGCGGAGGCGGCGTCGAGGGGACCTCCTGCCGCGCGGCCACGGTCCCGAGCGACGGCGCGGTCCCGGCCCGGGGCGCGGCGCCGGCCCGGGGCTCGGCGCCGACCGAGGGAGAAGCCGTCAGGACGAGGGCGACCACTCCGGCGAGAGCGGCCGACGTGGCCGTCCGACGTGTGCCATTCCAACCCATGGTCGTTCTCAGCTTTCGCAGCAGGCGCCGTCACGGCGCGGGGAACGAGGACGGCGATTCCGGAACACCGTCACGGAATCAATGATTCCGATTCTGGCAGCTACGGGGCTCGGAGTCGTGGTGCCGTCAGCGTGAGTCCCGGCCCCCGGTGGTGAAGGGAGCGCGCACGCGTGCCGCATGGTCGCGTCGGCGTCGGGGCTATCATCCGACGGAGAGCCGGCCGGCGGAGAGGAAGCACCTTCATGTCCGGGAGCGAGGCGTCGGGCGGGCAGCTCGACGAGCTCGCCGCGTTCGCACTGGCGCACGCGGATGACGCGCTGACGGACGAGGGCGCAGGCCCTGGCGCCGGGGCGGTGTTCCTGTTCGCCGACGACATCGAGGACCGGTACCTGTACGCCTTCGCGGACCTCGGCGAGGCCCACGACCATCTGGCCGATCCGACGCACGGTTACCTCCGGTGCGCGGTGGCCTGGCGGCCCGGACCGCACGTCCTGGCTGTTCAGGCCCAGGAGATCGGGACCAGTACGTCCTTCGTGCTGACCCGGCGTTGCGCACCGGACGGTCCGGCCGGCGACGTCGTACGCACCGAAGGGACGCGGGCGGTGCTGCCACCGTCGGGACAGCCGGCGAGGACGGCGACGGAACCGGGCGATCCGGCGGAGCTGGCGGACCTGGAGGACGGGCTCGAGCGGGCCTTCGACTCGGGGCAGGGGCAAGGGCTGGTGGAGGCGGAGGACCGGCTGCGCAGGTGGCTGGTCCGTGCGGGCGAGGGCGACTGGTGGGCGGTCGAAAGGTGGTTGCGCAGCCGCTTCCCGGCCAGGGACGAACACGACGCGGCGGACGGCGCACCACCGGAAGGAGCTCCGGGCGGGGCCGGCACGGAGGGACGGTACGTGATCGTCTTCCCGGAGGACGACACCGCGACGGGCCCGGTCGCGGCGCTCGCCACGTGGGACAGGATCGCGCGGCAGGCACGCGAGATCCTGGGACCGGCGGTCGCCCCGGCGGACGGAACGGCTGTCGTCCATCTGGTCAGTGGCCTACGCCTCGCCCTGGACCCGGAGTCGGGCCGCTACGAGCTGGGGCTGCCCCTGCCCGGCAACTGCCCCACCCCGACGGCACCGGCGTTGGAGCAGCTCTACCACCTGGCACTGACCGTCCAGTTGGAGACCGGCCGCCGCGCTGTCGACCCGCAGCTCGGACGGTACGTCGACCAGCTCGGCGGGACGACATGGGCACGCCGCTTCGCCCTGGCCGCCCGAGCCATCCGCTCTCGCCGACCGGGACCCTAGCGTCGCCGCGGCTCCCGCCCGGGCCGGCGGACCAACGAGGGGCCCCGCCCCTGCTGATCGGCCACGTGTCGACCCCAGCGCCTGCCCGTGACGGCGACGACCCACTGCCCACGCACCGGCCCCCGCGGCTCGCGCGCAGCGGCCGGCACCCCATCACGCGGGCGACCGGCGCCCGGTTCCTGTCCGGTGCGCGGGACGGCCGGGCGCTGGCCCGTACCGCGCCGGGCTGGGAACCCGTCGCAGAGCACCCCGTCATGGAACGGATCAGCCCGGTCCACCGGGCGATCGTCGGCGCGTTCCGGATCGCCACGCTCGGCGCCCGCCCGTACGCGGTCGCGCACCTGCGAGCGACCGGCTGAGCCGCTCGCGCCGCGTTTCCGCTGGCCGCGGCGGAAAGGGGTGATCGGCCACAGGTTCAGCACGACATCCTCATCGCCACCCGCGACGGCGCCCCGACACCTCCCGCCTCCCCGCCGGCCGACGGTACGTCGAGCACGCCCGACAGAGCGGCAGGGATGGTCAACGGCGCCCGTCGCTACGCCCCTTGAGCAAGCCGCGAAGCAAGGGCACCGCCACATCGGGGCGAATCAGGCCGATATCGCATTGTCCAATTTTGTCATCACATTGCCCATCGTTTAACGTGTTTCCAGGCGCAGGAAATGCCGCGCCTGGATCTGCGGGAGGTGATCAGCGTGCCTGGTGGAAGTAGTCACAAGGCGTACACGCCGCCGATCCCGCTTGACGCACCGCAGTAGCGGCCCTGTTGCGCCACGGCACGATGCCTCCCCGGCGCGCCTTTGGTTTCCGCGAGCCCTGACGGTCCGTCGGCCTCCGGCCTGAGTCGGTCGACATCGCGGTCGCTACGCCACGCCACTGCACTGCACTCCACGCACTCCACTCCGACCCGAAGCCGTATCGGCGTGCCCCGGCACATCCAGCCATCCAGCGGCGACCGGCCCGTGGCCGTCGATGCGTGCCGTATCGCCGATCTCCGCAACGAACACGCCTCCCGCACGTTTACCGCCCCAGCACGTCCGCGAACCGCCGAACGGCAACGGGTGCGCACCGAGTGCCGCCCAGGACGCGCCTTTCACAGGAGAGATTCCATGACCAACGCCGCCATGTCCGCGAACCACGACGACACCCTGATGCCCGTCGAGACGGTGGCCGAGCACGCCGAGAAGGTGAATCTGCTCCGGGAGATCAACACGGAGCTCCGTGAACTGAACAAGGAAATGGAAGACATCCGGGAGATCACCGAGGACCAGCTGACGGTCACCGTGGAGACCCGGAGGGTGAGCGCCTGGACGGCGATCGCGGTGGTACCCGGCGCCCTCGCGTCGATCTACGGATCCAACTTCGAGCACATGCCCGAGCTCCAGTTCAAGTACGGCTGGCCGATCTTCCTCGGCGTGCTGGCGTCCACCGCGCTGGCCACCTACGTCGCCGTCAAGCGCAAGGGCTGGCTGTAAGCCGGACACCGAACCCAGGAAGGACGATCCGTATGCCGGAGAAATCCGTACAGCCCAGCTTGGCCGGGCTCAGCGCCAAGGAACTCGAGGCGTGCTCGAACCAGGAACTGCGCGACTTCCTCCAGGGAGTCCGCCGGTGCCGCCACGAAATGGTCCTGCTCCACGCGAAGTCGGTGGACCTTTGCGCGGGGACGGGAGTGGCGCGGCGCGTGACCTCGTGGCTCGTGGTGTTCATGATGCCCACCCTGCTGGGCGGCATCTACGCCGCGAACTTCCACCAGCCGGAGACCGCGATCGTGTGGGCTTGGCCGGCCTTCCTCGCCGTGGTCGTGGCTTCGGGTGTCGCGATGTACGCCCACTTGCGCCGTAAGGGCTGTCTCTAGCGCCACTTGACAGGACATCGCCGACTCCATGGTGTGCGCCGGTGCCGCGTAACCGGGCCCTCGCCTCGGCGGCCGTATCCGGTTCGTCGGACGCCCCTGAGGGTGTCCGACCTCCGGATGACCCAATCGAGATCAAAGTATGACGTAACGGGCATCCTGCGGCAGGCATGCTGGCTTCACTGGAGGTCGCCCGACGGGCGAACCCTGAGGATGCCCCCCACGAGGAAAGAACGATGAACGCGCAGCTTGCACACCAGATGACACGTGCCGCCACGAGCGAGAACGTGATCGGATTCGTCGCCATGGGCGGGGTCGTGGCCGTCGGTATCGCCTACGCGGTGCTGTTCGTCGCGGCTCTGGTCAGCATCGCCGGGTCCCGCCTTTCCGGAGGGCTGAAGCTGGGCTGGATCGTTTTCGCCTGCGTGGCCCCCTTCCTCGGGAGCCTGATCTGGTTTCTCGTCGGGCGCCGCGACGCCCGGCGGCGACCGGAAACGCTTTGATCCCCAGCGATGGGTGCCCCCACGTGCGGCCCCAGCGCTCCTGGAGCCGCACCAGTCGGCCGGGCATGACAGGTCGCCCTGACGGACACCACCGTCCGACCGGATGCCGTGCGGGCCCGTCCCTGACCCCTGTCAGGCGACTTCCTGGCGCCCTGGGGCCTTCCGGGTCTTCACCCCGCCGACGATGAGCGCCAGCCCCAGGACGACGAGGCCGAGGTAAGCGGCGGACGGAAGGTCGACGACCTTGTGTATCCAGCCCCACTCCATGCCGAAGAAGGTCTGCGAAGCGAAGCTGACAAGCCCCTGGGCTCCTACGACGTAGCCGATGCTTTCGACGGTGTATCCGATGGTTGTTCGCACGGGTCAATCGTCTCGCGGCTGTGCCGCAGGACGGTCCTTCCCAGGGCCGAGAACACAGTAGGCCGAAGGATGCAGTGACTCGCGGAGAGCGACCGATGGACATGGTCGCTCGTCTGTGGCGTCACCGTACGCTCCATGCACTGATGGTGGCGAGCGGGATCCGGAAGGATTCGCCCAGTGTGGTGGGAAGACTGCTGGAGCCGGCGATGAGCTGGCAGCCGTGGAGGTGCAGAAAGGCCGGCGGGTACTCGGGGAACTCCGTGGCTTCGCGGGAGAAGTCCTCGGCGAATCGCTCGTCGGGCAGGCCCGCCTCGCCGAGCCGTATGCAGACTTCTGTCGCCCAACGCCGGCGTGGCGCAATGCGACCGGTGATGACCGCTCCCTGCGCCACGACGGTGATGCGGGGACCTTCACCTTCCATCTCCGTGCGGTTGATCAGGTCGATGAGCAAGTTGTCTCGTGTGGTCATACCGGCACTGTAATGATCATGAATGCGCATGACGCGGGCGGATGCGAGGCGACCGGGGCGCCTTGTGGCATTCGCGGCCGGCTGACCCCTGTGCGGGGCGAGCAGCCGGTGCCAGCGCCGGACCGTGTTGTCGGTGGCGCCTGGGACGCTGGCCGGATGAATGGCGATGAGCAGCTGCTGCGCGGCCGGGTCTACGGCCGCGACCACGACGACCCCGATCCCGGCCCACTCCCGCACCGGTCCTATGCCGCACTCATGGGCGGTCCGCTGGACGGGCTGCTGCTGGATATCACGGGCTGGCGGTCGGAGGAGGTCGACGACGGCGCCGCGCTGTCGACCGAGCTCGGACGCTTCCCCGGCGGCCGTTCGCTCTACGACCCGCACCCCGGCGGCTTCCGCGCACCGGGCCACGGTGTCGTATGCCGCCTCTACTGGTCCGGCGACACGCCCTGACCGCAGCCTTCGCCTTCGGCAGCCGCCTCATCGACTGCCGCCCAACGGTCATGGAAGCCGCCGGCACTCAGGCCACCCAGCGGGATCAGTATCCGCGCGTGGCGTTCCGTGCTCAGGCGCGATGAGCGACTGACGTGAGCTGCCTCGGCACCAAGGCCGGGGGACTGGCGTCGGTTGTGGCAGGGTGTTCGTATGTCCAGCCCGATCGCCTACCCGGTCTTCCGCACCCCCGACCCTGCCCTGGCCCTGTCCGTGGCACGACAACTTGTGGCAGTCGGTGACCGGCAGTACGCGGAGGTTTCGGTCGACATCGAGCTGCGCACCGTCCCGGAGGTGCTGCGGATACGCGAGGCGCTGCCGGATGCCTGGTTCCGGAAGGAGGACGCCGAGGACTGGGCTCGTGACCCTTCCGACCCGACGGGTCTGCACGGCGGTGTCCACGCACCCGGCCTCTCCAGTGATCCGTCCTTCCTCTCCCCGCACCTGCCGCTCTGGGCATCGATGGAGTACCGGCAGGTGGGCACCATCGAGGACGAGTTCACCGCTTTGGTCGGCTCGAACTTCGGCGAGATCTGGTGGTCCAGTCTGATCTGGCCCGACGTACCGGACCTCGGTCTCCTCGGCGAACCCAACAATGCCCGGGTTTCCCTGCTGTTCAACTGCCGTGACATGGGTATCGGCGACCGCGCTGACGACCACACCGTTCTCGTGCATGTGCGGCGCCGGGGGACTTCCCACGACGAACGGCACGCCTCCTGGCTGGCCGAACAGATCGGCCGGTCCGTCATCGGCCCATCACAGGAGTAGCCCGGGCACGGCGGCCGTCACGTCCGACCGCAACGGTCGCGATGGTAGGCCTTGTTGGCTATGCGCCACTCACCTTCCACACACGTCAGGAGGAAGACGTCGGTGAAGGTGTCCGGCCCGTGCGCGAGCGTCATCGTCGCCGTGGCGACGGTGCCGTGGACATCGAGGGTGTCCATGCGGCGGGAGCGGGTCGCTTCGTCCGGCGCGGGCCGGCCGGGGAAGAGGGCGCAGTACTCCTCCAGGCCCCACGAGACGAACGCGCCCTCGCGGATCCCTTCGACGCGGGCGGTGGGCAGGAACGCGGCACGGAAGTGGGCGGGGTCGCCGGTGGCGTGCCCGCGGACGTAGGCGCGCAGCGGCGCGAGTACGGCGTCCTGCGCGGCGGGGACCGTGGCGGCCACGGCGAAGTCCGCCTCGGCGACGGCCGGGGCGTCCGCCAGGGCGTCGGCCAGGGCGCGGGCGTCGGCCAGGGGACCGGCACTGCGCAGCGGCGCCGAGGAAGCGGCGCCGAGGAGGTCCATGTCCTTGGCCAGCGCGCGCACCGTGCACTCGGCCGGGGCGGTGGCCGCCCGGCTGCTGCCGAGGAAGTGGCGTTTGCGCATCACCAGCCCTCCCAGCGTGCCGAGTTCGAGGACATCGAGCACCTGCTCCCGGTGCAGGCCCAGGGCGTCGGCCTGCCGCAGCGTGTCGCGCAGGGCGAGGACGCCACCGGCCAGGCTGTGGTTGGCGACCAGCTTGAGCGCGGCGGCGGTCGAGGCGTTCCCGACCGGACGTACGGTGCCCAGCACGTCCAGTACAGGTCGGACGCGGCCGAGCGTGCCGTGATCCGCGGCGGCGAGCATCTGCAAGGTGCCGGCCTCGGCGGCCGGTACGGAGCCGAGCAGGGGCGCGTGGACGTAGGCCGGGCCGACGCGCCCCGCCAGCGTCACCGCCTCGTCGGGGGCGATGGTGCTGGTGTTCACCAGGATCGCGCCGGGGCGCAGCGACGTACGGATCTCGTCGAGGACGTACCGGCATGCGGCGCCGTCGAACAGCGCCAGGAGCACGAGGTCGGCGCTCGCCACCGCCCGGGCCGGATCGCCGGCGGATACGACGCCGCGCGCCGGCCGCCCCGAGCGGGTCCAGCCGGTCACCTTGAAGCCGTGGTCGGCCAGGCGCGCCGCGATCGCGCCGCCCATGCGTCCCAGCCCCAGGACGGCGATCTTGTGAGGTGCGGAAGTCATGAGCCCCAGCCTGCGGCTCCGACAGGCATGCGACAAGCGCAGATTCGGCAGGCCGGCCATGCTCAACACGCATGCCTCTCGGGCATACTGCCGCCATGGACCTGACGGTGTGGCGGACGTTCGTGACCGTGTGCCGGCTCGGGTCGCTGTCGGCGGCCGCGGCCGAGCTGAACCACACGCAGTCGGCGGTCTCCCGGCAGATCGCCGGACTGGAACGGCAGTTGGGCGTGCACCTGCTGGAGCGCCGCGCGCGGGGCGTGCGTCCGACGGCGGCCGGTGAGGTGTTCCGGCGTCATGCGCTGGCGAGGCTCGACGAAGCCGACCGCGCCCTGCGCGCCGTGCGGGAGGCCCAGGACGGAGCGGACGGCAGGCGGCTGGCCGTCGGCGCGACACCGTCCCTCGCCGCGGGGATCGTCCCGGAGGCCCTGAGGCGTCTGCTGGAGGAGACCGGCCCGCGCCGCTGGAGCCTGCGGCCCGGCCTGACCGGATCCCTGTACGAACGCGTGCTCGCGGGCCGACTGGACGTGGCCGTCGTCACCGACGCACCACCAGGCCTGCCCGACGACCCGCGGATCGAGCGACGGTTCCTCGGGCTGGACGAGATGGTCGTCGTCCTGCCCGCGGGCCATCCGCAGGCCGGCCGCGGCCGTGTGCACATCGAGACGCTGGCCGACCAGACCTGGGTGGAGGACAACGACGGCTCGGCGGCCCTCCTGCGCCGGCACGCCGCCCGCGCCGGGTTCAGCCCCCGTATCGACCTCGCAGCGGCGGACCTGCCCGGCAAGCTGGCCCTGGTGGCGACCGGCCATGCCATCGCGCTGGTCCCCGGGGTGCTCGGGTGCGCGCTGCGGGCGGACGTCACCACGACGGCGCTCGTCGACGCCCCGACCCGTGGCATCTACGCGATCACACCCGGCCGCGCCCCCCATCCCGCCGCGGCACCCCTGATCGACCGGCTCGCCACCGCCTGCGCGGCCCTCGGCCCGGGCCCGGCCCGCACGGCGGCCGACTGACACCCGCGCAGCCCGGACCGTCCGCACGCCGAGCGGCCGCTGCCCCCCAGACGGAGGTTCGTGGCGATGGCCTTGTGTGCAGGTGTGATCCCGAGCCGCTCCGGCCCGACAGGCGTGCTCTGCATCAAGGAAGGCCAGACGAGCTGGCCGAGCAGAGGTTGTGCCCAGAGCGTCTTACCGGCCGTTCTGTAGAGGGCGGGAGTGAAGACGGCCCGGCTGGCGCTGGCGGCCCGGGTGGGCGGCCGCGGTGGCGAGTGGCGCGGATCGTACGGTCCCTCCGTGGGCGGTGGGCTCCTTCCAACAGGGCCCTGAAGCGGGAAAGGGGCCGCGGCCGCTGCGCATTCCAGCGATGGACAGGGCCGCACGCATGACGCGATATCGCCTGTCTGACAGCGTGGCCGATTCTGAAGTCACGGTGTTGCCGCGGAGTTGGCACAAAGACATGATCACTCGTCATAGAAGCCGGCGTCGATTCGGCAGTCGGCATGTGATGCGCCCATCCCTTCCATGGCATGCGAAGGGGCGGCCGATCCTCGTCCTGACCGAATGGCGCCCGTACCGCCATCACGCTTTCACGACAAAGGAGTTGTGAATTCATGGGTAAACGTCGGAGCTCTCTCGCCCTCACCGCGGTGGGTGCGGTCATGTGCACCACTGCGTTCATGCCGTCGGTCAGTGTGGCCGCCGGCCGCGACGATGGAGGGAAGGAGGATTCGTACGCCGAGCGGCACGCCCTGACGGTGGACGACGTCAGGCACATCAACGCACTGAACGAGAGGGCCTTGGACCTGGGCCGGCCCGGCAGGCCCCCGGGCGGATTACCGCCGGGTGCCGTCGAGTCCCTCAGGCCCTCCGCCTCGGCCGACGACCGGGTGACCCCTCCGGCCGAGCCCCTCGACAGGATGCCTGACACGTACCGGGCCTACGGAGGCAGGGCCACCACGGACGTCAGCAACTACATACGAAAGTGGCAGCAGGCCTACAGCCACCGCGACGGCAAGGCGCGCCAGATGACCGAAGCGCAGCGAGAACAGCTGTCCTACGGTTGTGTCGGAGTCACCTGGGTCAACTCAGGGATCTACCCGACAAACAAATTGGCGTTCGCTTCGTTCGACGAGAACAAATACAACAGTGGCCTGAGGAACGACAGTCCCCGGCCCGGCGAGACGCGGGCCGAATTCGAAGGGCGTATCGCGAAGGGAAGCTTCGACGAGACGAAGGGCTTCAAACGAGCCCGCGATGTGGCGTCCATCATGAACAAGGCCCTCGAGAATTCCCGCGACGTGGGGGCCTACGTGAACAACCTCAAGGCGGAGCTCGCCAAGAGCAACGACCCGCTGCTTCACGAGGACGGCCGCTCGGCCTTCTACTCGGCTCTCAGCAGCACGCCGTCCTTCAGGGAGCGTGACGGAGGGAACTACGACCCGTCCAGGATGAAGGCGGTCGTCCACTCGAAGCACTTCTGGAGCGGGCAGGATCCGAGGAGCTCCTCCGACAAGCGCAAGTACGGCGACCCGGACGCCTTCCGCCCGGACCAGGGAACAGGCCTGGTCGACATGTCGGGGGACAGGAACGTGTCGCGCAGCCCTGCCAAACCGGGCGAAGGGTATGTCAACTTCGACTACGGCTGGTTCGGCGATCAGGCGGAGCAGGATCCCAGGAAGACGGTATGGACCCACGCCAACCACTACCACTCGCCTGATGGTGACATGGGTCCGATGAAGGTGTACGAGAGCACCTTCCCGAACTGGTCGGCCGGGTACGCGGACTTCGACCGCGGAGCCTACGTGATCACGTTCATACCGAAGAACTGGAACACCGCCCCCGCCAAGGTGAAGCAGGGCTGGCCGTAACAGCCACGGCCGGGAGCCCGTCCTCCGGGACGGGCTCCCGGCCCTGGGCGCGGGGTGGGTCCATGCAGATCATTACTGAGGGGTTGGCCGTGGGCTTCACCCCGGACCGCGCGACTCCCGCACGGCCGTCTGCGGCCGTGATATGCGCCTGCATCGCGTAGCCGGCGACATCCCGCAGCACCTCCTTCCGGTGCGCTGCGGAGAGTTCGGTGAACTAGGTCGCCCCGTCGTCCAGGGTGCGGAGCTCCTGGGCGATTTCGTTGACGACCCGCTCGATCTCGCGTCGGAAGCGGTGGCGGTCCGCACTGCTCGTGTCGGTCATCGTTTGATCATTCCACGTGGCCGGTTCGGGCTGTGAACGAAGGCAGGCCAACACGCCACGCCGCCAGACGCCTGACCGGTTACGGCAGATCAGTCCGTCGCTTCGCGGACGTCCTTTCCCTGCTCGGCGAACGCCTTGAAGTCCTGCATGTGCTGTTGCGACTGCTTGCGGAAGGCGCCGGGCATCAGAAGTCCCACCAGCTTCATCAGAAAGCCGCTGAACCGGTATTCGTTCTCGCTCTCCCAGAGCGTCGTTTCCGGGCCGGCTTCGGTCAGCCGGTCGCGCACGGCGCTCCACATGCCCTCGCCGACGATCTCGCGGTCGAAGTGAACGACGCTCGTTTTCGGGATCTCGCGCAGGTCTGCCGGTTCCCGGCGCGTGATGGTCTCGGTGCACTCGATCTCCCGCTGGCCCATCTGCAGCACGACCCGCGACGTGGTGCCGAGCTGCCCGTGCTCCCCACTCAGCGGCTCGTGCAGCACCAGGCCCCGCAGCCATTTCGGCAGGTGTGCCGGGTCGGCGAGCAACTGGACCACCTTCTCCCGCGGCAGGGCGATCTCGATGGAGACGGTGTACTTCATGGGCGCATCATTCTTTCCTTCTCTGGCCGGCGCCCTCGGCGCTCGCGCCGTGTGGATCGGCTCGAGCTCGGCGACGACGAGACCCGCTCCGAACGGGGCACGCGATGACCGAGGCCCCGCTGGCCTCGGTCTGTGCCGGGGGTGACCCAGCTCAGGCGACACGGGACGGTCAGAGTGCGCACACCCGGGATGGTGAATATTGCCTTACTTTCTCCTTGACCCGGTGATCATTCGCCAGATTCCGGGGCAGGCGGGTCTCTCCGTCGATCTCGGCGGAAAGCAGCTGTTCGACTGACAAGATAGCGCCTTCCCCCAGTCGATACCCCGAAGTCAGGTCCGCCCCCTGGAGCTCTGCGCAGCTGAGGTCGGCGCTTCTCAGGTCCGCGCCCATCAGATTGGCGTATTTCAGGTCCGTGTATTTGAAGTCCGCGTGTCTCGCGTTTGCTCCGCGCAGGTTCGCGTACGCCAGGGAGGACAGACCCAGGTTCGCATCACTCAGGTCGGCGTAGCTCAGGTCTGCACTGTCCATCCGTGCGTCGAACAGAGTCGCACGGCTGAGGTTCGCTCTGCTCAGATCCGCGCCCTGCAGGGGGGCCTGAGTCAAGTCGACTCCATGCAGGTCGGCTCTATGCAGGTCGACTCGTGAGGGGGAGTCGTGGTGTTCGTCCCTGCGTTTGAGGATCAACACTGCCTGGGCAACTTCGGTGGCCAGACCCTCCCGCGGGTCTCGTGGTTTGCGCTGTTGAGCGTGGGTGCGAATGAAGGTGGAGATCACGTTGACCACTGTGGGCTGGTCGCGTGGGGAATCCTCCATGACACCTTGGAGAGCGTAGAGGCCGCCGAGGCGTACCTCCTCGGAACCTCGACCGAGAAGGTCGACTGCGGCGGCGTATCGAGCGGCGATCTGCCCTTCTCGGGCAATGGCCTGCTCTTTGTTGACCTGGTTGATCGACATCCAGGTGAAGCCGACGACAGCGACTGCGCTCAGAGCGGCCAGAAGGGTGATGGATCTCTCGAGTTTCTGCCACACCCTCAGGGGCTCGCGAGGCGGAGCGCCGGCGTGTGGTCGGCGAGCGGTTGCGGGGAACGGATCGGATGCCCGGGAGCGTCGTCCATGCCGCCGCCGCGCCAGCCGCCGCAGCCGACCAGTGTGTGCCGCCCGTGAGCTTCCTCTTCTCGCCATGTGGGCATTTGACCCGGTTGATATCCGCCACGTCCGCTGACAGGGCTGGGAGAGTGCAGAGAAGCCACCAGGCATGCAGACGAGACGGTACGGCCACTGCGGCAACCCGCTCTGCGCTGCCTGCAGACGTGCGCGAGGGCCACGCGGTCGCGGGACGCTGCGCCCGGGCCGGATGGCGTCGCCGTAGAGACGTTCCTGCGGAAGTTCCGTAGGGCCCAAGTGCTGGAATACGGTCGCCCCGATGCCCGACCCGTGAGAGTCGGCATCTGACCAGCCCCGTCGTCGACCACTGCGGCGACCTGCTGCGTCCTGCCGGGTCGCTGAAGTGCGGGCACGCGACCACCTCCCTGATCGTGGGCAAGCTGTCGGGGCCCTTTCGGCAGAACGCGCTGGCCGCCGCCCTGAAGGAGTACGGGGCGATCCGGAGAGCGATCCATGCCGCCAAGTACCCCACGGGGTGGAGGCGTCCTCGACGCGGGGTGCCCGACAGCGCCGCCACGACCAACTCTTCGTGCTCTTGCAGAGAACGCACTCAGCACAGCAGACGATCCCCCGAGTGTGACTCACGTCACTTCTCGCTCCTGTCAGGAATCGGGGCGCTGCTCCGCTCAAGTCACCGAAGGCAAGCGAACCGACAGGAGCGAGACATGAAGCACCGCATCGTCGTCCTCGGTGCCGGCTACGCCGGGGCGTACGTGGCCGGGACCCTGGCCCGTCGGCTGTCCCCGGCGGACACCGAGATCACCGTGGTCAACGCCGAGCCGGACTTCGTCCAGCGGATGAGGCTGCACCAGCTCGCGGCCGGCCAGGAGATCGAAGCTCCACAGCTCGCCGAGGTCTTCGCGGGCACGGGGATACGGGTGCGCCGGGCCCGTGTCACCGCAGTCGACCCCGAGCGCCAGGTCGTCGCCGTGGCCGACGCCGACGGCGGCGGCGTACTCGGCTACGACACGCTGCTCTACGCGCTCGGCAGCCACGGCGCTGACCAGGGCGTCCCGGGCGTGGCCGAGCACGCCTTCGACGTCGCCGCCCGGCCCTCGGCGCTGCGCCTGCGCGAGCGCCTGGACAGCCTGAGCAAGCGGGACGAAGGCAGGAGTGTCCTGGTCGTGGGCGACGGCCTGACCGGCATCGAGACCGCCACCGAGATCGCCGAATCCCGGCCCGGCCTGTCGGTGACGCTCATCGCCCGCGGCGAGCTGGGCGGCCCGCTCTCCGCCGGAGCCCGCAGCCACCTGCGCCGGACCTGCGACCGGCTGGGCATCACCGTCCTGGAACACACCAGCGTCGAAGCCGTCGAAGCGACGCGTGTGCTGTGCGCCGACGGCACCGTCCTGGCCTCCGACGCGACCGTGTGGACGGCCGGGTTCGCGGTCAGCCCCATCGCCGCCGTGAGCGGGCTGGAGGTGACCGAGAACGGCCGGATCGTCGTCGACCGCACCATGCGGTCGGTCTCGCACCCGAACGTCTACGCCGCCGGCGACAGCGCCTACACCATCGGCGACAACGGCCGGCCACTGCCGATGTCCTGCGCCTCGGCAGGCTACACCGGGCGGCAGGCCACGGACGCGATCGTGGGACGCCTGACCGGCAGCGAGATCGCGAACACCAAGCTGGAGTACCCGGGCAACCACATCAGCCTCGGGCGGCGGGACGGAATCCTGCAGATGGTCGACCACGAGGGGCGGGCAAAGCCGAAGTACATGGGCGGCCGCAAGGCCGCGCGGATCAAGGCGGGCATCCTGAGGATGTCGCTGTGGGCCACCTCGCACCCGACCTTCGGCCTGCCCAAGCGCAAGCGCCGCCTGGCCGCTGCGGCCTCGGACGCGTCCCCCGCCAGGAAGGCGATCGCGTAGCCGCGTCCCCATGCCCACCACTCATGCCGCACCCCCAGCCAACGCGTCGCCCTCACCATGGCCATCCGTGGCGAGGGCCGTCGCCTTGCTCAGGGTGAGCGTCAGTCTGCTGCTCATCGCCTTCGCCTGGCCCTCGGTACGGCTCAGCCATCACCGGCGGACTCGCCGTGGCAGCGATCCTGCAATCCTGGCTCGGCTCACTGGACGGCTCCTCCTCAACCAACGCCACCGCCGAAGACACGGCCACGCAGGCGGCCATGCACGCGACCGTCCGACCCCCCCCAGCACCTACCGGCTTGGAACTTTCCCCTCACCATGAGAAATCGGCGTCCTAGGGTGGCCGCATGGACAGCACCGCCACTGACCGCTTCGACACCAGCCGGTTCGAGGCCAGCCGGACCCGGCTGGCCTCGCTGGCGTACCGGCTCCTGGGCTCCGCCACCGACGCCGAAGACGCCGTGCAGGATGCGTTCCTGCACTGGCAGGCCGCCGACCGGCAACTGATCAGGGTGCCGGAGGCATGGCTGACCAAGGTCGTCACCAACGTGTGCCTCGACCGGCTCCGCTCGGCACAGGCCCGTCGCGAACGCACCGCCGGCGCCTGGCTGCCCGAACCGCTCCTCGACGGCGACCCGTTGCTCGGCCCAGCCGAAACGTTCGAGCAGCGCGAATCGGTCTCTCTGGCCCTGCTGACTCTCATGGAGCGCCTGTCCCCGCTCGAGCGGGCCGTGTACGTCCTGCGCGAAGCGTTCTCCTACAGCCACGCCGAGATCGCCATGATCCTCGACATCACCGAGTCCGCGAGCCAGCAGCACCTCCACCGGGCCCGGCGCCGCATCACCGCCGCCCGCAGCGGCGGCGCCGAAGCCGACCCGGCATCCGCCCGCAGGATCGTCGAGGAATTCCTCGCCGCCGCCACCTCGGGCCGCACCGAACGGCTGGTGGCACTGCTCACCGACGACGCGACCGCGATCTCCGACGGCGCCGGCGGCCTGGCCAGGACGCTGCTGCGGTACGACACTCCGCAGCGCATCGCCGCCGTCGTACGGGCGGGCCTCAAACCCACAGACGCGAAGCGGCGACTGGCCGGCGGCACGCCCGCCATCCACTACGCGGTCGTCAACGGCGCCCCCGCGATCCTCTTCGTGCTGGGCGACCAGGTCATCGGCTCCACGATGTTCGACATCATCAACGGCAAGATCGCAACCATGCACGGCATCGCCGCCCCCAACCGCCTCGCCCGCCTCACCGAAGCCTGGCGGCAGCACGAACCGGACGCGCCGCTCATCGCCCAGTGGTGATCCCACACCCCGGCCCGTCTCCGAGGCCGAGACCCTCGCCGCGGTCCAGGGTCCAGCGGTACGCGGGCGCCCACCACCCGTGAGGCGGATCAGTCCTCGGCGGGGTCGTCCTGGATCCGCAGGCCGGCCACCCAGAGCGGCATCAGCAAGTGCACGGTGAGGGCGGCGAACAGCACCGGTGCGACAAGGCCTTCGACCCGCACATCCCAGAACCATCCGGCCGCGCCCACGCCGACCGCCGCCAACAGGAGGAGCACCCCGGTGATCCGGTGGGCGACGGTACGGACGCGGTCCCGCTCGGCGAGCTGGCGCTCGTCCAGCATCCGGCTGCGCAGCTCCAGCAGTCCGCGGGTGGCTCCGTTGATGACGCCGGTGGCCACCACCCACAGGGGCAGCACGGCCAGCATGGCGAACAGCGGCCAACGCGCATCGCTGAAGACCGTGGTGGCCCAGGCGGCGAAGCCGGCCGCGGTGAGCGACAGATGGGCTCCGATGACGGCCCGCCTGCGCGTGGCCGTCGCGTACATCGGGGCCGCCGCCCCGTCGTTCATGATGGCGTACATCCGCCGGTCGTACTGCTGTCACCGCACGGTATTTCTCTGGGACGTGAACTCCACCCAGGCGGCCGCGATGCGGTCGACCAGTGCGGCTGCGGTCACCGGGGGAGGCGTAGGGGAGGCGGAGGCAGTGGTCGTACGCACCGATGACGGCCGACGAGGCGCCGGGGCCCGGCGCCTTGCCGGCCGTCACCGACCAACCTCGAGCGCTGGCAGACGATCCCCGAGCAGTGTGGTCCGCGGGGCGGCAGGCGTCACTGCTGGTCGCGGTGGCACGGGGTTGTCCGCCGCCCCGCTGATCGACGACCGGTGCCGGCTGATCGCGGACGCCGAGGTCACGCGGGAGTCGTGTCACGGTTTCGCTCCGGCTGCTGGAGCGTGTCTCCTTGAGAGCGACCGGCCGGGACGGCCGGGCCTTCCCGAGCCATGACCGGAACAGGAGCAACCATTGCTTCTCTACGCCCAGACTCCCGCCCGGCGGAACCGGCAGATCCTCGCTGACCTGATCGCGCTGCTCCTGATCGGCGCCGCGGTGTGGTTCGCCCTGTCCGTACACGACGCGATCATGATGCTGGCCGAGCCGGGGCGGAAGGTGGAGAGCGCCGGCGACAGCCTGGCCGCCGCGCTCAATGACGCCGGAGAGACGGCCTCACGCGTGCCACTCGTCGGCGACCAGCTGAGGACTCCGTTCCGGTCCGCCGCCGACGCCGGCAGCGGACTTGCCGACGCCGGCCAGTCGCTACAGGACATCGTCGGCCAGGCGGCGTTCCTGACCGCGCTCGGCCTGATCGTCGTCCCCGTGGCCTTCGTACTCCTCCTGTGGCTCCCCCTCCGCCTGCGCTGGATCCGTCGCAGCGCCACCATCCGGCGCCTCCGCGACGTGCCCGGAGGTGCCGACCTGCTCGCTCTGCGCGCCCTCACCGGACCGCTGGGGGACCTCGCCGCCTTCCCCGCTCCACCGGGCGGCCTCGCGGATGCCTGGCGTCGCGGAGATCGGCAGGTCATCTCCGCCCTGTCCGAGATCACCCTCCGGCGAGCGGGCCTGCGGCCCTGACGGCTGCCTGGAAGGATCAACGGACTATGGTGACCCGGACCCGGACCCGGACCCGACAGGGTGCTCAGAGATCGCTACCGTTTTCAGGGAGATCGTTTCCCGGCGGATCTGCGGAACGAGTACGGTCCACCGCACGGCGGGCGACTTCGCTACAGCTGTGGCCATGCACGACGGCATGTCGGACCGGTCCGAGGCCTCTCCGAGACGGTGGGGGAGGGGTCAGTGCGCCTTGGCTTCGGAGTGCGTGGTGACGGTACTCGGTGGGAGTGATGCCGTAGGCCTGGCGGAAGGCGCGGGCGAAGACGGTGGCGCTGGAGAAGCCCCACCGGGCGGCAACAGCCTGAACGGGATGGTGGCGCAGTTCAGGGGCGGCGAGGTCCTCGCGGCACATTTCGAGACGGCGGCGTCGGATGAGGGCCGCGACGCCTTCCTGCTGTTCCTGGAACAGTGCGTACAGGCTGCGCAGTGAGAGGTGGTGCCGGGCGGCGATCGTGCTCGGGGTCATCCCCGGGTCGCCGAGGTTGCGTTCGATGAACGCGGTGAGCTGCTCCAGTCGGGCCCGGGCGCGCGTTTCGGCGGGCAGGTCGTCCACGGTGCCGGCGTGCTGTGCGAGGCATGCGGCGGCCATGTCCAGTGCCGTCCTCCCGAGTCCGTGCAGATCGTGTGGTCGGCACTGAGGCCCGTGGGCTGCCAGGCTGGTCAGGAAGTGAGCGAGGATCGCCCCCATTCCCGAACGGGCACAGATGCGGTGTGCGAGGAGGCGGTCGACGCGGTTCGCCGGCAAGGGCAGCGCAGCCTTGGGGACCTGCAGGATGACCGCCTGGATCAGGCCGTCGTCGCTCAGGCCACTGGACTCGAAGGGGCGCGAGGTGTCCCACAGCACCATGTCGCCGGACACCGGCCCCGAGTCGTTCCTGCCCTGCGCGAGTCCCATGCGCCCTGCGGTCACCAAACCCAGCTGGTACTGCTCGGGGTCCCGCTGCCGGATCAGCGCTGGAGTCCGCCGGGCCCGGTTGGGCGAGTACGCGAACCGTGACACCTGCACGGCGCCGAGATCCAGCACGGCCGCCTCCCCGCGGAAGGCAGCCGGGTGATCAACGCTGATAGCGGTGGGCATCAGGGAGCTCGCGACCACATCGGAGAACCACTCGAATCTGTCGGCCGACGGCAGTGCGACATCAGATGCACCCAGCCACATGACAAACGACCCCCTTCACCACTGTAGTTGAGCACTGGCCCAAGGTTCCAACCGTCAGCACTCTGGTCGGCCGTCGTGGGGTCTGTTGCCGGGCGCCTGACAACCGCGCGGATGCGGCGCTCCGTCTGAATGGGAGCATCCGCGTACGGCTCGATCCGTGCTGCCGACGCTGGACATCGACCGCACTTGAGGTTTTATGGTCGTGGGCATGACGCATCAGACGCACCACGACACCCCGTCCGTCGCACCGGAGCGCTACCGCACGGCGGTCGTCCCGCACATCATGGTCGCCGACGCGGCCGAGGCCCTCGCCTTCTACGTACGGGCTTTCGGAGCGGTCGAGGACTTCCGGCTCGACGCGCCGGGCGGCGGCATTCTGCACGCCGAGATCCGGATCGGCGGGGCGGTCCTGATGCTCGGTGACACCGGCGAGGGCCCGTTCTCTTCTCCCGCCGCGCTCGGCGGGACCTCGGTCGCCCTGCACGTGTACGTCCCGGACGTGGACGCCCTCGTACGGACGGCCGTGGCGGCCGGGGCGGAACTGCTCCAGGAGCCGGCGGACCAGTTCCATGGCGACCGCACCGCCATCCTCCGCGACCCTGCCGGACACCTGTGGGTGTTCCTCACGCACCTGGAGGACGTCTCCGGGGAGGAACTGGCCGCGCGGCTGGGCGAGCGCCAGGACATTTCCTGACCCCGACCGGGGCTCCGGCGCCCCCGGGCCAAGGCCGGTAGGGCCCAATGGCACGTCGGTGCTCTGCAGCGTGTATCAACTCGTAGTGCTGCCATGGAGGTTGAGAGGTTGTCTCACGTGGCAGGTTTCGCGGGCTTCTTGTATCAGGTCAGGGCGGCGGCCATGGCCAGGCCTCGGCTCTGCCGGTCGTTGCGGACCACGTACGGGATTTTGAGACCGCGAGCAGCCCATGGCAGGCTCATGCCGCATGATCGATGAATTCGCGAAAGGCAACCTGCACGGGAGACTGCGGCGGGACCGCGAGGCGCTGCTCTGGAAACTCGACGGCTTGTCCGAATACGACGCGCGCCGACCTTTGACAGCGACCGGGACCAATCTCCTCGGCCTGGTCAAACACGTGGCCACCGTCGAGGCCAGGTACTTCGGCGAGGTCTTCGACCGCCCCAACCCGGAACCGCTGCCCCGGTGGCAGGACTCCAACGGCAGCGATCAGTGGGCCACCGAGGACGAGACCCGCGATCAGATCATCGGGTTCTACCGGCGCACGTGGGAACACTCGGACGCGACGATCAACGAGCTTCCCCTCGACGCCCCCGGCCACGTGCCGTGGTGGCCGGAGCCTCATCTCAACACGAACCTGTTCGCCATCATGGTCCATGTTCTCGGCGAGACCATCCGGCATGCCGGGCACGCCGACATCCTGCGCGAGGGCCTCGACGGCCGGACCGGGGTGCGCGCCGAAAACGAGCAGCAGATCGACGAGGAAGCCCGTGCAGCCTACTGCGCGAGGATCGAGCAGGCCGCCAGGTCGGCCGCACCGATCAAGACCTAGATGTATTGCCCCGGGAGGTTGTGGACGGGTGATGCAGGTCTCGGCTGAGGCGTCTTGAACGGGTGAGGGCCTTCCGGGTTCGGTGTGGATTGCGAC
>NZ_JBVJDL010000008.1:0-211999 GCF_055582305.1 Streptomyces sp. NPDC042102
CGCCCGCTGGGCATCAGTGACCGACAACGGCGGAATCTTCGGACCCGGACGACTCATGCCCGACTAACGACGAATCTTTGACTCAGGTCACTAGGTGGGTCCCACCCGCCACACCCAGACGTCCGCCACCCGCGCCGGCTCCGCGCCCAGCAGCTCCGTCAGCAGGACGCGCAGCTCGTCGGCCCGGTCCTGGTCCGGCAGGACCACCGCGCCCGCCTTCCAGTGCGCCAGGTCCTGGCGGGCCTGCTCCTGCCACTGCGGACCGATCTCGGGCAGGTCGGCGCCGTACCGCACGTCGCGCAGCAGGTTGGACAGGTGCCGCGGGGCCGCGCCGTAGATGCCGATCCGCTCGGGTCCCCAGGGGCCGTTGAAGTACCCGCCGGCCAGCCGGAAGCCGAAATCCGCCTCGACCTGCCAGTGCAGCGCGTCCGCCCCGGCGGGGTCCGGCAGCGGTACCGGAACGAGCGTCTCGCCCTCCTTGACGTACGGCTTCCAGGCACCCGAGGTGACGAACTCCGGCACCGGCGCGCGGTCCCGTACGGGCAGCGGCGTCGGCAGCACCGGCACCAGCGCGGCCGCCACCGCCAGCATGCCCAGGACGCGCTGGTCCCGGACGCGCAGGCGCAGGATCCGGTCGAGGGCGAGGGCCAGCAGCATGCCCAGGACCGGGGCGCAGATCATCGCCACGCGGCCCTCGATGACCGATTCGAAGAGCGGGGCCTCGGCCAGCAGCGCCCAGGGCCCGGGCAGCACCACGTCGGTGTGCGGGATGCGGACGAGGGGCCCGAGGGAGAGCAGGGCCGCGGCCACCGCCGTGAGCGCCAGCGCGCGCACGGCCGTACGGCGCCGCATCCACACCGAGACGGCGCCGCCGAGCGCGAGGAGCGGCCAGCCGTAGAAGGCGTTCTGCTCGGTCGGGTTCATCGAGAGCCGCTCGGCGGTCTTCTCGTCGCCGAAGAGCGAGCGCCCGGCGTACTCGATCAGGGCGCGCGGGCTGTTCCCGGCGTTGTCCCCGTGCAGCACCGAGTGGTAGCTCTGCGGGCCGAAGAACTGCCACCACAGCGGGAAGGCCACCAGCGGTACGGCGACCGCCGCGCCGATGGCCAGGCCCCGCCCCAGCGGCCGCCAGGAGACCCGGGCCCGCTCGCGGTCGAAGGCGGCGTACCCGGCCGCGAAGACGAGCATGCCGACGGCCGCGAGCAGGAAGGGCTCCTCGCCGAGGAAGACCTGGTACGCCGACAGCAGCCCGAGGATCACACCGTCACGTACGACATTGCGCCCCGTGCACAGCCGCAGCGCCCGGTCGATGATCAGCGGGAGCACGAAGAGGACGACGAAGTTCGGGTGCGCGGTGGCGTGCGAGACCATCGGCGGCGCGAAGGCGGCCAGCGCCCCGCCCACGGCCGCCGGCCAGCGGCCCACAGGCAGCCACCGGCGCATCAGCCGGTACCAGGTCCAGGCGGTCACGGCGATGCCGAGCGTGAAGACCAGCGCGAGCGTGAAGGTCGGGCCGAACGCGAGCGTGACGGGGGTCAGCGGCACGGACAGGCCGAGCATGACCGTGTTGCCCATCAGGTTGACCCCGTCGGGCGCGCCCTGGAACGTGGTGAAGAGCGGATTGCGCAGGTGGGAGACGTTGTCGGCGGTGACCGCGAAGAACCATTCCCACTGGTTCTGGTCCTGCATCGCGTCGCGCAGGTAACCGCCGCCGAGGTCGGACCACAGACGGTGGTAGAGCAGCACCGCGCCCAGCAGGTAGAGCGCGGCCACGGCCAGCCCGCCGGCCTTCAGCCGGGCCAGGTCCCCCAGGACGCGCAGGTAGTCGGCCGGGCGGATCTTGGAGCCCTCCTGGTGCGCCCAGCGCACCGGCACCTCGGCCACCGGCCAGCCCCGGGTCCGGAAGTACTGCAGGATCTCCACGTCGATGGCCCAGCCGTCCAGCCGGGAGGCGGCGAAGGCGGCGCGTGCCCGGTCGCCGTCTAAGAGCTTGAAGCCGCACTGGGTGTCACGGACACCGGGGACGGCGACGGCGCGTATCAGCCGGTTGCCGGTACGGCCGAGCAGCTCGCGCAGGGGGCTCTGGTGGCGCTCGATGAGGGAGTCGGGGTGGGCGCGCGAACCGATGGCGGCCCAGCTCGCGGGCTCCTGCGCGAGGGTCTGCTCCAGCCGTTCCAACTCCTCGACGGGCGTGGCGAGGTCGGCGTCCGTGAGCAGCACCCGGCGGCCGGCGGAGGCGGCCACGCCCAGGCGCAGGGCGTGGCCCTTGCCGCGGTTGCGGTCGGAGCGGACCAGGCGGATCCGGGGTTCGGTGGCGGCCGCGGCCCGGGCGACGGCGGCGGTGCCGTCCGGGGAGCCGTCGTCCACGACGATGACCTCCCAGTCGGCGGGGCCGGTGCCCAGCCGCTGGTCGAGGTGGGCGCGGATGCGCTCCAGGGACGGCCCGAGGCGGTCCTCCTCGCAGAAGGCGGGGACGACGACGCTGAGCGTCACGGGGCCGAGCCACGGGCGGGGGGCTGCGGGGGTGGTTCCGGCGGTGCGGATTCTGGTGGCCGTGGTTCCGGCGGTGCGGGTTCCGGTGGCCGTGGTTCCGGTGGCCTGGGCGGGATCGGTGCGGTCGGGGCGTTCCGTGGCCGTCACGCGTCCGCCGCCTCGAGGCCTGCCGCCCAGTCCAGGCCGTGCTGGTTGTAGGCGCGCACGAGGCGCCGTACCTCCTCCGCGTCGGCACGCGTCACCGCGTCCACCAGCTCGCTGTGCCCGCGCCACAGCACGGTGTTCAGCTGCGGCTCCCGCTTGAGGTGGGGCACCGCGAAGACCCAGCACTGCACGCGCAGGCGGTGCAGGAACTCGGAGATGTACGTGTTCCCCACCAGTCCGCCCAGCTCGCGCCAGAACCGCAGGTCGTAGCCGATGAGGACCTCCAGCGAGCCGCTCTGGGCGGCCCGCATGGCCTCCTCGGCGCGCCGCCGTACGGACACCAGCTGCTCGGCGGCGCGGGCCGACGTACCGCGCTCCACCAGCCGGCGGAAGATCCCGTCGACTATGAGGATCCGGGCCTCGACCATGCCCCGGAAGTCGGCCACCGAGTAGACCCGGACCCGGAACCCGCGGTGCGTCGCGGATTCCAGCAGCCCCTGGGCCGAGAGGTCGACGAGCGCCTCCCGGACCGGGGTCGCGGAGACCTCGTACTGCTCGGCGATCTGCTTGACCGTGAACTCGGTCCCGGGCGGCAGGCGTCCCGCGAGCACCTCGTCGCGCAGTGCGTCGGCGATCTGCTGGCGAAGTGTGTTGCGGGTGACAGCGCCGCTGCCGGCCATAGGGGTCCGTCTCCTTCGTAAGAACTTCCGGACACCTTAGGCCAGGCGACGGAGCCGGACCGGGTGGATGTGACGCCCCTAACCGCCGGTCGTGTGGCGGTCGGCGACCGTCAGCGCCTCGTCGAGCAGGGCCAGGCCCTCCTTGGCCTCCTCGTCGGTGATCGTGCAGGCGGGGACGACATGGGTGCGGTTCATATTGACGAAGGGCCACAGACCGGACTTCTTGCACGCGGCCGCGAACTCGGCCATCGGCGCGTTGTCGGCGCCCGCCGCGTTGTAGGGCACGAGCGGTTCGCGGGTGGCGCGGTCGCGTACGAGCTCCAGGGCCCAGAAGGCGCCCAGGCCCCGGACCTCGCCGACCGAGGGGTGGCGCTCGGCGAGTTCGGCCAGGCCCGGCCCGAGGATGTCGGCCCCCAGGTGGGCGGCGTGCTCGACGACGCCCTCCTCCGCCATGGTCGTGATCGTCGCGACGGCGGCGGCGCAGGCCAGGGGGTGACCGGAGTAGGTCAGTCCGCCGGGGTAGGGGCGGGTGGCGAAGGTCTCGGCGATCGCCGCCGAGATGGCGACGCCGCCGAGCGGCACGTAACCGGAGTTGACGCCCTTGGCGAAGGTGAGCAGGTCGGGCGTGACGTCCCAGTGCTCGGCGGCGAACCAGGTGCCGGTGCGGCCGAAGCCCGCCATCACCTCGTCGAGGATGAAGACGATGCCGTGGCGGTCGCAGAGCTCACGGACGCCCGCGAGGTAGCCGGCCGGCGGGACCATGATCCCGGCGGTGCCGGGCACCGTCTCCAGGATGATCGCGGCGATGGAGGCCGGACCCTCGAAGGCGATGGTGTCGGCGAGGTGGGCGAGCGCGCGCTCGCACTCCTCCTGCTCGGTGGTGGCGTGGAAGGGCGAGCGGTAGAGGAACGGTCCCCAGAAGTGCACGACGCCGGCCGAGGCGGTGTCGGAGGGCCAGCGGCGCGGGTCGCCGGTGAGGTTGATCGCGGCGGCGGTGGCGCCGTGGTACGAGCGGTAGGTGGAGAGCACCTTCTGGCGGCCGGTGTGCAGCCGGGCCATCCGGACGGCGTTCTCGACGGCCTCGGCGCCGCCGTTGGTGAAGAAGATCTTGTCGAGGTCGCCGGGGGTCCGCTCGGCGATGAGGCGTGCGGCCTCGGAGCGGACGTCGACGGCGAAGCCGGGGGCCAGGGTGCAGAGCCGGCCGGCCTGCTCCTGGATCGCGGCGACGACCTTGGGGTGCTGGTGGCCGATGTTGGTGTTGACCAGCTGGGAGGAGAAGTCGAGGAAGCGGTTGCCGTCGTAGTCCCAGAAGTACGACCCCTCGGCCCCGGCGACGGCGAGCGGATCGATGAGCTTCTGGGCGGACCAGGAGTGGAAGACGTGCGCGCGGTCGGCGGCCTTGACGGCGGCACCGGCCTGCGGGTCGGCGGCGGACACGGAGTGAGGGGTCATGGGGGGAGGGTAGAAGTGCGCAGGTGGGAGGGGGTATCGGCGCTGTGTACGGGAGTGGGGCGCGGACCTCGGCAACCTGTCGGGGAGACGATGCATCGCAGCATTGACAGCATGCTGTCGTCATGACAGTCTTATGTCATACGGAGCGACACACGGAGGCGAGCAACATGAGCGACACCACTCGGCGCGGCATCGTCCACCTCGCGGTCTACGACACGTACGCGGACTGGGAGACCGGCCACACCACCGCACACCTGGCCCAGCGCGGCTACGAGATCCGTACGGTCGCCCTGTCGGCCGGCACCACGGTCACCACCATGGGCGGCGTCCGCATACAGCCCGACCTGGCGCTCGCGGACCTCGACCCCGCCGACTCCTCGCTGCTCATCCTGACCGGTGCCCACCTGTGGGACGCCGGCGACTCGCTGGCCCCGTTCGCGGCCAAGGCGCGCGCCTTCCTGGAGGCCGGCGTGCCGGTGGCGGCGATCTGCGGCGCCACGGCGGGCCTGGCGCGGGAGGGCCTGCTGGACGGCCGGACCCACACCAGCGCGGCGCCGTACTACCTGGCGCAGACCGGGTACGCGGGCGGCGAGGCGTACGTCGAGGCGGACGCGGTCACGGACGGCGACCTGATCACGGCGGGGCCGACGGAGCCGGTGGCCTTCGCGCGCGAGGTCTTCGCGCGGCTCGACACGTACAAGCCGGATGTACTGGACGCCTGGTACCGGCTCTTCCACGACTCGGACGCGAGCGCCTTCCCGGTGCTCGCGGCGGCCGCGGAGACGGGCGATGCGTGACGGCCCGGGGGGCGGTGGGGCGCGGGCGCGGCAGGACCTGCTCAGCCGGACCGCGCTCGGCGTCTTCCGGCTGAACGGCCAGTTCCTCTCCGTATCGGAGGAGCTGGCCCGGCCGGCGGGGCTGACGGCGGCCTGGTGGCAGGTGCTCGGCGCGGTCCTGCGCGAGCCGCTGCCCGTCGCGGGCATCGCGCGGGCGATGGGCATCACCCGGCAGAGCGTCCAGCGGATCGCGGACCTGCTGGTGGCCAAGGGGCTGGCCGAGTACGTCCCCAACCCGGCCCACCGGCGCGCCAAACTGCTGCGTCCGACGGAGGCCGGCCGGGCGGCGGTCGCCCGGATCTCCCCGGGGCACGCGCGGCTGGCCGACCGGCTCGCGGCGGAACTCGGCGAGGAGGCGTTCGCGCAGACCGTCCGCACTCTGGAACGGCTGGCGGCGGCGATGGACTCGATGACCGAGGCGGTGCCCGACGCGCTGCCCGAGGTGCAGGGCGAGGTGTAGGGCAGGCCGTACGGCGGGGCGCAGGGCGGGGCCGGCGCGGCGCTCAGGGCGGGGACGGGGCGCCTTCGCGGGCCGCCGGAGAACCGGAAATGCGGCCGAGGCCGTCCCTCTCGCTGCGCGAGCGGCGCAAACGGCACTATCCTCGGCCCGTTCGGCCAGTCCTAGGGGGAGGGACCACTCGGCCATGGAGCAACTGCTGCCAGGCGATCCGCACCAGATCGGCCCGTACCGCCTGCTGTCCCGGCTCGGGGCCGGCGGCATGGGTCAGGTCTTCCTCGCCCGGTCCGACCGCGGGCGGACCGTCGCGGTCAAGCTCGTGCACCGCGAGCTGGCGCTCCGAGAGGAGTTCCGCAACCGGTTCCGGCAGGAGGTCGCGGCCGCGCGCCGGGTCGGCGGGGAATGGACCGCTCCGGTCCTCGACGCCGACACCGAGGCCGACACGCCCTGGTTCGCGACGGGTTACGTCGCCGGCCCGAGCCTGCGGCAGGTGGTCCACCGCGACTTCGGTCCGCTGCCGAGCCGTTCCGTACGCATCCTGGCGGCCGGACTCGCGTACGCCCTCCAGGACATCCATGCCGCGGGCCTGATCCACCGCGACCTCAAACCGTCGAACGTCCTGCTCACCATCGACGGGCCCCGGGTCATCGACTTCGGCATCGCGCGCGCCCTGGAGGCGGCCGACGGCGACGGCGGGCTGACCCGGACCGGCGAACTCGTCGGTTCTCCCGGCTTCATGGCCCCCGAGCAGGTCCGCGGCGAACCGGTGACGGCGGCGTGCGACGTGTTCTGCCTCGGCGCGGTGCTGGCGTACGCGGCGACCGGGTCGCTGCCCTTCGGCGACGCGGAGGGGGCGGGCGGGCTGGCCCCGCTGCTGCTGCGGATCACGGAGGCGGAACCGGCGCTCGACGACGTACCGGCCGAGCTGCGGGACCTCGTACGGGACTGCCTGCACAAGGACCCGTCGGCCCGGCCGACGCCGGCGGACGTGCTGGCGCGGGTGGGCGCGGACGACACGGTCGCCGACGGAAGATCCCTGGAGCCCTGGCTTCCGGGGGCGCTGGTGGCGCAGCTGGGGCGGCACGCCGTACAGCTGCTGGACCGGGAGGACACCGGGCCGGAGCGGACCGTTCCGCCGCAGGGCGGTGCGGGTCGCGCGGCCGGGGCGGGGGCCGCGGGGGCTGTGGGCACGGCGGGTGCCGCGGGTGGCGCGGCCGGTGCGGGTGTTCCGGTGCCGCCGGTCGCTCCCCCGGGCGCGACGGCTCCGACCGTTCCCGTGACCACGGATCCGGCGACCCTGGTGGCGCCGCCCGGGTACGGGCAGCAGCCGCCCGCGTACCCGGGGCAGATGGCGGGGCACGTACCGGGGCAGATGTCCGGTCACCTGCCGGGGCACGTACCTGGTCATGCGCCCGGTCCCATGCCCGGTCCCATGCCCGGACACGTTCCCGGTCACGCGCAGATTCCGGGGCAGGTGACGGGTCAGGGACACGTCGGATACGTCGCCGGGCCCGGCCAGTCGTACCCGACGTACCCCTCCTACCCGGTGTTCCCGCCGGTCGAGGAGCGACGGCCGCCGCGTACCGCCTCCACCGCGTTCCTGATCGGCGTTGCCGCGGTGGTCGCGATCGCGGCGGGCGGCACCGTGTACGCGGTGATGCGCGGCGGTGACGCGAACAACGCGGCGCCCGTCGCCCCGAACGGCTCGGCGTCGGCCCCGGCCTCGCCCGGTTCCTCGGGATCGTCGGGGGCATCGGGGTCCTCCGGTTCGCCTTCCGGTTCGTCCTCCGGTTCGTCGTCCGGCTCCTCCTCCGGCCCGTCCGGCACCGCGCCCACGGCCCCGGCGACGCCGCCGACCGCGCCGGACGCGCTGCCGTCGGGATACGTGGGCAGCTGGCGGACCACCTCCGCCACCCAGAGCTGGCAGCTCACGCTCGCGCCCGGCCGGGTCGGCGACACCGTGATGACGCTGTCCGTCCAGGACTCCGCGTTCTCCTGCACCTGGACGGCCACGCTGCAACGCGGCGGCAGCAATGTCGAGCTCAGTGCCTCGTCCCTGACGGCCGGCGGTCCGCCGCACTGCGACCCCGGCCAGTGGAGCCGGCTGCGGCTGCTCGGCGACGGCTCGCTGGAGCGTGAACTGGTCGGCAGCAGCCGCTCGCCCCTCGTATACCGGCGCGGCTGAGCGAGCCGACCGTTCCTCGCGGCGGATTGTCACCCTCGTCATACCTGAGAGCCAGTCGGAAAGGCGGCTCTGAAGCGTGACGCCGACCACGGGACGCGATTTCTAACTTCGGAACCAGGGAGAAAGATCCTCTCCCTCCCCTGGACCGAAGGGACGAACTGCCATGACCAGCAGCCGGAAGCGTCGCCGACCCACCGGACGTCTGCGTCGCACGCTGCTGGCCTCGCTCGTCGCCGGCGCCGTCGTCCTCCCCCTGTCCGCGGCGACCGCCGCGCCCGACGTGCCGGCGCCCGCCGCCATCGGCTTCGGTGACGGGTCGGGTGCGGGCGCCGACGCGGCCGCGGTGCAGGAGCGGTACGCCGCCACGCTGGCCGGCGTGGCGGGGGCCGCCGCGATGGCCGAGGACGCCGGGCGCCCGGAGCGGGCCGCGAAGCTGCGGGAGATGACCGCGGGCGGCTCGGCGCGGTTCCTCGCCTTCGACGGGCACGGGAAGGGGAGGGCCGTCGAGGTGTTCGGCCGGCTCGTGACCGCCGACCGGGTCACGGTCCTGGTCCCGGGGTCGGACACGACGCTCGACACCTATCAGAGGTTCCGTGCCGGGGCCGTCGCCCTGCAGCAGCGCCTGGAGCGGGAGCACCCGGAGTCCGCCGTCGTGGCATGGCTCGGGTACGACGCCCCCGGCACGGTCAGTCCCGCGGTGGCCACCACCGGCCGCGCCGACGACGCCGCGCATGAACTGGCGCCCTTTCTGGACCGGTTGCCGGCGCTGACCGCGCCCGGGGCCCGGCTGTCGTTGCTGTGCCACTCCTACGGCTCGGTGGTCTGCGCCCGGACCAGGACCGGTCCCGCCGTCACCGACATGGTCCTGTTCGGCAGCCCGGGCACCGGCGCCGACGCCGCGGCGGCCCTGCCGACCGGGGCGCGGGTGTGGGCCGGGCGCGGCAGCCGTGACTGGATAGCCCACGTGCCCCATGTGCGGTTCGCGGGGATCGGCTTCGGGGCCGACCCGGTGGACCCCGCCTTCGGGGCCCGCCCGTTCGCCGCCGGTCCGGCCGGGCACAGCGACTACCTCAAGCCCGGCACGCGCTCCCTCGACAGCCTCGCCGCGATCGTTCTCGGCACCGCTGCCCCGGAGGCCTCCCATGGGTGAGCTCCGTGAACGCTGGTCGGTCCTGGCCGGACGGATCGAGACGGGCACCCCCGCCGGACGTGACCGGGCCGTCGATGCGCTGCGGGCCTTCGCCATCCTCGGCGTGGTCCTCGGACACTGGCTGGTCACCGCACTGACCACCGCCAAGGGGGGCCTGAGCACCACCAGCCCGCTCGTGCACCTGCCGTATCTGGTGCCGCTGTCCTGGGTGTTCCAGACCCTGGCGGTCTTCTTCCTCGTCGGTGGGCAGGTGGCCGCCCGCGGGTACGCGTCGGCGCGGGAGCGCGGGACGCCGTACCGGGAGTGGGTCGGGGGGCGGCTGGGGCGGCTGTTCCGGCCGGTGCTGGCGGTGCTGACGCTGTGGGCGGTGGCCTCGGCGGGGATGCTGGTGGGCGGGGTACCGCTGGACACGGTGCACACCCTGCTGAAGCTGGTGCTGTCGCCGCTGTGGTTCCTGCTGGTCTTCGCGGTGCTGACCGCCGCGACCCCGCTGGTGGCCCGGCTGCACCCGCTGTGGCCGCTGGCCGTGGTGGCGGCGGTCGATGCCGGCCGCTTCGTGGGCGGTGCCCTCGAGTGGCTGGGCTGGATCAACGTGGCGGCCGGCTGGCTGGTCCCCTTCACCCTGGGCGCGGCCTGGTCCCGCGGCGCCGCGTACACCCGGCGCGGGCCGGCCGTGGCGCTGCTGGCCGGCGGCGCGGTCACCACGGCCGCGCTGATCGTGTGGGGCGGGTACCCGGCCTCCATGGTCGGCGTACCGGGGGCGGCGGTGTCGAATCTGAACCCGCCGACCCTGGCGGCGGTGGCGTTCGGGCTGGCCCAGTGCGGGCTGGCGCTGCTGGTGCGCGGGCCGCTGGCCCGGGTGATGCGCCGGCCGCGTGCGTGGGCGGCGGTGGCGCTGGTGAACCTCTCCGCGATGACCGTGTTCCTGTGGCACCAGACCGCGATGATGGCCGTCACCGCCATGGGTCTGCTGGCCGACGGGGACCTGCCGGGCCTGCACACCGTGCCCGGCGACTGGACGTGGATAGCGGCCCGCCTGCTGTGGCTGCCGGTGTTCGCGGGTGCGCTGCTGGTCTGCTGGGGCGCGTTCCGGATCCACGAGCAGGGGCGGCGGGCGGCGGGGCGCGGTGCCCCGGTCTCCCGGGCCCGGGTGGCGGCTGAGCCGGAGATCGCCCGTGCCTAGGCTGATCGGCGTGAAAGAGCCGAACGAGTCCGACGAGCCCCGGGGTCGCGCCGCCGTCCCGGTCATGGCGTGGATCCGCGGGGCGGCGGGGACCCTGGCGCGGGACCTGCTGACCGCGCAGCGCGACCCGTTGCCGAGGATGCGCAAGCCACGCTGGCTGGCCCGTCTGCCGCACGTCTTCGTCGGCTACTGGGCCTACTTCTTCGGCTTCCTCGTCTCCATACAGCTCAGCGGCACGTACCAGGTCTACGGCTTCGTCCCCGGGACCATGCTCGGGGTGCTGGCCGGGCTGTCGATCCTGGTGGCGATGTTCCGGCCGATGCCCGGCTTCTGGCTGGGGATCGGTGCGGCGACCTGGGCCGCCTGGGAGATGAGGGACAGCCTCGGCGCCGACGGGGTCGAGGCGTTCGCCGTCGGTGGCCAGAGCTGGCCCTGGACACCCGCCGGGCTGCCCGCGTTCGCGGTGGTGATCCTGCTGGTCGCCCTGCGGGTGCCGCCCCGGGTCACCGCCGAAGCGGTCGGCGTGGCGCTGGCGTTCACGGCGCTGGCGGAGCTGGTCTTCGCCCCTGTGGTCCCGGCGGGCGCCACCACCTCCACGTTCCTGGAGGCGGTGCTCGTCCTCGGCGTCGCCGGCATCCTCGGCTACGCGCTGCGCGCGGTGCGGCTCGCCCGCGGCAAGCTGGAGGAGCAGGAGACCCTCACCGAGGCCGAGCGGGCCCAGCGCACGCTGCTGGAGGAGCGCAGCCGGATCGCGCGCGAGCTGCACGACGTGGTCGCCCACCACATGTCGGTGATCTCGATCCAGGCGCAGGTCGCCCCGCACCTGGTGGAGAACCCGTCGCAGGAGCTGAAGGAGAACCTGGCGGGCATACGGCAGAACGCGCTGGAGGCCCTCACCGAGCTGCGCCGGGTGCTGGGCGTGCTGCGCTCGGAGGATCCGGACGACCCGGCCAATCCCCACCATCCGCAGCCCACGCTGGCCGATCTCGACGCGCTCGTGGACAACGTGCGGGGAGCCGGGCTGGAGGTGACCACCGAGATCGCCGGTGTCCGTCGGCCGCTGACCCCGGGCACGGAGCTGACCGCGTACCGGATCGTGCAGGAGGCGCTGAGCAACTGCCTGCGCCACGCGCCCGGTTCCCGGGTCGAGGTGGGCGTCGCCTACGGGCCGCGCGAGCTGCACCTGTGCATCGCCAACAGCAGGCCGACCCGGTCCGCCCCGCCCTCGCAGGGCGCCGGGCACGGGCTGCTCGGCATGCGCGAACGGGCGGGCATGCTGGGGGGCGAACTCGCCGCGGGGCCCCGCCCCGGCGGCGGGTACGAGGTGTCCGCCGTGCTCCCCATGGATCCCCCGGCCGCCACCACCGAGACGACGAAGGACTGAAACAGCCTCATGACCACGCCGATCCGGGTGATGATCGCCGACGACCAGATGATGGTCCGGCAGGGCTTCACCGTGCTGCTCAACGCCCAGCCCGACATCGAGGTGGTCGGGCAGGCCGTGGACGGCGCCGACGCCGTCGAGAAGGCCGCCGGACTCGCCCCCGACGTGGTCCTCATGGACATCCGCATGCCGGGCATGGGCGGTATCGAGGCCACCGCCGCCCTCACCGGCGCGCCCGGGGCCACGGTGAAGGTGCTGGTGCTGACCACCTTCGACCTCGACGAGTACGTGTACGAGGCGCTGCGCGCCGGGGCCTCCGGGTTCCTCCTCAAGGACGCCTCCGCCGACCAGCTCGCCGAGGCGGTCCGGGTGATCGCCGCCGGCGAGGCGCTGCTGTCGCCGAACATCACCAAGCGGCTGATCACCGAGTTCTCCCGGCTGGGCGCGCCCAGGGCGCCCTCCAGGGACCGGATCGGGGAGCTGACGGAGCGGGAGACGGAGGTGCTGGCGCTGATCGCCCAGGGCCTGTCGAACGCGGAGATCGCCGCGCACCTGGTGGTGGCCGAGCAGACGGTGAAGACCCATGTCGGACGGATCCTGCTGAAGCTGGGCCTGCGCGACCGCACGCAGGCGGCGGTCTTCGCCTACGAGACGGGTCTGGTCCGTCCGACGGGCTACTGAGGGCCGCGGGTCATACCTGAGGGGGACCTGGAGAGATCGGTATCAGTGGCGACGCGGGTGAGGGGGGCGGCGGCCTAACGTTTCGAGTGTGACCGAGACGACTCCCGGGGCGGCCCCCCGGACACCCGAGATCCGGATGGCCTCCGGACTGTTCGAGACCCTGCGGCGGGATCTGATCACCGACGCGTTCGCCTACCGGCCGCTGCCGCCGATGCGGACGGACGGACGGCTGACACGTCTGCTGCCGGCGCGCATACGGGCCGAGATGCGCCACGCGCCGCATGCGTTCGTGGTGCTGATCGCCCTCGTGGTGGTGCTGTCCATGGGGGTCGCGACGCAGTCGCCGCTCCATCTGGTGATGGGGCTGATAGCGGCCGCTCCCGTGATGCTGGCCCTGACGCGACCGGTCGGAGCGTTCTGGTGCTCCGTGGCGGCCTCCGCGCTGCTGGCCTTCGCCGACCACGGGGGCGCCACCTGGCCGTGGTCGCCGGCCTCCTTCTTCGCCTACCTCGCCGTGCTGACCATCGTGGCGATGCGGACCCGGCCGCGCGTGGCGGGCTGGATGTGGCTCGTCACCGTGCTGCTGGGGGTGATCATGTCCGTGGTGCTCCGCGCCGACACGGTCTCCAACTCCGTGCCCATGGCGGTTGTCGCCGCGGTCGTGCTGCTGGTGGTCACCGTCCGCAACACCCGCCGGGAGGCCGTGCAGGAGGTCACCGCCCAGCAGGAGGTGACCGCCGTCGAGCGGGACCGGCGGACCCTTCTGGAGGAGCGGACGACGATCGCGCGGGAGCTGCACGACGTGGTGGCGCACCACATGTCGGTGGTGGCGATCCAGGCGGAGGCGGCGCCGTACCGGGTGAAGAACCCGCCGCCGGAGCTGGAGGCGGCGTTCGTCACCATCCGGGAGAACGCGGTGGCGGCGCTGACCGAGCTGCGCCGGGTGCTGGGCGTGGTCCGCTCCGCCGACTACGAGGCGCCGGACGCCCCGCAGCCGACCCTGGCCACGCTGGAGGGGCTGCTGGCCAATGTGCGGGAGGCGGGGCTGAGCGTGGAGCGGACGGTGACGGGCTCGGTGCGGGAGCTGCCGCAGGGCGTGGAGCTGTCGGCGTACCGGATCATTCAGGAGGCGCTGAGCAATACGCTGCGTCATGCGCCCGGGGCGCGGGCCGGGGTGGAGCTGTCGTACGTGCTGGGCGGGCTGGGCATACGGATCGTCAACGACGCCCCGACCGGGGCCGTGCGGCCCTCGCCGGGAGCCGGGCACGGGATCACGGGGATGCGGGAGCGGGTGGCGATGCTGGAGGGTGAGATGACGGCCGGACAGACGGCGGAGGGCGGGTACGAGGTGGCGGTGTTCATACCCGTGGCGCGGCCCGCGGCGGAGCCGGCATGACGATCAGGGTCCTGATCGTGGACGACCAGATGATGGTCCGCGAGGGCTTCTCGGTGCTGCTCAACGCGCAGCCGGACATCGAGGTCGTGGGGGAGGCGGTCGACGGCCGCCAGGCGATCGCGCAGGTGGCGGCGCTGCGGCCGGACGTGGTGCTGATGGACATCCGGATGCCGGAGCTGAACGGCCTGGAGGCCACCCGGGAGATCGTGGCGGCGGACGCGGACGCGAAGGTGCTGGTCCTGACGACCTTCGACCTCGACGAGTACGTGTACCAGGCCCTGCGGGCGGGAGCCTCCGGGTTCCTCCTCAAGGACGCCTCGGCCCGTCAGCTCGCGGACGGGGTCCGGGTGGTGGCGGCGGGCGAAGCCCTGCTGGCGCCGTCGGTGACGAAGCGGCTGATCGCGGAGTTCTCCAAGATCTCCAGCGGCCCCCGGGTCCCCGACACGGCGGCGGCCGGCGAACTGACCGAACGGGAGACGGAGGTGCTGGTCCTGATCGCCCAGGGGCTGTCCAACTCCGAGATCGCCGACCGGCTGGTCGTCGCGGAGTCCACCATCAAGACCCATGTGAGCCGGATCCTGGTGAAGCTGGGCCTGCGCGACCGCACGCAGGCGGCGGTGTACGCGTACGAGACCCGCCTGGTCATCCCCGGCTAGGGTCCGGGGATGGACTTCGATCCGTGGAATCCCGCATTCGTCGCCGATCCCTATCCCGCCTACGAGGCGCTGCGCGCACGGGGACGGGTCATCCGGTACGAGCCCACCGGGCAGTGGCTGGTCCCGCACTACGCGGATGTCAGCACGCTGCTCAGGGACCGCCGGCTGGGGCGGACGTACCTGCACCGCTTCAGCCACGAGGAGTTCGGCCGGACCCCTCCCCCGCCCGAGCACGAGCCGTTCCACACCCTCAACGACCAGGGCATGCTCGATCTGGAGGACCCCGCCCACGCCCGGGTGCGGCGGCTGGTCGCCAAGGCCTTCACGCCGCGGACGGTCGAGCGGCTGGCCCCGGCCGTCACCCGGATGGCCGAGGACCTGGTGGCCGGCTTCGTCGCCGACGGCGGCGGCGACCTGCTCACCGCGATCGCCGAGCCGCTGCCCGTCGCCGTCATCGCCGAGCTGCTGGGCATCCCCGGTCCGGACCGGCCCCTGCTGCGGCCGTGGTCGGCGGACATCTGCGGGATGTTCGAGCTCAACCCGGGCGAGGAGGTCGCCCGCCGGGCGGTCCGCGCGTCGGTCGAGTTCAGCGCGTACCTGCGCGGGCTCATTGCCGAGCGCCGCAAGGATCCCGGCACGGACCTGATCTCCGCGCTGATCGCTGCCCACGACTCCGAGGACGGCCGGCTCAGCGAACAGGAGATGATCTCCACCTGTGTGCTGCTGCTCAACGCGGGCCACGAGGCGACCGTCAACACCACCGCCAACGGCTGGTGGACGCTCCTGCGTCATCCGCACGAGCTCGCCGCCCTCCGCGCCGATCCCACGATGTTGTCCACAGCTGTGGATGAACTGATGCGCTACGACACCCCGCTCCAGATGTTCGAGCGCTGGGTCCTCGACGACATCGAGGTCGGCGGGACCGTCGTCCCCCGCGGCAGCGAGGTCGCCCTGCTCTTCGGCTCCGCCAACCGCGACCCCGCCCGCTTCGAGCGCCCCGACACCCTGGACCTGCGGCGGACGGACAACCCGCACCTGAGCTTCGGCGCCGGGATCCACTACTGCCTGGGCGCTCCGCTCGCCCGCGTCGAGCTCGCCGCGTCCTTCGGCGCGCTGCTGGCGGACAGCACTCCGCCACTGCGGCTCGTGCGCGAGCCGCAGTGGCGGGAGGGCTATGTGATCCGGGGCCTGCGCGAACTCGTCGTCGCGTTCTAGACGGCCAGGTCCCGGCGGCGCAGGGCCGTCAGGCCGGCCCCGGCGAAGGCCACGGCCAGTGCGGTCAGCACCAGCAGCGGGGACCAGGCCACGTCGGCCGCGCTCGGCAGCTTGGGCAGGTGGGCGAAGGGCGAGAGGTTCAGGGCGGCCTGCGGAAGGTTCAGCACCGGGCCGATCCAGCCCAGGGCCAGCGCGATCCCGGCCACCGCCCAGGCGCCCACCGCCAGCCGCGGTGCCGCGCCGTGCAACAGCACCGCCAGCGCCCCGACCACCCAGACGGCGGGCAGCTGCGCGAGGGTCGCGCCGACCGCGGCGCCCACGTCCTGGCCGTGGCCCAGCCCCAGTCCGAGCCCGCCGAGGGTGAGGATCAGCGCGGCGCCGCCGAAGGCGATGGCCAGGTGGCCGCCGGCCCAGCGCAGCCGGCCGACCGCCGCCGCGAGCAGCGGTTCGGCGCGCTGCCCGGACTCCTCGCCCGACAGCCGCAGGACCGAGGCGACGACGTAGAGGGCGGCGACCATGCCGAGCATCCCGGCCATCGACGCGAGGAAGGCGTCCGTCAGGCCGCTCTGGCCGCCCATCCGCTCGATGATCTGGCGGGTCTTCTCGTTGTCGCCGACCAGGTCGGCGGCGCCCTCCGTCATCCCGCCGAAGACCAGTCCGGCGACCAGGAACCCGGCGCTCCACCCCAGGACGCTGCCGCGCTGCAGCCGCCAGGCGAGCGCGCCCGCCGTGCCGAGCCGGCCCTCGGCCGGGCCCGGCCGGGTGGCCAGGAAGCTCATCCCGAGGTCGCGGCGGCCGGCCAGCACGTACGCCAGGCCCAGCTGGGCGACGACGGCGGCGGCCAGGAGCGCCAGCACCCACCAGCGTTCGGTGGCGAAGGGCCGTACGTTCTCGGCCCAGCCGAGCGGCGAGAGCCAGGTCAGGACCGACTCCCCGCCCGGCGTCCCCGCGTCGCCCGCCGCCTTGAGGACGAAGGCGGCGCCCAGGACGGCGGACGTGATGCCCTTGGCGGCGCGGGCGCTCTCGGTGAGCTGCGCCGCTATGGCGGCGGTGGTCGCGAAGAGCATGCCGGTGCCGGCGATGGCGAGTGCCAGGGCGAGCGCGCCCGGCCCGCCCTGCTCGGCCAGCCCGCCCGCGATCAGCAGGGCGACGGCGGTGTTGGCGACCAGCGCCGCCAGCAGCGCGGACGTCAGCGGGGCGCGCCGGCCCACCATGGCGGCGGAGAGCATCTCCTGACGGCCCGTCTCCTCTTCCTCCCTGGTGTGCCGGATGACGATGATCAGGCTCATGACGGCGGCGAGGACGGCGCCGTAGACGCCCATCCGCCAGGCGCTCAGGCCCCCGAGGGAGTCGCTGAACACGGGCCCGTACAGGGCGCGCATGGAGCCGTTGGCGTTCATCGAGGCGGCCAGTTCGGCGCGTTCGGCGGCGGTGCCGTACACGCTCTCCAGCGAACCGGGCATGCTCACCACCATCATCGCGGTGATCAGCACCCAGACCGGCATCATCACGCGGTCGCGGCGCAGGGCCAGCCGGAGCAGCGCGCCGGTGCCCGCCAGTTCTCGCTTCATCGTGCGTTCGCCTCGTCAGCGGTGGTGTAGTGGCGCAGGAACAGCTCTTCGAGGGTGGGCGGGGTCGAGGTCAGCGACCGCACGCCCGAGTTCGTCAGGGAGCGCAGGACGGCGTCCAGCTTGTCGGTGTCGGCCTGCAGCCGGACCCGCTCGCCCTGGACCTGGACGTCGTACACGCCGGGCAGCTGCGCGAGGCCGTTGGGCGGCCCGGCCAGCTCGGCGCTGATCGACGTACGCGTGAGGTGGCGCAGCTGCGCGAGGGTGCCGCTCTCCACGGTGCGGCCCTTGCGGATGATGCTGACGCGGTCGCAGAGGGTCTCGACCTCGCTGAGGATGTGCGAGCTCAGCAGGACGGTGCGGCCGGCGCTGCGCGCCTGGGCCACGCAGTTCTGGAAGACCTCCTCCATGAGGGGGTCGAGGCCGGACGTCGGCTCGTCGAGGATCAGCAGTTCGGCGTCCGAAGCGAAGGCGGCGACGAGGGCGACCTTCTGCCGGTTGCCCTTGGAGTACGTCCGCCCCTTCTTCGTGGGGTCCAGCTCGAACCGCTCGATCAGCTCGGCCCGGCGGGCCGTGTTCAGGCCCCCGCGCAGCCGGCCGTAGAGGTCGATGACCTCGCCGCCGGACAGGTTGCGCCACAGGGTCACGTCGCCGGGCACGTACGCGATCCGGCGGTGCAGCTCGACGGCGTCGGCCCACGGGTCGCCACCGAGCAGCCGGGTGGTGCCGGAGTCGGCGCGGAGCAGCCCGAGGAGGACCCGGATGGTGGTGGACTTGCCGGCGCCGTTGGGGCCGAGGAAGCCGTGGACCTCGCCGGTCGCGACGGAGAGGTCGAGGCCGTCCAGTGCGTGGGTGCGGCCGAACGCCTTGTGGAGTCCGGCGACGCTGATTGCCTTCGTCATGTTTCTGAACGTACGCTACTTTCATAAATTTGTGAAGCTCGGGAATCACGTAAAGTTCGGAGGGTGGAGATGAACACGAAGAACGTGGAGAAGACGCAGAGCAGCGCCCCTGGCCGGGACGACGAAGCGGTCTCCCGCTTCGTGGAGCGGTTCGCGGCGCAGCTGACGGACGCCGGCATGCAGCGGATGGCCTCGCGCGTGTTCGCGGCCCTGCTGGCCAGCGACGGCGCGGCGATGACCTCGGTGGAGCTGGGCGAGACGCTGCAGATCAGCCCGGCGGCGGTGTCGGGGGCGATCAGCTACCTGACCCAGGTCGGCATGGTCAGCCGCGAGCGCGAACCGGGCTCCCGGCGGGACCGGTACGTCCTGCACAACGAGCTCTGGTACGAGACGTTCACCCATCGTGACCAGGTCCTGACGATGTTCGAGAAGACCCTGCGCGACGGCGCGGCGAGCCTGGACCCGACGACGCCGGCGGGTGCGCGCGTCGCGGAGACGGCGGCGTTCTTCGAGTTCCTGACGCGGGAGATGCACGGGATGATGGAGCGCTGGCGCACGCACCGCACGACGCTGAACCTGCCGGGGTCCTGACGGGGCCGCGGCCGACCGGGCCTACGCGTACGGGCCGGACGCGGGCGTCCCGCCTTCCCGGCCCGTACGCAGCGCCCGCAGCGCCCGGTGCCTACGGGCCCGGCCCAGCGGGCGGGCCAGGCCCAGCCGCCCGGTCTCCGGGACCCACAGCAGGACCGCGTCGGCGGGATCCCCGCAGAGCCACACGACCGGCCCGCACGCGGGCGCCGCTCCGGGTTCCCGCGCGGGTGACGGCCCCGGCCGGCGCCAGGGGTGGAAGGGACGCAGGACACGGTGGGACAGCGGACCCAGGGTGAAGGCGTGCGGCCCCCCGGCACCGGGCTCCGCCGGAACGGCCGGGGCCGGGGCCGGGTGCGGGCGCGCACCCCGGGCCGCGGGGCCCGTCAGCAGGGCCACTGGTGGGCGCAGCCGACCGCCGGTCACCGTGAGGACGTACGGCGTCCAGCTCGCCCCCGGCCGCAGGCGGCGCTCCGCGCCGCGCAGGACGTACAGCTCCCTCAGGCCCAGCCCGCTCGGCGCGCACAGCACCGCCAGGTGCAGGGCCGCCACCGGCCCCCACGGCACCGCGACCAGCTGCGCCAGCAGCGCGGGCAGGAAGAACAGCGGCAGGAGGCACAGCAGTACGCCGTCCCGCCGCCAGTCGGCCACCGCGTCCCGCAGCGCCGCGCCGTCCGGCCCGTCCGTCACCCCTTCCCCGCCCGCCCCCGCCACCCGCCGGCTACCGCGGAACCGTCAGTTCCCACGCCCCCGGGCGCAGCGTCCAGGTGCGGCGCCGGACCGGGCCCGTCACCGTGTGATCGGCCCGGTAGCGGAAGTCCGGCCCCGACACCGTCACCGACCGCGCCCGCGCCACCCTCGGCCCGGCACCGCCGCCGGCCCGCACGCTCACCTCGGCCAGCCCGTCCCGCACCACCACCGACACCTCGTGCACCGGCTGGTCCACGTCCGCCAGCAGCACCCCGTCCGCCTCCACCCGCAGCCGGTGCGCCGCCCCCGGCGCGACCGGGCCCTCGCCGCCCACCGGGGGCCGGACCAGCGTCCGCACCAGCGACCGGCACGCGCTCCACACGGACGGCGCCGCCGGCCCGGACACAGCGCGCCGCGCCGCCGCCGGGGACGACGGGATCCGCAGGCCCCCCAGCACCACCCCGTCGCTGTCGTCGACCAGCAGGTCGTACGTCCGCACCGCCCCGTCCAGGACCGCCCGCGCCGCCGCCACCGCCCCCGCCGGAACCCCCAGCGAGCGCGCCACCACCAGCGACCCGGCCGGCCCCACCGGGATCAGTGCCACCGCCGACGCCCCCAGCTCCCGCGAGCGGTGCAGCAGGGCCACCGTCCGTGCCAGCGCCCGGTCGTCGCCCACCACGACCGGCCGGCGACTGCCGCGGCGGGCGAGCGCCCGCGCGTACTCCTCAGGGGTCTGCGGGAGGCAGATCTTGGCCGCCGCCCCCGCGCTCAGCACGTCCTTCGCGATCCGTACGGACTCGCCGTCCAGGCGGCGGGCGACCGGGTCGACGAGCACGAGCAGGCCGCCCACCGGCGCGCCCGCGTGACTCATGGTGGGCTCTGGAGCCGACACCTCGGTCCTTCCTCGGGTAGCATCTTTGTGCAAGAGCCCCTTGCGCTATTGCGCCAGGGGCTTCGTCTATTCCGGGGCAACCGGTCCGACGGCTCAGCCTGCGGTGTACATCGTCGTACGCCCCCTGACCTTGGACATGCCCCATCCGGAAGAGGTGTACGCCTGTGCCCGCTCTTGTGCTGCTCGGAGCCCAGTGGGGTGACGAGGGCAAGGGAAAGGCCACCGACCTCCTCGGTGGCTCCGTCGACTACGTGGTCCGCTACCAGGGCGGCAACAACGCCGGCCACACGGTCGTCGTAGGCGACCAGAAGTACGCCCTTCACCTGCTCCCTTCCGGCATCCTCTCGCCCAGCTGCACGCCGGTCATCGGCAACGGTGTCGTCGTCGACCCGTCCGTGCTGCTGTCCGAGCTCCGTGGCCTGAACGAGCGCGGGATCGACACCTCCAAGCTCCTGATCAGCGGTAACGCCCACCTGATCACGCCGTACAACGTCACCCTCGACAAGGTGGGCGAGCGCTTCCTCGGCAAGCGCAAGATCGGCACCACCGGCCGCGGCATCGGCCCGACGTACGCGGACAAGATCAACCGCGTCGGCATCCGCGTCCAGGACCTCTACGACGAGTCGATCCTCACCCAGAAGGTCGAGGCGGCGCTGGAGAACAAGAACCAGCTGCTCGCCAAGCTCTACAACCGCCGCGCCATCGAGGCCGGGGCGATCGTGGAGGAGATGCTCCAGTACGCGGACCAGATCAAGCCGTACGTCGCCGACACGACGCTGATCCTGAACAACGCGCTGGACGAGGACAAGGTCGTCCTCTTCGAGGGCGGCCAGGGCACGCTCCTCGACGTCGACCACGGCACGTACCCCTTCGTCACCTCCTCGAACCCGACGGCCGGCGGCGCCTGCACCGGCACCGGCGTGGGCCCGACGAAGATCACCCGGGTCATCGGCATCCTGAAGGCGTACACCACGCGCGTCGGCGCCGGTCCGTTCCCGACCGAGCTCTTCGACCAGGACGGCGAGGACCTGCGCCGCATCGGTGGCGAGCGCGGTGTCACCACCGGCCGCGACCGCCGCTGCGGCTGGTTCGACGCGGTCATCGCCCGCTACGCCACCCGCGTGAACGGCCTGACCGACTTCTTCCTCACCAAGCTCGACGTCCTCACCGGCTGGGAGCAGATCCCGGTCTGCGTCGCGTACGAGATCGACGGCAAGCGCGTCGAGGAACTGCCGTACTCGCAGTCCGACTTCCACCACGCGAAGCCGGTCTACGAGTACCTGCCCGGCTGGTCGGAGGACATCACCAAGGCGCAGACCTTCGATGACCTGCCGAAGAACGCCCAGGCGTACGTGAAGGCGCTGGAGGAGATGTCCGGCGCCCCGATCTCGGCGATCGGCGTCGGCCCGGGCCGCACCGAGACGATCCAGATCAACTCGTTCCTGTAGGAACCGCGTGTCCCCGAGGGGGACGGCCGACGCACCCCGTCGGCCGTCCCCCTCCGCCGTTCCCTCCGGTCGACACCGCCACGCCGGGGCGGGATCATGAGAAGGAAGTGACGTTCCGGCGTCGCCCTCCTGCGCCGACGCGCCATGGGAGGAGAGCCATGAACCGGCGCACCCGTCGCACTCGTCTCATCACCCTCAGCCCGCTCCTCGCCGGCGCGATCGCCCTCGGCCCGTTCGCGGCCGCTGCCGGTGTCGCCTCGGCGAAGGCCCCGGTCATCACGTGCACCGTGGCACGGGACCCCGCAGCCGCCGACAGGGTGACGGTGAGCGGTACCGGCTTCACCAGCCACAAACAGGTGTTGCTCAAGCAGTTGCAGGTGCCCGCCTCGGGTGAGCACCGGGTCGCGGTGTCGGCGGGAAAGTTCACGGCGCTGCTCCCCGAGGGCGACTACACCGCCACCCCGCAGGAGCCGGCGGGCGATCGCGTCCTCTGCACGAAGGTGAGCATGGCCCAGACCGAGGGGTTCGACGCGAAGGCCGAGTTCGACAAGGGCTTCCAGCGCGCGTTCCAGCAGATGAGGGCCAACTGCCAGGCCACCCCGCCCCAGACCGCCGAGCCGCTCGACCCCGACTGGCTGAAGGGTTTCGCAGCCGGCGCCGCGCTCGGGGAGAAGACCTTCTGCACGTAACCCCGCCCCACGGGAGGCAAGCCATGACCCGGCGCACCCGCCTCGTCGCGCTCAGCCCGCTGATCGCCTGCTCGGTCGCCCTCTTTCCCTACGCGGCCGCCACCACGACGGCCGCCCCGCAGGTCCCGGCCGCACCCTCCTGCACCGTGGAACCGTTTCCCGGCGCCGCCGATCACGTCACCGTGAAAGGGGCCGGATTCGACGGGAAGGTCGTCGTCAGGGAGACGAGCGGGCTGAAGCAGGTCACGGTCGACACGACGGCGCAGGGCACGTTCGAGGCACCGGCCCTCCCGGCGGGCTCGTACGCCGCCATCCCGTACAAGTCACAGAGCCAGCAGGACGAGAGCTACCCCTGCACGCAGAAGGGCGGCAAGACCACGACGGACGGGGACAACGCGAAGGCCGAGTACGACAAGGGCTTCCAGTTCGCGTTCCAGCAGATCAAGGCCAACTGCCAGGCCACCCCGCCCAAGACCGCCGATCAGGTCGACCCCAACTGGCAGAAGGGCTACGACAACGGCGCCGAACTGGCGGCCAAGACCTTCTGCAAGGGCCGGACCAACGACCCGAAGGCCGGCAAGAGCCCCGAATGGATCAAGGGTTACGACCTCGCCTACGGCCGGATCCAGGCGAACTGCCAGGCCACCCCGCCCAAGACCACCGGTCAGGTCGACCCCGAGTGGGAGGCCGGCTACACCAAGGGCGCCGAGGACGCGGCCGCGAAGTTCTGCACGCAGGCCCCGTGAGCCGCACAGGCCCTACCCCGGGTCCGGCGGGGCGCTGTCGTACAGTTCCTCCGCCACCATGAACCGGAAGTGGAAGACGGCCGACCACTTGCTCTCCAGCACCAGCAGGAAGCCGTCACGGTCGCGGTAGAGCCTGCGGCGTACGACCCGCCCCGGGCGTTCGGGGTCGAAGCACTCCGCCCGGCGGCGCAGCTCCGCCAGCGCCTCCTCCCGGGTGCCGTCGACATGCCCCACCACCCTCGCCTGCCACATCCGCCGCTCGTACCCGACGTTCTGCTCGACGATCAACCCCCACCTGGCCAACGCCACCACCCCCAGCGGCCATTGTCTCGAACCAGCCGCTTTTCGTCCCGGGTCGTGACGCCTGTCTGCTGTCTACCAGGCGAGCTGGGCGATCTCCTCGCAGACCACCGCGCAGGCGTCCGCCGCCGGGTCGATCAGCGGGAAGTGACCGACGCCGTCCAGCAGCGTCAGACCGACCATCTCGCCGGCCTTCGCGGCGGCGGCCACGTACGACTCGGCGACCGGTGCCGGGACGACGATGTCCTCCCGGCCATGGACGATGGCCGTGGCGATGCCCGTCGGCAGCAGGGCCGCCGGGTCCGCGTACGGCAGCCGCTCCGTGAACGCGGCCGCGCCGCCCAGCAGCTGGGCGCTGGCGCCGCCGCAGACGCCGAGCTCCTCCGCCACCACGAAGTCCGCGATGGGGGCCAGCGCCACCACCCCGCGCAGCGGCGGCGGGGAGGGCAGCCGCCAGGGCGAACCGGCCGGCAGGACGTGCCGGGCCGCGGCCCACAGCGCGAGGTGGCCGCCGGCCGAGTGGCCGGTGACGACCGTCCGGCGTACGTCGGCCTGCGGCAGCGCGGCCGCCACCAGCGCCGGGAGCGCGTCCATCGCGGCGGCGACGTCGTCGAAGGTCTCCGGCCAGCGCCCGGCCACGGGGCCGCCCGGGCCCTGGTGCGGCACGGACCGGCCGCGCCGGTACTCGATGTTGGCCACCGCGAAACCGCGCCGGGCCAGGAAGTCCGCGAGGGGGGTGATGTGCTGCCGGTCGTACGGGGCGCGCCAGGCACCGCCGTGCAGGACGGCCACCAGCGGGGCGGGCACGGCGCGTTCGCCCCGGGGGGCGTAGAAGTCGATGACCTGGTCGGGGTGTTCGCCGTACGCGGCGGTGGCGTCGGGGGCGACCGGGGGGTGAGCGAAGGCCGAGGCGGCCTCGGCGGCGTCCCGTTCGACTGCGGGGTCCGTCATCGGCTCAACCTCTCGGTAAACGCGTGGGACAAGGGGGACACATGTTCCGGGCAGAGCGGGACGGTACCAGGCCGGAACCGAACGTCTCGCGCCAGCCCGAGGCCCGGGCGGGCGCACACGGGGCCGATGCGGGGGCGGACCGGACCGAAATCCCGCCCGCCCCCGGCACGTCACGTCCGAGGTGACGTTTCAGCAGCCCGTCACCCGAAAATGTGACCCAGTGTCCGCGCCGCCCGCTCCGCGTCGGCGAAGCCGACGTACAGCGGGGTGAAACCGAAACGCAGCACGTCGGGGGCCCGGAAGTCCCCGATCACACCCCGCGCGATCAGCTCGCGCATGACCTCGGCGGCGTTGTCGGTGCGCAGCGAGACCTGGCTGCCGCGCTCGGCGTGGGCCAGTGGAGTGACGCACTCGACCCGGCCGGCCGGAACGTACGCCTCGACGCACTCCAGGAAGAAGTCCGTCAGGGCGAGCGACTTCGCCCGTACGGCCTCCACCGCGACCCCGTCCCACGCGTCGAGCGCCGCCTCCAGGGCGAGCATCGACAGGATGTCCGGGGTGCCGACCCGGCCGCGGACCGCCCCCTCGCCCGCCGTGTACACCGGGCTCATGGCGAACGGGTCCGCGTGCGAGTTCCAGCCGGGCAGCGGGGAGTCGAAGCGGGCCTGGTGCCGCTCGGCGACGTAGAGGTACGCGGGCGAGCCCGGACCGCCGTTGAGGTACTTGTACGTGCAGCCCACCGCGAGGTCGACGCCGTGCTCGTCGAGGCCCACCGGGAGGGCGCCCGCGCTGTGGCACAGGTCCCAGACGGCGAGCGCGCCCGCCGACCGGACCGCCGCGGTGAGCCCGGCCAGGTCGTGCAGCCGGCCGGTGCGGTAGTCGACGTGGTTGAGCAGGACCGCGGCGGTGCGCGGGCCCAGGGCGGCCGGGACCTCCGAGGGCTCCACCGGGACCACGGTCAGGCCGGTCATCCGCGCCGCGGAGGCGGCGATGTAGCCGTCGGTGGGGAAGGTGGTGGCGTCCACGAGCAGCTCGGTGCGGCCCTCGCCCGCCAGGCGGGCGGCGCCGACCAGCGCCTTGAAGAGGTTCACGCTGGTGGAGTCGCCCACGACGATCCGGCCGGGCGCGGCGCCGACCAGCGGGGCGATCCGGTCGCCGATCCGCTCGGGCGCGGTCCACCAGCCGCTCTCGTCCCAGGACCGGATGAGCAGCTCGCCCCACTGGCGGCCGATGACGTCCGCGACCGCGCCGGGGACGGAGGCCGGCAGGGCGCCGAGCGAGTTGCCGTCGAGGTAGACGACGCCGTCGGGGAGCCGGAAACGCTCGCGCAGCTTGCCGAGGTCGTCGGCGGCGTCCGCCTCGGCCGCGCGTATGCCGAGCGGGGTCGGCGTCGGCTCAGACATGGCTGCGCGCCGTCCACAGCTCGGGGAAGACGTTCTTCTGGGCGCGCTTCTCCAGCCAGGTGACCCCGGCGGAGCCGCCCGTACCGGTCTTCGCGCCCATCGCGCGGCGGGTGGCGACCAGGTGGTCGTTGCGCCAGCGCCAGACGAGCTCGGCGACGTCGGTGAGGACCTCGCCGAGGCGGTGCAGGTCGTGCTCGGCGTCCGGGTCCGCGTACAGGGCGGTCCAGACGGCCTCGACGGCGGGCGAGGGCTCGTAACGCCGGGAGAGGTCGCGTTCCAGGACCTCCGGCGGGACGGGCAGGCCGCGGCGGGCGAGCAGGCGCAGGACCTCGTCGTAGAGGCTGGGCTCCTGGAGGGCCTTCTCCAGCTCCGCGTGGACGCGCGGGGCGCCGCGGTGCGGGACGAGCATGGAGGCCGACTTCTCGCCGAGCAGGAACTCCATCCGGCGGTACATCGCCGACTGGAAGCCCGAGCCCTCGCCGAGGGCGGCGCGGTAGGAGTTGAACTGCCCCGGAGTGAGCTGGGCGAGCGGGCGCCAGGAGGCATTGAGGGCCTCCAGTTCGCGCAGGGACCGCTTCAGCGCGTCCATCGCGACCGGCACGCGGTCCTCGCGGAGGGCCTTCGCGGCCGTCTCCCACTCGTGGACGATGACGGTGAACCACAGCTCCATGACCTGGGTGGTGACCAGGAAGACCATCTCGCCCGGATCGTCCGAACGGGGGTGCTGGAGGTGGGTGAGGACGTCCGCCTGGACGTAGTCCTCGTACGGGGTGGTGCCGTCGAAGTCGAGGTTCGGGGTGTCCGAACCGCCGGCTCCGGAGGCATCAAGGGAAGGCGTCGACATTGCTGTCTCCTCGACACGTGGTTCCGGGTAGCGGTCCGCTCCTTCCTGTCTCGGAAAAGTGGAGCCCCGGTCCCCTGCCCGCATCATAAGCCGGTCCGGCCCGCCGCCCCCAGCGAAGAGTGACGGGCATCACATCGGGGGCGGCGGCCGGTCGGCACGGGCCGCGACGGGCCCGGGCGCAGGTCAGCCGAGGGTGTCGGCGGCCGTCTGCGAGGAGTCGCGCAGGAAGGTCGAGCAGCGCTCGTACTCGTCCTTCTCGCCGATGGCCTGCGCGGCCCGGGCGAGGGCGTGCAGCGCCCGCAGGAAGCCGCGGTTCGGCTCGTGCTCCCACGGGACCGGGCCGTGGCCCTTCCAGCCGGCGCGGCGCAGGGCGTCCAGACCGCGGTGGTAGCCGGTACGGGCGTACGCGTACGACTCGACCGTGCGGCCGGCCTCGAAGGCGTCGTCCGCCAGCCGCGCCCAGGCGAGGGAGGAGGTGGGATGCTGCGCGGCCACCTCGGCCGGTTCGGTGCCGGCGGCGAGCGCCTCGCGCGGCTCCGGGTCGTCGGGGAGGTGGGTCGGGGCGGGTCCCCCGAGCAGGTTCTCGTGAATGGCCATGGTCACCAGTCTGCTGCACCGGACCCCGCCCGCGGCGCCGGGCCGTCCGGCCACCCGCCCCGACCGGCGCTAGCCGGCGGTGCGGACCGCGCGGACCATGCGGGCGGCCAGGAAGCGTACGGAGTCCAGCGAGGCCTGCGCGACGGACAGCGGCACGTGCGGGGAGGACGGCGGGGGAACGTGCGTACCGAGCCAGTCCATGCCCAACCCCTGTGCGAAGACGCACAGTTCCCGCAGCCGGTCGTACGGGTCGGCCCGCGGGTCCGTGAACCCGGCGGCGGGCCGGCCCCGCCAGTCCGCGCGCCCGGCCGCGCCGGGCAGCTCGGCGCCGAACAGGATCCCGCCCGCCGCCCGCAGCAGCGCCCACTGCGGCTCGCCCAGGCCCTGCGACCCGACGAGCACACAGCGCGCGCCGACTTCCGCCGCGCCGTCACGGGCGGCATAGGCCTGCGGCGAGGCCCAGCCCTGACGGCCGTCGTGGACGACCGCTATGAGGGGTGTCGTGCCAGCCATCGCTCAGGTCCAGCCCGTGTCACCCGACCCGCCGGTCGTCGGCTCGCGGTATGGCTGCGGTGCCCCCACCGTGCTCTCCCCCGTACGAAAAATCAGTACCTGTAAGTGTTTTTCCTGGAACGTATTCATGATCACGAAGAACGTAGCGCCCGCACCGCCCCGGCCAAAACCGAACCCCCCGCCAGCGGCGGGGGGTTCGGTCGGGTCCCACGCGGACGAGGGGCCCTGCCCGCCGTCCCGGGACGGCGGGCAGGGCCCCTCGCGTGGTGCTGAGCGGCGGCGTCGTGACGCTGCCGCGCTGCCGCGTTACTTCAGCTTGGTGCCGGTGGAGCGCAGGTTCGCGCAGGCCTCGGTGACGCGCTGGGCCATGCTCGCCTCGGCCAGCTTGCCCCAGGTGCGCGGGTCGTAGGTGGACTTCTTGCCGACCTCGCCGTCGACCTTCAGGACACCGTCGTAGTTGCGGAACATGTGGTCCGCGACCGGGCGGGTGAAGGCGTACTGGGTGTCGGTGTCGAGGTTCATCTTCACGACGCCGTTCTCCAGCGCGGTGGCGATCTCCTGCTCGGTGGAGCCGGAGCCGCCGTGGAAGACGAAGTCGAACGGGGAGGACTTGCCGTACTTCTCGCCGACACCCTGCTGCAGGTCCTTCAGCAGCTCGGGGCGCAGGACGACGTTGCCCGGCTTGTAGACGCCGTGCACGTTGCCGAAGGAGGCGGCCAGCAGGTAGCGGCCCTTCTCGCCCAGGCCCAGGGCCTCGGCGGTACGGATCGCGTCGTCGACGGTGGTGTACAGCTCGTCGTTGATCTCGTGGGTGACGCCGTCCTCCTCGCCGCCGGTCGGGGTGATCTCGACCTCGAGGATGATCTTCGCCGCGACGGCCTTGGCGAGCAGCTCCTGGCCGATGGCCAGGTTGTCGGCCAGGGTCTCGGCGGAGCCGTCCCACATGTGGGACTGGAAGAGCGGGTTCAGACCCTTGGCGACGCGCTCGGCGGAGATGTCGAGCAGCGGGCGGACGTAGCCGTCCAGCTTGTCCTTGGGGCAGTGGTCGGTGTGCAGGGCGACCGTGATGTCGTACTTGGCGGCCACGACGTGCGCGAACTCCGCCAGCGCGACCGCGCCGGTGACCATGTCCTTCTTGTGCTGGCCGCCCAGGAACTCGGCGCCGCCGGTCGAGATCTGGATGATGCCGTCGCTCTCGGCCTCCGCGAAGCCGCGCAGCGCAGCGTGCAGGGTCTGGCTCGAGGTCACGTTGATGGCCGGGTAGGCGAACTTGCCTGCCTTCGCCCGGTCCAGCATCTCGTTGTAGACCTCGGGGGTTGCGATGGGCATCTGTCCGCTCCTTGGGTATGCGGGTGGTGTGCTGAGTTGCTGTCCCTGACCTGGGGGCGACGTCACCGTCGCGCCCATCTTTCCAGACTCTCGGAGACACTCCAGACCGCGTCCGGGCGGCCGTGCTCCACGACGGTCCGGGTGTTTCACGTGAAACACCCGGGCCCGCCGGAAAGGCGCAGGTCAGGCCTGATCAGGCGAGGTCGAGGTCCTCGAGGCGGTACCCGGTGAGGTACTGCAGACCCGCCTGCGCGATGGCGTCGGCGGCACCGCGGTCCACGATCGTGGCCACCGCGACGACCTCACCGCCGGCCTCGCGGACCGCCTCGACGGCGGTCAGCGGGGAGCCGCCGGTGGTCGAGGTGTCCTCGACGACCAGGCAGCGGCGGCCCTTGACGTCGGTGCCCTCGATACGGCGCTGCATGCCGTGGGCCTTCTGCGCCTTGCGCACGACGAAGGCGTCCAGGCGCTGCCCACGCGCGGCGGAGGCGTGCAGCATCGAGGTCGCGACCGGGTCGGCGCCCAGGGTCAGGCCACCGACGCAGTCGTAGTCGAGGTCGGCGGTGAGGTCGAGCATGACCTGCCCGACCAGGGGGGCCGCCTCGCCGTCCAGCGTGACCCGGCGGAGGTCGATGTAGTAGTCGGCCTCTAGGCCGGAGGAGAGGATCACCTTGCCGTGCACGACGGCCTTGTCCTTGATCTGCTGGAGCAGCTCACCACGTACGTCACTCATGAACCCACAGCTTAGGGGGTGCCCGGCGGACACCCCCTCGGCCCTGGAACCCGCGGCTCCGCGTGCCGCTTCTAGAGCCGCCGCCAGGTCCAGGTGGCCGTGACCTCCAGGGGGTCGACGGGGGTGACCAGGCGAGGGGCGGTGTTGAAGCCGTTCGGCGGGCCGGACTGGGGCTCGACGCAGACGGCCTCGGGCTGTTCGTCGTAGACGACCACCCATTCCGCCCGGCTGGTGATCTTCAGCTCCAGCGCGCCGGGCCAGGTCAGCATGACGTCCACGCCGTAGGGCATGCCGAAGCAGTCGTCCCACGGGCCGGGGCGCGGCTCGATCCGGCGGCCGGTGGGCAGGTGGTCCTCGCCCCGCTCCTCCTGCCACTCGGGCCGGAAGTCGAGCACCGCGTCCTCGCCGTGCCCGAGGTTGCGCAGGAACCAGGGGTGCCAGCCGGCCTGCGCCGGGAAGCTGTCCCCGTACGTCTCGACGCCCAGCGCGAGCGTCAGGGAGTCCTCGGTGAGCGCGAAGGTCTGGGTGACGCGGCCCGGGTGGGGCCACGGCTCGGCGAGGTCGTACGTGAAGGCCGCCTCGGTCTTGTCGGCGGTGGCGGTGCGCCAGGCGGCGTCGCGGCCAAGGCCGTGGAGGGCGTGCGGAGGGTGGTTGAGCGGCATCTGCCGGGTGACACCGCCGTCCTGGAACCGCCCGTCGGCGAGCCGCCCGCACCACGGCACCATCGGGAACGCGCCGAAGTGCGGACCCTGGCGCAGCAGCTCGGTGCCGTCGATACGGAGGCTGCTGATACGGCAGCCGTTGTCCTGGTCGACGGTCACCTCGGCGCCGCCGGCACTCAGTTGCGTACTCATGGCCCCGACCCTACGGCCCGTCAGCCCGGGACGCCCCCTACCTGCGGCGGCGCAGCACGCGGCCGACGACGACGGCGGAGGCGATGGCGAGCGCGGCGGCGGGCGCGAGCCAGCGCAGGCTCGCGCCGGGCGCCACGGTGGCGGGGGCGGGCACCGGCGCGTAGCGGCCGCGCGGCGGCGCGTGGTCGACCTCCTCCGCGCTGCGCCCGATCATGGTCCGCCGTGCGTGGGCGGCCTCGGCGGGCGGGCGCGGCCCTTCGCCGAACTCGGCCTCCAGGAAGGGTTCGAGGGAGGGGTCGAGGGAGGGCGGCGGCACCTCGGCGTCGAAGACGGAGGCCGAACCGTCGGCCGGCGATCCGTCGACGGACGGAAAGTCGGCGGACGGAACGTCGACAGGTGGAATGTCGGTGGGCTCGATGAAGTCCGGGGCCTCCACCACGTCGACCCCGTCCTCGCCGAGGCCCGCGTCCGTGCCCGTGCCCGTGTCGACGTCGTCGTCCAGGCCCGCATCCGTATCGACGTCGGCGTCCAGGTCCGCCTCGACCACGTCCGCCCCGGCCGCGCCGGGCGCCTCAGCGGCCCCGGGCCGGCCGGCCACCGTGGCCAGGTGGGCCGCGGTCCGGTCCAGCAGCCGGTGGACGGCCGTCGTGGTGGCCTCGGGGGCGAAGGCGGCCGCCCGGCCGTCGGCGGTGGCGTCACCCGTGAAGGCGACCCGCGTACCACCGTCCACGTCGGCCAGCCGCAGGGCCAGCGCCAGCTTCACGGTCCCCGAGCCGCGGACCTCGGTACCCTCGCCGCTGATCTCGTACGTGTCCGGGTCCCGCTCGGTGACGGTCAGCGCGCCCCGGTAGGTGACGGTGTGCCCGCCGACGCGCAGCTTCAGCCGCCCGGCCAGCGGCCCGCTGGCCTCGTCCGCGTCCTGCTGGAGCCCCGGCACACACCGGGCCACCTGCACGGGGTCCCGCAGCACGGCGCGGAGGTTCTCTACGGCCACCGGAACGAACACCAGATGCTCCATGCAGCCGAGCCTACCGACGACACCCCCTCCCGCACCCGGTCCGGCACCGACCAAACGCCGACCAGCACCGTGGCTCCAGCGGAGCCCGAGCGCCGCCGGCCGCCCCGGCGCCGGTCAGGAGAACGAGTACCGGGGGTGCGGGAGCGTCGACGGCGGCAGGCCCGGCATCCGCAGGCGCTCCGCGTCGCGCGCCGCGTCCCGCAGGGAGCCCGTCGAGAGGGAGCGCAGGCCGCCGGGGGTGTCGTGGTCGACGTACAGGGCCGGGCGGTGGTCGCGGGCGGCCAGGACGAAGCCCCAGTCCTGCGGCGGGGCGTCGGCCGCGCCCAGGGTGCGGTCGGGGCCCGCGGCGAAACCGGAGAGCCGGCCGCCCGCGCTGTACGGCGCGGTCCGCAGGCCCGCCGCCCGCAGGGTGGCCTCAACCGTCCAGTACGTGCGCGGCCGCGTGGCCAGCGGCCCCGCGTGCACCACGAGCCGTCCGCCCGGGGCCAGCGCCCGCCCGGCCAGTCCGTAGAACTCCTGCGAGTACAGCTTCGTGCTGGGCGTGATCCCGGGGTCGGGCAGATCGGAGACGATCACGTCGTACCGCCCGGCCTGCACCCCCCGCAGCCAGCGGAACGCGTCCGCCGTGACGACGTGGACGCGCGGGTCCGCGAACACGCCGGCGTTCAGCGCCGACAGCATCGGGTCGGTCCGGGCCAGCCGCACCACCCCCGGGTCCAGCTCCACCACAGTCACCGCCGCGACGTCCGGGTGGCGCAGCACCTCCCGCGCGGCCATCCCGTCCCCGCCGCCGAGCACCAGCACCCGCGCGTGGGGGCCCGACATCGCCGGGTGCACCAGCGCCTCGTGGTAGCGGTACTCGTCGTAGCCGCTGATCCGCAGCCGGCCGTCCAGGAACAGGTCGAGCGAGCGCGGCGAGCCGGTGCGCGGGCCCGTGACCACCAGTTCCTGCACCCCGGTCTGCACCGCCACCCGCACCTCGCCGCCGTAGACCGCGCGCCGGGCGGCCCGCTCGAAGTCGTCGGCGAGCACGGTCGCGGACGCCAGCGCGGCGAGGACGGCGACGTTCGCGGCCAGGATCAGCCAGCGCGCCCGCCGGGTCAGGTCCCGCCGGAACAGCCACAGCACCAGGGCCCCGCCGGCCGCCGCGTTGACGGTGCCCGTCAGCATGGCGCCGGTCAGCTGGCCGAGCAGCGGCAGCAGCAGGAACGGGAAGGCCAGGCCCCCGACCAGCGCCCCCACGTAGTCGGCGGCGAACAGGTCGGCGACCGCCCCGCCGGCGTCCTGCCGCCGCACCCGCTGGATCAGGGTCATCAGCAGCGGCACCTCGGCCCCGATCAGCACCCCGATGACGAGCGAGAAGCCCACCAGCGCCGGCCGCGACTCCCCCAGCCAGGCGAAGCTCGCGTAGAGCGCGGTCGCCGAGAGCCCGCCAACCAGCGCCAGGGCCGCCTCGATGACGGCGAAGCCGACCGCCGGGCGCGCCCGCAGCCCCTTGGCGAGCAGCGAGCCGACGCCCATCGCGAAGACCATGAGGGACAGCACGACGGAGGCCTGGGTGACGGAGTCACCGATCAGGTACGAGGCGAGGGCCAGCAGCTCCAGCTCGTACACGAGCCCGCAGGCGGCGCAGACGAACACGGTGGCCAGGACGAGGAGTCGGCCGGTCCGGGGCCGTACGGGCAGGGCGGCCGGGACGGTCGCCGCACCCCGAGGCTCCGGCGCCGGGAGCACCCCGCGGGAGGCGGAACGGTCGATCATGCAGCGAACCGTACGTCACGGCCCGCTCGCACCGAGTCACCCACATGGGTGCAACTGGAGCACTGCTCCGGCCAGTTGGAGTAACGGAGCAGAAACGACTCGGCACCTCGCCCGCCGGCGCGGGAACGGCGCCTCACACGGCGGCGGCGGCCATCCGCACCCCGACCCTCGTCCGGGTCGCGACCAGCTGTCCTTCCTGCGGGTAGGCGTGCCAGGTACGCCAGCGCACCTGCCCCTCGTAGCGCTGCGCGAGCATCGCGGTGAAGGCGTGCGGACTGCCCGGAAAGGTGCCGGCGAGTCCGTTCGGGTGATCGGCGACCAGCGCGAGCAGTTCCTGCGCCCGACCCGCGAAAGACCCCTGGGAGAGGGTCTCCACCCGCGCGGCGAACTCGTACTCCCAGTCACCCACCCGCTTTGCCACGCCGAGCGGCAGCGGCGTGCTGCTGCCGGGGATACAGGCCACCGTCTCCGAACAGAGGACCTCGTCCTCCTCCAGGAGCACCTGATGGGAGGCTCCGAGCAGGCGCAGCTCCACCTTCGCGCCCGCCAGCTCGAGGTTCAGTACGGCCAGTGCGGGCAGCCGGTCACGGCCCAGGGCCCAGGCGAGGTCGGCGGCACGCGTGTCGGTGTAGGTGGTCTGGAGGGTCGTGAGCATGAGTCGGCTCCGCAAACGCGCGAGGGAGAGGGGCCGGAGCCCCGCCAGCGGTCATGCGACGGGTGGGGGGTCACCGGCTCGGGTCCACAGGAAGTCCAGGGAGGTCCGAGGACTGGTCTACTCAACCGAGGGAATCATGAAAGGCACGGCACTCACAGCGTTTTTACCCAACTTGAAGGGGTTTACATCCCCTCGGGGGCTCCACAGTTCACGTGTTCAACCAGGCACGTCACCCGCCCCGCGCGAAAGGCGCTCCAACGGGACGGCGCCCGGCGGAAGTTGTCCCCGCCGGACGCCCCGCGCGGGCCGCTCACCTGCGTCAGTCGACGCCCTGACAGCCGTTCAGGCAGGAGTGCGGTCCGCTGCCGCACTGCGGGTGACCGCCGCAGGAGTGCGGACGCCCGCATTCCTGCGGCGCCGCCGTTTCGGCCGCCGCCCACCAGCTGTGCGTGGTGTCGTTCGACGGCCGTGCGAGCCGGTCCAGCCAGGCTCTGATCATCGTGCTCGACCCCCTTCCGGGCACCGCGGGACGCCGGGGGCCGACACCGTGTCCCGGCCCCCGGCGTCCCGCGTACAGACGTAGAGAGGGGATGCCCGCACCACGCCCTGCCGAAGCAGGATCAGCTGCCTCCGCCTCCGCAGCCCCCGCCGCCACCGCCACCGCCGCCGCCCCCGCACGAGGAGGACGACGAGCCGCAGGAGGAGCCCCCGCCGGAGTCGCCACCGGAGTCACCGCCCCACCAGCTGGAGGACGACGACGCGTGCGAGCGCCTGCTCCTGGAGCCGGAGCCGACCGCGCCGATCCGCGCGACCAGCACGATGAACCCGACGACCACCAGGATGGTCGGAATGAGAATGGCCATCCACATGACGTCCAGCCCCCTTCGTACGCCTCGGTCCCCCGAGGAGCGGGATCCCCGCGTCCCGCGTGAGAGGGGGATGCCCCCGCCTCCGGCGGCCCAAAGCACACTTGAGCAAGTCCAGAGGTTCCCCTCAGGATGGCGCCCATGAGCGCATCCGCGGGCGAGAACCGCCCCTTCCTGAACCGCCGTCTCGCGGCTTTCGGCACCACGATCTTCGCGGAGATGTCGGCTCTGGCCACCCGCACCGGCTCCCTCAACCTGGGTCAGGGGTTCCCCGACACCGACGGCCCCGCCGAGATCGCCGAGGCGGCCGTCCGCGCCGTCCGCGACGGCCGCGGCAACCAGTACCCGCCCGCCCCCGGCATCCCGGAGCTGCGCCGGGCGGTCGCCGCCCATCAGGAGCGCTTCTACGGCCTGTCCTACGACCCCGACACCGAGGTCCTCGTCACGGCCGGCGCCACCGAGGCCATCGCCGCCGCCCTCCTCGCGCTCCTCGAGCCCGGCGACGAGGTCGTCGCGCTCGAACCCTTCTACGACTCCTACGCCGCCTGCATCGCGATGGCCGGCGCCACCCGCGTCCCGGTCACGCTGCGCCCGCGCGACGGCGCCTTCGCGCTCGACCTCGACGAGCTGCGCGCGGCCCTCACCCCGCGCACCCGGCTGCTCCTGCTGAACACCCCGCACAACCCCACGGGCCACGTCCTGCCCGACTCCGATCTCGCCGCCATCGCCGCCCTCGCCGTCGAGCGCGACCTGCTGGTGGTCACCGACGAGGTGTACGAGCACCTCGTCTTCGAGGGCGGGCACACCCCGCTGGCGGGCCTGCCCGGGATGCGCGAGCGCACCGTCACCATCTCCTCCGCCGGCAAGACCTTCTCCTTCACCGGCTGGAAGGTCGGCTGGGTCACCGCGCCTCCCGCCCTGGTCACGGCGGTCCGCTCCGCCAAGCAGTTCCTCACCTACGTCGCCTCCGGGCCCTTCCAGTACGCGATCGCCGAGGCCCTGGCCCTGCCGGACGCCTACTACCGCGACTTCCGCGAGGACCTGCGCGCCAAGCGGGACCTGCTCGCCGACGGCCTGCGCCGGGCCGGTTTCGAGGTCTACGCGCCCCGGGGCACGTACTTCATCACCACCGACATCGCCCCGCTCGGCGAGGAGGACGGCCTGGCCTTCTGCCGTGCCCTGCCCGAACGCGCGGGGCTGGTCGCCATCCCCAACTCCGTCTTCTACGACGACAAGGACGCCGGCCGCACCCATGTGCGCTGGGCCTTCTGCAAGCGCACCGAGGTCCTCGAAGAGGCCGTCGCCCGTCTCGGCAGGCTCTAGTGCCGGTGACGACGGGCAGAGCGCCCGCCGCCACCGTCCCCTCCCCCGCCGTCCCCGCCGCCCTGCCCGGGGCCGTCGTGGCGCTCGCCGCGTTCGCCCTCGTACGGGGGCTGGGCGCGGGCGCCGTCGCCCTGGGCGCGTGGTGGGCGGGCAAGGACCCGGTGGCGGTGCTGGGGGCGTCGTGGGACTCCGGCTGGTACATCGCCATCGCCGAGCGCGGGTACGGGCGGACGCTGGCGTGGCCCGAGGGCGGCTACCTCCAGAGCGACCTGGCGTTCTTCCCGCTCTACCCGGGTCTGATGCGGCTGGCCTCGGCCGTGCTCGGCGTCGGCGCGGCGGGCGCCGGGCTGCTGGTGGCCTGGGCGGCGGCCGCCGCCGCCGCGGTCGGCGTGTACCGGATCGGGGAGCGGATCTCGGGGGCCCGGGCCGGGGTGCTGCTGGTGGTGCTGTGGGCGGCGGTGCCGCACGCGGTGGTGCTGAGCATGGGCTACACCGAGGCGCTGCTGGCCGCGCTCGCCGCCTGGGCGCTGTACGCGCTGCTGACCGGGCGGTGGCTGTGGGCGGCGGGCCTCGCGGTCCTGGCCGGACTGACCCGGCCGACCGGGATCGCGGTGGCGGCGGCGGTGTCCGTGGCGGCGCTGTGGGCGCTGCGGGAGCACCGCGGGCGGGCCGGGGCGGCCGTGTGGGCGGCCGGGCTGCTGGCCCCGGCGGGCTGGGCGGCGTACCTGCTGGCCGTCGGGATCCGGCGGGGGGATCCGCTGGGCGGGTACTTCACCGTGCAGCGCGGCTGGGGGTCGCGCTTCGACTTCGGGGCCGGGGCGGCCGGGTCCGCGGCGCGCGTGCTGACCGGCGACGGGCGGACGACGTTCGCCTCGGTGGTGACGCTGCTGGTGCTGGTGGGGGCGGTGGCGCTGGGGGTGGCGCTGGTGCGGTACCGGGCCCCGCTGCCGCTGCTCGTGTACACCGGCGTCCTGCTGGTGATCTCGCTGGGCGGGAGCGGGTTCTTCGAGTCCAAGCCCCGGTTCCTGCTGCCGGCGTTCCCGCTGCTGCTGCCGCTCGCGGCCGTCATGGCGCGAGCCCGGCCGCGGTCCGCGGTCGTGGCGACCGCGGCCCTGGCCGGGCTCTCGTCGGGCTACGGGGCGTACCTGCTGCTCATCGCCCGGGTGCCGTTGTGACGGCGGGTGCGGGGGCGGGGACTACTTGCCGTCCTCGCCGCCGTCGGCCTCGCCCTCGGACGAGTCGACCTCCTGCTCCAGGCCGAGCTGCTCCAGGAGCCACTTGTCGAACTCGATCGAGGCGCGGACCCAGCTGACCGTGGAGGACACGAAGTGCTCCAGGGAGACGCCGGTGCCGATCAGCATCTGCGCCTCACCGATCAGACGGACGGAGCCGTCGTCGTGGGTGTGGGTGTAGACCTTGGGCCACAGGGTGCGGCGGTTCCAGTCGTCGATCGACTCCAGCAGCTGGTGCTTCTCGTCGATCTTGTGCGGGCGGTCGTAGAACGTCCGCACCGAGAAGACCTGCTGCTCGTCCTCGCCGCGGAACATGAAGTACGTGCGGAACTCCTCCCACGGCGCCGCGAGGTCACCCTCGTCGTCGACGACGTACTTGAGCTCCATCTGCTCCAGCAGCTGCTTGACCAGGTCCTGGTCGGGGACGACGGGGCCCGCCGGTCCTGAGGCCTGCGGTTCGGGCTGACTCCCGAAATTCGGAATCGAGGCCGGGTCGATGCTCACCGTGTTTTTCCCTTCGTGCGGATACCGCCATCCTCCCCCATGGCGCCCACCCCGTGGCAACCCTCGCACCGACGATCCGCTCCGGGCGGACACGATCGGCGGCGTCAGGGGCCCCGCGGGGCCCCTGACGTGGGCGATCGCCGCGACCGCGGCCGCGGCGACGCCCGGACCGCGGTTACAGGGCGCGGCCGACCAGCAGGTCCTCGCCGGCGACGTCCACGCGTACGGTGTCCCCGTCGCGGACCTCGCCCGCCAGGATCTCCTTGGCCAGCCGGTCGCCGACGGCCGTCTGGATCAGGCGGCGCAGCGGCCGGGCGCCGTACGCCGGGTCGTTGCCCTTCTCCGCCAGCCAGGCCAGGGCCTGCGGCGTGACGTCCAGCGTCAGCCGGCGCTCGGCCAGCCGGCTCGCCAGGCGGCCGATCTGGAGCTCGGCGATCCGGCCCAGCTCGGCCCGGTCCAGGGCCGAGAAGACGACCAGGTCGTCCAGCCGGTTGAGGAACTCCGGCTTGAAGGAGGCCCGGACGACCTCCAGTACCTGCTCGCGCTTGACGTCCTCGCTGGTCAGCGGCTCGACCAGGTACTGGCTGCCCAGGTTCGAGGTCAGGATCAGGATGGTGTTGCGGAAGTCCACCGTCCGCCCCTGGCCGTCGGTGAGCCGGCCGTCGTCGAGGACCTGGAGCAGGATGTCGAAGACCTCCGGGTGCGCCTTCTCCACCTCGTCCAGCAGCACCACGCTGTACGGGCGGCGGCGCACCGCCTCGGTCAGCTGGCCGCCCTCCTCGTAGCCGACGTACCCGGGAGGGGCGCCGACCAGGCGGGCGACCGAGTGCTTCTCGCCGTACTCCGACATGTCGATGCGGACCATGGCCCGCTCGTCGTCGAAGAGGAAGTCCGCGAGCGCCTTGGCCAGCTCGGTCTTGCCGACGCCGGTGGGGCCCAGGAACAGGAAGGAACCGGTGGGGCGGTCGGGGTCGGCGATCCCGGCGCGGGTGCGGCGCACGGCGTCCGAGACGGCCCGTACGGCCTCCGACTGGCCGATCAGGCGGCGGCCCAGCTCCTCCTCCATGCGCAGGAGCTTCTGGGTCTCGCCCTCCAGCAGCCGGCCGGCCGGGATGCCGGTCCAGGCGCCGACCACGTCCGCGATGTCGTCGGGGCCGACCTCGTCCTTGACCATGGTGTCGCGGGCGGCGCTCTCCTCGTCCGCGGTGGCGGCCTCCAGCTCCTCCTTCAGCGCCGGGATCTCGCCGTACTTCAGCTTGGACGCCGCCTCCAGGTCGCCGTCCCGCTCGGCACGCTCCAGCAGGCCCTCCAGGGCGTCCAGGCGCTCCTTGAGCTCACCCACCCGGTTGAGGGACTGCTTCTCCTTCTCCCAGCGCGCGGTGAGGCCGCGCAGCTCCTCCTCCTTGTCGGCGAGGTCCTTGCGCAGCTTCTCCAGGCGCTCGATCGAGGCGGGGTCGGACTCGTTCTTCAGCGCCAGCTCCTCCATGCGGAGCCGGTCCACCGACCGCTGGAGCTCGTCGATCTCCAGCGGGGAGGAGTCGATCTCCATGCGCAGCCGGGAGGCGGCCTCGTCGACGAGGTCGATGGCCTTGTCGGGCAGGAAGCGGGAGGTGATGTACCGGTCGGACAGGGTCGCGGCGGCCACCAGGGCGCTGTCGTTGATCTGCACCTTGTGGTGGGCCTCGTAGCGGCCCTTGAGCCCGCGCAGGATCGCGATCGTGTCCTCGACGCTCGGCTCCGCCACCAGCACCTGCTGGAAGCGGCGCTCCAGGGCCGGGTCCTTCTCGATCCGCTCGCGGTACTCGTCGAGGGTGGTCGCGCCGACCATGCGCAGCTCGCCGCGCGCCAGCATGGGCTTGAGCATGTTGCCCGCGTCCATGGCCGAGTCGCCGCCGGCGCCCGCGCCCACGACGGTGTGCAGCTCGTCGATGAAGGTGATGATCTGCCCGTCGCTGGCCTTGATCTCCGCGAGGACGGTCTTGAGGCGCTCCTCGAACTCTCCGCGGTACTTCGCGCCGGCCACCATCGCGCCGAGGTCCAGGGCCACCAGGCGCTTGTTCTTCAGCGACTCGGGGACGTCGCCCTTGACGATGCGCTGCGCGAGGCCCTCGACGACGGCCGTCTTGCCGACGCCGGGCTCGCCGATGAGCACCGGGTTGTTCTTCGTACGGCGCGAGAGCACCTGGACGACGCGGCGGATCTCGTGGTCGCGGCCGATGACCGGGTCGAGCTTGCCCTCGCGGGCGGCCGCCGTGAAGTCGGTGCCGAACTTCTCCAGGGCCTTGTACTGGCCCTCGGGGTCGGGGGTGGTCACCCGCCGTCCTCCTCGTACGTTCTCGAAGGCGGCCAGCAGTTTGCCGGCGGTCGCGCCCTGGGCGGTCAGGACCTCACCGGCGGCGCCGCCCTTGGCGGCGACGGCGATGAGGAGGTGTTCGGTGGAGAGGTAGTCGTCCCCGAGCCGGCCGGCCTCGGCGTCCGCCTCGGCCAGGACGGCGAGCAGCTCGCGGCTGGGCTGCGGCGGCGCCACCGTGGAGCCGGTGACGCTGGGCAGGCCCGCCAGGACGCGCTCGGCGCCGGCGCGGACGGCGGCCTGGTCGGCGTCGACCGCGACGAGCAGATCGACGATGTTCTCGTTGTCCTCGCCGGCGAGGAGGGCCAGCAGCAGGTGCGCGGGGGTCAGGTCCGGGTGGCCGTCCTTCACGGCCCGGGTGGTGGCGGCGTTCAGGGCGGCCCGGCTCCTGTTGGTCAGCTCGGCGTCCACGTGCGGCTTCTCCTCTCCGGCTCTTCCTGGATACTGACAAGGTCAGCGTACACAAAGTTGAGTCTATTCCACTCAAGGCGCTGGCCGGTAGAGGCGCGGGCGTCGGCCCACACCCCGGTGGATACGCTGCGGCCCATGTCCCACGACGTACGGAACCCGACGCCCGACTACCTCGCCTTCTGGCGGGAACGGCACGTCTGCACGCTGACCACCCCGCGCCCCGACGGCACCCCCCACGTGGTCCCGGTGGGCGTGACGTACGACCCGGAGGCCGGGGTGGCACGGGTGATCAGCAACAAGCACAGCAAGAAGGTCCGCAACGTCCTGGCGGCGGCGCCGGGGACGGCGCGGGTCGCGGTCTGCCAGATGGCGGGACGGCGCTGGGCCACGCTGGAGGGGCGCGCGACCGTCGCCACGGACGAGGCGTCGGTCGCCGACGCCGTGGCGCGCTACGCGGTGCGGTACGGGCGGACGCCGTCGCCGAACCCGGACCGGGTGGTCATCGAGATCGCCCTGGACCGCGCGATGGGCCGGGCCTGATCACGAACGTGGCACCGAGTGCCGCCGGCGCGGGGCCGTGACCTGGTACGGCACCGGCTGAGAGCGGGATTCCGCTTTCGGTTCGGATTTCATCTTGTCCGGTTCGCGTATGGACGCGGACAGCACAACGGCGCCATCGTGTTCAGGTCCACGATGGCGCCGTTGTGTGGGGGTAGCGCCTGAGCGATCTGCGACGACGGGGGAATCGCGTCAGGCACTGCGGGGGGTGGCGGTGGTGATGTCGGGCTCGAACAACTGGTGGTCCCGCTGGTCCAGGTTGACGAACACCATGCCGTACCGGACTTCGCAGCGGACGGGCTGCGGCGCACCACGGGGGCGCCGCAGGCACCGGTACGCCCGGACGTCTTCGTCCTCCTCGCGCACCACGACGATCGGCTGCCCGAACAGGGTGACCATCAACGAATCGCCAGGGTGGGGGATGGCCGTGACGAGATCGATGAACTGCCACCCGGACCGGTAGGCCGAGGCCATTTCACGCCGGAAGTCGCGGTCGTCGGGGGTCATCAGGACACCTTCGCAGGGGCCGAGGTCCACCCGGTGTCCAACTTGCCCGCCGTCGGACCGTTGGTCCAGCCGGTGTCTCCGTCGGCACGAGCACTGCCCGCATCAGCGTCGATCGCGCTCACTGCCCCAAATACCGCAACGGCGGAGAAAACAACGGCAAGCGCCGAGCGAAGCATTCTCTTGTACATGGTCGGCTTCGTCCTCACTTGATGGAATCCTCTCCCCCGCGTGTCAGACGATGGCTCATTCGGGCACGTCAATGCCACAGGGACGATGCATCATGTTCTTGCATGTTCAGGACCCTGGGGGGTGGAGATTTGCCCAGAAACGACACAAACCCGACACATCCCCACCCCGTCACGTCCCTGTGCGGCGAGGGAACACGGCTTTACGCGGCAGCGCTCAGCACCGGACGAATCGCCCGGGGAGAGGTCCAGAACGCTCCCTGCCTGCTTGAATTCGCCCTTCTTCAGCCCGACCCTGACGACGCGAACCAACTCCGTCCGGTTCCCCCGTCCGTCGCGCTCGCCCAACGGCTCCACCCGATTGAACGGGAGATCCAGGACCGGCGACGGACCGCTGTAGATCTCACCGACGCTTTCGAGCCGTTCCTGGCCATCAGCGCGCAGAGCCCGTCGGACACCCACGCCATCACGGTGCTCGAGGGCTTCGAACGGATCAACGCCGCCCTCAACCTCGCCACCGCCGAGTGCCACACCGAGGTCCTCACGGTCCAGCCGGGCGGCCCGCGGCCCTCCCTGGCCCTCAGTCAGGCCCTGGAACGCGACGCCCCGCTGATCGACCGTGGGGTCAGCATACGGACTCTCTACCAGCACACCGTGCGGCACAGTCAGGGCACGCTCGCGTACGTCGACCGGATATCCGCCGGCAAGGTGGAGATCCGCACCCTGGAGGAGCTCATCGAGCGCCTCATCATCTTCGACCGCTCGGTGGCCTTCATCCCGGCGAGCGACGACCGCCGGGTGGCGCTGGAACTGCGGCATCCGGGACTGGTCGACTACCTCATCAAGGTCTTCGAACAACTGTGGCGGCGCGCCGTGCCGCTGCGCGACGAGGTCACCTACACCCCGACGCCGACCGGCATATCGGGGGTCCAGCGCTCGATCGCGCAGCTCCTGGTCGAGGGCCACGTGGACGAGGCGATCGCCCGCCGGCTGGGCATGAACGTCCGCACCTGCCGGGCGCACATCGCCAAACTGGCCACCACCCTGGGCAGCGGCAGCCGCGCCCAGCTCGGCTTCCTCATCGCCCAGTCGGGCATCCTCAACGGCCCGGAGCGCTGATCCCCGTACGCTCGCCGGTACGTCGGCCCGGAGGCGGCCCCGGAGGCCTCCCGGGACGCGCGAAGGCCCCGCCCGGGGTCTTCCCGGGCAGGGCCTTCGTCACGTACGCCGGTACCGCACCGGTGCCGGGTCAGTCCTGCGGGCGCTTGGGTCGCCACACGACCAGGGCACTGGTCTGCTGCGGCGGCTGGTACGGGACCAGGTCGCGCCGGTAGGAGGCGTGCACCTGGGCCTCGCGCTGGCGCATCGCCGCCGCCGCGCCGTCCACCGCCGCCGAGAGCTCGGCCACCCGCTGCTGGAGCGCCGCGACCTGGTTCTCCAGCTCGATGATCCGCTTGATGCCCGCCAGGTTGATGCCCTCGTCCTGCGACAGCTGCTGCACCGTGCGCAGCAGCTCGATGTCACGGGCCGAATAGCGCCGGCCGCGCCCGGCCGTACGGTCCGGGGAGACCAGGCCGAGCCGGTCGTACTGGCGGAGGGTCTGCGGGTGCAGACCCGAGAGCTGGGCGGCCACCGAGATGACGTAGACCGGGGTCTCGTCGGTCAGCTGGTACGGATTCCTGCGGCGGCCGTCCATGTCATGCTCCCTTCGCGGACTCGAACAAGGTGGCGCGCGGGTCCTCGGAGGAGGTCGCGTCGCGGTACGTCTCCAGTGCCTCGCGGGCCTTGTCCGACAGCTGCGTCGGAACGGCCACCTCGATGGTGACGAGCAGATCGCCCCGGGTGCCGTCCTTGCGGACCGCGCCCTTGCCGCGGGCGCGCAGCGTGCGCCCGCCCGGGGTGCCCGGCGGCAGCTTCAGGGTCACCGAGGGGCCGCCCAGGGTGGGGACCTTGATCTCGGCGCCCAGCGCCGCCTCCGTGAAGGTGACCGGGACGGTCACCGTCAGGTTGTCGTCCCGCCGCCCGAAGACCGGGTGCGTGCCGACGTGCACGACGACGTACAGATCACCGGCCGGACCGCCGCGCTCGCCCGGGGCTCCCTTGCCGCGCAGCCGGATCCGCTGGCCGTCGGAGACGCCCGCCGGGATCCTGACCTGCATGGTCCGCGAGGACTTGGCCCGGCCGCTGCCCTTGCAGACGTCGCAGGGGTGCTCGGCGATCAGGCCGCGGCCCTTGCAGTCCGCGCACGGGTCGGTGAGCGAGAAGCCGCCGCCACTGCCCCGCGAGACCTGCCCGGTGCCCACGCAGGTCGGGCACACGCGCGGCGTGCCGTTCTTGTCGCCGGTGCCGGAACAGGCCTTGCAGGCCGCCTGGGAGGACATCCGCAGCGGCACCGTGGCCCCGTCCACCGCCTCCGTGAAGGAGAGGGTGACCTCGGACTCGATGTCCTGGCCGCGGCGCGGCTGCGTACGGGTGCCCGTACCCGCCCCGCCGCGGTTGAACAGGCCGCCGAAGACGTCGCCCAGCCCGCCGCCGAAGCCTCCGGCGCCCGCTCCGCCCGGCTGCGTGCCCCCGAAGAGGTCGCCGAGGTCGAAGTTGAACGAGCCGCCGCCACCGCCCGGTCCGGGGCGGAAGCCACCGTTGCCGAAGAGGGCGCGGGCCTCGTCGTACTCCTTGCGCTTCTTGGCGTCGCCGAGGATGTCGTTGGCCTCGGAGATCTCCTTGAAGCGCTCCTCCGCCGAGGCGTCGCCCTTGTTGGCGTCCGGGTGGAACTCGCGCGCGAGCTTCCGGTACGCCTTCTTGATCTCGGCCTCGGTGGCGTCCTTCGGGACACCGAGGACCTTGTAGTAGTCCTTCTCCACGAAGTCCTTGGTACTCACCCTCGGTGTCCCTCCTCTCGCAGTGGAATTGCGTCAGCCCTTGTCAGGGGCATCCGTGTCCGCATCGCCAGCGTCCTCGGACTTCGGCGCCGCGCCCGGCTGGGGCTCGGCGACCGCGACCCGCGCGGGACGGATCGTGCGCTCGCCGATCCGGTACCCCGGCTGCAGGATCGCCACGCACGTCGTCTCGGTGACATCCGGCGCGTAGCTGTGCATCAGGGCCTCGTGGATCGTCGGGTCGAAGGGCTCGCCCTCCTTGCCGAACTGCTGCAGACCCATCTTCGCGGCGACCGTCTCCAGCGATTCGGCCACCGACTTGAAGCCGCCGACCAGCTCGCCGTGGTCCCGCGCCCGGCCGATGTCGTCCAGCGTGGGCAGCAGCTCGGTCAGCAGGCTCGCGACGGCGATCTCCTTGACCGTGACGCGGTCCCGCTCGACCCGGCGGCGGTAGTTCTGGTACTCGGCCTGGAGCCGCTGGAGGTCCGTGGTGCGCTCGTTGAGCGCCGTACGGGCCTGGTCCAGCTGCGCCAGCAGAGCGACGTCCTGCTTCGCGTCCCCGGCCGGGGCCGCCGCCTCCTCCTTGGCGGAGTCGGCGGCCTTCGGCTCGTCGGGCGTGGTGCCGTCGGCGGGGACTTCGGGCTTCTCCTCGAAGCCCGGGGTCTCCTCCGACATCAGGCAGCGCCGCCCTTCGGCTTCTCGTCGTCGACGATCTCGGCGTCGACGACGTCGTCGTCGGCCTTGGCCTGCTGCTCACCGGCGGGGGCGCCGGCGGCCTGCGCGCCCTGGGCGTCGGCGTAGATCGCCTGGCCGAGCTTCTGGCTGACCGCGGCGACCTTCTCGGTCGCGGTGCGGATCTCGGCGGTGTCCTCGCCCTTGAGCTTCTCCTTCAGCTCGGCGACGGCCGCCTCGACCTCGGTCTTGACGTCGGCCGGGACCTTGTCCTCGTTGTCCTTGACGAACTTCTCCGTCTGGTACACGAGCTGCTCGGCCTGGTTGCGGGTCTCGGCGGACTCGCGGCGGCGCTGGTCCTCCTCCGCGTACTGCTCGGCCTCCTGGCGCATGCGGTCGACCTCGTCCTTGGCGAGCGAGGAGCCGCCGGTGACGGTCATCTTCTGCTCCTTGCCCGTGCCCAGGTCCTTCGCGGTCACGTGCATGATGCCGTTGGCGTCGATGTCGAAGGAGACCTCGATCTGCGGGACGCCACGCGGGGCCGGCGGCAGGCCGGTCAGCTCGAACATGCCGAGCTTCTTGTTGTACGCCGCGATCTCGCGCTCACCCTGGTAGACCTGGATCTGCACGGACGGCTGGTTGTCCTCGGCCGTCGTGAAGATCTCCGACCGCTTGGTCGGGATCGTGGTGTTGCGCTCGATGAGCTTGGTCATGATGCCGCCCTTGGTCTCGATGCCGAGGGACAGCGGGGTCACGTCGAGGAGCAGGACGTCCTTGACCTCACCCTTGAGGACACCGGCCTGGAGGGTGGCGCCCATGGCGACGACCTCGTCCGGGTTGACGCCCTTGTTGGCGTCCTTGCCGCCGGTCAGCTCCTTGACGAGCTCGGCGACGGCCGGCATGCGGGTCGAGCCGCCGACCAGGACCACGTGGTCGATGTCGGACAGCGAGATGTTCGCGTCCTTGATGACGTTGTGGAACGGGGTCTTGCAGCGGTCCAGGAGGTCCGCGGTCAGCTGCTGGAACTGGGCGCGGGTGAGCTTCTCGTCCAGGTGCAGCGGGCCCTCGGCGGACGCCGTGATGTAGGGCAGGTTGATCGTGGTCTCCGTAGAGGAGGAGAGCTCGATCTTCGCCTTCTCGGCGGCCTCGCGCAGGCGCTGGAGCGCCATCTTGTCCTTGGACAGGTCGACGCCGTGGCCGTTGGCGAACTGCTTCACCAGGTAGTCGACGACGCGCTGGTCCCAGTCGTCACCACCGAGGTGGTTGTCACCGTTGGTCGCGCGGACCTCGACGACACCGTCACCGATCTCCAGGAGGGACACGTCGAAGGTGCCGCCGCCGAGGTCGAAGACGAGAATGGTCTGGTCGTCCTTGTCGAGGCCGTACGCCAGGGCGGCGGCGGTCGGCTCGTTGACGATGCGCAGGACGTTCAGGCCCGCGATCTCGCCGGCCTCCTTGGTGGCCTGGCGCTCGGAGTCGTTGAAGTACGCCGGCACGGTGATGACCGCGTCGGTGACCTTCTCACCCAGGTAGGCCTCGGCGTCGCGCTTCAGCTTCTGCAGGATGAAGGCGCTCATCTGCTGCGGGTTGAAGTCCTTGCCGTCAAGGTTGATCTTCCAGTCGGTGCCCATGTGGCGCTTGACCGACCGGATGGTGCGGTCCACGTTCGTGACCGCCTGGCGCTTGGCGACCTCGCCGACGAGGACCTCGCCGTTCTTGGCGAAGGCGACGACGGACGGCGTGGTCCTGGCGCCCTCGGCGTTGGTGATGACGGTGGGCTCGCCGCCTTCGAGAACGCTGACGACGGAGTTGGTGGTGCCCAGGTCGATGCCGACCGCACGAGCCATTTTGATTCCTCCAGCTGACTTGAGTGGAACAGACTCAAGGATGCAATACGGGTCGCCGCCCCGTCAACAGACCTGAGTCGACGGGACTCAACTCTTACGCCAGCCTTACGCTCACCCCGGCCGTGGCCCGTCCGGGCGGGCCGGGACCGGGGTGAGCCGGGCGGGGGACGGCCGCCCTCCCGCGCCGCGCGGCGCGCGGCGCCGCCGGGGGCGGTGCGGCACGGTGCCTGCATGCCGTTGCCGCCGCCGCCGCCGCTGACGCTGCCGCTGCCGTTGCCGGCCCTGCCGCCGGCCAAGCGGGTCGTCGACCTCGCCGGCGCGCTCACCCTGCTGGCCCTGCTCGCGCCGGCGCTGGCGCTGGCGGCCGCCGCGCTGGCCGCGACCGGGCGCGGGCGGGCACCCGGACGGGTCCCCGGACGGATCTCCGGACGGGTCTCCGGACGGGTCTCCGGACGGATCTCCGGACGGATCTCCGGACGGGTCTTCGTACGGCAGGAGTGCGCCGGGCTGGCCGGCGCCGCCTTCCGGACCTGGCGGTTCGCGACCACGGGGCCCGCCGGAGCGCTGCTGGAGCGCTGCGCGCTGGACGGGCTGCCGCAGCTGCTCAACGTCGTGCGCGGGGAGATGTCCCTGGTCGGCCCGCGGCCACAGGCCGGCCCCGGCGGCCCGGACACCGGGCGGGCGCCCGTACGGCTGCCCGAGCGGCTCCCCGTACGCCTGCTCGTACGCCCCGGGGTGACGGGGCTGTGGCAGGTCAGCGCCCGATCGGAGCTACCGTGGGAGGAGATGGCGCTGCTCGACCGGCACTACGTCGAGCACCACTGGCTGGGAATGGACCTGGCGATCCTGGCCCGGACACCACGCGCGGCGCTGGCCCACCGGGCCCGCGCCGGGGCCGCCTGAACCGCACGCTCACGCCGCCACGTAGGGTTGCCTGAGCGACACAGATCACCGCCTGCGCGGCTACAGTGCGGCCGTATAAGTCGGTAACCTCAGGCTTGACTGAATAAGTTACCGCTTAGTAACGGCCCGCCCGAGGAGCCCGTCATGCAACTCGCCGCGATCATTGTGTCGCTGACCCTGACCGTGGTCGGCGTTGCACTCTTCGCCCGAGCGATCGCCCAGATCTACCGGTTCGTGAAGATCGGCCAGCCCGTGCCGGCCGGCAGCCGCACGGACAACTGGAAGGCCCGTACGGTCACACTGACCAGGGAATTCCTCGGCCACACCCGGATGAACCGGTGGGGCATCGTCGGCTTCGCCCACTGGTTCGTGGCGATCGGCTTCCTGACCCTGCCGCCGACCCTGGCCCAGGCGTACGGCCAGCTCTTCGAGGCGGAGTTCACGCTGCCGATCATCGGCGGCTTCCTGCCGTTCGAGCTGTACATCGAGTTCATCGGCGTGATGACGATCCTGGGCATCCTCGCCCTGATCGTGATCCGCCTGCTGAGCCTGCCCTCGCGGGCGGGCCGCAAGTCGCGCTTCGCGGGCTCGAAGGCCTGGCAGGCGTACTTCGTCGAGTACGTCATCCTCACCATCGGCCTCGCCATCTACGTGCTCCGCGGCCTGGAAGGCGCCATCCACCACGTGGACTCCTACGAGGCCGCGTACTTCGCCTCGTACCCGCTGGTCGTGGCCTTCGAGGGACTGTCGGTCACCACCCTGCAGAACCTGCTCTACTTCACGGCGATGGTGAAGATCAGCGTCTCGCTGATCTGGATGATCACCGTCGCGCTGAACACCAACATGGGTGTCGCCTGGCACCGCTTCCTCGGCTTCCCGAACATCTGGTTCAAGCGCAACGCCGACGGGGCCACGGCGCTGGGCGCCCTGCAGCCGATGACCAGCGGCGGCAAGGAGATCGACTTCGAGGACCCGGGCGAGGACGACGTCTTCGGCGTCTCCCAGGTCGAGCAGTTCTCCTGGAAGGGCATCCTCGACTTCTCCACCTGCACCGAGTGCGGCCGCTGCCAGTCGCAGTGCCCCGCCTGGAACACCGGCAAGCCGCTCTCGCCGAAGCTCCTGATCATGTCGCTGCGCGACCACGCGCACGCCAAGGCCCCGTACCTGCTGGCCGGTGGCGGCAAGAACATGGAGGGCGAGGAGAAGGCCACCGAGGAGCAGCTGAAGGACGTCCCGGCCGCCGCCCTGGCGGAGGCCGAGCGCCCGCTGATCGGCACCGCCGAGGAGAACGGCGTCATCGACCCGGACGTGCTGTGGTCCTGCACCACCTGCGGCGCGTGCGTGGAGCAGTGCCCGGTCGACATCGAGCACATCGACCACATCGTCGACATGCGCCGCTACCAGGTGATGATCGAGTCCGCCTTCCCGAGCGAGGCCGGCACGATGCTGAAGAACCTGGAGAAGAAGGGCAACCCCTGGGGTCTGGCCAAGAAGCAGCGCGTGGAGTGGACCAAGGAGGTCGACTTCGAGGTCCCGATCGTCGGCAAGGACGTCGAGGACCTGTCGGAGGTCGACTACCTCTACTGGGTCGGCTGCGCCGGCGCCCTGGAGGACCGGGCCAAGAAGACCACGAAGGCCTTCGCCGAGCTGCTGCACATCGCGGGCGTGAAGTTCGCGATCATGGGCGGCGAGGAGAAGTGCACGGGTGACTCCCCGCGCCGCCTGGGCAACGAGCCGCTGTTCCAGCAGCTGGGCCAGGAGAACGTCGCGATGCTGAACATGGCGTTCGGCGAGGACGACGAGGACCCGGAGACGAAGAAGCCGAAGTCGGCGAAGAAGATCGTCTCCACCTGCCCGCACTGCTTCAACACCATCGCGAACGAGTACCCGCAGCTCGGCGGCGAGTACGAGGTCATCCACCACACCCAGCTGCTCCAGCACCTCATCGACGAGGGCCGGCTGCTGCCGGTGACCCCGGTCGACGGGCTGATCACGTACCACGACCCCTGCTACCTGGGCCGGCACAACAAGGTCTACACGCCGCCGCGCGAGATCATGTCCGCCGTCCCGGGCCTGCGCCAGCAGGAGATGCACCGCCACAAGGAGCGCGGCTTCTGCTGCGGCGCCGGTGGTGCGCGGATGTGGATGGAGGAGCGGATCGGCAAGCGCATCAACACCGAGCGCGTGGACGAGGCGCTGTCCCTGAACCCGGACATCGTCTCCACCGCCTGCCCGTTCTGCCTGGTCATGCTGACCGACTCGGTCAACGGCAAGAAGAACGACGGCCAGGCGAAGGAGTCGCTGCAGGTCGTGGACGTCGCGCAGCTGCTGCTCGACTCGGTGAGGACACCGCCGCAGGCGGCGGGCGAGGACGTCGCGGAGCCGGAGCCCGAGCCGGAGCCGCAGCCCGCGAAGTGACCGGGCGGCCGGCGGACACGTGAGCGGCCGGGATCCCCCGTGGGGGGATCCCGGCCGCTCGGCGTTCCGGCCCGACTGCCGACTGCCGTCTAGCCCTTCAGCTGCCGGTCGGCCGGCTGGGAATACCGTCGAGAACGTAACAACCATCCACAGAAGGCTATGTAGGGGTGTGAACCGGACGGGGTGCGTACCCCATGGGGTACCCCTAGGGGATGTCACAGGTCAGCCGCAAAGGGTGGCAATTCCGGTCGCTCGTTCACCGTCCCGCGCCGGACCAGGTACGTTCGATCACGTGGCTGGATTCAGGATCGGACGGGGCCGGGACAACAACCGCACCCCGCAACAACCCCCGCGGCAGCAGCCGTACGGTCAGCAGCAACCGCCGCAGGCACCGTACGGCCAGCAGCCCTACCCCCCGGCAGGCCCGCCGCCGCAGCAGCAGTGGCCGCAGCAGGCCCCGGGAGGTCACGGCGAACCGGAGTACTTCGACCCGCACACGGGTGGCCCGGCGTACGGCGGCCGGCAGCAGCCGTACGGCTACGACCCCGGACACGGGCCAGGCGACGGCGGGTACGCCAACAACCCCGGCCACACCCAGGCCTTCGCCGTCGGCGAGGACCCGTACGGCCAGGGCGCGACGTACCACGCGGGCGCGGCGGCCGCCCCGGCCGGACCGCGGCTGCACTGGAAGGACCTGCTCCGCGGCATCGTGCTGCGGCCCGGGCCGACCTTCCTGCAGATGCGGGACTACCCGGTGTGGGGCCCGGCGCTGATCGTCACGTTCCTCTACGGCCTGCTGGCCGTCTTCGGCCTCGACAAGGCCCGTGAGGACGCGATCAACGCCACCCTCTCCCAGGCCGTCCCGATCGTCCTGAGCGCCGGTGTGGCCTTCGTGGTGTGCGGTCTGATCCTGGGCGCCGTCACGCACACGCTGGCCCGCCAGATGGGCGGCGACGGGTCCTGGCAGCCGACCGTGGGCCTGTCCATGCTGGTCATGTCCATCACGGACGCGCCGCGCCTGCTCTTCGCCGTCTTCCTGGGCGGCGACAACATGCTGGTGCAGGTGCTCGGCTGGGCCACGTGGGTGGCGGCCGGCGCCCTGTTCACCTCGCTGATCAGCAAGTCCCACGACCTGCCGTGGCCGAAGGCACTGGGTGCCTCCGCGATCCAGCTGATCGCCCTGCTGTCGATCATCAAGCTGGGCACGCTGTAGCCGTCGACGAAAAGGGCCCCGCCGCGCGAAACGCGCGGCGGGGCCCTTTCCCTTAGCTCGTCCCTCGACGGCTCGGACGACTCAGGCGTCGAGGACCTGACCCTCACGCTTGACGACGGGCGGCTCGACCGACCAGGGGAAGTTGATCCACTCGTCGGTCTTCTTCCACACGTATTCGCACTTCACGAGCGAGTGGGACTTCTCGTAGATGACGGCGGAGCGCACCTCGGCGACGGTGCCCAGGCAGAAGTCGTGCACCAGCTTCAGCGTCTTGCCGGTGTCGGCGACGTCATCGGCGATCAGCACCTTCTTGTCGCTGAAATCGATGGCGTCCGGCACGGGGGCGAGCATCACCGGCATTTCGAGAGTGGTGCCCACTCCCGTGTAGAACTCGACATTCACGAGGTGAATGTTCTTGCAGTCGAGGGCGTAGGCCAGCCCGCCGGCCACGAATACGCCGCCCCGCGCGATGCTCAGAATGATGTCGGGCTCGAAGCCGTCGTCGGCGATGGTCTGCGCCAGTTCGCGCACCGCGCGTCCGAACCCCGCGTAGTCCAGGTTCTCGCGTACGTCACTCATGCCGGTCGCCTTACTTCGGTGCGGTGGAAGTTCTGGAAGGAACGCGAGGCGGTCGGCCCGCGCTGCCCCTGATACCTGGACCCGTACCGCTCACTGCCGTACGGGAACTCGGCGGGCGAGCTGAGCCGGAACATGCACAGCTGGCCGATCTTCATCCCGGGCCACAGCTTGATCGGAAGCGTGGCGAGATTCGACAGCTCGAGGGTCACGTGACCGGAGAATCCCGGATCGATGAACCCGGCCGTCGAGTGCGTCACCAGACCCAGCCGCCCGAGACTGGACTTCCCCTCCAGTCTGGAGGCGATGTCCTCGGGAAGCGAGATGACCTCGTACGTCGAGGCGAGGACGAACTCCCCGGGGTGGAGGATGAAAGCCTCGTCGCCTTCCGGCTCGACCATCCTGGTCAGATCGGGCTGCTCGATCGCCGGGTCGATATGGGCATAGCGGTGGTTCTCGAACACCCGGAAATACCGGTCGAGCCGCACGTCGATACTGGAGGGCTGCACCATCGATTCGTCGAACGGGTCGATGCGCACCCGTCCGCTGTCGATCTCGGCCCGGATGTCCTTGTCTGAGAGAAGCACGTCCCGAGGATACGCAGAGCGCGCAGGTCCCCCCCAATCGAGAGCACCCGCGCGCGTCCCCGCCCCGCCGATCCCTAGCGCTTCACGGCCCCCACGGGCACGGCATGCCGGAGCCGCGCGCACCGCGGACACCGCAGCAGCCGCCCCGGCCCGATCCGGCCGGCCCCGAGCTGCTGCATCGGGAACGTGGCGGTGCTGAAAACATGCCCTTCGGCACAACGGACGACGGTGTGCTCCATCGAGTCCCTTTCCCCAACGAGCGTACTGCGACGAATCGCCACATTAGGGGATGTTCGGGACCCGCTCCAGCCGCCGCTCCGCACCCCCACGGTACGCCCCAACTCCCGCCCCCACAGCAGCCGGTACCCACCCACAACACGACGACCCCCGGGCGAATTCACCGAGGGCCGACCATGGGGTACAGTGTGCAACGATGCGGTTCCAGGAAGCTGGCCCGCTGTGCGGATGTAGTTTAATGGTAGAACATGAGCTTCCCAAGCTTATAGCGCGGGTTCGATTCCCGTCATCCGCTCCATGACAAAGCCCCAGGTCAATGACCTGGGGCTTTTGTGTTGTCCAGACCTCTCTACGATCCGCGTGCCAGATCCGTGCCAGATGCCTTGATCCTCATGGCACGCACCCGCGCATCGATCCCCGCTGCAACCTCCTGCTGCCGCTCAAGGTTGGAGTGCTGGTAGATCATCGCCGCCTTCTCCGAGGACTGGCCGGCCCGCACCATGGTGTCTTTCAGCGTGGCGCCGGACTGGGTCGAGAGCGTGTGCCCGGTGTGACGAAGGTCGTAGAGCGTGAACCCGTCGGGCAGTCCCACTTTCTTCCGGGCCTTCTTCCACTTCCGTCCAAAGGTGGTCCGCCGAAAGGGGCCGCCTCGCTCCCCCACGAAGAGCAGACCGTCCGGCTTTTGCTCCGCATACAGATACATGTGGAGCTTCAGATCACCCTTCATGAAGTCCGGCAGGACGATGAACCGCTTACCTGCCTCGGACTTGGTCTCGCCAGGAGCACGCTTCCCGGTGTTCAGCTCAGGCTCGGCGGACCGCACCCACACGCCGTTGTTCACCAGGTCGACGTCATGCCGTCGCAGGGCTGCCTGCTCCTCCGGCCGGGCGGGGCCGTAAGCGGCGATGTAGACGAGGAGCCGCCACCGCGCCCCCAGCTCCCGGGCGAGCGCGTCGACCTGCTCGACGGTGGCGGTCTGTCGTTCCGCCGGCGACTCCTTCCCCGCGCCCTTGATCCGGCAGGGGTTCCGGCGGATCAACTCATCGTCGGCAGCCGTCTCCATGATCGCCTTCAGCAGCCGGTACGCCTTCGCCACGGTCGTGGCCCCGGTCACCTTGAGACGCTCGGCCCGCCAAGTGCGGACCCGGGGCGGTGTGATCTCGTCGAGGTCGTACTCCTCGAAGGCAGGCAGCAGGTGCAATCGCAGAAGCCGCCGGTACAGCTCATCGGTCGTGGCGGCGAGCCCCCGCTCCTCCACCCACTGGAGTGCGTAGTCCCGGAAGTTGACCGCCCCGGCGTCCGGGTCCCGCCAATCCCCCTTCTTGATCTCGGTCTGCTGCTCGGCGAGCCAATCGTCCGCGTCGCGCGAGGACGCGAAGGTCTCGGGCGCCGGCCGCATGACGCCGTCAGGACCCGGATACCGGGCCTGGAACCGCCCGGACGGCAACTTGCGAATGGCGCCGAACGTACGCTTCCTGCCCTTGCGGTTACCCATCAGGCAGCCCTCCGGAAGCGCGACCGCTGCGGCCGACGAGGCTCGACGGTGTTGGCGCTGATGTACTCCTGCACCGCGCTCTCAGGGATCCGCACGTGCGTGCCGACCTTCACGTACCGGATGCGCCGCTCGGCCACCAGGCGACGCGGAAACCGCACGGTGGTGCCGAGCAGTTCAGCGACCTGGGCGACGGACAGGTGGCGCTCATTCATGCAGTTCCCCCTTCATGGCTTCGCGGGCGGTGTCGCGGTTGAGCTGGATGTCGCGGGCGATCGAGGCGGCGAGGACGGCTTCACCCGGGGTGTGGCCGTGGCCGGCGTACTGCCAGGAGGCGAGGACGAGCACGGTGTCCGGCTCGACGTCGTCGAAGCCGCGGGAGGCTTGCTCCTGGGCGGCGCGGTAGTCGGCGCGGGTCTGGCGGAGGGCGCCGAGGGTGGTCGAGTACTGGCGGGACTTGGTGGAGAAGTGGCCCCGGAAGCCGAGCATGTGGGCCCAGCGGGTCAGCGCGCGGTCCGGGTAGAGGGGCTGCAGAGCGACGCAGGCCTCCATCAGGCGGCGGGCGTGGTCGGAGATGGGCAAGCGGGTGAGGTCCTCACCCAGGCCGGTCCCCCGGCAGCGGGTGCAGCGGCTGAGCGCGGATCCAGGGCGGCGGTAGGAGTCAGACAAGCCGCTTCCCCGGCACTTGCGGCAGTGCACGGCCGTGTCGGTCGCGCCCGTCGTCTCCGCAGCCTTGGTGGCGTACTTGGCGACGTAGGAGGCCACGGCCTGTTCGGTGATGTCGGAGCCGTCGCCGAAGGCCTTGATGGGGCGGATGTCGAGCTGGGTGCCCCAGCGCAGGACGCGGGCGGGTTGGCCGGCGGCGGCCGGGACGGTGATCGAGGTGTAGGTGTGGTGGGCGGCGGCGCGGATGGCTTCGGTGAGCAGGTGGGTGCTGGCCCAGTGCGGGGGCGGGGTGTCGGCGTCGGCCCAGCCGTCGAGGCGGATGACGGCGTGGAAGTGGATCGCGCCGCGCTTCTGGAACTCGGCGACCTTGCCGAACGCTACGCGGCAGGTGACGGCCAGTTCGCGTTGGGTGAGTCCTGCGCGGGCGGCGATCTCGCGGCGCAGACGGGTGGTGAAGCGGGACCACAGCCCGCCGGCGTGGTTGTTGAAGAGGACGGCGCCGGCGTAGTCGTAGGTGGCGGGGTCGAGGGCGGTGCCGAGTTCCTCGTCCTGGGGGGTGTGGTGGGTGCCGCAGCGGCAGCGGCCGGAGTCGGGGCGGTTGTGGACGGGGCCGAAGGAGGGGGCGGTGAGGGTGGCGAAGACGCGGGGGTGTTCGCGGACGGTGGAGGGGATGTTGCGGCGGTCGTCTCCGGCGAGGCCGGCGCGGATGAGCTGGTAGGTGTCCCCGGCGTACGTCCAGGCGCAGGAGGGGCAGCGGGAGGCGCGGCGGTTGCCGCAGGCGATGCGGAGCCGGGCGCCGGGCTCGTCCTTGGTGGTGTAGCGGTGCAGAGTCTCGCCGGTGGTCTTGTGCTTGGCGAGGGTCCAGCCGGTGATGTGGATCGGGTCGGAACAGCCGCCGGTGCGGTGGATCTGGTCCTGCCAGCGGTCGAAGCCGGGAGCCCCGGCCACCGTGAGCAGGTCGCCCAGGGTGGCCGGGTCCAGGCCCGCCATGTTGACGGTGTCGGTCACGCGTGCACCGCCTCGCCACAGGTCGGGAAGACGGTGTAGACCCGGATGCTGATGCGGCCCAGCGGTGCGGTGAACAGGAGCTTCCTGTCGTCCTCGCGCTCGGTGAGTGCGACGTCGGCGGAGTCCGTGTGCGTGGCCACGCGCCAGGCTTCCAGGTCGGCCGGACCGTCGAGGAGGACGTGAGCCTCGTGAGGAGTGATCTGACTTGCGGTGATGTAGGCGCCGGGCAAGTCCGGGTGCAGGTCGGCCAGCCGGGAGAGGGTCGCAAAGATCTCGGTCATGGCGGCCAGCGGAGCGGTCATCTCGGTGTGGGTGAGCATCGTCGTCACCGTCCGGCCGGGACGGTCGCCGTGTGGCGGACGGCGCGGGTGCCGGTGCCGTGGCAGGCGGGGCAGTGGGCGGTGATGGTGCGCAGGTGGCCGGCGCGGTCGCGGCCGCCAAGGGTGATGGCGACGGAGGCGTGGCCGACGCAGTCCGGGCAGATGCGGCCCGGGGGGTGGGTGTGCTGGGTCATGATGGTGCTTCCTTCCGGATCGGTTGGTTCGGGCAGGAGCACGGCACCGGGACGGCCGAAGCGTGGTGGCAGAGACCGTCCCGGGGCCGGTCAGCGGCGGCGGTTGCGGCGGGGCTTGGAGTAGCCGGGCGGGATCGCGTCGTACGCCTGGACTCCGTCGGCGAACGCGGAGAGGTCCCCGTCGCTGGCGGTGATCTGGCGCTTGATCGCGTTCATGGTCCGGCGGTCGCCGTGGCGGCGGGCGTTGGCGTACTCGCGCCCGAGTTCGGTCATGGCGGGGTCGGCGGGCGGGGTGCCGTCGGGCTTGCTGCGGCGGAAGATGCCCATGTCAGCGGTGTCCTTTCAGCGGGTGGGCGGGTCAGTGGGTGATGTGGCGGGGTCTGCGGGGGCCGGTCGATGGAAAGGGGCTGGTCAGCGGTTGCCGAGCTCCTGGCGCAGGGCGCGGACCAGGAGCAGCAGGACGACGCCGCTGACGGACAGGGCGACGGCGGTGACGGCGACGGCCAGGAGGAGCGAGACGGCGACGGAGGCCAGGGCGAGGACCCCGGCGACCCCGCCGGCGGCGAGGGCGAGCGCGGTTCCGGGCGACTGAGTGGCCAGGCCGCCGAGACCGGATGCCTTCACGGCCGGGGCCGGGGCGGCGGTGGTCTCGGTCTGCTCGGTCGGGACGGGGGTGGGGTGGACGATCGCCGGGACGACGTAGGTGTCGGGGGTCGGGTAGCGGGGCTTGAACACGGGGTTTCTCCTTCCGGGTCGGGTTACTTGATCGCGGTGTCGATGGCGGGGCCGAGGATGCTTCCGGCGAGGAGGAACCCGCCGAGGAGGATCACGGCGACCAGCCACCAGGGCGGGCGGACGAGCTTGACGCCGAGCCAGCCGATGACGATCACGGCGAGCCAGAGCGGGATGTCCATGGCGGTGTCTCCCTGAGGTCAGCGCGGGGCGCAGCGGTGAGCGGTGGCGGCGAGTTCGGCGGCGGCGCGGCTGGCGTAGTCGGCGGACCAGTCGCAGCGCGGGGCGGTGCAGGCGGCGGCGTGGGCCTCGCGGCCGTGGCGGTCGGTGTAGGTGCCGACGTCGACGGGGCCGAAGCGGCGTACGTCGCGGAAGCGGTAGCGGGGCACGGGCGGTTCCTCCTGTCAGGCGAGCTGGGCGGCGATGGCGTCGGCCATGGGGGCGGGGACACCGAGGCGGGTGCGCAGGGTGTCGGGGTCGATCGGGTTGCCGGTACGGGCCCGGTGCTCGTCGGCGACCTTGCGGCCGTACGCGAGCAGCGCGTCCGGGATCGCGACCGGTGGAGGGGCGGGGTCCGGCGGAGCTGGCATGGCGACCGCTTCCGGGGCCGGGACCTCGGCGAGCGGTCCTGTGGCCGGTAGGGGCTCGACATCGTCCACCGGGCCGGCGGGGGCGGGTTCTGCCGGGCTGTGCGCCAGGAGGGTGCCGCCGAGGAAGGCCAGGGCGGGCCATCCGGCGACGAGGATCCGCAGCCAGGCCGGGACGTCGTTCAGGTCGAGGAGGCCGGCGGTGGCGACGTTGGCGCCGAGGGACGCGGCCAGGGCGATGCCGAACCAGGTCCACGCGGACCGAGTCGGTTCCCCGGCGTCGCGCAGGCGCCGGAGCCGGTGCCAGGCGGCGACGAGGAGCAGGTCCACACTGACCGGGTAGGCCCAGGCCTTCCAGCCGTCCTGGCCGGCGGCGGCCGCCAGGTCGTGAAGGTGGGCGAAGGACAGGGCCCCGGCGATCACGGCCTGTACCAGGACGGCGTCCGGTCGGAGCTTGGCGGGCATGACGGGCTTCCTCTCCGCTTTCAGGCATGGGAGGGGTAGGGACGTGGCGCGAGGCGGTCACGCCGACCGGTGGAGAGGGAGAGATCAGACGGTCCGCTGGGCCTGAGAGGGGATCTCGGCCGGGACCGGGACGTGCGGACGGAAGGCGTCCAGTGCCGGGACGTCCGGCGTCAGTCCCTCGTACGCGGCGCAGACGGCCGCGGCTTGATCGAGGGAGACGAACGGGGACCGGATGCGGGCCCAGCCACCACTCGCGAGGCCGACCACGGCCGTACCGGGCCGTTCAGCCGGGATGGAGGTAGCGGCACCGACAGCCCTCAGACTGATGTCGCCGAGCGCCATCTTGGCGGACGCTTCGTCGTTGACGCGATGCGAGACACGCCCCGTGAGCTGGGCGCGCAGCGCAGTGGCACCGGTGCCGAGTTCGGAGCCGAACCGCTGGCCGCAGATCTCCAGATAGATCGCGGCGGCCCGCCCCAGCTGCCCCAGCCGCACCAGCTGAGTGACCATGTGGTCCCGGCGCTTCTCATCCGCCTTGCTGGCGATCAGGAACAGCTCCGCCACCTCGTCCACGATCACCACGATCGGTACCGGCCGGATGTCCTCGGGCAGGCCCCAGACATCCGAGGTGATCGACTCCGGCGACGCATCCGGGTCCAGGTTCTGGGAGGCCCGTATCAGCTCATAGCGACCGGTCATCTCCTCCACCAGCGCATCGAGCAGAGCGCCGGCGTCCTCCGGCGTGTACGCCAGTGCCGAGAGGCGACGGGTGAACGGGGCCAGCTCCACGCCCCACTTGCAGTCGATCCCGACCAGCGCGACCCGCTGCGGTGCCAGGCCCTTGATCAGCCCGCGCAGGTAGACCGACTTCCCCGACTCGGTCGCCCCGATGACCAGTTCATGAGGGCTGGCCCGGAAGTCCCGCTCATGCACGGCCCCATCGGCCCGGAGCGCGACCGGCACCCGAAGCAGCTCGGCCGCCAGCTTGCGCGGCATCTCCACCCACCGCAGCACGTCGTACGCGATCAGCCGTACTTCCAAGTACCCGGGCTTCAACGCTCTGACGTGCACCCCGTGCATCCGCCAGGAGTGCCGCAGACGCTCGCTCGCGGCGTCGAAGTCCAGGACCTCCTGGCCGGGCAGGATCTTCAGCCGCAGCACCAGCCCGGAGCGGGTGACCCGCGCTCCCCTCACCCTGGGCACCGCACGAGCCGGCGCCCGGTCCATCGCGGTGGCCATCCACACCCGGGACCGCGACGGCTGCTCGGTCAGCCCGCAGGCCTCCATCACCGCCCGGTACGACCACAGCAGCCGCACCAGGGTGACCAGCCACCCGAATCCGAGCCAGTACCAGACCGGCCGCTTCCACCTCAGCCACCCCACCAGGGCGGCGACCAGCACTAAGCCGCCCAGCGCGGCGAGCGTCCCCCCGGACATCGGGGTCAGACCGTAACCGGCGCGGCCGCGATGGCGGTGACGGCGGCGGCGCGGAAGCTGATCCCGTGCCGCTTCTGGCCGTTGAACTCGTTCTCCCACGGCCGGGCCATCAGCCCGGTCAGCGCGACCGGGGTCCCCATGACCAGCTCACCCGAGACGCCGGGCTTGGGCACCGCAACGGCCAGGACCTCGGCCTCACCGTTCGCGGCGAACAGCACCTCCACCGTCATCATCGCGGCCCCGGTGTCGGGGTCGGTCGCGATCTCACCGGTCCGCCGGTCCTTCAGCTTCGGCGCCGGGGGCACGGCCACCATGACCAGCGCGGACGACGTGTCGACAGGGATCTGACGCACAAGAACCACTCCTCTGTACAAGCTGGACTCCCTCACTCCTGTATAGGAGTGACATGAAGAAGAGTGCCCAACTCCTACACATGAGTCAACCCGCTACGAAAGAAAACTCGCAGCGGGTCGAGGGAAGTTGAGCGACCGTCAGTCGGTGGCGGGGATCCGGAACTCGAAGACGAACTGGTCAGCGGCCATGAGGGTGTCGCAGACCTCCACGACCCGTCCTTCCTCGGTCACCGCGTTCCGCAGCAGGTGAACGACTGGCGCCCCAGGGCTGAGAGCCAACTCGGAGGCCTCAGCCTTGGCGGCCGGCCGAGCCTGCAAGGTCTCCACGAACTCGGCGAAGACGTGCCCCTGGTCCTCAAGTCGGGCGTAGATGCCGCCGGGACCAGGGTTCTCCTCGAAGAGTTCAGGGATGTCCCGCACCACGTCCCAAGGCAGGTACGACGTGGCCGTCTCCACAGGCGTCCCATTACGGAAGTAGAGCCGCCGCCGGGCAAGCACCTTCGTCCCCACCTCAACGTCAAGCCGCTCGGCGATCCCCTCAGGCGCTTCGGCCGGCCCGATGTAGATCACGCTGACACCTGCGGTGGCGCCGGACTGCTCGGACTCGGCGAGGTAGGCGGCCTTGCCGCCCCGACGGAGCGAGCGGCGGAAGCGGTCCGAGGACCGGTGACGCACGGGCGGCCGGGACTTCACGTACGAGCCCTTGCCGTGCCGCGTATCGACGAGCCCGCTGGCACGGATCTCCAGCATGGCCTTACGAATCGTCCCGCCGGAGACCTTGTAGCGGTCGATCATCTCCGCTTCGCTCGGCACCTGGTCGCCGGGCTCCAGCACCCCTGAGCGGATCTGCTGGACGATGTCCTCGGCGATCTGCAAGTACCGCGGTACGGCCTTGCCCCCTCCTACAGCTGTTCCCATGGTCCTTCGCTTCCTCCTATGCTCCTGTACATGAGTAACAGCGCCCCGACGACCAGGTCAACGCCGCGCCACTCCGTATCGGTAGCGGGCGTGGTGGTGCGCGAGGACGGCCGGCTGCTGGCGATCCGGCGGGCGGACAACGGGACGTGGGAGCTGCCGGGCGGAGTGCTGGAGCTGACAGAGGCTCCGGAGGAGGGCGTCCGGCGCGAGGTCCTGGAGGAGACCGGGATCGAGGTCGAGGTCGCCGACCTCACGGGCGTCTACAAGAACATCGTCGTCGGCGTCGTGGCCCTGGTCTTCCGCTGCAAGCCGTCCGGCGGCACCGAGCGCACGTCCGACGAGACCACGGCAGTCCAGTGGCTCACGCCCGAAGAAGTAGCCGACCGTATGTCCGAGGTCTACGCGATCCGCCTCCTGGACGCCCTGGACGGAAACGGCCCCCACGTCCGCAGCCACGACGGGCGCCAGCTCCTCACGGTGCGGTGAGAGTTTCCCTACTCCATCAAGGCACCCGCCGCGCACAGCGCGGCGAGCGCGCCCGTCGCCCGGGCCTGCGCTCCTGTCTCCGCCCCGCTCCAGCCCAGCCGCCGGCCGCGCGCCGGAGGGCGCGGGTCTGATGGTGCGAACCCCACCTTGCGGCTGGCGGTAGTAGGCACTGCGGCCGCACACCACGCCAGCCCAACTGCCGAGTCGAGCAGGCCCAGCGACACCGCCCCAACTCTTCCCAGGCACGCCCCTGCCGCCAGATCAGCCGGGGCGACCGGAAGTACCGCGGGATGCCGCACCTCGCCCCAGCCACATCGCCGCCAGCACCTCAGAACCCTTGCCTCCGGCGGGGGCGCTCCGACTCCGGGATGCCCGGGGGCCGACGTGCGGGTGCCGGCCGGTTTGTGGTGGGGGTGGGGAGCTGTCATCCCGTCTGCCGTCGACCCAGGCAAGCCATAGCAGACCAGGCTTCTGGGGCCCAGGTCGTTCGTCCAGCAGGGCGCTCCACCTGGGCCCCAGAAGCCTGCCCCGCTATCACTCCGTGTGGGTCGACGGCAGACGGGATGACAGCGGGGGCCGTGCGGCTGGCCACCTGGCCGCAGTCCGGCCGGTGTAATGGCACCGTTCGGGTCACCCCGCCTCCCGATGCTGACAAGATGCCTCTGTACCGGTACAGGGGAGGAACTTTGCGCGTCTCACCAAAGGTTATGCAGAAGCTCGACCTGAATGGATCCACTACCTTCTGCCTAAACACGCCTCTGGATCGCCTTCCTGCGCTGATCTCAGATCGATGCATGGAAAACGCAACCGGCACAGTAAACAAATGGGTACAGGCCAACTTCACAGGGGGCATGCATATCCCCAAAGAAATCATCACCATGCCGAAAAGCAGATTCGGCCAGCGCCCTGTCACCCTAACCTCCTTCTCGGCTCGAGTCCTCTATCATGCCCTCGTGTCAGGAATTCAGGGCGACCTAGAGCCCAATAGTCGTGGCGGGGAAGCATGGGTGCAGCATGAAGCATTCGCCGAAGAGTCTCCGAGCGAATATGTCGTCGAAGTCGATATCGCCGCGTGCTACGAATTCATCGACCACGAAAGATTGCGGGAGGAGATCGTCACACGTACCCTTGACGCGGAGCGCGCGAGGGCAATTTCAGATTTCCTTGGCGAATGTTCCACGAACAAAAGAGGACTCCCCCAGCTCACTGCGGCGAGCGACGCCCTAGCCGACGTATACCTGAGCATCATCCAACGGCAGTTGATGCGGCAAGGCCTCGACGTTTCTCGTTACGCAGACGATTTCATAATCAGAGTGAGCAGCTGGGAAAAAGCGAACGAAACGATCGAATATGCCGCCGAATTCGCAAGAAACTTGGGCTTGATCCTTTCCTACGAAAAGACAAGAGCGTCGCGGACTTACTTCTTCAAGCAGAAGGCCGAGTCACAGAGAGAGCTTCAGAGGAAGTACTTCGACAGCGAGAAGGAGCGCATGACGTTCTTCCATGTCGTGGGGGGCGACCGGTATGGCGATGCCTCGCTCATAGAGATCCAGCCAGACGACGCCGAGACGCTCAAGGCCTCAATGTGGAGGGTCATCGCCCACTGGCAGGAGCAAAGCGGTGCTGCCCGGGCGAACCCGGATATCGAAGTTGCCAGCGAATCATCGCTTCGGCGCCTGCTGCCACTCGCGATTTCAGTCCTGCAGGATGACGAGAGAATTAAAAACCAAGTCTTGGCCGATCTGGTCCGGGCAGAGCCAATCCGGCTTGAACGGGTGTGCAGGTACATTCTAGCTCGACTTTCACGCCCAGAGGAGGCGACTAGTTGGAGGCTGGTGCAAACACTCACCGAATCCGGGAGACTCAGCCCATGGGCCCGACTCTGGCTGTTGCACGTTGCCTCGGAACTGCCGGCTGTAGATGATCCAGCATTTGAGCGAGTGCAGAAATGGGTGGATATCCAGCTTACCGATCGACACGAGACGGTCAGGGCCCAGGCGGCCTGGGCGGCCGCCAGTTTCAAGAAGCTTAATAACGAGCAAGTTCTTGAGCTTCTGCGGAATGCTACCCCCATCACCCAGACGGGTATCGCAGCATCCATGGGACGCAAGGCGGGCACCCTAGCTGCCGAGGAGCGCCAGGGCGGGCTCAGTAAGTCCCTAATCAATTCGGTTATCGGCGAAAACGGATTGATGAAGGCAGCTTACGAATGGGGGGAATCTCTGTGAATACCAGATCTCTCACTTCTTCCGGCGAGGAGACGATCCGCAGGGTCTCTGCTCTACTGAAAGAGGCTGAGGATCTCCAGGCTGATAGCGGCGGGAATGAAGTGGTAGCCTTCGCGACCCTAACCGAAGCCCACGTCGACAAAACAATCCGTCAACTCTTCAGCGATTCAGGAGTTTTTGAGGCTGAAGTCAGTAGGCGCCTCTATTTGGAAGTTCACGACGCTATCCATCGAAGCTGGGATACTCGCTACAAGTGGCTCTCTCAGTCCTTCGGTGTCAAAATTGCGGGGGAGCGATTTGAGCAAGACTTCAACCTGCTCGTCGAGCTTCGAAACAGCATAATTCACGGAAACGGAAATCTGACTGCGCTGCAAGCCTCGAAGGTGCCGCAAATGATCGCGATTCGCGCTGGGCTGCGCAGGGTTCTCGGTTTGGAGTCTCACGGGAGGAAGTTCCTGCTCAATGGCACGATCGTAGTCCCGTCTGCGAAGATCTGCCGAGATTACATCTTCGGGTTCGATGCCCTTGTAAAAGAGCGCTTTCCTAAATTTGACGTCTGATTCTGCCTCGGATCGCTGCATCGGACCGTGTGGGTGCGGGTGGCAGTAGGTGGCTGGCCCCGTCGAATGACGCCGTGGCCTATTCGCGGGCGACTGAAGCCGCGATGGGCGGCATGCTGACCTGCTCCTACGTGAGAGGTACACGGGCCTTCCGGAGCCATGCGCAGAGAAGCCCCGGTGTGAGCCGGGGCTTTCTGCCGTGATGAGTGGCGTTGCTTTATCAGTCGAGAACTGTCGTGGGCGGCCGAGAGAGCCGGCGTCAATGCTGGGGCATGGAGTCAGCGGCTGTGGCCGCGGCTTTCTGCTACGCGCAAGGTGTTCTGCAAGGCGCGGGCGAGGTCTGTGGCCAGGGTGCGGAGGTCCTCCGAGGTCGTCTTCTTGTCGTCGAGTATGGCGGAGGCGTCGTCCAGGAGGTCGGCCGCCGAGTCGAGTTGGAGGGCTTCGGTGGTGTCGGCGAGGCGGGACAGGAGGCTGTTGCTGTTGTCGGTGCTCAGGAAGCACGGCTTGCCGTCAGGGCCCGACCACGGGAGGAGCCGCAGCTGGTCGTGGGGCGTCATCCGTCCGTCTCGCTCTCTTCGGTTGCGGGGTGGGTGGTGAAGACAGCGTTGGTGTTGTCGCCCGGATGGGTTTGAAGTGCGGCTTCGATGACGCGGCCCCTGGCGTTGGTGGCCACCCTGGTGATCGCGAGCACGGGCAGGGTGGGGCTGATGCGGAGGGTTGTCGCTTCCTCTGGGGTGGGGAGGCGGGCCGTGACTGTCTCGCGGATCTCCGTCCAGCCGCTGCTTGTCCCGCAGGGCCAGGGTGGCGAGCCGGCGAGTATGGCCGGCGCCAGGTCGCGGGGGACGTAGATGCGGGCCAGGCCTCGGGGGGTCTGGTCCTCGTGCGTGATGCAGAAGAACTCGGTCAGGAGGCTGTTCGACGTGACCTTGAGCAGAGTTCTGAGGTGGCCCCTGGCCCGGAGGTTGGTCGTGCGGACTGTGACCTGGAGGCGCGGGTCGAAGAGAGTCCGGCCACCGCCGGCGTACGTGATGTGGCGCCGTGGGGGACGTACGAAGTTGCCCTTGCCGTGGACCTTGTCGATGAGGCCCTCGGCCTGGAGGAGGGCGAGGGCCTGCCTCAAGGTTGGGGTGCTGGCCTTGTAGTGGGTGGCGAGCTGGGGCTCTGAGGGCAGGCGTTCGCCGGGGTTGAGGCGGCCAGTGGTGATCTGCGTGCGGAGGTCTTCGGCGATGGTGTCGCGCAGGGTGGGCACGGGGTGGTCACCACCTTCTGAGGACTCGGAGGGCGACGAGGCGCGTGCGACGGTGCATCGTCAGCTGCTCGCCCGTCTCGAAGAGGAGACGTTTGGCGCCGCGGGGCAGTTGGCGAATGTCGATCACTCGGTACGGCTCGCCGCCGACCTGGATGACGTCCCCGCGCTGCACGTTGGTCGAGGTGATCTCCACCCGGGAGGCGATGGCGCCGGTCGGGGTCCATGACGTCATCCCGTCGCCTCCGTGGGCTCGTGATGGGTGGCCGGCGGGTGGCAGGGGCAGGCGCACGCCTCGTAGATGACGGGGATACCGAGCGGGGCCGTGGCCGGGGAGGAGTGCGCGCACTCGTGGTGCGTGCCGATTCGGCACGAGGTCGAGTGGTACGGCGCTGCCTGCGCGTGGAGCATCAGGAAGCCTCCGCCGGCGTGAGGGGCTGGCCGGCGGTGAGCGGTAATGCCTTGTGGCGGCGAGGGCTTCCCGGGCGCCGGCCTCTGGTGGGTGGCGCCGCGCGGCGGATACGGTTGAACACGCTGATCAGCTCCTATCGCTGATGGCCAGGTCCCCGGACGTCGCCCGTCGCGGGGACCGCTTTGTGTACGGCGGCCCATAAGGTGCGGCCGTTCTCGCTGCTGGCGTGGAGGCCGAATCGGTCTGCCTGCGCCACCACGTCCAGGGCCTCCCGCCATGCCTGCGCGGGGAGGGGTTCCGGCACCTCCGCTTCGATCGTCGTTCGGTCGGCGTGCGGCTCCACGCGCGTGATGAATCCGAGGGCGGACAGCCCGGCGGCGATGTCCTCGGCGCTTGGCTTCGAAGCGGGCACAGACGAGCCTCCGTCGCCGGATGATGACACTGCGTGAAGCTAGTTAACTAGATTAGAGCTAGTGGACTAGATTTTCCACATGCCTGAGCAGCCGCCATACCTCCGCATCGCGGATGTCCTTCGAGAGCGGATCGCGGCGCACGAATGGGCGCCGGGGGATCGGCTGCCCTCACGCGCGCAGATCGCCCAGGAGCACGGCGTTGGCGACAACGTGGTGCGTCGGGCGCAGGAGTTGCTGATCTCTCAGGGTGTGCTGGAGGGGCGTGCGGGGTCGGGAACGTACGTCGCCGAGCCGCGGCAGCGGGTGCGGGTGGTTCGCTCCGTGGCGCGGGAGCAGGGCGGTGGTTCGCCGTTCCGGTCCGACATGAGGGCCATGGGCAGGCTCGGGGACTGGGAGAGCCGCATGGAGGCCAAGGTCCCGGCGCCGGCCGAGATCGCCGCGCGGCTCGGAATCGGCGAGGGGGACCTGTGCGTGCGGACCACGTACGAGTTCCTCGCGGATGGCCGGCCCGTGCAGCTGTCAACCAGCTGGGAGCCGTACGACCTCACCGGCGGGACCATCGTCGTCCTGCCCGAGGGCGGGCCCCACGCGGGTGAGGGTGTCGTGAACCGGATGGCCGTCATCGGCATCACGGTCACCCACGCCTTGGAGCAGCCCGAGCCGGCGCATGCGACCGCGGAGGAAGCCACGCTCCTCGGGATCCAGAAGGGTTCCTTCGTGACGCGCATCCGGCGGACGTACTACAGCGACGAGGGGCGGCCCGTGGAGACGGCGGACATCGTCGTGCCCGCCACGCTGTGCGAGATCGTTTACGAGGTGCCCGTCAGCCGGTAGGCAGGGCTGTCAGTGCTCCGGCGTACCGTCCCACCATGGCGAACAGACCCCCTGAAGCGTGGCGTGCCTGCATGGCGGAGGAAGCTCAGGCGGTGGCGTCCGGAGCGTTGAAGGCGGAGGGCGCCGGGGCGGCCGAGCTGTATCCCGAGTCTCTGTTGAGGGCGACGGACGTGGCGCTGGCGGCGTTCGAGGTGGAAGTGCGCGCCCTGGTGGAGCCCAGTGACGCGGAGGTCTTCGGGACGGTCGAGAGGGTAGTTCTCGCGCTCAACGCCGTCGACGGTGACGATAGTCATGGTGGCGCCGGCTACTGCACGGAGGAGCGGGAGCAACTGTGCGAGTACATCGATCGCACCTTGGGAGAGCACGGCGTGGATGTGGCCGCTCTGGCGGCGAGGAGGGGCATCGGCCGCGCCGAGATCACCGACGCTTGGCGTGACTGGTGACCGCTACCCGAGCGGGCGGAGGTCCGTCGTTGATGTCGTCAGGGGAGGAGTCCGGTCGCTCACATCCAAGGCCGACGCCATCGGGACTTGCGGTACAGCAGCGTCGTACCGCAACCACCGCAACCGCGCCTGGCTCGTTGCGGCCCGGAGCGGTCGTGAAGCGGCCGGTATGGCCCCCGCTGACCGATCCGGCTAGAGCTACGGATCAGAAGGTGTCTGACATGCAAGCCGCCGCCGGATGGGTCCGATTGCCGGCGCGACGAGCAGTGGTGGACTCGGCGGGGACGATCGCATCTAAAGCGGTGGTGGACAGCCGTCAGTATCTGCACGCTGTACGCATGCTTGCCGACGATGATTACCTGCTCCGCATCGGGCGCTTCTCCTACCTGGTCACCTACCTTGAGTGGCAGGTTCTGGGGGACCTCCCTCACATCCCAGGTCTGCCTGCCGAGCTGGACGTACAGAGGCTGGTTGGCATGACCACTGGGCGCCTCGCGCAGACCTTCCAGAGCAAGAAGGTCCTTCAGCAGGTGACGGACGTCGCTGCCCGGAACTGGCTGCGGAGATCGGGGGAGCTGTTGGAGAGCACCGCCCGGGATCGAAATTCTGTTCTGCATGCCCGCCCGGCCACGATCGCTGGCAGGCAAATGCTGCATCGGTGGCACCCAGAGGGGAGCCAAGTGTTCGCCGTAGATGAGGCATGGCTCGAAGCAGCCGAGCAGCGGCTTCGAGACGCCATTCGCGAAATCTCTGCCAGCCGGCTGGCCCGGATCCCATAGCGGCACGAAGTTCGGTGAAGGCTTGGCTTGCGGTACCACAGCGATACCGCAAGCCCCCGCTTCCGTCCCCCAACTTGCGCCATCCCGTAAGACTTTGAAGGGGCCGGTATGGCTGCACCTGGCCAGTCTTTCTAGAGCTACAGGTCGGAAGGTCGCCGTGCCAGACGCGTGCCAGACAGGGCGGGGAATCGCGGTCAACGGCGGGCACCGGGGCAAGCCTCAGCCTTCCGACTGAGACCTGTTTCCGCTGGTCAGAGGGCAGATGGCGCGGGCAAGATCGGTGATTCCCAAGCTTATAGCGCGGGTTCGATTCCCGTCATCCGCTCTTGAACGAAGGCCCTGGTCAGCGACCAGGGCCTTCGTCATTGTCTAGACCTCTCACCCTTTGCCGTGCCCTCCACGCGCCCCAACTCCCGCGAATGCCCTGGCCGGGGACCCTTTGGCACACCACCTGCGGCACCTGGACAGCCAGCCGGCCCGAATCGCGAGACGCACTTTGAGTGACCTGCGTCATAACCTGCCGTGGATTCGCGCATTCGCCGTCTCAAAGACACTGGCCAATCGCCATCCCGAACGCGTCAGTTGACGACGTCCTGCTGATGGTCCGCTCACCCAGCTGCCGGGATCCCGAGCTCGTCGAGCAGACCACGGACGCGCTGCTCGATCTGGTCACGGATGGGCCGGACCGAGGCGACGCCCTGGCCGGCGGGGTCGTCGAGGGTCCAGTCGAGGTAGCGCTTGCCGGGAAAGTACGGGCAGGCATCCCCGCAGCCCATGGTGATCACGACGTCCGACGCCTGGACAGCTTCCACAGTCAGCACCTTGGGGGTCTCGGCGGAGATGTCGATGCCGACCTCCGCCATGGCCTCGACCACCGCGGGGTTGACGGTGCCGGCCGGGGCGGAGCCGGCGGAGCGGACCTCGACGCGGTTCTGGCCGAGGTGGGTGAGGAAGGCGGCGCCCATCTGCGAGCGGCCGGCGTTGTGGACGCAGACGAACAGCACGGACGGGCGCGTGGGGGACGGGTTCACGGCAGGGGGCTCCAGACTTCAGCGGGAGGCGGGGACGGTGGCGATCGGCGCGGATCGGTCGGAGGCCTGCCGGGCGGGCGGGCCGAAAACAAGGAGGAGCAGGCCGAGGCCGGCGGCGGCGCCGAGGATCTGGGCGGCGACGAACGCGGGGACGGAGGCGGGGGCGATCCCGGCGAAGGAGTCGGTGAAGGCCCGGCCGATGGTGACCGCGGGGTTCGCGAAGGAGGTGGAGGAGGTGAACCAGTACGCCGCGCCGATGAACGCGGCCACGACCGCCGGGGCGAGGTGCGCCCGGCCGGTCCGGTTCAGACCGAAGGCGACCATCAGCAGTCCGGCCGTCGCGACGACCTCCCCCAGCCACAGGTGCGAAGCGGAGCGGTCATGCACGGAGAGGGCGAGCACGGGCTGACCGAAGACGGCGTTGGCCAGGAGCGAGCCGGTGATCGCGCCGGTGATCTGGGCGGGCACGTACGCGGCCACGTCCCTCGGGGACGGGCCGTCGCCGGAGCGGCGGCCCGTGAGGTGGGCGGCGAGGGTGACGACGGGGTTGAAGTGGGCGCCGGAGACCGGTCCGAACACCGCGATCAGCACGCCGAGGCCGAAGACCGTCGCCAGGCAGTTGGCCAGCAGCTGGATGCCGACGTCCTGGGACAGCTCGGTGGCCTGGATCCCGGAGCCGACCACGACCGCCACCAGCAGCGCGGTCCCGACCGCCTCCGCCGCCACGCGGCGTCTGAGCGGCACCGGGTCCGCGCTCACGTCTTCACCTCGGCAGCCTGCGGGGCGCCTTCAGGACGGCGGCAAGCCGGTCCAGAGTGGCGGGCAGCAGCCAGTAGTAGACCCAGGTGCCACGGCGTTCGCAGTCGACGAGGCCGGCCTGCCGCAGCAGCTTGAGGTGGTGGGAGATCGTCGGCTGGGACAGCTCGAAGGCCGGGGTCAGCTCGCACACGCAGACCTCGCCACCCTCTCGCGAGGCGATCATCGACAGGAGCCGCAGCCGGACCGGGTCACCCAGGGCCTTGAATACCTTCGCCAGGTCGGTGGCCTGGTCCTCGTCCAGCGGGGCCGCAGCGATCTGGCCGCAGCAGCCGTCGGCGTCCTGCCCCAGGACCACAAGCTCTTGTTTCGACATGCCTCTATGTTGACGTTCCTCGATCCAAGGCGCAAGCTTGTATCGATAAACATCGATGCAAGCTCGTCCCGCCAGGCCGGGCAGGGACCTCGTCCGTTGGGAGTCATCGTCATGAGCGAGCAGTCCACCAACCCGCGGGAAACCGTCCGCCGCCGCTACGCCGCGGCAGCCGTCCAGGTCACCGCGGGCGGCACCGCCTGCTGCGGGCCGGAGCCGGTCGAGATCGACGAGAACTTCGGCTCCACCCTCTACGCCGCCGACGAGCGCGAGGTCCTGCCCGCCGAGGCCGTCGCCGCCTCCCTGGGCTGCGGCAACCCCACCGCCGTCGCGGACCTGAACGAAGGCGAGCGCGTACTGGATCTGGGCTCGGGCGGGGGCATCGACGTCCTCCTGTCCGCCCGCCGCGTCGGCCCCACCGGCAAGGCGTACGGGCTGGACATCACCGAGGAGATGCTCGCCCTCGCCCTGGCCAACGCCGCGAAGGCGGGCACCACGAACGTCGAGTTCCTGAAAGGGGCCATCGAGGAGATCCCGCTGCCCGCGAACACCATCGACGTCGTGATCTCGAACTGCGTGATCAACCTGTCCACCGACAAGCAGGCCGTCTTCGCCGAGACCTTCCGCGTCCTCAAGCCGGGCGGCCGGATCGCCATCTCCGACGTCGTCGCCGACGACACCCTGAGCCCGGAACAGCGGGCCGAGCGCGGCGACTACGTCGGCTGCATCGCCGGCGCCCTCTCCTTCAGCGAGTATCGCCGCGGGCTCGAATCCGCCGGGTTCACCGACGTCGAGATCACTCCGACGCACTCCGTCGCGGACGGCATGCGCTCCGCCATCGTGCGCGCCGTCAAACCCTCCGCCATGGCTGACGCCTGGGCCGCCATCGGCACCCTCGTCGAGGAAGGAAAACTCCCGCTCCACGCACCCCTGGGCACCTTCCGGGACGAGGTCGCCACCCACCCGCTGGCCCAGGCCACGGCCCACCACCTGCTCAAGGACTCCCTCCGCGCCCACCAGGTCTACGGCTGCTGCTTCGACGACACCGCCGAGTGATGCTGTGCGAGGTGCCGCCGACGGCCACCTCCCTGTGCCCGTAGCGGCGTTCGGGATCGCAGCACTGCTTTCTGTGATTGGTCGAACAGCCGTTGGTCTGGCGGGGCGGTGGCCGGTTCTGCGATGCTTCCGTCCGACAAGCGACGGCGGAACGAGGAAGCCGGTGGGATTCCGGCACGGTACCGCCACTGTGTAGGGGGAGCGACTCCGCCATGGCCACCGCCCCGTCGAGGGGTGGGAAGGCCGGAGAAGCGTTGATCCCGAGTCAGGAGACTCACGCCGTCGCACCTCGATGTACGGGGCGGATTTCCCCAGGAGAGGCGGTGGCACCCGTGTGCCTGCGTACGTGTGGCGGCGGCTTCGCGCGGCCCTTGGCCCGTCCGGGCCTCTCGGCCCGGTGTGATGCGCCGCGAGCCCGTTCGGCCGGATTCTGACGACCCTCCCAACGGGCCCCTCTTCAGGAGTCCTTCTCCCGCGGGTCCCTTCCCGTACGCCGCGCCACGCGCCCCGGAACGCCGGTTCGCGCTGCCCACGCACGCCACCAGGAGTCACCTTGTCCGTACACCCAGTCACGCCCGGCCGCCGGCCGGCGGCGGCCACGGCCGCCCTGCTCGCCCTGGCGCTCGCCCTCACCGCGTGCGGTGGTGGCCGCGACTCCAGCCCATCCGCCGATGCGAAGGCCCAGGCCGCCGGGGAGGGATGCATCAAGGACTTCGACCCTGCCAAGGACTACTTCCCGGTCAAGTCGGCGGTGAAGCACGCCAAGAACTTCACGCTCCGGTACGAGAAGAGCTACCAGGTCCTCACCGTCAACGAGCCGTACCCCAAGGGCAAGCCCGAATCGTATGTGCTGGTCAAGTGCGGTGCGCCGAAGCCCCAGCTGACCGGTGAACTGGCCTCCGCGCAAGCGGTCACGGTCCCCGTCAAGAGCCTGTACTCCGCCTCCACCACCCACCTGCCCCTGCTGACCGAGACCGGCACCCTGGACGTGCTGACGGGTGTGGCGAGCGCAGCGAACATCAGCTCGGCCGAGGTGATCGAGCGCGTGAAGGCCGGCAAGGTCACCGAGTACGCCAAGGACCGGACCCTCAACGCCGAGACGGTCATCGGTGCCAAGCCGGACGTGCTCATGACCCAGGGCACCGACGACCCGCAGTACCCGAAGCTCCGTCAGGCCGGCATCGCCGTGGTCGCCAACGCCGAATGGCTGGAGCCCAGCCCGCTCGGCCGCGCCGAGTGGGTCAAGGCCATGGCCGCGCTCACCGGCGCGGAAAAGCGTGCGGGCGAGGTGTTCGACACCATCGAGGGCGACTACCGCAAGGTCGCCGACAAGGCCGCCGAGACGGTCAAGGCGGGCAAGCCCGTCGAGGTCCTGCCCGGCACGATGTACCAGGGCACGTGGTACATGCCCGCCGGCGGCAGCTACGCCGCCCAGTTGATCAAGGATGCGGGCGGTACCTACCCCTGGGCCGGCGAGGCGGGCACCGGCAACGTGCAGCTGAACTTCGAGGCCGTGTACGCCAAGGGCGGCCAGGCCCCGGTCTGGATCGCCGACAAGAAGTGGGAGTCCACCGGCGACGCGGTCAAGGCCGACAGCCGGTACGGGGAGCTGAAGGCGGTCTCCGACGGGGCGGTGTGGACGAACCAGAAGGCGCTCGGCCCCGGCGGCGGCAACGACTACTTCGAGCGCGGTGTGCTGCGCCCGGACCTGGTCCTCGCCGACCTCTTCGCGCTGATCCACCCCGACCAGGCGAAGGGCCACGCCTTCACCTTCTACAAGCCGGTGCCGAAGGCGTGAGCACGCACACGGCAACCGCGCCGGCCGCCGCCCCGGACACCACGCCGGGGCCGCGGCCGGCGGTACGGCCAGGGCGGCGGCGCCTCGCCGTCGTCCTCGCCCTCGCGGCCGGTACCGCCTTGCTCTTCGTCCTCACCATCGCGACCGGCTCCCACCCGGTGCCGGTCGCGGAGGTGGTGCGGATCCTGTTCGGCGGCACCGCCGACGACCCGCGATGGACCGTGATCGTCGAGCAGGTCCGGCTGCCGCGCGCGCTGACCGCCGCCGCCGTCGGTGCCGCCCTCGCGGTGGCGGGCGTGCAGATGCAGACCCTGTTCCGCAACGCGCTGGCCGACCCGTTCTCCCTCGGGGTGAGCTCGGGCGCGAGCATGGGCGTCGCCGCCGTGGTGGTCGGCACCGGCGGGGTCGCCGGAAGCTTCACCGGGAACCTGGCCGGGCTGGGACGGCTGGGCGTCGTCCTCGCCGCCTCACTCGGGGCCGCCGCCGTACTGGCCCTCGTCCTGCTCCTCTCGCAGTGGGTGCGGTCCGCCGTCACCCTGCTCGTCATCGGCGTCATGATCGGGTCGGCGGCCACCGCCGTGGTCAGCGTGATGCTGGTCTACGCCCGGCCCGAGCACGCGCAGCAGTTCGTCATGTGGGGCTTGGGCAGTTTCAGCGCCACGACCTGGCCCGACCTCCAGGTCATGCTGCCCGTCATCGGCGCGGGCCTGCTGGCCGCGCTCCTGACCTCCAAGCACCTCAACGCCCTGCTGCTCGGTGAGGACTACGCCCGCACCATGGGGCTCAACGTGCGGCGCAGCCGCGATCTGGCACTGCTGGGAACCTCGCTTCTGGCGGGCGCGGCGACCGCGTTCTGCGGCCCGGTCGCTTTCCTGGGCCTCGCGGTGCCGCATCTGACGCGGGTCGCGCTGGGCACCTCGGACCACCGGGCACTGATCCCGGCGTCGATGCTCGCGGGGGCGTTCCTCGCGCTCGCGTGCGCGCTGCTGAGCCAGCCCCCCGGCACCGAGGCCGTGCTGCCGCTCAACGCCATCACCTCACTGTTCGGTGCCCCGGTCGTCATCGCGTTCCTGATCCGCAGCCGTCGCGGCGTACAAGGAGTGACCTCGTGACCGACACGATGACCGAGCCCGTCAAGGACATGGCCGAGGGGTCGGACCGCCCCGGCGGACTGGCCACCGACCGGCTCGCCGTCGGCTACCGGGGCCGGCGGGGCCGCGGGCGCGGAGCGGGACGGGCCGTGCTGTCGGGGCTCGATCTCCAGGCGCGGGCCGGCGAGCTGACCGTACTGCTCGGGCCCAACGGCGCTGGCAAGTCCACATTGCTGCGGACCCTGTGCGGGCTCCTGCCGCCGCTCGACGGCCGGATCCGCGTGGGCGGGGCCGACCTGGCACGGCAGTCGCCGGCCGCCCTCGCCCGGCGGCTGGCCGTCGTCCTGACCGACCGGGTGGACCCCGGGCTGCTGTCCGTACGGGAACTGGCCGGGCTCGGCCGCCACCCGCACACCGGGTTCACCGGCCGCCTCACGGCAGCGGACCACGCCGCGGTCGAGTGGGCGCTGAAGGCGGTGGGCGCAGCGCAACTGGCGGACCGTCCGGCCGCCGAACTCTCCGACGGCGAACGCCAGCGCGTACTGACCGCTCGGGCCCTCGCCCAGGAGCCGGAGGTCGTCCTCCTCGACGAGCCGACCGCCTTCCTGGACGTGCCCTCCCGCGTGGCCCTCACCGTACTGCTGCGCGACCTCGCCCGGGACAAGGGTTTGACCGTGGTGGTCAGTACGCACGATCTGGAGCTGGCCCTGCGGGTGGCCGATGCCGTCTGGCTCGTCGACCGCGCATCCCGTGTTCAGGCCGGAGCACCCGAGGACCTGATCCGCAGCGGCGCCGTCGCCGGGGCGTTCGACGCCGACCACCTCGCCTTCGACCCGGCATCCGGCACCTTCGGCCTGCGCCGCACCGCACGCGCCGCCGTCGCGGTGGACGCGCCGGCCGATGTGCTCCCGCTCCTCGAACGCGCCCTCGCCCGGGAAGGGCTGGCCGTCGCGGACCAAGGTGATCCGCCCGCCAGGTCGAACGTGAGCTGGGACGGCGCGGACCGGCTCACCCTCACCGGACCGGACGGACGGACCGTCCGCGTCCGGGGCTTCCACGAACTCACGCGGACGGTGCGGACATGGTGACGTCGGCCCTCACCCCCGCCGCCCTGGCACGGATCTCGGTGATCGGCCCGTACTTCGCGCTGGCCACCGGCCATCGCCCCGGCACCGAGGGCTTCCGGCCGCTGACCGACCTGTACACCGACCCGGGCGCGCTGGAGGAATGCGTACGGGCCGTCTCCGGGCGGCTCGGCACCGACCAGCCCAGGGTGGCCGCGTCCACCCTGCACCTGGGCACCGTCTCCCGGCTCTGGTCCATCGCCCTGGCCTGCGCCACGCTCACCGGCAGCGTCCCCGACCTCGCGCCCGACCGGCTGTGGTGGCGCCTGCCCGCCTCCGGCCCCCTCGACCTGTGGCTCCCCGACCTGAGGGAGGTCGACCAGGAGCCGCTCCCGGCCCTGCTCCACACCGTCGCCGTCCAGAACCTGGCCCCCTGGGCCGACGCCGTACGGCGCGTGTCGGGCGTATCCGCGCACACCCTGCGCGGCAACGCCGCCTCGGCGCTGATCGGAGCCCACCGCGTCCTGCTGGCCAGGGCGCCGGACCCCTTCCTCCCCGTCGTGCCCCTCGTCCGCGCGCTGCTGGACCGGCCGCCGCTGGCGGGCACCGGCACGTACCGCGCCACCCCTCCCGGACCGCTCGCCTTCCGACGTCGCAGCTGCTGCCTGTACTACCGCGTACCGGGCGCGGGCACCTGCGGCGACTGCGTCCTCACCCCCAACGCCCACAAGGAGAAGACCCCGTGACCACCACCGAGCCGACCGTCGTCGAGACCCCCGGCGGCGGTACCCAGCACGTCTGGCCCCTCCCGGTCGACGAGGCCACCCTCCTCGACCTCGTCACCACCGTCTTCACCGACCACTGGCAGCATATCCACTTCGGTCCCATCATCGAAGGCGCCGCCTGGGAGGTGGGCGCCCCGGGCGCCCCCACCGCCATCACCATGAACGACGGCTACGCCACCATCGACTTCGGCGCCTGGCACTTCCACCTGTGCATCGGCGAGCACACCGCCTCCGGCCCCGAACTCGGACGCATCCGCCGCTGCTCCCGCGCCGAGCTCTACCGCAGCATCGGCTCCGACGGCGCCCCCGTCAGCTGGGGCGCCCGCCTGTTCAACGGCCGGGACGAGCAGATGATGACCGTCCTGCTGCCCAACCCGTTCCTCACCGACCGCCAGGAGATCCTCGACGCCCCCGACTTCACCCGGCTCACCGCCTGGGACGCCCTCCGCGACCGCTTCCTCGGCCTGTCGCCCGACCCTCTCGACCGCACGGGCAAAGGCTTCCGGCACGACGGCTGACGTACGGGCGGATGCCGCTCGCGTCCGCAACAGCAGGCCCGGCACGCCGGACCGGACCGCAAGACGGCATCGCCCCGCAGTTCGCCGCGGCACGGGGCGGCCTTTTCGCTACCCCTGCACTTCACGGACCCAGGCCGTGAGTCCCGCCAGGAAACCCGCCTTCTCGTCGGGCGACAACCCCTCCAGCGCGCGCAGCAGCGGATCCGTTCGCCGGACGATGAAGGATTCGAGCGGCGGGCGGTATTGCTCGGCCAGGGACACCAGGACGCGGCGACGGTTGGCCGGGTCCTCTGCCCGTTCCACGATGCCGGCCCGGCTCAACGCTCCCACCAGCTCGCTGGCGGTGGGCAGTGACACCTGAAGACGTCGGGCGATCTCACTGACGGCCAGCGGCTGCCCGGCCAGCAACTGTGGCAGCACCGCGCCGTGGCGTGGCGTGAGGCCGTGCGCCTCCATGGCGTCGCGCAGGGGCTCCGGCATCAGGTCCCGCACGGCCGAACCGCGGAAGAACGGCTCCAGCAGCGGGACGAGACCGGCGACTTCGAGCTCGGCCGGCGTCGGCTTCCGTGGCGTTCTCGCGGAGTCCTGGGTGCGCGGCATACTGCAAGTGTATATGGTTTGGATCTCCAAACTATTTGGCTTTCCGAAGGGACTTCTCATGCCCTCGATCGGCTACAGCGATGCGCTCAACGACGCTCTTGAACGGATGGACGACCTCGGATACGAGCGAGGAGTGGGGGTCGACCTCGCCAATCACGGCCCGATGGGCGCCGAGGCGCTTGCCCTGCTCGGGCACGGGGACGAGGTCGCCCGCTGGGTGGAGCGCTACCGGAAGGCGATGGAGCACCACGAACCCCCCGCAGCCCGTTTCGCCCTGGACCCCGCGGACGAGGCTTCGTGGCGTCCCGCTCTCGGCAGCTTCCAGCGGGCCGGTGACTGGGAGCGGCTCTTCGTCCGGGAACTGGCCGAGCAGCACTGGCGCGACGTGCTCGTACGCTGGTGGCCCCGCCTGCTCCCAGGTCTGTTCGCGGGCCTGACGCACGGACTCATCCGCACCGCGCACGCCGTACGCGGCCTGTACGCGGCCGGCGACAGCCCCGCACCGCTCCAGCTGAACGAACTGGCCCGTGGGCTCGCATACTGGGCGGCCCGCTACACCGAACTCCCGGGCCACCCGCGCCTGCGCGGCTCCCAAGCGCTGCCCGACGCGGTCGCGGCGCTGCCCCGCGTACCGCTCGACGGCCCCATGGGGCCGGACACCGCACGCCACCGCCTGGACACGCTCGCCGAACTGCCCGGCTACGGCGACTCGTTGGATCTGCTGGAGCGGCAGCAGGCACCCCGGCTGCTGAGCGAGATGACGGCCCAGTTCGCGGATGTCTATCTGGGCCACCCCGAGGTGTACCCCGTACCGCTGATCCACGGCGTCACCGCGCCCGCCGCCGTCCGCCTCGTGCTCCCGCATCTGCCGCACGAACTGTACGAACCGACGGTGGCTCGGCTCTGGCAGGTGCAGTCCGCCTTCCTGTTCGCCTTCACGTCGGACCGTCGCGACGAGGGCACTGAAGCCTGGCGGTCGGAGATACCGGACCTCCCCGCGCCGGCCGAGCTCGGGGCCCGTGCCGCCGAGCACGGTGACGAGCACGTCATCAAGTTCACCGAGGCGTGCCTGCGCGAGTACGCCCTGCGGCCCGACCCCCGGTACCCGGCCGCCGCCTACGCCGCGCTGCGGCGCATCGCCCCGCTCGACGACGGCGGCGGGGTCCGCGGCGCCGTCTCGTGACGCACCGGCGCCCGAGATCTGGTCGGTGACTGCCTTTACCTCGTCGCGGACGACCTTCGTCAGCCGGCCTCATCCTCGGCGTGGAAGGCGTACTCCCACACCCAGCGGTCGCCGGTCACCGGGCGGCCCCGCCGGCGGTTCGGATGCCCGCCTCGGTGGCCGCGGCGCCCGACCCGAGGCCGCCGAGTCGGAGGGCGTCTCTCATCTCGCTGAGCTTCGCGGTCGACTCCGGAGTTCGCTCCTGCGCCCGTTCCGCGAGTTGAACGGCGTCCTCGATCTCGCGGAGCTTCGCGGAGGGCAGGATGCCGGCCGGCTCGATCAGGTCGTCCCGGGACACAGTGGTCAGCCACGTACAGGGGGTGAAGCCCGGTCGCGGGAACGCGAACCGCAGGACACCGTCAAAGGGCAGTCCCTCCAGGGCGCCCACGGCCACTTCGACGCCCAGACCGCTGATGTCCACGCCCGCTGGGTCGACGACCTGCATCACCCTGATCCCGGAGGCGCTGTCTCCCGACAGCACGACGGCCGGCCGCCGCTCGTCGAACTCGACCCACCAGACTTCCCCACGTCGCACAGGTCCTCCCGGATGCAGAACGGCGGTGGACACGGACACCCTGCGCCAGAGTACGGAGTGATTCCCGGCTCCGCGGGATGGTGGGCAGGGGCGGAGGTCAGCCCAGGGCGAGCCAACGGATGCCGAGTCGTTCGACCTGAGCGGCCTCCGCTTCGTCCAGTGCCTCTCGGCCGGTGGCCTTGCGCAGGAAACGCGTCGGGTTCCACCCCAGATTGTCAGCCGCCGCCGTGTGCTCCGGGCCGAGGAGCAGCTCCGTCAGGGTCTCGCCGGCCGCCGGGGTCAGCCAGGCTTCGCATCCGAGCGCGTCGGCCAGGTCGAGGCCGTGGACGGCGACCTCCACGACGCGGGTAAGAAGGAAGTCCGACAGCAGCATGGCGTCGCCGTGGCGTGTCCGCACGGTCCGGCCGGCGGGTTGTTCCTGGCACATCCGGTCGACCCGCCGCCAGGTCGCGGCGAAGTCCTCGGCGCATTCGGGGCCGTCTGTCGGCCGCGCGGCACGGTCCTGGGCCAAGGCGATCCGCTTGCTGTTGGTCTGCGCCGAGAAGCGGTCGTCCGGGCGGTAGTACTCCACCGCGGAGATCTCCGCCTCGCCGGGTGCCGGCGCGTCCAGCATGGCCGGAAGCCAGTCGATCACCACGCATACGTGCCCGAGCAGGTCGCGTACGGACCAGGGAGTGCAGCGTGTCGGGAGGTTCCACTCGGCCTCGGCCAGTCCCGCCACGGCGTCGCCGAGAGCCTCGCATTCCAGCCGGAAGGCTCCGAGCACCTGGTCGTGGTCCACTCCGCTCCGCTCCCCGTCCGCTCGCCGTCCCGCGCTCACTTCGCCCCCCGTTCCGCTCCGCCCGGAGCACTGAGTAGATCACCAGATCGTTCCGATGTCCGCCTCAGATCATCGATACGCGCGGCAATGCGCTCCCGGTTGCAGACCGATGAAAAAGATCGCCGGGCAGGAGCCCGGCCTTCTCCGCCGATCTTCCTCACGGGGCGTGCGACAGCTTCCCCGCCATGACCGAACCCGGATCCTTCGCCTGGCCGCCCGCCCCGATACCGAGCTCGCTGTTAAGGGGCATGGTCAGCCCGCACCACGCGCGCGAAAGTGCCGGGGCCGAGGGTGTCGGTGCGCCGAAGTTCGATCGTGGTCTTCGGCGGCACGCAGAAGGATGGCAGGTCAGGAGGCGGGGAAGGCGGCCCCGCGCGGCCACTCGGCAGGCAACCGCGTCACGCGTGGCCCTTTCGAGTGAGCGCTCCGCAGGGCGTCAGCGTGCCGACCGGGCCCGTTGTGATCATGGCGATGCACGCACCCTTCTCCGCCAACGCGAAAGGCAGCGCCCCATGAGCACTCCCGGAGATGACAGCCCTACGCCGGTCACCGCGAACCAGCTGTCCCAGGTGCAGAGGTCCGGCGTCTGGGCCTCTGACACCTCGGTCTCGGCCGACGCCGTGGCGTTGAGCGAGGCGCTGGTCGCCACGATGACCGGCACCGCTGAACAGCCTCTGCTGCCGAAGGAGTTGCAGGAGCTGGTCGACCAGGTGAAGGCGGTCGCCACGATCGGCGTCCCGTGGATCACCGCGCACGACGGCGTCCGGCTGTCCGCCTTCAGCATCAAGCTCAACGGCGACGAGCCCCGCCCGGTGGTCATCGTCCCGGCCGGGTGGACGCCGCTCGGCTGGACGATGTTCCCGTACCTGTACCTGCGCCTGGCCAAGCGCGGCTACCACGTGCTCGCCTACTCCCCGCGCGGCATCGGCCAGACCTTCCAGCTCCCGGGCGGCGACTTCATCGACGCCCCGTTCACCTCCAAGGGCACCGTGGATGTGGCCGGACCCGACGACTGGGCCGACGGCTCCACGATGATCGACTACGCGCAGCAGCAGTTCGACCCGAGCAAGGTCGCGTTCCTCGGCGAGTCCTACGGCTCCGGGATCAGCCAGCTGGTCGCGGCACACGACCGGGCGGAGCGCGTGGCTGCCGTGGTGGCGCTGAGCACCTGGGGCGACCTGCATGCCTCGCTGCTCGGCAACACCACCCGCCACCTGGCCGCCGTCGATGCCCTCGCCAAGTTCACCGGCGGGCCCGAGGAGCGCAAGTTCGATGCGGCCACCCGACAGCTGCTCAAGGACTTCCGCGACGGCACGAACCCGAAGGGCGTGAAGGCCTGGGCGCTGGAGCGGTCCCCGATCAGCTACCTGAAGCAGACCAACGCCCGTGGCATCCCGACGTTCTACTCCAACACGTGGCACGAGACGCTGTTCCCCGTCAACGGCGCCCTGGCCACGTTCCAGAAGCTGACCGTCCCCAAGCACCTGAACCTGTGGATCGGCGACCACGCCGCCCCCGAGGGCGCCGGCCTGACCGTGCCGGGCCCGAACCTCCCGGTCGACGAGGCCCTCGCCTGGCTCGACCACCACATCCTCGGCGTCGCCAACGACGTCCCCTCCTGGCCGCAGATCAGGAGCCAGGTGATGTTCGCCCCCACCGTCCGCGAGTCCATCGCGAACTGGGACGAGGTGACCAAGCGCACCGAGAAGCTGTACCCGGGCGCCGCGGCCGAGGGCCAGGACGGCCCGCTCGGCACCGCCCCGGCCGCCGGATGGCAGGTCTCGTTCACCACGGGCAAGCTCACCGAGGCCAAGGCCGTGGACGAGCTCCTGACCACCGGCCAGCAGGAGTGGCAGGGCAACCCGAAGAGCTACGCCACGGGTAAGTTCGACCGCCGCTACCTCGCCACCTGGGTCTCCCCGGCCGGAGCCCGCAAGGTGCGCGGCGTGCCGCACATCCAGCTGACCGTCACTCCCGCCGCCGAGTCCGCGACGCTGGTGGCCTACCTGTTCGACCTCGCCCCGGACGGCAGCGCCCGCATCATCACCCACGAGCCGTACACCCTCACCGGCGCCACGGCCGGGCGGGCCACCACCGTGGACTGGGACCTGCAGGCCGCCGCCTACGACATCGCGGCCGACCACAAGGTGATGCTGGTGGTCAACGCCAAGGACAAGCTCTACTCCGACGACAACCCCAACCTCGTCACCCTCGGCATCGGCTCCACCGCCGGCAGCGAGGCCCGCCTCGACCTGCCCCTCGGCTGATCCGAGCCCCCGCCCGCCCCGCAGTGACGGCGGGGCGGGGCGGGCCGGAACCCGGATCTCTACGGCTGGGTGGAGAAGATGGTGCAGATGCCGTCCTCCGCACAGATGGCCGGGTCCGTCTCGGCGGCGCGGCGGGCGAGGACGCGAAGTGCGCTGCGGGTGGTGCGGAGTTCCGCGATGCGCCGGTTGATCTCTTCGAGGTGCTGGTCGATGAGGTCACCGACGTGGGCGCAGGGGGCTTGTCCGCTGTCGCGGAGGGTCAGGATGTCGCGGATCTCGGCGAGGGTGAGGCCGGCATGCTGGGCGTCACGGATGAAGGCGAGCCTGGTGACGGCTTCGGGCGCGTAGTCGCGGTAGCCGCCGGGGGTCCGCGACGGTGCGGGCATCAGGCCGACCTGCTCGTAGTAGCGAATGGTCTTGGCCGTCAGCCCGCTGGTGCCGGCGAGGTCTCCGATGCGCATGCCTCAAGGCTAACGCTTGACCTTCCAGTGCGCTGGAAGGTTTACGGTCGGCTCAGAGGCAACGAGCCGAGGCAGCGAGCTGAGAGGACGATGCCATGCGGATCACGGTTCTGACGGTTCCGGACTGCCCGAACGGGCCGGTCGTGGAGGAACGGATCACCGCCGCGCTGGCCGGCCGGGCCGCCGAGGTCGAACACGTCGAGGTGCACGAGGAGAGCGAGGCTGCTCGCTGGGGCATGACCGGCTCCCCGACCGTTCTGCTGGACGGAGTCGACCCCTTCGCGGTGCAGGACGCCGTTCCGAGCGTGTCGTGCCGCATCTACCGCGACGGCGGCCGGGCGGACGGTGCCCCGAGCGTGGCCGCCCTGCGCTCCGCCCTTGTCGACGCGGGCCTTGCCGAGGCAGGCCTTGCCGAGGCAGTGGAGGAGAGCTGCTGCGAGACGGATCTGTTCGATCCCATCGGGCGGAACGGCCGCGGACGGGTGGCTCCGGCTGAACGCGGCTTGCGGGCCGTGCATCAGGCCGTACTGCGTCACTTCGCGACGGCCGGCCGGGCCCCGGAGGCGGCGCTGCTGGAACCTGTCGCAGCCGCTGCCGGGCGTACGGCCCGGGAGGTGCTGGCGGAGCTCGACCGGGAGGACTTCCTGACCCTGGACGAGGACGGGCAGGTCCGGGCGGCGTATCCGTTCTCCGCCGTACCGACCCCGCACCGGGTGTGCATCGACGGCGGGGCGGAGGTGTTCTCGATGTGCGCCGTCGACGCCCTCGGAATCCCGTCGATGCTCGGCCGGGACGTGGTGATCTCCTCCACCGATCCGGTGACCGGCGAGCTGATCACTGTCACCTCGACGGGCGGGACGACGGTGTGGGAGCCGGACTCGGCCGTGGTCTTCGTCGGCCGCCGCGGCTCCTCCGGTCCCGCCGAGACGGTGTGCTGCGACGCGCTGAACTTCTTCACCGGCCGCGCCTCGGCCACCACCTGGTCGCAGCAGCATCCGGATGTGCCCGGCGGCATCGTCGGCCAGGCCCGCGCCGAGCAGCTGGGCCGGCAGACCTTCGGCCCCTTGCTGACGACGGCGTCCCCGAACTCCCCCGACTCCCCCGACGCTCCCTGACGCTCCCTGACGTCCCGCCGGCCGAGGAGAGGATGGCCTCATGCAGATTCGAATCGAAGCCGTCGACCTTCCGGGCCTCACCTGCGGTCCAGCCCCGAACTTCCCCGGCTACAGCAACATCCACGTCGCTGTCCAACGGCGCAACCGCCCGGACGAGCTGCTCGATCCGCACCCCGGCGACGCCGCCTCGGCGACGTGGACGCTGGACTGCACGGCGACGGCGACCGACGCGGGCGTCGACATCAAGGGGCCGTACGTCCAGGGCGGCCCCGGAGCCCGCTTCGTCTACCTGTCCTGGAGCACGGTGGACGAAGCGGGGACCTTCACCATGTTCCGCCGGGCCAAGCTCATGCTCGACGCCATCGCCCCGGACACCGTCACCGCCGCGATGGGCTCCGGACGACTCCTCGCACGCCTGCGTCTCACCGATGGCCGCGGCCAACCCCTGTGTGCCCTGGTCCGGCCGCCGCACATCGAGTGGTCCGCCGCGTCAGGGGCATGAACACCCGGATTCCCGCGGGTCGGACCCCGTGCCTCGACCTCCACCCAGGTACAGGTCGTCGGTAGGGGCAGAACCCGTCCCTGGGCGGGGGTGCGGCAGGGCTGCGTTGCCTAGCGTTCTGAGGGTCAAGATCCACACGGATCGGCGTGACCCACCAGTCGCGCCGTCCGCATCGCGTGAAAGGCGTGAGCCACATGGCGAACCCGAACGTCGGCATCCTCGAAGAGATCGACGACCAGAACCTCGACACCGTCAGCGCCGCCGGCCAGGGCTGGGGGACTCTGATGTCGTCCATCGGCTGCTACGGCGCCAGCTACGTCCTGGGGAACAACGGGAACTTCTGCACCGCCACCGCGGAGTGCCAGAAGAACTGCGAATGACCTCATGACGCCGGGAGTTCCCTCCCGGCGTCACCCCATCCTCCCAGCCCCGGACCTGGAACACATGAAGAGTCACGACGACATATCCGAAGCACTGCGGACGTATCTGCCGGAGCTCAAGTCCGCCGAGCTCATGACGCATGTCGAGGAGCGGCTGCGCGTGGCCGCGGAGGCCGGCGGCGAGCGCGGCGGCGGTGTCAGCGGCCAGGAGCAGCGGCCCCTCCGGCCCGCCGCGTACGATCCGGGTCTCGACTCCGACGGGCTCTTCCTGGACTACTTCGCCCACTTCGTACGGCCCTGGGCGGACCACGTCCGTGAGGGTGTCGCAGGCGCGTCGTCCTTCCTCGCCGCCTCCAACACCATCGTCGACGACTTCGTCACCAGCCAGACGGGCCTCGTGTCCCGTCTGATGGTCCGGACCCTGGTCGAGGAGCTCCATCAGCGCCGTTCGCGCGGACTCCTCGAAGGGGACACCCCGCAGGAGCGGTACTCGGCCTTCCGCCGCTGGACCAACAGCGAGGCCGGGCACCGGGAGCTGCTCGCCGCCTACCCCCACCTGTTCCAGCAGGTGGACCGCTGCGTCGGGGCATCGGCCCGGTACGTCCTCGGCCTGCTCGTCGACGTAGGCGTCCACATCGGCGAGTTGGCGGCATTGGTCCCCGGCCGCCCGCAGCGGCTCGTGGTCGAGCGGATCTCCCTCGGTGAGGGGGACACCCACAACGGCGGCAGGTCGGTCGCGCAGATCGTCTTCACCGACGGCAACCGCGTCCTCTTCAAGCCCCACCCCATCGCCGCCGAGGCCGGCTACAACTCCTTCGTCGCCTGGATGAACGGCCGGCTCGGCACCGATCTGCCCACGGTCTCCGTCCTGCCCACGGCCCGGGGCGGGTTCGTCGAGTTCGTCCCCACCCAGGAGTACGCCGGCGAGCAGCGGGAGTACTTCGCCCGGATCGGGACCGTCGCCGGGATCCTCTTCCTCCTCAAGGCCACCGACATCCACTACGAGAACGTGGTGACCTGCGCCGCAGGACCCGTCGTGATCGATACGGAGACCCTGCTGTCGCCCCGGCTCCGGGCTCCCGAGACCTATGACGCCGGAGCCGCCTCCGCCATCGGGGCACGAGCCCTCCAGGAGTCGATCATCGGGTCGGGGCTGCTGCCCCTGGTCGTCAGGGCCAGGGACGACGACCAGGGCCTGGACATCGGTGCCATCGGCTACGACGCCGGCCAGCGCGCCCCGTACAAGTCGCTGAGCCTGCACAACGCCGGCCGTGACGACATGTTCGTCGCCATGGTCACCACCACGACGACGCAGGCCAACGCGAATCTGGCCGTGCAACGTGCCACCGAGTTGCCGGTGACGGAGCAGCGCGATGTCATCAAGGCGCGGTTCCGGAGCGTCCTGGAGTACGCGGCCGCCCATCCGGACGAGGTCATGGCCGCGATAGAAGAGCACCTCGGTGACGCGCAGTTCCGGCACGTCAACCAGGCCACGATCTTCTACACCCAGCTGCTGCGCATGGCGACCCACCCCCGGGCGATGGCCGATCCGGTCGTCCGCGCCGCCGTGCTGAACCGGGTGGTGCTGCGGACCGGCGACTCGCCCGAGATCGCCGACGAGGAGGTCCGCCAGATGGCCGAGGGGGACGTGCCCTACTTCTCGTACTCGGCCCGGTCCCGCGCCCTCAACTCCGCCAACGGCGTCGTCCTTGCGGATGCCTTCGACGAGCCGCCGCTGGAAACCGTACGCGCCCGCGTGAACGGTCTGGACGCGTCGGTCATCGAACGCGAACTGCGCCTGATCGACTTCTCGTTCGTCAACAAGCTCCCCACCGAGCGGGAGAAGACCGGCTTCACGCCCACCCGGCCCGCGGGTCGGGCGGCCACGACCGTCGACCGCGGCCGACTGCTGCGCGAGGCCGAGCGCATCGGCGACAGGCTGCTCGCCACCCTCGTCAGCAGCACCGATCCCCGTCACCCGGCCACCTGGATCGCCCCGCAGGTGACCACGGACTCACAGAGCCAGTGGAGCCCGGGCACCCTGGGCTACGACCTCTACGGCGGCAGCCCCGGTCCCGCCCTGGTGCTGGCCGGCCTGGCGCGTGAGACCGGACGGCGGGACTTCGCCGACGCGGCGCGGCGCGTGCTGGATCCGGTGGAGGACCAGCTGCGCGGCGGCCTCCTCGCCGAACAGGGCATATCGGTCGGCGGGATGACCGGAATGGCCGGTACCGCATACGCCGTCGCCGTTGCCCGGCAGCTCCTGGACGAGCCGGACCCCACCCGTCCCGGCGATCTGGCCAGGGAACTCGCCCGGTGCTCGGGGACCGAAGTCGGCACCGACTGGCTGAGCGGTATGGCGGGGGCCCTGGCCGTGTCCATGGCCCTGCACGACATGGCCCTGCACGACACGGCCTCGCCCGGCCGTGCGACGGATCCCGCGCAGCAGCAGGTCGTGGCCGCCGCGGTGCGGACCGTGGCCGCTGCGCAGGTACAGGCACTCGGCGGCCTCGGCCTCCAGGACCCCGGGGTCACCGCGTACACCGGCTACGCCCACGGCGCGATGGGCATCGGACCTGTGCTGATCAGGTACGGGACCGAGTTCGCCGATCCGCAGGTGCGCCAGCTGGGTCTGCGTATCGTCGGCGCGGTGCTCGACTCGTACGACGAGAGCGACCGCGACTGGCCGCGGGTGTGGGGCGAGCCCGAGCGGTCCTACGGCTGGTGCCACGGCGCTCCCGGGCTGCTGCTCGGCGCGCTGACGGCCCTGGAGCACGCGCCCGGATCCGTGCCCGGGCCCGTGCTGTCCCGGCTCGCCGACCTCACCCTCGACCGCGGCTTCGGCAACAACCCGACGTACTGCCACGGTGACCTCGCCAGCGCGGAGGTCGTGGCGCTGGCCGAGAGCCGGCTGCCCGGCCTGTTCGGCCAGGACGTCGCAGACCTCTATCCGCGGCTCTTCGACGAGGTCGTCGAGCGGTACGGACAGCGGAACGACACGAAGTACGCCTACACCAACAGCCTCATGGTCGGTGAGGCCGGACTCGCCTGGTCCGTCCTCCACCACCTGGACCCGGAGACCTACCCCTCCGTATTGCGCTTCGCATAGCGCTCCCCGATCGAGGCCCGTCCAGGGCCTTGCCAAGAAAGAGCACACAGAGAGAAAGGAACCGTCATGGGCAACATCGCCATGAACGACGCCACCGGTTACGTCTCCGCCGACGAGCTGGTCGAGCTCGCCGACGCCCCCGAGACGCTCGCCGCGGGCTTCACCCCCACCATCCTGCCCGGCATCGGGGCGGCCACCGCGATCAGCATGGCGATCGGGGACGGCTGCCCGACCACCCGGTGCACCAAGCGCTGCTGATCACACGGTGGAGGGGCGCCCCGGAACTGGTACTTCCGGGGCGCCCCTCCCACCATGCCACGCCCGACCCCGACCCGAGAGCAGACCGTGCAACTGAGCGACACATCCCTCGAAGAGCTGGTGAAGCACATCAGCGAGGAGAGGGCCGATGTCTTCGGCGCCTTCTACACGCCTTACCTCAGGGACTGTGCGCAGAGCCTCGCGGACGTTCCCGGTGGCGCCCTCGATCCCGACAGCGTCGCCGAGTCCGTACTGCGCTCCCTGATGGACCTCTGCGTCGAAACCGGCGTACGGACCCTGATCGCCTCGTTCCACGCAGAGGGCGGCTCCTACGAGGAGTTCCACGCCCGGGTCGGCTGTGAACCGGGCCGCGCCGCGGTCCTCGCCCGCTTCCCCGAGCTGGACCGGCTGCTCCGCCTGGTCACCGCCCGCACCGCCCGCACCGTACGGGAAGTCCTGGCCGCCGCCGCCGCGGACCGGCCGGCCCTCGACGGGCTGCTGGGCGAGCGGGGCCGGGTCACCTCGGTCACTCCCGGGCTGGGTGATCCCCACCGGGGCGGCCGGACCGTCTGCCTGGTGGGATGGGACGACGGGGTCCGTGCCGTGTACAAGCCGCAACAGGACAACTGCCAGCAGCTCCTGTCCGCCCTGCTGACCCTCGTCGACCACGACGGGTCGTTCTTCGGGCCGCTGCATCCGAGGGCCGTCGTCCGCTCGACGCACGTGTGGCAGGAGTACATCGAGCACGGCGACCTCGGCGACATCACGCGGGGTGCCGAGTACTTCCGCCGCTTCGGCCGGGCCAGCGCGCTGCTGAGCATGATCGGTGCGACCGATCTGCACCACGAGAACGTCATAGCCGTGCCCGAGGGCCCCGTGGTGATCGACACGGAAACACTCGTATCGCTCCCGAACGGCACGCGGGCCGACCGCTCCGCCGAAGCCCGGCTCAGCCGGGACGTCGGGGAATCGGTGCTCGGCACCCTGCTCTTCCCGACCCGGTACGCGGGCGCGAAGCTGGACGTCGACATCTCGGCGATCGGCTCCGTACGCCCCGCGGAGTCCGAGCACCTCGACTCTTTCGTGATCGTGGACGCGGGGACGGACGACATCCGTTTCGACCGCGCCCCGATCGTCGTCCCTCCTGGCACCAATATGGCGACCGTGGCGGGCCGGACGCTGGACCCGCGGGACTGGGCCGACGACATCGACGCCGGGTACCGCGAGGCCCGCACGCTCCTGGCCGCACACCGGGACGGCATCGAAGCGGCCATCCGGGACTCCGGTGGCTGGGCGGTGCGCCAGGTGGTCCGGCCGACCTATGTGTACGCGCGGTTCCTGGCGGCCTCCACCCACCCGGTGCACCTGGGGAGCCGACAGGCCCGTGCCGAGCTGCTCGGCAGGCTGCCGCGCCAGCACCGGGGCGCTGCCGAGGCGTCGGCGGACGCGCTGCACCGGGAGGAGGTGGCCGCGCTGCTCGATCTCGACGTGCCCTTCTTCACCGTGGCCTGCGACTCCGAGCAGCTGCGTGGTGACCTGGGGGACGAGGAGATCCACAGCGCGGCCGGGCTCACCCCCCGGCAGTCGGCGCTGGCCTCCGTACGCTCCTTCTTCGCCCGGCCGCCGCGGCGTGACGTCACCTACCTCCGCTATGCACTGGCGGGATCGGTCGACGATGTCTGGGAATCCCGCGACACCTCGCGCCGCGAGACGTTCCCCGACCTGGCCGACCCCCGGGACTGGTACGACACGCTCCGCGATCTCGCGGTCGGCGACGAGTCCGCGCCGACCTGGCTGATGCCACGCCTGCAGGGCGACGGGCTCCGCCTCGGCGGGGTCGACGCGGCGCTCTACGGCGGCGGCGGGCTGCTGCTCCACCTCGCGCACGCCGAGGCACTCACCGGGATCTCACCCGTCGGCGTGGACGTCACGAAGGCCTGCCGGGCCGCCATGCATCCGCGGGTGGCGGCGGACGGAACCCCGCTGGCGGTGTCGCCGTTCACCGGGATCCTCTCCGATCTCGTCACCGACTGGGAGGTCCGGCGCCTGCGCTCGCCCGACGCCCGCTTCGCCGCGGCCTCGCCCCGCCTCCCGGAATCCGTCCTGGACGTCGACGGCCTCACCGCCGCGGACTTCGACCATCTCAACGGGTACGGCGGCTACCTCGTCTACCTCGCGGCCTACGCCGAGCACGGCGCCCCCGAGCTGACCGGCGCACCCGTCGAGCGCCTGGTGAAGCGCCTTGTCGCCGTGGACGGAGACCCGGGCACGCACGCGGGTGACCTCGGCCTGGCCCACGGCCGGTTCGGCCGGATCGCCGCACTGAGCGCGGTGGTCGCCAAGGGGCTCGACGGGGCCGGTCCGGCGCGAGAGCACCTGGAGCGGTTCGCCCACGCCTACCGGCGCAACCGCTGGCTGGACCGAGCTCTCCTGGACCGGGCGAGCAGCAGCGGCTGGTGCAAGGGGCACGCGGGCGTGGCCTACGCGGCCGGCGAACTCTTCTCGGCTCTCGGCGCCTCGCCCGGGCAGGTACGGGAGGCCATCGCCCCCGAGGTGGAGCGGCTCGCCGGGGGCGAACTCGGCGACGACATCAGCTTCTGCCACGGTGTCGCGGGCCGCATCGCCGTCCTGTGCCAGCTGGCCGACCGGTTCCACTGGCCGGAGCTGAGGTCCGAGGCCGCCGCCCTGCGAACCGCGTTCCTGGAGCGGTACGGCTCCGGCGGCTGGTCGTGCGGCATCGGCACCGAACCGCACCTGCCCTCCTTCTTCCTCGGCCTCTCCGGCTGGTACCACGCACAGGCGATGCTGGACGACCAGCGGGTCGGCCTTCCCCTGTGTCTCGGAGGACGCTGATGCCCCCGCGTATCCGACGGGCCCGCAGGGTCCGGGAGGTCCAGCAGTTCGCCCAGACCGAGTGCGGGCTGTGCTGCATCGCGATGGTGCTGTCCGCCTACGGTTCACGCGACTCCGTCGCCGCGCTGCGGCGCGAGCACGAGGTCGGGCGGGACGGGCTCACCCTCAAGGACATCACGGCCATTCTGCGCGGCCGCGGCTTCCGGGTCCGGGCCTTCCGTGCCGGCGTCAACCGGCTCGATCAACTCCAACTTCCACTGATCGCCTACTGGGACGACAGCCACGTGGTGGTGGTCGAGGACATCACCGAGGGCCGGATCACCGTCGTGGACCCGGCGAGCGGCCGGCACAAGTACCCGGTCGAGGAGTTCGAGCAGCACTACTCCGGGCTTGCCGTCGAGGCCGTCCCGACCCCCGAGCACCAGCCGGTCCGCCACCGCGAACCGAGCGTGTGGCGGGAGTTCCTGCGGTCCCTGAGCGGTGCCCGTCGGCCGCTGTTGCGGGCCTTCGTGATGGCGCTGGTGCTGTACTCCTTCACCGTCTTCATGCCGATCGCCACCCAGCACGCGGTGAACGACTACGCCGGATACCTGGAGCGGGCCCCGATCGCGCTGCTGCTGCTGGCGTTCACCCTCCCGATGGCGGTCTTCTTCCTGTTCTCCCTGGTCCGCACGGTGTGTCTGGCCGCGGTGATCCGGAGCCTGGGCGAAGCGATGATGGGCAGAACGTTCAAGAAACTGCTCGATCTGCCCTACAAGTACTTCGCCAACCGCTCGCAGGGCGAACTGTTCTACCGGCTGTCGAGCATCGCGTCCGTACGGGACATGATCTCCAGCCAGCTGCCGATGGTGCTGCTCGACGTCGGCAGCCTGATCGCCATCTTCGGCTACATGTTCTCCCGTTCGCTCACCCTTGGCGCGGCGGCGTTCGCGGTCTTCCTGACCATGCTCCTGGTCGCCGTCCTCACCTACCGGCCGATCCGTCGGATCACCGAGCGGGAGATCACCGAGACCGCCAAGTCCTCCTCCCTCCAGATGGAGGCGCTGTCCTCGATCGAGACCCTGAAGGTCTCCGGGATGACGGAGAGCTTCTTCCAGGACTGGAAGAAGGTCTACACGACGGGCATGGCACAGACCCAGCGGCGGATCGTCCTGCAGGGCGTGGCCACCAGTGGCTACTCGGTGTTCCAGGTGTTCGGACCGCTGCTGGTGCTGGCCGTGGGGCTGTGGCTGGTCCTGCGCGGGTCCCTCGACCTCGGCTCCGCCGTCGCCGCTCAGACGCTCACAGCCACCAGCCTCGGCATGGTGATGTCCCTGTCCGGCGCGTTCACCCAGCTGATCACGGCGAATGCACAGGTGGCCAGGGTCGGCGACATCCTCCACCAGCCCGAGTCCCGAGGGGCGTTCGGCGACCGGAGGACTCCGGTGCGCGGGGGGCTCTCCCTGCGCGGGGTCACGTTCGCCTATCCGGGCGCCAAGACGCCCGCCTTGAGGGACGTCTCCTTCGACGTCGGGCCCGGAGAACGGGTAGCGATCGTCGGTGGATCGGGCTCGGGCAAGAGCACTCTGGGGAAGCTCCTCATGGGGCTCTATCCCCTGCAGTCCGGGGACGTCCGCTACGACGGGGTCTCGATCCGGGAGATCGACGCGGAGACCTTCTACCGGGCCGTCGCGTACGTCCCCCAGGACATCGTGCTCAGCAACCGCAGCATCGCGGAGAACATCCGGTTCGGAGTCCCCGACGCCACCATGGAGACCGTGGCCGACGCCGCCCGGCAAGCTCATGTCCACGAGGACATCGCGGCCATGCCGCTGGGCTACCACACGCCCGTACGGGAAATGGGCGGCAGCCTCTCCGGCGGGCAGCGCCAGCGCGTCGCCCTCGCCCGCGCGCTCGCCCGGCAGCCGCGCGTCCTCGTGCTGGACGAGGCGACCAGTGCGCTGGACACGGTCACCGAGTCCAGGATCGCCAGTGCGCTGGACCAGCTGAGGTGCACGCGGATCATCATCGCCCACCGGCTGTCCACGATCGTCAACGCCGACCTCGTCGTGGTGATGGAACACGGCCGGGTGGTGCAGACCGGACGCCACAGCGAACTGGTCACGGAACCGGGCCCCTACCAGCAGTTGATCCGGTCGCAGGTCGACCTCACGGCGGCATGAGTCAAGAGAATGAGGAGCAGGTGGAGCAAGAGAACGGTGTGATCTCGGTCCGGGGTCTGGTCAAGGAGTTCCGGGGCACGAAGGCCGTCGACGGCATCTCGTTCGATGTGGCACGGGGCCGCATCACCGGCTTCCTCGGCCCCAACGGCGCCGGGAAGACCACGACGCTGCGCATGCTGCTCGGGCTGGTGCGGCCCACCGCGGGGACCGCGTACCTGTGGGGGCGGCCCTATGCGGAGCTGACCGCGCCGAGCAGCAGGATCGGGGTCAGCCTGGACGGCGGTGCGTTCGTGGGCGGCCGGACCGGCCGCAACCATCTGCGCTGCTATGCGGAGGCCGCCGGGTGCGGGCCCGAGCGGATCGCGGAGCTGTTGTCGGACGTGGAGCTCACCGCGGCCGCCGACCGCCCGGTCTCCGGCTACTCGACCGGGATGAGGCAGCGGCTTTCGCTGGCCACGGCGCTCCTCGGCGACCCGGAGCTGCTGATCCTGGACGAGCCCAGCAACGGTCTGGATCCGGAAGGGATGCTGTGGCTGCGTCAGTTCCTGCGCGGCTTCGCAGCGTCGGGCAGGACGGTACTGGTCTCCAGCCATCTGCTCGGCGAGATGGAGCAGACCGTCGACGACGTGCTGCTGATGCACCAGGGGCGTCTTCTGTGTGGCGAACCCCTCAGCGGTCTGCTGGAGGCAGACGGAAGCCTGGAGTCGGCCTTCATGCGCCTGACCCGGGCAGGGAAGGAAGTACGGGCATGAGCACGGTCGCAGGGCACCCGGGCATCGGGGTACAACTCCGTTCGGAACTGAGGAAGCTCACCACCACCAAGCTGTGGTACATCCTGCTGATCGCCATGGTGCTGGGTGGCGCCGGCCTCTCAGCCCTCATGGTCCTCGGTGTCCTCAACGCCCCCAACAGCCCCGTGGACTTCGGCACGGCGGAGGGGGTGGTCTCCGCGTACAACCTGCCGGTCGCGCTGGCCTGCGTCTTCCCGCTGACCATCGGGGCCATGACGGTGACCCAGGAGTACAACCACCGTACGATCACGCCTACGTTCCTGTCGGAGCCGCGGCGGCTTCGGGTGTACGGCGCCAAGGTCCTGGTGGGGCTGGGCACGGCGTTCGGGTACGCGTGCGTGACGATGGCCGCGTCCGCGCTGGTCGTGGCCGCGCTGCTGTCCGGGCACGGGGAACAGACGTTCCTCGGCGAGGCACCCGTGCTGGGAGCACTGCTCGGCAGCGTCGGGGTGATGACGCTGTGGGGCGCGATCGGGGTCGGCGTGGGTGCGCTCGTACGCAACCAGGCCGCTGCGATCGTCGGCATCCTGCTGCTGACCCAGTTCCTGGAGCCGGCACTGCGGATCGTCTCATCCGCCCTGGGCAGCCCGGGCGTGGGCAATCTGCTGCCCGGCGGTGCAGGGGACATCGCGAGCGGCGGAACGATCATGACCGCCGCGGCGGAGGCCGAGGGCGCATCGCAGGCGCTCGGATTCCTGGTCCTCGTCCTGTACGCGGTGACGGTCGGGGCACTCGGCGGCCGGCGCTTCGTGCGCTACGAGGTCTCCTGATCCGGGAGACCGCTGCCGACTCCGGCCGGGAAAGGGAGAAGCCGGGCCGACAGTTCGTCGACCCGGCTTCCTCCGGACGGGGCGCTGCCTCAGCTCGCGCCGCGGACGCGCTCCTTCTTCTGGTCCTGCACGTTGTAGACCGCCAGCAGCAGGGCCAGGACAAGCGGACCCAGCACTGCTTTGAGGCTGTCCCCGAAGAACGCGGCACCGACTCCCGCTATCAGTGCGATCGCCACCGCGGCCCAGCGGACGATGTCCCTCTTCCTCATGTTCATCCCCTTCTGGTCGTTTCTTTATCGAGCGACGGGCAGTCGCGCCGGCATACGGGCCACAAGCTGGCTGCGATCACGGGATCCGGTCTTCTGCAGAATGTTCGACATATGGAACTTCACGGTGCTCTCCGCGATATAGAGAGCTCCGGCGATCTCGCTGTTGTTCATCCCCTGGGTCACCAGGCCCGCAACCTCGGACTCACGGGCGGTCAGCTCCGGATCCAAGCGTGCAGACCTCGCGGCAGCGGCCGCTTCGCCGGCTCGCGCCGAGCTTCTGCGCGACGAGTCGCGGTGCAGGCTGCTCAGGAGCAAGGGACGCACCAGTGTGGGCGAGATCCACCCAAGGCCGCCCACGACCTCATGGACAGCCTCCAGGAAGGCTTCGTCCAGGTCGTCCTGGTCCACGATGGCGCGCACATCGGCCGTCAGCGCCGCGAGGTTCCGCACCTCGGTACCCTGGATCAGCGCCACGATGGGAGCCGAATTACACGCTTCGTCGATGCGGTCAATATCGACGACGAGGACATCGCAGGACGGAATGGAATGACCGTCCTGCATCTCGATCGAATTCCATCCCCGATGACTGAAGAGTCGCATCATCCTTCGCCGCAGTGACATTCTGTCGACGATGAGACCAATGTTTACACTGCCAGTTTCAACCATTCGCGCCTTACTTCCCCCGCGCGGCACGCCGACAACGGCGCACCTTCTCAACTCGCGGGGGAGATCTTAGCTTTCGGAGGGAAATAGTCGCAAGCGACACGGCACTCCAAGGTTAACGCAGGGAATGCCCCCGCCATTCGATGGGCGCGCAACCCGCCAGTCGGCGGGGTGGCGGCATTGGGAAATCCACCCAACGAATGACCGCGAAATACGTCCGACCGCCCCCGTGACCCCTTCCCCTTCTGGTCCGGCTCAGGCGGGGAACGAGGCGTGGACCAGGAAACCGCCGTCGGCGAGGGGGGCATGATGGAACGTGCCGCCGAGGAGCAGCGCGCGCTCGCGCAGCCCCACCAGACCGTGCCCGCCGCCGGGCAGGTCCAAGGGCGTGGTGGACCGGTCGGCAGCGGTATTGCGGATCTCGACGTGCAGACTCCCGTCGCGAGGCTCGATCCGTACCTCGACAGCGGCTCCAGGGGCGTGTCTACGGACGTTGGTGAGGGACTCCTGCACCGTGCGGTAGGCGGCTCGCTCCACCATCTCGGGCCAGCGGACAGCGGTGTCGCACACCTGCCCGGTGTCGAGAACGACGCGCAGTCCGCTGCCATGGATCAGTGCGGGGATGTCCGAGAGCCGGGGTTGAGGGGCGAGCTCGTGGGTGTTTCCGCCCGCGGCGCGCAGCACACCCACCATGTGCTGGAGCTCATGGATCGTCTTCACGGCAAGGTCGCGTATGACGCCCGAACTCTCCCGGACTGTGGCCGCATCCGGGTTGCTCACCTGCAGCGCCCCGGCCTGGAGGCTGATCAGACTGACGTGATGGGCGACCACGTCGTGCATCTCTCGCGCGAGCCGGGCCCGTTCGGTCGACAGTACGCGCTCGGCGAGGAGCCGGTGCTCTCGCTCCCTGCTCGCGAAGACCTCCTGCAGCTGGTCCCGGCGCAGCCGCGTGTTCTGGCCCAGGACGACGGCTCCGGCGGCGATCACGCCGGAATACAGCGCGGCGAGCACGGTCGGCCGGTCCAGGGCCAACGGTGGTGAGCCGTGGAGCGGATGCGGCAGGAACTGCGCGAGAGCGACCGCTGCCGCCCCCATCCCGCTGATGAGCACGCTGCGGCGCCTGTCCGCGAGGCAGTACAAGGCGATCAGCGGGGCGAAGGAGATGTAGTCGAGGTACATCCCCGGCAGCCCGGCGAGCAGCGCCGCTTCGGGAAGACGCTGCCGTACCAGAAGCGCCGCGGCGGCGGTGAGCCCGATCCACAGAGCGGGGCCGAAAGGGTCGAACCGGCTGACCAGGAGCGAGTCGGCCACCGCGACGCCGACGGGAAGGGCGGCGGAGGCGGCGGCGCGAAGCCGCCCGACGCGCGGACGGCGCCCCGCCGCCTCCCGCTCCGCCCGCGCCTTCACGTCACGCACGCTCATCGCAGGCCGCCCCGATGGTCGGTACGAGCAGCGATGAGGCCCATGCGGTCCGCGATGACCGCGGCCTGGACCCGGTTGACGCCACCCAGCTTGGCGAGGAGCGAGCTGACATGGTCCTTGACCGTCCCGTAGGCGAGCCGCAGTCGCCGGGCGATCTCCTGGTTGGACAGACCCTCACCGACCAGGGCGAGCACTTGGCGTTCCCGCTCGGTCAGCACCGCCAGCCGGCGAGCGTCCCCCTCTCGACCGGAGGTGAGATAGCCCCCGATCACGGGCCCTACGGCCTCCGGGGCCAGGATCTTTCCGCCGGCGGCCAGGACCCGTACTGCGTGCGCCAATTGCTCGGGGGCGGTGTTCTTCATCAGTAAACCCGCTGCCCCGGACCGCAGCGCCTCGTCGATGTACTCGGCCGCGTCGAAGGTTGTCAGCATCGCCACTGCCGGCGCGGGTGTCAGCGCCGTCACCTGACGTAGCACGGTCAGCCCGTCGGCATCGGGCATACGGATATCGAGCATGAGCACATCCGGACAGTGGGCTTGCACCGCACCGACGGCCTCGGCACCACTGCAGTCTGAAACCACCTCGATGTCCCCAGCAGCGCTGAGGATCAACCGAAGTCCCGAGCGCACCAGTTGCTCGTCATCCACGATTGCTACTCGAATCACCGGTACACCCCTTCCAAGGATTTGTCATGTACACCTGAATTCTCGGCCGGAGCGGCAGGGCGGACAAAGCCTGTCAGACGGGCAGGATGGAGAATTCAGGCAAAACGGAAGGTGCGCCACGACGCCCGATCAGTGCCTCGACAGTGGATCTGATGCATCGTCACAGTGGCGCCGGACTGGGAGAGTTGCCAATTTCTGCACGGAAGGACCGGGTCCCACCTGGCCATTCCTGTTACAAAACCGAAACGGCGCGGTGAGTCGCCTGGTGAGAATAAGGTTTGAGATTCATCCAACTACTACGCGCTGAAGGCCACTTGCCACGAAGAGTGAGGGAACGTCAGCTGCGCGCAGGAGCATGTTCGCGTGGGCCGGCGTGCGCTCGAGGAGTCCGTGACGTCCCGCCGGCCGAGGAGGATGGCCTCATGCGCGTCGGGGGATTCTCGGGTGCGGGACGAAGGAGTACGGCATGGGGGACGTCGGGGTACGCGTGTCCGTGGAGGAGTTGGAGGAGTACCGGGGGGAGTTGACCGGATACTGCTACCGGATGCTGGGGTCGTACGCGGAGGCCGAGGACGCCGTGCAGCAAGCCCTGGTGCGGGCCTGGCAGCACACCGAGCGGTTCGAGGGCAGGTCCTCCCTGCGGTCGTGGGTGTACCGCATCGCCACCAACACGTGCCTGGACGCTCTCGCCGCCGGGAAGCGGCGGGCGTTGCCGATGGACCTGGCCGGGCCGGCGAACGGTGCCGTGCCGCCGGGGGCGCCGACGGATGACGCACTGTGGATCGGCCCGCTGCCCGGCACCGATCCGGGGGACACGGTGTCGGCGGCGGAGTCGGTGCGGCTGGCGTTCGTCGCCGCGCTCCAGCACCTGCCGCCCAAACAGCGGGCCACGCTGATCCTGCGGAGCGTCCTGGGCTTCTCGGCCCGCGAGGTCGCCGACCTGCACGGCTCCACCGTCGCATCCGTCAACAGCGCCCTCCAGCGGGCCCGCGCCACACTGGCCGATCGCCGGGAGGGGGTCGGCGGGCTCGGCTCCCCGGCGCCCGAGGGCGTCCGGCGCGCCCTGGCCGAGCGGTACGCAGCGGCCTTCTCCCGGTACGACATGGAGGAGCTGAACCTCCTGCTCCACGTCGACGCCACCTTGTCCCTGCCGCCGTACGCGACGTGGATGCGCGGGGTCGCCGACATCGAGTCGTGGCTGACCGGGCCGGCCGTCGGCTGCCGCGGCTCGCGACTCGTCCCCACTGTGGCGAACGGCTCCCCGGCCTTCGGCCAGTACCGTCCCCGTACGGACGGGACCGGCTACGAGCCCTGGGCGCTCCAGGTCGTCGAGTTCTCCGGCGACCGGATCACGAGCATCACGGCCTTCCGCGACACCGCGCGCCTCTTCCCGCTGTTCGGCCTGCCGGATCACCTGAGCGCGGAGACCGACCTCGACGTGCCGGCCTGATCGCGTACGGGAGGTCGAGGCCGTCCTCGGCGCAGGCCGGGTGCGCGAGGGGAGCGTCCTCCTTTCCGGACCCGTCGTCTACTTGCTCCGCAGCTTCGCCAGCGGGTGGGGGTCGGCCGCGACCGCGGCGGCCGCCTCCTGCCAGCCGGTGTCCTCGGGGTGCAGGGCACTGCGCAGGAAGGCCGTGGTCAGCTGCCCGATCAGGGCGACGCGCGCCGGGCTCTCGTCCGTCGTCTCGGCGACCTCGTATCCGGGGATGCCCCCGAGGGAGTGCTCCGCGTCGAACAGCGTGAGCAGGGTCTTGGGTGCCGGGCTGTGGGTGTAGGGGTCGGTGAACCAGTCCGGTCCGCGGGTGGAGAGATGGGACTGGTCCTTGTCACCGGCGACGATGAGGGCCGGGGCCGCCATGGTGGCGAAGGACGGCTTCATGAAGGGGAAGTGCTCGGCGGCGAAGGAGGTCAGGTCGTCGCCCAGGCCGGTCAGGGCGAGCAGCGCACCCGCCTTGATACGGGGGTCGGACATGTCCTCGCCGGGTACGCCGCCGGGGCCGAGGACGCGCGCGCCCAGCAGGGTGCTCGCCGACTGGGCGCCCCAGGAGTGGCCGGCCACGGCGATCCGGTCGCGGTCGACGCGTCCGGCGAGCCCGGGCACGGCGGCTTCGAGGACGTCGAGTCCGTCCAGGACGCGCGTCAGGTCCTCGATGCGGTGGCGCCAGATGCGCGGCGTACGGGGGTCCTCGGCGGGCAGTGCGAGCGTCCTGGAGTCGAGGTGCGTGGGCTGGACGACCACGAAGCCGTGCGCGGCCCAGAAGTCGACGAGCGGGGCGTAACCGTTCATCGACCCGCCGAAGCCATGGGAGAAGACGATGACGGGCAGATCTGCGCCGGTCACGGGGGCGGACACGCGGACCTGGAGGTCCTCGCCGCGGCCGGGGGCGGACAGGACGACCGGCTTGACGGAGATCACCGTGGTGGACATGAAAGTGCCTTCCTTCCAGTGCCTTCGCACCGGGGCGCGAGGGGCCCGGCGAGGCCGAGGGCAGAATGAAACGGAACCTTGCTCCGGAAACGATACGGAACACGGTTCCGCTTCACAAGTCCGTCGGGACCACCGGAGGCCAGGCCCTGTCGGCTGCGGCGTGTTCCGTGGCCATCTCGGCGAGCACCTCGTCGAGACGGGAGGGGGTGATGCCCAGGAAGCGCGTCGTGGACGAGGCGTCGAGGATGCTGGGCCGGTCGTACAGGTAGAGCATCTCCGGGAACTCCGCCATGACCGCGTCGGTCCGCCCGATCCGCTCCAGCTCCGCGCGCGTCATCCGGATCAGCCTCGGTTCGGGCGCGGCGGCCGCCGCGGCCAGGCGCGCGGCCAGTTCGCGTACCGGCGCCTCGGAGGTGGAGGGCACGTGCCAGGCCCGGCCCCAGGACCGCTCGCTGTCCGCCGCGGCGACGAGGGCGCGCGCCGCGTCGCCGGTGTAGGTCCAGCTGTGCGGGGCGTCGAGGTCGCCCGGGTAGGAGGCGGGCGAGCCGGCCAGGACCTGCGCACCGACCATGAGCGTGAACGGCGAGAGCGCGCCCGCGCCGAGGAAGTCGCCGGCCCGGACCTCCGTCACCCGGACCCGGCCGGCGTCGTGGGCGGCGAGGGCCTCCTCCCACATCCGGGCCCGGACCGCGCCCTTGACGCTGGTCGGCGCCATGGGGAGGTCCTCGGTGACGGGTCCGCCGACGGGTCCGTAGCCGTAGGTGTTGCCGAGCATGACGTAGTCCGCGCTGGCGCGTTCGGCCGCGGCCAGCACGGCGGCGCCCAGCGGCGGGAACTCGGCGGGCCAGCGGTCGTACGGCGGCATCGCGCAGTTGAACACCACCGCCGCGCCGCGGGCCAGCCCCACGAGCCGCGCCGTGTCGGTGGCGTCGGCGGCGACCCGTTCGATCCGCTCGTGCTCCGGGCCGCTGCCGCGGCGGGTGACGAGCCGGACCCGCTCACCGGCGTCGGCCAGCAGGCGGGCGGTGGCCGATCCGGTGGCGCCGGCTCCGACGATGACATGCAAGGACACGGGTGGGACCCCCTGGTCGCGGTGGTGGGAGCGGCCGTCGGCCCATGGGCCGCGGCGACGTGCTCCCTACCCTCGGTCCCGCGTGATCCGTAGGGTAGTGGCCCGAATGCCAACTCTGCGGAGGTTCGGGCCATGCACCGCGTCGCAGTCGTCGCCGTCCCGCCGGCGACCACGTTCGACCTGTCCATCCCCGAGCTGGTGCTCGGCGAGACGACGGTCGACGGCGCCCCCGGCTACGAGGTGCGCGTCTGCACCGCCCGGCCCGGGGCCGTCGCCACCAGCGGCAGCCTGTCCCTCACGGTCCCCCACGGCCTGGAGGCCGTCGAGGACGCCGACACCGTCATCGTCACCGGCACCGCCGCCCGCGACGACACCGACCCGCGCGTCCTCGACGCGCTGCGCCGCGCGGCGGCCGACGGCAAGCGCATCGCGTCGATCTGCACCGGGGCCTTCGTCCTCGCCCGTGCGGGGCTGCTCGACGGACGCCGCGCCACCACCTACTGGGCCAAGTCGCAGGAGTTCTCCCACCGCTTCCCCGCCGTCGATCTCCACCCCGACGTGCTGTACGTCCAGGACGGCAACATCCTCAGCTCCGCCGGACTCTCGGCCGGCATCGACCTGTGCCTGCATCTGGTACGCACCGACTACGGGGCCGCGACGGCCAACGCCGTGGCCCGCCTCGTCGTGGCGGCACCGGTACGGCCCGGCGGCCAGGCGCAGTTCATCGAGGCGCCGGTGCCGCGGGAGACCGGGACGTCGCTGGCCGCGACCCGCGGCTGGGCGCTGGAGCGGCTGCACGAGCCGCTGGCCCGGGCCGACCTCGCGGCCCATGCCCGGATCAGCGTCCGCACCCTGTCCCGTACGTTCCATGCCGAAACCGGGCTGAGCCCGCTGCAGTGGCTGCTCCACCAGCGCGTGATCAGGGCCCGGGAACTGCTGGAGACGACCGACCTGCCGATGGACCGGGTCGCCCGGCTCAGCGGTCTCGCCACCCCCGATTCCCTGCGCCGGCACCTGTCCCGGCACACCGGGCTGACCCCCGGCGCGTACCGCGTCGCCTTCACCCGGCGCCGGGCCCTCGGCGCCGCCGACGACCGCGCCTGACCACGTGGGCCGGGGCTCCGGACCGGAGCCCCGGGGCGGATGTCCGGTGTCAGGCGGTGTGCAGGGTCAGTCCGTAGCGCCAGAGGATCTCGTTGACCGGCTGGAACCAGGTGGCGCCGCCGGACCAGCAGTCGCCCCAGCCCCCGGACGTGACGCCCTGCGCCTGGTCGCCGGTGATGAACGAGCCGCCGGAGTCGCCGCCTTCGGCGCACACGTCCGTTCTGACCAGCTCGTGCACATCACCCTGGGCGTAGTGGACGCTTTCGTCCCGGCCCAGGATCGTGCCGCAGTGCCACTGGGTCGTGGAGCCGGAACGGCAGACCGACATCCCCACCGGGGCCTCCCACGAGCCGCGCACCAGCCGGTCCGGTATCCGGCCCCAGCCCAGCACCACGGGTACGGTCCACCAGCCGTAGCCGGTGCTCACCCAGGCGTGGTCGTCGCCGGGGAACGACGAACCCTGGAACCAGCCCATGTCCGATCCGTCCCAGCCCCGGACGAAGCCGCCGGGCCCGCCGCAGTGGCCGGCCGTGACGAACCCGCCGTGGACCGCGAAGCCGATGGAGCAGCGCACGTTGCCGGTGTAGTACGGGTCACCGCCGACGACCCCCGCGGCCCGGGTGGCCGGCGCCTCGGGGACGGCCTCGACCTGGACGGGTCCGGCCCGCCGGGCGCGCTCGAGGAACGCCCTGACCTCGGCGTCGCCGCTCCTCGCGGCGACGACGCGGACCACGACGCGGTTCACCCGGGGATCGACGCTCCAGCCGGCCACGCCGTCCGGTGCGTCCTGGCGGCCGATGTGCCGGGCGACCGCGTCCAGCCGGGCGGCGGTGTGGCTGACGACACGGGCGGATGCGCCGGTGGCCCGTACGGCATCGGCCTTCTGACGGGTGGTCACCGCCACCGTCAGCGTGCCGCTGTCCGCGTCGAACCAGGTGCCGGCGTACGCGTCACCGGCCGCGCGTTCGGCCGGGCCCTGTACGGCGAACGCCGCCTTCTCCTGGGCGAGACGTCGGCGGGCCTGCGGTTCGGTCAGACCCAGGTCCCGCCGCATGGCGCTGATCAGGCCGGGCGATGCGGGTTCGGGAGCCTCCGCGGCGGGGGCCGCTGCCGCGGGCGACGCCGCTGCGGAGGGGGCGAGGGCGGTGCCGCCCCCCATGGCGAGGAGGAGGAGTGCGGCGAGGGTGGCGGAAAGGGGTGCTCTTGAGCTGGTCCTGTCGCGTCTCACGTCGGGGACCCTTCGGTGTGTTCCAGTGGAGTGGGGGGGCGGAACAACGTGCTGAGAGCGCTCTCGAAAGGGTAGGGGCGGCCCCGGCCACCGCCCAGCCCCCGGACGGAAGTTCACCGGTCCGTCGGGTGAAGGGCCGGGTGTCACGTTTCCCCGGGCCCGGTTGTCCCATGGGCATGGATGACATCAAGAGCGTGCTGCTGGCAGGGGCGAGCGGGGTCTTCGGGCGTCACATCGCCGGGGAGCTCACGGCCGCGGGGTACCGCGTCCTGAGCCTGGGCCGGGGAGCGGGGAACGACGTCGTCGCCGACCTGATGGACCGCGAGGGCCTGCTGCGGGCCGTCGACGGGCTGGAGGCCGACACGGTCGTGCACGCGGCCACGGCGCTGCGCGAGGCTCCGATGAGGCACCGGGACATGGCCGCCACCAACGTCCTGCGGGTCGAGGGGACCGCCCATCTCGTGGCGGCCGCACGGGCGGTGGGAGCGCGGCGGATGATCGCCGAGTCCATGGTCTTCGGCTACGGCTACCGGGACTTCGGGGACCGGCCGCTCACCGAGGACGACGTCTTCGGTCCGACCGGGCACGGGCGCCACGCCCAGGCGCACGTGGACGCGATGCGGACCAAGGAGCGGCTGATGCTCGGCGCCGACGGGATCGAGGGCGTCGCGCTGCGCTTCGGCCTGTTCTACGGGCCCGGCGGCACCGAGGGGCTCGTGGAGCTGCTGCGGAAACGGAAGCTGCCGGCCGTGGCCGACCGGGGCCGGGTGCTGCCCTGGGTCGAACTGCGTGACGCGGCACGGGCGGTGGCGCTCGCGGTCGAGGGCGGGCGGCCCGGTGCGGCGTACAACATCGTGGATGACACCCCCACGGGCTTCGGCGCACACGTCCGCGCGGTCGCCGCGGCCTTCGGCACCCCGGAGCCGATGACCGTCCCGGCCTGGCTGACCCGCCCCATGGGATACGCGCACCGCGTGTTCACGACGAACCTGCGCGTCTCCAACGCCAAGGCGCGCGCGGAGCTCGGCTGGGCGCCGCGGTACGCGGACTGCGCCGGGGCCCTCACCGCGCTGGCGGACGGCGGGCACGCCTGAGCTGCGGTCCCGCAGGAGGACACCCTTCGGGGCCGGAGGATCCCGGGCGGACGCCCTCCCGGGCGGCGGGCGCTTGCCCGTGGCCCGGGGCCTTGGCACGATGCGCCGGTGATCACCGAGAGCGCGCCCGGACAGGACCCCTTCACCGAGCACCGGCGGCTGCTGTTCGCCACCGCCTACCGGATGACCGGCACGGTCACCGACGCCGAGGACATCGTCCAGGACGCCTGGCTGACCTGGCACAAGGCGGACCGCTCCGAGGTACGCAACCCCCGGGCGTACCTCGTCCGCACGGTGACCAACCTGGCGCTGAACCGGCTGACGTCGGCGCGCGCCACCCGCGAGGAGTACGTCGGCCCCTGGCTGCCGGAACCCCTGCTGACCTCGCCCGACGCCGCGCAGGAGAGCGAGACCGCCGAGAGCGTGTCGACCGCGATGCTGGTCGTCCTGGAGACGCTCGCGCCCGTCGAGCGCGCGGTGTTCGTGCTGCGCGAGGCGTTCGGCTTCTCGTACGCCGAGATCGGCGGCTTCCTGGAGCGGCCGGAGGCGACGGTCCGGCAGATCGGCCACCGCGCGCGCGGTCACGTCCGGTCCCGCCGTACCCGCTTCGACACCGACGGCGAACAGCGCGAGGAGGTCACCGCCCGGTTCCTGCGGGCCTGCGCCGGAGGCGACCTGAACGCCGTCATGGAGCTGCTCGCCCCCGAGGTCACCGCCTGGTCGGACGGCGGCGGCAAGGTCACCGCGGCCCTGCGGCCGCTGCACGGTCCCTCCCACGTCGCCCGCTGGCTCCTCGGTGTCATGGCCAAGCCCGCGATGGCCGCCGCCACCGTCGCCCCGGCCGTCGTCAACGGCGAACTCGGCATCCTCTGCCTGCTGGACGGCGTCCCCGTCGGCGTCCTCACCTTCGACCTCGAGGACGGTCTGCTGCGCAACCTGTGGGTCCAGGTCAACCCGGACAAGCTGGGCAGGCTGGGCGGTCTGGGCGGGCTGCGGGCGCCGTGACGCGGATCACCCCGGCCCGGGCCGGGGTGCTGTCACGTACGGACCGGCCCGGTTGTCCCCTGGTCGTACCCATGAGGCCGTGAGGCCGAGAGGCCGTCCAGGAGGTTTGACCATGAGAGTCCTGCTCGCCGGAGCGACCGGTGCCATCGGCCGTCCGCTGACCCGCGCCCTGCTCCGCGAGGGGCACGAGGTGCTGGCCCTCGCCCGGACGGACGGCTCCGCCGCCGCCGTAGGCGCCCTCGGTGCGGAGCCCGTACGCGCGGACGCGCTGGACCGGGACGGACTGCTGCGGTCCCTGGACGGCCGGACGGCGGACGCCGTGATCCACCAGCTGACCGCGCTCAAGCGGCCCAAGCTGAAGCTGACCGCCGACGACCCCAGCAACGTCCTGCGGGCGCGGGGCACGGCGAACCTGCTGGAGGCCGCCGGCGCCCTCGGGGCGGGCCGCTTCCTCACCCAGTCCCTCGTCCTCGGCTACGGCTACCGCGACCACGGCGACCGGATCCTCACCGAGGAGGACCCCTTCGGGGTCCGCGGCGGCACCGTCGCCGACCATGTCGTCACCGGCCTGCTTGAGGCGGAGGGCCGGCTCTTCTCCGCCGGTCACGTGGCGGGGATCGCGCTGCGGTACGGGATCTTCTACGGCCCCGGAACCTGGTTCGACCCGACGCCGGGGAGCCGGGCCATGCCGGTCCCGGCCGGCGGCGGCTCGGTCGTGCCCTGGGTCCACGTCGAGGACGCGGCCGGGGCCACCGTCGCCGCGCTGACGCGGGGCCGGGCGGGCGAGGCGTACAACGTCGTCGACGACCGGCCGTCCTCCTGGGGCGAACTCGCCGCGGCGCGCGGCGGACGACGGGTCCTGGTGCCCGGGTGGGCGCTGCGGCTGGCGGTCCCGTACCTCGGTGCGCTCATGCTCGACACCCGGCTGCGGGTCTCGCACGAGAAGGCCACCCGGGAACTGGGCTGGAGCCCCCGCCACCGGGACCACCGGTCCGGCATGGCCTCCGTACCGGCGCCGTGACCGCCGCCACGCCGCGGGCCCGTGGTCAGCGGAGGGTGAGCGGGGTCTCGGAGACGGCGTGGGTGAGCTTCTCGGGGTTGCGGACGTAGTAGAGGCCGGCGATACGGGAGTCCTCGACGTGGATCGCCATGACGCCGTCGAACTCGCCGTCCAGGTGGACGAGGAGCGCCGGGTTGCCGTTGACCGTGGTGGGGGCGACGGCGACCGGGACCTTCTTCTTGCCCAGGCCGCCGATCATGAACCGGGTCACCTTGTCGGCACCGGACATCGGCCGCGGGATCGCCTGCTTGACCCCGCCGCCGTCGCTCACCAGGACGACGTCCGGGGCGAGCACGTCGAGGAGGCCCTGCGGGTTCCCGGTCTCCAGCGCGTGCTGGAACGACGCCAGCGCCGCCCGGGCCACGCTCGGGGAGACCGCCTGGCGGGGCCGGCGGGCATCGACGTGCCGGCGCGCGCGGTGCGCGATCTGGCGGACGGCCGCGGGGCTCTTCCCGACGGCGGCCGCGATCTCGTCGTAGCCGAGGTCGAAGGCCTCGCGCAGCACGAAGACGGCGCGCTCGGTCGGCGACAGCGTTTCGAGGACGAGCATCATCGCCATCGACACGTTCTCGGCGAGCTCGGCGTCCTCGGCCACGTCGGGCGCGGTGAGCAGTGGCTCCGGCAGCCAGGAACCGACGTACGCCTCCTTGCGGCGCTGCATGGTGCGCACCCGGTTGAGGGACTGCCGGGTGGTGATCCGGACCAGGTAGGCGCGCCGGTCGCTCACCTGCGCCAGGTCGACCTTGGCCCAGCGCAGCCAGGTCTCCTGGAGGACGTCCTCGGCGTCGGCCGCCGATCCGAGCATCTCGTAGGCGACGGTGAAGAGCAGGTTGCGGTGGGCGACGAACGCCTCCGTCGCCGGGTCGACGATGTCCTCGGTCATGTCCGGTCCCCCAACCGTCCGCGGGTGCATGTTGATCAACATCCTTGGTGCCGACGGGCGTTCGATCAAGCCCCGGCCCGCCGCGCGGTGGCGGGAGCCTCCTCCTGCGCGGCCTGCCCGGCCACCCTGGCCTGGACCTGCCGCTGCCGCGTGCCGCCTCCCGAGAGGCGGTGCAGGCGGTACCCGCCGGGCTTGGCCGCCTCGTCGGCCAGGTGCTTGACGACACCCGTGCACACGGCCTCCTTGAGCTTCGCGCCCAGGCGGCCGTGGACGTTGAACCACACCGCGACGTCCGTCCGCCGGGCGAACTGGAAGATGCCCTCGCCGCGGCCCAGGCTGATGCACTGGGCGGCGAACGCCTGGTTGAGGGTCTCGGGCCGCTCCCCCGCGATCCGGCTGAGCACCGTGTCGGCGGCCCGCGCGCCCATCGGCATCGCGGCCTGGCAGCTCATCCGCAGCGGCAGGCCCGAGGGCGCCGCCGAGTCCCCGGCCGCGATGATGCGCACGTCGTCCACGCTGGTCAGCGTCTCGTCCGTGAGCAGGCGGCCCAGGGCGTCGGTGCGCAGTCCGCTGCGCGCGGCCAGGTCCGGCACGGCGAATCCGGCGGTCCAGATGGTCACCGCGCTCGGCAGCTCGCGGCCACCGGCGGTCCGGACGGTGTCGCGGGTCACGGCCGTCACGGTCGTGCCGGGGCCGTCGAGGACGGTCACCCCCAGCCCGGTCAGGCGCCCGGCGACCGCGCGGCGGCCGCGCTCGTGCAGGTACGGGCCGAGCACCCCGCCGCACACCAGGGTCACGGCGCGACCCGCCTCCGCCAGCTCGGCGGCGGTCTCGATGCCGGTGGGACCGGCCCCGACCACCGTCACCGCGGCCGTGGCGGGCGTGGCGTCCAGGACCGGGCGCAGCCGTCCGGCCTCCTCGAAGGTGCCGATCGGGTACGCGAATTCGGCCGCCCCGGGCACGCCCGGATCGGCGCTCGCGCTGCCGACCGCGTAGACCAGGTAGTCGTAGCCGACCGTGGCGCCCGAGGCCAGTTCCACGCCGCGCCCGGCCGCGTCGATCCGGACGACGGTGTCGACCAGCAGCCGGACGCCCCGGCCCAGCACCTCCCGGTAGTCGACGACCGCCTCGCCCGTCCCGCCCACCAGCTGGTGCAGGCGGATCCGGTGGACGAACGACGGGCGCGGGTTGATCAGCGTCACCGTCACGTCACCACGCAGCGTCAGGCGATTGGCCGCCATGACCCCGGCGTAACCGCCGCCGATCACGACCACTTCGGTGTTCTCGTTCATGGTGCGTCCTCCCCTTCCAGGGGTTCGGCCACAAGACACCGGAGGGCCGCGCCCTGTGACAGGCACGGCTGTGTGACCCGCGCCACGGCGGAGGTTCCTGGGCGGTCGGACTGTGTGAGCGCGCGGGCCCAGGTCACCGGCCCGGGCGTGCTGCTCCGTCTAGACCCCGGGGGTGGGGTCGTACGGGTCCTCCTCCAGGATCCCGCTCCTGGCGATGAGGTAGGCCAGCTGGGCGCGGCTGCGGCTGCCGAGCTGCTCCGAGGCCTTGCGGACGTGGGTGGCGACGGTACGCGCGCTCATGCCGAGCCGTCCGGCGATGGTGTCGTCGGTGTAGCCGTTCACCATGAGGTGCAGGACGGCCCGCCGGGTCTCGTCGGTGAGCAGCGGTGGCCGGTGCTCGGTCGGCGTGTGCCGCAGGGGCGCGGCGCGCTCCCACGACTTGTCGAAGATGCCCACGAGGTACCGGATCATCCCGGGGTGCTCGATGACCAGCGCGAGCTGCTGCCGCTCCGCGTCCGGGTCGGGGACGAAGGCGATCTTCCGGTCGCACACGATCAGCCGGTCGAACACCTCGTCCAGGGTGCGGACTTCGGCGCCCGCGACGGAGATCTGCTCCACGTAGGCGAGCGTCGGGGCGTGGGAGCGGACGGTGTGCTGGTAGATGGTGCGCTGGCGCACCCCGCGCTCCAGTGCGGCCACTTCGCGCGGGAGGGCCTTCCCCAGCAGCTCCGGCGGCCGGCCGCCACCGGGCTGGGCCGTGAGGATCTCCTCCCTGCAGGACTCGACGACCGAGGACAGCGTGGCGCTGATGACGGCCGCGCCGCTGACCTCACGGATCCCGCTGCTGGTACCGCTGCCGGTGTGGGTGCGGTAGACCTCCTCCGCCCGGTGCATGGCGACACGGGCCGCCGCCAGAGCCCGCTGCTTGTCCTCGATGTCCGTTTCCAGCGGGCGCATCACGGCATTGGCCGCCAGGCCCGGGGGAAGGGGCATCAGCCCGCCGCCGGGCAGTTCCCGCAGGAGCCCCAGGTCCAGCAGACATCGCGGACATTCCCGCGCCGGGAGGTCACCCCGGACGGCGTCCTCGTAGAAGGCCAGCCCCTCATCGCAGAGCTCGACGGGTGGAACACGTACCCCTCTGTCCGATTTCGTGCACATTTAGCCATCCTTCAAGTCTCTGCATTGCGTGATCATGCTCCCGGATTTCCCTGTTCCCGGCGAGAAGGCCAGCACATGATTCCTGTCACGGGCCAGAGAAACCTGGCCGGGCAGAACTCGATCAGGGGGAACCAATGCTCAAGACGACTCTCCGGCAGCTCTTCGGTGCACTTGCCGTCACTGTTCTCGCGACTCTCGGCACCGTAGCGATCGGCGAATCCGCGCCGCGGGCGGAGCTCGCCGCGGCCGCTCCGCTGCCGGGGGACACCGAGTGGGGATGACCTCCTGGCAATCCCTGGATCGTGAAATTCTAGTTACAGGAGACACATGTCCGTCCTTCCCGTATCCGCCCGGCCCCTGCCCGTCCTCGACGGCCTGGAGGAGAGGCTGACAGACCTGAAGAGGTCGGGTCTGTACCGAGAATTCACCCCCTGCTCGTACCTGGCGGAGCAGCCCGGGCACGCGCTGCACCAGGGGCGCCGCGTCCAGGTCTGGTGCACGAACGACTACCTGGGCATGAGCCAGAACACGCAGGTCATGCACGCCCAGATCGCCTCGACGCTGCGGCACGGCACGGGCAACGGCGGCTCCCGCAACATCGCGGGCACCAGCGAGGCCCACGTGGCGCTGGAAACCCGGCTGGCGGCCTGGCACGGGAAAGCCCGCGCCCTGATATTCACCAGTGGATACGTCGCCAACGTCGAAACGCTGACCACACTTCTCGCGGCCGTGCCAGACATGGTGGTTTTCTCGGACTCGCTCAACCACCGCTCATTGATCGAGGGAATCCGGGCCTCCAAGAACCGGCGGCACATATTCCCGCACAACGATGTCGAAGCGCTGGACGAAATGCTCGGTCAGTATCCGGCGGAGCAGCCGAAGTTGATCGTCTTCGAATCCGTCTACTCGATGGACGGGGACATCGCGCCGATCACGGAAATATGCGATCTGGCCGAGCGTCACAATGCCATGACCTACCTGGACGAGACGCACGCGATCGGCGTGAACGGGCCGTCCGGGGCCGGGATATGCGAGGAGATCGGAGAACACCGCCCGACCTTCGTCCAGGGCGTGTTCGGAAAGGCGATCGGTACGACCGGCGGCTATGTCGCCGGCCCCGACACCGCCCTCGACTACGTCCGCTCCCACGCGCCCGGGTTCATCTTCACGACCACCATTCCCCGGTCGAGCCTGGACGCCACCCAGCGCAGTCTCGATGTCGTCCAGGGTGCCGCAGGAGGCGAACTCCGCCTGCAACTCCGGGAGAACGCGGCGCTGATGCGCAGCCTCCTGCGCGAGGCGCGCATCGACTTCATCGACGCCCCCACCCACCTGGTCCCGGTGCTGGTCCCGGGCGGTGAGCGGGTCAAGAGGATCTCGCGCCGCCTCCTGGACGAGCACGGCATCTACGTCCAGCCCATCAACTTCCCGTCCGTGGCGAAGGGGGGCGAGCGCTTCCGGGTCACGGTGGCGCCGTTCCGTACCCGCACGGAGATCGAGGGATTCGTACGGGCCCTGCGCGCCTGCCTCGACGACATCCGATAGCGCAGCCCTTTCACTTCACCGCATCAAGGAGATCCGCTCGTGCAGATCAAGGAAATCACCCCGTTCATCGGCTCGGAGCTGACCGGCGTCGGTTACGAGGAGCTCCAGGACCCCGAGGTCTTCGCCCAGCTCGTCGACATCGTGCACCGCCGCGAACTGGCCGTCGTCCGTGGCCTGGACATCACCCCCGAGCAGCAGATCGAGCTGGCGTCCCGGATCGGCCGGCCCGTGCCGTTCCTCATGGCGAAGTACCGGCACCCCGAGCACCCGGAGATCATGATCTCCTCCAACGCCATGAAGGCGAACCGTCCCGTCGGCGTCGCCCGGGTCGGCAACTTCTGGCACCAGGACTCCTCGTACATGAAGGACCCGGCGCCCTACACGATGCTGCACGGCATCGACGTGCCCTCCACCAGCGGCCACACCCTCTACGCCAGCGCCCTCGACGTCTACGACCGGCTTCCGCAGGAGTGGAAGGACAAGATCGCCGGCCGCACGGCCCTGCACACCGTGAGCAAGCGGCAGCGGATCTCGCCCGAGCACGTCGGGCTCTCCATCGCCGAGCTCAAGGCGCTGGTCGAGATGGAGTACCCGCCGACCGAGCACCCGCTGGTCAAGCACGACGCCGTCACCGGCCGTCCGTACCTCTACGGCGCCCCCGAGTACATGGACTCCGTCGTGGGCTTCGACGCCAACGAGAACGCGGAGTTCTTCGCCCTCGTCGACCGGCTCGTCCAGGACCCCGAGCACGTCTACACCCACCGCTGGACGACCAACGACCTGGTGGTGTGGAAGACGGCGACGACCTACCACGCGGCCACCGCGGTCGAGCCCGGTGCCACGCGGACCGTGCACCGCGTGAGCATCGAAGAGGGCGAGACGTGGGCGGCATAGCCGACTTCGACGTGGCCTTCCCCTCCGCGAGGGCCGACATCCGGGCCATGTCCGCGGCCTCGGGCGTCGCCCTCGCGGACCTGGCCCGGATCACCCACTGCGAGACGTTCCCGGTGCTCGCGGACGGCGAACAGGCCTGGGAGCTCGCCCTGACCGCCGCCCGGACGGTCCTGGAGCGGACCGGCGTGGCACCGGAGCGCATCCGGCAGGTCGTCTACGCCGGGTCCGGCGCGTGGGACCGCCCCTTCTGGTCGCCCGCGGCGAAGGTGGCCCACGCCCTCGGCATCGAGGACGCGCACTGCTTCGAAGTGGCGAACTTCTGCAACGCGGGCATGACCGCCATCCGGCTCCTGTCCACCGCGGGGGCCCTGGATGAGAACGACTACGCGCTGGTCCTCGTCGGGGACCGGCTGAGCCGGATGGTCGACTACCGTGACCCGGATTCCAAAGCTCTGTTCAACTTCGGTGATGCGGCTGCGGCGGTGCTGCTGGGCGGCGGTCCGAGTCGTTTCCGTGTCGTCCACTCCGCGATGCGCACCGATGGCAGCTGGTCCGACTACTACGCCGGTGAGCTGGCCGACGGGCGCGTCCTGATCCGGCGCGGCGCGCACCGCAAGGGGCTCGCCGACGCCTACGTACGGAACTTCACCGCCCTGGTGGACCGAACGCTGACCGCGCTCGGCATCACGGTGGAGGACGTCTCCCACTTCCTCGTCAACCACGGCGACCGGGACATGCACCAGCGCCTGCTGGCGGCCCTGGGCATCCCGGCCGGGCGGAGCGTCTTCAACTACGACCGGCTGGCCCACATGGGCGGGGCGGACACCCTCATCGCCCTGAAGGACCTCGAACGCGGAGACCGGCTGCGGCACGGCGACTTGATCATGCTCGCCGCCAGCGCCATGGGCTTCAGCTGGTCCATCACGACCTTGGAGTATCTCGGATGAAGATCCTCGTCATTCACCAGGTGCCGTACCGGAAGATCGGCTACGAGCGCGGCATCGACCACGACCGCCACGAGGTGACGTACATCGGGCATCCGCACCGGATGGCCGACCTCCCCGGCCACCTGCCGGCGCGGCGGATCGTCCTCGACGCGGACGAGGACCTGGTCGCCGGGATCCGTGCCCGGACCTCGCCCGCCGACGGCTACGAGAAGGTGCTCGCGCTCTCCGAGTTCGGCATCATCGAGGCCTGCCACGTACGGGAGCACCTCGGCATCGAGGGCCCGGACCTCGCCGCCGTCGAGCGGGTCCGGGACAAGGTGCGGATGAAGGAGGCGCTGGCCGGCTCGGGTCTGCGCCACCCCCGGTTCGCCGCCGGGCCCGCGGCGGACGGCACGCTGCCGTGGACCGGGCGTACGGTCCTCAAGCCCCGCCAGGGCGCCTCCAGCGAGGACGTGACGATCCACGCGACGGCCCGCGAGGCGCTCGACGCCTACGCGCGGCTGACCGACGCCGGCGAGTTCCAGCTCGAGGAGCACATCGACGGGGACATCCTGCACGCGGACGGGCTGGTGGCGGACGGCCGGCTCGTCGACCTCGCGGTCAGCCGGTACGTCAACAAGCCGGTCGAGTACGCGCACGGGTCCCCGCTCGGCTCGCACCAGGAGCCGTGCACGCCCGCCCAGCGCGCGCTGGCCGAGCAGGTGGTGGCGGTCCTCGGCATCGAGGAGGGCTGCGTCCACCTGGAGTTCTTCGAGACGCCCGCAGGCGAGCTGGTCTTCCTTGAGGTGGCCAACCGGGTCGGCGGCGCGGCCGTGGTCTCCGTCCACGAGCTGCACACCGGGGTGCACCTGCCCTCGCACGAGATCGCCGTCCGGCTCGGCCTGGACCGGCCGCAGGCCGGCCCGCCCAGCGGGCGCCACCACGGCTGGCTCGCCTTCCCCGGCCACCACCTGGCGCCCGGCGAGGTGCGCTCGATCGACGTACCCGACCGGATCCGGAACCATCCGTGCCTGGACACCCTGCACGTCCTCGCGCCCGACCAGGAGACGCCGCGTCACATCACCTACCAGGAGTGGGAGGTGCCGGTCTTCATCGAGGCGTCCCACGCCGACGCGGGCGAACTGCGCCGCTTCCTGACCGAGTGCGCCGCCGCCGTTTCCGTCCGCACCGCGCCGGCCGGGCAGGTGGCGGCATGAGCGCCCCGGTCCGCAGCACGCGGGTGATCACGCAGCGGCGCCGGCCCCGGGGCATGCCCGTGCCCGAGGACTTCGCCGAGGCGGAGCTGCCCCTGGCGGCGCCGGCCGAGGGCCAGGCCGTGGTGGAGAACCTGTGGCTGTCGGTGGATCCGTACATGCGCGAGGCCATGGACGCCGAGTGGGAGCTGGACGCTCCGCTGGAAGGCCGTTCGATCGGCCGGGTCGTGGAGTCGCGCAGCGCCGGACTTCCCGTCGGGGCCCTGGTGTTCCACCGGGAGGGCTGGCGGACCCACGCCGTGGTGTCCGCGGACGAGGTGCGCGTCCTGCCGCGCTACGAGGGGGTCGCGACCGAGTCCTTCCTCGGCCTGCTCGGCGGCACCGGCCTGACGGCGTACGTCGCCCTGACCCGCATCGCCCGGCTGCGGGCGGGCGAGACGGTCTACGTCTCGGCCGCCGCCGGGGGTGTCGGGACGGCAGCCGGCCGGCTGGCGCGGCTGCTGGGCGCCGGCCGGATCGTCGGCAGCGCCGGTTCCCCGGCCAAGGTCCGGCTGCTGACCGAGGAGCTCGGCTACGACGCCGCCTTCGACCACCGCGCCGGACCCTCCCTGCCCGAGCAGCTGGCCCGCGTGGCGCCCGACGGCATCGACGTCTACGTCGACAACGTGGGCGGCGCGCACCTGGAGGCGGCGATCGGGGCGATGCGCGAGGACGGGCGGATCGCCTGGTGCGGAGCCATCGCCCAGTACAACGCGGGTTCCGCCCCGGCGGCGCCCCGCAACCTCTTCGACCTCGTGGAGAAGAGCATTCGGCTGGAGGGCTTCCTCGTCTCCCGCCACCGCGACGCGCAAGGAGAGCTGGAGGAGTTCCTCGTCCCGCACCTGCGGTCGGGACGGATCACCGACCGGCTGAGCGTGACCGAGGGCTTCGGGCGGACCGTCGACGCCTTCCTCGGGATGCTGCGCGGCGAGAACACCGGCAAGGCGGTCGTACGGCTGGGCCCGGACGACCGGGCACCGGTCCCCGGCAACTCCCCCTGAGCGAGCGAGGGTTCCATGTCACACGTCCGCACCGGACTGCACATCAGCGTCGTGACGCTCGGTTCCACCCACCGGATCTGCGCCATCTGGAGCGTACGGGGGAGCGCGGCCGCGGAGTATCCGTGCGAGTTCCCCGGTGCCCTCCTGCTGCCGCGCAAGGGGGCGGAGCAGGACTGGGCCGTCGAGACGGCGCTGGCGGCGGCCGTGGCCCACGGGGCCGGTGACGGTCCCGCCTGCGTGGACCTGACCACGACGGCGGGCGGGATCGAACCGGCCGGGCTGCGGACCGGGCCGTGCGCCTCCGACCTGCTGGACCTGGCCCGTACGGCGCTGGGCGAGGACCAGCGGGAGTGGGCCGAGCTGGCCCGCACGGACCCGGCCGCCTTCCGTGCCGCGGCCCGTCGGCCGTACACGATGCGGCAGCGGGCCGCGTGCCTGGTCACCCGGGACCCGGCCGGCCCGCGCAGGGACGTGCGGCTGCTGCACGCACGGCAGGACACGGTCCTGCGCGACTACACGGTGGGGCTGCTGGCGTCGGCCGGGACCACCGACGCCACCGCGGGCGACGAGACCCGCCCTTCCGACCTCAGGAGACAGTGATGCGCCTGCCCATGGAACTGAAACCGCGACCGGTGCCGCACGCCGGCCCGGTGCCGGTGCCCGCGACCGTGCCCGCGCTGGTGCCCGCGACCGTGCCCGCGCCGGTGCCCGCGCCCGTGTCCTGGGAGCGGTACTTCTCCCGCAGCGCCCACGCCATGGTGCCCTCCGAGGTCCGCTCGCTGTTCTCCGTGGCCGCCCTCCCCGGCATCGTCTCGCTGGCGGGCGGCATGCCGGACGTCTCCGCCCTCCCGGCGGACACCATGGCCGGGATCGTCGCCGACGTGGTGCGCGAGCACGGCGCGACGGCCCTCCAGTACGGGTCGGCGCAGGGCGACCCGGGGCTGCGCGAGCGCATCTGCTCCGTCATGGCGGTCGAGGGGATCTCCGCCCGCCCCGAGGACGTCATGGTCACCGTGGGCTCCCAGCAGGCCCTGGACCTGCTGGCCCGGGTGCTGCTCGACCCCGGGGACACGGTGGTCGCCGAAGGCCCCACGTACGTCACCGCGCTCGGTACGTTCAAGGCCGCCGGCGCCCGCGTGGTGCAGGTCGCCATGGACCGTGCCGGGGTGGTCCCGGACGAACTGGCCGCGGCCTTCCGGCGGCTGGCGGCCGAGGGCCGGCCCGCGAAGTTCTTCTACACCGTCCCCACCTTCCAGAACCCCACCGGTGCCACGGTCCCGGCGGGCCGCCGCGCGCGGATCCTGGAGGTCTGCCGGTCGGCCGGGGTGCTCGTGGTGGAGGACAACCCGTACGGCCTCCTGCACTACGACGGCGAACCCACGCGGGCCCTCGCCGCCGACGACCCCGAGCGGGTGATCTACCTCGGGTCCTTCTCCAAGACGCTGGCCCCGGGCCTGCGGGTCGGCTGGGTGCACGCACCGGCCGCCCTGACCGCCAAGCTGGTGCTCGCCGCGGAGAGCGCCATGCTCTCCCACTCCGCGCTCGCCCAGCTGACCGTGGACCGCTACCTGCGCACGCAGCCGTGGCGGGAGCGGCTCGCGGACTTCCGCGCGGGCTACCGCGCCCGGCGCGACGCCATGCTGCGCGCGCTCTCCGCCTCGATGCCCGCGGAGGTGTCGTGGACCGTCCCGGACGGCGGCTTCTTCATCTGGCTGACGCTCCCGGAGGGCATGGACGCGCGCGAACTGCTGCCCCACGCGCTGGCGGCGGGGGTCGCGTTCGTGCCGGGAACCGGCTTCTACGCGGACGGCCGCGGCGCCCGGCACCTGCGGCTGTCCTTCTCGTACCCGCCGGCGGAGCAGATCGGCGAAGGCGTCCGGCGGCTGGCCGCGGTGATCACCGTACAGCTGTGAGGCCGCCCCGTGGCGCGGCGCCGTGAACCGGCTGTGCGCGGACGGACGGCAGCCACCCCCTACCTATGACGAGGACATGATCATGAGGCACTACCCCACCGACCTCCTGCTGGCCGTCGAGCACGTCGAGCGCGCCCTCGCGTCCGGCGCCCTCGCCCCGCTCGACGCCGCGTTGCGGCAGGCCGGCGTCGCCGACCCGCCGCGCCGGTTCGACAGCGGGCGGCTCTTCGAGGGGCTGGACCGGCTGCTCGGCGGCGTCTGCCAGTTCCCCTGGCAGCCGCTGACCGACAGCGACGAGGTCCTGGAGCTGAGCCCGGTGGGCACCGTCGTCCTCGACGACCTGCGCGCCGAGGCGACCCTGCGCGGTCTGCTGCTCGCGTGGGCCCTGGGCAACCGGGTCACCGTACGGTCGGCGCGGGGCGAGCTGTGGGAGCAGGTCATGACGGCGCTGCGGGGCGCCGGTGTCCCGCTGCCGACGGGCCGGGTGACCGGGCCCGGCGCCGACGCGCCCGTGGAACCGCTGGAGGTCCCCGAGCTGCCCGCCGGCGCGGACCTCGCCCTCGACTGCCAGGCCGCGTGGGCGCACGGGCTGCTGCGCCGCCGGCACCTGCCGGGCGTCTCCCTGGCCCACATCCGCGGCGAGGACGACGACCACCGCGCGGAACGGCTCGCGGCCCGCCTGCGCTACCTCGTCGCGCGCGCCCGGCGCACCCCGTACTACCGGGAGCTGCCCGACGTGACGCGGGACGCCGACCCCACGCGGCTCCCCGTCCTGGAGAAGTCGGCGCTGGAGGCGCACTCGCTGCCCGCGAGCCGCGACCTGAGCAGCGGGGACCGGGCCACCGGGGAGGTGCTGCGCTCGGGCGCGACCAGCGGCGAGCCGCGCTACATCGTCTACTCGCGCTCCGACTGGGAGAACATGGTCCGCGAGGCCGTCCCCATGCTGTACGCGCTGGGGATCGAGCCGGGCGACCGCATCGTCAACACGCTCTTCGGCGGCGGCATGTACGGCGGGCTGACCACGACCTTCAGCGAGCTGTCCCGGATGCCCGTCGAGTCGTACGCGACCGCGCAGTTCGTGACCGTCGACGATCTGCTGATGCTCACCGGGAGCTTCGGCGCCAACGTGGTCCTCGGCATGCCGGCCCTCATCCTGCCGCTGCTGCGCGACGCCAAGAAGCGCCGCCCCGGGCTGCGGATCGAGAAGGTGATCTACGGCGGCACCCCGATGACCGAGACCGACAAGACCTGGCTGCGCCAGGAGCTGGGGGCCCGGGTGGTGTCCAGCATCCTCGCGGCGAACGACGGCGCGCAGCTCGGCTACCAGTGCGCCTTCCTCGGCGGGACCGTGCACCACGTCAACGACGACTACAACCTCATCGAGGTCGTGGACGAGGCCGGCCGGCCCGTCGCGCCCGGGACCGCCGGTGAGCTGCTGGTCACGGGCCTGCAGAAGTTCGAGGGCCCGCTGATCCGCTACCGCATCGGCGACATGGGCCGCACGTACGAGTACGTGTGCGCGTGCGGGGTGTCGGGGCGGGTGCTGGAGTACCTGGGCCGCTCCGACGGGCTGGTCCGCTTCAAGGGCGAAACGGTTCTGTACGGGGAGGTCTTCGACGTCCTCGCCGCCTTCGAGGTCTCGCAGCTCCAGATCGAGGTCGCCACCGAGGGCAGCCGGGAGATCCTGACGGTCCGCACCGAGGCGCCCTGCCCGCCGGACCCCGAGGCCGTGCGCGAGCTGCTGGTCAAGGAGTTCCCGGTGCTGGGCGGCTACCAGGACTTCGACGCCGCGCTGGACGCGTACGAGCTGCGGATCGTCTGCCTCGCGGAGGGCGGGCTGCCGCGCAATCCGGTCAGCGGCAAGGTCAAGAACGTCATCGACCGCCGGCTGGACGGGGTGCTGTGATGCTCGGACACGACCGGGTCGCGCGCACCATGCTGGGGGCGATCACCCTCTCCAGCGTCGGCGTCGGCATCCACACCCTGGCCATGGGGCAGTTGCTGTACGGCCGTACCGGCAGCCCGGCCGCCTTCGCGTTCGTCCTGACCCTCCAGGGCGTGGCGGCCCTGTGCGTCCTGCCGGTGTGCGGTCCGCTGGTGGACGCCCTCAACTCCAAGTGGGTGTACGCGTTGTGCGGGCTGGGCCGGGCCGGCACCGTCGCGCTGATCGTGGGTGTCGCGGCCCTGCTGCCGGGCACCGCAGCCGTGCCCTGGATCGTGGCGGCGTCCGCGCTGCTCGCCGTCTTCGACAACGTCGAGCGGTCGGCGCTGTTCAAGCTGACCGCGCACCACGTGGACCAGGAGCACGCCACCCGGTTCAACAGCCTGATCGGCGTGGCCTTCCAGGCCGGCGCGCTGAGCGGGATGGCGCTCCTCGGACTGATCCTGACCTGGGGCACCGCGGAGCAGGCCCTGATGATCGACATCCTGATGTCGCTGGCCTGCGCCCTCGCGGTGAGCCGGATCCGCCTGACGGCGGACGAGGGCAACCCGCCGCTGTCCGCACGCCTGCTGACGCGGGCCGTGACGGGCACGGTGGGCGAGTGGCGGCGGATGCTGGTCCGCTACCGGGGCGACCGGACCGTCTTCCTCATGATCGTCCTGTGCGGCGGCGACTTCGTCTTCGCCCAGGGCCTGAGCACCCTGGTCATCCCCCTGACCGCCGAGTTCCACGGCGGCCGGGGCTGGTACGTGGCGGCGCTGGAGGCCACGTTCGCGGTCGGGATGATCAGCGCCTCGTTCCTGACCCGGTACCTCGTCTCGCAGCGCCTGCTGCCGGTGTGGCTGTTCGGCCAGGCCGTGGCGGCCGCCCTGCTGGCCATGAGCGGGACGGCCGCGGTGCACTTCCTCGCCTTCTTCCTGGCGGGGTTCGCCAACCTCAACAGCCTCACCTGGCTGCTGACTTCGCTCCAGCAGCACGCGGCGGAGGGCGACAAGGCCAAGATGGCCTCGCTGCGGCTGCTCGCCATCGGCCTGGGCACCGCGGCCCTCATGCCGGTCGTGGGGCAGTTCGCCACGGCCTCGCTCGGGGCCGGCTTCTGGAGCGTCGCGGCGGCGATGGCGCTCTTCGCGGTGGGCGGGGCGGTGGTGGCTCGCGGGTACCGGCCACGGGCGTCGGGGTCGGGGGGCTCCGTACTCCCGGAGGTCCGGCCCGCGGAGCCGGTGGCGGCGGGGTGAGCCGTACGCCGGGACACGCGGCGGGCCCGGGTCGGTGACCCGGGCCCGCCGTGCTGCCGACGTGCTGCCGATGTGCTGCCGCCGTGGGGACGGTCAGCGGGGACGGGTCAGCGGGGACGGGTCACTGCGGCCGACTGCGCAGGCCGGCGACCAGCAGGGCCACCAGGCGGCGGGCGTCGTAGCCGGGGTCGCTCTCGGCGCCGATGCAGAGGTTCCCGATGCCGCGCATGAGCTGGTACGCGGTGAGGTCGCAGGCGATCTCGTCCGCGGCGACGGCGGCGTCGAGCAGCTCGGTGCACACCGGCACCAGCCGGTCGAGGAAGGAGGCGTGGAGCGTCTCGAAGCCCGCGCTGTCCGACCGCATCGCGGCCGCCAGGCCGTGCTTGGTCACCAGGAAGTCGACGAAGAGGCCGACCCACCGCTCCAGCGCGGCGTGCGGTGTCGGACTGCTCGCCAGCAGGGCCGGGCCGGCCTCGGCGCAGGCGTCGAGCTGATGGCGGTAGACGGCGATGACGAGGTCCGCCCGGGCCGGGAAGTGCCGGTAGACCGTGCCCACCCCGACCCCGGCCCTGGCCGCGATGTCACGTACCGGTGCGTCCACCCCCGAGGCGACGAAGGCCGCCGCGGCCGCGTCCAGCAGGGCCTGCTGGTTGCGCCGGACGTCCTTGCGCCGGGATCCGGCCGCGCCGGCCTGCGGGGTCTCGCCGTCGTTCACCGCGCACTCCTTCCGTGGGCCGCGCCGGACGGAACAGTGTCCGGCGCACTCGCGGAGGAAGGTTCCGTTTCGGTCCTTCCGGTCATGATGCCAGACCCGGCCCGGGCCGTCCGGCCCTGGCCGGGGGCCCGCTGGACGACCTACGCGCGGGCGCTCGGCGCGAGCGAGTCGACGTCCTCCATGAAGCTGAGCATCCGGGCGTTGACCAGGTCGGGGTGGTCGATCTGCGGGCCGTGGCCGGTAGCGGCGACGATCTCCGCGCGGGCGCCGGGGATCACCCGGGGCACCCGCTCCAGCTGCCGCTTCGGGTGCACCAGCAGGCTCCGCTTGCCCATGATCAGGTAGAACGGCGTACGGATCGTGCCCAGTTCGGCGTCCGACAGCGGCAGCGGGGCGGGCCGGCGGATCCGGAAGGCGCGCACGCCCGCCTGGATCCAGGCGCGCAGTTCGGGAACGACGATCACGGGCTGCTCCAGCCAGGAGGCGAGCCGCGGGCGCAGCGCCTTGGGCGCGTACGTGGCGAACAGGCTCGCGAAGATCCATACGAAGAACCGCAGCCCCACCTTCTCCAGGCCGCCCGGGTCGAGGGCGGTGACGGAGGCGAGCCGGCCGGGGCGGCGGTGCACCATGTTGATGACCAGCCAGCCGCCGTACGAGGACCCGACCAGGTGCACCTTGTCGAGGCCGAGGGCGTCGAGGGTCTCGTCGAGCCACTGGGCGGCGCGCTCGGGCTGCCACATCGGCTCGCGATGGACGCTGCGGCCGGGGTCGCCGGGGGTGTCGAAGGCGTAGACCGGGCGGTCGGCGCTGAGCGCGCCGGTGTTGGGGTACCACATCGCGGAACAGCCGCCGGAGCCGTGGATCAGGACCACCGGCGTACGGGACTCGGCGGCGGGGTCGGCGGGGCCGTACCGGTAGACGTGCGTGGTGCCGAAGCTCGTCTCCACGTCGGTCTCGGAGCGCAGGGGCGCGCCCTTCGCGAACAGCACGTCGCAGGCGGCGAAGTACCGGTCGCGCAGGGTGTCGTCGACGTAGCGGCCGATGTCGCGGCGGGCACGGGTCGTGGAGTCGGTCACGGGGCACCTCCTGGGAGAACCTGATCTTCGTGATACGACCGTACCACGACAATGGTACGGCGGTACCATGAAAATCCAGCGACGCATCCCCACCGACGGGCGGAGACCACGAAGACATGCCGAAACGCGTGGACCACGAAGAACGGCGCACCCAGATCGCCGACGCGCTCGTGCGCGTCGCCGGACGGCGCGGACTGCACGCGGTCGGCATGCGCGACGTGGCGGCCGAGGCCGGCGTATCGCTGCGGCTCGTGCAGTACTACTTCGAGACCAAGGAGAAGCTGCTCCTCTACGGACTCCAGCACCTGACCGCCCGCTTCACCGCCCGCGTCGCCGCCCGGCTGAGCGCCGCGGGCCCGGACCCGGGCCCGCGCGCGACCGCGGAGGCGCTGATCCTGGCGTCCCTGCCCACCGACGAGGAGAGCCGGACCTTCCACCTGCTCTACAGCTCGTACGCGATCCTGTCCGTGACCGACGAGGCCCTGGCCGCCCAGCCCTTCATCGACAACCCCGACGCCGCCGAGGACGCCCTGGCCGGCCTGATCGCGTCGGCCCAGGAGGCCGGACGGGCCGACCCGGACGCCGACGCGCGCACGGAGGCGATCAGCCTGCTGGCCATGGCGGCGACCCTCGGCACCAGCATCCTGGTGGGCCAGCGCACCCCGGACGCGGCCACCGCGGTCCTGCGCCACCACCTGGACCGCGTCTTCACGCCGCGCCCACGCCCGACGGACACACCCTGAACCCTCAGGCGGCCCCAGCCCTCCGGCCCTAGCCCTTCGGGCGGCCCGCCTGGAGGGCGGTCACCACCTCGGCCAGGCTTTCGCACGCCTGTTCGATCCTCACGCGGATGTTGTTCTGCTCGGTGACCATGGCGGACAGCAGCAGGGCGGTCAGGGCCGCGCTGCCGTTGAGGGCCTGGAGAATGACCATGACCTCGAAGAGGGTGCGGTTCGCGAAGGGGCCGGCGCCCTCGGTGGCCGCCGAGATCGACAGGACCGAGATGATCAGCACGCACGGCGCGGCGCCGGCGAGCTGGAAGCGCACGGCCGCCCAGATGATCAGCGGGAAGACCAGGAAGAGCAGGGACAGCGTGCTCCGGGTGGTCGCCAGGGTGACCACGGTGGCGGTGATCAGGAGGACGGCCGCCTCGACCGCACGCAACGGGTCCACGGGGAGCCGGGGCCGGCGCAGGGCCAGCAGCAGCGGGGTCAGGACCAGGACGCCCATCGCGTCGCCGGCCCACCAGGCGGACCACACCGGCCAGAAGTTGGCCGCCGGCAGGGCGCCGGTGAGCACCAGCGTCCCGCTGCCGGCGGTCGCGCTGACCAGCATGGGCAGCAGCCCGCCGAGGAAGACCAGGGCCAGCGCGTCGCGCAGCCGGTCCAGCTCGGTACGGAAGTCCGCGCGCCGGAGCATCGCGTACGCGCACAGCGGGGCGAGGGTGTTGCCCGCGAGGATGCCCAGGGCGGACGCGTCGAGGCTGCTGATCGACGCGATGACCAGGGCCGTTCCCGCCGCGATGCCCGGCCAGACGCCGACGCCGAGCCGGAGCAGGGCGGCCACGGCGATGCCCGTGGGCGGCCACAGCGGGGTGACCTGCGCCCCGTCGACGACCACGCTCTGGAGCAGGCCGACGCGCGCGCCGGCGTAGTAGACGACGGTGACGGCGAGGATCTGGAGGAGCGTGGCGCCGGCGCCCCGGCCACGCCACGGGCCCTGTCGCCGGTTCTGCCCTCGGCCCTGTCCCCGGTTCTGCCCTCGGCCCTGTTCCGGCTCCCCCCGCCCCTGCTCGGTGCCCATCACCGTATGAGACACCGCCCGCCGCCCCGCCGCGGAGCGTGACACGCCCGGTCAGGGGTGTCCGGTCGTCACGGCGACGGCGCGGCCGCCTCGTGGCGCAGGACCAGGACCGCGGCGTCGTCGGCGTGGCCGGTGGAGTCGGCCACCTTCATCACCTCGGCGGCCAGGTCCCCGGGGTCGGCGCCCGCGCCGTCCCGGACCACCCGGGCCACGTGGGCCAGCCCCACCTCGATCGGGAACGACGGGCCCTCCACCACACCGTCGGTCAGCAGCACCCAGGCTCCCGCGTGCGTCAGCGGGTGGCGGGTCACCGGGTACGCCGAGCCGGGCAGCATGCCCAGCGGGATGCCGCCCTCGTCCTCGGCGACGCCGTACGCGCCGTCGACCGTGGCCCAGACCGCCGGGACGTGCCCGGCCCGGGCCGCCTCCAGGACCCAGGTCTTCGGATCGAACCGGAAGAAGCCGCAGGTGGCGAAGAGGTCGCGGCCCACCGACAGCAGCAGGTCGTTGGCCCGGCCGAGGACCTGCCCCGGGTCGGCGGCGGCCGCGGCCACCGCCCGCAGGGCGATCCGGATCTGGCCCATGAACGCCGCCGCCTCGACGTCGTGGCCCTGGACGTCGCCGATGGAGAAGGCCAGCGCCCCGTCGGGCAGGGCGAACCCGTCGTACCAGTCGCCGCCTATGTCCAGCCCGCGCCGGGCCGGCGCGTACCGGGCCGCGGTCCGCAGGCCCGGTACGGCGGGCAGGGTGGCCGGCAGCATCTCGCGCTGCAGGGCCTGGGCCAGCTCCACGCGGGCCGTGTGCAGCTCGGCCCCCTCCCGCGCCTGGGCGGTGAGCCGCCCGAGCATGGTCAGCAGGTCGTCGGCGCTCGACCGCGGGGGACGACGCGGGGTCATGGACCGCTCCGATGGACGTCCGTTTTCCCCATCGTATTTCCGCGGGCCGCGTGCCGCCCGGCGTCAGCGGCCGGGCGGCACGCGGCCCGCGGCCTCAGGCCTGAGGCCTCAGGCCGTGGGCGTGGCCACGGCCCGCTCGGCGGCGCTGCGCTCGACGCAGAACTCGTTGCCCTCGATGTCGGCGAGGGTGACCCAGCCGGCGCCGTCGGGACGGCGGTGGTCGCCGACCACGGTGGCGCCGAGGGCGAGCAGGCGCTCGACCTCCTCGTCACGGGTGCGGTCGGTGGGCTGGATGTCGAAGTGGATCCGGTTCTTGACCGACTTGGTGTCGGGGACGGCTATGAACAGGATCGACACGCCCTCCGTCTCGACCAGGGCCTCGGGGTCACCGGGGAAGTCGTCGTCGGCGATCTTGCTGTTCAGCACCGCGGCCCAGAAGGTGGCGAGCCGGTAGGTGTCGGCGCAGTCGATGGTCACGTGATGCACAAGGGATGCCATGGGCGTCACTATGGCCAGCGATCCGATGATCTTCCATCGGGTTTCGGGGCGCCGCGCGGGGTGGCGGGCCGCCGCGCCGGGGGCGACGATGGCGAGGCGGGCACACCCCGCATCCGGCCCCCGTCCAGGGCCGCCGGACCAGGTCCCTCCCGCGGGCCGCCACGACCCGGCGGCCGGGCGCGCGGGCCCGAGGGATACGCGAGGCGCCCGCCGGGTATACCAACACAGGACATGGCTCACGACGGCCAGGCTGCATCCGCCGCGAAGCACCAGCACCGTCGGAGGACGAAGCATGGACCCCATCGCGCACACCCCCGACCACTTCGACCATACGGACCCCGTGGCCGACCCGGCCGCGGCGGCCCCGGACGCACGACGGAGCCACGCACCACGGAGCCACACACCGCACCCTCGGACGGAGAGCCCGGGAACCCCGGACCTCACCGGGCTCCCGGAGATCCCCGAGGACCCGCTGGGCGTCAGCACGGGCGAGGCCCGCACGCTCTCGGTGGCCCTGTTCCACCGGCTGCAGGCCCTGGACGAGGGCAGCGCCGAGTACTCGTACGTACGCAACACGCTCGTCGAGCTCAACCTCAGCCTGGTCAAGTTCGCGGCCCGCCGGTTCCGCAACCGCAGCGAGCCGATGGAGGACATCGTCCAGGTCGGCACGGTGGGCCTGATCAAGGCCATCAACCGGTTCGACGCGGACCGCGGAGTGGAGTTCACCTCCTTCGCGATGCCCACCATCACGGGTGAGATCAAACGTTTCTTCCGTGACACCAGCTGGGCCGTGAAGGTCCCCCGCCGGCTCCAGGAACTGCGCCTGGACACCGCCAAGGCGAACGACGCGCTGGAACAGGACCTCGGCCGCACCCCCACCGACGGCGAGCTCGCCGAACGCCTGGGCGTCGACGAGGAGGAGCTGGCCGAGGGCCGCAAGGCCGCGCACGCCTATTCCACCCGGTCCCTGGACGCCCCGGCGCAGGAGGACGGCGACGCGTACGGCAGCCGGCCCGCGCTCGGCGAGGACGAGGCCGCCTACGACCGCATCGAGTGCCTGGAGTCCCTCAAGCCGCTGCTGGCCGAGCTCTCCGAGCGCGAGCGCACCCTGCTCTCCCTGCGCTTCGGCCAGGAGCTGACGCAGTCGGAGATCGGCGACCGGCTGGGCCTGTCGCAGATGCACGTGTCGCGGCTGCTCACCCGGACTCTGACGACGCTGCGGACCGGGCTGCTGGCGGATCCGGAGCCGGAGCCGGAGCCGCACCCCCAGCGGGAGCCGCAGCCGGTGTCGCAGCCGGTGTCGCAGCCGCAGCCGGACGCCACGGATCCGCGGTGAGCGGCGAGGCCACCTCCAGCCACACCGTCTTGCCGCCCCACGCGCTCGTGGAGGGCACCGAACCCCAGCGGCGGGCGAGCCGCTCCAGCACGGTCAGACCGTGACCGCCCGGCAGGGCGGGATCGAGGATCGGACGGCGACGGGGCTCGACCGGGCTCCCGTCGCTGACCTCCACCCGCAGCCGCTCGGCGGTGTGGCGCAGGACCAGTTCCCTGGGACCGCCGGCATGCATGCAGGCGTTGGTCACCAGCTCGGAGACCAGCAGCAGCACGTCCTCGGCGGCCTCGGCGCGGTCGGCGGCGGCGCGGTCGAAACCGCCCGGCACGCCCGGCACGCCCGGCCCGTCCTGCCCGCCCGGCACGCCCGGCCCGTCCTGCCAGCCCGACCCGTCCGGCCCGCCCCGGCCCTCGGCCGCGTCGGTGCGGCCGGCCGCGTGGTGGGGACGGCCCGCGTCGGGCGCGTACGCGTACCCGTACCCGCGTCCCGGGCCGCGCCCGCCGGCGGTGGCCCACAGGTCCTCCTGCGGTTCCGGGCCGACCCAGCCCCAGTCCACCAGGGCCTGGCGGGTGAAGTCCCGGCAGCGGGTGACCACGCCCGGGGTGCCGCCGCCCAGGATGAGGCGGCGCGTCTGTTCGGTCACGGCGCGCCACCGCCCCCCGCGTGCCGCTCCGGGCCGGCCGGCCCGGAGCGGCCGCTCGGGCCGCCGGGGGCACTGGGGCCGCTCGGACCGCTCGGCGCACCGCTCGCGGCCAGGGCGTCGGCCAGGTCGGCGTGGACCCGGAAGACCCCCGCGGCGCCGGTGAGGTGGAACATCCGCGCCACCGGCTGGCGCAGCCCCGACAGCTCCAGGCGGCCGCCGGCCTCCTCGGCCTGCAGCCGGGCCCGCAGCAGCACGTTCAGTCCGGTCGAGTCGCAGAACCGCAGCCGCGCGCAGTCCACCACCAGCCGGTTCCCTGCGCCCGCCCCGTCCAGGGCGGCCGCCAGCGCCTCGCGCAGCGGCGCCGCCGTGTCGTGGTCGAGCTCACCGGCCAGGGCGAGGACGGTGCCGCCGTCCACGGCGGTCGCCTCGACGGAGAAGCGCCGGGCCATGGTCCCTCCCTCCGGGCTCACATGTGCCGGTTGACGGCGTAGTACTGCTCGATCAGCCGGATGTGGGCCACGTCGTCCTCATGCTGTCCGCGCTCGAAGTCCGGGCCGGCCTTGATGTCGGCCTTGGTCACGGCGACGTGCACGGTCTCCTCGTCGAGGTCCACGTACGTCACCACGCCCGCCGGTACCAGGACGTGGCGCCCCATGAACCAGTGCCCGGTGTCCACGACGATGTACGAACGGCCCACGTCGGCGGAGTGTTTGTCGATCTTCCCCACGTGCCCGTCGCGCGCCACCACCTTGAAACCGGTGAGCTCCACCCCCGCGACATGGCCGCTGCTCTTGGCATAAGCCCACATCTCGGTACCCACGGCAGCCTCCCACTGTCTCTGCGCGGCACCTACCCACGCACCGGGCGATCAATCACCGGCTCCACCGCCCCTCCCTCCCAAGATTCCAGCATCCGGAAATTGCAGTCCGAATCATGGACAATTACCCTCGATCCATGAACGCACGAGACGCCGTCAAGGACGCTGACCGCAAGCACGTGTTCCACTCCTGGTCCGCGCAGGAGCTCATCGACCCGCTCGCCGTCGCCGGCGCGGAGGGGTCGTACTTCTGGGACTACGACGGGAACCGCTACCTCGACTTCTCCAGCGCCCTCGTCTACACCAACATCGGCTACCAGCACCCGAAGGTCGTCGCCGCGATCCAGGAGCAGGCGGCGACGATGTGCACCGTGGCCCCCGGGTTCGCCGTCGACGTGCGTTCCGAGGCCGCCCGGCTGATCGCGGAGCGGACGCCGGGCGACCTCGACAAGATCTTCTTCACCAACGGCGGCGCCGAGGCCGTCGAGAACGCCGTCCGGATGGCCCGGCTGCACACCGGCCGTCCCAAGGTCCTCTCCGCGTACCGCTCGTACCACGGCGCCACCACCACCGCGCTCAACCTCACCGGCGACCCGCGGCGCTTCGGCACCGACTCCGCGACCGCCGGCGTCGTCCACTTCTGGGGGCCCTTCCGCTACCGCTCGCCCTTCTACGCCACCACCGAGGCCGAGGAGTGCGCACGGGCGCTGGCGCACCTGGAGGACACGATCGTCTTCGAGGGCGCGCAGTCGGTCGCCGCGGTGCTCCTGGAGCCGGTGGGCGGCGCGCCCGGCGTGCTCGTGCCGCCGGCCGGCTACCTCGCCGGCGTCCGCGAGATCTGCGACCGCCACGGCATCGTGCTCATCCTCGACGAGGTCATGGTCGGCTTCGGGCGCACCGGGCGCTGGTTCGCCGCCGACCACTGGGAGGTCGTCCCGGACCTGATGACCTTCGCCAAGGGCGTCAACTCCGGGTACGTGCCGCTCGGCGGCGTCGCCATCTCGGCGGAGATCGCCGCGACCTTCGCCCGCCGCCCCTACCCGGGCGGACTGACCTACTCCGGGCACGTCCTGGCCTGCGCCGCCTCCGTCGCGACGCTCACCACCATGGCCGAGGAGGGCATCGTCGAGCAGTCCGCCCGTACCGGCGAGCAGCTCCTCGGCCCCGGGCTGCGCGCGCTCGCCGAGCGCCACCCCTCGGTCGGCGAGGTCCGGGGCCTGGGCACCTTCTGGGCCCTGGAGCTCGTACGCGACCGTGAGACCCGCGAACCGCTCGTGCCCTACAACGCCTCGGGCACGGACGCGGCCCCCATGGGCGCCTTCGCCGCGGCCTGCAAGAAGGGCGGCCTGTGGCCGCTGGTGGCCGGCAACCGCGTCCACGTCGCCCCGGCGTGCAACATCGGCGCCGACGACGTGGCCCGGGGCCTGGAGATCCTCGACGGCGCCCTGTCGGTCGCGGATGCGCACATGGCCTGACCTGCGCTGATGGAGGGTCGCCCAAAAAGGGGACGGCCGTCTCGGACGATCCGTGTCCTTCCTGACGGCCCGTGGGCGTGCTGCAATCCGAGGAGCACCTACGGACCGGGATGCACGTCAGTCCCGGGGCGGCCCCCCTGGGGCCGAACGGCGGGGGGCGGGCCGGCTGCACCTGCGTGCGCGGCCGCCGGACGCCGGGCGTACGGATCCAGTGAGACGGACTCCGTGTTCCCGAGACCCGAAGGAAGACAGCGCATGAGCAAGCACGTCCTGGCCCAGAACCAGTACGGCAAGGCCGAGAACCGCATCGTCAAGGTCACCCGCAAGGGCAACGACGGTTCGTGGCACGAGATCCGCGACCTCAACGTCTCCGTAGCGCTCCGCGGCGAGTTCCGCGACGTCCACCTGACCGGCGACAACACCAACTGCCTGCCGACCGACACCACCAAGAACACGGTGTACGCCTTCGGCAAGGAGCACGGCATCGAGTCGCCGGAGGCCTTCGGCATCCTCCTCGCCAAGCACTTCGTCTCCTCCCAGTCGCCGATCCGCGAGGCGCAGATCCGGATCGAGGAGTACGCCTGGGACCGGATCCCGGTCCCGACCCGCAAGGAGCAGCACTCCTTCGTCCGCAAGGGCCAGGAGGTGCGCACCGCGCAGATCACGTACAGCGAGACCACCGGCCTCCAGGTCATCTCGGGCCTGAAGGACCTGACGGTGATGAACTCGACCGACTCCGAGTTCCACGGCTACATCAAGGACGAGTACACGACGCTCCAGGAGGCCTACGACCGCATCCTGGCGACCAAGGTCACCGCCCGCTGGGCACACTCGGCGCTGGCCGCCGACGACGCGTCGTACGACTGGGACCGCTCGTACAAGAAGGTCCGGCGGCACATGCTGGAGGCGTTCGCCGAGACGTACTCCTACTCGCTCCAGCAGACCCTGAACCAGATGGCCGAGCGGGTGCTCGACCACTGCCCGAAGGTCAACGAGGTACGGCTGAACCTGCCCAACAAGCACCACTTCCTGGTGGACCTGGAGCCCTTCGGCCTCAAGAACGACAACGAGGTGTACTTCGCCGCCGACCGGATGTACGGCCTGATCGAGGGCACCATCCACCGCGACGGGGTGCGGCCGGTCATCGCGACCAGCGACTGGATCGTCGCCTAGCGGACCCCGTCCGGCGGACCTCGCCTAGCGAACCCCGTCGGCGTCGTGCGGCGCCCCGAGCCGCAGGTTCCAGCGCCCCGCGCGGCCGCTCAGTTCGGTGAGCGTGTCCGGGCGGGCGTCCAGCCGCCAGAACGTCCGCGCGTCCAGCCCCAGCGCGTGCACGACCACGGCCCGTACGAAGGCCTGCTCGGCGGTGATCCGGTGGGTGCCCGGCTCCAGAGCGCCCAGCCAGTCCCCGGCCCGCGCGACCAGCCGCTCGACCGACTCGCCGCCGGGCGGGGCCCAGGACGGGTCGGTGAGCCAGCGCTGCACGGCGGCCGGGTCCTCGGCGGCGACCTCCGCCAGCGTGCGCCCGGCCCAGGCGCCCGCGTCCAGCCCGTACGGCCCGGCAGCGGGGAACCGCTGCTGCCGCGCCACCTCGTCAAGGGGCGAAGTGACCAGCAGAACTCGTACCGTTGAGGGCTTCATAAGCGGAGCATAAACGCGGTACGGTCGCCGACGACAAGCCGACGGTAAGCGGAAGCACCGGTGAGAATCCGGCACGGTCGCGCCACTGTGGAACCTCCCGCGGGGAGGACGAGTCAGACCCGCCACCGTCGCAGAGAGCACCACTGACCGGGACGCGTGTTCCCCTGGAGGTTCTGCCATGGCTCAGTCCGCCGTGCCCGCATCGGGCACCGCCGCCGCACCCCTGACCCCGCTGTCCGCCAGGGAACTGGCCCCCTGGGCACTGTTCGTGGGTGTCCTGATGCTGGTCCTGCTCTACTTCGTCGGTGCCGAGCAGGGCGCCACCGCGCTCTTCGAGGGCGAGACCATCCACGAGTGGCTGCACGACGGCCGCCACCTCCTCGGCTTCCCCTGCCACTGATCCGCCGGGGGAATCCGCACCGTGAACAAGATTTCCGTACGTGCCCTGCTGCTGCGGGGCATGCTCGCCGGCCTGCTCGCCGGCGCCGCCGCCTTCCTCGTCGCCTACCTGCTGGGCGAGTCCAAGGTCGACGCGGCGATCGCCATCGAGGAGGCCGCCGCGGCCGGCCACGACCACGGCGAGGAGGCCCCGGTCAGCCGGGCCCTCCAGGCCACGGCGGGACTGGGCACCGGCGTCCTGCTGTACGGGGTCGCGCTCGGCGGCATCGCGTCGCTCGTCTTCGCGTACGCACTGGGCCGCGTCGGCCGCTTCTCGCCGCGGGCGACGGCGGCCCTGGTCGCCTTCGGCGCGTTCGTGACGATGACGCTGGTCCCGTTCTTCAAGTACCCGGCCAACCCGCCGGCGGTGGGCGACCCGGAGACCGCCGCCCGGCGGACCGCGCTCTACCTGCTGATGATCGTGCTCAGCGTGCTGCTCGCGGCCGCCGCGGGCATCGTGGGCCGCCGCCTGGCGCCGAAGCGGGGCACCTGGACGGCGGGCTGGGCCGCGGCCGGCGTGTTCGTCGTGACGATCGGGCTGGCGTACGCCTTCCTGCCGCCGATCGACGAGGTGCCGGCCGGCTTCCCGGCGACGCTGATCTGGCAGTTCCGGCTGGCCTCACTGGCCATCCAGGCTGCCCTGTGGGCGGTTTTCGGCCTCGTGTTCGGCACTCTTGCCGAACGGCTGCTTGTCCCGGCCGCGGCCGCCCCCGAGTCTGGCAGGGAGGCGGTACAGCCGACCAGCTGAGACGAGGGGACCCTGCCCATGCAGGCGGCGATCTGGCAGTGGCGCGGCTGGACGGGCGCGGCCCCGTTCTGGCTGGGTGGCCTGATGCTGGTGCTGGTCCACCTCACCGCGCTGACCCTGTTCGCCCAGATCGGCGTCATCACGGCCCTGGCCGCCCTCGGCGGCCTGGTCCGGCACCTGTGGTCCGGTGACTACGGCCATCCGGCCATCCACCTCGCCGCCGCGCTCATGGGCGCGGCGGCGGTGGCGTCCGTGGTGGTCTGAAGGGGCGTATTTCGTCCCCCGGCCGAGGGCTTTGACGGGCCGGGCGGGGTGGTTCTCCGGCGTGTCGGGGCACAGCACCGGACATGAGCGGGACGCCGTCGTGGACACGGAAGGCGCGCACGGCACTGGCCGAGGCCATGGCCGTGGTCTGCGCCGTGCTGCTGTGCGTGTTCGGCACCGGTCCCGCGGCCGCCGGGGCCCCGGCCGAGCCATGCCCGGCGTCGGCGCCCGCCGAACCCGGCGGCGAGGGCCAGGCCGACCCCGCCGCCGATCCCGAAGTCCGGGCGTCCGTACGGGCGCTCACCCGCGGCGTGCCGGTCCGGCGGCCGCCGGAGGCGGGCGTACCGGTGAGCCTCGCGACACCGGTAGGCGGGATCTCGTACGGGAGCCCGCTACCGGGGCGGTCCCTGCGGACGGTGCGGAGCGAGGTGCTGCGCTGCTGAGCGTTCCGAGCAGCAGCGCACCCCCCACACCCCCACCGCACCCCCGTGAGGTTCCCGCATGCCCATCGACCCCTTCACCGCCCTGAACGCCATGCTCCGCGCGGAGGCGGTCCGGATCGCACCCGCGCCCAAGCCGGCGCCCGCACCCGCGCCCGAGGCGCCGGTGCCGGCCGGGGAGGGCGAGCCCGACCCCGACGCGTACGAGGACCGGCCGGCGGCCGCCGAGGCGGTGAGCCGCTCCAGGTAGCCCGCGCGTCCCGCGTCCCCGCGTCCGGCCACGGGGCGCGGGGACCGGCGTACGCGTCAGTCGTCGTGGACGTGGAACCAGTAGAACGCCGGCACCCCGACGAGCGCGGCACCGAACAGGGCGACGCCGGTGGAGCGGAGCACGGAGTCCCCGGTCAGGCTGTAGAGGTACCCCAGTGCGATGCCCGTGAACGCGCCGTACATCGTGGCGCGCAGCTCGGGCATCAGCGCGGGGCCGACGCGGGCCATCACGGCCATGCACGCCGCGAAGATCACGCCGCACAGGATCCCGTAGAAGACGTTCGCCGCGTCCACCGGACCCATCTGGCGCTGCATGAACGCCGCGTAGACGCCGTAGACGAGGCCCGCGAGCAGGTGACGCACCAGCATCTCCCGCGTCTCGCGGGGCCGGGGCGCCGCGTGCCGCCGGGTGGCGGTGGGTGTGGGTACCGCGTGTGCCATGGCAGGGCTCCTTCTCTCCCCCACCGTCCAGGGCACACCCGCCGCCCGGGGGCGGCAAGTGGATCACCCGTGCGGAGTACCGGTGCGCCGCACCGGTCAGGCGGTGGCGCGCACCGCCACCGCGTCCATCTCGAAGAGCATCTCCGGCAGCGCGAGCGCGGCGACGCCGATCAGGGTCTGGGCGGGCAGTCCGGTGCCCCAGGTGGCGTGCAGGTGCTTCAGGAGGACCTCCAGCTTCCGCTGGTCGTGTCCGACGATGTACGTCCCGATGCGGACGACGTCGCCGGGGCCGAGGCCGGCCGCCGCGAGCGCGGTGCGCAGGTTGGCGAAGGTCTGCGCGACCTGCGCCTCGAAGTCGTCGGAGACGACGTGGCCGCTCTCGTCGGAGCCGTACTGGCCGGCTATGAACACCTGCTCGCCGGGGGCGGAGACGATGTGGCTGTAGCCGAAGCCGGTGGGGTCGTGGAGGCCGGCCGGGTTGGTGATGCTGCGGGTCATGTCCAGGCTCCTTGAGTCGTCCGTGCGTACGTGCGTGGTGCGGGTCAGTGCGTGGCGAGCCAGTCGCGCAGCCGCTGGGGGGCCTGGGGGGCCTGCCGTTCGGCCTGCTGACGGATCTCGTCGAGGTGCTGCGCCGCGAGTTCGCGGCGCCAGGCCAGTTCGGCCCGGGTCATGGCGTGCGCGATGGCGCAGTCGGCGGAGAAGGCGGAGGGCGGGCCGCCGCCGGGTCCCTGCTGACGGATCTCCGCGCAGCGGAAGGCCTCTTCGGGCCCCTCGACGGCGGCGACCACGTCCATGAGCGTGATGCGGTCCAGCGGGCGGGCGAGGCGGAAGCCGCCGCGCGGTCCGGGCGTGGAGGTCACGATGCCCGCCCGGGCCAGCGCCTGGAGCTGCTTGTTCAGGTAGGCCGCGGGGAGTTCGTGCCAGGCGGCCAGGCGCGCGGCCGAGACCGCCCGGTCGGGGCCGGCCCAGGCCAGGTTGACGCAGCTGTGCAGCGCCCACTCGACGCCCTCGCTCATCTTCATAATCTGGATATTAGATGTCCAGATTAGAAGGGGCAAGCGACCGGGGCCGTGCTGGGCCGAACCGGCGACACGGCGCCGACACGGCACCCGGGCGCAGCAGCAGGGCTCGCGCCGCCCGCCCGCGCGTCCTTCCCTGGTGACGTGCGCACCTTCCTGTCGGCGGTACTCGTCGTGCTCGTGGCCCTTCTGGTGCCCGCGAGCGCCGTCGCGTACTGGGCCGACCGGGAGGTGGCCGACGCCGACCGCTACACCGCCGCCATGGCCCCGCTCGCCGACGACCCGGCCGTACGGAACCTCGTCGTCACCCGGGCGACGCACGCCATCGCCGCGCAGATCGACGCGGGCCCCTTCCAGGGCGGGGTGGAGGCGCTCCTGGGCGAGGCCATGCGCTCCTTCACCGGCACCGAGGCCTACCGCAGCGCCTGGGAGGCCGCCAACCGGGCCGCGCACGCCGCGTTCACGCAGGCGCTCGCCCACGGCGACGGGGACGCCGTCACCATCGACCTCGCGCCGGTGGTGGCCCAGGTCAAGGGAGAACTGGTCGCCGAGGGGGTGCCGTTCGCCGACCGCATCCCCGAGACGCACGTGACCGTGACGGTCATGGAGTACCGCAACCTGGGGGCGCTCCGGAAAGGTTTCCGCATGCTCCAGATCGCCGGCATCTGGCTGCCCGTACTGACCCTGCTGCTCGCCGTCGGCGCGGTCGCCGTCGCCGTCCACCGCCGCCGGGCCGTGATCGCGACCGGACTCGGGATCGCGCTGGGCGCCGTCCTGCTGTCGATCGCGGTGGCCGTCGGCCGCCACCTCACCCTCGACGACCTGCCCGCCGACATCGACCGGGCGGCCGCCGAGGCGGTCTACGACGCGCTGACCGCGTTCCTGCGCACCACCGTCTGGGTGGTGCTGGCCATCGGTCTCGCCGTGGCGCTGGCCGCCTGGCTGGCGGGGCGGCTGCGCCGTACCCCATAAGCTGACAACTCAGAAGAATCCGATTCGCGAGCGGCGGCACGGAAGCGGCGATGAGCACCGAACAGATACCGTCCGGGCGGACCCGGCCGAACCGGCTGGCGCCGCCCGCGTGGCTGCTGAGGGGTCTGCGGCCGGCCTCCGCGCCGATCCCGTGGGCCGCGGCGGCGCGGGCCGGTGTCGCCCTGGCCGCCCCGCTCGCGGCCGGTTTCGCGCTGGACGAGCCGGAGTACGGCGCCCTGGTCTCGATGGGCGCCCTGTCCGGGGTCATCGGGGACACCGCCGACGCCTACCGGATGCGGATCCTGAACATCGCCGTCCCCCAGGTGTTCGGCGCGGTCGGGGTGGCCCTGGGCACCCTCGTGTACGGGCGCGGCTGGGTGGCGGTCGGGGCACTCACCCTCATCGCGCTGGTCTCCGGGATGATCTCCTCGATCGGCACGGTCGCCTCCGTCTCCGGGCTGCTGCTCCTGCTCTACGCCGTGATCGGGGCCGGGCTCCCGCTGCCGCAGCCCTGGTGGACGGCGCCCCTGCTGCTCACCGCCGGCGGGCTGTTCGTGCTGGCGCTGACGCTGCTGGGCTGGCCGCTGCGCGGGCGGCAGCCGGAGCGGTCGGCGGTCGCGGCGACGTACCGCCGCCTGGCCGAGCTGCTGGAGGCGGCGGGCGGGCCGGCGTACGAGGAGCGCCGGCAGGCCCTCACCCACGCCCTCGACCAGGCCTACGACCTCGTGCTCGGGCGGCGGGCCCGGGTGCACGGCCGCAGCCCCGCGCTGGTGCGGATGCTGGCGCAGCTCAACGTCGTCATCCCGCTGGTGGAGGCCGCACCGGCCGTACACCAGCGCGGGCGCCCGCTGCCGCCGCGGATCCCGGCGGCGGTACGGGAACTGGCGGCCGCCGTCGAGGAGGGCCGCCCCGGACCCGCCGCACCGGACCTGCCCGCGCCGCACACCCCCGCCGAGCGGGCCCTGGACGCGGCGCTGCGGCACGCGGCGCGGATCGTGCACCTGGCCGACCCCGACGTGGACAACGTCGACGACCGGCTCGGCCGCCCGGCGGCCCTGCGGGTCCGGGTGCGCCGCACCGTGCGCGACGTGATGTTCTCCTCGGCCTCCTGGCGGTACGGACTGCGGCTGGCGGTGTGCATCGGCCTGGCCCAGTCGCTGGTGTCCCTGGTGGAGCTGGAGCGTTCGTACTGGGTGGCGCTGACCGTCACCTTCGTCCTGAAGCCCGACTTCGGGTCGGTCTTCTCCCGGGCCGTGCTGCGGGCCGTGGGCACGGCCGGCGGGCTGGTCATCGCGGCGGCGGTGCTGGCGGAGGTGCCGCGCGGCTGGTGGGACGTCCCGGTGATGGTGTTCCTGGGGGCGCTGATCCCGATCTTCTCGGCGAAGGGGTACGCCCTCCAGACGGCGGCCATCACCCCCGTGATCCTGCTGCTCTCGGACCAGCTCAACCACCAGGGCTTCGAGCTGATCCGGCCGCGGCTGCTGGACAGCTTCATCGGCTGCGCGATCACCCTGATCGCCGGCTATCTGCTGTGGCCGGAGAGCTGGCGGACCCGGATCGGCGACCGGCTGGCCGACTGCGTCGACGACGCGGCGCGGTACGTGGAGCGGTCGTTCGCCCCCGTGGCCGGTCCGGAGGCCCTCGCCGCGGCCCGGCAGGCCCGGCTCCAGGCCCGCCGGCGCATCTACCGCGAGCTGTCGGGCGTCCGCAACGAGTTCCAGCGCGCCCTGACCGAGCCCCCGCCGACCGGTGCGCGGGCGGCCGCCTGGTGGCCGCTGGTGGTCGCCGTCGAGCGGATCGTGGACGCCACCACGGCCGCCCGGGTCCGCGTCAACCACGGCGCGGCCCCGCCCGCGGCGGCGGAGGTCGACGAGATCGTCCGGCAGCTGCGGGAACTGGCGGGCGGGGTACGCGGCAGCCGGATCCTGGGGCCGGAGCCCGCCCCCGGGCCGGGGGAGGACGACACCGGGGTGCTCTGCCCGGTCCGCCAGGAGGTCGCGGCCGCCCGCTCGATCGTCCGCCCGCACCCGGAGGAGACGCCGGCCGCGCCGCGGACGGGACCTGGGTCCCCGGGCGGCACGCCGGGCCGCTGACCGGCCGGGTCCCGGGAAGCCGCCGGCTCTGGGAAATCCGCCGGGGTCCCGGGGCGGCGGTGTCCCCCATTCGGGCCCGGCCCCGGGCTGGGCCCGGCTCCGCGAGGGAGCATCGGAGCATGCGGCACCTCTTCGTTCCCCCGCCCCGCGGCCTGCCCGTCCTGGCCCTCGCGCTGGCCGCGGCCGTGACCGGGTGCGCTGATGTGACGGGGCTGCGGACCGATGGCGATCTGGGCGTGGCCCACGCGCCGCTGGCCCTGTGGAAGGACATCCGTCCCTCCCCGCCCGCGCCCGGGCAGAAGCCGGGCCGGCCGGCCGTGGTGCCGGGCGTCCCCGCCGTACCGGGCGGGACCATGCGCGGCGTGGACGCGCTGGCCGTCGTCCGCGCGGACGTCCTCGCCGACATCGCCCGGGACCGCGGCACCGGGCAGCTGGTGGACCCGCGGGCGGCGCAGCGGCTGGCCCGGTGCACCACGGCCGCCGACGGCGGCCCCGACTGCCCGGTGCGGCCACCGGTCCTGCACGACCTGACCGGCGACGGCAAGGACGAGCTGATCAGCGCCGTGGACATCGACGGCCGGCTGAGCGAGCTCCGCGTCTACACCGTCGACGACGGCGCCGTCACCCGTGTGCTGTCCCACCGCGCGGTACTGGAGGGCGTGGAGGTGGCCGCCGGGCACCTCGCGGTGCGCGAGCCGACCTCCAACCCGAAGCTCGTCTCGATCTCCGACTACGAGTGGGACCCGGCCGCCGGGAGCATGAACCTGTCGCAGCTGACGCTCGACGAATGCCCCACCGTCCAGGAGTCCGCCACGCGCTGCCCGCCGAGCGGGATCTGAGCGGGGCGGGCGGCCGTGCGGGCGACGAGCAGTCTGCGCTGGAAGATCGCGCTGACCACCACCGCCGTGTGCTGCGCGGTCGCCGCCGTGCTCGGGGTCCTGGTGCACAACGTGGTCGCCGAGGAGATCGTGGGACAGGTCCGCAAGGACGCGTCGCGCGACCTGGAGCACGCCGTCGCCCACTACACCTACGGCACCACCCACGGGGACGTGAACACCGCCGTCGACCCGCCCGGCCTGCCCGAACCGCTGCGCCGCCTCGTCGCGCGCGGCGAGACCGGCAGCATGGTCGGCGAGCGGACCGGCAAGCCCGTCATGTGGGCCGCCGGGCCCGCCGACGGCAAGGCGCTGGCCGTCTGGCTGCCGTACGGGGCCACCCGTGACCGGCTGCGCGAGGTGGACACCGCGATCCTCGCCTCCGCTGCCCTGGCGGCCGGCGTGGTGGCGCTGGCCGGCCTGTTCCTGGCCAGCCGGATCAGCCGGCGGCTGACGACCACGGCCGCCGTGGCCCGCCGGATCAGCGCGGGGGACCTGGACGCGCGGGTGGGATACCCGGTGGCGGGCCCCGAGGAGCGGTTCCGTTTCCACGACGAGGTACGGGACGTGGCCGTCGCACTGGACTCGATGGCCGCGTCGCTCCAGGAACGGCTGGAGGCCGAGAAGCGGTTCACGGCGGACGTCGCGCACGACCTGCGCACCCCGCTGGCGGGCTCGCTCGCGGCGGCGTCCCTGCTGCCCGAGGGGCGCCCCAAGGAAATGATCAACGACCGGCTGAAGGCCCTGCACCGGCTCACCGAGGACCTGCTGGAGATCTCCCGCCTGGACGCGGGCGCGGAGCGGGCCGACCTGACCGAGGTGGAACTCGGGCGGGCGGTACGGCGCATCGTCGGCGCGACCGGGCTGCCGGTGTCCGTGACCGTGGCCCGGGACGCCGTGGTCCTCACCGACCGGCGCCGGCTGGACCGGATCCTGGCCAACCTGCTGGTCAACGCCGACAAGCACGGCGGTCCGCCGGTCGAGGTGAGCGTGGACGGCCCGGTCGTGGTGGTCCGCGACCACGGCCCCGGCTACCCGCCCGGCCTGATCGAGCACGGCCCGCAGCGCTTCCGCACCGGGGACCCCGGGCGCGGCCGGGGCCACGGTCTGGGCCTGACGATCGTGGCGGGCCAGGCCGCCGTACTGAAGATCGGTCTGAGCTTCGCCAACGCGCCGGACGGCGGCGCGGTGACCACGCTCCAGCTGCCCGGCGAGCTGCCGCCGGAGGGCAGTTGACGCGCCGAGGGCCGTGTTTCACGTGAAACACGGCCCTCGGATCACTGCACTACATACCGGGACATGACATCACATACCGGCAAGTACCGGATCAGACACCGATGTTGCGGCCGTCCTTGCGCCACACGGACACGACCGAGGGGCGGACGATCTTGCCGGGGCCGTCGGGCCACACCGAGGCGGGCTTCTCGACGGAGGCGCCGTCGATCTCGCCCGGGTGCTGGACGGCGACCAGGACGCGCTTGTCCTGGATGATCGGGCCGCAGGTCTCGGCACCGCGCGGCACCGTCAGGAACTGCTTGAGCTCACCACGGCGCTCACCGGCCGTCGCGACGCCGAACAGGCCGTCGTGGGTGCCGAGCTGGTTGCCGTCGGTGGAGATCCACAGGTTGCCGTGCGGGTCGAAGGCCACGTTGTCCGGGCAGGAGATCGGGCTGACCTTGTCCTTCGGGAAGCCCGCGAAGTAGGTCGCCGGGTCGTTCGGGTCACCGGCGACCAGGAAGAGCCGCCAGGCGAAGCCGTCGCCGGCCGGGTCGTCGAAGTTCTCGGCGAGCTCGAGGATCTGACCGTGCTTGTTCAGGTTGCGCGGGTTGGCCTCGGTCGCACCCTCCGCCTTGCCGGGCTTGCCGCGGTCGGTGTTGTTCGTCAGCGCGACGTAGACCCGGCCGGTGCGCGGGGAGGGCTCGACGTCCTCGGGACGGTCCATCTTGGTGGCGCCCACCTTGTCGGCGGCCTGGCGCGTGAAGACGTACACCTCCTCGGCGGTCATGCCCTCGACGTGCGAGACGTTGCCGGTGGCCAGCTTGATCCAGACGCCCGAGCCGTCGAACTCGCCGTCGGAGGGGTGCTTGCCGGTGCCGTCGATCTCGGCGGCCGGGCTGTCACCGGTGAGCTTGGCGACGTAGAGGGTGCCCTCGTCGAGCAGCGTGAGGTTGTGCTCCTTGGCCGCGCGCGAGTTGCCCTTCATCATCCGCTTCGAGGAAACGAACTTGTAGAAGTAGTCGAAGCGCTCGTCGTCGCCCATGTAGACGACCGGACGGCCGTCCTCGGTCAGGCGCGGCTGGGCGGCCTCGTGCTTGAAGCGGCCGAGCGCGGTGCGCTTGCGCGGGACGGAGTTCGGGTCGTACGGGTCGAGCTCGACGACCCAGCCGAAGCGGTGCGACTCGTTGGGCTCCTGCGCCACGTCGAAGCGCTTGTCGAAACGCTCCCACTTGCGCTCGGTCTCGCCCGAGGTCACGCCGTAGCGCTTCAGACGGGCGGCGGCGACCGGGTCGGTGACCTTGCCGGCGTTGGCGAAGTACTGGTTGAAGTTCTCCTCGCCGTGGAGGGTGGTGCCCCACGGGGTGGTGCCACCGGCGCAGTTGTTCAGCGTGCCGAACACCTTGGTGCCGGTCGGGTCCACGGAGGTCTTCAGGAGCGCGCCGCCGGCGGCCGGGCCGGTCATGCGGAACTCGCTCTTGGTGTGCAGGCGCCGGTTGAGCTGGTGGCGGGTGACGGCCGTCAGCTTGCCGCTGCGGTGGTCCTCCTGGACGACGACCACGGACAGGCCGTGCGCGGCCCAGGCGATCTCGACCTGCTCGCGGGTCGGGTTGGCCGGGTCGTAGCCCTTGAACATCAGCACTTCGTCGGTGTACTCGTGGTTGGCCACGAGCAGCTGCTGGCGCTCGTAGTCACCGCCGAGCGGGAGCAGGCTGAGGAAGTCGTTGTTGTAGCCGAACTGACCGGCCTGGGCGGCGGCGGTCTGCTTGTCGGGGTTGAAGCCCGGCGCGCCCTTGATGATCGGGTCGCCCCAGCGGATGACCACGTTCTGCTCGTGGCCCTCGGGGACGGTGACCTTGTCGTCGGTGTTCGGCGCGACCGGCTTGAAGCGCAGGCCACGGGCACCGTCGCCGTTGCCGCCCGCGCCCGCGAACTTCGCGTCGGCGGCCGGGGTGGTGGCGTTGGCGGTGGAGCCGTCGCCGCCGAGGGCCACGGCGGTACCGGCGGCGGAGGCGACCGTCACGACGGCGGCGGCGCGCATCATCGAGCGGCGGGAGTAGGCGCGGGCTATGACGTCACCGGCGTACTCGTTGTCGCTGGTGTTCGGCACCTCGTGGAAGCAGGCGTCGCCACAGCGGTAGCGGCAGGTGAGGGCGGAACGGCCGCCCCCATGCGGGTTGCCGATGAGCGGCAGGAGCTTGCGCACGGGTGTCCTCCGGGTCTGTACGCGCGCCGACAGCATGTCGGTACGAATCCAGCCGCGACGGTAGGGGGGTGGGGCGCCGGTGCGGCGGCGAGTAGATGAACGATCGGTGAACCCGGCACGGCCAGGCGGGAGTTCACCCAAGCGGCGGTGGCGGACGCCACGAAGGCCGCCCCTGCCAAACTTCATCGCGCGTGGCCGATAACCTTACGTGTCCACTCTGGGCAGGGATCTTCCGCGCAGCACGGACAAATGACTCACGCATCTCATTGCGAAAGGCCTCGCTCATGGGTATTCGGAGCTTGTTGCGCAAGGTGTTCGGCCGCTCCTCGGAGCCGGTTCCGGAGCCCACGACCACGTCCGCCTCGGCCGAGACCGCGACATCGGCGTCGCTGCCGACCCAGGGGGACCGCGCCCCGCTCGACGTCGCGGCCGAATTGGTGGCGGCGTCGTTCGACAATCCGACGGTGCCGCCCCAGTCGGCCCCGCGTGACCACCGCGCCCCGGTCCTGACGGGCGCCCCGTCCCCCACCCCCACCCCGGACCCCACGGTCCCGGAGGCCCGCTCGGAAGCCACCCCCGAGCCTGCCCCGCAACCCGAGCCCGCTGCCGCCCCGGCGGCGCAGGCCACCGAGGTCGCAGCCGGGCCGCAGGCGCAGGCACAGGACACCGAGGTCCAGGCCCCCGCCAAGCCGCAGGCGCAGGACGCCGAGGTCCAGGCCCCCGCCGAGGAGCCGAAGGCCGACGTCGAGACGGCCGCCGCCGCGCCACAGGCGCAGGACGCCCCGGCCGAGACGGCCGAGCCCGCTCCCGCACCGGAGGTGCCGGCGCAGGACACGGCCGAGCCGGCCACGCCTCAGGAGACCGAGGCCCCGCCCGTCCCGGCGGAGCCGGTGGCGCAGGACGCCGAGCAGCCGAAGGCCGACGTCGAGCCCGTCGCCGCTGCGGCGGCCGAGGCCGCCGAGCCCACCACCGCGCCGGAGGCGCAGGACACCCCGGTCGAGGCCCCCGCCGCCGAGGCGCAGCCCGAGGCCGACACCTCGGCGCAGGCCCCCGAGCCCGCCGCCGCGGCGGACGAGGTCGCCCCCGCGCCGGAGGCGCAGGACGCAGAGGTCCAGGCCCCCGCCGAGGAGCCGGTCACGCAGGAGACCGAGGAGCCGGCCCCCGCCGCCGAGCCGCAGGCCGAGACGGTCGCCGCACCGGCGGCCGCTCCGCAGGAGCCCGCCGCCACGGCGGACGAGGTCACTGCCGGGCCGGAGGCGCAGGACACCGCGGCCGAGGTCACCGAGCCCGCCCCCGCACCGGAGGTGCCGACGCAGGACGCGGCCGAGCCCGAGGCCGTGGCGGCCGCGCCGCAGGAGCCCGAGGTCCTGGAGCCCGAGGCCCAGGCGCCCGCCGCCGAGCCGCAGGCCGAGGTCCCGGCGCCCGCCGGCGAGGTGGAGGCGGACGTCGAGACCGTCGCCGCCGCGCCGCAGGCCGAGGTCGCGGCCGTCGCCGCAGAGGCCGACGTCGAGACGGTCGCCGCAGAGGCGGAGGCCGGACCCGCCGTCGGGCTCGCCGACGTCAAGCGGCGGGCCGGTGGGGTCCTCGCCGCGTACAAGGCCGCCGGCCAGGTGCTGCGGGCGAAGGGGCAGGCCGGCGCGCGGACCCGGGTGTACCTCGTCCTGGACCGGTCCGGGTCGATGCGGCCGTTCTACAAGGACGGCAGCGCCCAGTACCTCGCCGACCACACCCTCGCCCTCGCCGCCCACCTGGACGGCGCCGCCACCGTGCACACCGTGTTCTTCTCCACGGAGGTGGACGGCACGGCCGACCTGACCCTCGACGCCCACGACGGCGCCTGGGTCGAGGCCCGCCACGCCGAGCTGGGCCGCATGGGCCGTACGAGCTACCACGTGGCCGTCGAGGCCGTACTGGAGCACTACCGCAAGGACGGCGGTACCGGACCCGCCCTGGTCGTCTTCCAGACGGACGGCGCGCCCGACAACCGTCAGCCCGCCCGCCAGGCGATCACCGACGCCGCCGTCACCGCGCCGGACGTCCACTGGCAGTTCGTCGCGTTCGGCGACCACGACAACAAGGCCTTCGACTTCCTGCGCAAGCTGGACGCCGACAACGCCGGCTTCTTCCACGCCGGCCCGGCCCCCGCCGAGCTGACCCCGGCCGCCCTGCTGAAGGGGCTCCTCCAGAGCCGCTGACGTACAAAGAGCCGCCACGGCGAAGGGCCCGGGATCCACTGGATCCCGGGCCCTTCGTCACGTACTGACGGCGTCGGTTACCGCGCCGCGTCCGGGTGGACGGCCTCCGCGACCGGCTTGGCGTCGGCCGGCTTGGCGTCGGCCTTCGTCTCCACCGGCTTGCGCAGCGCGATGTTCAGCTCGCGCAGACGGGCCTCCTCCAGCACCGTCGGCGCGCCCATCATCAGGTCCTGCGCGTTGCCGTTCAGCGGGAACGCGATCGTCTCGCGGATGTTCGGCTCGTCGGCCAGCAGCATCACGATGCGGTCGACACCCGGGGCGATGCCACCGTGCGGCGGGGCGCCGAGGCGGAACGCGCGCAGCATGCCGGCGAACTCGCGCTCGACGGTCTCCGCCTCGTAACCGGCGATCTCGAAGGCCTTCAGCATGACCTCGGGCTCGTGGTTGCGGATGGCGCCGGAGGACAGCTCGATGCCGTTGCAGACGATGTCGTACTGCCACGCCAGGATGTCCAGCGGGTCCTTCTCCTCCAGGTCCTTCATGCCGCCCTGCGGCATGGAGAACGGGTTGTGGGAGAAGTCGATCCGGCCGGTCTCCTCGTCCTTCTCGTACATCGGGAAGTCGACGATCCAGCAGAACCGGAAGACGTTCTCCTCGAAGTGGCCGGCGCGCTTGGCGGCCTCGACCCGGACCGGGCCCATGATCTTGGAGACCTCGTCGAACTCGCCCGCGCCGAAGAACACCGCGTGGCCCGCGACCAGGCCCAGGCGCTCGGTGAGGACCTTGACGTTCTCCTCGGTGAGGAACTTCGCGATCGGGCCGGTCAGCGTGCCGTCCTCGCCCACGCGCACCCAGGCCAGGCCCTTCGCGCCGAGCGAGACGGCGAAGTCGCCGAGACCGTCGAAGAACTTGCGCGGCTGCGCGGCGGTGTCCGGTACGGCCAGCGCACGCACGTGCTTGCCGGCGAACGCCTTGAACTCCGAGCCCTCGAAGACGTCGGTGATGTCGACGAGCTCCAGCTTGGCGCGCAGGTCGGGCTTGTCGTTGCCGTACTTGAGCATCGACTCGCGGAACGGGATCCGCGGGAACGGCGAGGTGACCTCGCGGCCGCCGCCGAACTCGGTGAAGAGCTCGGTCATCAGCTTCTCGATCGGCTGGAAGACGTCCTCCTGCTCGACGAACGACATCTCGACGTCGAGCTGGTAGAACTCGCCCGGCGAGCGGTCGGCGCGGGCGTCCTCGTCGCGGAAGCAGGGCGCGATCTGGAAGTACCGGTCGAAGCCGGAGATCATCAGCAGCTGCTTGAACTGCTGCGGCGCCTGCGGCAGGGCGTAGAACTTGCCCGGGTTCAGGCGGGAGGGCACCACGAAGTCGCGCGCGCCCTCGGGGGAGGTCGCGGTCAGGATCGGGGTCGCCATCTCGTTGAAGCCGAGGGCCACCATCTTCGAGCGGATGGAGGCGATGACCGCCGAGCGCAGCATGATGTTGCGGTGCATGCGCTCGCGGCGCAGGTCGAGGAAGCGGTACTCCAGGCGGCGCTCCTCGTTCACACCGTCGTCGGTGTTGATCGTGAAGGGCAGCGGGGCGGCCGCGCCGAGCACCTCGACCTCGGCGGCCTCGATCTCGATCTCGCCGGTGGGCAGCTCGGGGTTGATGTTCTCGGCGCCGCGCGAGACGACCTTGCCGTCGACCCGGATCACCGTCTCCTTGGAGAGCTTGTCCAGGGCCTCGGCAGCCGCGGTGCCGGGACGGGCGACGAGCTGCGTGATGCCGTAGTGGTCGCGCAGATCGATGAAGAGGATGCCGCCCAGGTCTCGACGATTGTGCAGCCAGCCGCTCAGCCGGACGTCGGTGCCGACGTCAGAGGCGCGGAGCTCGCCGCAGGAGTGGGACCTGTACCGATGCATCATTCATCCAGTTCTTCGCGATAGCAGGTGGAATTCAGCCTCCCCAAGGTTACCGTCCGCTCCGGCCCCGCCACGGCCCCCGCCCCGGCCCCGCAGGAGGGGCGGCGCACCACGGCGACCTGTAAAGATGGCCTCGTGCGCACCGAGGACGTCCTGGCCGCGATCGCGACGGGCCTGTGGCGATGGGACAACGCCTCCGGGACGGTCACCCTCGACGGCGAGGCCGCCCGGCTGCTCGGCCTGCCCGCGGAACCGGTCGTCCTGCCCGAGGTTGCCGTGCGTTCCCGTTTCCACCCGGTGGACTGGAACGAGATCAACGGCATCGTGAACCTCGCCGTCGTCGAGGGCACCCTCGCCGAGGCCCGGCTGCGGATCATGGACGAGGACGGGCGCGTCCTGCGCACCGTACGCACCCGCTCCAAGCCGGTGGAGAACCGCGCCGGCGACGGCCGCGTCGACTACGAGCTCATCGGCACCCTCCAGGAGATCGCCGAGCCCCAGCCCGGCACCACCGCCGCCCACACCCCCATCACCGGCGACTGGCGCCGCTCGCGCGAGGCGTTCCTGCTGGACGCCGGCCGCGCGCTGGCCGAGGCCCGGTCCACCGCCGAGGTGCTGCGGGTGGCGGCTTCCCTGTCGATGCCCGGGTTCAGCCCGGACGGCCTGGCGGTCTTCGGCGTCGAGGGCGAGCGGCTGTCGGTCATCGGGCACCACGGGCACAGCCCCGGCGACGAGGCCCCCTTCACGGAGATGCGGCTGGACACCGCCTACCCGGCCGCCGAGGTGGTCCGCACCGGCCGGGCGGTCTACCTGCCCACCCCCGAGGACTACAAGCGCCGCTTCCCCGCCACGTGGGCGCTCGCCCAGCGCTTCGACCGGGCCTCCTGGGCCTTCGTGCCGCTGATCGTCGCCGGCCGCACCATGGGCGCCTGGATGGCCGCGTTCAAGCACCCCGTGTCCTTCTCGCCCGACGAGCGGTCGGTGCTGACCACGGTGGCCCGGATGCTGGCCCAGGCCCTCCAGCGGGCCGGGGTGGCCGAGTCCGAGCGGGAGCTCACCACGGGCCTGCAGCGCTCGATGATGCCCACGCTCGGCCCCGAGATCCCCGGCATGCAGATCGCGGCGCGCTACGTGCCGACCGGCGGCGGCCTCCAGGTCGGCGGCGACTGGTACGACATGATCCCGCTGCCCTCGGGACGGTTCGCCCTGGTCATCGGCGACGTGCAGGGGCACGACGTACGGGCCGCCGGGCTGATGGGACAGCTGCGGATCGCCGTACGGGCGTACGCCTCCGAGGGCCACCGCCCGGACGCGGTGCTCTCGCGCGCCTCCCGTTTCCTGGCCGGCCTGCACGCGAACGACCGCGGTACGGACCCCGCGGGCGTCCCCGCCGAGCCGTACGACGACGCCGACTTCCACAGCCCCCGCTTCGCGACCTGCCTGTACGTCGAGTGCGACCCGGAGACCGGCGTGCTGGAGGTTGCCCGGGCCGGCCACCCCGACCCGGTGGTCCGGATGACCGACGGCACCGTGCTGATGCGGCCCACGGCGGGCGGGCTGCCGCTGGGCATCGTCCCGGACACCGACTACCCGACCACCCGGTTCACCCTGGAGCCCGGCGAGACGATGATGCTGTGCACCGACGGGCTCATCGAGACCGGCGGGCACGACCTGGACACCGGCTGGGCGCGGCTGCGGGCGATCCTGGAGTCCGACCTGGAGTCCGGCCTGCACGACGGCGACGGCGACGGCGGGGTACCGGCCCCGGGCCACCTGGAGCGGCTGGCGGACCTGCTGGTGCAGGCCGTCCACGGGCCGTCCTCGCACCACACCACCGGTCCGCTCGCCGACCGCCGCGAGGACGACATAGCCGTGGTCCTGCTGTGCCGCGAGGGTCCGGGCTGCGGCTGCGGCGCGCCGCTGGCCCACCGCGCCCGTCCGGCCCGCCGGACGGTGCTGACGGTGGCGCAGGCCGAGCCGGAGCGCATCGCGGGCGCCCGCCGCCAGATCCGCGAGCTGCTGCACGACTGGGCCGACCTCGAGCAGGTGGACTCGGCGGTGCTGATGGTCTCCGAGATGGTCACCAACGTGCTGATGCACACCGACGGCGACGCGGCCCTGGTCGCGGAGGCCGTGGGCGAGCTCGGGGCGCGCCGGCTGCGCGTGGAGGTCGCGGACGGCAGCGACGAGCTGCCGCACAAGCGCCACCCGGGCGAGATGGCCTCCAGCGGGCGCGGGGTGCTGCTGCTGGAGATGCTCGCGGACACCTGGGGCGTGGACCCGCGGGGCGAGGGCAAGTCGATCTGGTTCGAACTGCATGAGCAGTCCAAGGCCGAGGCGGACGCGGGGTCCGCGGCCGGCTGAGGCTCCCGCCCCGATCATGGTTGGATGACGGCGTGCTGAGCTCCCTCCTCCCCGCGCCCGTCCGCCGGCTCGCCGCCTGGTGCATCGTGTTCCTGCTGGTCACCGGCGTGGCCGCGGTGCTGGTCTGGCTGATCATCGTCTTCAAGACCGCCGTGACGCCGGTCCTGCTGGCCCTGCTGGGTACGGCGCTGCTCGGGCCCCTGCACCAGCGGCTGATCCGCATGGGGCTGCACCGCTCGCTGTCCGCCGCGCTGACCTCCCTGGTCATCGTCGCGGTCATGGGCGGTGCGACGTACATCGTGGTGGCGGCGCTCATCGACACCGGCGACCAGATCCTCCTCAGCCTGCGCCGGGTCGGAGAGGACCTCGCCACGCACTTCGGGGCGGCGGGCACCTCGCTGGAGGACCTGGCCAAGAACGCCAAGGAGCTGCTGTCGCGGTTCGGCAGTACGGCCGCCTCCGGCGTGATCACCGGCATCAGCGTGGTCGGCGAGATGATCGCGACCGCCGTCCTCGCGCTGCTGCTGATCTTCTTCTTCCTGCGCGACTCCCACCGGGCGGCCGGCACCCTGCGCTCGCTCGCGCCGCGCGAGACCGGGGACATGCTGGAGGCGATGGGCCGGCGCGCCTACGAGGCCGTCGAGGGCTTCATGCGCGGCACCACCTTCATCGCGCTCATCGACGCCATCGCCATCACCGCCGGTCTGCTGGTCCTCCAGGTGCCGGGCGCGGTGGGCCTGGGCGCGCTGGTGTTCGTCGGCGCGTACATCCCCTACCTCGGCGCCGTGATCTCCGGCGCGGTCGCCGTCCTGGTCGCCTTCGCCGACCGGGGCTGGGTGATCGGCCTGTGGGCGCTGGGCGTCGTCCTGGCCGTCCAGGTGCTGGAGGGCCACGTGCTCCAGCCGATGATCCAGAGCCGTACGGTCCAGATGCACCCGGCCGTGGTGATGCTGGCGATCACGGCGGGCGCGAGCGTCGCCGGAATCCTGGGCATGCTCCTGGCGGTGCCCCTGACGGCGGCGGCGTTCGGCGTGATCTCGGAACTCCGCTCCCGGTACACGTCCGAAGCCGCCCCCGGCCCCGTGGGTCCCGCGTAGCCCCGGCCGGCGAGACGCCCGCTACCGGCCCGGAACCTGCCCCACCCCGTCCGCAACCCCCCGGGCGACGAGGGCGACGGACGTGACGGGCGTGCCGGCCTTCCCCCAGGCACTGTCCTTGAGCAGCACCGTGCGCTCCCCGAGCAGGCGCATGCTCTCCCTGTCGAAGATCCATTCGGTCCGCTCCCCCTGGTGGACACGGGCGACGGCCACACCTGTCCGGCCGACGGCGTCCGTCGCCTCGGGAACGAGAACGACACCGGGGATACGAGCGGCAGCACGGTAAAGAGCAGCGCTCACCCCCGGCGGCGCCTCGACGGTCCGCAGCAGGTCACCGATCGCCACGAACGCCTGCTGATCGGGACCGGTCGTCGAGCCGGAACCGGAACCGTGGTTCAGCCCGGCGTCGGCGTAGATCAGTTCCAGCAGACGGTCCGGGTCCGTGGGGAGGGATTCGAGAAAGCGGTACGTGGGACCGTTGATCGTGGCCCTGTCCTTCCCTCCGGCCGGGGCTGTCGTCGTTCCCCCGGCCGTGCGCGTGACCGTGCCGGACGATCCGTCGACCGATACCCATCGCTCGGCGGACTCGTCCGTCCGGGCCGCTGCGATCTCCCCGCTCGGCGTCTCGGACAAGGACGTGGAGTGACCGACCGTCCTCGTGTAGAGGAACTGCCCGTCCCGAACGGCCGGCGCCGGCGCCGCATGCGCCGCCATGGCCACGCGGTCCAGCAGCCGCACAGCGGCCGGCTCGGGCTTCGCGACGGCCGGCGGCCCGCCGGAACCGGGCACACCGAGGGCGACGGCCAGGACCACGGCGCACGTCGCACCGCCCGCGGCCAGGAACAGAACAACCCGGCGACGGGACCGGACCGACGCGGGGCGGGCACCGGCACCCGGCGCGGTTTCGCGCATCAGGTGGTCCCTGACCCGTCGGCGCCCGTGAAAGGGAAGGTCCGTGTCGGAGAGCCCGGGCAGCAGCCGCGTCATCTCTCCGGAGCCGGACGGCTCGGGTCGTGTCTCGTGGGCGTTCACAGGTTTCCCTCCCGTGCGGTACGAGCCACCGGCGAGCGCCCGCCGGCCGAGGCCTCGGCAAGCTGAACGGCCACGAGCTCGCGCAGCCGACGCCGTGCCCGGAACAGCCGGGAGCGCACCGTCCCCACGGACACGCCGCACGCGAGCGCCACCTCGCCGTGGCTGAGGCCGGACCACACGCACAGCAGCAGGACCTCGCGGTCCGTACGGCGGAGCCGGCCCAGCGCAGCCAGGACGGCCGCCGCCCGGGCCGAGTCCGTGAGCCGGGATACGACGGCGTCCGCCACGTCCGGTACCGCCTCGGGCCGCGGCAACCGGGCCATCGCCTCGCGGTGGCGGCGCCTGGCCCTGCGCGTGTTCCTCAGGACGTTCGTCGCGATGCCCAGCAGCCAGGCCCGCCGGCTGCCGACCACCTCGAGCGTGTCACGGAGCCGCCAGGCCTCGAGGAAGGTGAGGGAAACGATGTCCTCGGCTCCCACCCGATCGGACGTCATCCGCACGGCATGCGCGTACACCGCTCCGGCGTGTGCGTCATAGATCTCCGCGAACAGTTGCTGGTCCACACCGGGTAGTGTCCGCAGCCCCCACCCCATTGCACGTGACCTGCCTCACACCTTCACGGTCCGCGAGCTCTACGAGGAGACGGCAGGGGCAAGAACCCGACGTCAACTCCGGCGTGCTCTGCGATGCTGGAGGCCGATCGAGAGGGGCCGCAGCGATGCAGTGGAAGATCCACGGGGAACGTCCGATCTACGAGAACAAGTGGGTGAACCTCTGGCTCACCGACGTCGAGACGCCGGACGGGCACCGCTGGGAACACCACGTCGTCAAGCTCCGCCACCTGGCCGTGGCCGCCGTCATCAACGACCGCCAAGAGGTCCTGATGATGTGGCGCCACCGCTTCATCACGGACGCATGGGCCTGGGAACTGCCCATGGGCCTGGTCGAAACGGACGAGACCCCCGGCGAGGCTGCCGCCCGCGAAGTCCTCGAAGAGACCGGCTGGCGGCCCGGCCCGATGAAGCCCCTCGTCTACGCCGAACCCGCGAACGGCATCACCGACTCCCAGCACCACCTGTTCCGGGCCGACGGCGCCACGTACGACGGGCCGCCGACCGAGAAGAACGAGTCGGACCGCGTCGAGTGGATCCCGCTGGCGAACATCCGAGGCATGATCGACCGCCGCGAGATCGTCAGCAGCGGCTCCCTCGTCGGCCTGCTCTACGTCCTCATGGACGAAGGGGTCCGCTGACCGGGAACCGGCAGCACCTCACGTAGCCGGGCCTCGAAGGCCACCGCGGCCGGCACCTCGCGATGCGGCGCAAGCTGCTCATAGAACTCGCGAAGGTGTCCGGCCACCCGCGCCGAGGTCACCGCTGCGGCGGGCACAAGCGCCTCCGTCGCCGTGTGACACGCCTGCTCTACCTTGCCCCGCTGGAGCTGCGTACGGGCGAGCCAGAAGGCGTGAAAGGCACGGCCCCGCTGATTCGCCTGGTCCTCCCGCTCCAGCGCATCCGCGATCAGCGGTTCGGCGATGGCGGCCTCACCCAGTCGGCCATGTGCGATGCCGGTGTCCACGATGAGCTTCGGCTCATCGAAGTACGTCACCCATGCCGGGTCGGGGTCTCCGGGCCGGATGCGCTCGAACTGACTGTGCGCCTCGGAGATCGCTGCGTGCGTGGCTCTCTTGTCGCCCAGGGTGGCATGGGCGAACGCCTCCCTCATCGCCAGCATGGCCCGCACCCTCGGCGTCGTCCCGCTCACGGCGCGCGCCTGGTCCTGGGCGGCGGACACCAGTGCCAGGGCATCCGCCGACTTGTCCTGGTAGGTCGCTTGCAGGCTCATGCAGGCGAGCACGTTCGCCATGAAGGGGTGGTCGTCGATCTCCCTGGCCAGTTGCAGGGACTCCGAGAAGTAGGCACGCGCCTGGTGGTACTGGCGGGCGTCGAAGTACGTCCATCCGGTGAGCCGTGCCAGTTCCGCGGCGATGCCGTACAGGCCGTGCTGTATCGGTGCCGAGCGCCGTTCTTTCAGCAGTCCTTGGACGTATCGCAGCTGGCCGACGACGGCGGGGCGCAAGGTCTCGCCTCCGTGCTCGTCGTCGCGTCGCCAGTAGTCCTCGATCGAGGACCGGAGCGCCTGGAGCGTGGACGGGCTCGGGTTGGTCCCGGCGGCCAGGGCGAGGATGCTGTCCACCTCCACCCCGGGTAACGCGGGAAGCCGCCTGGGTTCGGCAGGCGGGTGCACCGGCTCGGTCGGCTCCCGTTCGGTCACGGCAAGCGCGGGCGGCGTCTCCCACTCCCGTCGGGCGAGCCCGAGCATGTGGCCCGGGATGCGCAAGCCGTCGGCGATCCGCTCGATCACGTCCATGTGGAGAAGCTGCCGCTGACCCGCGATGACCTCGCCCACCCGGCTCGGCGTCAGCTCGCACTGCCGCGCGATCACCGACGGGTAGATGCCTGCCCGGGCCTTGACCAGCCGGAAGACCCTCGCGAAGTCGCGTACGCGGCACGCGTCGAGCATCTCAGGATCGGTGAGCAGGCTTGCGGGGAGTTCCTTCGCACGACGTGGCTCGGGCATCGGGCACGCTCCGGAGGAGGACTACGGATCGCTTCAAGGTCTCAACCGAGCGTGATGTTACCCACGTTGGGTAATCCGCTTGGCCTTTCTGGCACCCGGCCCTGATCGCGATCCTTCTGCACATGGCGAAGCGACCGAGGACGACCGCCTTGGTCTCCTCACCGGCCCGGAAACGCTGGGCAGGTGAGGCACGCCCGCAACGGGCTGGGCCGGCATTCGTCGGCCCTGGACTTCCAGGAAACGGAGACCCACATGGCAGCGCAGAAGGAAGACCTGCTGATCGGCGTCGAGAGCCTGATCAAGGTCCAGGACCGCTTCACCGCAGAAGCGGCGGAGTCCGACCCCACGGGCACCTCCGCGGGTGACAACGGCGAGAACCGCGACGGCCTGAACCTCCCGCAGGAGTAGCACCACCAGCACGCCACAGCACCAACCGGGGGCTCGTCATCCATGGCGGCCCCCGGTCCTCACCTCATGACGCAGACCGGAGGAACGCGTGGACCACCACTTCGTCACGGCGATGGAGAAGGCCCTCGGCTGGGACGGCCCCGGGGAACTCGGGGCCGCTTTCGCCCGGGGAACCATCGAGGATCTCGATCTGCTCGATCGCCTGCTCAACCCCAAGAAGCTGCTGGACCTGGTGATGCGTCGCAGTGTCACCACCCCCCAGTTCCGCATCTTCCAGGACGGCGCCGAACTGCACCCCGGCCGCTACATCCATCCCTCCGTCACCCGGCGGGGGCAGGCCATCCCCATGGCCGACATGCGCCGCGTCGGCGCGCTGATGCGCGAGGGCTGCACCATGGTTCTGGACGAGGTCGACTTCTTCGACCCGGCCATGGAGGCCACATGCCGTGCGCTTCAGTGGTGGGCCCGTGAGCTGGTGCAGGTGAACGCCTACCTGACCACCCAGGACGCCAGCGGCTTCAAGCTCCACTGGGACGATCACGACGTCGTGATCGTCCAGCTCGCCGGCCGCAAGAGCTGGGAAGTCCGCGGCTCCTCGCGCAAGGTGCCGATGTACCGCGACTCCGCCCCCAACTCCGAGCCCAGCCACGAGATCGTGTGGCAGGGCGTCATGCAGCCCGGCGACGTGATGCACATCCCGCGCGGCTTCTGGCACCAGGCCACCCGGGACGACCAGGGTGACGGCTACAGCCTGCACGCCACCTTCGGCATCGTGAAGCGCGTCGGCGTGAACTGGCTGGCCTGGCTGGCCGACCAGGCCCGGACGCAGGAGCTGTTCCGGTACGACCTGGACCGCTGGAACTCCCCTGGCCAGTGGGAGGGGCAGCAGCGGCTCCTGGCCGACGCCGTCGCCGAGATGGCTACGAAGCTGACCCCGCAGGACTTCTTCGATGCTCGGGAGCGGGAACGCCTGGCCGCCCGGCATGTCCCGGCCACCGGGCTGTTCGGTGAGCCGGCGGCCGTTGTGTGCGTCACCGACTTCGAGCCCGTGATCGAGCAGCACGCCGACACCGTGGACGTCCTCGCCGCAGGCAAGAAGCTCTCCTTCTCCGGCAAGGCGTACCCCGCCCTCGCCCTGCTGCTGAGCGGCCACCCCGTCGACATCGCCGACGCCGCCGCGAAGACCGGCCTGGACGTGGAACAGCTCGCCGAGATCCTGCTGAGGGAGGAACTGTGCACGGAGCTGACCCCCGCCTTGTCCTCGGCCTACACCGGTCTCGTCACCACCGCGACATCCTGACGGCCGCACTCGACCTCGGCGTCACCGCTCTGGACACCGCGACTGCCTACCTCGGCTTCCGCTCGCACGCGGTGCTGGCCGAGGCGGCCGCTGATCTACTGCCGAAGTTCGCCCTCTCCACCAAGGTGGGCTTCTTCCCGGGCGCCAGAGGTGCTGAGCACTCCCTCGATCCGGTCCGGCTGCGGCTGGCCATCGAGCGAGCGGCCCTGGAACTCGGCAGAGAACCTGAGACTGTTCTCCTCCACAACCCCGAGCGGAGCCTCGCGGGCATGTCTCCGGCCGATGGCCATGCCCTCCTCGGCAGCGCTTGCACCGCCTTGGTCGACGCGGCCCGCGACGGCCTGTGCCGCACCTGGGGTGTGTCCTCTTGGGACACTCGCCCGATCGGCATGGTCGGGGTGGCCGACCTGCCGTCTCCGGACGTCCTCATGGTCCGGGCCGGGTTTCTGGTGGGCATCGACCTCTTGGACGCGACGGCCGTCCTGCGCAACGCCTGGCAGACGGGCGAGACCTGGGGCATGAGCCCCTTCGGGGGCGGCAAAGGGAAGGGCTGGGAGGACTTCGACCCCCGCCCGTTCCTCCGACCGCCCCACGATGGCTTGTCCCGCGCGCAGGCAGCATTCCGTACCGCGTTCCACCTGCCGAGTGCAGCCGCAGTGGCTGTCGGCACGGACAACCCCGGTCACCTGGCCCAGCTGGTCCAGGCCCTGGGCGCGGAGGTGGACGCCACCGCCGTCAGTCGGTACCTGCGGGCCCTGCATGGGCGCCGTCAGAGCTGAGCCCGGCCACCAGGCGCTCGGCCTCCTTCCGGGCCGGCGCCAGCAGCGGATCCTCCTCGTGCGCGTGGGGTCCGACGATCTTCGACAGGAAGTACAGCGACATCAGCTTGCCGTCCCGGCTCTCCAGGTCCGCACGCCGCTCCTGGCGGATGCGGTCCGCGAGCGCCGGGACGGCCAGCGCGTTGCCCCACAGCGTTGCGGCGTCCAGGCCCCGGGGCGCCATGCCCCAGTCCTCCCAGTCGATGATGGAGAACTCTGGTCCCATCACGTTGGCCCAGGTCAGATCCGCATGAGCCGGCGCCCACCGCTCGATCCGCGTATCGGCAATGCCGGGGAAGACCTCGCCGAGTGTCCGCGTCACCTGCTCCTGGGTAATCGTCACCGTGTCCGGCGTCGCCATCCGCGGCGTCTGCTGGTCCGCGAGGGCGTCCAGCGAGGCGTTCAGCGCTGCCCACCAGGCATCCGGTAGGCCCGGATCTTCGAGCGCCAAGGCGCCCTTGGCGACAGACGGCGACGCAAGCAGCTCCAGCTCATCCGCACGCCACATCACCGGTTCGCCCGGCTCGCGCCACGCCACGCCCTGGTACCACTCGGGCATCGAGACCCCTTGCAGCACGGCGGCGGCCTCGGTCCCGTTCCAGCCCTGGGGGCCGATCCGCTCGAATCCCCGCCGCTCGATACGAACCCACGTATCCCGCTCTGTTCGGCCGCCCAAGGAACGGCGCTTACGTACCAGCGCCTGCCGATCCAATCGCACGTGCAGCGCCCCTTCCACACGCTCCAGCACGTCTTCGACCGGCTGACGGCGCAGGTCCACTCGGGTAGCGACCGGCAGGGAAACAGCCATCATGACCTCCTCGGCGAGCGGACGACCCTAGCAGCAGGCCCTCCTCCAGTGGAGCCTGGACGGGCCCCGTCCATATCCAGACCGGACCCGTCCGCAGGTGGCTCTGGTGAGGCCTACAGGCCGCCCTCGGTCATGCCGTGTACGGCCGGGATGGTGCCCAGGCGGCCCTTCTGGAAGTCCTCGAAGGCCTGCTGGAGTTCGGCCTGGCTGTTCATGACGAACGGACCGTAGTGGGCCATGGGCTCGCGGATCGGCTGTCCGCCGAGGAGCACGACCTCCAGTTCCGGCGTGTGCGAGTCCTGCTTCTCGTCCGCGCGGACGGTGAGCGAGGAACCGGTGCCGAAGACGGCGGTCTGGCCCATGTGGACCGGACGGCGCTCGGCACCGACCGAGCCCTTGCCCGCGAGTACGTACGCCAGGCCGTTGAAGTCCTCGCGCCACGGCAGGGTGATCTCCGCGCCCGGAGCCAGCGTCGCGTGGATCATCGTGATCGGCGTGTGCGTGATGCCGGGGCCCTGGTGGCCGTCCAGCTCACCGGCGATCACCCGGAGCAGCGCGCCGCCGTCGGGTGACGTCAGCAGCTGGACGTTGCCGCCGCGGATGTCCTGGTAGCGCGGGGCCATCATCTTGTCCTTGGCCGGCAGGTTCACCCACAGCTGGAGGCCGTGGAAGAGGCCGCCGGACATGACGAGGTGCTCCGGCGGGGCCTCGATGTGCAGGAGGCCCGAGCCCGCGGTCATCCACTGGGTGTCGCCGTTGGTGATGGTGCCGCCACCGCCGTTGGAGTCCTGGTGGTCGAAGATCCCGTCGATGATGTACGTGACGGTCTCGAAGCCGCGGTGCGGGTGCCACGGCGTGCCCTTGGGCTCGCCCGGCGCGTACTCCACCTCACCCATCTGGTCCATCATGATGAACGGGTCCAGGTACTGGTAGTTGATCCCCGCGAACGCCCGGCGCACGGGGAACCCCTCACCCTCGAAGCCGCTCGGCGCGTTCGTCACGGCCAGTACGGGACGGGCCACGGCGTCGGCCGGGGCGGTCACACGCGGCAGGGTCAGCGGGTTCTCAACAGTCACTGCAGGCATGGTGGGCCTCCTTCTGCGTCGAGTTTAGTTGAAACTCGAACTTTCTGCCACCCGCAGGAACCATGGATGTCCCGCCGGCATTCCCGGACCCGGACAACCCGCGGCCGCGCCATGGCGTCTACCCGAGGAGAACGAGCGCACCGCCGCACACCACACGGCACCGCGTCGACGACCTCGGGGGAACAGCGTGACCAGCAGCCCGGCACCGGACGGCACCACCGGATCCGCGGAAGAGGCGGAGGAGACGGAAAAGGCGGAGGAGGCCGCCCGGCGGCGGCTGCCCGCGCCGGTCTCCGCCCTGCTGCGCTCCCTCGCCTCCACGGCCGTGCTCGTCCTGTTGGGCTACGCCGCCTACCGGTGGGCGGCCACCGGCCTGCCGATGGAGCCGCGACCGGGCCCGCCCTGGGCCTACCTGGCCGCCTGGGCCGCGTTCTGCCTGGCCGGCTGCCTGCTGCTGCGCTGGGCGGTGGCCGCCGCGAAGGCGCGCGCGGATGCGGACGGGGACTACGACTACTTCTCCGGCATGGACTACGTCGTCGGCGCCGTCGTCTTCGCGGGCATCAGGATCTGCCTGGCCCACCGGCCCGACCTCGCGACGGTCTGGACGTACGGCTTCCTCGGCCTCGGGGCCCTCGGCGTGGTCGCGGTCGTCTGGCGCCACCGACTGGCCCGCCACCTCTGAAGAGGTGGTACGGCGGGGAGCCCCCCGTAACTCCCGCTCCCCGCCGTACTCATGTTCGGCGACACGGGGCCGGCCCCGCGAACGTTTCGGCCGTGCCCGAAACGAACCCCTGGCCCGTACGGCCCCTCAGCGCGCCCGGTACAGCAGGTCCACGCCCAGCCCGGTGGCCGCGTGCAGCACCGCCTTGCCGTCCCGGCGGGTGGTGATCAGGCCCGCCGCGCGCAGCGTGCGCGTGTGCTCGGAGACCGACGGCAGGCTGATGTCCAGGTCACGGGCGAGCTCGCTGGTCGTACGGCCCTCCACCAGCCGTTGCAGCACGGCCGCCCGGGTCCGCCCCAGCAGCGCGTCCAGGGCGCCCACCGGAGGCTCCGCCGCGGTCAGGGGGAACGGGGTCAGCGAGGGGTAGACCAGCACCGGCGGCCCCTCGGTCAGCTCCGCCAGCAGCGGCCGGCCCGTCCAGAACGCCGACGGCATCAGCAGCAGGCCGCGCCCGGCCAGGTGCACCTCGTAGTCCGGCGGCAGCCCGACCTCCAGGGTGGTGCCGGACCAGCGGGCCGCCGGGTGGGTGCCCGCCAGCGCGGCCTTGATCCCGTGGGCCGCCATCAGCCGGGTGCGCCAGGCGATGTCGGCGTGGAAGGACTGCCGGATCCGGGCCCCGTACGGGGCGATGACGCTCTCGTACCCGGCCCGCAGCGCCGCGTCCAGCTCCCGCCAGGCGGCGGGGTCCTGCGCCCACAGGGACCGCAGCCAGCCGGCCCAGCCGGGGGCGCGGGCGAGCGTGCGGTGCAGCTGGACGTCGGTGAGCCGGGTCCCGGCCTCCCGGACCTCCGCCAGGCCCTCGTCGATGTCCCGCACGAAGGGCTCGACGAAGCACGGGTTGTCGCCGTCCGCCCCCAGCAGGCCCAGCAGGGGCCGGGTGCGGCCTGGCAGCTCACGGGTCAGCCGGGCCCGCCAGCGGCCGAAAACGGCCTGTTCGTCGGTGCGCTGCCAGGAGGCGAGCGCGAGGGCCAGCTCGACCAGCGGATAGGGCTCGGACGCGAAGGTGACGCCCAGCAGGTCCTCCGCCGTGAAGTGGATCCTCAGCACCGAACCCGCCCCCGGTTCCGCCGTCGCGTCAGCCGTACATGCGGCGCATCGCGAAGTCGACCATCTGCTCGACCGCCTTCGCGTCGAAGACCATCCGGTGGTCGCCCTCCATGTCGAGGACGAAGCCGTAGCCGGTGGGCAGCAGGTCGATCACCTCGGCGCCGGTGATCACGAAGTACTTCGACTCCTTGCCGGCGTACCGGCGCAGCTCCTTGAGCGTGCTGAACATCGGGATCACCGGCTGCTGCGTGTTGTGCAGGGCCAGGAACCCGGGGGTCTCGCCGCGCGGGCAGTAGACCTTCGACGAGGCGAAGATCTGCTGGAAGTCCTCGGCGGACAGCGACCCGGTCGTGAAGGCCCGCACCGCGTCCGCGAGGGAGGGCGGCGACGGCTCCGGGTACAGCGGCGGCGCCTGCTGCGCATAGCCCTGCGGGGGCGGCTGCGCGTACCCCTGCTGGGCACCCGGATTCTGCTCGTAGCCGTACATGCCGCCCACCCTATCGAGGCCGGGGGCGGCGGGGCCGCCGAGTTCCGGTCAGTGAGCCTTTAGCTGCGCGACGAACGGGGCCCATGCGGTCGCCGACACGATCACGACTCCGCCGTCCCGCCGCTTCGAGTCACGGACGGGGACGACCCCGGTGACCCCGTCAGCGACCTCGACGCAGAGTCCCTCTTCCGCGCCGCTGTAGCTGCTCTTCCGCCAGGCGACTGCGCTCACGTCGACGTGCATGGGTGCCATTTCCGTAGTCCTCCGCTGCTTGCTCGATCATCCTCAGAGACACCGCGGGTGACAGCGCGGTCGCCCTGAGACGGTTGTACGCCTGCTGGTACTTCTCCACGATGCCCGGATCGTCGATGATTTGGCCGCTGTACATGCCCTCCGTGTACATGATTGGTGGAGCGTCGCTGAAGCTCATGAGGAAACCCGATCCCATCATGAAGGGGTGCGCCCCGACGCCGCACGGAAGAATCTGTGGAATGTAGCGACGGCGACGCGCGACGGCCGCCACGTGGTCCAGCTGCTCGGCCATGACTTCGTCACTAGCTAGGGGATCCCGAAGGATCGACTCGTGGAGGACGACCCAGGAAATGGGTCCTTCCGGCTCTTCGATGGCCCAGGCGCGAGCACGGCGCGACGCCACCTTTCGCTGGACCGCCTCCTCATCGTCCAGGGGGCTGAACGCACGGATGATTTCCCGGATGTACGGCTCCAGTTGCAGCACCCCCGGGACCATCATGGGGGACCACTCCTCGATGTTTCGGGCGTACGCCTCCATCTCGACCGCATCCGCGAAGTACGGCGCGTACTGATTCGCTCGCGCATTGCGGACGTCCTCGCAGCGGCGCGCGAAGAAGCCGTCGGTCATCAGGACTCGGTCCACATGGCGAGCCAAGTCCAGCGGCATCCTGCGGTGCCCCCGTTCGATCTCGCTCAGGTAGCTCACGCTGTAGAAGATCTCCTCCACCACCTGCGCGAGCGTCAGGCCCGCCGCTTCCCGCTTCCAGCGCAACTCCTTGCCGTAGAAGGCCGGCACACTCGCCGAGCCGTCAATCTCCTTGCCCGTGGCCAAGATCGCCCGCCTTTCCACACTCCGCACTGTGGACCGGAAACCCTTCCCACCGTACGCGGCGAGACGCCAGCCTGTGAGGGCTTCGTCACAGTCCGCCACGAAAGGGTTTGGCATGAGCGACCACCCCCACGACCGTGAGGCCACCGCGGCCCTCGACGCGCTGCGCGCCGCGCTCGCCGCGCACGGGATCACCCTTCCCTCGCTGGAGCTGCACCTCCTCTCCTACGCCGGGACGTACGCGACCCCGCCCCTGATCAGCCTCGGCAACTGCAACCCGGCCACCGCCCAGCGGCTCGCGGACGCGCTGGGCCCCCGGTGACCCTCACCGTCCGGCTGCTCGCCGTGCCGCAGGCGGCCCCCGTCCTGCGTCACGCCGTGCGGGAGCACCTCGGCCCCGACGGGCATCCAGACGCCGAGCTGTGCGTCACCGAGCTGCTGGCCAACGTGATCGCCCACGTGGGCACCGGGACCCCGGTCACCCTGCGGGTCAGCGGCGGCGGAGGCGGAAGGGCAACCCGTACGCGGGTCGAGCTCACCGACCCCGCGCCGGGCGGGCAGCCCGTACCGAGGTGCGCGAACGAAGGCGACGAGTCCGGACGCGGGCTGGCGCTGGTCGACGCGCTCGCCGTGCGGTGGGGCGTCACGCACGGGCCCGGCAGCAAGACCGTGTGGTGCGAGTTTTGACGCTGGTCACAGTTCACCGGGGAAGGGTTGCTCTTATTACCGGTGGGTAGCATCATGACGTTACCGATTGGTATGTACGAGGAAACTGTCTCCCCGATCCTTAACGGAGCCGTCGCCATGGGGCACTACAAGTCGAATCTTCGCGACATCGAGTTCAACCTCTTCGAGGTCCTCGGTCGCGACAAGCTGTACGGCACCGGCCCGTTCGCGGAGATGGACAGCGAGACCGCCAAGGACGTCCTGTCCGAGATCGCGCGCCTGGCCGAGAACGAGCTGGCCGCCTCCTTCGAGGACGCCGACCGCAACCCGCCGGTCTTCGACCCCGCCACCAACACCGCGCCGGTCCCGGCCTCGTTCAAGAAGAGCTACGAAGCCTTCATGGACTCCGAGTACTGGCGCCTGGGCCTGCCCGAGGAGATCGGCGGCACCACCTCCCCGCGCTCCCTGGTGTGGTCCTACGCGGAGCTGCTGCTCGGCTCGAACCCGGCCATCTGGATGTACTCCTCCGGCCCGGCCTTCGCCGGCATCCTCCACGAGGAGGGCAACGAGGCCCAGAAGAAGATCGCCCAGATCGCGGTCGAGAAGCGCTGGGGCTCCACCATGGTCCTCACCGAGCCCGACGCGGGCTCCGACGTGGGCGCCGGCCGCACCAAGGCCATCCAGCAGGCGGACGGCTCCTGGCACATCGAGGGCGTCAAGCGCTTCATCACCTCCGGTGAGCACGACATGGAGGAGAACATCCTCCACTACGTCCTCGCCCGCCCCGAGGGCCACGGCCCGGGCACCAAGGGCCTCTCGCTCTTCCTCGTGCCGAAGTTCCACTTCGACTGGGAGACCGGCGAGCTGGGCGAGCGCAACGGCGTCTACGCCACCAACGTCGAGCACAAGATGGGCCTGAAGGCCTCCAACACGTGCGAGATGACCTTCGGCGACCAGCACCCCGCCAAGGGCTGGCTGATCGGCGACAAGCACGACGGCATCCGCCAGATGTTCATGATCATCGAGTTCGCCCGCATGATGGTCGGCACGAAGGCCATCGCGACGCTCTCGACCGGCTACCTCAACGCGCTGGAGTACGCCAAGGAGCGCGTGCAGGGCCCGGACCTGGCGAACTTCATGGACAAGACCGCGCCCAAGGTCACCATCACGCACCACCCGGACGTCCGCCGCTCGCTGATGACGCAGAAGGCGTACGCCGAGGGCATGCGCGCGCTCGTGCTCTACACGGCCTCGGTCCAGGACGAGATCCAGCTCAAGCAGGCCGCGGGCGAGGACGCCTCCGCCGCGATCGGCCTGAACGACCTGCTCCTGCCGATCGTCAAGGGCTACGGCTCGGAGCGCTCGTACGAGCAGCTCGCGCAGTCCCTGCAGACCTTCGGCGGTTCCGGGTACCTCCAGGAATACCCGATCGAGCAGTACATCCGGGACGCCAAGATCGACACCCTCTACGAGGGCACCACGGCGATCCAGGGCCAGGACTTCTTCTTCCGGAAGATCGTCCGCGACCAGGGCGCCTCGCTGAACGTCCTCTCCGAGACGATCAAGAAGTTCCTGGCCGAGGGCGAGGGCGGCGAGGAGCTGGCCGCGGCCCGCGACGCGCTGGCCAAGGCCGCCGTCGACCTCGAGGGCATCGTCGGCAAGATGATCGTCGACCTCACCGCCACCGGCGAGGACGTCAAGAACATCTACAAGGTCGGCCAGAACACCACCCGCCTGCTGATGGCGTCCGGTGACGTGGTCGTCGGTTACCTGCTGCTCAAGGGCGCGGCCGTGGCCGCCGCCAAGCTGGGTTCCGCTTCCGCCAAGGACGTGCCCTTCTACCAGGGCAAGATCGCGGCCGCGAAGTTCTTCGCCTCGCAGATCCTGCCGGGCGTCTCGGTCCAGCGTCAGCTGGCCGAGGACGTCGACAACTCCCTCATGGAGCTCGACGAGGCCGCCTTCTAGGAAGCGACCGCCGGGCAGCGCGCCCACGGACGACCGGGGCCGGGCCTCCTCCGCACGGGGAGGCCCGGCCCCGCCGTACCCGGGGCCCGTTGTCCACAGGCGCGGCCGCCGGTTCCCCGGATGTCGGTGGTTCGTGGCACGCTCGTAGGCATGAGTCGACAGGAAAAGCCGCACGGCACCGGCAGGGGGTACAGCGTCCCCACCGGGCGGCCGTACGCCCTCAGGGAGCTGCAGGCCAACCTGGGCACGCTCGGTGACCAGGTCGGGGAGCTGTACGAGGGCGCCCACCCCACCGAGTACGAGCCGATCACCGACGCGCTGTACGCGGCCTTCCAGACCGCCGCCGGGCTGGCCCCCGCCAAGAGCTACACGGGCTGCCCCGAGCACCCCAACGGCGCCCTCGACCCCGAGGCGCCCGAGGGCTGGGGCCGCTGCCTGATCTGCAACGACCGCAGACGCCTGGCCCGCCGGACGCAGGGCGGCGGGCCGGCCGGGCAGGGCGGGCCGGGCCCGGCGGTGCCGGCCGGGCAGCAGCGGCGGCTCGGCTATCCGGTCCCGCCCGGCCCGTACACGCTCGCAATGCTGCGCGCCTACCTGCGCACGGTCGACGAGCAGCGGTTCCACTTGTCCCTCACCTCACCCGACGAGGACTTCGTCCGGATCGCCGACGATGTGCACCAGGCCTTCATCGTGGCCCGCGAACTGTCCCGGCCGCGCAACGCATCGGGATGCGCCGAACATCCCGGCGCGCCGATCGATCCTGATGCTCCGCCGGGAGAGGCCTGTATCTTCTGCGCCGGACGCAAGAGGCGCGCGCAGCGCTCTCCGCAGACCCCCGAGATGCTCCCGCGCATCCGCCGGGGCGAGCGGCGGCAGCTGCAGCGCCGTTTCGAGCGACCGCCGGGCTGAGCCCGGCCGAGACCGTGGTGCCACCGTTACCGCGCGCTCTGGGCCCTCGGCTGTCGTCGGCTATCCGCCACAGTCCGGCCATGGCGAACACGACCGTCGTTAAGGTGAACCACATGAGCTCTCCCGCCCGCTTCGACCGCGGCCACACCGACGATCTGATGACCTTCCTGGCGGCCAGCCCATCGCCGTACCACGCCGTCGCGAACGCGGCGGAGCGGCTGGAGAAGGCCGGATTCAGGCAGGTCTCGGAAACGGACGCCTGGGACGCGAGCGCGGGGGGCAAATTCGTGCTCCGCGGCGGCGCGATCATCGCCTGGTACGTGCCGGAGGGCGCCGCCGCGCACACCCCCTTCCGCATCGTCGGCGCCCACACCGACTCCCCCAACCTGCGTGTCAAGCCGCTGCCCGACACCGGCTCGCAGGGCTGGCGGCAGATCGCCGTCGAGATCTACGGCGGGACCCTGCTCAACACCTGGCTGGACCGCGACCTGGGCCTGGCCGGCCGGCTGACGCTGACCGACGGCAGCGAGCGGCTGGTCAACGTGGACCGCGCGCTGCTGCGCGTGCCCCAGCTCGCCGTCCACCTCGACCGGCAGGTCAACACCGACGGGCTCAAGCTCGACAAGCAGCGCCACATGCAGCCCATCTGGGGCCTGGGCGAGGTCCAGGAGGGCGACCTGATCGCGTTCCTGGAGGAGGAAGAGGGCCTGCCCGCCGGGTCGGTGGCCGGCTGGGACCTGATGGTGCACTCCATCGAGCCGCCGTCCTACCTCGGCCGCGACCGCGAGCTGGTGGCCGGCCCGCGCATGGACAACCTGATCTCGGTGCACGCCGGCGTCGCGGCGCTCGCCGCCGTCTCGGCCGCCGGCACGCTGGACCACATCCCGGTCCTGGCCGCCTTCGACCACGAGGAGAACGGCTCGCAGTCGGACACCGGCGCCGACGGCCCGCTCCTGGGCAACGTGCTGGAACGATCCGTCTTCGCCCGCGGCGGCACCTACGAGGACCGCGCCCGCGCGTTCGCGGGCACCGTGTGCCTGTCCTCCGACACCGGCCACGCCGTGCACCCCAACTACGCGGAGCGGCACGACCCTTCGCACCACCCGCGTGCCAACGGCGGCCCGATCCTGAAGGTCAACGTCAACCAGCGCTACGCGACGGACGGCAGCGGGCGCGCGGTGTTCGCGGCGGCGTGCGAGCGCGCCGGGGTGCCGTGGCAGACGTTCGTCTCCAACAACTCGATGCCCTGCGGCACGACGATCGGCCCCATCACGGCGGCGCGGCACGGCATCCAGACCGTCGACATCGGCGTGGCGATCCTGTCGATGCACAGCGCGCGCGAGCTGTGCGGGGCGGACGACCCGTACCTGCTGGCGAACGCGCTCGTGGCCTTCCTGGAGGACTGAGCCGCCGGCGGCCACGCGCACGCGGAGCGAAGGGCCCCGCCCCCATCGGGGACGGGGCCCTCGGCCGCTACTCGCCTGCTCGCCTGCTCACCTACTCGTCCATACCGGCCAGGACCAGCGGCAGGCGGGCCGCGCCCCCGGCGGTGACCCGCACCGGGACGCCCCAGTCCTGCTGGTGGACGTGGCACGCCGGATATTCGTTGGCGGGGTCGTCGTCGCAGGAGGCCGCCATCGCCGACACGTGCAGCACGCCTTCGGTCACGCCGTCCGCGAGGACCAGGTCCCGGGACAGGTCCGTGCCCGCGCCCTCGCCCGCCGCCAGCAGCTCCGGCGGCGTGGCGGAGACCAGCAGCCGCGTGGAGGGCCCGTACCGGGTGTCCAGCTTCTGCCCGGCGGGCGCCTGGAAGACCACGTCCAGGCGCAGCCGCCCGGGCGCGACCTCGGTCGCCGCCCGCTGCGTGCGGTGGGCGACCGACTCCACCCGTACCGCCTCCTCCGGCAGCCGCAGCCGGGTCAGCCGGTGCCGTGCCGACTCCACGACGACGATGTCGTCCCCGGCCAGCACGGCGGCGCTGGGCTCGCGCAGGTCCGTCGCCAGCGTGCTGACCTCGCCGGTGGCGGGATCGTAGCGGCGCAGCGCGTGGTTGTACGTGTCGCAGACCGCGACCGAGCCGTCCGGCAGGGCGGTGACGCCCAACGGGTGCTGCAACAGCGCCTGCCCGGCGTCCCCGTCCCGGTGCCCGAAGTCGAACAGGCCCGAACCGACGGCGGTGTGAACGACCCCGTCGGTGTCGATCCAGCGCAGCGCGGAGGTCTCGGAGTCGGCGATCCACAGCCGGTCCCCGGCCGCCGCCAGCCCCGACGGCTGCGCGAACCAGGCCTCGGCCGCGGGCCCGTCGTGCAGCCCCTCGTTGGTCGTCCCGGCCGCCACCTGGACCGTCCCGGCCTCCGGGTCCCAGGTCCACAGCTGGTGCACGCCGGCCATGGCGATCCACACCTTGCCCTGCCACCACGCCACGTCCCACGGCGAGGACAGGTCCACCTCCAGGGCCGGCCCGGACGTGGGCGAGCCCTGCCACCACTGCCGCCCGGTCCCGGCGACGGTCTCCACGACGCCGGTCTCCGGGTCCAGGACCCGCAGCGCGTGGTTGACGGTGTCCGCGACCACGACCTTCCCGTCGGGCAGCAGCGCCAGCCCCTGCGGCTCGCTGAACGCGTCCGGCCCGAATCCGCGGGTGCCGCTGCCGATCCGGCGCACGACGCTCTCGCCGTCGGGGGCGAGTTCGACGAGCTGGTGCCGGGTCGAGTCGGACACCAGGACGTTCCCGTTGCCGAGGACGACCGCCTTGCCCGGGAACCGCAGGTCGCTCGCCACCGGCTCCGGCGCCACGTACGGCCCGTCCCCGCGCCGCAGCGTCCCCTTGGCCTCGTGCTCGGCCTCCAGCTCCTCGACGAGCCGCGCGATGGCGTGCGCGTGCCCCTCGCCGGCGTGCTGCGCGACGACGTACCCCTCGGGGTCGATCACGACGAGCGTGGGCCAGGCCCGCACGGCGTACTGCTTCCAGGTCGCGAGCTCGGGATCGTCGAGCACCGGGTGGTGGACCTCGTACCGCTCGACGGCGTCGACGACGGCGGCGTGCTCGGCCTCGTGCACGAACTTCGGCGAGTGCACCCCGATCATCACCACGGTGTCGCGGTGCTTCTCCTCCAGCTCCCGCAACTCGTCGAGGACGTGCAGGCAGTTGATGCAGCAGAAGGTCCAGAAATCCAGGATCACAATGCGCCCGCGCAACGCCGCGAGGCTGAGTTCCTCGCCCCCGGTGTTCAGCCAGCCGCCCTTGCCGATCAGCTCGGGGGCACGGACACGGGCACGTCGTCGGGGCGCGGGCGCGGGCGCGGGGGTGGGCGCCGGGGCGGCATCGTTCATGCTTCAAGCTTGCCATCCGCCCGTGAACGCCGGATCACGCCCGTGCGTCAGGCCGCCCGGGGGCTGAAGTCGAAGAGTTCGTCGTGGCCCGGCTGGACGATGCCGTACGTGCTCTCCGGGACCTCGTTCCAGGCGCCCGGGAGGTCGCCCAGGGGTTCCGAGACCACGAGGCGGGTGTCTTCGGAGACCTCCTGGAGGAAGGGCATGTCGGGGTACAGCTTGCGCAGGGTGTCGACGCGGCTGCTGTAGAACAGCGACCGCGACGTGCCCTGGCTGGAGTAGCGGAAGCCCCACAGGCGTACGCCGTCGCTGATGGCGAGCGTCATCTGGAGCGGGAACTCCACCCCGTGCGCGCGGCCCGCGGCCTCCACCACGCCCGCCATCCTCGCCACCGCCGCCGGCGGGTCGTCCTCCAGGCCGAAGGTCAGCGCGAGGTGGAACATCACCTCCGAGTCCGTCGTCCCCTCGACGTGCGGGTAGAGCTCGGGGTCGATGAGCAGGACCAGATCGCGCCGGAAGAGGTGGAAGTCGGCGATGGCGCCGTTGTGCATGAACAGCCAGCGGCCGTACCGGAAGGGGTGACAGTTCGTCTGCTGCACCGCCGAACCGGTCGACGCCCGGATGTGGGCGAAGAACAGCGGGGAGCGCACGTGGTCGGCGATCTCCCGCAGGTTGCGGTTGTTCCAGGCGGGGCCGATCTCCTTGAGGATCGCCGGCGTGTCCGAGGGCTGCTCCGGATACCAGCCGATGCCGAACCCGTCACCGTTCGTCGTCTCCACACCCATCCGGGAGTGCAGGCTCTGGTCGATCAGCGAGTGGGCCGGTTTGTAGAGGATCGTTTCGATCAGCAGCGGGGTTCCCGAGTAAGCGAGCCAGCGGCACATGGGCGATCACCTCGAAGGGCGCGTCGCACGGCCGCGACGCACGGGCACGGCCCTCCCATTTTCGCCCTGGCCCCCGCCGCCCGCCACGCGGCACGTGGCACGTGACACGCGGCGGTCCGCACGGGTACGCCCGGCGCTAGGCCGTCTCTTTCGGATCTTGCCGGTTAAGCCCGCGTCGTCCGGTGCCGTGCATCGCAAGGCGGAGAGGCTCCCGATTACTGGACGTCCTCGGGTGCCTCGACAACGCGGCGAGGTGCGGTGCCGGGCGGCGCGGGTCTGGGGGCACCTCCCAGCGGTAGCTGGGGGAGCAAGATCCGGAAGAGACGGCCTAGCCGTGGCGGAGGCCCAGCATGCGGTCCTTCAGGGCCGGGAACTGCTCGCGGGTCTCGGCCACCTTCGCCGGGTCGAGTTCCACCGTCAGGACCTCCTCGCCCGCCCCGGCCTCGGCCAGGACCTCGCCCCAGGGGTCCACCACCAGGCTGTGGCCGGCCTGCTCCACGCCCGCGTGGGTGCCCGCCGTGCAGCAGGCCAGGACGTACGCCTGGTCCTCGACGGCGCGCGCCCGGCTGAGCAGGGTCCAGTGCTCGCGGCGGCGGGCGGGCCAGCCCGCCGCGATCACCAGGGTGGTGGCGCCGACGTCGACCAGGCCGCGGAAGAGCTCCGGGAAGCGCAGGTCGTAGCAGGTGGCCAGGCCCAGGGTCTGCTCGGGCAGCTCGACCGTCGTCAGGGAGTCACCCGCGGCCATCATCACCGCCTCGCCCTGGTCGAAGCCGAACCGGTGGACCTTGCGGTAGGTGGCCGCGAGCTCGCCCTCGGGGGAGAGCACCAGGGTGGTGTTGTAGAGCGAGCCGTCGCCCGCGCGCTCCACGATCGAGCCGGCGTGCAGCCAGACGCCGGCGTCGCGCGCCGCCTTGGCCATCACCTCGCGCGTGGGGCCGTCCAGCGGCTCGGCCTCGGTCTCGAACAGCTCGTACGCGAACGCGCCCACCGGCCACAGCTCGGGCAGGACGACGAGGTCGCTGTCGCTCTGCTCGCGGACGAGTTCCGCGACGCGCGAACGGCGGGAAACCACCGATTCGCCGTCGTGGACAGCGATTTGGATGAGGGAGGCGCGCACGGTACCACCGTCCTGGCGTTCAAGCCGACAACTCGGGCCTACGATCGTCACACGAAAGCACTGCCGGGGTGCTCATCGGCAGCGTAGCTTTGGAAATCAAGTCCACAACGCGCCACTGAACTGCACGCGAGGGGTCCCGTTGACCGTCCATCCCAGCCTTCAGCCCTATGCCGATGCGTGGACCCACTCCATCGAGGCGATATCCGAACTGGTCCTGCCGTTGACGGAGGGCGAGTGGAACCGGGCGACGCCGTGCCCCGGCTGGTCGGTCCGTGATGTGGTGTCCCACGTCATCGGTATCGAGTGCGAGATGCTGGGGGACCCGCGCCCGATCCACACCCTGCCCCGCGACCTGCGGCACGTGGTGGACGAGTTCACGCGGTACATGGAGGTGCAGGTCGACGTCCGGCGGCACCACACCGCCCCCGAGATGACCTCCGAGCTGGAGTACACAGTCATCCGGCGCGCGCGGCAGCTGCGCAACGAGAAGCGGGATCCGTCGACCACCGTACGCGGTCCGCTGGGCGACCAGGTGACGCTGGAACACGCGCTGCGGCTGCGCGCGTTCGACGTCTGGATCCACGAGCAGGACCTGCGCACCGCGCTGGGCGCACCGGGCAACCTGGACTCCCCCGGCGCGCACGTGGCCCGCGACATCCTGCTGGCGGGGCTGCCCAAGGTGGTCGCCAAGAAGGCGGGGGCGCCGGCGAACTCGGCGATCGTGCTCGACGTCCACGGCCCGCTGGAGTTCATGCGGACGGTCCGGGTGGACGCCGAGGGCCGCGGCACCCTCGGCTCGACCCCGTCCCTGGGCCCGGCGGTGACCCTGGTGATGGACTGGGAGACGTACGTCCGCCTGGCGGCCGGCCGGGTCCGCCCGCACGCGGTCGCCGACCGGGTCAAGACCGAGGGCGACCCGGAGCTCGCCGACGCCATCCTGGGCGCGTTCTCGGTCACCCCGTAAACCAGGGCGGGCGCGCGGTGCACGGAATGCCGGGGATTCCTGCACGCCCGGCACAGCCGGGGCCGGCAGGCCGTTCGTAGGCTCGTGCGTACCGCGGTACCGGCACGGTCACGTCCGCGCGGCACGGGAAGGGACGGGGGTCCGTCCCGTCCCGCGGACGGCCGCGCCGGCCCGTTCGCGTTCGCGGCGCAGGGCGCGGCCGCGCAGCCGCAGGATCTGGGTGACGCCGAGGGCTTCGAGGACGAAGACCGACGAGAACGCGATCCGGTAGTCGTCGCCGGTGGCGTCGAGCAGGACGCCCACCGCCAGCAGCGTCGTCATCGAGGCGAGGAAGCCGCCCATGTTCGTGATCCCGGAGGCGGTGCCCTGCCGGGACGGCGGGTTGGCCGGGCGTGCGAAGTCGAAGCCGATCATCGAGGCGGGCCCGCAGGTGCCCAGGACCACGCACAGGGTGACGAGCAGCCACATCGGGGCGCGGGCGCCCGGGTGGGCCAGGACCGCCGCCCACAGCAGGGCGGTCGCGCCGACCGTGCCCAGCGCGAGCGGGATCCGCGCGGCGGCGTACCGGCCCACGATCTGGCCGTAGAGCAGCCCGAAGCCCATGTTCGCGGCGACCACCAGCGTCAGCAGCCCGCCGGCCGTGCCCCGCGCCAGCCCCTGGTCCTCGACCAGGAACGGCATGCCCCACAGCAGCAGGAAGACCATCGCCGGGAACTGCGTCGTGAAGTGCACCCACAGCCCGAGCCGGGTCCCCGGCTCCCGCCAGGACCGCGCGATCTGCGTACGGACGAAGGCGAGGCCCCCGCGCGGCACGGGCGGCGGCGCGTGCCCCTCGGGGTGGTCGCGCAGGAACAGCGTCAGCGGGACCAGGACGACCAGGCCCGCCACCGCGCTGCCCGCGAACGCCGCGACCCAGCCGACCTCGTGCAGGACCGGCGCGAGGACCAGCGTGGAGACCAGGTTGCCCGCCATGCCCGCGAGCCCGGCCAGCTGCGCCATCAGGGGCTGGCGCCGGACCGGGAACCAGCGGGTGCCCAGCCGCAGCACCGAGATGAACGTCATCGCGTCGCCGCAGCCCAGCAGCGCCCGCGCGGCCAGTGCCATGCCGTACGAGGGGGACAGCGCGAAGCCGATCTGGCCGGCCGTGAAGAGGACCGCGCCGAGGGTCAGGACCTTCTTCGTGCCGAGCCGGTCGACCATCAGGCCCACCGGGACCTGCATGCCGGCGTAGACGAGCAGTTGCAGCAGCGAGAACGTGCTCAGGGCGGCCGCGTTGACGTGGAAGCGGTCGGCCGCGTCGAGGCCGGCCACGCCCAGGCTGGTGCGGAAGATGACGGCGACGAAGTACACGGCGACGCCGATGCCCCAGACGGCGATCGCCACGCGCCCGCCGGGCGGTTCGGGGGCGGACGGGCCGGCGGGGCCGGCAGGGGCGGGCGGGCCGGCGGGGGTGCCGCTCACCGGGCGTCCCCGCGGACCAGGCTCTGGACCCGGCCCAGGTGCGCCCGGACCCGGGCGGCCGCCCGGTCGCCGTCGCCGGCCCGCAGCGCCGCCAGGATCTCGCGGTGCTCGACGAGGTTCTGCGCGACACGGTCCGGGTGGGCGTGCATGACCGCGACGCCCATCCGCAGCTGCCGGTCGCGCAGCTGGTCGTACAGGCGGGAGAGGATCTGGTTGCCGGCGTGCCGGACGATCTCGGCGTGGAAGCAGCGGTCCTCGGCGGCGAAGGCCGCCAGGTCGCCGCGGTCCGCGTACCGCTCCTGCGCGCGCAGGCTCTCCTCCAGCCGCCCGATCAGCGCGGGCGGCGCCGGGACGGCCCGGCGCACGGTGAACTCCTCGACCAGCAGCCGGGTCTCGACGACGTCCGCGATCTCCTGCGCCGAGACGGGCAGGACCAGCGCGCCCTTCTTGGGGTAGAGCCGGATCAGCCCCTCCGTCTCCAGGCGCAGCAGCGCCTCGCGCACGGGGGTCCGGGAGACGCCGACGGCCTCGGCGACCTCGCCCTCGGTGAGGAGCGTGCCGCCCTCGTAACGGCGGTCGAGGACGCCCTGCTTGATGTGCCGGTAGACGCGGTCGGCGGCGGGTGGGGTCGCTGGCATGGGCACAGCATAGATACAACACAGGTGCAAGCCGGGCGGTGTCTCGCCATCCGAGATCACGGGGCGGGGGCGCCGGACCGCGGGCGCCTCCTCCCACCCCCGCCGGCGACTGCATCGAAGGGTGTACGCGGCGTTCGTCCACCGGCAGGACGCATCGGCCCCCGCCCGCCGCGACGCTGAGAAGCATGGCGAACCACGGCACCGCACCCTCCGGCCGGCTCCCGCTCCTCGACGTCCTGCGCGGGGCGGCCATCCTCGGCACCCTCATGACCAACGTCTGGATCTTCGCGGCACCGGGCTCGGAGTGGGCCGTCCTGCAGGGCGATTTCGCGGTGGCGGACCCGCTGGCGGACCCGTCCGCCGCCCACGTCGCCGAGTTCCTCTTCCGCTTCCTCGCGGACGGCAAGTTCCTCGCCCTGCTGACCCTGCTGTTCGGGGTGGGGCTGGCCATCCAGTACGACTCCGCCGCCCGGCGCGGCGAGCCCTGGCCCGGCCGCTACCCGCGCCGGGCGGCCTTCCTCTTCCTCGAAGGCACCGTGCACTTCGTGCTGGTCTTCGCCTGGGACGTGCTGATGGGGTACGCCGTCACCGCACTGCTCGTGGCCTGGCTGCTCGCCCGCTCCGAGCGGGCGCGGCGCGTGGTGATGTGGACGGCGCTGGGCCTGCACCTGACGCTGATCACGCTGCTGACGGCGGTGCTCGCCGGCTCCGGCGGCTCCGGCGGCGGCGACGCCGACGAGCCCTCGGTCGCCGCCGACCTCTACGCCCACGGCAGCTGGGCCGATCAGATCCTCTTCCGCCTCGAAAACGCCGTCGCGCTGCGCATCGAGCCGGTCTTCTCCTTCGGGCTGCTGGTCTTCCTCTTCCTGCTCGGCGTGCGCCTGCACCGCGCCGGCGCCTTCGCGGCGGGCGGCGCGGGTCTCCTGATCCGCCGGCGCCTGATGGTGTGGGGCCTGGGCCTCGGCCTCCCGCTGAACGCCGCCTGCTCGCTCGCCGGCGGGGACTTCTTCCTGCTGGGCCGTTACGCGGCCGCGCCGCTCGTCGCCCTCGGCTACATCGGCCTGATCGGCTTCGCGCTGGACCGGTTCCGGGTGCCCGCGCCGCTGGTGACCGGCCTGTCCTCGGTGGGCCGCACCGCACTGTCCGCGTACGTCCTGCAGAACGTGCTGTGCATGCTCGCCTGCTACGGCCTCGGGCTGGGCCTGGCCGAGCGGATGGCGGGCCAGGGGCCCTGGTGGGTGATGGGCCTGTGGGCGGCGGTCGCCCTGACCCTGGTGGCCGGCTCCCGGCTGTGGCTGCGCGGCTTCGCGCACGGCCCGCTGGAATCCGTCCAGCGGTGGGCGCTCAGCCGTACGTGAGGGCCGGGCGGCGGCGGGGGCCTCCGCGTCGGGCCTCAGGGGGTGACCTCCACGTCGAGCAGGAACTCGTCGTACGGCGCCTCCTGCGGGTAGGGCGGGCGGACCTGCGCGAAGCGGATCCGGGCCCGCCCGCCGGGACGGCGGCCGCGGACGACGTACGTCAGCTCGACGTCCGCCCCGGGCAGCGCGTCCGGCGCCGCCGGGGCGCCCGCGCCGGCCTCGACCTCGACCTCGACCGCGTCCGCGTCGCCGCCGACCTGCCAGGTCCACACGTACCCCCGCGCACCGCGCCCGGTGAGCCGCAGCGTGTACGGCTCACCGGCGCGCAGGGCGATCGCCCGTACTTCCACGCGCTGCCCCCGTCGGGGATCAGGAGGGGCCGAACACCGGTCCCTCGTGCCAGCCGGCGCCGTCCCGCCAGTAGTGCTGCAACTGCCGGTCGGTGCGCAGGACGACGACCTCCAGATTGAACCCGAAACTGCCCTGGAGCATCCCGGTGACGGCCAGGGCGTCGTGCCCGAAGACCGTGCTGCGCCGCCAGGGCGCCCCGCGCGCGTTGCCGCGCCACCAGTGCTCGACGCGGCCGCCCGCCCCGACCGCGCACAGCTCGTAGCTCCCGGCGGTGTCCTCGTCCGCGGCCCCGTACTGGGCCTCGATCAGGCAGGGCGCGGAGGTGATGCCGGCCCCGAAGATCTCGCCCTCGCGCCAGACGAACCCGTTCGGGTCGTCGCGCCACCACAGCTGCATCCGGCCGTCGGTGCGCGTGGCGACGACGTCGAGGTGGCGGGCGCGGGTCTGGACGAGGGCGGGGCCGTAGTGGGCGATGCCGCAGGCGAAGCGGCCGCCGTCGTTCCAGGTCCAGGGGGAGCCGTTGATCCGCCACCAGTGGTTCAGGCGACCGTCGGCGGTCCGGACCACCACCTCGAAGTTGCCGGGCTTGCCGTAGTCGCTCTGGATGAGGGCGGGGGTGGCGCCGACGGCCGCGTCGCCCGGGCCGAAGAGCCCGCCGTCGCGCCAGGTGCCGGCGGACTGCTCGTAGTACCAGTGGCGCATCCGGCCGGCCGGGGTGACGTGCAGGGACTCCATGTTGCGGTTGTAGGTGCTGCCGGTGAAGGCGGGGTGGCCGGAGGCGTCGGCCGCGAAGGCGGCGGCGCGGCTCCAGGCGAAGGGCGCGTCGCCCTCCCGCCACCAGTGTTCGAGCCGGCCGGAGGCGGTGGCGGCGAGCAGCTCGAAGTTGCGGTGCGCGCGGCCGTTGCCGCTCTCGTAGACGTTCCCGGAGTGCAGGCGGCGCTTGCTCCAGGGGTCGACGTTGGTGCCGCGCAGGCCGCACTTGGCCCAGTGGTCGATCCGGGCCTCGCCGTAGCCGATCCGGCCGAAGCCGCCGACGTGGTAGCCGGGCCCCCAGGAGTTCTTGAACAGCCAGCAGCCGGCGGCGTCGTCGTAGCCGGTGATCAGGACGCAGTGGCCGCCCGCGAGCCGGTCGCTGGTGCGGTGGTAGACGCCGGCGCCGAGGGCGAAGAAGTCGTCGTAGACGTCGAAGCAGGCGGTGAGCGGTCCGACCGTGTCCAGCCACATCTTCTGCTGCTCGACGTCGCCCAGGCGCACGTAGTCCCGGATCCGCACGGTGCGCCCGGAGCGGTCCCAGCTGGGGACGTACTCCGCCCGCCAGGCGTCCCGGCGGTCGGCGGGCAGGCCGGGTGGCGGGGTCGTGTAGGGGTGGCAGCCCGGGTCGGCGAGCCCGCCGTTGTCGCGCACCCAGTCCAGCGCGGTCTCCGGGTTGCTGCCCTGGCCGCAGCTGAACCGCAGCCCGTCGTGGACGTCGCCCTCGGAACGCTCCGACCACACGCCGTGCTCGATCCGCGCCATCGACTCGACGAGTCCGGCGGCGCCGAACGCCCAGCAGGACCCGCACGGGTTCTGGTCCTTGACCCTGGTGATCCACGGCCAGCCCCACCGGCTGCGCCAGTCGACGGCGGCGGGCCGGGCGGTCCCGGCGGCGAGCGGCGCCCGCCCCGCGCTGAGCAGCCCGTGGGCGGCCCGCCGCCGGGTCAGGTGCGGATTGCCGCTCTCGTGCCCTACGAGGGCCCGCAGGTCCACGGTGCCGGCCTCGTGCGCGGTCGTCAGGTTCGCGCCGGGTTCCAGCCCGAGCGAGGCGCGGGGCACGGGGTCGGTGTCGGCGAGGTGCTCGCTCACCGACCACCGGGCGCCCCGCGCCGCCAGCAACGCCCGCAGCTCCCCCGCCGACTGGACAGGCTGATCAGACTCTTCCGGCATGCCATCCCCCCAGATGCCCCGTATGTCTTCTCCGAGGCCCGGGAGCGTGCCGCGCCCCGCGGAGGCCGTCAAGGGGGTCCGCACGGTCGCGCGAGGGCACGGGGGGAGCGCCGGGGCGGCGATCCGGCCGCCCCGGCGGCGGCCGGACGTCCGGCCGCGTCAGTGGACGGGCAGCGGGAGGGTCGGGAGCGGGGGCAGCGGCAGGCCCAGGCCGGTCAGGAGCGCGAGGACGAGGTTGACCAGGCCGGTCAGCACGCCGGTGGCCTGGGCCTTGGCGTCGGCGGTGCAGCCGCAGGGCCCGGCGGCCTTGGCCAGGCCGTCCAGGGCCTTCAGCAGGGCGGCGACCGCGTCCTCGACGGGCCCGGCGGCGGGCTTGTGCGGCACGGGCGCCGGGCGGGTGGCCGGGGCCCCGTGGGCGGCGGGCGGCTTGGGGGCCCCGGCGGCGGGCTTGGCCGCTGCCCCGTCGGTGACGGGCTTGGCGGCATCGGCGACCGGCTTGGCCGCGTCGGCGACGGGACTGGCCGCGTCGGCGACCGGCTTGGCCGCATCCGTGACGGGTTTGGCCGCGTCGGCGACCGGCTGGGCCGCCGCGTCCGGCTTCGCGGCGTTCGCCGCCGGTGCCTGGACCGGGAGGGCCGGCGGCGTGACGGGCAGCGCGGGCGGGGTGACCGGGAGGGCCGGCGGATCCACCGGCAGGTCGACCGGCGGCACCCCCGGTACGGGCGGGACCGGGGCCGGGACGGCCGCCTTCACCTTGTCGACGGCCGCCTTGGCCGCGTCGAGCAGCCGGGTCAGGTCGGCCTCGGGGATCTTGCCGTCGGGCGAGTTCAGCACGGCGGTCAGCAGATCCGTGACGGGCGCCAGGACCGCGCCCAGCGCGCCCAGGTTCTGCACCTGCTTCAGCAGGTCCTCGACCCCGGGGATGGCCTTCCCTCCGCCCGGACCGGCCAGGGCTGCGGAGGCTGCGGCGGGGGCGGCCGGACGGGCCGGCGCGTCGGCGGCGCCCGCCAGGCCGGGGGACGCGGCGAGGAGGGTCAGGGTGAGGGCGGCGGGGACGGTGTAGCGGGTCAGGTGGCGCAACGGTCTCTCCGTTCCGGTAGCGGTGTGGCAGGGGACGTGCCGTCCACCACTCACGGACACCGCCCCAGCCCGCGCAACCCGGGGCCGCCCGATCATGTCCCCGACACGCCGTCACCCGGTGGTCACGCCCGGCGCTGACCTGGGCGGATCGCGTCACCCCGGGCGGCTGATCCGACAGACTGTCACCGGACCGCTCCGGTCAGGCCCCCAGGTCCTTCGCGAGGCCCTCGATCAGGTCCAGCGACTCGGCCGGCGTCGCGCTCAGGCCGGCGGCACGCTCGAAGAGGCGGGCGCAGCGGGCGCGGTCGTCCTCGTGTTCCACCCACGCCGTGGCGGCGGCCGTCCCGGCGTGCACGACGTCCAGCGCGGCCGGCCGGGCGAAGGAGATGATGCTGAACGGGCCGCCGGCGCACGGGTGTCCGCCCGCCCGGAAGGGCAGGATCTGCAGGTGCACGTTCGGCAGCCGCGCCGTCCGCGCGAGGTGGACGAGCTGCGCGGCCATCACCTCCCGGCCGCCGATCTCCTGGCGCAGCGCGCCCTCCCAGAGCACCGCGTGGAGCTGGAGGGGGTCCTGCGCACGCAGCCGCTCCTGCCGTTTGAGCCGTACGGCGACCCGCCGCTCGACGTCGTCCGGCTCGGGCTCGGCGCCCTGACCCGCCCCGTCGCCGCGGGTCAGGGCGCGCGCGTACGCCGCGGTCTGGAGCAGGCCGGGGACGCGCGCGAGCTGCCAGATCCGTACGCGGGTGGCGACGTCCTCCAGCGCGATGTACTCCGCCGACGCGCCCGCGGCCGGCGCCTGCTGCCACCAGCCCTTGGCCTTGCGGCGTTCGCGGTCGAGCCCGGCCAGCTCCAGCAGCGGCGCCACGGCGGCCCGGTCGTGCAGGCCGTAGAACGTGCACAGCGCCAGGATGTCCGGGTCGCGCATGGGGACCCAGCCGCGCTCCATCTTCACGACCTTCGTCGACGTGGCGCTCAGCACCTGGGACGCCTGCGCCTGCGTCCTGCCCGCCGCGTCGCGCAGCTGGAGCAGCCTGCCGCCGAGGCGGCGCCCCAACACCGTTGAGGCCCGGTTGCCTTGACCCTCTCGTGTACCGCGGTTCATCGCCTCAGTCTGGCCTCCGGCGCAAGCGGAAGTACACACCGTCCCTCATCTGGGGAATATCTTCCCCATCCCGCTTGCCTCAAGATCACGTGGACTCCTACGGTCGGCGGCGACGAACCGCTCACTCCCCAGCGCCCGTTGACGGCCCGGAGGTTCCCCACGATGCGACGCGACGTACGGACCTACCCACCCCGCCAGGACTCCGTCCCGGCCGCCCGGCGCCGCGCCGCCTGGCTGGCCGTGGCGTGGGGGCATCCCGAACTCGCCGCCGACGTCGCCCTGCTGACCAGCGAACTGACGACCAACGCCCTGCTGCACGGCTCGCTGCGCGACCGGCTGCTGCGGGTCGAGATCAGCGCCCGGGACGGCAGGTTCCGGATCGCCGTGATCGATCCGCGGGGCGAGCGCTGGCCGGAGATCCTGGACCCGGCCGAGGACGAGAGTTACGGGCGCGGCCTGCGGATCGTGAACGCCGTCGCCAAGCAGTGGGGGGCGGAACACCGCTGCGTGGGCAAGACGGTGTGGGCCGAACTCGCGCTGGACGACCGTCATGACGACGAGTCCATCATGATCACGGACGCCGGGGCGGAAGATCCGCCCAAGATCACCCCCTGAGCCCGGGGAAGGGCCCCGGCAGCCGCGGGCGGACCCTCACGGCAGCCGCGGGCGGACCGCCGCCCACGCGTCCACGGCCGCGCCCAGCGGATCGTCCGCCGCCAGGTGGGGCCGCACCAGCACCAGCCACGGCACCAGGTTCTTGATCCGCCTCAGGTGCCGGATCCGGGCCTTGGGCAGCTCCCGCCAGCCGTGCGCCTCCTGAGCCGCCTCCTGCGGGCCCGGCTCCAGCAACGGCAGCATCCGGCGGCACAGGGCCGCCGGATCCCTGAGGGGATCATCAGGTTCCGGTCCGAACCGGTCGATCAGGTAGCCGCGCACGTGGGCCTCGTCGGCGGCCGCGGCCAGCGGGTCCTCGCCCGTCCAGGCGGCCCTGCGCAGGCAGGCGGCGTACGCGACGCGGCCCCAGCGCAGCCGGACCGCGCCGGGCAGCCGGTCGTCCTGCATCCGGCCGACGGCCAGCACCCTGAGCTGCACCGGCCGCGGTTCGTCGGCGAGCGGGGGATCCCCCGCCAGCCAGGCCTCCAGCTCCTCCAGCGCGTGCCCGTCCGGGGGTACGGAGGTCAGCACCTGGCCCCGGCTGAGCAGCGCGACCACCGCCCCGCTCAGGTGCACCGTGGCCGTGAGCCCGGCGCGGAAGGAGGCGACCGTCCGCCCGTACCGTTCGATCCGGCGCAGTCCCACCCTCAGCTCACCGGCCGCGTACACCTGTCCGGCCCGTGCGACGCCGCCCACGCAGCGCACGACGCAGACCCCTCCGGACACGTCCGCCTCCTCGACGGAGTAGACCTGCAACTCGGCGATGGACACCGCGGCCCCCCTTCCACGGCGGGCACGCTACCGCGTCACCGGAACCCCGGCAGCTCCCCGCCGGACGGAGCCCGGACGGGGCCCGGACGGGGCTCAGCGGGTCCCCGGCTCCTCCATGATCAGGCGGTGCTCGGTGACCGCGTACCCGGCGCGGTCGAAGGCGGCGGCCATGGGGAGGTTGACCGTGTCGGTGGTCGCGGTGATCCGGTCGGCGCCCTCGGCCGCGTGGAAGCGCGTGATGTGCGCGAGGATCTCGTCGATCAGGCCCCGGCCGCGCTGCTCGGGTACGACGCCGAGGTAGCCGACGTTGCGGTGGTACGGGGTCCGGGAGGGGATGGCCATGCCCGCGAGGGTGCCGTCGGGCAGGTGCGCGAGCCGCCACCAGGAGCGCTCGCCGGGGCAGTCGCGGTAGAACGCGAGGTCCTCGCGGGCCAGTTGCGCCGCGTCCATGGTCCGCAGTTCCGCCTGCGTGGCCTGGTCGAGACTGCCCGCGGAGAGCCGCTCGAAGGCGTCGAGGAACTCCTCGTCGGTGCCCTCGCGGAACACCAGCCGCCCGCCGGGCCGCTCGGTCCCCTCGGCCCCTTCGGTCCCCGCCGCCGGCGTCCACTCGTAGCGCAGCCGCTCGATCTCACGGCTGAGGCCGACGCGGGCGGCCGCGTCCAGCCGCCAGCGGACGGCGGCGGCCGTCTCCGGGTCCTCGCGCCAGCCGGCGGGGAGGGAGACGTTGTACAGCGGGCGGTTGCCGAAGGCCGCGTGGCCGGCGGCCAGCAGACCGGCGGCGAGCCCGGCCGGGTCGGGCACGGTGGACCGTACCTGGAGACAGTCGAGCGCGACCGGCCGCTCGCTGTCGGCGCGCCCCCACCACAGGGCCCGGGCCAGCACCTCGCCGGTCCCCTCGTCCTCCGCGAACCAGATCCATTCGGGACGGAAGCGGTTCTCGGCGAGCTCCTCGCGGAGCGTGTCGGCGGGCAGCGCCGGCACGGGGCCGTCGCCCGCGTAGCTGGTGGCACGGTCGAGGTCATGGGGGTCCGCAGTGGCGGCACGAAAACGCATGCGCCGATCATCACCGCCCCCGCCCCCCGTGACCAGGGATTTTCCGTACCGCGGCGCGCGGGTCCGGCCCGGGGTACGCCGAAGGCCCCCGTGCGGGGGAGCCGCGCGGGGGCCTTCGGGGAGGTGCCGGGGCACCGGGGTGCCGCGGTACCGGGAGGTGCTTACGCCCAGGTGATCAGGCGGCGGGGCTGCTCCAGGACGGCGGCGATGTCCGCCAGGAACTTCGAGCCCAGTTCGCCGTCGATCAGGCGGTGGTCGAAGGACAGCGCCAGCGTGGTGACGTGGCGCGGCTTGACCTTGCCCTTGTGGACCCACGGCTGGAGCTTGATCGCGCCGACCGCGAGGATCGCGGACTCGCCGGGGTTCAGGATCGGCGTACCGGTGTCGACGCCGAAGACGCCGACGTTGGTGATGGTGATCGTGCCGTTCTGCATGTCCGCCGGGGAGGTCTTGCCCTCGCGGGCCGTGGCGACCAGCTCGGACAGGGCCGTCGACAGCTCGGGGAGCGTCTTGGCGTGCGCGTCCTTGATGTTCGGCACGATCAGCCCGCGCGGGGTGGCCGCCGCGATGCCCAGGTTCACGTAGTGCTTGAGCACGATCTCCTGGGCCGCCTCGTCCCAGGACGCGTTGACGTCCGGGTTGCGGCGGACGGCCACCAGGACCGCCTTGGCGATCAGCAGCAGCGGGTTGATCCGCAGGCCGGCGAGGTCCGGGTCCTCCTTGAGCTCCTGGACCAGCTTCATCGTGCGCGTCACGTCGAAGGTGATGAACTCGGTGACGTGCGGCGCGGTGAAGGCCGAGCCGACCATCGCCTGCGCGGTGACCTTGCGGACGCCCTTGACGGGGATCCGGGTCTCGCGGGCACCGGCCTCGGCGGCGGGCACCCCGGCCACGGCCACGGCCGGGACCGCGGCGGGCGCGGGGGCCTGGGGCTGCGCGGCGGGCGCCGCCACCGGGGCGGGAACGGCGGCGCCGGCCGCCGCGGCGGCCGCGGCGTGCACGTCCTCGCGGGTCACGACACCGCCGTCGCCGGTGGGCACCACCGAGGCGAGGTCGATCCCGAGGTCCTTGGCCAGCTTGCGCACGGGCGGCTTGGCGAGCGGACGCCCGCCGTCGGACCCGGGCGCGTGCCCGTTGCCGTTCAGCACGGCGGGCGCGGCCGTACCGTTGCGGCCCGCCGGAACGGCCGGGACGACCGCCGGGACGGCGGGCACGGCCACCGCGGCTGCGGCTGCGGGGGCGGCCTTGCGCGGGCGGCGCTTGGTCGAGCCCTGCGAGACGCCGTAGCCGACGAGGACCGGCTGGCGGGCCGCGACGGGCTCCTCGGCCACCGGAGCGGCCACCGGCGCGGCGGCCGGGGCCGGGGCGGCGGCGGGCGCCGCGGCGACGGCGGCGGCGTCACCGGCGGACGCGCCGCCGGTCTCCACCGAGATGATCACCTGGCCGACGTCGACCGTCGTGCCCTCGGCGAAGCGCAGCTCGTGCACCACGCCGTCGAACGGGATCGGCAGCTCCACGGCCGCCTTGGCCGTCTCGACCTCGCAGACGACCTGGCCGTCCTCGACGGTGTCGCCCGGCTGGACGTACCACTTGAGGATCTCGGCCTCGGTGAGGCCCTCGCCCACATCGGGCATCTTGAATTCGCGGATGGTCACGGGGCTCTCCTCAGAACGCCAGCGAGCGGTCGACGGCGTCGAGCACCCGGTCCAGGCCGGGCAGGTACTCGTCCTCCAGGCGGGCCGGCGGGTACGGGGCGTGGAAGCCGCCCACGCGCAGCACCGGCGCCTCCAGGTGGTAGAAGCACCGCTCCGTGATGCGGGCGGCGATCTCCGAGCCGACGCCCAGGAACACCGGGGCCTCGTGCACGACGACCAGCCGGCGGGTCTTCTCGACCGACCGCTGCAGGCCGTCGAAGTCGATCGGGGACATCGAGCGCAGGTCCACGACCTCGACCGACTTGCCCTCCTCGGCGGCGGCCGCGGCCGCCTCCAGGCAGACCTTCACCATCGGGCCGTACGCCGCCAGGGTGAGGTCGGTGCCCTCACGGGCCACCCGCGAGGTGTGCAGGGCGTCCGGGATCGCCTCGACGTCCACCTCGCCCTTGTCCCAGTAGCGCCGCTTCGGCTCGAAGAAGATCACCGGGTCGTCGCTCTGGATCGCCTGCTGGAGCATCCAGTACGCGTCCGAGGCGTTCGACGGGGAGACCACCTTCAGGCCCGGCACGTGGGCGAACAGCGCCTCCGGCGACTCGCTGTGGTGCTCGACCGCGCCGATGCCGCCCGCGTACGGGATACGGACCACGACGGGCAGCTTGATCTTGCCGAGCGCGCGGGCGTGCATCTTCGCGAGCTGCGTGACGATCTGGTCGTACGCGGGGAAGACGAACCCGTCGAACTGGATCTCCACGACCGGCCGGTACCCGCGCAGGGCCAGGCCGATCGCCGTACCGACGATGCCGGACTCGGCCAGCGGGGTGTCGATGACCCGCTCCTCGCCGAAGTCCTTCTGCAGGCCGTCGGTGATGCGGAAGACACCGCCCAGCTTGCCGACGTCCTCGCCCATGATCAGGACCTTGGGGTCGGTGTCCAGGGCCTTGCGCAGCGACTCGTTGAGCGCCTTCGCGATCGACATCTTCTCGATGGCCATCAGTGACCCTCCGCCTCGGACTCGAAGGACGCGAGGTAGGCCGCGAACTGCGCGCGCTCCTCGTCGACGAGCGCGTGCCCGTCCGCGTACACGTTCTCGAAGATCGCCATGGTGTCCGGGTCGGGCATGGCGCGCACGACCTCGCGCACGCTCTTGCCCAGCGCCTCGCTCTCGGCCTCCAGCTCCTCGAAGAAGGCCTCGTCGGCGTCGCCGGTGGCCAGCAGGTGGGCCTTCAGACGCAGGATCGGGTCCTTGTCCTCCCAGGCCGCGCGCTCCTCGTCCCGCCGGTACTTCGTCGGGTCGTCGGAGGTGGTGTGCGCGCCCATGCGGTACGTGAAGGCCTCGACCAGGGTCGGGCCCTCGCCGCGGCGGGCCCGCTCCAGGGCCCAGCGGGTCACGGCCAGGCAGGCCAGGACGTCGTTGCCGTCGACGCGGACGCCGGGGAAGCCGAAGCCCTGGGCGCGCTGGTAGAGCGGCACGCGCATCTGGCGCTCGGTGGGCTCGGAGATCGCCCACTGGTTGTTCTGGCAGAAGAACACCACGGGCGAGTTGTAGACGGCGGAGAAGTTGAAGGCCTCCATCACGTCGCCCTGGCTGGAGGCGCCGTCGCCGAAGTACGCGATGACCGCCGAGTCGGCGCCGTCCTTGGCCACGCCCATGGCGTAGCCGGTCGCGTGCAGCGTCTGCGAACCGATGACGATCGTGTACAGGTGGAAGTTGTTGCTGTTGGGGTCCCAGCCACCGTGGTTCACACCGCGGAACATGCCCAGCAGATTGGTCGGGTCGACCCCGCGGCACCAGGCGACGCCGTGCTCGCGGTAGGTCGGGAAGACGTAGTCGTCGTCGCGCAGCGCCCGGCCGGAGCCGATCTGCGCCGCCTCCTGGCCCAGCAGCGAGGCCCACAGGCCCAGCTCGCCCTGGCGCTGGAGCGCCGTCGCCTCGCCGTCGAAGCGGCGGGTCAGGACCATGTCGCGGTACAGCCCGCGCAGGTCCTCGGCGGTGATGTCCTCGACGTACGACCGGAACTCGGCGTTCTCGGCCGTCTCGACCCGGTCCCCCTCGGGGGTCAGCAGCTGTACGAGCTGGGGCTCGGCACTCTGCGCGGTGGCGGCGGCCTTGCGGGCGCTCGCCCCGGCCGCGCGCTTGGTGCCGCTACTGCGTCGCGGCTTGCGCGCGGCAGTGCTCTCCACGGTCACGTGTGCTCCTCCGTCGGTCCGGCACCCGGGTTCTCCGGGGACCAGTGCGGCTCGCCCGTATCCCTACGGGCGCACGGGGTGGGTGCGACTCGTTCGGGATTCAGGCGTGACAGGCGCCCCGGCGAGTGCCCTGCGCAATGCACGTTACCCAGTGCGCCGCATAACTGCGAAACCCCGTTTGACCTGGGATTTTGCTTGGATTTCCAAGTAAATCCGCCACACCGGGAACAACCACTGGTCACAGCCTTGCAGGGGGCCGGAACAACGGCACGTTATCCCGGGTAACTGCGTCAGGGAAGAGGCGAGTGTGTGAACGGGTGTGTGAAGATGACTTCGTGCGCGAAGACGGAAAAATCAAGGTATTTCTCCTGGACGACCACGAAGTGGTGCGCCGAGGGGTCTACGAGCTCTTGTCGGTCGAAGAGGACATCGAGATCGTCGGCGAGGCCGGTACCGCCGCCGATGCCCTGGTCCGCATCCCGGCGACCCGCCCCGACGTCGCCGTCCTCGACGTACGGCTGCCGGACGGCAGCGGTGTCGAGGTCTGCCGCGAGGTCCGCTCGCAGGACGAGGACATCAAGTGCCTGATGCTCACCTCGTTCGCCGACGACGAGGCGCTGTTCGACGCGATCATGGCGGGGGCCTCCGGGTACGTGCTCAAGGCCATCCGGGGGAACGAGCTGCTCCAGGCCGTACGCGACGTGGCGGACGGCAAGTCGCTGCTGGACCCCGTGGCCACGGCCCGGGTGCTGGAGCGGCTGCGCGACGGCAAGAACGGCAGGGGTGACGACCGGCTCGCCAACCTCACCGAGCAGGAGCGCAAGATCCTCGACCTGATCGGCGAGGGCCTGACCAACCGCGTGATCGGCGAGCGGCTGCACCTCGCCGAGAAGACGATCAAGAACTACGTCTCCAGCCTGCTGTCCAAGCTGGGCATGGAGCGGCGCTCGCAGGCCGCGGCGTACGTCGCCCGCCTGCAGGCGGAGAAGCGCGGCTGACCCGGGTTTGCGGCTGACCGGGGTCGGCGGCTGACCGGGCCGGCGGCCGTCCCGGGTGATTCGGGACCAACGTCCTGGCGTCGGGGGGCGGGGTCCCCTTCCGGCGCACGGGGCCGGTCCCGGAGAGTGAGTTCCATGTCACCGGAGGAACTCCACGCCCTCGAACTGCTGCGCCAGGTGCCCTACGGCCGGGTGGCCACCAGCATGCGCGCGCTGCCCTTCCTGGCCGCGGCCCGGCACATCGTGGCGGACGGGCGGGTGGTGCTGCGCATGCACGCCGGCTTCGGCTACCACGACGCCTGCGACGGCAGCGTGGTCGCCTACGGGGCCGACAACCTCAACACCGGCGATCCGTACCTGTGGTCGGTGCAGCTCACCGGCACGGCCCGGACGGTGGAGCCGGCCACCGCCGAACTCGAACTTCTCGGCCCCGCTCCGCATTTCGTGGACGGGGAGGTTTTCGACCCGGTCCACATGCGGATCGAACCGCAGTTCGTCACCGTCCATGCCCTGCGGCCCAGTCCGGCGGAAAATCCCCGACGGCAGTTCCAGCCCATGCTCTGAACTGCGCGGATACGCCATCTGACAGCGCGATGGATAGGGCGAAGGGCCCGGCGGAATTACTTCTTCCGGGCCCTTGCCGATGCCTGCGCGGCGTCAGCCCTCGCCACCGCCCACCGGGTTGGCGCCGGTAGTCGTCGGGTTGGGCTTCGTCGTCGGGGGCACGGTCTTCGTCGGCGTGCTGGTCGGCTTGGTCGCCGTCGGGTCGGGCGACGTCTGCGAATGCGACTCCGTCGGCGTCGGCGACTGGCTGAAGCTCGGGGCACTGCTGCGCGTCCGGCTCGGCGGCGGAGTGTTCTGCTCCCACGTACGGGTGTTGTCCGGCGTCACGGTGGGCTGCGAGGCGTCCGGCGACGACGGAGCGCTCGTCTGGCCGGTGGCCGGGCTCTGCGAGCTGGAGGGGTTCTTGTCGGTGCCCCCGCCCTTGTTGCCGACGTTGTCCACCGCGTAGACCACACCGCCCGCGATGGCCACGACGGCGAGCACCGCGAACAGCCACGCCTTCCAGCGGCCGCCGCCACGGCCGTCCTCACCGTGGCCCGGGCCGTCGTAGCGGTCGTAGCCGCCGCTGCCACCGCCGCCGGGGAAGGCGGAGCCGTCGTCCGGGTTGAGCGGCGGCACCATCGGCTGCTGGAACTGCGAGGTGGTGGCGTGCGCCGGGTACTGCTGGCCGGCGCCCGTCATGGCCGTCGTGGCGGCCGGGCCGCGGCCGTGGGGCAGCGCCATCGTCACCGGGCCGGTGTTCCACGTACCGGTGCCCGCGCCCTCGTCCTGGAGCATCTGCAGGCCGTACTGGACCAGCCCGCGCATCTCCTCGGCGCTCTGGAAGCGGTCGTCGGGGTCCTTGGCGAGCGCGCGCATCACCAGGCCGTCGAGCTCCGGCGGCACGTCCTGGCCCAGCTGGGAGGGCGGCACCGGCACGTCCTGGACGTGCTGGTAGACCACGGAGAGCGGGGTCTCGCCGGTGAAGGGCGGGCGCAGCGCGAGCAGCTCGTAGAGCAGACAGCCGGTCGCGTACAGGTCGGAGCGGTGGTCGACGGCCTTGCCGAGCGCCTGCTCCGGGGAGAGGTACTGCGGGGTGCCCATGACCATGCCGGTCTGCGTCATCGTGGCCTGCGCGCCGTGCAGGGCGCGGGCGATGCCGAAGTCCATCACCTTCACCGCGCCGGCGTTGGTGATGATGACGTTGGCGGGCTTGATGTCACGGTGCACGATGCCGTGCTGGTGCGAGTAGGCGAGCGCCTCCAGCACCCCGGAGACGATGATCAGCGCCTGGTCGGGGCCCGGGGCCTCGGCGCTGAGCAGCAGCTCGCGGATGGTGCGGCCCTCGACCAGCTCCATCACGATGTAGGGGACGGTGTTGGGCCCGACCCGGTCCTCGCCGGAGTCGTACACGGCGACGACGGCGTGGTGGTTGAGGCCGGCGACCGACTGCGCCTCACGGGTGAAGCGGGCCTTGGAGACGGGGTCCTCGGCGAGGTCGGCGCGCAGCAGCTTCACGGCGACGGTGCGGCCCAGGCGTACGTCCTCGGCCGCGAAGACCTCGGCCATGCCGCCGCGGCCGAGCCGGTGGGTGAGGCGGTAGCGCCCGTCGCCGACGAGACCGCCGGCTCCCCAATGTTCGGGACCCTCGGCCATCCCGGCGCCGTTTCCCTCGGGTTCGGGTGCCATCAGTCCTCGCCGTCGTCTCTCTCGGCCGCAGAAGCGGTGGGTCTTGTGCAGGGTGCTCCGGTGAACGCTACAGCCTCGGAACAGGTGACCGTTCGGACAATGGCACCCCGTGGCCCCGCGGTCACGGAACGAGCACCTGGCTTGACGTGTGCTTGCCCTCCGGCAGACTGGGCGCGACATGCGCCCAGCCAGGCGCGGACGGAACTGGGCGAGGGGAAGCAACAGTCATGAGCCAGGACGGCAATCCGGGCCGGTACGCAGGCGGCTCGCTGGCCGGTGGCCGTTACCAGCTAAGGGACTTGCTCGGCGAGGGCGGCATGGCGTCCGTCTACCTCGCGTACGACTCGGCGCTCGACCGGCAGGTCGCCATCAAGACCCTGCACAGCGAACTGGGCCGGGAGCAGTCCTTCCGCGAGCGCTTCCGGCGCGAGGCCCAGGCTGTAGCGAAACTGTCGCACACGAACATCGTGTCCGTGTTCGACACGGGCGAGGGCGAGCTCGGCGGCGCGCTGATGCCGTACATCGTGATGGAGTACGTCGAGGGCCAGCCCCTGGGCTCCGTGCTCCAGGCGGACGTCGCGCAGTACGGCGCCATGCCGGCCGACAAGGCGCTGAAGGTGACCGCCGACGTGCTGGCCGCGCTGGAGACCAGCCACGAGATGGGCCTGGTGCACCGCGACATCAAGCCCGGCAACGTGATGATGACCAAGCGCGGTGTGGTCAAGGTCATGGACTTCGGTATCGCCCGTGCGATGCAGTCCGGCGTCACCTCCATGACGCAGACCGGCATGGTCGTCGGCACCCCGCAGTACCTCTCCCCGGAGCAGGCGCTGGGGCGCGGCGTGGACGCCCGCTCCGACCTGTACTCGGTCGGCATCATGCTCTTCCAGCTGCTGACCGGGCGGCTGCCGTTCGACGCGGACTCGCCGCTGGCCATCGCGTACGCCCACGTGCAGGAGGAGCCGGTCGCCCCGTCGACCATCAACCGCTCCCTCACGCCGGCCATGGACGCGCTGGTCGCGCGGGCGCTGAAGAAGAACCCGAACGAGCGCTTCCCGACGGCCGCGGCGATGCGCGACGAGATCGCGCGCGTGCAGTCGGCCGGGCAGACGGGCGCTCCGGCGATCGTCGCCGGCGGGCCGGTGAGCAGCGGCGCGGGCGTGGGTTCGGCCGTGTTCCCGCCGGTGGACTCGGGCTTCCAGGCGCCGGGGCCGCAGTCGGTGCAGCAGCCGTACCCGTCCTCCCCGTACGCGCCGCAGGCCCCGCACACCCCGGCCCCGCACACCCCGGCCCCGCAGCCGTTCGCCCCGCAGACCCCGCCGCCGGTCCCGCAGCAGGGGTACGCCTACCCGCACACCCCGGCGCCGCAGCCGTTCGCGCCGCAGACCCCGCCGCCGTTCACGATCTCGCCGACGGGCGGGACGCCGACGCGGGCGGGCGGGCCCGGGGTGGCGGCGCCGCGCCGGAACATGCCGGTGGTCGTCGGGGCGATCGCGGTGGCGCTGCTGGCCATCGGCGGTCTGGCCACGGCGATCTACATCAACGGGAAGGACGAGGAGGGCGGGGGCGGCGGCACCGCGGCCCCGAACGGCTCCACCTCGGCGAACCCCGCGAACCCGTCGGGCGCGGCGTCCACGAAGGGCGGGCACAAGGGCCCGGACCCGTCGCGCACGATCGAGCCGTCGAAGTGCAAGGAGGCCTACAAGTCCTACAAGGACCCGAACAAGGTCTCGGCCCCCGACTTCCGCTACAAGAACGTGAAGTCCGTGAAGGAGTGCATCCAGGCGGCGGGCTGGCGCTACAAGGTCCAGGAGCGTGACGAGGCCGTCTACGGCGAGGACACGGTGCTGGAGCAGATCCCGGCGCCGAGCACGGACGTGGACAAGGCCAACACCGAGTTCACCCTGGTCGTCTCGACGGGCAACCCGCAGTAGAACCGGCCGGGCCGTTCCGCGGCGGGCGGGCCGGCCCGTTCCGCGGCGGGCCGGGCGGGCGCGGTAGGCGGGGCCGAGCAGGCGCGGTAGGCGGGCCGCGGTAGGCCGGGCGAGGCGCGCGGGGTTCTGAACGGCCCGTCCAGGATGCCGGTTTTGCTCCGGTATGTGAATCTGGGCGGGTGAACCAGGGCTCTCGTCCGCTGCGCGGACTGGCCGCCGCGGCCCTCGTGGCCGCCGTGCTCGTACCGCCGGCGCACGCGGTCCCGGGCGAGGACCCCCGGCTGGCCGGCAGCACCGCGGGCCAGGGGCGGGAGCGCCCCGGCCGTCCGGTGACCGAGCCCGCGAACCCCGAGGCCGTCCTGGCGGCCCGGCCGGTCCCGGCGCGGCCGCTCCCGGACGGTCCCGCTCTGCTTCCCGCCCGCCCCGCACACCCGGCACACCCGGCGCACCCGGACCGCCCCGCACGTCCCGCCCTTCCCGTTCCGGACCGGCCGGCCCTCCCCCTTCCGGACCGGCCCGTTCCGCAACGGCCGCAGCCCGTTCCGGTGCTGCCGCCGCCGGAGATCGCCGCGCCGTCCCGGCCGCCCGCCCCGTCGCCCCCGCCGGCGGCACTGGGCACCCCGACCAACGACCGCGCCGCCGATCTGGCCGCGCACATCCTGCCGCTCGGCGCCGGAATCGCCCTGATGGGACTGGGGCTGGGCTTCCTCGCCGTGCGCCTGCGCCGCGGCTGAGGCCGGCGCACTCCACCCCGCCCCTTCCTTGCCCCCGCCCCGGCCCTCCCCGCGGGCATCCCCCTTGAGATGTACGTCCGACGGCGGTTGCGACGATCGACATACTCGGTATACATACTGAGTATGTCCATCCGCCACGGCCTTCTCGCACTGCTGGATACGGGTCCTCGGTACGGCTCTCAGCTGCGTACCGAGTTCGAGTCCCGCACCGGCTCCACCTGGCCGCTCAACGTCGGGCAGGTCTACACGACCCTCGCCCGGCTGGAGCGTGACGGCCTCGTCGCCCCCGGCGGCGAGGACGACGCAGGCCACACCCTCTACACGATCACCGACGCCGGCCGCACCGAACTCGCCGACTGGTACGAGCGGCCCGTCGACCGCACCAACCCGCCTCGCGACGAGCTGTCGATCAAGCTCGCCATGGCCGTGGGCTCGCCCGGCGTGGACATCCGCGCCGTCATCCAGGCCCAGCGGCACGCCACGATCAAGGCCATGCAGGACTACACCCGGCTCAAGGCGCAGGCGCTCGCCGCGATCGAGACGGGGCGGTCGCACGAGCGCGACGACGTGGCCTGGCTGCTGGTCCTGGAACAGCTGATCTTCCAGACCGAGGCCGAGGCCCGCTGGCTGGACCACTCCGAAACCCGGCTGGTGCGGCTCTCCGTCCTGGCCGAACGGAGAGCCCCGCACGCAGCGCCCCAGGCCGACACCGGCTCGACCGACTCCGGCACCGACTCCGACACCGCCGCCGCGGCCACCGCCGCGGCCGCACAGCCCCACACCCGCGCGACACGGGGCTGAACCACCGCCCCGGGGGGAGACCCTTCATGCCCGACCAGCACCGACCCCAGCCCGTGCTGCAACTGCAGCAACTCACCCGTACGCACGGCAGCGGCGCCACCGAGGTGCACGCCCTGCGCGGGATCGACCTCGCCGTCCACCCCGGCGAGCTCGTCGCCGTCATGGGCCCCTCCGGCTCCGGCAAGTCCACGCTGCTGACCCTGGCGGGCGGCCTGGACTCGCCCACCAGCGGCCGGGTGATCGTCGAGGGCACCGACATCACCACCGCGAGCCGCAAGCAGCTGGCCGCCCTGCGCCGGCGCAGCATCGGCTACGTCTTCCAGGACTACAACCTCATACCGGCGCTCACCGCCGCCGAGAACGTGGCCCTGCCGCGCGAGCTGGACGGAGTCTCCGCCCGCAAGGCGCGCGTCTCCGCCCTCGCGGCCCTGGAGGAGATGGGCCTGTCCCAGCTCGCCGACCGCTTCCCGGACGAGATGTCCGGCGGCCAGCAGCAGCGCGTGGCCATCGCCCGCGCCCTGGTCGGCGACCGCCGCCTGGTCCTGGCCGACGAGCCCACCGGCGCCCTCGACTCCGAGACCGGGGAATCCGTCCTCGCCCTGCTGCGCGCCCGCTGCGACGCGGGCGCCGCAGGCATCCTCGTCACCCACGAGCCGCGGTTCGCCGCCTGGGCCGACCGCGTGGTCTTCCTGCGCGACGGCGGCGTGGTCGACGAGACGCTGCGCAGCCACGCCGACTCGCTGCTGTCGGGGCGGGCGGCCCAGCGGTGAAGTCCTGGTACCACTCCTGGATCGCGGCCATCCGCATCGCCCGCCGCGACGCCTGGCGCGCCAAGGGCCGCAGCCTCCTGGTCCTCGCCATGATCGCCCTGCCGATCGTCGGCGTCAGCGGCGCCGATCTGGCGCTGCGCAGCGCCGAGCTCTCCACCGAGCAGGCCATGCACCGCGTCATGGGCGCCGCCGACGCCGTCGTGAAGACCGGCAACCTGGGCACGGCGCTCTACCAGACCCCCGACGGCGAGCACTACGAGCCGGTCGGCGGCTTCGACGCCCGCGCGTCCCGCCCGCCCCGCCCGGAGAAGCCCCCCACGGACCTCGCTGGGGCCGCCAGGGCCGCGCTGCCGCCCGGTACCGAGCTGGTCAAGGACAGCATCGGCCACGGCCGCGTACGGACGACGCACGGCCTCCTGGACACCCAGCTGCGCGAGCTGGACCTCGCGCACCCGATGGTGCGCAGCCGGATCACGCTCGACCGCGGGCAGCTGCCGCGGGCGGCGGGCGAGGTCATCGCCTCCCAGGCGTTCCTCAAGGAGTCCGGTCTCTTCGTCGGCTCCGGCGTCACCCCGCGCGGCTCGAAGATCATGTACAAGATCGTCGGCGCGTACGAGGAGCCCTCGAACCTGTCGAACCTGCAGCTGATCGCCCCGCCCGGCACCCTGCTCGCCCCGCTCGACCAGGCCCTGCAGGCCGCCGGCATGACCGGCGTGACCCCCGACGACACCTTCCTCGCCAAGGCTCCCGGCGGCGCTGGTTTCACGTGGAACATGGTCAAGGAGGCCAACGCCAAGGGCGCCCTGCTGGTGTCCCGGGCCGTGGCGCTCGACCCGCCGGCCGACTCCGAGGTCCCGCTCTACCAGCAGACCTCCAAGGAGCGCCTGTACGGCAACGGCGACCGGACCACGGAGCTGGCGATCCTCGCGACGGTCGTGGGCCTGGCCATGCTGGAGGTCTGTCTGCTGGCCGGCCCCGCGTTCGCGGTCGGCGCCCGCCGTTCGCGCCGCCAGCTCGGTCTGGTCGGCGCCAACGGCGGCGACCGCCGGCACATCCGGGCCATCGTGCTCTCCGGGGGCCTCGTCATCGGTGTCGCGGCCGCCGTCGTCGGCATCGCGATCGGCATCGCCCTGACCCTCGGACTCCAGCCGTGGCTGGAGGAGCAGGCGAACCGGCGGTTCGGCAGCTTCGACATCCGGCCGCTGGAACTGCTCGCCGTCGCGGCCCTGGCCGTCCTGATCGGCCTGCTCGCGGCGATCGCCCCGGCGGTCACCGCCTCCCGGCAGACCGTCCTGGCCTCCCTCACCGGCCGCCGGGGCATCCGCCGGTCCAGCCGTGTGCTGCCGGTCATCGGCCTGATCGCGATCGGCGCGGGCGCCTCCATCGCCCTGTACGGCACGGTGTCCGGCATGGGCTTCATCGTCGTCGCCGGCGGCAGTGCCCTGGCCGAGCTGGGCCTCGTCGCCCTCACCCCGGTCCTGGTCGGCATGTTCGGGCGGATCGGGCGCTGGCTGCCGCTGTCCCCGCGGCTCGCGCTGCGCGACGCGGTCCGCAACCGCGGGCGTACGGCACCGGCCGTGGCCGCCGTGCTGGCCGCCGTCGCCGGAACGGTCGCGGTGGCGACGTACCAGCACAGCCGTGAGGTCCAGCAGCGGCAGAACTACGTCGCCGAACTCCCCGACGGGGTCGGCCGGCTGAACCTCAACGAGTCGGCCGGCTGGCGCGACGTACCCGCCGTCCGGGACGCGCTCAGCCGCGGCCTCCCGGTGGCGGTGCGGGCCGACATCGCCCGCGTCGCGGTCGGCAGGGCGGACTGCGAGTCGTACTCCCGGGCGCCGGGCTGCGGCCAGGCCGAGATCGTGGTGCCCAAGGAGCAGCGGTGCCCGCTCTACGCACGCGACGCCGACTTCTCGCGGGAAAAGGCGCGCGAGCTGCGCAAGGACTGGCGCTGCAAGCGGGGTACGCACTTCGCACCGGAGTCGACGGTCGTCGCCGACGAGAAGCTGCTGACCACCCTGGGGATCACCGACCCCGCGACCGTGAAGGCGCTGCGGGAGGGCACCGTCGTCTCGTTCGACCGACGCCAGGTCAAGGACGGCAAGGTGACGATGCGACTGGTCACCGATTTCGAGAAGGCCGAAGAGGCCTCCGCGCGTGACGAGGACGCCCCCGGCCAGGACAAGGTCTTCCCCGTCCACCAGGCGCCGGAGAGCGCCGAGGCCTACGGCATCAGGCTGATCCTGCCGGAGTCCGTCGCCAAGTCCGCCGGGCTCGTCGTCGCCCCGGTCGGCTCGTACTTCACCCTCGACGGGACGGCCACCAGCGAGCAGCGGCAGCGGCTGGAGGGCGAGTTCGACCGCATGGGAGTCGACGCCGGCTTCTACATCGAGCGCGGCCACCAGGGCGACGACACGATGATGCTGCTGATCCTGTCCGTCTTCGCGGGCCTGGTCACCATCGGCGCGGCGGGGATCGCCACCGGGCTGGCCCAGGCCGACGCCGAGGGGGACCTCAAGACCCTGGCGGCGGTCGGTGCTCCCCCGCGGGTGCGGCGGACGCTGAGCGGCTTCCAGTGCGGTGTCGTGGCCGCCATGGGCGTGGTGCTGGGCTCGGCGGCGGGCGTGCTGCCCGCGATCGGGCTGCGGCTGACCGAACGGCGCGAACAGCAGCAGTTCTACGAGGAGGGCCTCAACTCGGGCTTCGGCGGCGACAGCATGCCGTTCGTCCCGATCGTCATCCCCTGGGAGACCTTCGCGCAGCTGCTGATCGTGGTCCCGCTGGGCGCGGCCCTGCTGGCCGCCCTCGTCACCCGCTCCAGTGGCGCACTGGCCCGGCGGGCCACGGGCTGACGAGGTCCGTGCCCCCGTACAGGGTGGATCACGCCTGTACGGGGGCACACCGTGTGAGAACGAAGGTGTGCGAGAGAATGGCGGCATGGAGATGCCGAGGAGTGAACGGTCGCAGGACAGCCCCCCGCAGGTTCTGATCGTGGGCCAGGACGGGACGGCGGTCGGCGGCGCCGATGACGAGTCGCGCGAGGTCCCGGTGACGGAGATGGTCGAACAGCCCGCCAAGGTCATGCGCATCGGCAGCATGATCAAGCAACTTCTGGAAGAAGTCCGCGCCGCCCCTCTGGACGAGGCCAGCCGGGTCCGGCTCAAGGACATCCACGCGAGCTCCGTGAAGGAGCTCGAGGACGGTCTGGCACCGGAGCTGGTGGAGGAGCTGGAGCGGCTCTCCCTGCCGTTCACGGACGAGGCGATCCCCTCGGAGGCGGAACTGCGCATCGCGCAGGCACAGTTGGTCGGCTGGCTGGAAGGCCTCTTCCACGGCATCCAGACCGCCCTGTTCGCGCAGCAGATGGCGGCGCGGGCCCAACTGGAGCAGATGCGCCGCGCCCTGCCGCCCGGCGCCCCGCACGACGACGAGGACGGCCCCCACGGCGCCATCCGCTCGGGCCCCTACCTCTGACCCCACCCGCCCCCGAACCCTCGAACCCCCGTGCCCGGCGCACGGGGGTTTCCCGCGTCCGGGCACGCAGGGGCGCGGCGGCGCGGGTGCGGGGTGGGGCGGTGGACCGGGAGCGGGGCGGCGGACGCATACTCGGGGCATGGGTTACGACGCGATCGTGCTGGCCGGCGGAGCCGCGCAGCGGCTCGGCGGGGCGGACAAGCCCGCCCTCAGCGTCGGCGGGCGCGCCCTGCTGGACCGGGTGCTCGACGCCTGCGCCGGGGCTGCGCGGACCGTGGTCGTCGGCGGCCGGCGGGCCACCGCGCGGCCCGTGACGTGGGCCCGCGAGGATCCGCCCGGCGGCGGCCCGCTGGCCGCGCTCGAGGCGGGGCTGCGCCGTACCAGCGCCGACCGGGTCCTCGTCCTCTCGGCCGACCTGCCGTTCCTGGACCGGCACACCGTCCAGGCCCTGCTCGACGGCGCCGAAGGCGCCCACGGCGCCGAAGGGACCCTCCTGCGCGACCCCGACGGGCGCGACCAGCCCCTCGTCGCCGCCTACCGCGCCGAACCCCTGCGCCGCGAACTCGCCCTCCTCGCCGCCGAACACGGCACGCTGCACGGGCTCCCCCTGCGGGCCCTGACCGCCGAGCTCGACCTCGCGCGCCTCACCGCGGCCGATCCCCTCGCCTCCTTCGACTGCGACACCTGGGACGATCTCGCCGCGGCCCGTGCCCGGATCAGAGAGCATGGGAACGTGCTGGATGAATGGATCACCGCTGTCAAGAACGAGCTGGGCATCGACGTCGACGTCGACACCAAGACCCTCCTCGACCTCGCCCGCGACGCCGCCCACGGCGTCGCCCGCCCCGCCGCGCCCCTGACCACCTTCCTGATCGGCTACGCGGCAGCCCGCGCCGAAGCCACCGGCGCCGAGCCCGCCCAGGCCGTCGCCGAGGCCGCCCGCAAGGCGTCCGCGCTGGCCCTGCGCTGGGCCGCCGAGAACGGCACGGGCAGTACGGGCGGGACGGGCGGGACGGGCGGGACGGGCGGGACGGGCGGGACCGACACGGCCAGCGACGGGAGCGGTTCCGGATGACACCCTCCGACACCGAGCGGGCCCTGGACGAGGCCCTCGCCCTGGTCGCCCGCAACCCCGACGGCGGCGGCCACCGGGCCGCTTCCTGGCCCCGGGCCCGGGAGATCGCCGCCCGTACCGGCGCGGCCGTCCGCCCCCGCACCCACCGCGCGGCCCTCTCCGACGCACTCGGAGAGGTACTCGCCGCCCCCCTGGACGCGCTGACCGACCTGCCCCCCTTCGACACGTCCGCCATGGACGGCTGGGCCGTCGCCGGACCCGGCCCCTGGGCGGTCCGCGAAGGCTCCGACGTTCTGGCCGGCTCCGCCCGCCCCGATCCCCTGGCCGACGGCGAGGCCGTCCGGATCGCCACCGGCGCCCGGATCCCCGCCGAGGCCACGGCCGTGATCCGCAGCGAGCACTGCCGCACCGCCAGCGGCCGGCTGCACGCCGAGCGCGACGTCCACGCCGGCCAGGACATCCGCCCGCGGGGCCAGGAGTGCCGCTCCGGGGACCAGCTGCTGCCCGCCGGGGCCATCGTCACCCCCGCCGTCCTGGGCCTGGCCGCGGCCGCGGGGTACGACGACCTGCCGACCCGCCCGCGCCCCCGCGTGGAGATCCTCGTCCTGGGCGACGAGCTGCTCACCGAGGGCCGCCCGCACGACGGCCTGATCCGGGACGCGCTCTCCCCCATGATCGGCCCCTGGCTGGCCGGGACCGGCGCCCGGATCATCGCGACCCACCGGCTCGGTGACGACGCCGAGAGTGCCGAGGCCCTCCTCAAGGCGGTCACCGGCTCCGAGGCCGACCTCGTCATCACCACCGGCGGCACCGCCTCCGGCCCCGTCGACCACGTCCACCCGGTGCTGTCCCGGGCCGGGGCCGAACTCCTCGTCGACGGGGTCGCCGTCCGGCCCGGCCACCCCATGCTGCTGGCCCGCCTCGACGGCGGTGCCCGCCACCTCGTGGGCCTGCCCGGCAACCCGCTCGCGGCCGTCTCCGGCCTGCTCACCCTCGCCGAACCCCTGCTGCGCGGCCTCGCCGGGCGCGCCCCGCGGCCCCGCTACGCCGTCCCCGTGCGCGACGCGGTCCCCGGGCACCCGTACGACACCCGGCTCGTGCCGGTGGTGCTCCGGTACGACCAGGCCGTCCCGCTCCGCTACAACGGCCCGGCGATGCTGCGCGGCATCGCGGCCGCCGACGCGCTGGCCGTCGTACCGCCAAACGGGGCACGGGCCGGGCAGGAGCTGGAGATGCTGGATCTGGCGTGGGCCGGGGAAGGATGTTTCACGTGAAACTCCACGGACAGGACGCGATGGCCCGTGGCGCGGAGGAGAAACTCGTCTCACGGCGCGTCAAACTCCCCCGTCGCATCGTCGAGAAGCCGATACGCCAGGTCACCAAGCGTCTGCTGATGGCCCTGTTCGTCCTCTGCCTGACCGTCCTGATCGTCTATATCGACCGTGACGGCTACCACGACAACGCCGACGGCAGAGTCGACTTCCTCGACTCCGTCTACTACGCCACCGTCACGCTCTCGACCACCGGGTACGGCGACATCGTCCCGCACAGCGACAGCGCCCGCCTGGTCAACATCCTGCTGATCACACCCCTGCGTGTGCTGTTCCTGATCATCCTGGTCGGCACCACTCTCGAGGTCCTCACCGAGCGGACCCGGGAGGAGTGGCGGCTGAACCGCTGGAGGAAGAACTTGCGCGAGCACACGGTCGTCGTGGGCTTCGGCACCAAGGGCCGCTCGGCCCTGCAGACCCTGCTGGCCACCGGTCTCCAGAAGGAGCAGGTGGTCATCGTGGACCCGAGCTCCAAGGTGATCGACTCGGCCAACGCCGAAGGATTCACCGGGGTCGTGGGAGACGCGACGCGCTCGGAGGTGCTGCTGCGCGCCGAGGTGCACAAGGCCCGCCGGATCATCATCGCCACCCAGCGCGACGACACCGCCGTCCTGGTCACCCTGACGGCCCGCCAGATCAATCGTGGCGCGAAGATCGTGGCCGCGGTGCGCGAGGAGGAGAACGCGCCGCTGCTGCGCCAGTCGGGCGCCGACGCGGTCATCACGAGCGCCAGCGCGGCCGGCCGGCTGCTGGGACTGTCGGTGCTCAGCCCGAGCGCCGGCACCGTGATGGAGGACCTGATCCAGCAGGGCACCGGCCTGGACCTCATCGAACGCCCCGTCAGCAAGGCGGAGGCGGGCAAGGGCGTGCGCGAGACCGAGGACCTGGTGGTCAGCGTGCTGCGCGGACACCGGCTGCTCGCCTACGACGACCCGCACGCCAGCCCGCTGCAACTGACGGACCGGCTGATCGTCATCGTCCGCGCGGCTCCTCCGGCCACCCCCGCGGTGGTCAAGAGCCCCGCCGAGTAGGCGCGCGTACTACTGTCCGGGCCATGCATGCCATCACCATCCCGCAGCCCGGCGGCCCCGAGGCCCTGGTCCTGGCCGACGTACCCGATCCGGCGCCCGGCGAGGGCGAGGTCCTCGTCGACGTCGCGGCCACGGCCGTGAACCGCGCCGACGTGCTCCAGCGGCAGGGCTTCTACGACCCGCCGCCGGGCACCTCCCCGTATCCCGGCCTGGAGTGTTCCGGGCGGATCGCCGCGCTGGGCCCGGGCGTCTCGGGCTGGGCCGTCGGCGACGAGGTGTGCGCGCTGCTCACCGGCGGTGGGTACGCGCAGCGGGTCGTGGTCCCGGCGGGCCAGCTGCTGCCGGTGCCGGACGGCGTGGACCTGGTCACGGCCGCGGCGCTGCCGGAGGCCGCCTGCACGGTGTGGTCCAACGTCTTCATGATCGCCCATCTGCGACCGGGCGAGACCGTACTGGTGCACGGTGGCGCCAGCGGCATCGGGACCATGGCGATCCAGCTCGCGAAGGCCGTCGGGGCGCGGGTCGCCGTCACGGCGGGCGGGCCCGAGAAGCTGGCGCGCTGCAAGGAGCTGGGCGCGGACGTGCTGATCGACTACCGCGAGCAGGACTTCGTGGAGGAGCTGCGGGCCGCGACGGACGGCGCCGGGGCCGATGTGGTCCTGGACATCATCGGCGCGAAGTACCTGGCCCGGAACGTCTCCGCGCTCGCTCTCAACGGCCGTCTCGCCATCATCGGCATGCAGGGCGGAGTGAAGGCCGAGCTGAACATCGGCGCGCTGATGGCGAAGCGCGCGGCCGTCACCGCGACCACGCTGCGCGGCCGCCCGGTGCAGGAGAAGGCGGCCATCGTGGCGGCCGTCCGCGAACACGTCTGGCCGCTGATCCCCGCGGGCCGCGTCCGCCCGGTGGTCCACGCGACGTACCCCCTGGCCGAGGCCGCCGAGGCCCACCGCGTCATGGAGTCGAGCACCCACGTCGGCAAACTGCTGCTGACGGTCTGACGTTTTGGCGGTCGGACGGTCTGACGGGCCGGGCGCCCTCGGCCGGGCGGATCAGCGCAGGGCCGCCGCCACCAGGCCCTCCAGGGCCTCGCGGGGCACCGGGGTACCGGTCAGCAGGTGCTCCAGGACCAGACCCTCGACACAGGCCAGCAGGCTGTGGGTGCGGGTGTCGGGGTCGGTGACGCCGTGCGCGGCCAGGAAGGCGCGTACGGTGTCCCGCCCCGCGTTCGCGCGCGGGACGAGGATCTCGCGCAGCTCCGGGTCGCGCACGCTCTCCACCATGCAGGCGTAGCGGGCCAGGGAACGGCGCCGCCCCTCGCCGGTCAGCCGGAGCACCGTCAGGGTCTCGAAGGCGTCGGCGAGTTCGGCGGGGGTGCGGGGCATCGGCAGGGCCTCGCCGGCGGCCTGGAGCTCGGCCTGGTCCCGGGCGACCAGCCGCAGCACCAGGCCGGTCAGCAGGGCGGCGCGGGTGCGGTAGTACGCGGACGTGGTGCCCGGTGGCATGTCCGCCGCCCGGTCCACGGCCCGGTGGGTCAGCCCGCGCATACCGGCCTCGGCCAGCACCTCGATGGCCGCGTCGGCCAAGACGGTTCGTCGTTCGTCGCTCACCCCCTCTTTCTACACCTGTAGAAGCACCGGAGTACGCTGCACCCCAGGTCTTCTACAGCTGTAGAAAAGGGGGCGTCATGGGTGAGCGGGCCGTGGTGGTCGGCGGAGGCATCGGCGGACTGGCGGCGGCGATCGGGCTGCACCGCACCGGCTGGGAGGTGACCGTCCTCGAACGCGCCGCCGTACTCGATGACGCGGGCGCCGGCATCTCGCTCGCCGCCAACGGGATCCGGGCCCTGGACGCCCTCGGCGTCGGCCCGGCGGTGCGGGCGGCGGCACGCGGACAGTACACGGGCGGGACCCGCACTCCCCGGGGGCGCCGGCTGTCCCGGATGGACGGCGCGGCGCTGGAACGGGCCCTGGGCACCCCGGTGGCGGGCATCCCGCGCGCCGACCTGCACCGGATCCTGCGGTCCGCACTGCCGGCGTCCTGCCTGGCCGTCGGCACGGAGGTGACCTCCGTCGACGACCTGGAGGCGGACCTGGTGGTGGCCGCCGACGGGCTGCGCAGCCGGATCCGGGCCGCCCTCTTCCCGGGCCACCCCGGACCCGCGTACGGCGGATCGACCGTACTGCGCGCCATCACCGCCGAACCGGTGTCCCTGGACACCGACTTCGAGCTGACGTGGGGCGCCGGCGCGGAGTTCGGGCACATCGCCTTCGCCGACGGGCGTGCCGAATGGCACGCCGTACTGGGCTCACCGCCGGGCGTGCGCCACCGGGACCCGCTGGCCGTGCTGCACCGCCGGTTCGCCGACTGGCACCGCACGGTCCCGTACCTGCTGGACGCGACCCGGCCGCAGGACGTCCTGCACCACGACATCCACGAACTGGCCGAGCCCCTGCCGTCGTTCGTGGCGGGCCGGGTGGCCCTGCTCGGCGACGCGGCCCACGCCATGCCCCCGCACCTCGGCCAGGGCGCCTGCCAGGCCTTGGAGGACGCGGTCACCCTGGCCGCCGAACTGGCCGCCGGCCCGGACCGGGCCGCCGCGCTGGCGCGCTACGACGCCGCCCGGCGGCCCCGCACGTGGGCGGTGGCCCGCGCGGCCCGCCGGGCGGGCCGGATGGGTCCGCAGCTGACCCACCCGCTCGCCCGGGCGGCACGCGACACCGCCCTGCGCCTGGCCCCCTCGGGCGCCACCGTCCGCGCGATCCTCCGCCACGCGGACTGGACCCCGCCGAGCCTGGTGCCCCGGGGCTACAGCGACCGCAGCAGCACCGCCGGCGACTCCACGCAGTCCGCGACGTAGCGCAGGAACCCGCCCGCCGCGCCACCGTCGCAGACCCGGTGGTCGAAGGTCAGCGAGAGCTGGACCACCTGGCGGACCGCCAGTTCGCCCTGGTGGACCCACGGCTTGGGGATGATGCGGCCGACGCCGAGCATGGCGGCCTCGGGGTGGTTGATGATCGGGGTGGACCCGTCCACCCCGAACACCCCGTAGTTGTTCAGCGTGAACGTCCCGCCCGTCAGGTCGGACGGCGCCAGCTTCCCGGTCCTCGCCAGTTCGGTCAGGCGGGCGAACTCGGCGGACAGCGCCTCCGGGTTCATCGTGTGCGCGTCGCGGACCACCGGCACCATCAGGCCCCGCTCGGTCTGGGCGGCGAAGCCCAGGTGGACGCCGGGCAGCCGGACGATCTCGTTCGCCGCGAGGTCCACCGTGGAGTTGAGCTCCGGGAAGCGGGCCAGCGCGGCGGTGCAGATCCGGGCCAGCAGCGCCAGCACGGATATCTTCGGCCCGCCCGCCGCGTTCATCGCGGCCCGCGTCGCCATCAGCTCGGTGGCATCGGCGTCCACCCAGCACGTGGCGTCGGGGATCTCACGCCGGCTGCGCGAGAGCTTCTCGGCGACGGCGCCGCGCAGCCCCTTGAGCGGGATCCGCTCCCCGGCCGCCGTGACCGGCACGGGAGCCGCCGCCACCGCCGAGGCGGCCACGGGCGCCCGCAGCGCGGCCTCGACGTCGGCCCGCAGGATCAGGCCGTCGGGTCCGCTGCCGGACAGGGCCCGCAGGTCGACCCCGTTGTCCCGGGCGAGCTTGCGCACCAGCGGGGAGATGACCGGCACCGGCCCACCCGCCGCGACGACGGTCACCGGCGCGGATACGGCCACCGGCGCCGGCGCGACCACCGGCGTGGCCACCGGAGCGGCAGCCGCGGCCGGTGCTCCCGGGCGGACGCGTCGGCGGCGTGCCGGGCGGGAGTGGTCCGTGCCGTACCCGACCAGGACGTTGCCCGATCCGGCCGTCTCCGTCTCCGTCGCCGCCGGCGCCGCGTCCGCGGCCGACCCGACCGCCACCATGATCAACGGCGCTCCGACGGGCAGCTCGGTGCCCTCCTCGCCGAAGCGGGCCGTGACCACGCCGCCGTACGGGCAGGGGACCTCGACCATCGCCTTGGCCGTCTCCACCTCGACCACCGGCTGGTCGACGGCCACCACGTCGCCGACCGCCACCAGCCAGCGCACGATCTCGGCCTCGGTCAGGCCTTCGCCGAGGTCGGGGAGCTTGAACTCCAGTACCTGAGGCATCAGTTCTCCCACTGCAGGCGGGCCACGGTGTCCAGGATCCGGTCCACGCCGGGCAGGTGGTGCTTCTCCAGCATCGGCGGCGGGTACGGGATGTCGAAGCCCGTGACGCGCAGCACCGGAGCCTCCAGGTGGTGGAAGCACCGCTCCGTCACGCGGGCGACGATCTCACCGCCGGGTCCGCCGAAGCCGTTGGCCTCGTGGACCACCACCGCGCGCCCGGTCCGCCGTACCGAGGCGACCACCGTCTCCTCGTCGAAGGGCACCAGCGAGCGCAGGTCCACGACCTCCAGGTCCCAGCCCTCGGCCTTGGCCGCCTCCGCCGCCTCCAGGCACACCGGCACCGACGGGCCGTAGGTGATCAGCGTCGCGCTCGTGCCCGCACGCCGCACCAGTGCCTTCCCGATGCCCGGGACCGGCGCCGGGGCGTCCGGGTTCCACTCGGCCTTCGACCAGTACAGCCGCTTCGGCTCCAGGAGGACCACCGGATCGTCCGAGGCGATCGCGGCACGCATCAGCCCGTACGCGTCCTCCACCGTCGCCGGGGTCACCACGTGCAGCCCCGGGGTGGCGATGTAGTACGCCTCGGAGGAGTCGCAGTGGTGTTCCACGCCGCCGATCCCGCCGCCGTACGGCACCCGGATGGTGATCGGCAGCGGCATCGCGCCCCGCGTCCGGTTGCGCATCCGCGCCACGTGCGAGATCAGCTGCTCGAACGCCGGGTAGGCGAAGGCGTCGAACTGCATCTCGACGACCGGCCGCAGCCCGTACATCGCCATGCCGACCGCGGCGCCGAGGATGCCGGCCTCCGCGAGCGGGGTGTCCGTGCACCGGTCCTCGCCGAACTCCTTCGCGAGCCCGTCCGTGATCCGGAAGACCCCGCCCAGGGTGCCGACGTCCTCGCCCATGACGTGGACCGTCGGGTCCTCGCGCATCGCGTCGCGCATCGCCCGGCCCAGCGCCTGGGCCATGGTCGCCGGCTTCACCGCCACCGTCGTCACGACCGGTCCTCCGCTTCCGCTTCCGCCTCGAGCTCCGCACGGAGCATGTCCGCCTGCTCCCGCAGCCGGTCCGTCTGCTCCGCGTAGACGTGGCTGAACAGGTCCATCGGGTTGAGCACCGGGTCGGCGTTCATCCGTTCGCGCAGGGCCGCCGCCATCGTCTCGGCCGCCTGCTTCGCCGCCTCGATGCCCGCCTCGTCGAGGAGGCCGCGCGAGGTCAGCTCGCGCTGCAGCAGCTCCACCGGGTCGTGGGCCTTCCAGGCCGCCACCTCGTCGTCCTCCCGGTAGCGCGTGGCGTCGTCGGCGTTGGTGTGGGCGTCGATCCGGTACGTGATCGCCTCGACCAGGGTCGGGCCGCCACCCGTACGGGCCCGGTGCACCGCCTCGGCCAGCACCTCGTGGACGGCCGCCACGTCGTTGCCGTCGACCAGCCGGCCCGGCATGCCGTACCCCACGGCCTTGTGCGCCAGCGTCGGGGCGGCCGTCTGCTTGGCCAGCGGCACGGAGATCGCGAAGCCGTTGTTCTGCACGAGGAAGACCACCGGGGCCTGCCAGACCGCCGCGAAGTTCAGCGCCTCGTGGAAGTCGCCCTCACTGGTGCCACCGTCGCCGACCATCGCCAGGGCCACCACGTCGTCGCCCTTGAGGCGGGCGGCGTGCGCCAGGCCCACCGCGTGCGGCAGCTGGGTGGCGAGCGGGGTGCACAGCGGGGCTATCCGGTACTCGCGCGGGTCGTACCCGGTATGCCAGTCGCCTCTCAGCAGGGTCAGCGCCTGCACCGGGTCCAGGCCGCGGGCGACGGCCGCGAGGGTGTCGCGGTAGCTGGGGAAGAGCCAGTCCTGCTCCTCCAGCACCAGCGCGGCCGCGATCTCGCAGGCCTCCTGGCCCACGGTGGACGGGTAGACCGCCAGCCGGCCCTGCCGGGTCAGCGCGGTGGCCTGGGCGTTGTAGCGACGCCCGCGCACCAGTTCGGCGTAGCACCGCCGCATCAGCTCGGGATCCAGCTTGTCCGCCGCCGGAGTGCCCAGCACCCGATACGGCTCGGGGTCCGGAAGCAGCGGAGCGGCATCCGTACGGGGCCTCCAGGCGGGCGGCGGGGTGGGTCGGTAGGACGCACCGGCACCGGGCAGCTCTTGGACCGTCATGGCGGCGTACACCTCCTCGTGGGAAGCGGGCTGGGGGCACGGCCCAGCGGTGGGCTGGGCGGGCGGACGCCTCGGGTGTGAGGCGCCTCACCTACCGATTGTTCGGTCGTCCGCGCATTTTGGCTACAGGCACCCGCAGGCTGTGGACAAAGTGGCGCCGGAGCCCTGGGATGGATGCAGGACGTCCAGGAGAGGGAGGCCGGGGGCAATGGCGGATGAACAAATGGCCGGAGCGGGTTCCGCGCCGGTCACACCGGGTGCGGCCGTCGGCGTGCCCGCCACGCCCGCCGGGGCGCCGGAGCCCGTCGCGGCCCCGCCGCGGCCGCTGGACCCGATCGACCGCTCGATCCTGCGGCTGCTCCAATCGGACGGCCGGGCGTCCATACGCTCGGTCGCCGAGCAGGTGCATGTCAGTCGGGCCAACGCCTACGCGCGCATCAACCGGCTCATCGACGACGGGGTGATCCGCGGCTTCACGGCCCGCGTCAACCACGAACGCGCGGGGCAGGGCGCGTCCGCGTACATCACCTTGAAGATCGTCCAGAATTCCTGGCGGACGGTGCGCGAACAGCTGCGCGAGCTGCCGGGCGCCGCCCACATCGCCCTGGTCAGCGGCGATTTCGATGTCCTGCTGCTGGTCCACACCCCCGACAACCGGACGCTGCGCGAGCTGGTCCTCACCCGTCTCCAGGCCATCCCCGAGGTGCTCTCCACCCACACCCTGCTGGTCTTCGAGGAAACGGATCTCCTGGACCCGGCCGCACCGCGCGCCCAGGCCCTCACGGAGGAGTGACGCCGCCGGACCGCCGACGGGCGGCCGCCTGGCCCTTACGGGCGTATCGTCCGCAGGCCGTCGAAGGACATCCGCACGACCGTCTCCGCCAGCTGGTCGTGGCCCGTGTCCGGGTGCGGCCGGTACCACTCCACCAGCGAGTTCACCATGCCGAACAGCAGCCGGGTGGCGAGCCGGGTGTCCACGTCCGCGCGCAGGTCGCCCTCGGCGACGGCCGCGCCGAGCAGCTCGGCGACCCGGTGGTCGAACTCCCGGCGGCGCTCCAGCGCCCACCGCTCCGTACGGGTGTTGCCGCGGACCCGGAGCAGCAGCGTGACGTACGGCAGCTCGGTGACCAGCACCTCCACCGTGCGCCGGGTGACGTACTCGACGCGGTCGACGGCCGGGCCGCGCGTGGCGCCCGGCTCCTCCAGAATGCCGAACAGGCCGTCCAGGGCCCGGCTGACGGCCCGCTGGAGCAGCTCCTCCTTGCCCGCGACGTGGTGGTAGATCGAGGACTTGGAGATGCCGGCCGCCTTGGAGAGGTGCTCCATGGAGGTGCCGTCGTAGCCGCGCTCGTTGAAGACCTGGACGGCCACCGACAGCAGCGTCTCGGGGGTGTACGTGTCCCGCCGGACGGTGGTCATGACGTCTCCTCCGCGTCCGTGTCGACGTCCGGACCGGCATCGGCGTCGCCGGCGTCCTCGCCCGCCTGGTAGCCCAGCCGGAAGAGCGCCAGCGACGGCGCGTACCGGCCGCCCGGGCACCGCTCGTCGAGGTGGTGCAGCAGGTCGTACGCCCAGTCGGGGCCGAGCCGGTCGTGCCACTCGGAGGGCCCGAGGGGGTAGTTCACGCCGAGCTTCATCGCGGTGTCGATGTCCTCGGCGCTGGCCGCCCCGCGCGCGACCGCGTCGGCGGTCAGGTCGATCAGCATCGCCACGGTCCGCGCGACGATCATGCCGGGGACGTCGCCGATGACGCTGACCTGCTTGCCGAGCTTCTGGAACAGGCCCACGGCCTCGGCGAGGGTGCGCGCGGAGGTGTCCTCGCTCGCGGAGAGCGCGATCCGGGTGGCGCCCCGGTAGTCCAGCGCGAGGTCGAAGTAGACGACGTCGGCGAACTCGACCGAGGTCTTGCCGTCCGCCAGGACCAGCTGGCCCTCGCCGGGCAGCTGGATGTACGGGCCGCCGGTCCCGGCGGTGGCCACCGCGATCCCGGCCTCCTCCAGCAGGTCCACCAGATCGGCGGCCGGGCCCAGGTCGCCGACCACGGTGACCTTGTCGGGGGCGGCCTCGGGCGCGGCGGTGTGCGGGGCGGGCACCTCGGCGTCCGGTCCGTAAGGGAACCAGCCCCGCCCCGACTTGCGGCCCAGCCGGCCCGACTGGACCAGGCGGCGCTGCGCGAGCGAGGGGGTGAACTTGGGGCTGCGGAAGAAGGACTCCCACACCGAGCGGGTCACGGCTTCGTTGACGTCCTGCCCGATCAGGTCGGTCAGCTCGAAGGGGCCCATCCGGAAGCCGCCGCTCTCGCGCAGCACGGCGTCGATGGTCGCCGGGTCCGCGCCGCGCTCCTCGTACACCGCGAAGGCCTCGGCGTAGAAGGGGCGGGCGATCCGGTTGACGATGAAGCCGGGGGTGTCGGCGCAGCGCACGGGCGTCTTGCCCCAGCCGGACACCGTCGCGTACGCGCGCTCGGCGGCCGCCGGGTCGGTCGCGAAGCCGCTGACCACCTCGACGAGCGGCAGCAGCGGCGCCGGGTTGAAGAAGTGCAGGCCGAGGAAGCGGCCGGGGTGCGCGAGCGGGCCGGCGAGCTCGGTGACGGAGAGCGAGGAGGTGTTGGTGGCCAGCAGCGCGTCGGCGGCGACCACACCTTCGAGTGCTGTGAACAGCTCGCGCTTGACGCCCGCGTCCTCGACGATCGCCTCGATGACGAGGGCGGCGTCGGCCAGCTCGGCCAGCGAGGTCGCGGCGCCGAGGCGGCCGGTGGCGGCGTCCGCCTCCGCCCGGTCCAGCCGTCCCTTGGCCACGAGCCGCTCGATCCGGCCGGTCACGGCGGTCACGGCCTCGCCTGCCCGCCCGGGCAGGGCGTCGTGGAGCAGGACGCGGTGGCCGGCGAGAAGGGCGACCTGGGCGATGCCCTGGCCCATGGTTCCGGCGCCGACGACCGCCACGGTGCGGGAGCGCTCGATAGCTGTCATGTCCCCGATCCTCCCGCATGAGTTGTCCACAGGCTCGATCGGCCCTCTTGTCCCGACCGATCGTTCGGTTACTCTAACTCCAGTCTGCTCCGCTACGCCCGGCTCAACGAGGAGTTGGTCTTGATGGCCGCCGCCGACCTGTCCGCCGCTCAGCTCTCCGAGAAGCACCGGCACACTCTCGACCAGGCGCTGGATGCCATCCGCAGCCGCGCCTACTGGTCCCCGCATCCCGAACACCCCAAGGCGTACGGCGAGACCGCCGGCGCCGACGGGCTCGCCGCCTTCGAGGCCGTCCGCGACACCCGGCTGGATCTCGGCCAGCCCGGTACGGACGGCTGGACGCCGGGCGAGACCTCTCCGTACGGCGTGCCGCTCGGCGTCGAGTACCCGCACGTCGACGCGGACGTCCTGCTGCCCGCGATGAAGGCGGGCATGGCCGCCTGGCGCGATGCCGGTCCCGAGACCCGCGCCCTGGTCTGCATCGAGATCCTGGCCCGCATCAGCGCGCGCACGCACGAGTTCGCGCACGCGGTCATGCACACCAGCGGCCAGGCGTTCATGATGGCCTTCCAGGCCGGCGGCCCGCACGCGCAGGACCGCGGCCTGGAGGCCGTGGCCTACGCCTACGAGGAGCAGACCCGCGTCCCGGGCCAGGCCGCCTGGTCCAAGCCGCAGGGCAAGAAGGACCCGCTGAACCTGGGCAAGACCTTCACGGCCGTCGCGCGCGGCGTCGCCCTGCTGATCGGCTGCAACACCTTCCCCACCTGGAACGGCTACCCGGGCCTGTTCGCCTCCCTGGCCACCGGTAACCCGGTGCTGGTCAAGCCGCACCCGCGTGCGGTGCTGCCGCTGGCGCTGACGGTGCAGGTGGCGCGCGAGGTGCTGGCCGAGACGGGCTTCGACCCCAACCTGGTGGCGCTGGCGACGGAGCAGCCGGGCGAGGGCATCGCCAAGGAGCTGGCCGTGCGCCCCGAGATCAAGGTGATCGACTACACCGGCTCCACGGAGTTCGGCGACTGGCTGGAGACCAACGCCCGCCAGGCGCAGGTGTACACGGAGAAGGCCGGCGTCAACACGGTCGTGGTCGACTCCACCGACAACTACAAGGGCATGCTCTCCAACCTGGCCTTCTCGCTGTCCCTGTACAGCGGCCAGATGTGCACGACCCCGCAGAACCTGCTGATCCCGCGCGACGGCATCGACACCGATGCCGGCCACAAGTCGTACGACGAGGTGGTCGCCGACCTCGCGGCGGCCGTCGACGGTCTGCTGGGCGACGACGCCCGGGCCAACGCGCTGCTGGGCGCCCTGGTCAACCCGGACGTGAAGGCCCGACTGGAGGCCGCGGCGGGGCTGGGCGAGGTCGCGCTGGCCTCGCGCGCGGTCACCAACCCCGACTTCCCGGACGCCGTGGTCCGCACCCCGGTGGTGGTCAAGCTGGACGGCGCCAAGCCGGACGACTCGGCCGCCTACCTCTCGGAGTGCTTCGGCCCGGTCTCCTTCGCGGTGGCCGTCGACTCCACCTCGGACGCGCTGGACCTGCTGCGCCGCACCGTGCGGGACAAGGGCGCGATGACCGTCGGCGCGTACACGACGTCCTCGGACACCGAGCGGGCGGTCGAGGAGGTCTGCCTGGAGGAGTCCGCGCAGCTCTCCCTCAACCTCACCGGCGGGGTGTACGTCAACCAGACGGCCGCCTTCTCCGACTTCCACGGCTCGGGCGGCAACCCGTCGGCGAACGCGGCCCTGTGCGACGGCGCGTTCGTCTCCAACCGGTTCCGCGTGGTGGAGGTCCGCCGCCAGGCCTAGGTGTATTGCCCAGTGAGGTTGGGGACGCGGCTGGCAGGTGGTTTGCCTGCGAGCGCGGTGTGTCCGCGGTGGTGATTGTAGGTGTGCAGCC
>NZ_JBVJDL010000009.1:0-187272 GCF_055582305.1 Streptomyces sp. NPDC042102
GACCCTCGCGGGCTTTCCTCCGGGCGCTTCCTTCGTTCTTGCGTTTCCGACTCTATCAGATCTTTCCGATCCGATTTCCTCGGTGCTTTCCAGGTCCTCGCTCTCGCGTTTCCCTTTCCGGCGTTTCCGACTCTATCAGATCCTTTCGGGCCTGACTCCCAGTCAGCGGGTTTGCCTTCCGGGCCGTTTGGCCCTTGCGACGAGTGAGACCTTAGCGGATTCCTTGCCCCCGTCCTAATCGGCCGGAGTGTCACTCGGACACGGATTCCTCATTCGCAAATACGCATGAAAACGAGACGACACAGTGCGTCGTTCGTTCGAATGAGTGTTGCGGAATGGCTGTCCGGGGACCGACCGGAGTCGGCGCTCACGTCGGACAACTCGAAGAACCTTACGGATCGCGGAAGTCCGTGTCAACCCCGGGCTGACCCGCTAGCCTGGCTCCCATGACTACGCATGCGCTCACGCCCAGCCTTCGCTGGTGGGCCGCCTGACGGCGGCCCACCCCCACGCGCGCACGCATGCGCTCCACGGCCGCCGCCTCGGCGGCCGTTCTTGTTTCTGCCCCCCCCGGGCAGTCGGCCGCCGGCAGCGGTGGCGACGACACCACAGGGAGTAGAGACAGAGATGACGAGGATCTTCAGCGGGATCAAGCCGTCCGGGCACCTGACGCTGGGCAACTACCTGGGCGCCGTGCGGCAGTGGGTCGCCACCGAGCAGCGGCCGGACGAGGCGCTGTTCTGCGTTGTCGACCTGCACGCGCTGACCGTCGAGCACGATCCCGCGCGCGTACGGCGGCTGAGCCGGCAGGCGGCGACCCTGCTGCTGGCCACCGGGCTGGATCCGCGGGTCTGCACGCTCTTCGTGCAGAGCCACGTCGACGAGCACACCCGGCTGGCCTACGTGCTGGAGTGCACGGCCGCGGACGGCGAGCTGCGGCGCATGATCCAGTACAAGGAGAAGGCGGCGAAGGCCCAGGCGGCCGGGGAAGGGGTGCGGCTGTCGCTGCTCACCTATCCCGTGCTGATGGCGGCGGACATCCTCGCGTACGGGACCGAGGAGGTGCCGGTGGGCGAGGACCAGCGCCAGCACGTGGAGCTGACGCGGGACCTGGCGGTCCGGTTCAACCAGCGGTACGGATACACGTTCACCGTGCCGCGCGCGACGACGCCGGCGGTGGCCGCGCGGGTCATGGACCTCCAGCAGCCGACGTCGAAGATGGGGAAGTCCGAGGCCGTGGGGTCCGGAATCGTCTACCTGCTCGACGAGCCGGAGGTCATCACCAGGAAGGTGATGCGCGCGGTCACCGACAACGAGGGCGGGGTCGTGTACGAGAGGGAGGACCGGCCCGGGGCGGCGAACCTGCTGGACATCCTGGCCGCCTGCACGGGCGGGGACCCGGCAGTGCTGGCCGGCGGGTACAGCGGCTACGGGCAGCTGAAGCGGGACGTCGCCGAGGCCGTGGTGGAAACGCTGCGGCCGGTACGGCAGCGGCACGCGGAGCTGGCGGCCGATCCGGCGGCGGTGGACGCGGTGCTGCGGGCGGGGGCCGAGCGGGCGCGGGCGATCGCGCGGCCGGTCGTGGACCGGGCGTACGAGGCCATCGGGCTGCTCGCCCCCTGAAGGCTCGTCCCCTGAGGGTTCGTCGTCTCGGGGAGAGGGCGGGGCCCGGCGTGGCGATTCCGGGCCCCGTTCGCCTTCGCTCAGCTGTTGCCGGAGGCCAGCTCGCGGCTGCGGTCGCGGGCGGCTTCGAGGGCGGCGATCAGGGCCGCCCGTACGCCGTGGCGCTCCAGCTCGACGATGGCGTTGATCGTCGTACCGGCCGGGGAGGTGACGGCCTCGCGGAGCTTGACCGGGTGTTCGCCGCTGTCGCGGAGCATGACGGCGGCGCCGATGGCGGCCTGGACGATGAGGTCGTGGGCCTGGGCGCGGGGCAGGCCAAGGAGGATGCCGGCGTCGGTCATGGCTTCGACGAGGAAGTAGAAGTACGCGGGGCCCGAGCCGGAGAGGGCGGTGGCGGCGTCCTGCTGGGACTCGGGAACGCGCAGGGTCTTGCCGACGCCGCCGAAGATCTCCTCGGTGTGGCGGAGGTGCTCGGCGGTGGCGTGGCTGCCGGCGGAGATGACGGACATGGCCTCGTCGACGAGGGCGGGCGTGTTCGTCATGACGCGGACGACGGGGGTGCCGGGGGCGAGCCGTTCCTCGAAGAAGGACGTGGGGATACCGGCGGCGCCGCTGATGACCAGGCGGCCGGCGGGCACGTGCGGGGCGAGCTCGTCGAGCAGGGTGCCCATGTCCTGCGGCTTGACCGTGAGGATGAGGGTGTCCGCGCGCTTGGCGGCCTCGGCGTTGCTGACGGCCTCGACGCCGTAGCGGGTGCGGAGCTCCTCGGCGCGTTCCGGGCGGCGGGCGGTGACCAGCAGCTTCGAGGCGGGCCAGCCGCCGCGGATCATGCCGCTGAGGAGCGCCTCGCCGATCTTGCCGGTTCCGAGGACCGCGACTGTCTGGGTCATGCCCGATTCACCTCGCCTGGGATACGTGTACTCCCTCCTCATCCTTGCACCCGGGCGGGGAGCGGGGCGGGCGTGTCCGGAGTGCGGTCAGGTCCGGTCAGGGGGTGCGGCGGCGGAGGGTGGCCGCGCCGAGGGCGAGGACGAGCAGGGCGCAGGCGGCGACGACGACGGCGTCGCGGACGAACTCGGCGGTCATGTCGGTGTGGGTGAGGACCTGGGTCATGCCGTCGACGGCGTACGACATCGGCAGGACGTTCGAGAGGGCTTCGAGGGCGGGCTGCATGGTGTCGCGGGCGGCGAAGAGCCCGCAGAGCAGCAGCTGGGGGAAGATCACGGCCGGCATGAACTGGACGGCCTGGAACTCGCTGGCGGCGAAGGCGGAGACGAAGAGGCCCAGGGCGGTGCCGAGCAGGGCGTCGAGGAGGGCGACGAGCAGGAGCAGCCAGGGGGAGCCGACGACGTCGAGGCCCAGGAGCCAGAGGGCGGTGCCGGTGGCGAGGAGGGACTGGATGACGGCCATGGTGCCGAAGGCGAGGGCGTAGCCGGCGATGAGGTCGCCCTTGCCCAGCGGCATGGCGAGGAGGCGTTCGAGGGTGCCGGAGGTGCGTTCGCGCAGGGTGGCTATGGAGGTGATCAGGAACATCGTGATGAGGGGGAAGATCCCGAGGAGGGACGCGCCGATCTGGTCGAAGGTGCGCGGGCTGCCGTCGAAGACGTAGCGCAGGAGCGTCAGCATCAGGACGGGGACCAGCAGCATCAGGGCGATGGAGCGCGGGTCGTGGCGCAGCTGGCGCAGGACGCGGGCGGCGGTGGCGGTGGTGCGGGCGGCGTTCATCGGGGCTGCTCCTGGGCGGCGAGGGCGTTGGCCTCGTCGACGAGGTGGAGGAAGCCCTCTTCGACGGTGGCGGAGTGGGTGCGGGTGCGCAGGGCGTCGGGGGTGTCCTGGGCGAGGATGCGGCCCTCGCGCATGAGGAGCAGGTCGTGGCAGCGCTCGGCCTCGTCCATGACGTGGGAGGAGACGAGGATCGTGGCGCCGCGGGTGGCGGCGATGTCGTGGAAGAGGTTCCACAGGTCGCGGCGCAGGACGGGGTCGAGGCCGACGGTGGGTTCGTCGAGGACGAGGAGCTCGGGGGTGCCGAGCAGGGCGACGGCGAGGGAGACGCGGCTGCGCTGGCCGCCGGAGAGGTTGCCGGCGAGGACGGTGGTGTGGCTGGTGAGGTCGACGTCGGCGATGGCGCGGGTGACGGCCTGGTGGCGGCGGTCGGCGGCGGCGCGGCCAGGGTCGAGGACGGCGGCGAAGTAGTCGAGGTTCTGCCGCACGGTGAGGTCGTCGTACACGGACGGTGCCTGGGTGACGTAGCCGATGCGGGAGCGCAGGGCGGGGTGGCCGGCGGGGTGGCCGAGGACGTCGAGGGTGCCGGTGACGTGGGCCTGGGTGCCGACGACGGCGCGCATGAGGGTGGACTTGCCGCAGCCGGAGGGGCCGAGGAGGCCGGTGATGCGGCCGCGGGGGACGTCGAAGCCGATGCCGTGGAGGACGGTGCGGGGGGTGCGGCCGGTGCCGCGCCGGACGGTGAGGGCGTGGGCGTGGACGGCGGGTGGGGCGGCGGTCGAGGCAGCCTCCGGAGGGTTATTCATCATGTGATGAATAATGCTCCTGGCTGTGCCGGGGCGTCAACCGTCGGGAGGCCGGGACTACTTCTGCCCGGGTGCCGGGACTACTTCTTGCGCTTGGGGCGGCGGGCGGCCGGGTTCCCGGTACGGGCGCTGCGGCGGCGGGCGTACTCGGCGACGGCGCGCTCGTACTCGGTGCGGTGGAGCTTCTCGCCCGGGGCCTCGGAGAGGGTGCGCAGGAAGTACGCGATGAGGGAGCCGATGAAACCGATGGCCTTCAGGCCCTTGAGGGAGGCCTCGTCGGAGGAGGGAGCCGGGCGGCGGCTGTAGGACTCCCAGGTCTTGATGAAGGCGATGGCGCTGCAGACGGCGAAGAGGACGACGACCGAGATGCTGAGGAAGCTGCCGACCTTGCCGATCTCCATGCCTTCGTAGGCGAAGCGGAGCAGGTAGGCGGCGGAGAAGGCGCCGAGGAGGGAGCCGACGGCGAGGCCGGCGCGGCGCAGGTGGTAGCCGCCGTCGTGGTCGACCCAGGTGGTGCCGTAGAAGCGGAGCGGCTCGGGCTGCGGGCCGGCGGGCGGGTTCGCCGACGCGGCCGGGCGCGCGGACGGGGTCCGGGCCGGGTCCTGGGCCGGGTCCTGGGCCGCCTCGGCGGGGGTCTGGTCTCGCTGGTCGTCGCTCACGTCAGCGATTATCCCTCCCGCCGGGGCGGCGGCCGGGCTCAGGCGCAGCGGTTGGTGACGTAGCCGTCGGTGCCGGTCTGGACGTAGGCGTCGGAGATGAACTGGCCGTTGCCTATGCAGTCCCAGATGTCGGTCGTGCCGTAGGGGCCGGAAACGGTGGTGCCCTCGCACTGGCAGCGGATGGTCACGACGGCGCCGTACGGCAGCACCTTGATGATCGAGTAGCCGGTGCCGGGGCCGCTGCGCACGTTCACGCGGTAGCCGGGCGCGACCGGGAACGACGGGTAGCCGGACGCGACGGACAGGGCCTGCGCCTCGGACAGGCCCTCTGCCCCGCCGGCCGCCTGGCCGGTCTCGTTCTCCACGGACATACGAAATCTCCCCCCCTGGGCATTACGCTCCGCAACTCGCGCAGGGTAGCAGGACCTTGTGGCTCCGCAGGTGCGATCGTCTAGGCTCGCGCGGGGGTGGTACGCGATGCAGGCGCGGCGCGGGGAGTACGGCGAGTACGCGGGAGTCCCGGAGTACGCCGGGCAGTACCGGCTGGAGTCCGTGCTCGGCTCCGGCGGCATGGGCGTGGTCCACCTGGCCACCTCCGCGTCGGGGCTGAAACTCGCCGTGAAGATCGTGCACGCGGAGCACGCGGTCGACCCCGAGTTCCGGGCCCGGTTCCGCCAGGAGATCGCCGCGGCCCGGCTGGTGAGCGGGGCGTTCACGGCGCCGGTCGTGGACGCCGATCCCGATGCCGAGCGGCCGTGGATGGCGACGCTGTTCATCGACGGGCCGACGCTCGCCGAACGGGTGCGGGAGCGGGTGCTGGAACCGGCCGAGGTCGGGCGGCTGGGGGCCGGGCTCGCGGAGGCGCTGCGGGACATCCACCGGGCCGGCGTGGTGCACCGGGACCTCAAGCCGAGCAACGTGCTGATGGCGGCCGACGGTGCGAAGGTGATCGACTTCGGGATCTCGCGGCCGTACGACAGCGATCTGCGGACCGAGACGGGGAAGCTGATCGGGACGCCGCCGTTCATGGCGCCGGAGCAGTTCCAGCGGCCGCGCGAGGTGGGGCCGGCGGCGGACGTGTTCGCGCTGGGTGCGGTGCTGGTGCACGCGGCGACGGGGCGGGGGCCGTTCGATTCGGACAGCCCGTACCTGGTGGCGTACCAGGTGGTGCACCACGAGCCCGATCTGACGGGGCTGCCGCCGCAGCTGGCGGCGATCGTCACGCGCTGCCTGGCGAAGGACCCGACGCGGCGGCCGAGCGCCGACCAGCTGATCACGGCCATGCGGGCGGTGGCGTACCCGACGTCGGAGGAGACGCAGGCGTTCATACCGCAGCCGAGGCGGCCCGTGGGGGCCGGTGGTGCGGCGGAGGGGGAGGTCACGCACCGGCGGGAGCGGCCGGGTGTGGACGCGCAGGACGTTCCGCCGTCGCCGCCGTCGCCGCGGCGACGGCGTCGGTGGGCATGGGTGGCGGGCCCCGTCGCGGCCGTCCTCGCCGCCGGCGGGGTGGCGGTGGGGGCGGGGGCGCTGGCGTCGGAGGACGACGCGCCCCGGCGTTCCGGGGGCCGGACGGTCGGGCAGCCCGCGCCGCCGCTCCTGCCGTGGGCGGTACGGCTCGGCGCTGCGCAGCCCCAGGGCAACCAGGCGGCGGCGTGTTCCTGGCAGGACGCGGCGCTGTACTGCTCGGGGCCGTCCGTGGCCGCCGCCCGCCTGGACCCGGGGAACGGTGCGGTGAAGTGGTCGGTGCCGGCGCCGGCGGCGGGGTCGTCCCGTACGGCGGCGGGCGGCGCCCCGCAGTACGCCGGGGGGCTGGTCCTGGTGGTGGCGGCCAACAGCGGGCTGCTCCAGGCGCTGGACCCGGCGACGGGCGCGGAACGCTGGCAGCGGAAGCTGGCGCAGGGGGCCCGGGTCGTACCGGCCGCGCAGCGGGTGCTGGTGGTCGGCGGGGACGGCGGCGTCAGCGCGCTGGACGCGGCGACGGGCACGCAGGCGTGGACGAAGCGGATCGGCGGGGTGGGGTCGGTCTGGCGCAGCGAGCGCGACGGCTCGCTGTACGTCGCGACGCCGGCCGCCGACGGGTCCTCGACGCAGGTGGCGCAGGTGGACGCGGCGGGCGGGGGCACGGTGCGGGAGCTGACGCGGACCCCGGGGCAGGCGGAGCCGATCGGGGTGGCGCAGGGGGCGCTGTACCTGTTGGAGACCGACGTACGGTCGATGGCGGTGGCCGTGGTGCGCGTGGAGCTGGCGACGCGGGCGGTGCGGGTGACGCGGCTGTCGACGCCGCTGCTGCAGGCGGGGGCGAGCGTGGGGTCGAACGGGGTGGTCTACGCGTTCGGGACCAGCGGATCGCTGGTGGCGGTGGGGCCCGAGCGGGAGGAGTGGCGGCTGGAGACGGGGGTCGCGGTGGCGTCGCTACCGGTGGCGGGCAACGGTCGCGTCTACCTGACGGGGGCGGACGGGCGGCTGCTGGCGGTGGACACCGCGACGCGGCGGCTGGTGGGCGGGACGGAGGCGCGGATGGCGGCGGGGGCGCATACGTACGCCGCGACGCTGGCCGCGCCGGTGGTGGCCGCGGGGTACGTCTTCGCCACGGCGCCGGACGGCTCGGTCTTCGCGGCCCCTGAGGCCGACCCGGGCGGGTGGTGACGCCGGGTGCCCGCGCCTCAATCGCCGGCGAGGCTGGCTGACCGGGGGCTCCGCCCCCCACGCCCCCGCGCCTCAAACGCCGGCGGGGCTGGGAGAGGTGCCCGACGGCCCTGATGGTTGCCCGGTGAGCCGGGTTTCGGGGCTCCGCCCCGGACCCCGCGCCTCAAACGCCGGCGAGGCTGGAAAGGGGGCCCGGCGGCGCTGATGGTTGCCCAGCGGGGCAGGTTTCGGGGGCTCCGCCCCCGCACCCCGGCGCCTCAAACGCCGGCGAGGCTGGGAAAGGGGGCCTGGCGGCCGCAGAGCGGCAACTCCAGCCCGCGCGGCGTTTGAGCGCACGGGCGCGGAGCGCACGTATGGGGGTCCGGGGGCGGAGCCCCCGTTCTTTGAGCCCCGCCGGCGATTGAGGCGCACCGATCCAGCCCCGCCGGCGATTGAGGCGGACCTTATGGGAGGAGTGAGACGTCGCGGACTGCGCCCTTGTCGGCGCTTGTCGCCATCGCCGCGTACGCGCGCAGGGCCGCCGAGACCTGGCGGGTGCGGGTCTTCGGGGCGTACGCGCCGCCCAGCGCCTCGCGGCGGGCCGCCAGGGTCTCGTCCGGGACGAGGAGTTCGATCGAGCGGTTCGGGATGTCGATGCGGATCCGGTCGCCGTCCTCGACCAGGGCGATCGTGCCGCCCGACGCCGCCTCGGGCGAGGCGTGGCCGATGGACAGGCCCGACGTGCCGCCGGAGAAGCGGCCGTCCGTGACCAGGGCGCAGACCTTGCCCAGGCCTCGGCCCTTGAGGAAGGACGTCGGGTAGAGCATCTCCTGCATGCCGGGACCGCCGCGCGGGCCCTCGTAGCGGATGACGACCACGTCACCGGGCTGGACCTGCTTGGTGAGGATCTTCTCGACCGCCTCGTCCTGCGACTCGCAGACGACCGCCGGGCCCTCGAAGGTCCAGATCGACTCGTCGACACCGGCCGTCTTCACGACGCAGCCGTCCTCGGCGAGGTTGCCGCGCAGGACCGCGAGGCCGCCGTCCTTGCTGTACGCGTGCTCCACCGAGCGGATGCAGCCGCCCGCGGCGTCGAGGTCGAGGGACTCCCAGCGCTCGGACTGCGAGAAGGCGGTCGCCGAGCGCTTGCAGCCGGGGGCCGCGTGCCACAGTTCCATGGCCTCCGCCGAGGCCGTGCCGCTGCGGGCGTCCCACGTCGCCAGCCAGTCCTCCAGGTTCGCCGAGTGGACCGTGGTGACGTCCTTGTTCAGGAGGCCGCCGCGGTGCAGCTCGCCGAGGATCGCCGGGATGCCGCCGGCGCGGTGCACGTCCTCCATGTAGTACGTGCCGCCGGGGGCGACGTTCGGCGCGACCTTGGCCAGGCACGGGACCCGGCGCGAGACCTCGTCGATGTCCTTGAGGTCGTAGTCCAGGCCGGCTTCCTGGGCGGCGGCCAGCAGGTGGAGGATCGTGTTCGTGGAGCCGCCCATGGCGATGTCCAGGGCCATCGCGTTCTCGAAGGCCTGGCGGGTGGCGATGTTGCGGGGCAGGACGGACGCGTCGTCCTGCTCGTAGTAGCGCTTGGTGATCTCGACGACCGTGCGGCCCGCGTCCTCGTACAGGGCGCGGCGGGCGGTGTGGGTCGCGAGGACGGAACCGTTGCCGGGCAGGGCCAGGCCGATGGCCTCGGCGAGGCAGTTCATCGAGTTGGCGGTGAACATGCCCGAACACGAGCCGCAGGTGGGGCAGGCGTTCTCCTCGATGCGCAGGACGTCCTCGTCGGAGACGTTCTCGTTGGAGGCGTCGACCATGGCGTCGATCAGGTCGAGCTTGCGGACGGTGCCGTCGACGAGGGTGGCCTGGCCGGCCTCCATCGGGCCGCCGGAGACGAAGACGACCGGGATGTTCAGGCGCATCGCGGCCATCAGCATACCCGGGGTGATCTTGTCGCAGTTGGAGATGCAGATCAGGGCGTCGGCGCAGTGGGCCTCGACCATGTACTCGACCGAGTCCGCGATCAGGTCGCGGGAGGGCAGGGAGTACAGCATGCCCGCGTGGCCCATGGCGATGCCGTCGTCGACCGCGATGGTGTTGAACTCGCGCGGGACGGCGCCCGCCGCGCGGATGGCGTCGGAGACGATCCGGCCGACCGGGGCGAGGTGGGTGTGACCGGGCACGAACTCGGTGAAGGAGTTGGCGACCGCGATGATCGGCTTGCCGATGTCCTCGCTCGCTACGCCCGAGGCGCGCATCAGGGCGCGCGCGCCCGCCATGTTGCGGCCGTGGGTGACAGTGCGGGACCTCAGCTCGGGCATCGGGTCTACTCCCCATGAGTGCGGATAAGGCTCAGTACGAGGCTACGCCTGGTTATCGGGATGCGGACAGGTTGTCCGGATGACGGGACGGCGTGGTCATTCCGTGGGCGGAGGTCCGTGGGGGCGGGGGGCCCGCCCGCGGGGTTCCATTCGGGGGCGCGTCACGGCGCCGTCAGGTAGCGCTGGAGGGTCGGGGCCACCAGGGCGACGATCTCCTCCGGGTCCGCGGACGCCATGGGCTCGACCTGGACGACGTACCGCAGGATCGCGATGCCGATCATGTGCGAGGCGGCGAGCTCGGCGCGGAAGGTGGGGTCGGGGACCTTGAGCTCGGCCGCGACCCGCTCCAGGACCTTGCGCAGGATCAGGGTGCGCAGCACCTTCGCCGCGGCCTCGTGGGTGAGGGCGGAGCGGATGACGGCGAGCAGCGGGGCGCGGGTGACCGGGTTCTCCCAGATGCCCAGGAAGTAGCGGGCCAGGCGCTCGCCGATGCCGTCGGGGCCGGCGCCCAGGATGGCCGGGACGACCAGGGCGGGCTCCAGGCTGACCTCGATGGCGGCGGCGAAGAGGTCGTCCTTGGAACCGTAGTAGTGGTGGACCAGGGCCGGGTCCACGCCGGCGGCCTTGGCGACGCCGCGTACGGAGGTCTTGTCGTAGCCGCGCGCGGAGAACTCGGCGCGGGCGGCGAGCAGGATGCGCTCCTGCGTGCCGGGTCCCTCCTCGGCGGCGTCGCGCGGCGGGCGCCCGGGGCCGCGGCGGGGGCGGGGGCGCTTGGGGGCCTCGGGCGCGGTCACGGGCGCGGCACCTGCCGGGAGCGGCTGGCCAGGTGCAGCCGGGTGAAGGCGAGCGCCTCGGCAAGGTCGGCCTCGCGCTCGGCCGACGACATGGCGCGGCGGGTGTTGACCTCGATGACGACGTGGCCGTCGAAGCCGGTGCGGGCGAGCCGTTCCAGCAGCTCGGCGCAGGGCTGGGTGCCGCGGCCGGGGACGAGGTGCTCGTCCTTGTTGGAGCCGTTGCCGTCGGCGAGGTGGACGTGTGCGAGCCGCTCGCCCATCCGGTCGACCATGGCGGTGGCGTCGGTGCGGGCGGTGGCGGTGTGGGAGAGGTCGACCGTGAAGTGGCGGTAGTCGTCCTTGGTGACGTCCCATTCGGGCGCGTAGGCGAGCATCTCGCGGTCGCGGTAGCGCCAGGGGTACATGTTCTCGACGGCGAACCGTACGTCGGTCTCGTCGGCCATCCGCCAGATGCCGCGGACGAACTCGCGGCTGTACTGGCGCTGCCAGCGGAACGGCGGGTGCACGACCACCGTGGACGCGCCGAGCCGCTCGGCGGCGGCCTGCGCGCGCTGGAGCTTGGTCCACGGGTCGGTGGACCAGACGCGCTGGGTGATCAGCAGGCAGGGGGCGTGGATGGCGAGGATCGGCACCTGGTGGTGGTCCGACAGCCGCCGCAGGGCCTCGACGTCCTGGCTGACGGGGTCCGTCCAGACCATCACCTCGACACCGTCGTAGCCGAGGCGCGCGGCGATCTCGAAGGCCGTCGCCGTGGACTCCGGATAGACGGAGGCGGTGGAGAGGGCGACTTTCGCGTCGGGGATGCGCACCACTGGATCTGCCACGGCCTAAGGGTAAGGGCCAGGCCGTTTCCCGGTACGGCCCGGTCCGGTCAGCTCGGCAGGTGGTCCAGGCGGCGGAGGATGACGCCCTCGCGCAGCGCCCAGGGGCAGATCTCCAGGTCGTCGACGCCGAAGAGGTCCATCGCGCCCTCGGCCACGAGCGCGCCCGCCAGGAGCTGTCCCGAGCGGCCCTCCGAGACCCCGGGGAGGGCGGCCCGCTGGGCGGCGGTCATGGCCGCCAGCCGGGGGACCCACTCCTCCAGGGACTTGCGGGTCAGGTCGCGCTGGACGTACGGGCCCGCCGCCGAGCCCGCCGCGCCGGCGATCCGCGCCAGCTGCTTGAACGTCTTCGAGGTCGCCACCACGTGGTCCGGCGCCCCCAGCCGGCTGATCTCGCCGACCGCGCGCGCGATCTGGGCGCGCACGTGGCGCCGCAGCGCCCGTACGTCGGCCGCCTCCGGCGGGTCGCCCGGCAGCCAGCCCGCCGTCAGCCGGCCGGCGCCCAGCGGGAGGGAGACCGCGGCGTCCGGGTCCTCGTCGATGCCGTACGCGATCTCCAGCGAGCCCCCGCCGATGTCGAGGACCAGGAGCTTGCCCGCCGACCAGCCGAACCAGCGGCGTACGGCCAGGAACGTCAGCCGGGCCTCGTCCTCGCCGCTGAGCACCTGGAGGTCGACGCCGGTCTCGGCGCGGACCCGCGCCAGGACCTCGTCCGCGTTGGTGGCCTCCCGTACCGCCGACGTCGCGAACGGCAGGACGTCCTCGCAGCCCTTGTCCTCGGCGGCCTGTACGGCGTCGGAGATGACCGAGACGAGTCGCTGGACCCCCTGCTCGCTGACCGCGCCCTGCTCATTGAGCAGCTCCGCCAGGCGCAGTTCCACCTTGTGCGAGTGCGCGGGCTGCGGGCGCGCGCCGGGGTGCGCGTCGACCACCAGCAGATGGATCGTGTTCGAACCCACATCGAGGACACCGAGTCTCATAGGCGAAACGCTACTGGCACGAACGCGGAGGGGTGACCCGAGGGGCGCTTACGCTTGGTTTGTGCCACAGACCAAGAAGGCCAAGACGAACGACCCCGGCAAGTCCAAGGGCAAGGCCGCCGAGGGCAAGTCCGCCCAGGGCAAGGCCGCCGAGGGCAAGGCTGCCAAGTCCAGGGCCAAGTCCGTCGTGAAGGGCAAGGGCAAGGGCCGGGACAAGGACGAGAAGGGGCTGGACTTTCCCCGTGCCTGGGTGGAGTTCCCCGATCCCGCCGACGACGAGCAGATCTTCCGCTGCGACCTGACCTGGCTGACCTCCCGCTGGACCTGCATCTTCGGCAGCGGCTGCCAGGGCATCCAGGCGGGCCGCGCCTCCGACGGCTGCTGCACGCTCGGCGCGCACTTCTCCGACGAGGACGACGAGAAGCGCGTGGCCGGGCACGTGGCCCGGCTGACGCCGGAGCTGTGGCAGTTCCACGACGTCGGCAGCGAGACCGGGTGGACGCAGTTCGACGACGACGGGGAGAAGCAGACCCGCCGCTGGGACGGCGCCTGCATCTTCCTCAACCGGCCCGGCTTCCCGGCCGGGGCCGGCTGCTCCCTGCACATCCTGGCGCTCAGGAGCGGGCAGGAGCCGCTGGAGACCAAGCCGGACGTCTGCTGGCAGCTGCCGATCCGCCGGACGTACGACTGGATCGACCGGCCCGACGACACGCGCGTGCTCCAGGTGTCGATCGGCGAGTACGACCGGCGCGGCTGGGGTCCGGGCGGCCACGACCTGCACTGGTGGTGCACGTCGGCGACGTCGGCGCACGGCGCGGGCGACCCGGTGTACGTCTCGTACCGGGCGGAGCTGACCGAGCTGATGGGCAAGAAGGGGTACGACGCCCTGGTCGAGCTGTGCGAGGCCCGGCTGGCGTCGCTGCTGCCGATGGCGCCGCATCCGGCGGACCCGGCGCCCTGAGCCTCACGGCGTGTCCGGCCCGCCCGCCGGGGGCGGCTCGGACGGGGACGCCGGCGGGGAGGGCGCCGGGCTGTCCGACGGGGCCGGCGTGGGGGTCGGTGTCGGCGTGGGCGTGGGGGTCGGTGTCGGTTCCGGCGGGGTCGGCGTGGGCGTCGGGTCGGGCGGGGTCGGCGCGGGGCGGCCGCGGCCCCGGCCCTGGATGGCGACGACCGCGCCCGCCGGGTCCACCCCGACGTGGGCTTTCCAGGGGCCGGCCGGTGCGGTGGCGGCGTCGACCGTGATCGTGACGGTGACCGATTCTCCGGGGGCCAGGCGGCCCGAGGTCCGGCTGGCGCGCAGCCAGGGGGCGTCCGACCACAGGTGCCAGTCGACGGGCGCGCCACCGGAGGCCTTCAGGGTGAGGTAGGTGGCGCCGCCGTGCGGGACCGCGTCCACGGTGAGCCGGCCGGGCGCCGGGCCGGGCGGACCGGGGGGCGACGGCGGGGCGGTCAGGGCGCCAGTGCTGATCACCTCGACGGAGATGCCGGGGGTGCGGGCGTCGGCGGTGAAGGGCGGCTGGGTGCCGGTACGGGCGGTGTTGCCGGCGTTCTCGTACGCGGTGAACGGGCGGCCGTCGTCGGGGCGGTCCGAGGGGAGCTCGGAGTCGCTCGCGGAGATCCGGGCGCTGCCGGAGGCGGTCGGTTCGCCGGTGCCGGGGGCGCCCCGGTACGCCGCCCACAGCGCCAGGACGGGCGCGGCGACCACGGTGGCGACGACCGTCGTGGTGACGGCGCGGGCCCGGAGCCGGTCGCGGCGGGCCGCGCGGTCACGGGGGTCCATGGGGAAACCGGTGCGGTCGAAGCGCGGCCGGGCGCGCCGGGTACGGGGGCGGGACGGGCTCTGCATCGCGGCGTGTACGGCGGTGCGGGGGGCCGCGACCAGCGGCAGCGCGGTGGTGTCGAGGCCGCCGGAGCCGGGCCACGGCGCGCAGGCGCCGACGCGTTCGGCCAGGCGGCGGCAGCGCGGGCAGTCGTCGACGTGGCGGACCAGCTCGGCGCGCAGGGTGGTGGACAGCAGCAGCCGGCTGTCGCCGGCCAGCCGGGAGACGGCGGGGCAGCTGCCGGTCTCGACGACGGCGAGGGCGGTGCGGGTGCGCTCGACCTCGCAGGCGGCGCCGGCCAGCAGCTCGCGGGCGGTGGCGGGCGGGGTGCCGAGGACGGCGGCCAGTTCGGAGACGGCGAGGCGGTGGCGGACCGCGAGTTCGAGGGCCTCGCGCTGCTCGGGGGTGGTGCCGGCGGCCTCGGGCCAGGCGAGCCGGGCCAGCTCGGTGCGGCGGTACGCGGACACGTCCAGCAGGTCGCGGGCGTCACGGTCCTCGCGGGCGTCGCGGGCGTCGCGGGCGTCGCGGGCGTCGCGGGCGTCGCGGGCGTCGCGGGCGTCGCGGGCGTCGCGGCCGAGGCCGGGGTCGGTCGCGGGGGCGTCGGCCGTGTCGGAGCCGGGGGCGGTGGGGGGCGCACCGGCCGGTGCACGGCGTGCGCTCGCGCGCACCGGCGTACGCCGTTCGGCGTGTGCGCCCCTGCCGTGCCGCTGCGCGGCGAGCCTGTGCAGACAGGCCCAGCGGCAGAGCGCGTAGAGCCAGGCCCGGCGGTCGGCCTCGTCGGGACATCGCCCCGGATGGCGCTCGGCGACGGCCAGGACCTCGCCGAGCACGTCGGTGGCGGCGTCGTGGTCGCACAGCACCGACAAGCAGTACGTGAACAGGCCGTCCAGGTACGGCTCGTGCCGAAAGGGGGGCGGCTGCTCCCCTGCGGGGGGCGTGCGCCCGTGCGCCCGGTGTGCGCCGGTGCGCGACGTGGGGTGTAGCTGGTCGCTGCTGCTCACCCGGCGACGGTAGGCGGCGCGCCGGTGACAGCCCGGAAGCCTTACGCGGTTTTAATCCTTACGGGTGAACAGATCGCCCGAAAGGGGACAGCCGCCCTGACGCGGCGCCGGTCCGGCGGTCCCCGGCGCCGGTGCGGCGGTGTCGGACCCGGCGGCTACCGTGGGGCGCATGGCTGCCCGTACATCTCGCTCATCCGCCAAGGACCGGCCGTCCTACCGCTGCTCCGAGTGCGGCTGGACGACCGCCAAGTGGCTCGGGCGCTGCCCCGAGTGCCAGGCCTGGGGGACGGTGGAGGAGCAGGGCACGCCCGCCGTGCGGACCACGGCCGCCGGGCGGGTCTCCTCGGCCGCGGTGCCGATCGCCCAGGTGGACGGCCGGCAGGCCACGGCCCGTTCGACCGGGGTCGACGAGTTGGACCGGGTGCTGGGCGGCGGCCTGGTGCCGGGCGCGGTGGTCCTGCTGGCCGGCGAGCCGGGCGTGGGCAAGTCGACGCTGCTGCTGGACGTGGCGGCCAAGGCGGCGAGCGAGCAGCACCGGACCCTGTACGTGACGGGCGAGGAGTCCGCGAGCCAGGTGCGGCTGCGGGCGGACCGGATCAACGCGCTCAGCGACCACCTGTACCTGGCGGCGGAGACGGACCTGTCGGCGGTGCTGGGTCACCTGGACGCGGTCAAGCCGTCGCTGCTGATCATGGACTCCGTGCAGACGGTGGCCTCGCCGGAGATCGACGGCGCGCCGGGCGGCATGGCACAGGTCCGCGAGGTCGCGGGCGCGCTGATCCGGGCGTCGAAGGAACGGGGCATGTCGACGCTGCTGGTCGGCCACGTCACCAAGGACGGCGCGATCGCCGGCCCCCGGCTGCTGGAGCACCTGGTGGACGTGGTCCTGCACTTCGAGGGGGACCGGCACGCGCGGCTGCGGCTGGTGCGGGGCGTGAAGAACCGGTACGGCGCGACGGACGAGGTCGGCTGCTTCGAGCTGCACGACGAGGGCATCACGGGGCTGGCCGACCCGAGCGGGCTGTTCCTGACGCGGCGGGCGGAGCCGGTGCCGGGGACGTGCCTGACGGTGACGCTGGAGGGGCGCCGGCCGCTGGTCGCGGAGGTCCAGGCGCTGACCGTGGACTCGCAGATCCCCTCGCCGCGGCGGACGACGTCCGGGCTGGAGACGTCCCGGGTGTCGATGATGCTGGCCGTGCTGGAGCAGCGGGGGCGGATCAGCGCGCTGGGCAAGCGGGACATCTACAGCGCCACGGTGGGCGGGGTGAAGCTGTCGGAGCCGGCGGCCGACCTCGCGATCGCGCTGGCGCTGGCGTCGGCGGCGTCGGACACGCCGCTGCCGAAGAACCTGGTGGCGATCGGGGAGGTCGGGCTGGCGGGCGAGGTCCGGCGGGTGACCGGGGTCCAGCGGCGGCTGGCGGAGGCGCACCGGCTGGGGTTCACGCACGCGCTGGTGCCGGGGGATCCGGGCAAGGTCCCACCGGGCATGAAGGTGCTGGAGGTCGCGGACATGGGGGACGCGCTGCGGGTCCTGCCGCGGTCGCGGCGCCCCTCGAAGCCGAGCGCCGAGGGCTGACCCGGGCCGGCCCGCCGGGTCACACCGCCCCGGTCGGGCCCGGGCGGAGGCCGGGGCTGCCGTAAGGTCCGGCGGGGGTGTAGTGGGCGCCGGTAGACTTTGGGCTGGTCCGCCCGGCCGTGGCCGGGCGGCGCAACCCGCGACCGGAGGAGTGCAGTGGCAGCCAAGGACGGGGCAGCAGCACCCGGAAAGTCCGGCGCGAGCTCCAAGCACGAGGCGTTGATGCGCGCTTCGCTGACCGCCGTCGCGCCCGGTCAGCCCCTGCGCGACGGCCTGGAGCGGATCGTCCGCGGCAACACCGGCGGGCTCATCGTCCTCGGCATGGACAAGACCGTCGAGGCGATGTGCACCGGTGGATTCGTCCTGGATGTCGAGTTCACGGCGACCCGGCTGCGCGAGCTGTGCAAGCTCGACGGCGCGCTGATCCTCGACAAGGACCTCACCAAGATCCTGCGGGCCGGCGTCCAGCTGGTGCCCGACGCGTCGATCCCGACCGAGGAGACCGGCACCCGGCACCGGACCGCGGACCGCGTCTCCAAGCAGTGCGGGTTCCCGGTCGTGTCCGTGTCCCAGTCGATGCGGCTCATCGCGCTCTACGTCGACGGCGAGCGCCGCGTGCTGGAGGAGTCCGGCGCGATCCTGTCCCGCGCCAACCAGGCACTGGCGACCCTGGAGCGGTACAAGCTCCGCCTGGACGAGGTCGCCGGCACGCTGTCCGCGCTGGAGATCGAGGACCTGGTCACGGTGCGCGACGTCACCGCCGTCGCGCAGCGGCTGGAAATGGTCCGCCGGATCGCCACCGAGATCGCCGAGTACGTGGTGGAGCTCGGGACCGACGGCCGTCTGCTGTCCCTGCAGCTGGACGAGCTGACCGTCGGGATCGAGCAGGAGCGCGAGCTCGTCATCCGCGACTACGTGCCGGAGCCGACGGCGAAGCGTTCCCGCACCGTCGACGAGGCCCTCGCCGAGCTGGACTCGCTCACCCACGCGGAGCTGCTGGAGCTGCCGATCGTGGCCCGCGCGCTGGGGTACACGGGCTCGCCCGAGACCCTCGACTCGGCGGTCTCGCCGCGCGGCTACCGGCTGCTGGCGAAGGTGCCGCGGCTGCCCGGCGCGATCATCGAGCGGCTGGTCGAGCACTTCGGCGGCCTGCAGAAGCTGCTCGCCGCCAGCGTGGACGACCTCCAGACCGTGGACGGCGTCGGTGAGGCCCGGGCCCGCAGCGTACGCGAGGGCCTGTCCCGGCTGGCCGAGTCCTCGATCCTGGAGCGGTACGTCTAGTCCGTCTCGTCCGACCCGGGACGGGCCGGGGGCGTCACTCCGGCTTCAGGACGAAGGACGTACGGGCCACCGGCAGGCCCGGGGCCTTGACCTCGACCACGTAGGTGTCCGGGGACGCGCTGCCCGCCGGCGGCGTCTGGCACTGGCCGGCCGCGCTGAACTTGCGGTCCCATTCCAGCGACTGGGCCGTCTCGCCCTGCGCCGGCACCCGGTAGAAGACGTTCCCGGCGCCGGCCGGGCAGTCCGCGGAGGACCAGACCGCCTTGCCGCTGCCGGCCTGAAGGATGGTCAGCACGGCCTGCTTCGGGCCGAGATCGACCTTGCAGGTGGAGCCGGTGATGTTGCGCGCCACGAGTTCGAGCCGGGGACGTTCGCCCGCCTCGTACTCGTTCTTGACGCTCCTGACCTCCCACTGGACGGCCGTGGAAGCGCACGTCGGCAGCGGCGAGTCCGCGGGGACCTGCGCCGCCGTACCGGAACCGCCCGTGCCGGCACCGCCGGCTGCGGCGCCGCCGGAATCGCCGTTCTTGCCACTGCTGCCGCCGCTGCCACCGCTCGCGCCCGCCCCGGCGTCCGTACCGCCGGCGCCCGGGCCCGTGCCGGCGGCCGCGCCGCCCGCGCCCGACTCGTCGCGCCCGCCGGGCGCCTGAGTGATCGCCGGCCCGCCGCCGGGGGCGCCGGGGGTGATCGAGGAGGCCGGGCGGGGACCGGCCTGGCCCTTGCCGTTGGCCGTGGTCCTGCCACCGCCGGAAGTGATCGTCCATACGGCGAGCAGCGCGAGGAGCGCGACGACGGACGCCAGCACTGCCCTCCGTCGCCAGTAGATGGAGGAGGGGAGCGGCCCGACCGGATTGCGCAGAGATCCCACGGAGGGAACTGTACGAGAGTCCGCGCCCCGATCCGTGCCCCCCATGCCGCGCAGGTCACGAGTTCTGCCGATGATCATCCTGCGGAGGGACGCCGGACGGCGGGAACCGGCCACCACCCGGTCCTCCATATGATCGGCTTTGAGTACTGTCGGTGAGCATGGACAGCTCCGGCCTCTATCGTGACATCACCGACTTCGCCCGTTCCGCGCCCGCCTGGCTGCAGGCCGCCGTCGAGGTGTGGACGACGGCCGGGATCCTGCTCTTCGGGGTGCTCTTCCTCGCCGTCTGGTGGCGGGCGCGCGGCCGCGACGCGCGGACGGCGGCCGTCGCGGTCCTGGCCCCCCTCGTCACGGCCGTCGCGTACGTCGTCTCCGAGCTCGTCAAGTCGACGGTCGACGAGGAGCGCCCCTGCCGGGCGGTGGCCGGCGCGGCCGCCTCCCTGGTCCCCTGTCCCCCGTACGGCGACTGGTCCTTCCCCAGCAACCACTCCGCGATCGCCGGCGCCGCCGCGGTCGCGCTCGCGCTGGCCGTGCCGCGGCTGGGGCTGCTCACCGTCCCGATGGCGCTGCTGATGGCCTTCTCCCGGGTGTTCCTCGGCGTGCACTACCCGCACGACGTGGCGATGGGCCTGCTGCTGGGCGGCTCGGTGGCGGTGCTCGCCACGCTCGCGCTCACCGGTGCGGCGACCGCGACGATCACCGCCGTACGCCGCAGCGGTGTCCGGCCGGCGCTCTGGCTCACCGGGCCGGGCCCCACGCGGTAGGGGCGATTCGTGCCAGGATGCGTCTGCCATGACTGCATCTGCCTCTGTCACCGCCGACAGCGCCCGCGCGCTGCACTCCCCCGTCATCGCCTGGTTCGACCAGCACGCCCGCGATCTGCCCTGGCGCCGCCCCGAGGCGGGCCCGTGGGGGGTCATGGTCAGCGAGTTCATGCTCCAGCAGACCCCCGTGAACCGGGTGCTGCCGGTCTACGAGCAGTGGCTGGCCCGCTGGCCCCGGCCCGCCGACCTGGCCGCCGAGGCCCCCGGCGAGGCCGTCCGGGCCTGGGGCCGGCTGGGCTATCCGCGCCGGGCGCTGCGGCTGCACGGCGCGGCGGTGGCGATAACGGAACGGCACGGGGGCGACGTACCCCGGGAGCACGCGCAGCTGCTGGCGCTGCCCGGGATCGGCGAGTACACGGCCGCGGCCGTGGCCTCCTTCGCGTACGGACAGCGGCACGCGGTGCTCGACACCAACGTGCGCCGGGTGTTCGCCCGGACGGCCACCGGGGTGGAGTACCCGCCGAACGCCACCACCGCCGCCGAGCGGCGCCTGGCCCGCGCGCTGCTGCCGCAGGACGAGGACACCGCGGCGCGCTGGGCGGCGGCCTCGATGGAGCTGGGCGCGCTGGTGTGCACCGCGAAGAACCCCGGGTGCGGGCGCTGCCCGGTCGCGGGGCTGTGCGCGTGGCGGCTGGCGGGCAAGCCGGCGCACGAGGGGCCGGCCCGGCGCGGGCAGAGTTACGCGGGGACGGACCGGCAGGTGCGCGGGAAGCTGCTGGCGGTCCTGCGGGACGCGGCCGGCCCGGTTCCGCAGGCGCTGCTCGACGCGGTGTGGGACGAGCCGGTGCAGCGGGCCCGGGCGCTGGACGGGCTGGTGGCCGACGGGCTCGTGGAGCCGCTCGACGGGGCGATGTACCGGCTGCCGATGAGCTGATCGCAAACTGACGTCAAGATTCCGTTTACGGCGGAGAAACCGCAGCTCACGGCCGCTGTTACACAACCTATGGATGTCCGTGCGTCCTTCGAGGTCTGGCTCGCACAGCCTCGTGACAACCCCTCCGTACCTTCGGATCCGTAAAGCCCAGGCGTGAGCGGTTGGACGGAAGCGGAGGCGGTCTGAGATGGCGCACGGCGAGGTACTCGAGTTCGAAGAGTACGTACGCACCCGGCAGGACGCCCTGCTGCGCAGTGCCCGTCGTCTCGTGCCGGACCCGACGGACGCGCAGGACCTCCTGCAGACCGCGCTGGTGCGCACCTACGGCCGCTGGGACGGCATCGCCGACAAGTCCCTGGCCGACGCCTACCTCCGCCGGGTCATGATCAACACCCGTACCGAGTGGTGGCGTGCCCGCAAGCTCGAAGAGGTCCCCACCGAGCAGCTGCCCGACGCCAGCGTCGAGGACGGCAGCGAGCAGCGCGCCGACCGCGCGCTGCTGATGGACATCCTCAAGGTCCTCGCGCCCAAGCAGCGCAGTGTGGTCGTGCTGCGACACTGGGAGCAGATGAGCACCGAGGAGACGGCCGCGGCGCTCGGAATGTCGGCGGGAACCGTGAAGAGCACTCTGCACCGGGCACTGGCCCGGCTCCGGCAGGAGCTGGAGAGCCGCGACCTGGACATGCGGGCGCTGGAGCGCGGTGACCACACGCTGCGGTACGAGGGGCGGGAGCGGTGCGCGGCCTGAGGGGCCTGAGCGACGGCAAGGGCGGCAGGAGAGGTTCGCTGGTACTGATGTCGGCGGGGACGGTCGTCCTCACCGGCACAGTGCTGTTTGTGGTGGGGTGCTCCGACGGCGGCACCGGGCTGCGCGACGGCGGGCCGGCCCGGACCGACCCGGTCGCCAAGGCCACGACGGCCCCGGCCGGCACGGCGTCGCCGTCCACCCCGGGGCTGAAGAAGGTCGACCCCGTGGCGCTGGTCAAGGCCGACCCCAAGGTCAGCCAGGCGGTCAAGCGGGACCTGAAGCCCTGCACGGGCAAGGAGTACCCGGTCGACGTCAGCTACGGGAAGGTCACCGGCAGTCCCGCGGTGGACGTGATCGTCAACGTGCTGTCCTGCTCCGATGCCGTCGGGCTGGGGTCGTACGTGTACCGCGCGGACGGCGGGAAGTACGAGAATGTGTTCTCGGACGAGCAGCCGCCGGTCTACGCGGAGATCGACCGGGGGGACCTGGTCGTCACCAAGCCCGTGTACGCGAAGACCGACGCGCTCGCCTACCCCTCCGGCGAGGACGTGATCACGTACCGCTGGAACGGTGAGAAGTTCATCGAGCACGACCGGGTGCACACGGAGTACAGCAACGTGGTCGACGGCGGGGCCCAGCCCGCCCCGGCCACGTCGGACAAGAACTAGAGGCGAGGCTTCCCGCATGGCCGAGACCCATGTCCTGTTCGTGGAGGACGACGACGTCATCCGCGAGGCCACGACCCTGGCGCTGGAGCGCGACGGGTTCGTCGTCACCGCGATGCCCGACGGCCTGTCGGGCCTGGAGTCGTTCCGCGCGAACCGGCCGGACATCGCCCTGCTCGACGTGATGGTGCCGGGCATGGACGGGGTGAGCCTGTGCCGCCGCATCCGTGACGAGTCGACCGTGCCCGTGATCATGCTGTCGGCGCGGGCCGACTCCATCGACGTGGTCCTCGGCCTGGAGGCGGGCGCCGACGACTACGTCACCAAGCCGTTCGACGGCTCCGTGCTGGTGGCCCGGATCCGCGCGGTGCTGCGCCGCTTCGGCCACGCGGGCGGCCCGAACGGCGGGGCGAACGGCGGCGGCGAGGAGCCGGCCGCCGAGCGCGGTGTGCTCTCCTTCGGCGACCTGGAGGTCGACACCGAGGGCATGGAGGTCCGCAAGGGCGGTGTCCCGGTGGCCCTGACCCCGACCGAGATGCGGCTGCTGCTGGAGTTCTCCTCCGCGCCGGGCACCGTCCTCTCCCGCGACCGGCTGCTGGAACGCGTGTGGGACTACGACTGGGGCGGCGACACCCGGGTCGTGGACGTCCACGTCCAGCGGCTGCGCACGAAGATCGGACAGGACCGCATCGAGACGGTCCGGGGCTTCGGATACAAGCTCAAGGCATGAAGCGGTTCACCCTGCGCACGGGAATCCGCTGGAAGATCACGATCGCCATCGCCGCCGTGGGCGCCCTCATCACGCTCGCGCTGAGCCTGGTGGTGCACAGCGCTGCCCGCACGTCGATGCTGGAGAGCCAGCGCGACACCCAGCTGGAGCGGGTCAAGTACATCGCCCGCAACGCCGAGGCCGGCCGCAAGCCGCCGATGGGCGCCAAGCTCAACGACCCCGACCTGCCGCAGCAGCTGCGCGACAAGGCCCTCTCGGGGCGGCTGGGCACCTTCATCCAGAACAAGCCCAAGGGGCTGCCCGAGGTCTGGGCGGCCGTGCCGCTGGGCAACGGGCAGGTGCTGTCGCTGCACAGCCAGTTCCGCGAGAGCGCCAACATGATGCGCGACCTCGACCGCGCCCTGGCGATCGGCTCGCTCGCGGTGGTGCTGGGCGGCTCCGCGCTCGGCGTGCTCATCGGCGGGCAGATCTCGCGGCGGCTACGCAAGGCCGTCACCGCCGCCGAGAAGGTGGCGCTGGGCGATCCGGACGTGCGGGTGCGGGACGCGGTGGGCGGTGTCGTACGCGACGAGACCGACGACCTCGCGCGCGCCGTGGACGCCATGGCCGACGCGCTCCAGCAGCGCCTGGAGGCCGAGCGGCGGGTGACCGCCGACATCGCGCACGAGCTGCGGACCCCGGTGACCGGGCTGCTGACGGCGGCCGAGCTGCTGCCGCCGGGCCGGCCGACGGAGCTGGTGCGCGACCGGGCGCAGGCGATGCGGGTGCTGGTGGAGGACGTCCTGGAGGTGGCCCGGCTGGACAGCGCGTCGGAGCGGGCCGAGCTCCAGGACGTGGCGCTGGGCGAGTTCGTCAGCCGCCGGGTCGCCTCGATGATGCCGGAGGCATCCGTACGGATCGTCGCCGACGAGATCGTCAGCACCGACCCGCGCCGGCTGGAGCGGATCCTGGGCAACCTGCTGGCGAACGCCGCCCGGTACGGCAGGCCGCCGGTCCAGGTGGACGTGGAGGGGCGCGTGGTGCGCGTGCGCGACCACGGGCCGGGCTTCCCCGAGGCGCTGCTGCGCGAGGGCCCGAGCCGCTTCCGTACGGGCTCCACGGACCGCGCGGGCGTCGGACACGGCCTGGGGCTGACGATCGCGGCGGGCCAGGCGCGGGTGCTGGGCGCCCGCCTGACGTTCCGCAACGTGGCGGCGCCCGGCGGCATCGACCGCGAGGGCCGCGCGGCGGGCGCGGTGGCGGTCCTGTGGCTGCCGGAGCACGCGCCGACCGCGACCGGCAGCTTCCCGGTGGTCCAGCTGCCGGGCTGAGACCGGCCTGAGACCGGAAGCGCGGCCCCGCGCACCGGGCGCGGCCACCGGGAGTGCGTCCAGGGGCTGTTGGGGCTCCTGCGGCGGGCGGAGCCGGAGCCGTCGGCGGGCGGACGGGAGATCACCCCGTGATCAGCCGTTCGTTCCGGGCGGCCGATGTCTTAGCATCCGTGCCATGACTGACGGTACGGATCGCCCCCACACCCCCCAGCCGGCCCCCGGGAACGGGACCGGCGGCTACGGATTCCCGCCGGGGCAGACTCCCGGGAGCGGGTACGGCTATCCGCAGCCGGGGCAGCCCAATCCGTACCAGCAGCCCCAGCAGGCGCCGCAGCCCCAGCCGCAGCCCCAGCCGCAGCCCCAGCCGTGGGCCGCGGGCCTGCCGCCGCAGGCGCAGCGCCAGCCGCTGCCCGACTTCACGCCCGCCCCGCAGCCCGACTGGGAGGCGATGGCGAACCGCTCGGAGTCCCAGCGCCGGACCCGCCGCCGGACGTGGACCATCGCGATAGGCGTGGTGGCCACGCTGCTCGGGGTGGGCGCGGGCTTCATCGTGATCGAGAAGACCGGCAAGAAGGACAAGCCCGAGGCGGGACCGACCCAGTCGGCCGCCCCCGACGGGCCGGGCGGCGGTGGCCAGGAGGACAACTCGCCCACCGTGCCGGGCGACCCGAAGCTGCTGCGCGACCGCAGCGGCCAGGTCAACATCGCGCTGGGCCCGGACGCCGTCCTGGGCAAGGTGGACAACGGCAACGTGCTGCGGCTGCGCAGCAACGGCAACTCCTACGCGCAGGCCGCCGACCAGGTCGTCGACGCCTCCAAGAGCTTCACCGTCTCGGCCTGGGTCTACAACGAGGCCGAGGGCGGCTCCCGGTTCGCCCTCAGCCAGGGGGACGGCACCTCGTACTCCTTCGAGCTGGGCCGCGAGGACGCCAACGGCAAGAAGTCGTGGGTGTTCCGGATGCAGACCAACGACAAGGGCGCGGCCTCGACGGCGGTGGCGGCGCAGTCCGAGAACCTGAACACCGTGCGGACCTGGGCGCAGCTGACGGGTGTGTACGACGCCGAGAAGAAGAGCATCGCGCTGTACGTGGACGGCAAGCCGGCGGGCCAGGCGGCGGTGCCGGGGGCCTGGAACGGTCCGGGGCCGCTGCAGCTGGGCCGGTCGCGCCACCACGGCATCTGGACGGGCCCGTGGGCCGGGGTCATCGGGCACGTGCTGGTGTGGGAGAAGCCCCTGAGTGCCGATCAGGTCGCCGCGCTCAAGGGCGGAAAGCTGGACAAGAGCATCAAGCCGGTCGGCTCCTGGCTGGTCGGCTGACGCCACCCGCACGGAGCCGCGTTGGGGGGGCGGGCCGGGCCCGGGACAGGGGCCCGGACCGTGACGGGGGCGACATCAGAGGTGAACTCACCCCCGGATGACCCGATTTGTCCGACCGTTTGATCACGGCGAGGTCACGGCGGTTGGAAGCCCGGCACACGAGTGGACTAGGGTCGCGGCTGCCCCGGAACTCCGATTCCCGGGCAGCCATCCGAACCACTCACGACACGGCCCGGCATCGGGTCCGGCCGAGATCCGATGGCACGTCGGCCCCGGGGGATGAATTGAACACGCTGTCCATCGTGATTCCCGCGCTCAACGAGGCGCCCAACCTGCCGACCGTCATGGACTCCGTTCCGACGGCCGAACTGCGGGCCATGGGATGGGATCCCGAGGTCATCGTCGTCGACAACGCGTCCACCGACGACACGGCGGCCGTCGCCGCCGCGCTCGGTGCCACCGTGGTGTCCCAGCCGGCCCGCGGCTACGGCAACGCCTACCACGCGGGGTTCCGCGCCGCGACCGGCGACGTCATAGCCACCGGCGACGCCGACTGCACCTACCCCTTCGACTCGCTGCCCGAACTGCTCAGCACCCTGACCGAGCGGGACATCGAGTTCATGACGACGGACCGGCTCCGCCGCGAGAACCGCTCCGCGATGAAGATCTCCCACACCGTCGCCAACCACGTCCTGAGCGCGCTGAGCCGGGCCCTGTTCCGCAACGGGCTGCGCGACTCCCAGTCCGGGATGTGGGTCTTCCGCCGCTACGTCTGGGACGTGGTCGACGTACGCTCGACCGGTATGGCCTTCTCCCAGGAGATCAAGAACGCGGCGACCCGTGCGGGCTTCCGCTTCCTGGAGGTGCCCATCGAGTACCGCAACCGGCAGGGCGAGGTGAAGCTCAACGCCCTCCCGGACGGGATGGCCAACCTCCGGCAGCTCTTCTCCCACCGCTTCCGCCGCTGCGCCGCCCCCACCGCCGCCTCGCGCCTCGAACAGCGGCGTACCGCGGCATGAAGAACCGTCTGCGCAGGGCCGCGCTGGCGCTCGTCCTCGCCACCGGCCTGGGCGCGGGCGCCTGGTCGCTGCCGCCCGTACGGACGGTGCTGCTGGAATCGTTCACCCGGCAGGAACAGCCCTTCATCGAGCTGTACTTCACCGAGAACCCCCGCTTCGACGGCGCCAGCGTCCTGGTCCCCTTCGCCGTGAACGACCACGGCTCGGGCGCCCGCTCGCTGGAGGTCAAGCTGACCGTCGAGGGCAAGGACGGCAAGGTGCTGGCCGCCGAGACCTACCCGGTCAAGCCCCACCAGGGCGCGGCGGTGCCGGTGTCGGCGCGGCTGAAGGCCAAGGGCGGGGACGTCAGACAGGTCCGGCTCTCCCTGGTGGGACACCCCCAGACCCTCCACTTCCGCTTCGGCCAGGCCCCGGAACTCTGATGCGCACCGTCCTGCAGATCACCCCGTACTACCCGCCCCACCTCGGTGGCCTCGAACGCGTCGTGCTGCGCCTGTCGCACGAGCTCGCCGCGCGCCACGACGTCCGGGTGCTCACCACCTCCCTCGGTTCCGGCGGCGCGCCGCGCCGCGCCCGTGAGGAGGGCGTGCGGGTACGCCGCCACCGGGCCGCCGAGGTCGCGCACACCGCCGTCGCGCCCGGCCTGGCGCTGTCCCTGCTGGCCGCCCCGCGCGACGCGGTGCTGCACGTGCACTGCGCGCACGCCCTGCTGCCGGAGATGGTCGCCCTGGCCGCGCGCGTCAAGCGGCGGCCGTTCGTCCTCCACTTCCACCTGGACGTGGACGCCAGCGGGCGCCTCGGCGGACTGCTGCCGGCCTACAAGAAGCACGTGTTCGGGCGGGTCATGAGGGCGGCGGCCGCGGTCGTCGTCCTGACGCCGCAGCAGGCCGCGTTCGTCCGCGACACCTACCGGGTGCCCGCCGCGAAGGTGTTCGTCGTGCCCAACGGGGTCGGCCCGGAGTTCTTCCGGCCGCCGCGGACCGCGCCCGGGGGGACCGATGCGGGGCGGCCGCTGGAGCTGTTGTTCGTGGGGCGGCTGAGCGCGCAGAAGAACGTGGCCCGGCTGCTCGACGCGATGGCCCTGGTACGCCGGCCCGTCCGGCTGCGGATCGTCGGCGACGGCGAGCTGCGCGCGGAACTGACGGCGCGGGCGGCCCGGCTGGGCCTGACGAACGTCGAGTTCAGCGGCGGCCTGCACGGCGGGGCACTGGTGCGCGCGTACGCCGACGCCGACGCCTTCGTCCTGCCCTCCGACCGCGAGGGGATGCCCCTGGTCGTCCTGGAGGCCATGGCGTCGTCCCTGCCCGTGGTCGCCACCGACGTCCCCGGAACCGCCGAACTGCTCGGCGGGACCGGTCTGCTGGCCGCCCCGGAGCCGGCCGCGCTCGCCGCCGCCGTGGACCGGCTCGCCGCCGACGCGGACCTGCGCGCGGAGCTGGCCGCGGCCAGTGCCGCCCGGGCCCGGCGGCACTCCTGGGCCGAGGTCGCCCGCCGCGTCGAGGACGTCTACCGGGAGGCCGGGATATGAGGGCTCCCGCCATACGGCTCCCGGCCGGCATCGCACCGCGCCAACTGGTCCGGGGACGCCTGGGCGTCCTGCTGAGCATCGGCCCCGCCTGCGCCGCCGAGATGATCCCGGGCCTGCCCGGGGTGCTCCGCGCCCTCGTCGGGCTGTGGCTGCTGTTCGGCGCGCCCGTCCTGCTGCTGCGCGGGTTCACCGACCGGGTGGTGGCCACCCGGGCCGGCTCGGTGCTGCTCGCCGTCGGCCTGACCGTGCTGCTGGACATCGCGGTCGCGCTGGGCGTCAACACCCTGCTGCCCCTGATCGGGGTGGAGCGGCCGCTGACCCGGCTCGTGCTCACCGCCGCGACCACCGCCGTCCTGCTCGTCCTCGGCGTGCTGCTGCCGGAACCCACCCGTCCGCTGGTCGTCCGTACGCCCACCGGCGCGCGGGAGGCCGGCACCCGCCGGCGGGGCGGCCGGCGGGGCCTGCGTCCGGTCGCCTGGGCGGGCGCCACGGCGCTGGTGCTGTCGGTGGCCGGCCCGACCCGGCTCAACAACGGCCTGGGCGGCACCGTCAGCACCCTCGCGCTGGTCGTCGTCACCGGCCTGCTGGTGCTGTTGCTGCTGCGCCACGAGCGGTACCCCCCGGCCGTCCTCGACCTCGGCGTCTACGCATCCGCCGCCGCCCTGCTGCTGCTGACCTCCCTGCGCGGCTGGTACATCACCGGCCACGACATCCAGCGCGAGTACCTCTTCTTCCGGCTCACGCTCGGCGGCGAGTACTGGGACATCTCCGCCTACACCGACCCCTACATGGCCTGCCTGAGCATCACCCTGCTCCCGGTGAGCGTCTTCCGCCTCACCGGCATCCCCGACCTCTACGTCTTCAAGGCCGTCCTGCCGCTGCTGTTCGCCCTCACGCCGGTCCTGGTGCACCGGGCCGTGCGCGCGATCGCGCCGCCGCTGGTCGCACTGCTGTCCGCGGTGTTCTTCATGACGTTCCCGACGTTCTTCACCGACATGCCGTTCCTGGGGCGGCAGGCCATCGCCTTCCTGCTGCTGGGCTGCGCGATGCTGGTGCTGACCGACTCCCGGCGGTCCCTGCGGCTGCGGCGCGTGGTGTTCACGGTGCTGCTGGCCGGTGTGGTGCTCTCGCACTACTCGACGATCTACGTCGTCGTCGGGGCGCTGGGCACCGCCTTCACCGTGGACAAGGCGTGGCGGCTGCTGTCCCGGCCCGGCCGCGGCAACCCGCGCCGCAGGCGCGGCCAGGACCGCATGTTCACCTTCCTGACCTGGTGGATGGTGGCCGTGCCCGCCGTGCTCGCGCTGCTGTGGGCGGGGCCGCTGACGCACACCGGCGGACAGCTCCAGAGCACCCTGAAGGTGGTCTCGCAGGACCTCTTCGGGGCCGGCGGCCAGCGCGGCGGCTCCTCCGACACCCGCTACAGCCTGTTCGGCGGCGCCGAGGTCACCCCCGAGCAGCGGCTGGCCGACTACGGCGCCGACACCGTCCGGTACACCGAGGCCGACCGGGCCGCCGGCAAGTTCCCGCCCCTGAAGTCCCTCTCCGCGTACCCGACGCCGGCGGTCGAGAAGGAGAACATGCCGCTGACCGCCGCCGGGCGGGTCCTGGACGCGGCCGGCGTGAGCGTGCCCGGCCTCAACGGGGTGCTGCGGCAGGCCGCCGCCCTGCTGCTCCAGCTGCTGGTGCTCATCGGCCTGGTCGTCGCCGTCCGCGGCCGCAACAGCGCCTTCACCCCGGTACGGGACCAGGTCACCCTGACCGTCGGATCGCTGGCGATGATGGCCCTGTTCACGCTGGTGCCGCAGCTGTCGGTGGACTACAGCGTGCTGCGCGCCTTCCAGCAGGGGCTGATCTTCTTCGCGCCGTTCATCGCGGCGGGCGCGCTGTGGGCGGTGCGCTGGGCCGGGCAGCGGGCCGTACCGGTCGTGTGCGTCCTGGTGGCGGGCCTGATGCTGGACCTCACCGGCGTGGTGCCCAAGACGCTCGGCGGCTACCCCGCCCAGCTCGCCCTCAGCAACTCCGGCCCGTACTACGACATCTACTACCCGCACACCGAGGACCGGCGGGCCGCGATGTGGCTCAACCAGCGGGCCGCGGGCGACGACGGCGTCGTCCAGACCGACCGCTACTCCTTCAGCCGGCTCCAGACCCTGCTCACCGGCCGCACCCAGGACGGCATCCACCCCACCGTCCTGCGCTCGCAGTCCTACGTCCTGCTGGGCTCCACGCCCACCCGCAAGGACGAGGTCACCCTGTTCTTCCGGGGCGACCTGGTGACCTACCGCTACCCGCGCGGTCTGCTCGACACGACACGGAACCTCATCTACAGCAGCGAGGGCGCGGTGGTGTACCGATGAGCACCGGCAGCACGCCGCCGAAGGTCCTGCTGGTCAGCCACTACTACCCGCCGCACCTGGGCGGGATCGAGAACGTGGTCCGCCAGGAGGCGGTGCACCTGGCCCGCCGCGGCGCCGACGTCACCGTCCTCACCAGCGGCGCGCGCGGCTCCGTCACGCAGGAGGACGGGGTGCGCGTCGTACGCGTCGCCGCCTCGAACGCCGTGGAGCACCGCGCCGGGGTGCCCTTCCCGCTGTTCTCCCCCGCCCTGCTGCCCACCGCCCTGCGCGAGGCCCGCCGGGCCGACGTGGTGCACGTCCACGACTGCCTGTACGCCTCCTCCTGGGCCGCGGGGCTCGCCGCCGCGCTGACCCGCACGCCCGTCGTCGTCACCCAGCACGTGGCGCTCGTCGCGCACCCCTCGGCGCTGGTGCGCGGGGTCCAGCGGGCCGTGTACGGCGTGGCCGGCCGGCCCCTGCTGCGCCGGGCCCGCCGGGTGCTGACCCTCAACTCCTCGGTCGCCGCGTTCGTACGGGGCCTGGGGGCCCGGCCCGACGCCCACCACCACCTCGCCAACGGCGTCGACACCGCGCTGTTCCACCCGGCCGCCGACGCGGCCGAGCGGACGCGGGCGCGCGAGGCGCTCGGGCTGCCCGCCGACCGCACCCTGGTGCTGTTCGCGGGCCGGCTGGTCCCCAAGAAGGGCTACGACCTGCTGCTCGACGCCCACGCGGGCGGCGCCGGCGGCTACGACCTCGTCTTCGCGGGGGACGGCGACAGCGCCGCGCTGGCCGGCCGTACCGGGGTCCACCACCTGGGCACCCTGTCCGCGCCGGACCTGGCCCGCGCCTACCGGGCCTGCGACGTCTTCGCCCTGCCCTCCACCGCGGAGGGCTTCCCGCTGACCGTGCAGGAGGCCATGGCCGGCGGGCTGCCCGTGGTCACCACCGACGATCCCGGCTACGCCCCGTACGGGCTGGATCCGGCCCGGGTCCTGCTGCTGGAGCGCGACACCGCCACGTTGCGCGCCGCTCTCGACGCGCTGGTCGCGGACCCCGCCCGGCGGGCGGAGATGGCGGCGTACTCCCGGGAGCTGGCGCTCGGGTCCTTCGGCTGGGACCGCCACGTGACCGCGCTGCTGGACCACTACGAAGCCGCCCGCCGTGGGAACGCCCGCCGTGGGTAGGCATGCCCGTCCTGCGGACCAGATGTTCCGCAGTTCCTTCTTCCTGCTGGCGTCCACGGTGACGACGGCGGGCCTGAGCTTCCTCTTCTGGGTCGTCGTCGCCCGCTTCTACTCCCCCGAACAGGTGGGGCTCGCGACCTCCCTCATCTCGGCCACCTCCCTGCTGGCCTACCTGAGCATGTGCGGCCTCAACAGCACCCTGATCCGCTTCCCGGCCGACGACGCCTCCCGCAACGGGCAGATCACCCAGTCCATGGCCGTGGTGGTGCTCGTCGCGTGCGTGGCCGCGGCGCTCTACCTGGCCGGGCTGCCCTGGTACGGCCACAAGCTGCTGTTCATCCGCGACCATCCGCAGCTGCCGGTGCTCTTCGTGCTGTTCTGCGTCTGCGCGGCGGTGAACCTGCTGGTCAAGTCGGTGTTCATCAGTGCCCGCATGGCGCAGTACAACGTCCTCGTCGACGGGCTGCTCCAGGGCCTGGCCAAGATCGCCGCCCCGGTCGCCCTCGTCGGCTTCGGCGCCGTCGGCATCGTCGGCGCCGCCGGAGTCGGCTACGCGGTCGCGGTGGCGGCGGCCCTGCTGGTGATGCGCCGCCGCCTCGCCTTCCGCTTCGACGTGCGCACCCGCGGCACCCGGCTGCGCGAACAGCTGCGCTTCTCCCTGGCCAGCTACGTCTCCAGCCTGATCAACCTCGCCCCCGTGCTGGTCACCCCGCTGATCGTGCTCCAGATGCTGGGGGCCGCCGAGGCCGGCTACTACTTCGTGGCCTTCCAGATAGCGGCCCTGCTCAACTCCGTGTCCACCGCCGTCGGCGAGGCCGTCTTCGCCGAGGTCTCCTCCGACGAGTCCCGCTTCGGGGAGCTGCTGCGCCGCTCCGCGCGGATCATCGCGGCCGTGCAGGTCCCCGCCGTCGCCGTGGTGGCCCTCGGCAGCGGGCTCCTGCTGCGCATGTTCGGCGGCACCTACGCCGCCAGCGCCCAGGGCCTGCTGACCGTCCTCGCCGTGGCCGCGCTCCCCGTCGCCCTCAACACCTGGGCCTGCTTCGGCCTCAAGCTCGCGCAGCGGATGAAGCGGCTCATCACCGCCAACGTCATCCTGGCGACCACCACCATCGGCCTCGCCGCCCTCTGGGCGCCGCGCGGGCTGGTCTGGGTGGGGTACGCCTGGGGCGCGGGCAACCTGGCGGCCGGGCTGTTCGCCACCGTCGCACTGCTGCGCGGGCGGCCGTCCGCGCCCCGTCCGCCGGAGCCGGACGTCGATCCGGGGCCGGCCTGGTCCCCTGTCGACACGATCCAGCTCCGGGCCATCCGCCTGCCCCACCCCGCACATCCGGCACATTCAGCACATCCGCTGCACCCGCTGCATCCGCCGCATCCAGAGAACGCCGAGAGGTACCCATGAAGATCGTGGTGATCAACGCGTACGTACGGGAGAACGCCGGCGACGCCGCCCTCCTGTCCGTCTGCCTGCGCCACGTACGGGAGGCGTTCCCCGGCGCCCACGTCAGCGTCGCCGGCATGGAGGACCCCGCCGTCCACCCCGACTTCGAGGGCGCCCCCAACCTCGGCTCGCTGCGCCGCCACGTCGCCGACGGCACCGTCTCGCTGCCCCGGCGGCTGCTGCGCAAGCTCGTCGTCGGCACGCTCGGCGCCGGGCTGCTCCTGCTGCCCCGCCCCGCCGCCGCCCTGCTGCGCCGGGCGCTGCCCGCCGAGGCCCGGCGCGAGGCCGAGGCGCTGGCCGCCGCCGACCTGGTGGTGTCCAACGGCGGCGCCTACGTCCTGGCCCGGCCCGGGCTCGACGGCCACCAGAACGTCTTCTTCGTGCTCCTGCCGGTCCTGCTCGCCCAGCGGGCCGGCGTCCCCGTCGTCTTCGCACCCCAGTCGTACGGGCCCTTCCCGGCCGCCGCCCAGCGCCGGCTGGTCCGCCGCGCCCTGGGCCGCTCCCCGCTGGTCCTGGCCCGCGAGGACGTCAGCGTCGGCCAGCTGCGCTCCTGCGGCCTGCCCGCCGAGCACGTCACGCGGGCCGTCGACTCCGGGTTCGCCTTCGACCCGCCCGTCACGTCCGACTGGCGGACCCGCCTCGGCGTCGCCCCCGGGCAGCGGCTGGTCGGCGTCACCGCCCGCCGCTGGCTCGCCCCGGCCGCCCAGGACGCGTACGAGCGGGCGCTGGCCGCCACCATCGACTCCGTCCAGGCCACCGGGGCCCGCGTGGTCCTCATCCCGCAGGTCAGCACCGACTACCTGGGCGACGACGACCGGATCGTGGAGCGCCGGATCGCCGCCCACTGCACCTCGGCACCGCTGCTGATCGACGAGCGGGTCGACTACCGCGACCTCAAGGGCGTCTACGGCGAGTGCGCCCTGCTGATCGGCACCCGCTTCCACTCGGTGATCTTCTCGCTGACCAGCGGGGTCCCCTGCGTGGCCATCGAGTACGAGCACAAGACCCGCGGCATCATGGCCGACCTCGGCCTCGGCGCCCACGTCCTGCCCATCGCCGACGTCACCCACGCCCGCCTGTGGGCCCTGGTCGAACCGCTGCTCCACGACGACACCGGCTACCGGACGGAACTCGCCGCGCGGCTGCCCGGCTACGTCGCCGAGGCCGAGCGCCTCCCCGCCCTGCTGCGGGCGCTGCCCGCCCGTACGGCGCCGCGGAGCGCCGCGTGAAGCGCCGTACGGTAGCCGTCGTCACCCCCTACTACCCCCCGCACATCGGTGGCGTCGAGCACTACGCGGCCCGCGTCGCGCGCGCCGTGGCCGCCGCGCCCGGCCTGGACGCCGTCGTCCTGACCACCGCCCCGCGCGGGCTGCGTACCACCGTCACCACCGAGGACGGCGTACGGGTGGTCCGGCTCGGCGTGTGGCTGCGGCTGTCCAACACCCCGCTCAGCCCCCTGTGGCCGCTGCAACTGCGCCACTGGCTGCGCCGCACCGGGGCCGACGTGGTGCACGCCCACGCGCCGGTGCCGGGGCTGGGGGACCTCGCGGTGGCGCTCGCCGGGCGCCGCCGGCCCGCGGTGCTGACGTACCACGCGGGCTCGATGCACAAGGGCCTGCCCGGCAGCGGCGCCGCCGACCGGCTGATCGGGGCGTACGAGCGGCGGGTGCTGCCCCGGGTGTTCCGGCGGGCCCGCGCGCTGGTCGCCGTCTCCCCGGTGTCGCTGGCGGCCGGTCAGCCGCACGCCGTGGAGATCACCCCCGGCGTGGACACCGCGCGGTTCACACCGGGCGGCCCGCCGTCCGGGCGCGGGCGCACCCTGCTCTACGTCGGCCGGATGGACCGCTCCTCCGCGTGGAAGGGCGTCGACGTGCTGGTGCGGGCCCTGGCCCGGGTGCCGGACGCCCGGCTGCGGCTGGTGGGCGGCGGGGACATGGTGGCGGACCTGCTGGCGCTGGCCGCGGACCTCGGGGTGGGCGACCGGGTCGAGGCGACCGGGGAGCTGACCGGGGACGCGCTGGTGGAGGCGGTGCGCGGGGCGGCCGTACTGGCGCTGCCGTCGCTGACCGCGTCGGAGTCCTTCGGGATGGCGCTGGTGGAGGCGATGGCCTGCGGCACGCCCGTGGTGGGCTCGGCGGTCGGCGGCATCCCGTACGTCATCGAGGACGGCGAGAACGGACTGCTGGTGCCGTCGGGGGACCCGGAGGCGCTGGCGGCGGCCTGCGCGCGGCTGCTGGACGACGCGGAGCTCGCCGACCGGCTGGGGGCCGCGGGGCGGCGGCGGGCCGAGGAGCGCTACGCGTGGGACACCCTGACCGGGCGCTACGTGGAGCTGTTCCGCTCGCTGTGACGCCGCCCGGCCGCCCGGCCGCCCGGCCTGGGCAGGACCGCCAGTGCGGTGTCCGCAATGTTCCGCAGCGTCTCCGGGTCCAGGCCGGCCGTGCCGACCGCCTCGATACCGCGGACCACCGTCAGCAGCAGTGCCGCCAACCGCTCCGGATCCGCAGCGCTGTCGATGTCGCCGTGGCGCTGGGCGGCGCTGATCTCCGTCCGCAGCAGGGTCAGCAGTGCCGTCATGGTCTCGGCCGACCGTCCGGCGACCGTCGGATCGTGCTGGGCCAGTTCCGCCGCGCCCTTGGCCAACAGGCACCCTCGGCGCTCGGTATCGGAGGCCGTGTTCTCCGCCATGAGGTGCACGTATCCCGACAGCCGGGCCAAGGCCTCTGCGTCCGGGCCACCTGACAGCCGTCCTTCGGCCACCTCGACGACCGCAGTGCACCAGTCGCCGAACACGCGGTGGAACAGCTTGCCCTTGTCGCCGAACGCGCCGTACAGGCTGCCCTTGCCCAGGCCGGTCGCCTGGGCGATGTCGTCCATCCGGGTTCCTGCGTAGCCGGTCGCCCAGAACTGTTCCCGGGCCCGCTCCAGGACGTGGCGTTCGTCGAATGCGCGTGGTCTCGCCATGATCTCAGCCTAGCCATTCTTGACTCGATCGTCCATTACTGCCTACGTTATGGACGATCCATTCCAGAACTGAAGGGATTCGACATGCCAGGCGTGCTGCAGGAGAAGGTGGCCGTGATCACCGGAGGGACCAGCGGGATCGGGCTGGCCATCGCCCACCGCTTCGTCCGGGAGGGCGCACGGGTCTTCGTGACCGGCCGGAACGTCGACCGCCTCGAGGCGGCGGTCAAGGAGCTGGGCCCTGCGGCCACCGGGGTGCGATCCGACGTCTCCGTCCTGGCCGACCTGGACGCGCTCTACGCGCGAGTCCGCGAGGAGGCCGGACGCATCGACGTGCTGGTGGCCAACGCGGGAATCGTCGCGGACGCGGCGCTCGGCGCCCACACCGAGGCGAACGTCGACCTGACGCTCGCCGTCAACGTCAAGGGCCCGCTGTTCACCGTTCAGAAGGCGCTTCCACTGCTGGCGGAGAACGCCTCCGTCCTGGTCGTCGGCTCGAGCAACAGCGTGCGGCCCAATGAGCAACTCGAGGTCTACAGCGCCTCGAAGGCGGCGGTGAGCAACCTCGTGCACAACTGGGCCCGGCAGTCGCGGGAGCGCCGATTCCGGGTCAACGTGCTCAGCCCGGGACCCACGCGGACCCCTGGCCTGCTGGGCGCCGCGGGGCCGGAGGTCGACCGGTTCGCCGAGGCCGTCGTGCCACTGGGGCGGCTGGCCGACGCCGAGGAAATCGCCGAGGCCGCCCTCTTCCTGGCATCGGACGCCTCGTCGTTCGTCACCGGCGCCGAACTGTTCGCCGACGGCGGCTACACCCGGGCCTGAACGACGGCCCCTGGTCCGTGTCGACCGCCATCCCGGCGGGCGACACGGACCCCCGGGGGGCTACTTGGGGTGCTTCTTCTTGTACTCCTCGATGGCCGTGCGCAGGGCGGCGAAGGCGGGCTTGGGCGTGCCGTCGTAGCGGCGCAGCCCGTAGTACTTGGAGTGGGCCTTGTCGGCGCCGGTGGCCGAGTCCTGGTGCGCGAACCAGAACATGCCCGCCACGTACTTGTCCTGGGCGGCGGTCGGCACGGTGTCCGTGGCGATCCGCGCCTGGAACTCCTCGGTGACGTGGGTGATGTCCTTCCCGTGCGCCTTCTCGTTCTGCGCCACCGTGCCGGGGCCGTTGGTCGGCGCGCCGGTCTCGGTGAGCCACACCGGCATGTTGGGCGTCCCGTGGCGCTCGGCGATCCCGACGAGGTTCTCGCTGGCGCTGCTGATCTCCTTGAAGACCTTGCCGTCCTTGGGCAGCTGCGGCCAGGCGTACGGGTGGTAGCTGAGCGCGTCGACCACCTTGTTGCCGCCCAGCTTGGAGACCTGTTCCAGGTAGTCCAGGTGGGAGACGTACTTGATCGGCTCCCAGGTGCCGACGGCGGCCAGCCCCGCCATCATCAGGTACGCGTTCGGGTCGCCCTCGCGCAGCGCCTTGGCGGTCAGCTTGAGCAGGGTGGTGTAGGCCTTGGCGTCGGGCTTGGGGGACCAGAACTGCGGGATGTTGGGCTCGTTCCAGATCTCCCAGGTGTGCACGCCCTGGGGGGCGTAGCGCTGCGCCGCGAGCTTGGCGAAGGCCGCGAACTTCTTGGGATCGGCCGGCGGGCAGGTCGGGCGGGAGTCCTTGCAGGAGCCGCGGGCCCACTTGGGGGTGTACGCGACGGTGGCCAGGACGTCCAGGTTCCGCTCGCGGGCGGCCTTGACGACCCGGTCGAAGCGCTGCCAGTTGTAGCCGGCGGGGCTGTCGGGCTGGATGTTGTTCCAGGACAGGTCGACCCGGATCCACTTGGTGCCCAGGCCCACGGCGTCGTTGAGCGCGGCCGCCAGGCCCTCGTCGGACTTCCAGGTGAGGGTGTCGCCGTAGCTCAGACCCAGGCGCAGGTCGTGCTCCTTGGGCGGCTCCGGCGGGCGGTGGGTCGGCGCGTTCGAGCCGCCGTCGGATTCGGAGGCCGAACCGGAGGGCGAGGACGCGGCGATGACGGTCGCGACCGTCGCCAGGACGAAGGAAACCACGGCGACGACCAACCGCTGCCGCTTGCTTGAATGCCCCACCATGGGGGACAGCCTAAGCCAAGGACCCCGGCCGTTCCGGATCAGCGGGTTCCGGCCGGAATGCCCTGTTCAGCCACTTTCGAAACGTTTCGTCAGAGGGTGACGCCCGCGGTGCGCAGGAAGGCGACCGGGTTGATGGAGGAACCGTAGTTCGGGGTGGTGCGGATCTCGAAGTGCAGGTGCGGGCCGCTGGAGTTGCCGGTGTTGCCGGACAGCGCGATCTGCTTGCCCTTGGCGACCTTCTGGCCGATCTTGACCTGGAGCTTCGACAGGTGCGCGTACTGCGAGTACGTGCCGTTGCCGTGCTTGATCACGATGGCGTTGCCGTACGCCGGGCCGTCGCCGCCGCCGTTGGGGCCGGACTTGACCACGACACCGGCGGACACGGCCTTGACCGGGGTACCGGTGGGCACCGCGAAGTCCTGGCCGGAGTGCTTGCTCGCCCACATCGCGCCGCCCTTGCCGTAGGTGGCGGAGAGCGTGTACTTGGCGAGCGGGGCCTGCCAGGCGGACTTCTTGGCCTTGGCGACGTCGGCGGCCTTGGCGGCCTGGACGGCGGCCTGCTGGGCGACCAGCTCGGCGGTGGCGGTTGCGGAGGCCGGGGCCTCGGCGGCGAAGGCGGTCCCCGCCCCGAGCACCACGGTGGCGCCGAGACCGGCGGCGACGACGGCGGTACGGATACGACGGGGGCTGACGCGCTTCGCGGACATGGGTGACCTCTCGGCAGGCTGCGGGGGAATGAAGTGACCCGGCACTTTGGCTCGTGCCGGGCTCGCTTGCTCATCCTTGGTAACCCGGGGTCCGCGAATCCCCCAAACACCCCCATTACTACCCAAGCTCGTAGCGGCTGGACGTGCTGCGCGTCACGTTGACGCGCCCGTTCTGCGCCGGGGACCGGCCCGACTTCGCACGTTCGCCCATTGGATCTACGAATTCATCTCGTAGGTCCGATTTGCCCCGTGGTGCTTGTCACCGGGACCGGCCCCTGCTCACCCGTTTCCGGATCACGGCGCCCCCGCCGTCGATACGCTCTCGGACCGTGGACCCAGCTGCGCCCTACGGCATCCTCATCCCGTCCGGAGTCATCGGCCCGATCATCGAGAAGCTGTTACGGCGCGGCCGTGTCGACGACGGGACCACCAACGGGCCGCCCGTCCGCCTCTCCGCGTACATGGCCCTGGAGGACGGACGCAGGCCCGCCGGCGCCGAGCTGCAGGAGGTCGCCGAGGCCCTGGTCGAGGCGGCCCTGGCGGTCGCGGGCGAGCGGCCGCTGCCCGTCGGCGGCCGGGCACGCGTCGCCAGCGCCCTGACCCTGAGCCTGTACGCGCTCGGCGGCCTGGAGGTGCCCGACATCCGGGCCGTGCAGAACGGCCACGAGGCCCTCGCCCGCGCTGTGCACGCCGTGCACGACACGCACCCTTACCTGCCCTCCCTCACCCCCGACACCGGGTCCTTCCACGACCGCCTGCTCGCCACCGTCTGCTTGCACGTGCTGTCCTCACTGAGCCGGCGCTCGGCCTTCGTGCGGGCCACCGCACCCCTCCCAAGCCTTCTGCTGGCCGAGCAGGTGGCGGCCGTGGACGCGGCGGCCGCCCGCCTCCCCCGCCCCGACGCCTCCGACGCCGCCTTCGAGCGGCGCTACCGCGGCCACATCGTGTCCCGGTACAGCGTCCTGACGATCTTCGGCATCGACCTGACCCGGTCCCCGGCGAAATGGCCGCTGGACGCGGCCTACATGACCCTGGAGGCCGCCGACACCTCGGCGACCCGGGTCACCGACCCGGCGGACGCCTGGGTGCTCAACCCGGCCACGGGCGAGTACGAGCTGAACCTGAGGCTGACCCCCTACGCCGAGGCCGTCGAGCCCGGCCCCGCCGACCAGGTCCTCGCCCGCCACGGCCGCGTCCTGCTGCGCGGCGAGGCGGGTTCCGGCAAGACCACGCTGATCCAGTGGCTGGCCGTCTCGGCCACCCGCCCCGACCCCGAGGAGCGGATGGCCTACGTCAGCGGCCTGGTCCCCTTCGTCCTGCCCCTGCGCACGCTCGCCCGGCGCCCCGGCGGACTGCCCGAGCCCGCCGACTTCCTGTACGCCGTCGGCGCGCCGGTGGCCAAGGACCAGCCCGTGGGCTGGGCCGACCGGGTTCTGCGGGCCGGCCGCGGCCTGGTCCTGATCGACGGGATCGACGAGGTCTCCGAGGAGGTCCGGGAGCACGCCCACGCCTGGCTCGCCGGCCTGATCGGCGAGTACCCCGACAACCGCTGGCTGATCACCTCGCGCCCCTCCGCCGTACCCGCCGAATGGCTGGACGCACAGCGCTTCGCCGCGCTCACCCTCTCCGAGATGACCCCCTCCGACGTGGCCGCCTTCGTCCGGCGCTGGCACACGGCGGCCCGCACCGGCGCCCCCGAGGACGAGGAGCTGCCCGCGTACGAGAAGCAGCTGCTGAAGGCGCTGCGGAGCAAGGAGGACGTGGGGCGGCTCGCCACCAACCCGCTGCTGTGCGGCCTGATCTGCGCCCTGCACCGGGACCGGCACGGCTTCCTGCCCCTGAGCCGCAAGGACCTCTACACCGCGGCCCTGTCCATGCTGCTCTCCCGCCGCGACCGGGAGCGGAAGGTGGCGGGCCCGCAGCTGCGCGACGAACCCCAGATCCAGGCCCTCCAGCGGCTCGCGGTCTGGCTGATCCGCAACAAGGCCTCCGAGATGGACCGGAGCCTGGCCGAGTCGGTCATCGACAAGGCCCTGCCCTCCCTGCCCTCCCTCCAGGCCCTCGGCGACGCCCGGGCGGTGTTCACCCGCTTCCTGGAGCGCACCGGCCTGCTGCGCGAGCCGGCGCCCGGCGCGGTCCACTTCATCCACCGCACCTTCCAGGACTTCCTCGGCGCCCGGGCCCTCGTGGACGAGAGCAGCTGGCGCGAGCTCGCCCAGCACGCCGAGGACGACCTGTGGGAGGACGTCATCCGCATGGCCGTGGCGCAGGCCCGGCCCCGCGAGCTGGGGGAACTCCTCAAGGAGCTGCTCGCCCGCAGGACGCCCCGCGCCGCCCTGCTGGCCTTCGCCAGCCTGGAGGACGCCACCGAGATCGCCCCGGGCGTCATGGCCGAGGTCGAGAAGGCCGTGCAGCAGCTGATCCCGCCCCAGTCGAAGGACGCGGCCCGCTCGCTCGCGTCGGCGGGGCCGCTGGTGCTGGCCCTGCTCCCCGGACCCGACGACGTGGCACCGGAGCACCTGCCGTACGTCATCCAGGCCGCGGCGAAGCTCGGCACCGACCGGGCCATGGGCTACCTGACCCAGTTCTGCCAGGAGTCGTCGCCGGCCGCCCGGGCCGCGCTCGCGGCCGCGTGGGAGCACTTCGACGCCCGGCGCTACGCGGAGGAGGTGCTCGCCCGTATCGACCCGGACGGGGTCACGTTCACCGTGACCTCCGACGCGCAGCTGGAGGTCCTGGCCGAGGTGGCTCCGCAGGCCTCCCTGACCGTCCGCGGGTACGTCTCCCAGGCGGCGATCGCCCGCTATGCGGACCAGGTCCCGCTGCGCTCGCTGACCGTGTCCGACAACTGGGACATCACCGACGTCGGATTCCTGCGCGGGCACGAGGAACTCACCCACGTCTCCTTCCGCACCTGCCGGCGGCTGCGCGATCTACGGGGCCTGGAGCACGCGGGCATCACCTCGGCCCGGCTCAGGCTCGGCGAGGACACGGACAGCCTGTACACGGACAGCCTGCACGTCGTGAGCACCTGGCGCAGCCTGCGTCTGCTGGTCCTGTCGGGCCCGCCCCTGCGGGGCTGGTCCCCGTACCGCCTGGCCCCCTCGGTCCAGCTCCACCAGCTCGGCCTGGGCGAAGGCCCTCAGCGGGGCGTCCTCGGCGGACTCGTCCAGCAGCAGGAGCTGCGCACCCTGCACCTGGACGACACCACCGGCCCCAGGTCGGCCATCGAGTGGAACGAGATCGGTGACCTGCCTCAGCTCGGGGACCTGATGGTGGCCGGCCCCGACCTGGCCACGGCGCCCCGCGGCCTGGAGCTCAGCGGCGTGACGACCCTGCGGTTCGCTTCGTCGAAGGAGCCGCCCAAGGCGGTGATCAAGCGGATCCCGCAGCTCTTCCCCGCCCTGCGCAGGCTCCAGCTCAACCTGGTGGCACGCTCCCCCGCGTACGCCAGGCTGCTGCCGCCCGACGTCCACGTGGAGGAGTAGGCGCCCCGGGCCGAGCCGGAAAAGCGGCCGGAAAAAGGGGCGGCCCCGGGACTCGTGGTCCCGGGGCCGCCCCTTGGATGCTGCCCGGCGCGGTTACGCGCCCTTGCTCAGGTCCGGGCCGGAGCCCGTCGCCTCGATCGGGGGAACGTCCGGCAGCGCCGACTTCTCCTCGCCGCGGAAGGTGAACTTGGCGGTCTCGCCCTCACCCTCCGTGCCGACGACCACGATGTGACCGGGGCGCAGCTCACCGAAGAGGATCTTCTCGGAGAGGATGTCCTCGATCTCGCGCTGGATCGTGCGACGCAGCGGGCGGGCGCCCAGGATCGGGTCGTAGCCGCGCTTGGCCAGCAGGAGCTTGGCCTCGCCGCTGAGCTCGATGCCCATGTCGCGGTCCTTCAGGCGCTCGTCCACCTTGGCGATCATCAGGTCGACGATCTGGATGATGTCTTCCTGCGACAGCTGGTGGAAGACCACCGTGTCGTCGACACGGTTGAGGAACTCGGGGCGGAAGTGCTGCTTCAGCTCCTCGTTGACCTTGGCCTTCATCCGGTCGTACCCGGTCTTGACGTCGCCCTGGGCGGCGAAGCCCAGGTTGAAGCCCTTCGAGATGTCCCGCGTACCCAGGTTGGTCGTCATGATGATGACCGTGTTCTTGAAGTCCACGACCCGGCCCTGGGAGTCGGTCAGGCGACCGTCCTCCAGGATCTGGAGAAGGGAATTGAAGATATCCGGGTGGGCCTTCTCGACCTCGTCGAAGAGGACGACGGAGAACGGCTTGCGGCGCACCTTCTCGGTGAGCTGGCCGCCCTCTTCGTAGCCCACGTAGCCGGGGGGCGAACCGAAGAGGCGGGAAACCGTGTGCTTCTCACTGAACTCCGACATGTCGAGGGAGATCAGCGCGTCCTCGTCGCCGAAGAGGAATTCGGCGAGCGTCTTGGACAGCTCGGTCTTACCGACACCGGACGGGCCGGCGAAGATGAACGAGCCACCGGGACGCTTCGGGTCCTTCAGGCCGGCCCGCGTACGGCGGATCGCCTGCGAAAGGGCCTTGATGGCGTCCTTCTGACCGATGACGCGCTTGTGGAGCTCGTCCTCCATGCGCAGCAGCCGCGAGGACTCCTCCTCGGTCAGCTTGAAGACGGGAATGCCGGTCGCGGTCGCGAGGACCTCGGCGATCAGGTCTCCGTCGACCTCGGCGACGACGTCCATGTCGCCGGCCTTCCACTCCTTCTCGCGCTTGGCCTTCGCCGTCAGCAGCTGCTTCTCCTTGTCCCGGAGGGAAGCCGCCTTCTCGAAGTCCTGGGAGTCGATCGCCGACTCCTTGTCGCGGCGCACGCCCGCGATCTTCTCGTCGAACTCGCGCAGGTCCGGCGGCGCGGTCATCCGGCGGATGCGCATCCGGGAGCCGGCCTCGTCGATCAGGTCGATCGCCTTGTCCGGGAGGAAGCGGTCCGAGATGTACCGGTCGGCCAGGGTGGCCGCCTGGACGAGGGCCTCGTCCGTGATGGACACACGGTGGTGGGCCTCGTACCGGTCGCGCAGACCCTTGAGGATCTCGATGGTGTGCGGCAGCGACGGCTCCGCGACCTGGATGGGCTGGAAGCGGCGCTCGAGGGCCGCGTCCTTCTCCAGGTGCTTGCGGTACTCGTCCAGCGTGGTCGCACCGATGGTCTGGAGCTCACCGCGGGCCAGCATGGGCTTGAGGATGCTGGCGGCGTCGATCGCGCCCTCGGCGGCACCCGCACCCACCAGGGTGTGGAGCTCGTCGATGAACAGGATGATGTCGCCGCGGGTGCGGATCTCCTTGAGGACCTTCTTCAGGCGCTCCTCGAAGTCACCGCGGTAGCGGGAGCCGGCGACCAGGGCGCCGAGGTCGAGGGTGTAGAGGTGCTTGTCCTTGAGGGTCTCGGGCACCTCGCCCTTGACGATCGCCTGCGCCAGGCCCTCGACGACGGCGGTCTTGCCGACGCCGGGCTCGCCGATGAGCACCGGGTTGTTCTTGGTGCGGCGGGACAGCACCTGCATGACCCGCTCGATCTCCTTCTCGCGCCCGATGACCGGGTCGAGCTTGGACTCGCGGGCCGCCTGGGTGAGGTTGCGGCCGAACTGGTCCAGGACGAGCGAGGTCGAGGGCGAGCCCTCGGCCGGGCCGCCGGCCGTGGCCGCCTCCTTGCCGCCTCCGGAGTAACCGGAGAGCAGCTGGATGACCTGCTGCCGGACCCGGTTGAGATCGGCGCCCAGCTTCACGAGGACCTGGGCCGCGACGCCCTCGCCCTCGCGGATGAGGCCGAGCAGGATGTGCTCGGTGCCGATGTAGTTGTGGCCGAGCTGGAGGGCCTCACGGAGCGAGAGCTCCAGGACCTTCTTGGCACGCGGGGTGAAGGGAATGTGACCGGACGGAGCCTGCTGGCCCTGACCGATGATCTCCTCAACCTGCTGGCGAACCGCCTCGAGCGAAATCCCGAGGCTCTCCAGGGCCTTAGCGGCGACACCCTCACCCTCGTGGATCAGGCCCAGAAGGATGTGCTCGGTGCCGATGTAGTTGTGGTTGAGCATCCGGGCTTCTTCCTGAGCCAGGACGACAACCCGCCGCGCGCGGTCGGTGAACCTCTCGAACATCGTTAATCGCTCCTCAGAGCGGTCGGGCAGTAAGGGGGCGGTCCCCTCCCTGTCCTTCCGCATGCTAGTCCCGCAGGGCGGGACAGCTCATTCCAACTGCCGACATCCACCGCGGCTCACCCCCACGTCGGTGAGGAAAAACCGGCCTGAACAGCCGACAACTGCTCCAACCCGATAGTGGGAGACGATGTTCCCGCAGGCCAGGCAGATACCCGTCACACGTGTACGCCGATGGCGAACGGCACCCGTCAAAACAGCGTGTCGGCCCTGGGGCCCCTAGGAATGTCTTACCCGTAAGGGCGGACCGTCCATGCCCTCAGCACGGTGTTGCTCCGCTAAGGGCGAACAAGCTTGCGTCCCAGATCTTCACGTTCCGCATTTACGCCGGAACGGTGCGTAACCACTGCGTGCCGGACGCCGTTGCTCCGGGCATGGCTCACACCGTGCCGCTCCCCCGCGTCGCACCCGAGAGCGCGTACGCCCCCTGGTACACGCAGGTCATGGGCTGGCCCGTGGCCGGCGGTCCGCCGGTCCAGCTGGTCACCGGGACGCACTTCGACGTCCTGGAGGTGCCCGCCGACGCCGGGGCGGCGCTGCTGTGCTCTGCGGTCGCCACCGGTCCGGTGGCCCGGATGGGGCGCCGGATGCGGTTCCTGGTGGCCGCGGGGTCCGCCGACGAGCTGCCGGGGCTGCTCGACTGGCTGGAATGGGGCGGGGTCGCCCTGGACCTGACCGCCCTGGGTGCGGGGGGCCGGATCACCGCTCCCGCGCCCCCGGGCTGGTGCGGCAGTTCCCAGGAGGCCGCCGTGTGGCTGCGGCCCCCCGAGCCGGGGTGCGAGGCGTCCCTGCCCGCTCTGTCCGCCGCCGTCGGCGGCCGGGGCGCCGGGCCCGCGCGGGGGCCCGACCTGGTCCGGCTGGTCGGAGCGGCGGCGACCCAGTGCCACCGGGCCCGCCTGACGCGTGCGGCGCCGGTGTACGCCGCCCGCGCCTGCGGTCCCGGTCAGACCTTGGCGTTCTCGTAGGCCTCGCGGATCTCCTGCGGCACGCGACCGCGGTCGTTGACGCTCAGACCCTGGGCCTTGGCCCACGCGCGGATCTCGGCGGTGTCCGGGTTGCCGGAGCTCACGGCGGCCCGGCCCTTGGCGCGCCCGGCGGCAGCCCGGCCACCGGTGCGGCGGCCGCCCTTGGTGTACGGCTCGAGCAGGCCGCGGAGCTTTTCCGCGTTGGCGGTGGTGAGGTCGATCTCGTAGGTCTTGCCATCCAGCGCGAACGTCACGGTCTCGTCCGCCTCGCCACCGTCGAGGTCGTCGACAAGAAGGACCTGAACCTTCTGTGCCACCGGATTTCCTTTCATCGAAAATGCAGTACGCGGAAAGGAAACCGCTTTTGCCTGAAAAACACAAACCCCCGGGGAGAGGTTCAGGACCGCAACAGGACGGGAAACATACGCGATTCGGACATAGGCCACAGGGGGGCGGGGGGCCGGAAAAGCCGTGCTGATCGTTCAGAGGTGCAGAAGCATCCGGCTGTTGCCCAAGGTGTTCGGCTTCACTCGTTCGAGACCGAGGAACTCGGCGACGCCCTCGTCATAGGAACGCAGGAGCTCGGTGTAGACATCGGTCTCCACCGGGGTCTCACCGATCTCGACGAAGCCGTGCTTCGCGAAGAAGTCCACTTCGAAGGTCAGGCAGAATACCCGGCGCACACCCAGGGAGCGGGCGGTGGCGAGCAACTTGTCCAGCACCTGATGCCCCACGCCCGCGCCCTTCAAGTCGCGGTCGACGGCGAGCGTGCGTACCTCGGCAAGGTCTTCCCACATCACGTGAAGTGCCCCGCAGCCCACTACCCGGCCGTCCGCGTCGCGTTCCGCGACCCAGAACTCCTGGATGTCCTCGTAAAGGGTCACCGGTGCTTTGTCGAGGAGGATCCGCTGCTGCACGTACTGGTCGAGGAGCCTGCGCAGTGCGGGAACATCCCCGGTGCGGGCCCGGCGGATCGTCACGGCTTTTGCATTCGCACCGGGCGCGGAGGAAGGTGAATCGGCTGCCATGCCCGGACGCTATCGCCCCGCGTCGGCGGGCGGCTCGTCGGCGTCCTCTTCCACGTCGCGCGCCTGGTCAGGGGCCTCGGGCTGGACGATCCGGACGGCGTCGCGCAGCGCCTCGCGCTGTTCCGGCGACATCATCCCGAAGAAGGCGACGAGTGCGGCCGCCGGGTTGTCGCTGGTGGACCAGGCCTCGTTCATCAGTGCGGCCGAGTAGGCGGCACGGGTGGAGACGGCCGTATAGCGATAGGCACGTCCCTCCGCCTCCCGGCGGACCCAGCCCTTCTGATGGAGATTGTCCATCACGGTCATGACCGTGGTGTACGCGATGGACCGTTCCTGCTGGAGGTCTTCCAGCACTTCCCGGACAGTGACCGGGCGGTTCCACTGCCACACCCGCGTCATGACCGCGTCTTCGAGTTCTCCCAGGGGGCGAGGCACAACAGCACGATAGTGCGGGATGTCCCGAATTTCCTGGCCATTCGGTCGGCGCGCACAACAAAATCGGACGGCCGGCCCAGTGGGCCGGCCGTCCGGTCACGTCAATCCCTGACGGGCTGGCCGCTCTCGGCCCGGGAGAGCGCGGCGTCGACGACCGCGTCCTCCTTGGCCTTGTTGGCACCGCCCTGGCTCTTCACGATCGTCACGACGAGGGCGATGAAGAACACGGCCATCACGAAGGGGGGCACGAGCGCGGATACGTAGTCCATGGCGTCCAGCGTAGCTACCCGGCCGCGCGCCGGGCCGCCGGGGGCGGAGTGGGCTTGCGGCGCGGCGGGAACACCTCGCCGGGCGTCGGGATCGGGCGCTCGGGCGCGGGCTTCGGCTCGGCCGGGGCGGGCCTGGGCTCCTCCCCCTTGTCCTTGCCCTGGTCACCGCGGTCCCGCCCGCCGCGACCGCCCCCGCGGCCGCCGCCCTGACCGGCGGACCGGTCCCCGGCGGCCGGGTCCCCGCCCCGGCCGCCGGTGCCGGCGCTCCGGTGCGCGGTCACCGCCTTGCCCCCGGCGAGGGCCAGCAGCCGGGCCCGCGGCGCACCGCCCGCGCCGGGCCACTGCCGTACGCCGCGCCCGGCGGCCTCCTGGGCGGCCTGCTCGGCCGCCTGCTCGGCGGACGCCAGCAGGGCCGCGGCGCCGGGGTTCCCGCGCAGCGCCCGCAGGGCGGCCAGATCGTCGGCGACGGGCTCGTACCCACCCGCCAGGGCCTCCCGCAGCAGCTCCAGGTACCCCACGACGCTGCCCGGCAGCGCCGCTCTGTACCGCCCCAGGTCCTCCACCAGGAACGCTCTGAGCCTGCCCGCCTCGCGCACCGCTTCGTCCACCGCCTGCGCCAGGCGCAGGCAGTCCTGGACCTCGGTGGCGGGCAGGGGGGCCGTGGAGGACTGGAGGGCGTGGGCGAGCGACCGCCGGAGCACGTGCAGCTCCGCCGCGCTGAAGGCCATACCGCCGCGGGATCCGTAGGGCGTGGGCATGGCCAGAAGATACGCGCTAATCGGACAAAATCCCCCGACCTCACCCCTCCCGGCGCGGCGCGCGCGGCGAGGGCGGCAGGGACGGGACGGGCAGGACCGGCAAGACCGGCAGGACCGGCAGGACCGGCCCTAGTCGACGCGGAATTCGTAGGCGATCTCGGAGCGGATGTCGGCCACCACGATGTCGGCGGTCTCCACCGGACGGCCCTCGCGGTCGTAATACGTGCGCTCGATCTCGGTGATCAGATCGCCGATGCTGATGCCGAGCAGGTTGGCCTGCGCCTGCGTGGCACGGGCGGGGCGGGGGATTTCCAGCGCGCTCGCGACGTCGATCCCGATCGACCGCATCCGTTCCACCACACCGACGCCTTTGAGCCGGCCCATTTCCGGGAGTTCGGCCGAAGTTCCGCCGGTGACGGCCATCGGCTCCCAGGACGTGGACAGCTGCACCGGCTGCCCGTCGGCCAGGAACTCGTACTGGGTCAGCACGCACGGGTCGCCGGGCTCGATCGCGAGCCGCGCGGCGATGTCCTCCGGCGCGGGAACGCGGGCCTGCGAGCGCGAGTCCCAGCTGGCCGACTGGCCCTGGTCCTTCATCTCGGCGTGGAAGGGGCTGCCGGCGCGCGCCGCCCGCTGCCGCGAGCGCACCAGGCGCAGCCGTTTGCGGGGGCGGCGCACGTAGGTACCGGAACCGGCCCGGCCCTCCAGGAAGCCCTCGATGATCAGGCGCTCCATGGCGCGCTGCGCGACGTTCTGCCCGACGGCGTACTCCTCGGCGAAGCGGGCGCGCGACGGCAGTTTCGCGCCGATCGGCCATTCTCCGGCCTCGATACGGGCGCGGAGTGCGTCGGCCACCTGCAAGTACGCGTTCTCACGGGGCATTTGGGCCGTCCTGTGCCTGTCCGTCGGAGATTGACAAGCTAACCCATCAGGTTGAAGCTGAATCTTCAGCATTACCATGAGCGACGTTGCGCTCACCCTGAGGAGGATTGGTGTCTTCCGCCGAGACCCACGCCGAGACTCATGCCGCGGCCGTGGCCGCGCAGCTGGCCGCCGCGACGGGCGGCGAACCGCGGCTCCACACGACCTCCGACCACATCCGGATCGAGGCGGACGTCCCCGAGGACCTCGGCCCCGAACCCCAGGCGGCGATCCTCAGCGCGCTCGCGCAAGGCGCTCGGTACGGCCATCAGCGGACCCACGGCGGCGGCGACACCGTGTGGGTCGAGATCGATCGAAGCGAGGTGAACGAGTGATCACAGCCGAGTTCGCGACGAGCCCGACGGACGTCGTGACGTGCGAGGCGTGCTGGAAGGAGCCGGTGCAGGCGGTCCGCACCCCCGGCGCCGGCCCGGCCCGCGACCTGCTCTGCGCGTCCTGCGCCGAACAGGGCTACCCGGTACGGGTCGACCTCTTCCCGCCCCTGGGCGTCTACCGGCTGACCTGGTCGATGGTGACCATGGAGAAGCACCGCAACCCCGGCTACCCCGAACCCCCGCCCAGCCCGGGCCCGCCGCTCCCGAACCCCCCACCCACCCCGACCCCGGGCCGCCCCCCGGTATGACCCCGGGGACGCCCCCCGGGGGCGCCCCGGCGCCTTCAGTCGAGGGTGATGCCGAACAGGTCGTGAAGGGCGTCGGCGCCGGGCGGGGTCACCCGGAGGGCGCGGCCGGTGCCGATGGGTTCGAGCCAGCCGGTGTCCATCGCGTGCGCGCGGAGCGCCGTGCCGAGGACGCCGGCGAGGTGGGGCCGGCGTTCGGTCCAGTCGAGGCAACTGCGGACCAGCGGGCGGGAGCCGCGGCGCATCGTGTCCACGTCGATGCCGATGCCGACCAGCCAGGCCCGGCCCGGTTCGGTCACGGCCAGACCTGTGTCCTCCGTGACGACGCCGCGTGCCAGCAGGGCGTCCGCGAGGGCGACGCCGAGGCGGCCGGCGAGATGGTCGTAGCACGTCCGGGCGCGCGCCTCAGCGCTGCGGCGGACGCTGTCACGCAGATTGCGTGGTGCGGGCGCGGGACCCGACTCCGCCGCGAACGCTGCCATGTCCTCGACCAGCGCGGCGGTACCGGGCCCGGCCAGCCGCAGGTAGCGGTGACGGCCCTGGCGCTCCTCGGCCAGCAGTCCGCCGGCGACGAGCCGGGACAGCTGCTCGCTCGCGGTCGACGCCGCGATGCCCACGTGGTGGGCCAGTTCGCTCGCGGTCCAGGCACGGCCGTCCAGCAGCGCGAGGCAGATCGCGGCACGGGTGGGGTCGGCCAGCAGCCTGGCGAGCCGGGCCAGAGGTTGCACGGACATGGGCCCATCATGCCCCGGCCACAGTTCGGCGGGCGCCGAAGTCTCCCGCACCTAGCGTGGGTCGCATGACGATCTCCGACCCGTCCGTCCTCTCCTCCCGTGTCACTGCGTACGCGGACGCCCGTGCGGTGCTCGACCAGCCGCTGCTGGTCCCCGAACCCGGCGCCGACGCGGCGGATGCGCCCGCAGGCTCCCTGGCCTGGCTGCGCGCCACTGTCGCCCGCTTCACCGGCGACGCGCAGACGCACGCCCGTCGGCGCGGCCACGCGGTGGTGGCGCTTGCGGGCCTGGACCCGCGCGAACTGCGCCGGGCGGCTGCCGGCTCGGCGGTCGGCGCGGACGACCGGCACACTGTCGTGCGCATCCTGGCCGAGGAGCTGGGTCTGCCGGGCCCGGACGCAGTGGCCGACGCCGTCATGACCGTCTCCGCCGGATACTTCGGCAGCGACCTGACGCCCGCCCAGGAGAAGACTGCCGACGAAGCCGTCGCGTCACTGCTCGCCCGGACCGCCCAGGAGGACGGCGTGGCGGACCTGGAGGCCGCCGCGCAGCGGATCGGGCTGTTGGTGCAGGCGTGCGACGCGACCGCCCGATGGGTCGAGCACGCCCGCCGGGCCGCGCCGGACGGACTCCCACCGGGTGGCGCGGATGCCCTCCTCGCCGAGGTACTGCGGCAGGACCCACCCGTGACCGCGCTGCGCCGACGAGCGCTGGCGGACGTCCGCGTGGGCGCGCTGGACTTCCGGGCCGGGGAGGTGGTGCTGATCGACGTCACCGCCGTAGAGCCGGGCACCCCCGCCGGCGGCGCCCCGTCCGACCCGGACATCGGCGCCCACGACGATCCGGCCCCCCTCGCCTTCGGCGCGGGGCCGCACCGGTGCCCGGGGCAGGCCCAGGCGCTGGCGCTCGCCGCCGGGATCCTGGAACGGGACGACCCGGCCACACAGGTCACAGACGCGGTCGCCGGGGCCGTCGGCCCTCTCGGCACCGCTGCCGACCCCGAGGAGCGGGCATGAGCACGGTCAGCGCTTCCGCCGCCATCGCCTTCCGTGAACTGCACCACCGCCCCGGCGCGCCGATACTGCTGCCGAACGCCTGGGACCACGCTTCCGCAGCCGCGCTGGCCGTGGCCGGCTTCCCCGCCGTCGGCACCACCAGCCTGGGTGTCGCCGCCGCGGCCGGGCTGCCGGACGGGGTCGGCCGGACCCGAGCCGAGACGATGCGGCTCGCGCGCCTTCTCGGCGGCGGGCCCTTCCTGCTCTCCGTCGACTTCGAGGGCGGCTTCAGCGACGACCCGGCCGAGGTCGCCGGCCTCGCGGCGGAACTCGCCGAGGCCGGCGCGGTCGGCATCAACCTGGAGGACGGCCGCGCCGACGGCGGTCTCACCCCGCCGCGCCTGCACGCGGCGAAGATCACCGCGGTCAAGGCAGCCGTGCCCGGGCTCTTCGTCAATGCCCGCACCGACACCCACTGGCTGGGCGGGGGACACGAGGCGGAGACCGCGTCCCGCTTGGCGGCTTACCAGGACGCGGGCGCGGACGGCGTCTTCGTGCCGGGTCTGACCGATCCGGCGTCCATCGCAGCGGCGGTGGACGCGACCGCGTTGCCGCTCAACGTCCTCGCCACACCGGACGGGCCGTCACTCGCCCGCCTGGCCGAACTCGGTGTGCGCCGGGTCAGTCTCGGCTCACTGCTGTTCCGGCTCGCCCTCGGTGCGGCCGTGGACACCGCCGCCGGCCTGCGCGCGAACGGCGTGTTCCCACAGACACCCCCGGTCCCGGGCTATGCCGCGGTCCAGGCCCTGGCCTCACCCAGGAGCTGAGGACCCGCCCTCGGCCAAGTCCCGGCCGGAGCGACCCGCTCAGGGCTGGTATTCGTAGCCGATGGTGAACCGGGGCGGCAGGCACCACTCCCCGTATTCGATGACCCCCTCCGCGTCCGACCAGCGGTGGGCGCCGGCCAGGATCGGGGAACCGACCGGCAGGCCGAGGGCGCTCGCCTCGCGGGCGTCGGCGGGGCGGGCGTGCATGTCGTCGCGGGCGTGGGTGATCGTGCGTCCGGTGGCTTCCAGCACCCGGGCGGACAGTCCGTGATTGCGACCGGGGGCGGTGTTCAGCAGGTCCGGTACGTGGGCGGCGAACGGGGCCGGGTACCACGTCACGGCGAACACGGTCCGGGTCTTGCCCCGGCCGGCCAGCCACTCGCGCCGGACCACCTGATCCCCGGCCTCCAGGTCGAAGATCTCCGCCACGTACAGCGGCGGGACGATGAGCTCGGCGGCCGTCACCCGGCTCGTCTCGCCCTCGGCCAGAAACGACTTCACCCGCTGGACCCGGGCCAGCCGGTCCCGCGCCGACAGCGTCCAGCGGGGATCATCGGCGACGTAGGTACCCCGGGGGGTGGTGCGGATGAAGTTCTCCACCTGGAGAGCCTGCAAGGCGCGGGAGACCGTGGCGGCCGCGGCCTGCCACTGGCCGGCGATCTCGCGGTTGGTCGGCAGCTTGGCGCCGGGTTCGAGCTCTCCCGACAGGATGCGCTCCCGGAAATGATCCGCGATCTTCGTGAACGTCTTGGGACTGGGCATAGGGCTTGCCCCTCCGTTGAGTTGACGTGCTGTCAGTGGGAGCACACTAGTGCACTGCCAACCGTAGCGGGAGTGCTTCGGCCACTCGAATACTGAACTAGAGCACCGGCCTGTCAAGAGGTCGGCCATGTGACGTTCGAGAGGTGGCGATGTGCCATGACGGAGCCGACCAGGTACTCCACGAAGCCGGTCGAACTGCCGTTGCGCCTGGACCCGGAGCCGATGCCCGTCGAAGGCTGCGCGGGCTGTGCCGAACTGGCCGACGTGCGCGACCGGGCCCGCGCGGTCGGCGACATGACCACCGTCAGCGACTGCAACATCTACATGCGACGCCACCCTGAAGGCCACCAGTGAGCCCCCGCGCCGTCCACCGGCACATCGCCCATGCCATCCGCCATGTGCCCGAAGGCGGTATCACCTACGAGGCGTTCTGTGTCACTGCCCACTGCGGAGCCGAATCCGGCCCCCATTCCGAGCAGGAAGCGGCACAGGACTGGGCACTCCGTCACACCGGACGCACCGGTCACGACCTCTTCAGACGCGTCTTCACCGACCACGCCAAGGTCACCCGAGCCGAGTAGAACCACCACAGGCCGGCCGGCGACCGGGCCGCGCAGCGGCCGGAATTCGCTGACCAGCAGGAATGCCGGTGACGCCCGACGGCACCGGAGACCCCCTGGTGACGGCGCCCCGCAGCCGCCGTGCAGGAGAAAGCGTGTAGCGATCTGACGCGCCCCTTCCCCCGTGGGGCTCCCGCCCCCGGCCGGCGAGCGCCGGGCTCCGCCCGGAGGGCGGCGAGGGCCGACGCAGACCAGGGTGGGCGTCCGCACCACCCGGCATCGGATCCCGTCCCCCTGCCGTCCCTCCGGGGGGTGGCCGGCAGGTCGTTGGCTGGGCGGGACGGGGGTCGGAGTCAGGGGTGGAGCGCAGCGGAATCGCGCAGCGACGCGACCGGAGGGAGCGCCCTTGACGCCGGCCACCGGCCCGCTCGGACAATGGACTGCCGGGCAGCACCCGGCCACCCCTGAGCCCCCGGCCGGGAACTCCGAACGCAGGTCACGCCGGCCGGGATCCCGGGCGGCCTGCGAAGCCCACGGCCGACCCGCCCCGCCCCACGCCCGCCCGTGGGGGCGGTGGGCAACCCAGGGCCCGGCAACGCCCGACCGGCGGGGGTTGAAGCAGGCGGCCAGCACGCTCCGTACCCCGGCCCACCCCTAAAGCCCCCGACCGGGAGCGCCAAACGTAGGCCACGCCGGCCGAGATCCCGGCCAGCCCGGAGCCCCGCCCCGCCCCCTCAGCTGAAGTTCGGTGCGTTGCGTTCGTACACCAGGCGCAGGCCGATCAGCGTCAGCCACGGCTCGTGGACGTCGACCGCCGAGGACTCGCCCAGGACCATCGGGGCCAGCCCGCCCGTGGCGATGACGTGGACGTCGGCCGGGTCGCCCTTCGGGCCGACCAGTTCCCGCGCCATCCGCGTGACCACCCCGTCGACCTGGCCCGCGAAGCCGTAGACGACGCCCGCCTGCATGGCCTCGACCGTCGACTTGCCGATCACGTTGCGCGGCCGGGCCAGCTCGATCTTGCGCAGCTGCGCCCCGCGGACGCCGAGCGCCTCCATCGAGATCTCTATGCCCGGCGCGATCACGCCGCCCACGTACTCCCCGCGCACCGACACCGCGTCGAACGTGGTCGCCGTGCCGAAGTCGACGACGATCGCCGGACCGCCGTACAGCTCCACGGCCGCACACGCGTTGATGATGCGGTCGGTGCCGACCTCCTTGGGGTTGTCCATGAGGATCGGCACGCCCGTCTTGACGCCCGGCTCCACCAGCACCGCCGGTACGTCGCCGTAGTAGCGGCGGGTCACCTCGCGCAGCTCGTGCATGACCGCCGGCACCGTCGAGCAGATCGCGATGCCGTCGATGCCGTCGCCCAGTTCGTTGCCGAGCATCGGGTGCATGCCCATCAGGCCCTGCATCATCACGGCCAGTTCGTCGGCCGTGCGCCGCGGGTCGGTCGAGACCCGCCAGTGTTCGACGATCTCGTCACCGTCGAACAGGCCGAGGACGGTCTGGCTGTTGCCGACGTCGATCGTCAGGAGCATTACCGCTCCTCGCGCAGGTCGAGACCGATGTCCAGGATGGGCGAGGAGTGGGTCAGGGCGCCCACCGCCAGGAAGTCCACGCCGGTCTCCGCGTAGGCGCGGGCCGTCTCCAGGGTCAGCCGGCCGCTGGACTCCAGCTGCGCCCGGCCGGCGACGATCGTGACGGCCTCCTCGGTCTCCGGCACCGTGAAGTTGTCCAGCAGGATCAGGTCGGCGCCCGCGTCCACGACCTCGCGGACCTGGTGCATCGTGTCGGCCTCGACCTCGACCGGGACGTCGGGGAAGGCCTCCCGTACCGCCTTGAAGGCCTGCGCGACACCGCCCGCCGCCACCACGTGGTTGTCCTTGACCAGCGCCGCGTCCGACAGCGACATGCGGTGGTTGACGCCGCCGCCGCAGCGCACCGCGTACTTCTCCAGCGCGCGCAGCCCCGGCGTCGTCTTGCGCGTGTCGCGGACCTTGGCGCCCGTGCCCTCCAGCAGGTCGGCCCAGCGGCGGGTGGCGGTCGCGATGCCCGAGAGCCGGCACAGGATGTTCAGGGCGCTGCGCTCGGCCGTCAGCAGGTCACGGGTGCGGGCCGTGACGGACAGCAGGACCTCGCCCGCCGCCACCCGGTCGCCGTCCTCCGCGTGCCGCTCCACCTCGAACGCCTCGGTGCACACGATGGACAGGACGGCCTCGGCGATCCGCAGGCCGGCCACCACGCCCTCCTCGCGCGCCGTGAAGTCGGCCGTGGCGACGGCCTCCTCCGGCACCGTGGCGACGGTGGTGACGTCCACGCCGCCGTCGAGGTCCTCGGACAGCGCCATGTGCGCGATGTCCTCGACCTCGATGGGGTCCAGGCCGGCGTCGGCCAGCAGCTGGGCCAGCGCCGGGTCCAGGCCGCTCTCGTCGTCGCCGCAGCCGCAGTCGTCGCCGCAGCCGCCTTCGTTCTGCTCGATCAGGGAAAGCTCGGGGAGTTCGGGGGTGCTCACGGTTACTGCTCCTGGCTCGGGGATTCGACGGTCTGAAGCGGATGGCGGACGGACGGGAGGTCCGCGCCGCCGGTGGGGGTGACGACCAGGGCGCGCCGGCGCGTCGACGACAGCCGGACGACCAGGTGACGGCGCCAGTCCGCGTCGTCGCGGTCGGGGTGGTCCTCGCGCCAGTGGCAGCCGCGGGTCTCCTCGCGCCGCAGGGCGGCGGCGACCAGGACCCGGGCCACGCACAGCAGATTGGTGGCCTCCCAGGTGTCCACACCCGGTTCGGCTGTCTTGCCGTGCGTCTCCAGATCGGTCAGCGCGGCCGCGTACAGGTCCTCCAGGGCCTCGGCGGCCGCCCGCAGGGACCCGGCGGACCGCAGCACGCCCGCGCCGTCCGTCATGATCCGCTGGACCTCGAAGCGCGCCTCGGCGGGCTGCAGCGGACCGGTGGCGGGCACCGGTATGCCCGGGCCGCTGCCGGCCGGCGGCCGCGCGGCGATGTCGGCGGCGATCCGCTCGGCGAAGACCAGGCCCTCCAGGAGGGAGTTGGAGGCCAGCCGGTTCGCGCCGTGCACGCCGGTGCAGGCGACCTCGCCGCACGCATAGAGGCCGGGCACTGTGGTCCGGCCGTTCAGGTCGGTACGGACGCCGCCGGACGCGTAGTGCGCGGCCGGCGCGACCGGGATCGGCTCGGTCACCGGGTCGATGCCGTGGGCCCGGCAGGCGGCGAGGATGGTCGGGAAGCGCTGCTCCCACATCGTGGCGCCGAAGTGCCGGGCGTCCAGGTACATGTGCTGGGCGTCCTGCTCCTGCATACGGCGCATGATGCCCTTGGCGACGATGTCGCGCGGCGCCAGCTCGGCCAGCTCGTGCTGTCCGAGCATGAAGCGCACGCCGTCGCCGTCGACGAGGTGGGCGCCCTCGCCGCGCACGGCCTCCGAGACCAGCGGCTGCTGGCCCTCGGCGTCCGGCCCGAGGAAAAGCACCGTCGGGTGGAACTGGACGAACTCCAGGTCGGAGACCTCGGCGCCGGCGCGCAGCGCGAGGGCCACGCCGTCGCCCGTGGACACCGACGGGTTGGTGGTCGCGGAGAAGACCTGCCCCATGCCGCCGGTCGCCAGGACCACGGCGGGCGCGTGCACCGCGCCGACGCCGTCGTGCTGGCCCTCGCCCATCACGTGCAGGGTGACGCCGGCGGTACGGCCCTCGGCGTCCTGGAGCAGGTCCAGCACGAGCGCGTTCTCGACGGTCTCGATGCCGGCCGCGTGGACGGCCTCGACCAGCGCCCGGCTGATCTCGGCGCCGGTGGCGTCGCCGCCCGCGTGCGCGATCCGGCGGCGGTGGTGGCCGCCCTCGCGGGTCAGCTCGATCTCGCCGGTCTCGGCCGAGGTGTCGAAGACCGCGCCGGTCGCGATGAGGCGGCGTACGGCGTCGGGGCCCTCGGTCACCAGCAGCCGTACGGCCGCCTCGTCGCACAGGCCCGCGCCCGCCACCAGGGTGTCGTCCAGGTGCTGTTCGGGGGTGTCGCCCTCACCGAGCGCGGCGGCGATGCCGCCCTGCGCCCAGCGGGTGGAGCCGTCGTCGAGCCGGGCCTTGGTGACCACGACGGTACGGCGGCCCGCCGCGGCGCAGCGCAGCGCGGCCGTCAGGCCCGCGACGCCGGAGCCGACGACCACGACGTCGGCGTCCAGGGCCCAGCCGGGGGCGGGGGCGTGCAGCCGTATGCCCGTACCGGCCACGCCGCTTCCGGTGCCGGCGCCGGTGGCGCCGGGAGTGCCGGCGCTGCCTGAGGTGGTCACGAGTGTGCTCCGAAGTCCAATGGGATGTTGTCGATCAGCCGGGTCGTGCCGACCTTCGCGGCGACGGCCAGCACGGCCTCGCCCGCGAAGGCGGGGCCCACGTCGGTGAAGTCCGCGGGATCCACCAGCGCCAGGTAGTCCAGGGCCAGCGGCGGGGTCGCCCGCCCGGCCTCCTCCAGGACGTGCCGGGCGGCGGCCCGTACGGCGTCGGGCAGGCCGGAGCCGGCGACCGAGGCGGCGTGCGCGTCGGCGGAGGCGCGGGCCTCGCCGAGCTTGGCCAGCCCGTCGGCCCGGCTGTCGTCCGCGGGCGCGGCGGTGGCCTCGGCGCGGGCCGCGAGCGCGGACTGCGCGGCGAGCCGGTCGCGGCCGGCGAACAGGGCGCGGGACAGGGCCAGGGCGGTACGCCGCTCCCCGCCCGAGAGGTAGCGGTTGCGGCTGGACAGCGCGAGCCCGTCGTCCTCCCGGACGGTGGCCACGCCGGACACCTCCACGGGGAAGTTCAGGTCGGTCACCATCCGCCGGATCAGGGCGAGTTGCTGCGCGTCCTTCTGCCCGAAGAACGCCACGTCGGGCCGGGTGAGGTGGAGCAGCTTGGCGACGACGGTGAGCATGCCGTCGAAGTGGCCGGGACGGGTGGCGCCCTCCAGCCGGGTGCCCATGGGGCCCGCGGAGACCCGTACCTGCGGTTCGCCGCCCGGGTAGACCTCCTCGACGGACGGCGCGAACACCACGTCCGCGCCCGCGGCCTCGGCCAGCGCGAGGTCGGCGTCGAGGGTGCGCGGGTAGCGGTCGAGGTCCTCGTTGGCCCCGAACTGCAGGGGGTTGACGAAGACGGTGACGACGACCTGGCCGTCGGCGCCGGCCCGCTCGCGGGCGGTACGGACGAGGGTGGCGTGGCCCTCGTGCAGCGCGCCCATGGTCATGACGACGGCGCGGGGGCCGCCGCTGCGCGGCAGCTTGTGCAGCGCCTCGGCGGTGGACAGCAGGTCCGTCATCGTTCCCCTCCCGGGGTTCCTTCGTCGTCGGTGGCGGCGGGGCCGGGGCCGCCGGGGGTGGTGTCGCCGTCGTCGGCGAGCACGCCGAGGAGGTCCTCGGCCAGCTCCGGCTTGAGCAGCCCGTGCGCGAGGGCCCGGTCGGCGGTGGTGCGGGCCATCGCGAGGTAGCCGGCGACCGTGCCGGGGGCGTGCCGGCGCAGCTCGGCGACGTGCGCGGCGACCGTACCGGCGTCGCCGCGGGCGACCGGGCCGGTCAGGGCCGCGTCGCCGGAGCGCAGGGCGTTGTCGAGGGCGGCGCCGAGCAGCGGGCCGAGCATCCGGTCGGGGTGCTCTACCCCGGCGGTGCGCAGCAGTTCCATGGCCTGGGCGACCAGGGTGACCAGGTGGTTCGCACCGAGGGCGAGGGCCGCGTGGTAGAGCGGACGCGCGTCCTCGGCGATCCACTCGGGCTCGCCGCCCATCTCGATGACCAGCGCCTCGGCGGCCAGCCGGAGCTCGTCGGGGGCGGTGACGCCGAAGGAGCAGCCGACCAGCCGCTGCACGTCGACCATCGTGCCGGTGAAGGTCATGGCGGGGTGCAGCGCGAGCGGCAGCGCGCCGGCCCGGCGGGCGGGGTCGAGCACCCCGGCCCCGTACCGGCCGGAGGTGTGCACGATCAGCTGCCCGGGGCGGACCGCGCCGGTCTCGGCGAGCCCCTGGACCAGGCCCGGCAGCGCGTCGTCGGGCACGGTCAGCAGGACCAGGTCGGCGAGCGCCAGCACCTGGGCGGGCGGCACGAGGGGGACGTCGGGCAGCATGTCCGAGGCCCGCCGTACGGAGGCGTCGGAGACGCCGGAGACGGCGACGGGGCGGTGCCCGGCGAGCTGGAGCGCACGCGCGAGTGCCGGGCCGACGCGGCCTGCGCCGACGACGCCGACGGTCAGCCGGGCGGGGCGGGGCTGCTGTGTTGGGTTCACGCGGGGCGGGCCTTCCGTTCCAGTCCGCGGGGGGTACCGGACGATACGTCGCCATGCTAGCCCCGTGGCCCTGCCCGCGTGGCGCGGGCCATGATCGGTGCCATGAGCGACAAGGACGACCGGAATCCGGGACAGCACCCGGGGGACGCACGGGACGTGACGGGGATGGCGGAGGCGGCGGGGACGCCGGGGGCGGCGAAGGCGGCGGGGATGCCAGCGGCGGCCAGAGGGCCAGTGGCGGCCGGGACGCCGGTGGCAGCCGAGGCGGCCGGGGCGCCGGTGGTGGCGGAGGCGGCCGGGACGCCAGCGGCGGCCGGGGGGCGGCCAGTGGTGGCCGGGGCGGTGGTGGCAGCCGAGGCGGCGGAGGCGGCGCGGGCACCCAGTGCCTCCGGGACACCGGAGGCGGTGCGGGTGCCCGGGGCGGAAGCGGCGGTGCGGGTGCCCGGTACCTCCGGGACACCGGGGGTGTCTGGGGCGTCCAAGGCGGACGAGACACCGGGGGTGTCTGGGGCGCCCGGGGTGGACGGGACTTCGGGGGTGTCTGGGGTTCCCGGGGCCGTGGAGGCGGTGGGCGCTGTCGAGGTGTCCGGGTCGGCAGACGCCGACGGGGCCGACGGGGAGGACCGGGCCGACGGGGAGGACGAGGACCGGGACGCGCGGGCGGTCGCCGCCTGGCGGGCGGCCCGGCGGCGGCTGACGCGCGGGGTGCGGGAGGCGAGCGTCGGGGAGCTGCTGGCGGGGCTCGCGGACGGCCTGCCCGAGGACCTGGCGGCCGGACCGGCGGACGTCTACGGCGACGGCATCGTGGCCCGGCTGGAGCAGCGCGTGGCGGAGCTGCTGGGTACGCAGGACGCGGCGTACTTCCCGTCCGGGACCATGGCCCAGCAGATCGCGCTGCGCTGTTGGGCGGGCCGCACCGGCAACCCGGTGGTGGCGCTGCACCCGATGAGCCACCCGGAGCGGTGGGAGGGCGGCGCGCTGTCGGCGGTCTCCGGGCTGCGCACGGTGCACCCGACGACCGCGCCGCGCCAGCCGACCGCCGAGGAGGTCCGGGGCCTGGCGGAGCCCCTCGGGACGCTGATGCTGGAGCTGCCGCTGCGCGACGCCGGCTTCCTGCTGCCGTCCTGGGAGGAGCTGACGGAGCTGGTCGAGGCGGCCCGGGACCGGGACGCGGTGGTCCATTTCGACGGCGCGCGGCTGTGGGAGACCACGGTCCACTTCGGCCGGCCGCTGCCGGAGATCGCGGGCCTGGCCGACTCGGTCTACGTCTCCTTCTACAAGTCGCTGGGCGGGCTGAGCGGCGCGGCGCTGGCCGGTCCGGCGGCGCTGGTGGAGGAGGCGCGCGTCTGGCGGCACCGCTACGGCGGCCAGGTCTTCCGCCAGTTCCCGCAGGTGCTGTCGGCGCTGGCCGGGCTGGACCGGGAACTGCCGCGGCTGCCGTCGTACGTGGCGCAGGCCCGCGTGGTCGCGGCGGCCCTCGCCCAGGCGCTCGAGGCCTCGGCCGTGCCGTGGTTCCGGATCAACCCGGAGGTCCCGCAGACCCATCAGTTCCAGGTCTGGCTGCCGTACGAGCCGGACCGGCTGACCTCGGCAGCCGTGCGGCAGGCCGAGGAGACCGGTACCTGCCTGTTCCGCACCTGGTCGCCGGACGGCCCGCCGGGACTGGCCGTGACGGAACTGACGATCACCTCGGAAGGCCTGTCCTGGACACCGGCGGACGTCGCCGCGGCAACCGCCGACTTCGTGGCCCGCGTGACGGCGTAACGGCGTGACGGCCGGCAAAGCCGCAGGCCGCAGGCCGCGCGTAACCGGGCTCGGGATCGTGTGGCCCGGGGACCGGTGGCAGGGTCCCCGGGCCGTGCCCCACCGCCCCGGGACCGGGATCGCGTGGCCTCCGGGCGGGCGCCGGGCCGCGGGGGCCCGGGCGTCTCCCCCCGGCCGGGCCCCGTGGACGGCGGGCGGACGCCGGTCAGTGGCAGGTGCGGTGGCGGACGAGGAGCCGGCGCAGGGCCGCCCGCCACGGGTGGTTGGCCGGGCGCCCCTCCAGGACGGCCTGGAACTGGCCGTACGAGCGGGCCGCCCGCAGCACGGCGACGTCGTCGCGCCCCGGCGGGGGCGGCGGCGGGTCCTCGTGCTGCGCGGACCGGTACGTGTCGATGAGGTACTGCTCGATCGCGGTCATGTCTCCACCCTGGACCCGTCCGCGCCACCCCGCCCGTCGATTGACGGGCCCCGTCAATCGACGGGCGAAACCCCTGTTCAGCGCAGTGCGCCCACCCGCGCGGCGCACCCCGGGCGGCCGTGCGGACAGCGCGGCGGTGAAGATGGACCCCATGAGTGTGAGCATCGACATCGCCGGGCTGGGCGAGGAGCGGATCGCGATCGCGCCCTCGCCCCTCGCCGAGCTCTGCATGGCCCTGCACGCACTGTCCCAGCCCGCCCACCACCCCGGGCTCACCACCTGGGCCTCCGCCACCTCCGCCGCCCTCGATCCGTGCCTCGCGGACCGGCTGCTGGACGCGGACTTCATGTGGCGCGCCTCCTTCGCGGACGTGTTCATGCCGTTCGCCGGCGTGCCCGGCGGCAGCGGGCTGCCCGCCGCGACCCTCACCGCGGAACTCGACGTACTGGACCGCCTCGACGACGAGCGGTTCGTGATGGCCGCGCTGGAGCACTGCTGGCTCGCCCTCTACAACGAGGGCGGCGGCCCGCACCCGCTCAAGGACCCCGCGGCCCGCGCCAAGGCCCTGGAGACGGCCGCCGCCCGCGGCCCGCGCCAACTGGAGTTCTCCGTCCGGCTCCTGGACGACCCCACCGCCGTACGGCGCTGGCTGCGGACCCTGATCGAGGACTGCGACGAGGCCTTCTTCGCCGAGACCTGGCGCCGCATCGAGCCGGAGCAGAGCGCCGACGCCCGCCACAAGACGCAGGTGCTGCGCCGCAAGGGCCTGCCGGCCCTGCTCAAGGAGATCTCACCGGCCCTGTCCGTGGACGAGGCCCGGACCCGGATCACCGTCGACAAAATGGTCAACGGGACGGCCACGGCCACCGATCCGGCCGTCGGCGAGGGGCTGGTCTTCATACCCACGCACTTCGGCTGGCCGCACCTGCTGGTGCTGCACGCGCCCGGCTGGCGGCCGGTGGTGCACTATCCGCTGGCGCTCCCCGAACTGGCCAGGGAGCCGGGCTCGGTGGAACTGCTCCAGCGCCGGATGGAGGCGCTGGCCCACCCCCTGCGGATGATGCTGTGCCGCAGCCTCGCGCGGGCGCCGTACACCACCAGCGAACTGGCCACCGTGCACGGGATCACCGCACCCGAGGTGTCCCGGCACCTGACGGTGATGCGCAAGGCCGGGCTGCTGCACACGCGACGCCGTGGGCGTTACGTCCAGCACCAGTTGGACCTGACGGCGGTCGCGCGGATCGGCTCGGACTTCATAGAGGGCATACTCCGCTGACCCGGCGCGCCCTGCCCGCCCGGCCCGATCCCCTTTCCCTGCCCGCCCGGCCCGCGCTGCCCGCCTGACGCCGGATCCCCCGCGCACGGCCGTCCCACGTATCCGGTGGTCCGGCAGTCCGGCAGTCCGGCGGTCCGGTTGCCCGGTTGTCCGGTTCTCGCCCTTTCGCGCTTACCGATATACGGAATTCATAAACCGGAATCAGTGAAAACTCTGGCGAGAGTGGCCTCTTGCTGCTTAACGTGCGTCCACCGTTCCGCCACACGGCGCACACCGCGTCCGCACGTCCGCACGCCTGCTCATGTCTGCTCTGTCGTGAAAGGACCTTCATGCCCTCTCGCCGTATAGCCGCAGTCGCCGCCCTGGCCGCCGCGGCCCTCGTCTCACCGCTGCTGCTCGCCGGACCGGCCGGTGCCACCGGAAGCCCGCAGAGCGACGCCGCGAAGGGTGACGCGCTGGCCAGGAAACTCGTCAAGGACGCCACGGGCAAGGGGGCGTACAACCACCTCAAGGCCTTCCAGTCCATCGCGGACTACAACAACAGCACCCGTGTGGCCGGTTCGAAGGGCCACGTGCAGTCGGCGCAGTACGTCGAGGCGGTCATGAGGGCGGCCGGCTACAACGTCAGCCGGCACGAATTCGATTTCGTCTACGTCGAGACGCTCGCCGAAAAGCTGTCGGTCAACGGCGCGGGCGGCCGGGACGTCCCGGTCAAGCTGATGACGTACACCGCCAGCAGCCCCGAGGGAGGCGTGACCGCGCAGGTCGCCGCCGCCCCGGTGGACGCCGACGGCACCAACGGCTGTGAGCCGGGCGACTTCGCGGCCGGCTCGTTCACGGGCAAGATCGCGCTGGTCAAGCGCGGCGGCTGCACCTTCGCCGTCAAGCAGCAGAACGCGGCGGCGGCCGGCGCGGTCGGCGCGGTCATCTACAACAACACCGCGGGCGCCCTCAACGGCACCCTCGGCGACCCGGCCGCCGGCAAGATCCCGACCGGCGGCATCACGCAGGAGGACGGCGAGAAGCTGGCCGCCGAGGCCGCCGCCGGACCGGTCGAGGTCACCCTCGACATCCGGGAACTGCGCGAGAACCGCAAGACGTACAACGTCGTGGCGGAGACCAAGGGCGGCGACGCGAACAACACCGTCTTCCTCGGCGCGCACCTGGACTCGGTGGCGGACGGCCCGGGCATCAACGACAACGGCTCCGGCTCGGCGGGCATCCTCCAGGTCGCCCAGCGGCTCGCGGGCGACCAGAAGAAGATCAAGAACAAGGTCAAGTTCGCCTGGTGGTCGGCGGAGGAGTTCGGCCTGCTCGGCTCCGAGGCGTACGTCGCGTCGCTGACGGACGACCAGAAGAAGCAGATCAAGCTCTACCTGAACTTCGACATGATCGCCTCGCCGAACGCGGCGTACTTCGTCTACGACGGCGACAACTCCGACGGCGTCGGCGCGGGTCCCGGCCCGGAGGGCTCCGCCCAGCTGGAGCGGGGCATCACCGACTTCCTCGACTCCAAGAACATCCCGCACGAGGGCACGGACTTCAGCGGTCGCTCCGACTACGGGCCGTTCATCGCGGTCGGCATCCCGTCGGGCGGCACCTTCACCGGTGCCGAGGGCATCAAGACCGAGGCCCAGGCGGCGAAGTTCGGCGGCCAGGCGGGTGTCGCGTACGACGTGAACTACCACGGCGCCGGTGACACCCTCGCGAACATCGACCACAAGGCGCTCGACATCAACGTCGACATCATCGCCAACGCGGTGGGCCACTACGCGTACGACCTGGCCCCGCTGTCGCAGCCGGTGACCTCGCAGCCGACCGACGGCTCCGGCAGCGGCGGCGGTCTGCACGACGGCCACGACCACGAGACGCAGTGACGTACCGCCGCGCTGAAGTGATCTGACCTGACCTGACCTGACCTGATCGACCCGATCCGACCCGGAGGGCCGGGTCCCCCGCCCGGGGGACCCGGCCCTCCGGCGTCACACGGAAGGCGCCGCCGGCCCCGGCTCCGGCTCCGGCTCCGGCCCCGGCTCCGGCCAGGCCGGCAGGCCCACCGGCTGGGCCAGCCAGCGGAAGTCACCGAGCCCGCCGCGCGCCGTCAGTTCCGCCGCCTCGCCCGCCGAGGCGAGCGCCCTGACGTACGCCGCCGGGTCCGACGAGGCCAGCGCCAGCGGCGGCCTGGCCCCCGAGACCCCGAGGGCGCCGAGCGCCGCGCGCTGGGTCAGCAGCTGCGCGCCGGGCCCGGCGCACGCGTCCAGGGCCACGTGAGCGGTCACATCACACGTACCGTCCGGCACCGGCGGCACCTCACGGCCCGCCCGGAACCCCGTCAGCGTGCCGAACGCGGGCCGGTCCGCGGCGGTGTGCGCGTAGTCCACGGCGACCGCCAGCCCCCGGTCCACGCCGGCGACCGCCCTCCGCCAGGCCTCGTCCCGCGGCCGGCCGACCTCCCGCCGGCCCGGCCCCGGCCACCACCGCTCCAGCCACGCCCGGTCGGCCGGCGACACGGGCCCGCCCACCGACTCCGTGCCGTCGCGGCCCACCAGCACGTAGCGGCCGTCCTCGGCGACGTCGAGCGGTACGTTGTCCAGCCACTCGTTGGCGAACAGCAGCCCGGTGACGCCCTCGGGCGGCCGCGCCACCCACCGGATCCGCGGATCCAGGCCCTCCGGGCGCGCGGCCCGCTCCACCGCGTACGGCCGCACCCGCGCCGCCACCTCCACGGGCAGCGCCCGCAGCACCCCGGCGACCAGCTCACCGCGCCCGGCCCCGACATCGACCAGGTCCAGCTCCTCCGGGTGGCCGAGCTGCCCGTCCACCCACCGCAGCAGCCGGGCCACCGCCCCCGCGTACAGCGGCGACGCATGCACCGACGTGCGGAAATGCCCGGCCGGCCCCGGCCCGCCCGGGCGCACGTAGAAGCCCCCGGGGCCGTACAGCGCGGCCTCCATCGCCACGCCCCAGCGGACCGGAGCGGCCCCGTCACCCACGTCTCCCACAGCGTTCATCCCCAGAAGGCTATGCTCACCCTCCACCTTGGGGAGTAGTCCCCCTCCGCCCGGATCGCCCCTGTGGTTGACTCCAGCACCTATCCCTCTTCCCTACTCTGGGTTACGTGCAGCGCCTCTACGACTTCCTCCGCAGACACCCGACGGGCGTCGACAGCTTCTGGGCTGTGATGCTCTTCGGGATCTCCATGCTGCAGGTCGCCGGAAGCGTGAACACCGCCCGCGAGCGACTGATCGCCGTCCCCTCCGTGCTCGGCATGACGGCCGTCGTCGCCCTGCGCCGCCGGTGGACCACGACGATGTTCTGGGTGGCCGTGGCCAGTGGCTGCTACCAGCTGCTGCTGTCCGTCCCGGCGCACTTCGGCGACTTCGCGATGCTGGTGATCCTCTACACGGTGGCCGCCGCCGACGTCCCGCGCCGGCTCTCGCGCACCGCGCTCGGCGTCGGCCTGGCCGCGTCACCGCTGTACTTCCTGCGCTTCCCCGTGGACAAGAACGCCGGCGGCGTCGAGGAAGCCCTGTTCGTGCTGTTCATGATGGTGCCGTTCGCCCTCGCCTGGGTGCTGGGCGACTCCCTGCGCACCCGCCGGGCGTACTACGCCCAGCTCATCGAGCGCAATCAGCGGCTGGAGAAGGAGCGCGAGGCCCAGGCCAAGGTGGCCGTCGCGGCCGAGCGCGCCCGGATCGCCCGCGAACTGCACGACGTCGTCGCGCACAACGTCTCGGTGATGGTCGTCCAGGCCGACGGCGCCGCGTACGTCATGGACGTGGCCCCCGAGCAGGCCAAGGAGGCCCTGCAGACCATCTCCGGCACCGGGCGCCAGGCGCTCGCCGAGATGCGCCGCCTGCTGGGCGTGCTGCGCACCGGCGAACCGCAGGAGTCCGAGGACTACGTCCCGCAGCCCGACGTCGAGCAGATCGAGGTCCTCGTCGAGCAGGTCCGCAGCTCCGGACTCTCGGTCGACTTCACCGTCGAGGGCGCCCCGCGCCAGCTGCCCAGCGGCGTCGAGCTCACGGCGTACCGGATCGTGCAGGAGGCGCTGACGAACACCCGCAAGCACGGGGGCCCCGACGCGCGGGCGAGCGTCCGGCTGGTCTACTTCGACGACGGCCTCGGCCTGCTGGTCGAGGACGACGGCCGGGGGGCGGCGCACGAACTGTACGAGGACGGCGGCGCCGACGGCGCCGGGCACGGCCTGATCGGCATGCGGGAGCGGGTCGGTATGGTCGGCGGGACCCTGGACGCCGGGCCGCGGCCCGGCGGTGGCTTCCGGATCAGCGCCCTGCTCCCGCTCAAGAAGAGATGACGAGGTCGAGGTAACTGATGTCCATCCGAGTGATGCTGGTCGACGACCAGATGCTGCTGCGCACGGGCTTCCGGATGGTGCTCGCCGCCCAGCCGGACATGGAGGTCGTCGCCGAGGCCGGCGACGGCCTGGAGGCTCTGGAGGTGCTGCGGGCGACCAAGGTCGACGTGGTGCTGATGGACGTCCGGATGCCCCGGCTCGACGGGGTCGAGGCCACGCGGCGGATCTGCGAGCCGGAGGAGCACCCGAAGGTCATCATCCTGACCACGTTCGATCTGGACGAGTACGCCTTCTCGGGCCTGAAGGCGGGCGCGAGCGGGTTCATGCTCAAGGACGTGCCGCCGGCGGAGCTGCTGGCCGCGATCCGCTCGGTGCACAGCGGCGACGCGGTGGTGGCGCCGTCGACGACGCGGCGGCTGCTGGACCGTTTCGCCCCGATGCTGCCGACGACGACGGCGGAGCCGCAGCACAAGGAACTGGAGCGGCTCACGGACCGCGAGCGCGAGGTCATGCTCCTGGTCGCCCAGGGCCTCTCGAACGGCGAGATCGCCGCGCGTCTGGTCCTCTCGGAAGCCACGGTGAAAACCCACGTGGGCCGCATCCTGACCAAGCTGGGCCTGCGCGACCGCGTCCAGGTGGTCGTCCTGGCGTACGAAACGGGCATGGTCCGCGCGGGCGGCGGCGGGACGGCGTAACCACGCGGTACGAGGCCGCGGAGCCTGCGCCCGCCCCCGCACCGGGGGCTCCGCCCCACGCCCCCGCGCCTCAATCGCCGGCGGGGCTGGACAGGGCCGGACCCCAGGCCCTGCGCCCACACGCCGGCGGGGCCGCGTGGGCCGGCGCGAGCCCGGCCAGGCACCCTTCCGGGGGCTCCGCCCCCGCACCCCCGCGCCTCAAACGCCGGCGGGGCTGGATAGGGCCGGGCCCCAGGCCCTGCGCCCCAAACGCCCGCAGGGCCGGGTCGTCGATGAGCCCACCGGGCCACATCCAGCCCGCGCGGCGATTGAGCGCACCGGGCGCGAAGCGGCCGGGTCGGCGGACACCGAGGGCCGGGCCACCGGGCTGCGGCGTCCGGGCCCACCTGGGCCGCGGGCCTGGGGCCGCCAAGGCCCGTGGACCCGGGGCCGCCGGGGGCCCGGGGGCTTGTCAGCCGTCCGTCGGGGCGGGGGCGGTGCCTGCCGGCTGGAGGACCTGGACCTTCGCGCCGCGGGCGTGGAGCCACTCCTCCAGGGCGGACCCCGACAACCGGCGCGCGCCGGCGGCCGTCGTCACCTCCACCGGGCCGAACACCGACCCCGTCAGCCCCTTCAGCCGCGTGTGCTCGTCCACCCGCACCTGGAAGGTGTTCTCCACGACCTCCGCCCCGCGCAGATCCGCCCCGCGCAGGTCCACGTCCAGCAGCGACGCGCCCTGGAAGCGCGTGCCCCGGCAGGACGCGCCGCGCGCGTCCACGCCGTACAGCGAGGCCTTCGCCAGATCCGCCCCGGCCAGCACGCAGTCCCGCAGCACCGCGTCGTCGAGGTTCGCCCGGACCAGGCACGCCCCGCTCAGGTCGGCCCCCGTCAGGTCCGCGCCCTGGAGGTCGGCCCGGTAGAACGACGCCCCGGCCAGCCGGACCCCGACCAGCCGGGCGTCCATGAACCACGACGAGGAGAAGTCCCCGCCGGCCAGTTCCGCGCCGCCGAGGTCGAGCCCGATGACGTCCAGCCCGCCGCCGGCCCCGCCCGCGGCCCACTCGCGCAGCCGCCCGGCGGCCGCCGGGTCCGCGGGCAGGACCAGCCGGCCCGGCACCCCGGGGTCCGCCGCCAGCGCTTCCGTCAGCGCGATCGCCTCGGCCTCGTTCCCCCTGATCAGCACTGTTGTCTCCTTACTGCTTGCCACGGCTCACGCGCGTCCGGCGTCCCGCGTCCGCACCGTCTCATCCCACCAGACGGCCGGACGGACCCGTTCGGTTGAGCCCGGCGCCCCGCGTGTTCCGGACGTCAGGTCATCCAGCGGTCCGGCCGGGCGTCCGCGCGCCCCGTGCGGGACCGGTCGGCCTGCGCCCACAGCAGCTCCGCGGCCTCGGCCGCCCCGCGCAGCCGCGCGGTGACCGTCCCGTTGGCCCCCGTGTCCACGTGGAGGTCGGCCACGCCCCGGGCCCGCTCCCAGGGCCCCTGGGACAGACGTACGCTCTGCACCTTCGCGTGCGGCACGATCTGCGTGCGCCGGCACAGCCGGCCGTGCCGCGCCGCGAAGACCTGGTCCGACAGGGCCAGGCCGTAGCCCTTCCACCACACCGGCACCACCCAGCGCGACCCGCGCGCGGGCGAGGGCGCGAAGGCCAGCGCCGCCACGTCCACGTCCGGCAGGACGCGCGCGATCACGGCGTACGCGTCGGCGCGCGCCGCCACCGGCACCAGCACGTTGTTGTCCGAGCCGGCCACCGCCAGCTCCACCCGGACCCAGCCGCGCCGCCGCCACAGCAGCGGTTCCACGATCCGTACGGTCTGCACCCGCCCCGGCGGCACCGTCTCGTGGGAGCGGTCCAGCAGCCCGTGGTCCAGGCGCAGACCGTCCGGGGACTCGGCGACCGTCCAGTCGTACTCGGTCAGGAAGCGGCCGACGCTGCCCGCCCAGACGCCGCCCAGCATCGGCACCAGGACCGCCAGCGCCGCCCACAGGCTGTCGCTGAACCACCACACCAGCGGCGGCACGACCACTCCGGCCGCCAGCGCCGCCCACGTGCCCAGGGTCAGCGCCAGCGAGGTCGCCAGCTGTCCGGCCGGGACCCGCACCAGGGTGCGTACGGGCGCCTCGCCGACCGAGGCCGCCTCCTCCGGGGCGAAGCCGGCCGCCCGTGCGAGCAGCTCCGCGCGCAGCTCCCGGGCCTCCGTCTCGCCCAGGAAGGCCAGCTCGTCCTTCTCCTCCGTGCCGATCACGTCCAGCTTGAGCTTGGCGACGCCGACGATCCGGGCCATCAGCGGCTGGGTGACGTCCACCGCCTGGAGCCGGTCCAGCCGGATGTGCGCGGTGCGCCGGAACATCAGCCCGGTACGGATCCGCAGCTCGGTGGCCGTGACGGCGTAGGAGGTGAACCGCCAGCTCAGGAACCCGTACACGCCGGCCACCAGGACCAGGGCGGCCAGGATCAGCGCGCCGAACCCGCTGCCCACGCCGCGCACCCACTCCTGGGCCCGCTCGCCCTGCTGGGCGACGATGCCGATGCCGATGCTGATCGGGACCCAGGCGCGCCGCAGCGGGGTGAAGGGGTGCAGCCGCCGCTCCGCCGACGGCGCGGGCACCACGGCTGGGTCCGGGGTCGGGGCCAGGTCCGGGGTCGGGTCCTGGTCCGGGTCCCGGGCCGGTTCGTGCGCCGTGGTCACAGGCCCGCCGACCTTGCCTCGCCCAGCTCCGTCAGCCGGTCGCGCAGCCGCTCGGCCTCGGCCGGGACCAGGCCCGGGATCCGGGCGTCACTCGCGGCCGCCGCCGTGTGCAGCTGCACGGAGGCCAGCCCGAAGCGCCGCTCCAGCGGCCCGGAGGTCACCTCGACCAGCTGCATCCGCCCGTAGGGCACGACCGTCTGCTCCCGCCACAGCACGCCGCGGCTGATCAGCAGGTCGTCGGCGCGCTCGGCGTACCGCCACGAGCGCCAGTTGCGGGCGAGCAGCACCCAGCCCCAGACCAGCACCGCCACCCAGAACAGGCCCAGCGCCGCCCACGCCGGCCCGACGAACGCGCCGAGCAGCACACCGGTGACGACCGCCAGCACCGTCATCCACACCACCAGCAGCAGCCGGCGCAGCGTGAGCAGACCGCCGGGCAGCCCCACCCACCGCGGCCCGTCCGCCGCCTCGACCCGCGCGCTCGCGCCCGTCCCCGTATCCATCCCTCCACCCTAGGTGCCGGTCCGATCCGCCTGTAGAGACCAAAGGACGAGATCAGGCGTCGGGCTGAGACAATGCGGCCATGACGGAGACCACGGTCGGCATCGGCGGTGCGGCGGAGAGCACGGACATGGTGCTCAACATCGGCCCCCAGCACCCTTCCACGCACGGCGTGCTGCGCCTGCGGCTCGTCCTGGACGGCGAGCGGATCACCAGCGCCGAGCCGGTGATCGGATACATGCACCGTGGTGCCGAGAAACTCTTCGAGGCGCGGGACTACCGTCAGATCATCATGCTGGCGAACCGCCACGACTGGCTGTCCGCCTTCTCCAACGAGCTCGGCGTGGTCATGGCCGTCGAGCGGATGCTGGGCATGGAGGTCCCCGAGCGCGCGGTGTGGATGCGCACGCTGCTCGCCGAGCTGAACCGGGTGCTGAACCACCTGATGTTCCTCGGGTCGTACCCCCTCGAACTGGGCGGAATCACCCCGATCTTCCACGCGTTCCGCGAGCGCGAGGAGCTCCAGGCCGTCATGGAGGAGATCTCCGGCGGCCGGATGCACTACATGTTCAACCGGGTCGGCGGCCTCAAGGAGGACCTCCCGGCCGGCTGGCTCGGCCGGGCCCGCGCCGCCGTCGCCGACGTCCGCTCCCGCATGGACGTCTACGACAAGCTGGTCCGCGGCAACGAGATCTTCCGCGGCCGCACGCGCGGCGTCGGCGTGCTCTCCGCCGAGGCCGTCCACGCGTACGGCGTGTCCGGGCCGATCGCCCGGGCGTCGGGCGTCGACTTCGACCTGCGCCGGGACGAGCCGTACCTCGCGTACGGCGAGCTGGCCGACGTACTGAAGGTGGTCACCCGCGAGGAGGGCGACTGCCTGGCCCGCTTCGAGTGCCTGCTCGACCAGACCCACAACGCGCTCGACCTCGCCGACGCCTGCCTGGACCGGATGGCCGAGCTGCCGCCCGGCCCGGTCAACCAACGGCTGCCGAAGGTGCTGAAGGCGCCGGAGGGCCACACGTACGCGTGGACCGAGAACCCCCTCGGGATCAACGGCTACTACCTCGTCTCCAAGGGCGAGAAGACCCCGTACCGGCTCAAGCTGCGCTCCGCGTCGTTCAACAACATCCAGGCGCTGACGGAGCTGCTGCCCGGCACGCTGGTGGCGGACATGGTGGCGATCCTCGGTTCGCTCTTCTTCGTCGTGGGCGACATCGACAAGTAGGAGCGGGCCGGGGCGGTTTCCCGGCGCGTCCGGGCGGGGCCGTGCCTAGGCTGGCCCATGACCGCGACGACACGCGCAGCGCTGCTGTCCGCCTACCTGCGCCGGCTGGGGACCGAGGATCCGGGAGCACCGTCCCGCGCCGGGCTGTTCGCCCTCCAGCGGGCCCATCTGGAGCGGGTCCCGTACGAGAACATCGACATCCAGCTGGGCCGGCCGCCGGGCATCGACCCGGAGGAATCGGCCCGCCGCATCGCCGCCGGGCGGGGCGGGTACTGCTTCCACCTCAACGGCGCGTTCGCGCTGCTGCTGGAGACCCTGGGGTACGACGTCACCCGTCACATCGGCGGTGTGTGCAGCGACGCGGACACCGGGGCGGGGCGCACGGCCCCGCAGGTCAACGGAAACCACCTGGTGCTGACCGTCCGGGTGGACGGGACGGCGTACTTCGTGGACACCGGACTCGGCGACGGCCCCCACGAACCGCTGCCGCTGCGCGAAGGGAGCTACCGCCAGGGCGGGTTCACGTACCGCATGGCACCGCTGTCCGACGGCCGGGGCTGGACCTTCCACAACGAGGGCGGACCGTGCCCGGTGGTCGACTTCCGCTGCGCCCCGGCCACGATGGCCGACTTCGCCGCCGAACACGTCCGGCTCTCCACCGCCGAGGACTCCGGCTTCGTCCGCACCCTGGCCCTGCTGCGCCGGCACCGGGACGGCGTCGACGCGCTGCGCGGGCGCACCCTGAGCCGCGCCACGGGTCGCGGCGGCCCGGAGGGCTGGCACACGGACAAGCGGGAACTGGGTTCGCAGGAGGAGCTGCACGAGGTCATCGCAAGCGTCTTCGGCCGCGCACTGGACGACCTGACCGAGCCGGACCGGGCCCGCCTGTGGCACCGGTCGGCGTCCCCGTCAGCCGCGGGCCGGCCGCCCGGCCCCCTGAATGTCGGTGGGAACGGGCAGACTTGAGGCCATGTCCCACTCCCCCCGCCGCGCCTGCCCCGCCTGCGGCCGCGACTGCGCCGTCACCGCGGGCCGGATCGCCCGCCACGACCCGCCCGGCCGCCCCCCGCGCGGCACGGGCGAGCTGATCTCCTGCCCGGGCTCCCGTGCCCGCGTGGTGCTGGGCGCGTCGGCGCCGACGCTGGACGGGTTCGTGCTGCCGGACGTACCGGGCCAGCTGCCGCTGTTCTGAGCGCGCCCGCGTTCTGAGTACGCGTACGGATGCCGGCGTCCGGGGCGGCGGGCTTGGATGGGCCCATGACCTGGAAGCCGCAGCCCGCCACCGTGTCCGCGCCGCCGTCCGCCGCCACGACCCGGACCCGCATGCTCTCCGTCCTGGCCGCGGTGGCGCTGATCCCGGCCGTCGTGCTCGTGAAGGTCCTCGTGCTGACGACGGAGACCGGGGGGCGCTGCTTCACCCAGGGCTGCGAGCCCTTCCCGTACGACGCCTTCGGGATCGTCCTCGCCGCCGCCGTGACCGCGTTCGCGGCGACCCAGCTGGTCCCGTCCCGCCTGCGCCGGGCGGCGCTCGGAACCCAGCTGCTGCTGGAGGCCGCCGCCCTGGTCATCGTCCTGGCCTATCCGTAGGGCCTCGCCGTCCCTACGAGATCGCCGTCCGCAGCTTGCCCACGCTGATGGGCTCCGTCTCGTCGTGCGCCGTCAGGTCGATCACCTGGCCCACCGCGCGCTGTTCCGGGGTGGCCGGCTTGAACTCCGGGGCGCCCTCCGGAGAGGTCGCCTCCGCCTTGTGGGCCGCCAGGGCCTCCGCGCCCACCACGTCCGCCAGGTCCTCGTTCTGGACCGCCTCGATCGCCGCGCGCGCCTGCGCCTCGGTCTTCGTGCCGAAGAAGTCGAAGCCGCCCTCGACGCGGGACGCCGAGTGGCGCGGCGGCGAGTACGGCGCGACCGCCGCCGCCAGGCGGCGGGCCGGGACGGCCGACGGCCGGCCCGCGGACGGCTGCCCCTCGGACGGCCGGTCCCCGGACGGCCCGTCTCCGGACGGCTCGTCTCCGGACGGCTCGGGCGCGTGCGCCCGGCGCCCCAGGGCCACCAGCGCCACGTTCGCGCGGGCGTAGCCCACCGACGTCGGGGCGCCGCTCGACGTGCGCTCCTCCGACACCGCCGGGAGTTCCTTCGGCGGCGCCGCGGCCGCCGACGCCTCGATGGCCAGCAGGCGGCGCTTCTCCAGCGCCGTGGCGCGTTCCGTTTCGGCGGTGGCGTAGCGCCGCAGCAGTGCCGCGTGCTCCCCGCGCAGCCCCGCCAGTTCGACCCGCTTGGCCCGCAGCTTCGCGTCCAGCCGGCCGCGCAGGACCCGGGCCTCCTCCAGGTCGCTCTCCAGCTCGGCGACGCGCTCCTCGGTGCGCCACTCGTCCTTGACCCGTTCGCGCGCCAGTTCGGCGACCCGGCGCCCGGCCGAGCGGTCCCAGGACCGCATGAGGGCCGCGCCGGCCACGCCGGTGGCCGCGGCCACCGCCACGAGCAGCCGCAGCGGAATCGGTTCTGCCAGCAGCCAGGCAGCCCCGGCGCTGGATATGGACACACCGGCGACGAGCGTCGGGGTGAGCAGCCGGTGCAGCGGTTCGGGATTGCGGTGGCGTCCACGGGGCATGGCCCGAAATTTACAGGGCGTAGGCACCCGATGGGGTAACCGCCCGGCAATCTGTTGCCGGGCGGTTACGCCTCAATCCGGTATGAACCCGGAATCCCTCGAGATCCCCGGCGTTCTCCCGCGCCCGCCCTACTTCTTCAGCAGGCCCTTCGACTCCAGGTACGCCTTCGCCACGTCCGCCGGCTTCGCGCGCTCCGCGTCCACCTTCCGGTTCAGGTCCACCAGGTCGGCCGTCGTGAGGACCTTGGTGAGCTTGTCCAGCGCGGCCGCGATCTCCGGGCCGCCCGCGTCCTTGGCGTTGACCACCGGCAGCACGTTGTCCGCGTTCTGGAGCTTCTTGTCGTCCTCCAGCAGCACCAGCCCGAAGCTGTCGAGCGTGGCGTCCGTGGTCGTGGTCAGCACCAGCTGGTCGACGCCGTCCTTGACCGCCTGCTTGGCCTGCGGCGTACCGACGCCCTTCGGGTCGACACCGGAAACGTCGATTCCGTACGCCTTCTTCAAACCCGGTGCGCAGAACGGGCGGACGGTGCATTCGTCGCCCGCCGCGATCTTCACCTTCAGTCCCGACTTACCGAGATCGGAAAGGGTCTTCAGGTTGTTCTTCTGGGCGAATTCCTTGCTCACGGCGAACGCGTTCTGATCCACCGCGCCGCCGGCCGCCAGCGCCTTGAGCCCGAGCGGGGCGGCGAGCTTCTCCAGCCCCGCCACGGTCGCCGTCACGTCGCTGGACGCGACCGGCTTCTCCTCCGGCGCCTTCGGACCGTTCACCTTGGCGTTGAGGAACTCGGCGAGCGTGGCGGCGTACTCCGGTACGACGTCGATCTCGCCCTTCTCCAGGGCCGGCTCGTACAGCTCCCGGTTGTTGACCGTCGTGACGGAGGTGCCGTAGCCCTCCGCCCGCAGCACCTGCGCGTAGAGCTCCGCCAGCACGTTGGACTCGGTGAATCCGGCGGCGCCGATCACCAGCTTGCCCTTCTCCCCCGACCCCGAGCCCGAGCCCGTGCCGGAGGAGGACGCGGAACCGCCGCCCTCCTTCGACTTCTCCAGACTGTCGCCGCCGCACGCGGCCAGCGACACGGTCAGGGCCAGCGCACCCAGGGACGCGCCGAGGACGCGCGTGCTCTTGCTCATGTTCTGCTCCGTTTCCCAACGATGTCCGGGCCGGCCGGACCGGCCGCGCCCGTCGCCCGTGCCGGTGACAGCAGCCGGTCCGCCGCCACCAGCGCGCCCTCCACCAGCAGCGCCAGCAGGGCCACCAGCAGGGCACCCGCCACGACCTGCGGGGTGTTGTACGTGTTGAAGCCGGCCGTGATGATCCGGCCCAGCCCGCCCTGGCCGACCATCGCGGCGATCGTGGCCGTCGCGATCACCTGGACGGAGGCCGAGCGCAGGCCCGTCATCACCAGCGGCCACGCCAGGGGCAGTTCCACCCGCCAAAACAGCTGCCCGCCCGACATCCCCATGCCCCGCGCCGCCTCGACCACCGAGCGGTCGACCTCGCGCAGGCCGACGTAGGCGTTGGTCAGCAGGGGCGGGACCGCGAACAGCACGAGGGCGACCACGGTCGGCACGTAGCCGGCGTTGCGCAGCGGCGAGACCATGAACAGCGCCAGTACCGCGAAGACGGGGACGGCCCGTCCCACGTTCGAGATGTTGACGGCGAGCGCGCCGCCCCGGCCCAGGTGGCCGAGCCACAGGCCGACCGGCAGGGCCACGGCGCAGGCGATGGCCAGGGCCAGCCCGCTGACGTACGCGTGTTCCGCGAGCCGGTGCCAGACCCCGCTCTCGCCGGCCCAGTTGGCCCCGTCGCTCAGCCAGTCCCAGGTACCGCCCAGCACTCCGGTGTCCACGGCCCTCACATCCCCTTCGCCGCGGCCCGCGTCCAGGGCGTGAGCAGCCGCTGCACGCCGAGCAGCAGCAGGTCCGCCACCAGGGCGAGCAGGACGCACAGGACGGACGCGGTGAGCACCTGTGCCTTGAACGAGCTGGTGACGGCGGGGGCGATCAGGTTGCCCAGGCCGCCCTTGCCGACGATGGCGCCGACCGTGGTCAGCGCGACCGTGGAGACCGTGGCGATCCGGACGCCGGCGAGCAGCGCGGGCAGCGCCAGCGGCAGTTCGACCTGCCACAGCAGCCGCGCCGGCCCGTATCCCATGCCGCGCGCGGCCTCGCGCACGTCCTCCGGTACGGCCTCCAGCCCGGCCATCACGTTGCGCACCAGGATGGTCAGCGAGTACAGCACCAGCCCGGTGACCACCAGGGCCGCCGAGAGCCCGAAGACGGGCAGCAGCAGCGAGAACATCGCCAGCGAGGGGATGGTGTAGAGCAGGGTGGTCAGGCCCAGCACCGGCGCGGCCCAGCGGCGGCCGCGCCGCGCGAGGAGTGCCAGGGGCACGGAGACGGCGATCCCGATCAGGACCGACACCGCGGTGATCCAGACGTGCTGGAGGGTGGCGTCCGTCAGTTCCTGGCTCCGCGAGGTGAGGTACTCCCAGCAGATCCAGTCGTTCGCCACCAGGCAGCTCTCGCGCCCGGCCATGCCGCTCCTCACCCCGAGTCACCGGATCCCGGCGCCCGCCGGAGTCCCGAACATCCGTGCAGATATTCGTACGGAAGCGACCCTAACCCTCACGGCGGCCCGGGGCCGGATCCCTTCGCACAGGGGTAACACTTACGTCACACTTCACTCACGCCGCATAGGGAAAGATGGCGGGGTGATCCGATTCGAGCATGTGACCAAGCGCTACGCCGATGGAACGACCGCCGTCGAGGACCTGTCGTTCGAGGTGGCGGAGGGCGAACTGGTCACCCTCGTGGGCCCGTCCGGCTGCGGCAAGACGACCACGATGAAGATGGTCAACCGGCTGATCGAGCCGACCTCCGGCAGGATCCTGCTGGGCGGCGAGGACATCGCGGCCGCCGACCCCGTCGAGCTCCGCCGCCGCATCGGGTACGTCATCCAGCAGGTCGGGCTGTTCCCGCACAAGACGGTGCTGGAGAACACCGCGACCGTCCCGCAGCTGATCGGCACCCCGAAGGCGGCCGCCCGCGCCCGGGCGGCAGAACTGCTCGAACTGGTCGGCCTGGACCCCGCCGTCTACGGGGACCGCTATCCGGAGCAGCTGTCGGGCGGCCAGCGCCAGCGCGTCGGCGTGGCCCGCGCGCTCGCGGCCGATCCGCCGGTCCTGCTGATGGACGAGCCGTTCGGCGCGGTGGACCCGGTGGTGCGCGAGCGGCTGCAGAACGAGTTCCTGGCGCTCCAGCGGTCGGTGCGCAAGACGATCCTGCTGGTCACGCACGATCTGGAGGAGGCGGTCCGGCTCGGTGACCGCATCGCCGTCTACGGGCACGGCACCATCGAGCAGTTCGCGTCCCCGGCCGCGGTGCTCGGGGCGCCGGCGACGGAGTACGTCGCCTCGTTCGTCGGTGCCGACCGCGGCCTGAAGCGGCTCGCGGTCACCCCGGTGGAGCGGGCCGACCTGGAGCCGGCCGGCCCGGACGGGGCGGACGGCTCCGGCACGGCCGCGCCCGCCGCGTCGGTGGCGCTGGGCGCCTCGCTGCGCGAGGCGCTCGCCGTACTGCTCCAGGAGGACTCCGGCCGGATCGCGGTCACGGATCCCGCCACCGGCGCGCTGGCCGGCGTCCTCACCCCGGAGGCGGTGCACCGGGCGCTGCGCCGGGCCCACCTCCAGGACGCCGCCTGACCGGGCACCTGTGCGAGGACCCCCGGCCGGGCTCTGCACGGCACATGCGCGAGGACCCCCGACCGGTGCCGGTCAGGGGTCCTCGCGTCGTTCATGCCCGGGATGCACCCGGCCCGCGGCTCACGCGTGGATGCGGCCGCTCATCCACGTCAGCATCGGCGGGATCTCGCGGCGCCAGGTGTTGAAGTTGTGGCCGCCGCTGTCGAGGATGATCGAGGAGACCCGGTCCGGGCCCTTGACCCCCTTGATGAACTTGCGGGTGCCGGCGAGGTTCGGCTCGCCGATCTCGCTGGTGGTGACCAGGAACGACGTACCGGTCGGCGTGCGCTTCTCCAGGCTGGCCAGGATGTCGGCGCGCTTCTTGAGCTTGTCGTCACCGTGGAAGAGGTTGCCGGTGGTCGGGTCGTCCGGGGCCTCGTAGTACGCCGACAGACCCGCGGCGGCGCCGAAGGTCTGGGGGTGGTGCATGGCGATCTTCAGGGCGCAGTAGCCGCCGGTGGAGTTGCCGATGAAGCCCATGTTCTCGGGCTTCTTGCCGACCCGGAAGGTGGAGGTGATCGCCTGCGGGAGGTCGGTGGCGAAGAAGGTCTCGGTCTGCGGGCCCTCGGGTATGTCGACGCACTCGGTGTCGCGCGGCGGCGCGACGGTCGGGCGCATCATGACCAGGATCATCGGCTTCATCTTGCCCTGCTTGGCCTGCTTGAAGGCCGTCATGGGGTAATTCAGCCCTTTGATCAGGTTTTCGGCTGTACCCGGGTAACCCGTCAGGACGATCGACGCCGGAAAGTTCTTGTCCTTGTACTGCGGCTGGAAGTACTCCGGCGGCAGCCACACGTAGCCGGGGCTGGTTATCTTCGACTTCTGCCCGCTGATGGCCACTTTGAGGATCTGTCCGGCGACCTGCGGCTTGGTCCCGCCCGGCACGTCGAGGTGCTGCTTGTCGACGACCTTGATGTCCCTGCTGCTCATGGAGTGGTCGACGACCTTGCCCATCTCGGTCTGCTGGCCGAAGAGGTCGGCCCAGGAACCGTAGAAGAGGAAGGACTTGTTCGCCCCCAGGCCGATCGCCGAGAACAGCGTCAGCTGGGTGGCGAGCAGGAGACCGACCCGGCCGAGGACCGCGCGCCACGTGCGGCCCGACAACCGCGGCCAGAGCCAGACCGTGGCCGCGAAGAGCAGCACTCCGGCCACGATGGCCAGCGCCAAGACCGTATTACTGGTGAGACCCATGAGCAGTTAGCCGACTTTCTCGTGGCAGGCCGATTTTTTTCCGGGCGAAGAGTGAACCCGCTGTCCCCTGATGTCGTCCTACTGGACGCACACTCCGGAGGCTGGTGCGGCCTTCGGCCACATGATCTCTCGCGGAGCAACGGGAAGCGATGTCTAGCAGGATAGATGGCGATAAGTCGGGACAGGTTCCAAGCCGGGTCCGCCGAATCCTCAGTGGCCCACGACCTGAGCGCGTCCCCAGTCTGATCGGTACGGCCGTCACGATCGTCGGCCTCCTCGACCTCGCGGCGGGTATCTTCCCGCGGTTCCGGCACAGCCGGATCCACGCCGTCGCCGAGGTGATCCCGGGCTCGACCCGGCCCATGGCAGCCGCCGTGACCATCTGCGCGGGCGTCCTGCTGCTCCTGCTCGCCCACGGGCTCAAGCGCCGCAAGCGCCGCGCCTGGCGGGCGGCCGTCGTCCTGCTGCCGGTCGGCGCCGTGGCGCAGTTCGCCTACCGCCACTCCTACATCGGCGTGGTGATCGCGGCCGTACTCCTGGCGGTGCTGCTGCGTCATCAGGGTGAATTCAAGGCGCTGCCCGACCCGCGCAGCCGCTGGAAGGCGCTGGCGAACTTCGTCCTGATGGGTGCCGGCTCCATCGGGCTGGGCCTGGTCATCGTCAACGCCCACCCGAGCAAGGTCGTGGGCAACCCCGGCCTGTACGAGCAGATCGCCCACGTGATCTACGGCCTCTTCGGCATCGAGGGCCCCGTCGCCTACTCCGGCGGCCGCGCCGACTGGATCGTCGGCTACTCGCTCGGCTCCCTCGGCATGCTCACCGCGCTCACCACGATCTACCTCGCCTTCCGCCCCGAGCACCCGGCGGCCCGCCTCACCGCGGACGACGAGACGAAGCTGCGCGAGCTGCTGGCCAAGCACGGCGCCCGCGACTCGCTCGGCCACTTCGCGCTCCGCCGCGACAAGGCCGTCGTCTTCTCCCCCAGCGGCAAGGCCGCCGTCACCTACCGCGTCGTCTCCGGCGTGATGCTCGCCTCCGGCGACCCCATCGGCGACGTCGAGGCCTGGCCCGGCGCCATCGAGCGCTTCATGGCGGAGGCCAAGGCCCACTCCTGGACCCCCGCCGTCATGGGCTGCAGCGAGACCGGCGGCGAGGTGTGGACCCGCGAGACCGGCCTGGACGCCCTGGAGCTCGGCGACGAGGCCATCGTCGACGTCAAGGACTTCTCCCTCTCCGGGCGCGCCATGCGCAACGTCCGCCAGATGGTCAAGCGCATCGAGCGCAACGGCTACACCACCAAGGTCCGCCGGGTCAGCGAGCTGACCGACGAGGAGCTGGCCGCGGTCCGCGGCGCCTCCGACGCCTGGCGCGGCACCGACACCGAGCGCGGGTTCTCCATGGCGCTGGGCCGGGTCGGCGACCCGGGCGACGGGGACTGCATCATCGCGACCGCGCACCGCGTCGAGGAGGGCGACACCAGCCCGTTCGGCGACCTCAAGGCCATCCAGCACTTCGTGCCGTGGGGCAAGGACGGCATGTCGCTGGAGCTGATGCGCCGCGACCGCGGCGCCGACCCCGGCATGAACGAGCTGCTGATCGTCGCCTCCCTGGAGGCGGCCCCGTCCCTGGGCATCGAGAAGGTCTCCCTGAACTTCGCGATGTTCCGCTCCGCGCTCGCCCGCGGCGAGAAGATCGGCGCCGGCCCGGTCCTGCGCGCCTGGCGCAGTCTGCTGGTCTTTCTCTCGCGCTGGTTCCAGATCGAGTCGCTGTACAAGTTCAACGCGAAGTTCCGCCCCCGCTGGGAGCCCCGCTTCGTCGTCTTCCGCACCACCCGTGACCTGCCCCGCATCGGTTTCGCGGCGATGCAGGCGGAAGGGTTCGTGACGCTGGCCCTGCCGCGCCTGTTCGCCTCCCGCCGCCGGCCCAAGCCGGTCCGCGCCTGCGCGCACAACCACGGCGTGGCCCCCGTGCCGGCCCAGGCCGAGCGCGAGGTCCAGGCGGCGTAACCGCCGCCCGCCCCGTACGGTGCCCACGGCCCCGGTCGCGTACAGCGGCCGGGGCCGTGGCGTGCGTACACCAGCTCTACCCTGGAAACCATGAACACGATGCGCGGACCCGCCGCCAGGGGTCGAGTCACAGGCCTGCCGGAATGGGACCGCTGCGCGGTCATGGGCGTCGTCAACGTCACGCCCGACTCGTTCTCCGACGGCGGCCGCTGGTTCGACACCACCGCCGCCGTCAAGCGGGGCCTGGACCTCGTCGAGCAGGGCGCCGACCTGGTGGACGTCGGCGGCGAGTCCACCCGTCCCGGCGCCAGTCGCGTGGACGAGGACGAGGAGCTGCGCCGGGTCGTGCCCGTCGTACGGGGCCTGGCCTCCGAGGGCGTCACCGTCTCCGTGGACACCATGCGCGCCGCCGTCGCCGAGCAGGCCGTCGCCGCGGGCGCGGTGCTGGTCAACGACGTCAGCGGTGGCCTGGCCGATCCGCGGATGATCCCCGCCGTCGCCGCCACCGAGGTGCCCTTCGTGGTCATGCACTGGCGCGGCTTCAGCGCCGGCATGAACAGCCTCGCCGTGTACGAGGACGTGGTCGCCGAGGTCGCCGCGGAGCTGCGGGCCCGGATCGAGGCGGTCGTGGCCGGCGGCATCGCGCCCGAGCGGCTCGTGGTCGACCCGGGCCTGGGCTTCGCCAAGAACGCCGAGCACGACCTCGCGCTCGTCGCCCACCTGCGCGAGCTGCGGGCGCTGGGCCACCCGCTGCTGGTCGCCGCCTCCCGCAAGCGGTTCCTGGGCCGGGTGCTGGCCGGTTCCGACGGCGCCGCCCCGCCGCCGGCCCGCGAACGCGACGCTGCCACCGCGGCCGTGTCCGCCATCGCCGCCCACGAGGGCGCCTGGGCGGTGCGCGTCCATGAGGTACGGGCCACGGCCGACGCGGTTCGGGTCGCGCGCGCCGTGGAAGGAGCCCTGTGACGACGGCCGGGGGGCCGCCGGGAGGAGCAGCGTGAGCAGAACCGACATCGAGGCGGTCGAAGAGATCAACACGGCCTTCTACGAGGCCATGGAGCAGGGGGACTTCGACGCGCTGTCGGCGCTCTGGCTCGACGACGAGGTCTCCTGCGTGCACCCGGGCTGGCCGGTGCTCAGCGGACGCGGCGAGGTCCTGCGCTCGTACGCGCTGATCATGTCCCACACCGAGTACATCCAGTTCTTCCTCACCGACACCAAGGTCACGGTGATCGGGGACACGGCGGTGGTCACGTGCACCGAGAACATCCTCAGCGGCGCGCCCGCCGAGGACGGCCAGGACCTCGGTCCGCTCGTCGGCCAGCTGGTGGTCGCCACAAATGTGTTCCGACGCACATCCGAGGGCTGGCGGCTCTGGTCCCACCACGGTTCTCCGGTCCTGACGGACTCCGACGAGGACGAGGAGGAGGACTCCGCGTGACCCCGTCGGCGGGGCAGCCGGTCGGTCGCAGGTAAATTCGAAGGTGGACGACGCCGACCGCACTCGGCGCAGGCCCATGGCGCCGGGGAGTCCCTGCGCCGGAAGCACCTACGAAAGCAGGAGTGATTCGCGTGGATCGTGTCGCGCTGCGCGGCCTCAAGGCCCGCGGGCACCATGGCGTCTTCCCCCGGGAGCGCGAGGAGGGCCAGACCTTCATCGTGGACCTGGTGCTGCACCTCGACACCCGCTCCGCGGCGGCCGACGACGACCTGGCCAAGACCGTCCACTACGGCGTGGTCGCGGAGGAGGTCGTGGACGTCGTCCAGGGCGAGCCGGTCGACCTGATCGAGACGCTAGCCGAGCGGATCGCCCAGAGCTGTCTCAAGCACGAGGCGGTGGCCCAGGTGGAGGTCGTCGTCCACAAGCCGGACGCGCCGATCACCGTCCCCTTCGACGACGTGACCATCACGATCACCCGGAGCCGCGTATGAACCAGACCCAGAGCGACCCCACCGTGCAGCCCGTCCCCGCGTCCGTCGTCGAGGCCGTCGACGCCGCCGACACGACGCTGTCCAACCCCAAACTCGCCGTCGTCGCCCTCGGCTCGAACCTCGGCAACCGCCTGGAGACCCTCCAGGGCGCCGTCGACGCCCTGGAGGACACCCCCGGCCTGCGGGTCAAGGCCGTCTCGCCGGTCTACGAGACCGAGCCGTGGGGCGTTGAGCCGGGCTCGCAGCCCTCGTACTTCAACGCGGTCGTCCTCGTGAAGACCACGCTGCCGCCGTCCTCCCTGCTGGAGCGCGGGCACGCCATCGAGGAGGCCTTCGACCGCGTCCGCGAGGAGCGCTGGGGCCCCCGGACCATCGACGTCGACATCGTCGCGTACGCCGACCGGGTCTCCGACGACCCGGTCCTGACCCTGCCGCACCCGCGCGCCCACCAGCGGGCCTTCGTCCTGGCCCCGTGGCACGACGTGGACCCCGAGGCGCAGCTGCCCGGCCACGGCGCCGTCGCGGCCCTGCTGGCCGAAATCGGCCTCACCGGCGTCACGCCGCGCCCGGACCTGGAACTCCGTCTCCCGGAGTAGTCGTTAGCCTGTGAGCTGCGCCATCGGGTAGAGGAACGGGGAGCGGGCACGTGAAGCAACTTCGGCTGGGCGTCCTGGCGGGCATCTTCGTGGTGGCCGGGGTGCTGTCCTGGGCGGGCGCCCGGCTGTGGAACGCGTACGGCACCCTGCCGGGCGTTCCGCTGGCGGCGCCCATCGTGCTGGCCGCCATCGCGGCGGTGCTGCTGGCCACGGCCCTGTCCCTGCGCGCCCGGCTGAAGGCCCAGCGCGAGCGCCGCCCGGGCGCCAAGGGCGTCGAGCCGCTGATGGCGGCCCGCGCGGTGGTCTTCGCACAGGCCAGCGCCCTGGTCGCGGCCCTGGTGGCGGGCATGTACGGCGGTGTGGGGCTCTTCCTGGTCCTGGAGGCCCTGGAGGTCCCCGCCCGCCGCGCCCAGGCCTGGTACGCCGGCTTCTCGGTCCTGGCGGGCGCCGCGGTCGTCGCGGCCGCCCTGTTCCTGGAGCACGTCTGCAAGCTCCCGGAGGACGACGACCCCGGCAAGGCCCCGGCCCGGGCCTGACCGCCCCCGCCCCGTGTGCCGGCGGACCACGGTCCGAGGGACGTCAGCGGGGAGCGAGGGGCTTCGGCGGGCGGAGGGGCGTCAGCGGGCCATGATCAGGCTCATCGCCTCGTTGCGGGTCGCCACGTCGCGCAGCTGGCCGCGGACGGCCGAGGTGATGGTCTTGGCGCCGGGCTTGCGGACCCCGCGCATGGTCATGCACATGTGCTCGCACTCGACGACCACGATCACGCCACGCGGCTCCAGGATCTCCATGAGCGAGTCCGCGATCTGCGTGGTGAGTCGTTCCTGCACCTGCGGCCGACGGGCGTAGACGTCGACGAGGCGGGCCAGCTTCGACAGGCCGGTGATCTTGCCGTCCGTGGACGGGATGTAGCCCACGTGCGCCACGCCGTGGAAGCTCACCAGGTGGTGCTCGCAGACGCTCTGCACCTCGATGTCCTTGACGAGCACCATCTCGTCGTGACCGAGGTCGAAGGTCGTCGTCAGCACCTCCTCCGGCCGCTGGTACAGGCCGGCGAATATCTCCTTGTAGGCGCGCGCCACCCGGGCCGGCGTCTCCAGGAGGCCCTCACGGTCCGGGTCCTCACCGACGGCGATGAGGAGCTCGCGTACGGCCGCCTCGGCGCGCTTCTCGTCGAATTCGCCGATGGTGCCCTCGCCGGCCAGGGTCACTGGGTCGGTCATCTGTGCCTCGTTCCTGTGTGCGCTCACGGCCGTGAGAAAAGTGCCGCGCCCCCCAGGCTAGAACCTGGGGGGCGCGGCATCCATTCCGGAGGGGACGGACCGGTCCGCCGTTACTCGGCGCGGTCCTCCGGGGCGATCTCGAGGCCGGTGTCCGCGGTGGCGGACGCGGCGCTCGTACCGTTCGCCGAGTTCGTCAGCTGGAGCTCCTTGGGAGAGAGCACCGGCGGACGGGTGGAGGGGGTACGGCGGGAGGAGCCGGTCCACGCGGGGCGGGCCGGGCGCTTGACGATGGTCGAGAAGACCTCGGCGATCTCCTCCTTGCCCAGCGTCTCCTTCTCCAGCAGCGCGAGGACCAGGTTGTCGAGGACGTCACGGTTCTCGACGAGGATCTCCCAGGCCTCGTTGTGCGCGGTCTCGATGAGCTTCTTGACCTCTTCGTCGACCAGCGCCGCGACCTCTTCCGAGTAGTCCCGCGGGTGCGACATCTCGCGGCCCAGGAACGGCTCGGTGTTGTCGCCGCCGAACTTGATCGCGCCCAGCCGCTCGGTCATGCCGTACTGCGTGACCATCGCGCGGGCGGTGGCCGTGGCCTTCTCGATGTCGTTCGCGGCGCCCGTGGTCGGGTCGTGGAAGACCAGCTCCTCGGCCGCGCGGCCGCCCAGCATGTAGGCCAGCTGGTCGAGCATCTCGTTGCGCGTCGTGGAGTACTTGTCCTCGTCGGGCAGGACCATCGTGTAGCCCAGGGCCCGGCCGCGGGACAAGATCGTGATCTTGTGGACCGGGTCGGAGTTCGGGGAGGCCGCCGCGACCAGGGCGTGTCCGCCCTCGTGGTACGCGGTGATCTTCTTCTCCCGGTCCGACATGATCCGGGTCCGCTTCTGCGGGCCCGCCACGACACGGTCGATGGCCTCGTCGAGCATCTGGTTGTCGATGAGCTTGCGGTCCGAGCGGGCGGTCAGGAGCGCCGCCTCGTTCAGCACGTTCGACAGGTCGGCGCCGGTGAAGCCGGGGGTGCGGCGGGCGACGGCCGAGAGGTCGACGTCCGGAGCGACCGGCTTGCCCTTCTGGTGGACCTTGAGGATCTCCAGACGGCCCTGCATGTCCGGACGGTCGACCGCGATCTGCCGGTCGAAACGGCCCGGGCGCAGCAGCGCCGGGTCGAGGATGTCCGGGCGGTTGGTGGCGGCGATCAGGATGACGCCGCCCTTGACGTCGAAGCCGTCCATCTCGACGAGCAGCTGGTTCAGGGTCTGCTCGCGCTCGTCGTGCCCGCCACCGAGGCCGGCGCCGCGGTGCCGGCCGACCGCGTCGATCTCGTCGACGAAGACGATCGCCGGGGCGTTCGCCTTGGCCTGCTCGAACAGGTCACGGACGCGGGAGGCGCCGACACCGACGAACATCTCGACGAAGTCGGAACCGGAGATCGAGTAGAACGGGACGCCCGCCTCGCCCGCGACGGCACGCGCGAGCAGGGTCTTGCCGGTGCCGGGCGGGCCGTACAGCAGCACGCCCTTGGGGATCTTGGCGCCGACGGCCTGGAACTTGGCCGGCTCCTGGAGGAACTCCTTGATCTCGTGGAGCTCCTCGACCGCCTCGTCCGAGCCCGCGACGTCCGCGAACGTCGTCTTCGGGGTGTCCTTGGTGATCAGCTTGGCCTTGGACTTCCCGAAGTTCATGACGCGGGAGCCGCCGCCCTGCATCTGGTTCATCAGGAACAGGAAGACCAGGACGATCAGGACGAAGGGCAGCAGGGAGAGCAGCACGCTGAGGAACGGGCTGGTCTTGTCCGGCGTGACGGAGTAGCCGTCCGGGATCTGGCCGGCCTCGTACTTGGTCTGGAGGTCCCTGGCGACCGAGACGCCCTGGTCCCCGATGTAGTTGGCCTGGAACTTGGTGCCGTCGTTCTTGCCGAGCTTCTGGCCGTTCTTGAGCTCGATCTTGATCATCTGGCTGTCACCGGTGGTGAGCTTGGCGCTCTGCACCTGGTTCTGGCTGATCGCCTTGATGACCTCGCTGGTCTCCACCGACTTGTAGCCGCCGCCGGAGCCGACGACGTTCATCAACACGACCACGGCGAGGACGGCCAGCACGATCCACATGACCGGCCCACGGAAGTATCGCTTCACGTCCATCCATACGGGGCGGTGATCGCCCCGTCCCTCCTGCCCGTAGGTAAATGCTGCTGTGAGTAAAGACTGTTCTTCGGAATGTACCCCTGAATTGTCACCCCGTGCCCCATGGGACGGCTGACAAACCCGCCTTCGATCCTCCAACGGCGGGAACGGCCCCAGGGTTCCCCGGACCGGTGCCGGGTTCACCTGGGGCCGTGGGCCGGGGGTTCAGCCGCCGTAGACGTGCGGAGCGAGCGTGCCGACGAACGGCAGGTTGCGGTACTTCTCCGCGTAGTCCAGGCCGTAGCCGACGACGAATTCGTTGGGAATGTCGAAGCCGACCCACTTCACGTCGATGGCGACCTTGGCGGCGTCGGGCTTGCGCAGCAGCGTGACGACCTCCAGGGAGGCCGGCTGGCGGGAGCCCAGGTTCGACAGCAGCCAGGACAGGGTCAGACCCGAGTCGATGATGTCCTCGACGATCAGGACGTGCTTGTCCTTGATGTCGGTGTCCAGGTCCTTGAGGATACGGACCACGCCCGAGGACTGGGTCCCGGCGCCGTAGGAGGACACCGCCATCCAGTCCATGGTCAGGGGGGTGGACAAGGCGCGCGCCAGGTCCGCCATCACCATCACGGCGCCCTTGAGGACACCGACGATGAGCAGGTCCTTGCCCGCGTACTCCGCGTCGATCTTCGCGGCCAGCTCGGCCAGCTTCGCGTCGATCTCTTCCTTGGTGATGAGCACCGACGCCAGGTCGCTGCCCATGTCCTTCTCGTCCACCCGCATCACTTTCGTTGTCGGCCGGGGCTCCGGGGGTCGTACCCCGGAGGACTCAGCCGTGTTTCAGCACCATCAGCCCTGCCGGATGACAAGTCTGCCACCCTGCCGCTGGGCCTCGACGCGGCCGGGCAGGTTGATGGCGCCCTGACCCCGCCATCCGGTGATGAGCCGGTCGACTTCCTCGATGTGCCGGGCGAAGAGCGAACCGGCGGGGGAACCGGCGGCGACGACGGCCCTGCGCAGCACCCGGCGGCGGACGGCCGGGGGCAGGGCGTACAGCTTGGCGCACTCCAGCTGGCCCAGCTCGTCGCGTACGGCGTCGTCGGCCTCGGCGGCCCAGGAGTCGAGTGCGTCGGCGTCGTCGCGGGAGAGCTGGGCGGTACGGGCGAGCGCCTCGACGACCCCCTTGCCGAGCGCCTTCTCCAGGGCGGGCAGTCCCTCGTGGCGCAGCCGGGAGCGGGTGTACGCGGGGTCGATGTTGTGCGGGTCGTCCCAGACGGCGAGGGACTGGACCATGCAGGCCTTGCGGGCGGTCTGCCGGTCGATGTGGAGGAAGGGCCGGCGGTAGCGGCCGGAGCGCCCGGGGCCGCCGGAGACCTCGGCCATGCCGGACAGGGAGCGGATGCCGGAGCCGCGGGCGAGCCCCAGCAGGACGGTTTCCGCCTGGTCGTCGCGGGTGTGGCCGAGCAGCACGGCAGCGGCTCCGAGCCGGTCGGCGGCCTCGTCCAGGGCGCCGTAGCGGGCGTCGCGGGCGGCGGCCTCGGGCCCGCCGTCCCGGCCTACGCGCACGGCGACGGACTCCACCGGGTCCAGGCGGAGTGCGGTCATGCGGGAGACGACCTCGGCGGCGCGCAGGTCGGAGCCTGCCTGGAGCCCGTGGTCGACGGTGATGCCGCCGGCCCGGACGCCGAGCTTGGGGGCCTCGAAGGCGAGCGCCGAGGCGAGCGCCATGGAGTCGGCGCCGCCGGAGCAGGCGACGAGGACGAGCGGCCGGTGCCGCCCGTCACTTTCGGTGAGGCCGGTGAGGACGTCGTGGAGTACGCGGCGGACCGCCAGGCGTATCGCCGCGACCGCAGGATGGGGACCCATGTCAGCTGCCCTTCGCTGGAGTGGGGTGGGTGAGGCCGGAGGTGCTCGGGAGGTGCTCGCTCGGTGTCCCGGAAGGGAATGTCACTCAGAGTGCGTCGATGGTGACAGAACCGAGCCGTTCCCCGAGCATCGCACGCCCTTCCACGGCCCACGGTCCCTCGGACGGGTGATGCTGCTTCCCCCAGTGAGACATGTTTACGCCTCCGCCGTCACCCCTGTTCGGTTCCCTTGCGGTGGACGCGGGCCACCCAGTCCGACGGCCTGGCGATCTCCGCCTTCGTCGGCAGGGTGTTCGGTGAGGTCCACACGCGGTTGAAGCCGTCCATGCCGACGTCCTCGACGACGGCCCGTACGAAGCGCTCGCCGTCGCGGTACTGGCGCAGCTTGGCGTCCAGGCCGAGCAGCCTGCGCAGCGCGACGTCGAGCCGGCCGGCGCCGGTGGCCCGGCGCTTCTGGAACTTCTCGCGGATCTCGGCGACCGAGGGCACGACCTGGGGCCCGACGCCGTCCATGACGTAGTCGGCGTGCCCCTCCAGCAGGGACATGACGGCGGTGAGCCGGCCGAGGATCTCGCGCTGCTCGGGCGTCTGCACGAGCTCGACCAGGGAGCGGCCCTCCTCGCCGCGCTCACCCTCGGGGCGGGCGCCGGCCAGCGCCTGGGCGGCCTCGCGCAGCCGCTCCAGGACCGTCATGGGGTCCATCTCGGTGGCGCCGAGGAACGCCTGGATCTCGCCCCGGAGGTGGTCGCGCAGCCAGGGGACGGCGGTGAACTGGGTGCGGTGGGTCTCCTCGTGCAGGCAGACCCAGAGCCGGAAGTCGTGCGGGCTGACCTCCAGTTCGCGCTCCACGTGCACGATGTTGGGCGCGACGAGCAGCAGCCGGCCGCCGCCGGAGCCGCCGGGCAGGTCGCGGGCGACGGGGGCGAAGGTCTCGTACTGGCCCAGCACGCGCGAGGCCAGGAAGCTGAGCAGCATGCCCAGCTCGACGCCGGTGACCTTGCCGCCGACCGCGCCGAGCACGGCCCCGCCGGGGGTGGCGCCGCGGCGCTCCTGCATCCTGCCGAGCAGCGGCCCCAGCAGTTCGCGGAAGCCGGCCACGTTGGCCCTGACCCAGCCGGCCCGGTCGACGACCAGGACGGGGGTGTCCTCCACGGGGGCGCCCTCGGGCACCATCCGGGTGAAGTCGCGCACGTGCCGTTCCGAGGTTCTGGCGTGCCTGCGCAACTCGGCGACAACGGCCCGCGCCTCGTCCCGGCCGACCTCCGGGCCGGGCCGTACGAGCCGGGTCGCGGTCGCCACCGCGAGGTTCCAGTCGACCATCTCCGCACCACCGATGCTCGTCATGCGTCAACCGTACGTGGACCGGCCCCCGGACGGATCCCCTCGGAAACGCTAGGAACCGCCGGGGGAGGTGGTGGCGACGGCGGCGGCGAGCTTGTCGAGGGCCTTCTCGGCGCCTTCGGGGCCGGGGGTGTTGGCGGTGAGGAACGCGAAGGCGAGCAGCCGTCCGGAGGGGTCGACGACCGTGCCGGCCAGCGAGTTGACCCCGGACAGGGTGCCGGTCTTGGCCCGCAGCAGGCCGGCGGCCGGGGAGGAGCCGGCGTTGCGCCCGCGCAGGGTGCCGTTGAAGCCGGCGACGGGCAGGCCCGTGAGGACGGGCCGCAGTTCGGGCCGGCCGGGCTCGGTGGCCTTGGCGAGCAGGGCGGTGAGCAGGCCGGAGCTGACCTTGTCGGCGCGGTTGAGCCCGCTGCCGTCGGCGAAGCGGGTGCCGGTGAGGTCCAGGCCGAGGGAGGCGAGCTTCTCGGCGACGGCCTTCTCGCCGCCCTCGAAGTCGGCGGGCCTGCCGGCGGCGACGGCGGTCTGCCGGGCGAGGGCCTCGGCGATGTCGTTGTCGCTGGTGGTGAGCATCCGCTCGACGAGGCCGGCCACCGGGGTGGACCAGGTGGTGGCCAGGGCCTGGGCCCCGGCCGGGGCCTTGGCGCGGGCGGGGGTCCCGGTGACGGTGATGCCGCGCTCGCGCAGCAGCGCGGCGAAGGCGGCGGCGGCGTCCTGGGCGGGGGTGTCGGTGCGGTCCACGGGCCCGGACGTCGAGTCGTCGGGTCGGCCCTCGTCGGCCATCAGGGCGCTCATCGGCGCGATGTTGGGGTTGCGGCCGATGGGGTGGCGGGCGGGCCCGGTCCACAGCGAGTCGTCGTAGGCGAGCGTGACGGTCTCGGTGCCCTGGGCCTTGAGGGCCTGGGCGGTGTCGGCGGCGAGCACGACGAGGCTGCCGCCGGGGCCCGCGGGGTTCTTCTTCTTGGCGCTGAGCGAGGGGTCGCCGCCGCCGACGAGGACGATCTGGCCCGCGCCGGCGCCGGGCACCACGGTGGTCGCGATCCGGTGCTCGGGCCCGAGGGCGGCCAGCGCGGCCGCCGCGGTGGCGATCTTGACGGTGGAGGCCGGGGTCATCGGCTCGCGCGGCCGCTCCTCGTACAGGACGGCGCCGGTGGCCGCGTCCACGACGGAGGCGGCCCGTACGTCGCCCAGGGCGGGATCGGCCAGCAGCGGCCGCAGGGCGTCGGCGAGCGCGGTGGGGGCGCCGGCCTGCCGGGGGCCGGCCCCGGAGACCGCCGCGAGGACCCCGGGGGCGCTGGGCGCGGCCTGCGGAACGCGGCCCTCCCCGTGATCTGCGCCACCCCGGGGGCTCCGGGAGGCGGCCCGTTCGCGCTCGGCCGTACGCTGGCCGGAATCCCAGGGACCGGCCGCGACCACCACGGATGCCGCCAGGGCGAGGCCTGCGACGCCCGACCCCGCGACGACCTGCCACGTCCTCAGCGTCGGCACCTCGGACCAGCCCCTTTCGCGATCACATGCATGCGTGAGGGACACTTAACCACTGCGTCTTGCCGCGAGCATGGCACCCCACCCAGCCAGGGGGGGCCGGACGCGCTATCACTCGTCACCAACGAAGCTGGACACGGAGGAGCAGGACGTGGAGTTCGACGTCACCATCGAGATCCCCAAGGGTTCGCGGAACAAGTACGAGGTGGACCACGAGACCGGCCGGATCCGTCTGGACCGTCGCCTCTTCACCTCCACCAGCTACCCGGCCGACTACGGCTTCGTCGAGAACACCCTGGGTGAGGACGGCGACCCGCTGGACGCCCTCGTCATCCTGGACGAGCCGACCTTCCCGGGCTGCCTGATCAAGTGCCGCGCCATCGGCATGTTCCGCATGACGGACGAGGCGGGCGGCGACGACAAGCTGCTGTGCGTGCCGGCCTCCGACCCCCGTGTGGAGCACCTGCGCGACATCCACCACGTGTCCGAGTTCGACCGCCTGGAGATCCAGCACTTCTTCGAGGTCTACAAGGACCTGGAGCCGGGCAAGTCGGTCGAGGGCGCCAACTGGGTCGGCCGCGCCGAGGCCGAGGCCGAGATCGAGGCCTCGTACAAGCGCCTGGAGGCCCAGGGCGGCCACCACTGACGTTCCGCCCACCCGGCGGTAACGCGAGCTTCGCCGACGGCGGGCGGCACCCCCTTCACGGGGTGCCGCCCGCCGTCGCGTTCCCGGCTCCCGCGCTTCCGGCCCCCGCGCTCCCGGCCCCCGGCCTCCCGCTTTCGCCGTGGATGAAACGATTCCGCATACTGATCTCCGGGGCGGTCAGGGACTGGAGGGCACGTGGCGGAGGCCGAGGGGGCAGAGGACAGGAAGCCCCGTTCCGACGAGGCGCGCAGCGCGTTCACGCCGCCGCCCGGGATGGAGCCCGAGGTGCCCGAGGAGGACCAGCCCACCTCGGAATTCGCCCTTCCGGCGGGCACCGGAACGGCCCTCCCCGACGCCGCCCCCGCCGGGCCGGAGGGCTCCGCCTTCGCCCTGCCGAGCACCTACAGCGCGCAGGCCTCCCCGCCCGCCTACACCCCCGGCCAGGACTTCCCCGTCTCCCGGATGACGGAGTCCCCCTGGCAGGACCGCATGCGCACGATGCTGCGCATGCCGGTCGACGTCCGCCCGGTCCCCGAGACGGTCCACCGGCCCAGCGAGTCCGGCCCGGCCGTCGGCCGCGTGCTCGACCTGACCCTGCGCATCGGCGAGCTGCTCCTCGCGGGCGGCGAGGGCGCCGAGGACGTCGAGGCCGCCATGTTCGCGGTCGCCCGCAGCTACGGCCTGGACCGCTGCGAGCCGACGGTCACCTTCACCATGCTCTCGATCACCCACCAGCCCTCCCTGGTGGGCGACCCGGTCTCGGCGAACCGGACCGTGCGGCGGCGCGGCACCGACTACACGCGCCTGGCGGCCGTCTTCCGGCTGGTCGACGACATCAGCTCCCCCGACGTGGCCATCTCGCTGGAGGAGGCCTACCGGCGGATGGCGGAGATCCGCCGCAACCGCCACCCGTACCCCACCTGGGTGCTGACCGCCGCCGCCGGCCTCCTCGCCGGGGCCGCGTCGATCCTGGTCGGCGGCGGGGTCTTCGTGTTCTTCTGCGCGATGCTCGGCGCGGTCCTCGGCGACCGGCTGGCCTGGTACTGCGCCGGGCGCGGGCTGCCGGAGTTCTACCAGTTCGTGATCGCCGCGATGCCGCCGGCCGCGATCGGCGTGGCGCTGAAGCTCGCCGAGATCGACGTCCGCGCCTCCGCCGTGATCACCGGCGGGCTCTTCGCGCTGCTGCCCGGACGGGCCCTGGTGGCCGCCGTGCAGGACGGCCTGACCGGCTACTACATCACGGCCTCCGCCCGGCTGCTGGAGGTCATGTACCTCTTCATCGGGATCATCATCGGCGTCCTCGTGGTGATCTACCTCGGGCTTCAGCTGGGCGCCGCGCCCAACCCGGACGACGTCCTGAAGATCCCGTCACGGCCGGTGGTCCAGATCCTGGCCTCGATGGTGCTGGTCTTCACCTTCGCGATCCTGCTCCAGCAGGAGCGCTCCACGGTGTGGATCGTGACGCTCAACGGCGGCGTGGCCTGGGTGACCTTCGGCGCGCTGACGGCGGCCGGGCTGCCGCCGGTGCCCTCGACGGCCGTCGCGGCCGGCCTGGTGGGCCTCTTCGGCCAGCTCTTCTCCCGCTACCGGTACGCCTCCGCCCTGCCGTACGTGACGGCGGCGATCGGGCCGCTGCTGCCGGGTTCGGCGACGTACTACGGGCTGCTGTCGATCGCCGAGAACAACCTGAACGCGGGGCTCGCCTCGCTGACCAACGCCGCCGCGATCGCGCTCGCGATCGCGATCGGGGTGAACCTGGGCTCGGAGACCTCCCGCCTGTTCATGCGGATGCCGGGCGCGACGAGCGCGGCCAAGCGCCGGGCCGCCAAGCGCACGCGCGGCTACTGAAGACCCCCAGGGGCCCGTACGGCGGCCGTACGGCGCCCCCCGGCAGCACGACGCCCCCGGAACCCTGTCAGGGTCCCGGGGGCGTCGCGTACGCCCGTACGCCCGTCCGGACGGCCGGAAGGCCGGGCGGGCGAGAGGCGTCAGCGCTTGGCGTGGCGGCCGCGCGTGACGGCGGCCGGGGCGGCCGTGCCGTCGGCCGGGTCGGCGGCGGCGGCCGCCTTGTTCTCCTTGCGGGCCTTGAGGACCTCGAAGACGACCGGGATCACCGAGATCAGGACGATGCCGACCAGGATGGGCTCGACGTTCTTGTTGATGAACTCGATCTGGCCCAGCCAGTAGCCCGCGACCGTGACACCGGCACCCCAGGCGACGCCGCCGATGACGTTGTACGTCAGGAAGGTGCGGTACTTCATCGAGCCGGCGCCCGCGACCATCGGCGCGAACGTACGGATGATCGGCACGAACCGGGCGAGCACGATGGCCTTCGGACCGTGCCGGTCCATGAACTCGTGCGCCTTGTCCAGGTTCTCCCGCTTGAACAGCTTGGAGTTCGGCCGGTTGAACAGCTTCGGGCCGAAGAATTTGCCGATCATGTAGCCGACCTGGTCACCGATGATCGCGGCGGCCACGATCAGGGTGCAGACCAGCCACAGCGGCTGGGTGATGTACTTCCCGTCGGCGACCAGCAGGCCCGCCGTGAAGAGCAGCGAGTCGCCGGGCAGGAACGCGAAGAGTCCCGACTCGGCGAAGACGATGACGAGGATGCCGATCAGGCCGTATTCCGAGATCAGGTAGTCCGGGGACAGCCACTCGGGGCCGAGCGCAAGCGTCGTGTACACGGGTTCCGGGCTCCTGGATGGGGTCGCGGCGGTGCTGCGGGCAGGTCAAGTTCTTCTCAATTATCAACGCACGCGGTCCCGGCCCGGTTCCAGGGGCCGGGCCGGGACCGCGTCGCCGCACCACCGGGCCCCCGCGGGCCCGCTACTGGATCTTGCGCAGCGCGTTGGCGAGGATCGCGTCGCGCAGGTGTACGGCCATGCCGGGGCGGATCCGGTCGTAGAACGCCGTGAACCGCTCGTCCGAGACGTACATCTCACCCAGGCACTGGTGGAACTCGTGGTCGCACGGGTAGAACCACGCGTCGATGTGCCGGCGGTGCTCCTCGGCCAGGTCCATCGCGCCCTCGCCGTCGGCGGGCTCGCCGGCCTCCATCAGGGCCGCGTAGCGGACGCCCCATTCGGCGGACTCCTGCTGCATCCGCTTCCAGTCGTCCTTGGTGTAGCGGGCGGCCCGGCGCTGCGACTCCGCGTACGCCTCCGTGTCGCCCCAGCGCCGCTCGGTCTCCTCGGCGTACTGGCCGGGGTCCTGGTCCCCGAAGACCTCGAAACGCTCCTCGGGCGTGAGGTTGATGCCCATCTTCTGTGCCTCCATGGCGTGCTCGACGGCCTTGGCCATCTGCTGGAGACGCTCGATCCGGTCGGACAGCAGGGCGTGCTGCTTGCGCAGGTGCTCCCGCGGATCCGTGTCCGGGTCGTCCAGCAGGACCGCGACCTCGTCGAGCGGGAAGCCGAGCTCCCGGTAGAACAGGATGCGCTGCAGCCGGTCGAGGTCGGCGTCGTCGTAACGCCGGTGACCCGCGTGGCTGCGTCCGCCCGGGGAGAGCAGACCGATCTCGTCGTAGTGGTGCAGGGTGCGCACCGTGACTCCGGCGAATCCGGCGACCTGGCCCACGGAGTAGCTCATCGTTCCCGCTCCTCTGGTTGGGTACGCACCTCACTGTGGTCCCTCACGTGACGTGAGGTGCAACCCCGAACCCCGTACGTCTCGAGCACGCCCTGGCCGTCAGCCGCCCGTCAGCCGTCGGCCGCCCGTCAGCCCATCGCCTTGTGGCCGTCGATGGACTCGCGGATCACGTCCGCGTGGCCCGCGTGCCGGGCGAACTCCTCCACCAGGTGGAGCAGCATCCACCGCACCGAGACCTTGCCGTTCTCGGGGAACCAGGGCGCCCGGGGCAGCGGGAAGGTCTCGTCCAGGCTCGCGGCGGACGCGACGAACTCCTCCAGCTCGGCGCGTACGCCGTCCCAGAAGGCCAGGACGCTCTCGATGCTCTCACCTTCGACGAGCCGGAAGCCGTCGGCCCAGCTCTCCGGGCCCGTGAAGCGCTCGTTGGGCCGCTGCTGCGCCAGCCGCAGCCAGTTGTGCTCGGCCAGGGACACGTGCTTGAGCAGCCCCGACAGGGACAGCTCGCTCGCGCTGGGGCGGCTCGCCGCCTGCTCGGCGCTCACCCCGTCCAGCGTCTCGCGGATCGCGACGCGCTGGGCCTCGACGAACTTCAGGAGCGTGGCGCGCTCGTCGCCGAGGACCTCTTCGGAAATCTGAGCCATGACCGACCGCCTTCTGCGTGGAGGTGTTTCCCGCTGACAACCACCACGCTACGGACCATTGAGGACAGCGTGTGTCCTAGAAGGGGAAGTGGCTCCGGCCGTGCTGGACCGAGATCCACTTCTGCGTCGTGAAGGCCTCCACCGTCGAGGCGCCGTTGAGCCGGCCGAGCCCGGAGGCCTTCTCGCCGCCGAAGGCCGCCAGCGGCTCGTCCCCGATCGTCGAGTCGTTCACGTGGATCATCCCGGTCTCGATCCGCTCCGCGAACCGCACGCCGCGTTCGACGTCCCGGGTGTGCACCGCGCCGCTGAGGCCGTACGGCGTCGCGTTGGCCAGCCGTACGGCCTCCTCCTCGCCGTCGAAGACCACCAGCAGCGCCACCGGACCGAAGATCTCCTGGCCCAGCAGCGGGGAGTCCTCGGGCAGGCCGGCCAGCACGGTGGGCTCGACCAGGTTGCCGCGCGTAGACCCCCGGACCAGTGCCTGCGCCCCGGACTCCAGGGCACGGTCGACGAGAGCGGTGAGGGCGTCGGCCTGGAAGGAGTTGATCAGCGGGCCGATATGGGTGTCCGCCTCGTGGGGGTCGCCGGTGTTCAGCGCCCGCACCCGCGCGGTGAACTTCTCCGTGAACTCGTCGGCGATCGTACGGTCGACCAGGATCCGGTTGGCGGCCATGCAGACCTGGCCCTGGTAGACGAAACGGCTGAAGACGGCCGCGTCCACGGCGTAGTCGACGTCGGCGTCGTCGAGGACGACCAGCGCGCTGTTGCCGCTGAGCTCCAGGACGGTCCGCTTGAAGTGGCGGGCGGCGACGGAGCCGACGTGGCGGCCGACCCGGTCGGATCCGGCGAAGGAGATCACCTTCGGCACCGGGTGGGTCAGGAGCGCGTCGCCTATCTCGGCGATGTCGGTGACCAGCACGTTGAGGAGGCCGGCGGGCAGGCCCGCGTCCTCGAAGATCTTGGCGATGACCCCGCCGCCCACCACGGGCGCGTTCTGGTTCGGCTTGATCACGACGGCGTTGCCGAGCGCGAGGGCCGGCGCGACCGACTTCATGGTCACCAGGAAGGGGAAGTTGAACGGGCTGATGACGGCGACGACACCGACGGGCAGCCGCTGGACCCGGTTCTCCTTGCCGGCCACCGTCGACGGCAGGATCTGGCCCTCGGGCCGGACGGCGAGCTGGATGGCCTCGCGGATGAACTGCTTGGCGAGGTAGATCTCGTACTCGGCCTTGGGACGGGTCCCGCCGAGCTCGTCGATCATCGCCTCGACGATCTCCTTCTCGCGCGCCTCGGTCAGCCGCAGGGCGCGTTCGAGGACCTCGCGTCTCGCGTACGCGCCGATGGCCGCCCAGTCCGCCTGGGCGCGCTCGGCGGCCCGGTAGGCGCGGTCGACCTGCTCGACGGTGGCCACGGTGATGGCCGCGAGCTTCTCCCCGTTGTAGGGGTTGATATCGATGATGTCCCACGAACCGGTGCCGGCCAGCCATTCGCCGTCGATGTACTGGTGAGCCAGGTCGTCGAATATGGACATGCCATCCCTTACTGCGAGCGCGCACCTTGCGCTGCACCGGAGACCACCCGATCAGCCGATGGGAGACTGATCAGACGTCATGGTACGTGCGATTCAAGACAGTTGGAGCAATCCTCGGAGAAGATCCCGGGTCTGATCAGGCCCCGGACAGTCGCGTTGGAGCCGTTCCATCGCCCTGCCGTACTGCGCCACTTCCTCGTCTTTGTCCAGGTAGAGGGCGCTGGTGAGCTGTTCCAGATAGACGATGTCCTGGAGGTCGGACTCCGGGAACCGCAACAGCGTGAACGCGCCGGACTCGCCCGCGTGGCCGCCGAAGGAGAACGGCATCACCTGGAGCTGCACGTTCGGCCGCTGGGACACCTCGATGAGGTGCTCCAGCTGCCCCCGCATCACCGCGCGGTCGCCGTACGGGCGGCGCAGCGCCGCCTCGTCCAGGACGGCGTGGAAGAGCGGGGCGTTCTCGCTGACGAGGGTCTTCTGGCGTTCCAGGCGCAGTGCCACGCGCCGGTCGATCTCGGCCGGGGTCGCCTCGGGCATGCCACGGCTGACGACCGCGTGCGCGTACGCCTCGGTCTGCAGCAGTCCGTGCACGAACTGGACCTCGTAGATGCGGATCAGGGAGGCGGCGCCCTCCAGACCGATGTACGTCTGGAACCAGCCGGGCAGCACGTCGCCGTAACTGTGCCACCAGCCCGCCGCGTTGGCCTCACGGACCAGGCCCAGGAGCGACTCGCGCTCCGCGCCGTCCGTGACGCCGTACAGCGTCAGAAGGTCCTCTACATCCCGGGCCTTGAAGCTCACCCTTCCCAACTCCAAGCGGCTGATCTTCGATTCGGATGCGCGGATCGAGTAGCCGGCCGCCTCACGGGTGATGCCGCGGGATTCCCGGAGTCGCCTGAGCTGTGAGCCCAGGAGGATGCGGCGCACCACAGAACCGCTGGCTTCTGCGGTCACTAGTCCTGCCCTCCCCATCGAAAAGGTGTGCGGTGTGCGTCGCGGGGCCCCCGTACCCCAGAGGCCGCAGTCTGCCACCAAAACGCAGCCGCCCGTACTCGTTCTGTAACGGAATCCGGCCCGCCGGGAAAGAAGTCCGTAAGTCTGCGTAGGAAGAAATGAGCAAGAACCGTCACGGGAGGGGACAGGTCCGGCGCGTGCACGTGCATCTGCCCTTGCATCTGACATCCCCATTCGGAACGATGGTGCCGCGCACCTGCGTGCTCTTCGCGCCGGCGCCGGACCCACCCCGCAGTTCTTTTTGGACAGTGCCGCCGCTCCGTCCGCGAATCCCGGGAGTGCCTCGCATGGGGACGAATGGATCGACCATGCTCGAGCCGTTACGGCAGGGGCTGCCCCCGGTCGACCCCACGGCTGTCTCCGGGTCCGCCTCCTGTGCCCTGCCCGCCCGCTACGAGGCGGTGCGGGGCGCCCGTTCGTTCACCCGGTCCACCCTGGCCCAATGGGGTCTCGATGACCGTTTCGACGACGTGGCCCTGGTCGTCTCCGAACTCGTCACCAACGCGCTGCGGCACGCCGCCGGGCCGGAGGATTCCGCCCGTCCGGGTGAGGAGCCGCCGGTGCGGCTGCACCTGATGCGGTGGAGCACCCGGCTGGTGTGCGCGGTCCGGGACCCCAGCGAGGACAAGCCCGGCGGCGACTTCTCGCCGGAGCGCACGGACGAGAACTGCGACGCCGAGTCGGGCCGGGGACTGTTCCTGGTCGACTCCTACAGTGACAACTGGGGCTGGCACCCACTCGCGGGGCGCCTGACGGGCAAAGTGGTGTGGGCGCTCTTCCTGCTCCAGGACTGAGCCGACCGGAACCCATGCGGAACGAAAAATGACCGAGACCGATCGCTGCGATCGGTCTCGGTCAGCGCACGTGCATGGCTTGATCCATGGCGTGTCGATCAAGCGATCAGATGGTCGAATTCACCGTCCTTGACACCGAGCAGCAGTGCCTCTATTTCGGCCGGCGTGTAGACGAGTGCCGGTCCGTCCGGGTGACGCGAGTTGCGTACGGCCACGTTGCCGCCCGGCAGCTTGGCGAACTCGACACAGGAACCCTGCGAGTTGCTGTGCCTGCTCTTCTGCCAGAACACACCGTCGAGTTCTGCAGCTGCCATCCCGTTGTACGCGTGGTCCACAGGAAGCCCCCGATAGTGCAGATGTCAACTGCACCGGATCATAGCTGTGTTCATACGCGGCTGCACGGGCAGATGCACGTGCACGCGGGGTGGTTCCTTGATCACGCTGCGGCGGGACCCGGGCCCCAGGGGCGTCGTACGAACGCCGTACGGAGCCGGTACGCAGCCGGTACGGACGTCGTACGGGCATAGAGTCAGACGCCCGGAAGCCCTCCGCCGGTTGCCCGCCGACCGCTGCGCATCTGACTCCCCGTCGGCGGCGGCTCAGGTCCGCAGGGCCCGCGCGACCTCGTCCAGGGCGTCGACGAGCCGGTACGCGTCCGCACGCAGGGCGTCGGCCTCCGGCACGTCCCAGGCGTCCAGGACCGCGCGGACGGGGGTGAAGTCCGGCACCCGGCGCTCGCGCACCGCCCGGGCCCCGGCCCGCGTGGCGGCGCGCAGGACCCCGGCGAGCGCGGCCGGGGCGGATCCGGATCCGGGCGGGGAGCCGGGGCCCGGGTCACGTCCGCGCACGCTGTCGCTGTCCGGGTCGCGGTCGCGGTCGGGCAGGTGGGCCTCCAGGAGTACGGCGCCGCGGCCCACCCCGGCCAGGGCTTCCCCCGCAGCGTCGGCGGCGGCGCGCGACAGCCCCCGGTGGCGGACCGGTTCCCCCTCCGCCGTGGCCACCGCGTCCTGCCAGGCGAGCCGGGCCGACCGGGCGGCCAGCAGCGCCGTGCGGACGTCGGCGCGCCGGGCGGCGGACGGGTCGGCGTACTGGTCGAGGACGGCCGCGGCGTACTGGCCGACCGCCGCCAGCCAGTCCGCCAGCCGGCCGCGCAGCCGCGGGGTCTCCCACGCCGGGTAGAGCGCGTACCCGGCCATCGCCAGCACCCCGCCGACCAGGGTCAGCGCGACCCGGTCCGGGACCGTCTGGTCCCAGCGCAGACCGCCTGTCCCGAGCAGGAAGACCACGTACATCGAGACGCACAGCGTGGCGACCGCGTACCCCGTGCGCAGCAGCACGAACATCAGGCCGGCGCTGAGCACGGCCAGCGCGCCCGAGAGGTACGGCCCCGGCTGCGCGAGCTGGACGACGGCGGTGGCGACGGCGACACCGGCGAGCGTGCCGGTGAAGCGGGCGACGGCCCGGGCGTAGGTCTGCGTGAAGTCCGGCCGCATGATCATGACGGAGGCCATCGGCGCCCAGTAGCCGTGCCCGAACGGCAGCAGCAGGCCGACGGCGTAGCCCGCGGAGGTGACCCCGGTGAGCCGCAGCGCGTGCCGCAGGACGGGCGAGCCGGGCCGCAGTTCCGCGCGGACGGCGCGGGCGACGAACGGGACCAGGGCCGGCAGGCCGGGCCGCAGCATGGCCGCGCCGGGGTCCGCGGTCGCGGCGGCCCCGGTCCCCGGCTCGGCGGTCTCCAGGACGTCCTGGAGCAGGGCCGCCAGCCGCCGGGCGGCCCGCAGCGCGGCCCCGTCCAGCAGGTCGGCCGTGTCGGGGGCCTTCAGGACCGCCAGCGCCGGGCCGGGGGGCCGTACGGGCTCACCGTGCCGGATCGCGCGGGCGGCCGCGTCGAGTACGGCGGCGGCCGCCGCGAGCAGCTCCCGCACCCGGTCCCGGGCCGGCCCGTCCCGCGGCTCCGTGCCGCCGGGCTCCGCGCCGCCCGGCTCCGCCAGGGCGGCCAGGACCGGGCGGATCCGTTCGGCGAGACCCCGCGCGCCGTGCAGCTCGGCCGGCCGCCGGCGGGCCTGATGCCGGGTTACGGTGGCCGCCTCCCGCGCGGTCATGAGCGGCTCCGGGTCGAACGGGGCCGCCGGATCGTGGCGCAGCCGCCGCGCGTAGTCCGCCTCGGCGGCGAGCGCGTCGGCGAGGGCGTCACGCTGGGCGCCCCAGCGGCGGACCGGGAACAGCACGATCAGCAGGGCCTGCACGACCCCGCCCGCCGCGATCAGCGCCGCGTGCCCGGCGGCCTGCGCCACGGAGGTCGGCAGCGTGACCGTGACCAGCATCATCGCCACGTTGCCGGAGGCGATGACACCGACGGTCGGCCCGGCCGCCCACAACAGGCCGGCGACGAGGGTCCACACGGCGAGCAGGACGAGGAACGCCGCCATGTGGGAGGCCCCGACCAGGTAGCCGACGAAGGTGGAGACCGCCAGCGTCAGCCCCGACGCGAGCGCCAGCACCGGGCGCGGCCGCCAGCTGCGCTGGAAGGAGGCGATGGCGGCCATGAACGCGCCGAAGGCCGAACTGACCGCCGAACCGGGCCCGAGCAGGGCCAGGGTGACGCCGAAGACCAGGGCCAGGCCGGCGGTGGCGCGCAGGGCGACGAGCGGTTCCAGGCAGGCCCGCTCGACCCTGACGCCCGCGCGGGCGGTCTCCTTCAGCGCCCGGAACCAGCTCATGCGGACGAGCGTAGCCGCCGGGGACGTACCGGACGGGTCGGAGTTGCCGCAGAAACCGCAGATATCGGTGCTCTTCAGGACTTGTTCAGATTTGTGCGGGCCGCCCAGAGCGGGTTCCATGGGCGCCATGATCCGGAACGCGCTCGAACCCTGGCACCTGGTGATCCTCGCCGTCGTCTGCCTGCTGGTCTTCGGCTCCAAGAGGCTGCCCGACATGGCCCGCTCCGCGGGCCGGTCGCTGCGGATCCTCAAGGCCGAGACCCGGGCCCTGCGCGCCGAGGACGACGGACCGGCGCGCTGACGTCCGACGTGCCGACGCCCGGCGTGCCGCGTGCCGACGCCCGGCCGCCCGGCGCGCCGCGGCCCGCCGCACGGCCGTCCGGCGCACCCACACGTAGAGCACGGCGACGGCGACGGAGGCCCCGCACCACACGGCGGCGGCGACCACGGTCACGGTGAGGACGTCGGCCATGGGAACTCCTTACGGGATTCCTGCGGACTCCTGCGGGACTCCAGCGGGACGATTCCGGATCCCTTACGGATCCCTTACCCAGGAGAACGCCTCACCGCACGGGAGGACTTCACACTCGGCCGGTCCGTGCCTACTCGGGCAGGTGCGGGCGCCCGCCGCGCGCCACGCTCGCCCGGTCGGCCGCCGCCGTGCCATCGGTCCATCCGGCGTGGTCGGTGGCCCCGCGCAGCCGGCTGGTGGTGGTCTTCGGGAACATCTCCTGCGCGCGCGATCCGACCGCCACGTCACGGGCGACGAGCGCCGGCAGCAGCGAGCCGGCCACCGCGTGTTCGGCGGTCTCGGCGAGCCGGTGGCCGATCCGGCTGGCGTAGGCGAGGAAGAAGGACTGCCGGAACGTCTTGGTCCGCTTGCGTCCGCCGGAGCGCTGGGCGGCCTCGGCGCGCGTCATCGCCGCCGTGCCCTGCACCAGCAGCGAGGTGTACAGCAGTTCCACCGCCTCCAGGTCGCTCTCGAAGCCGACCACCGTGGAGAACTCGAACGCCGCGTTCCACACCGCCTGGCAGTGGTTGGCGCTCGCCACCGCGTCCAGCAGCACCGCCTTCGCCTCCTCGTACGGCGGCTCGACGCCGATCCGGCACGCGGCGGGCGTCTGCGCCGGCCGCTCGCCCCGGGCCGCCAGCACCGCCTCGTCCACCGTATGGCGGGCCATCAGGTCCTGCGCCTTCGAGCTGAGTGCCTCCGCCTCCTCCGGGTACGGGGTCGCCTCCGCCTTCGCCAGCAGCGCCCGGATCCGGGTCAGCATGCGCGGCTCGATGTGCGCGGCCTCGGGGAGGTCGGCGGGATCGCCCGGAACCGGGCCCACCGGTTCGATGGACGGCAGCCGCACCAGCAGCCGCAGCAGTTCCAGGACGGCGGTCGCCAGCGCGAAACGGTCGGCCTTCTCGCGGCGCGCGAGCGCCTCGGCGTACCCGTCGTCCTCGCCCCACCAGGCGTCGTACGCGCTCCAGCGGGCGGGCAGCCGCGCGTACCGGCGGCCCTCGGCGGCGAAGAGGTCCTCGGCCAGCCGCAGGTGCCGCTCGCCGCCGAGGTCCCGGCGGACCAGCCGGAGCACGTCGGCGGGCTGCCAGCCGCGCTCCCAGGCCTGCCGTACGTACGTCTCCCCGCGCGCGAGCAGCGCCCGGCCGACCCCGGGCCAGGCGGCCGGATCGGCGGCGAGCAGGGAGGCGCCGGTGTCCAGCCCGGTGTCGTCCTGGGCGTAGAGGGCGGCGGCACAGGCCCGCTCGACGATGTCGTTCACGTGTTCAGCTTGACACGCGCGCGTCCCACGCCCGCCGGGCGGCTTCGATGTGCGGCCGGTGGACGAGCGACCAGTCGGCCAGCGCCCGCACCAGGTGGGTGAGGCTGTGGCCGAGCTCGGTCAGCTCGTACTCGACCTGCGGCGGCACGGTGGGGTGGACGGTACGGGTGACCAGGCCGTCCCGCTCCAGGCGGCGGACGGTGAGGGTCAGCATGCGCTGCGAGATGCCGTCGACGGAGCGCTGGAGCTCCTTGAACCGGCGGACGCCGGCGGCGAGTTCGACGACCACGAGGACGGACCACTTGTCGCCGAGCCGGTCGAGGACGTCCCGGATCCCGCAGTCGTCGTCACAACTGACGACGGGGTCGGCGGGGGCGGTTACCCCGATGTGCCCTACTGACATGAAAGTGCCTCCTTATGCGGTGGTTCGTCACCCGCCACGATGTCTGCACGTACCAAGGAATGAACCAAGGAACTGACGGAGGACTTCCCATGTTGTTGATCACTGGCGCCTCGGGCGGACTGGGCTCGCTGATCGCCGGGCGGCTGGCGGGGCGGCCGGACGTCAGGCTGGGCACGCGCCGGCCGGCCGGCCCGGAGCAGCTGCGGGTGGACTTCGACGACCCCGCCGGCCTGGACTTCTCCGGTGTGGACACGCTGTTGCTGATCTCGGCCGGGTTCGGGGAGGACGACACCGTGCGGGCGCGCCACGAGGCGGCGATCGCGGCGGCGGAGCGGGCGGGGGTGGGGCACATCGTGTACACGAGCCTCACCCGGGAGGGTGACCACCTGCCGTACGCGCTGCCGCACCGCTGGACGGAACGGCGCCTGGCCGCCTCGCCGGTGGCGTGGACGGTGCTGCGCAACGGGCTGTACGCCGAACTCCTGGCGGCGCTGGCCGCGCCGGGCCCGGACGGGCGGATCACGGCGCCGATGGGCTCCGGGCGGATCGCGGCGGTGGCGCGCGAGGACCTGGCGGAGGCCGCGGTCCGCGTGGCGACGGACCCGGCGGCGCACGCGGGCCGCACGTACGAGCTGGTGGGCGACCGTCCGATCGGCGGCGCGGACCTGGCCGGGGCGGTCGGCGCCACGTACACCCCCGGGACCCTGTCCGAGGCCCGGGCCGCGCTCGCGGCCGCCCCGGACATGACCGCCTTCCAGATCCCGATGCTGGTCGGCACGTACTCGGCGATCGCGGCGGACTGCCTGTCCACCCCGGACCAGGGCACCCTCGCCGCCCTCCTCCCCCACCCCCCGCGCCCGGCCCTGACCACGTACGCAACCTCCCTGACCACCCCCTGGACCCCGGCCCAGTAACCACCCCGCCCCCGCCGCACCACCGCACCCTCGCCGCACCATCCCAGCCCCGCCGGACACCACCCCAGCCCCGCCGGCGTTTGAGGCGCGGGGGCCCGGGGCCGCGCCCCGACGCCCACTGTCAGACCCCGGTGGCACACTCGCACCCATGACCGACCCCAGCACCCGCACCCGTTGGCTGCTGGCCGAAGACCCCACCGGCGGCTGGCAAGCCGTCCCCCTGACCCACGGCGCCACCCCCCAAGGGGCCGCCACCCCCCACCACGCCCCCCACCCCGCCGCCGCCGTCGCCCTGGCGCCGCCCGACACCCGCTGGGTCTGGCGCAGCACCGCCGCCGTGTACCCCGGCCTCCTCGCCGCAGGACTCCGCGTCACCCGCTGCTACGACATCGAGGACGCCGAGCTCCTCCTCCTCGGCCACGAGGGCCGCCTCGGCGAGCCCCGCTCCGCCGCGGCCGCCTGGGCCCGCCTCACCGGCGGCCCCGTACCCCCCGACCCCCCGCAGCGCTCCGCCGAGCCCGGCACCCAGTCCTCCCTCTTCGAGCCCGGGCCCGTCCCCGTACCCCCCGACGCCCTCCGCCGGGTCTACGAGGACCAGCTGCGCCGCCACGACGCCACCGCCCACCCCGACCGCATGCACCTGCTGACCGCCGCCGAGTCCGCCGGCTTCCTCGTCGCCGCCGAGATGAACCGGGCCGGCCTGCCCTGGCGCGCGGACGTGCACCGCGCCGTGCTGACCGAGCTGCTCGGCGAGCGCTACGCCGGCGGCGGCGAACCGCGCCGCCTGGCCGAGCTCGCCGACCAGGTGTCCGCCGCCTTCGGCCGCCGCGTCCGCCCCGAACTCCCCGCCGACGTGATCAAGGCGTTCGCGCAGGCCGGGATCAAGGTCAGGTCCACCCGCCGCTGGGAGCTCCAGGAACTCGACCACCCCGCCGTCGAACCGCTGATCGCCTACAAGAAGCTGTACCGGATCTACACCGCCCACGGCTGGGCCTGGCTGGGGGACTGGGTCCACGACGGCCGCTTCCGCCCCGAGTACGTCCCCGGCGGCACCGTCACCGGCCGCTGGGTCACCAACGGCGGCGGCGCCCTCCAGATCCCCAAGGTCATCCGGCGCGCCGTCGTCGCCGACCCCGGCTGGCGCCTGGTCGTCGCCGACGCCGACCAGCTGGAGCCGCGCGTCCTGGCCGCGATCTCCCGCGACCCCGGTCTGATGGAGGTGGCCGGCCGCCCCGAGGACCTGTACACCTCCATCTCCCGGCAGGGCTTCTCCGGCGACCGTGACATGGCCAAACTCGCCGTGCTCGGCGCGGTGTACGGCCAGACCTCCGGCGACGGCCTGAAGAACCTGGCCGCCCTGCGCCGCCGGTTCCCGCGCGCGGTCGCGTACGTCGACGAGGCCGCCCGCGCCGGCGAGGAGGGCCGCCTCGTACGGACCTGGCTGGGCCGTACCTGCCCCCCGGCCGTCGGCGCCGCCGACCCGGACGAGGCCGGCCTCCCCCAGGAGGAGGAGCCCACGGCCGGCCCGGCCGGTACCGCGCGCGAGGGCACCGAGTGGGTCCCCGGCTACGCCTCCACCGACTCCCGGGCCCGCGGCCGCTTCACCCGTAACTTCGTCGTCCAGGGCAGCGCGGCCGACTGGGCCCTGCTGATGCTGGCCGCCCTGCGCCAGTCGACCGCGCACCTGCGCGCCGAGCTGGTGTTCTTCCAGCACGACGAGGTGATCGTGCACTGCCCCGAGGAGGAGGCGCAGACCGTCGCCGCCGCGATCCGCGCCGCCGGCGACCTCGCCGGCCGCATCGCCTTCGGCGACACCCCGGCCCGCTTCCCGTTCACCACGGCGATCGTGGAGTGCTACGCCGACGCCAAGTGACGCCCGGCCACCGCACCGGACGCCACGCCGGCCCCACACCGGCCCCACACCGGCCGCCGGTGCCTACCGGGTGGGCGTGGTCCACGCCGGGCTGAGCGCGATCGCCTTGAGCTGTTCGACGGTCAGCGCGGGCTTCGCCCGGGTCGCCGCCTTGTCCTGGCCCGGGCTGTTGAAACCGTCCACGATCACCCGCAGGCCGTTCGGCCGCAGCGTGTCCACGGTCCACCGGACCACGCCCGCCCCGCCCTTCTCGCCGGGCCCCTGCCGCACCCGCACCTTGATGCCGTCCGGCAGCGTGGTGACCTCGGGTCCGCCGAAGAGCCACCGCTCGGGGATCGACGGCTCGACGAACCCCGGCTGTACCTCGGCCTGGACCAGCGACGTGCCCTTGCCGTCGTCGAGGACGGCGTACGCGTAGTTGTACGCGCCGTCCCGGGAGCCGACCTTGATCCCGTACGCCGTGAGCTGCTCGTCGAGGACCGCCGTCGCGGGGGCCTCCAGGCCCAGCGCCGACAGCGGAACCGAGCCGAGCGTCGCGGCGGCCGGCAGGTCGTCCAGCGCCGGGCGCCACTTCGGCGAGGTCACCAGGTCCTTCAACTGGGCCGGGGTCAGCGGCGGGTTCGGCCGGGAGACCGCCGCCCCCCGCTCGGCCGCCGCGTTCCACTCGGAGACGTCGACCTGGAAGCCCTGCGGGGTCGCCAGCACGGCCCGCCACAGCTTGGTCGGCTCCCGGCGGTCGGGGTGCTCGTAGCCCTGGTAGACCGCCAGCCGGGAGCCGTCCGCGAGGGTCTCCGTGCGGCAGTCGTCGTAGTCGGCGAGCTCCTTGTCGGGGCACTCCGCGGCCAGGCCGACGCTCACGTGCCCGGGATCGGTGCGCGAGAGACCGACGCTGACGGCAGCCTTGCCCCTGCCGTCGTCGTAGACGCCGTACGCCATCGGGCCCGGCTCCTCGCCGGTGCCGCGCGCCTCGGTCCCGCTCAGCGTGCCGCCCGGGAGCAGTTCCTTGAGCACAGCGATCAGCTGCTCGCCGGACACCGCCCCCGTGCCCACCCTGGACCGCCGGGACGCGTCACCGGTCCCGCCGGTCGGTGTCGGCGCGGCGGTCACCCGGGAGGCGTCGTCCGCGCCGGAGCCGAGCAGTCCGCCGGAGTACGCCCCGACCGTGCCCACCGCCGTCATGGCCAGCAGCGTCCCGGTCACCGCGACGGCCCGGCGGGCCACCAGCCGGCGCCCCCGCCGCTCCCCCGCGTCCACGAGCGCGCGCCGGTCCGCCACGAAGCCGCCCCCCGCACGCCGGAGGGCTTCGCCGAGTTCGTCTTCAAGGGACATGCGGAACCAGACCTTTCGAAAGAGGGTGTGGAGCGGGCGGGAGATCAAGCGATGAAGGAAGGGAGGAAGCATGGAAGGAAAGAAGGAAGGGGATCAGCGCGACGCGAATTCCGCGAGGCTGCCGCCCAGTTGCTCGCGCAGCCGGGCAAGCGCCCGCGTGGTGCGCGTGCGTACCGCCGCCGAGCTGGCGTTCATCGCGTCGGCGGTCTCCTCGATGCTGCGGTCCTCCCAGTACCGCAGCACCAGCACCGCCCGGTCCTTGGGTGCCAGCCGCCCAGGGCCTCCAGCAGCGTCAGCCGCAGCGTCGGATCCGAGCCACCGCCCCCGCCCTCCGCTCCGGTGTCCGGAATCCGCCCCATCGGCCGTTCGCCCGCCGACCGGCGGCGCTGGTGGGTGAGGAACTCACGTACGAGCACGGTCTGCGCGTAGGCGGCGGGGTTGTCGATCCGCTGGATCCGCCCCCACAGCAGGTACATCCGGCCCAGCGTCTCCTGCACCAGGTCCTCGGCCAGGTGGGTGTCACCGCTGGTCAGCAGGCATGCCGTCCGGAACAGCTGCCCCGACCTGCCGTCCGCGAACTCGCGGAACCCGTCCCTGCGCCTGTGCCACATGCGGCCCCCTCACCGTCCGTCCCACCCCACTGACGCGGCAGCCGTACCGGAATGTTTCACGATTCCGATGAACCGATGACCGGTGTGGTGCCACCCTTGTGGCATGTCGGGTTTTCGGGGGGCGGACCCGGCGCCTACACGGCGCTTGGTGCTGGACCGGTACGAGTTGCTCGAGCGTTTCCACGGCGGCATGGCGGAGGTGTGGAAGGCCCGTGACCTGCGGCTGGACCGTACGGTCGTGGCGAAGTTCCTGCACGTGGCGGACCGCGGCACACCCGCCGCCAAGCGCTTCCTGCGGGAAGCCCGGATCCTGGCCGGAATCGACGATCCGCGCGTGGTCCGCATCCACGACGTCGACGAGGCCGAAATCGACGGGTCCTGGAACCTGTACCTGATCACCCAGTACGTCGACGGGCGCACGCTGGGCGCGGCCCTGCCCCGGGACGCCTCCATGCCGGTGAACCAGGCCCTGCACTGGGCCGCCGAGCTGTGCGAGGCCCTCGTCCCCGTGCACGCCCAGAACCTGGTCCACCGCGACGTGAAGCCGGGCAACGTCATGGTGCGGGAGGTGGGCGGGGAGGAGCGGCTGGTGCTGCTCGACTTCGGGATCTCCCGCTCGTACACGGTCGTCGGCGATCTCGGCAACGCGGCGGGCGTGACCGGCACCGGACAACTCCTCGGCACACCCGGCTACATGGCGCCGGAGCGCTTCATGCTGGAGCTGCCCGGTCCCGCCACCGACCTCTACTCGGTCGGCTGCGTGCTGTTCGAGTTACTCACCGGCCAGCAGCCCTACGTGGCCCCGGACTTCGGCGACTACTTCCGCCTCCACTGCCACGCGCCGATCCCCTCCGTACGGGCGCTGCGCGCCGACGTGCCGGCGGCCGTCGACCAGCTGGTCACCAGGCTCCTGGCCAAACACCCCGGCGAGCGGCCGGCCGACGCCCGGGGCATGGCCCGCACCCTGCGGGAGCTCGGCGGCGGCGCCCACCGCCGGCCCGAGCCGCCCGCCGACCCGGTCGGCGCGGTCGAGGACCGCTGCAACGCCGTCCTGGCCGCCGACCACACCCCCGACGAGCGGGTGCGCCGGCTGATCGAGGTGGCCGCACTGGCCCGCGACGTCCTGCCCGCCGACCACCGCGGCGCCTGGCTGGTCGCCCTGCACCTGGCACAGGCGCTGCACGCGGCCAAGAACCCGGCCGCGGCCGCCGACCGGCTCGCCCCGGTGGCCGCCCGCGCCCGCCAGGTCCTCGGTGCGCTCGACCCGCTGACCCTGACCTGCTCCCTCAACCTCGCCCGCTACCTGGGCGAGGCCGGCCACCCGGCGGCCGCCGCCAAGCACCTGGGCGAGCTGCGCACCGCCCTCACCGGCGCCCTGGAGCCCACCGACCCGCAGATGGCCGAGCTCCGCTTCGACCTGGCCCACTGGCTGGCGGCCGCGGGCGAACAGCAGCGGGCCGCCGCCGAGTTCCGGGCGCTGTACGCCGACCACTGCCAGGCGTTCGGCCCGGACGCCCCCCAGACCATCCAGCTGTACGAACTCATCACGCAGGCACCGAACGAGGGATGATGCGCATGCCTGACATGTACGACCTCAACGCCATCCGCGAGAGCTTCTTCGCCAGCCAGGCCAAGAGAACGGACGGCCCGCAGGCGGGCCGCGACCAGGTGTACGTCGACCGGGGCGGCAAGGTCCGGCTCGGCACCGGCGGCGAGAGCGACGCCCCGCTGTCCAAGGTCCCGCACAGCACCTTCGCCGCGCGCCGGGGCGGCGGCGGCCATTCCGCCCGGCTGGCCCAGGAGTACCAGGTCGCGGAGACCAAGATGCCGCCGGGCACCTACTACGAGAGCACGCCCGGCGCCGAGGGCTGGGTGTACGAGCTCACCACCGACTTCGGCAACACGTACGTGATGTGCGCGCACTTCGACGGCACCGACTACAAGGTCCGGCTGCTCGAACCGGAACTGGAATCACTGCCCGGCCACGACCAGCACGGCGTCCACCTCTACTACAGCGGGAAGATCTGCCTCTCCGACAGCCCGGGATCGGGCCAGCCCACGCTCCAGGAGGCGTACGCGCGCTCGGCGGCCTGGGCCCTCGGCGTGGACTTCGTCCGCATGGGCCACCCCTTCCCGTTCAACCGCAACCAGTAGGAGCGCCCGCGGTGCTGCCCGTACATGTCTTCGACTACGTCATCGAACAGGTGGGGACGGACATCGGGCGCACCCGGCCCGAGCAGGGCGGCGCCCTGCTCGGGCTGCGCGGCCGGGACGTCCTGACCGCCTTCGTCCACGACGCGCACGCGCACGTGACGCGGGTGGAGTACAGCAACACGTCCTGGCTGCTGGAGGAGATCGTCCGGCGGGAGGCGAGCGGCACCGAGCGCTTCAAGGGCATCGTGCACTCGCACCCGCTGGGCATGCCCCACCCGTCCAGCCAGGACCACCGCGAGTACGGCCGCACGCTGGAGTCCGTCTCCGAACTCGGCCGCTACATCGCCCCGATCGTCACGCACGACGTCCACACCCCCGGCGGGCCGCACGAGCTGTTCACGGACACGGCGCGGATGTCGTTCTTCGGCGCCGTCTGGGCGGCCCGGGGCGTACGGCTGGACCCCATGCGGCCGGTGGTGGTCCCGCTGGCCACGGCCGTACGGCAGGCGGGCCTGCCCTGGACACCGGACCTGCCGGTCACCGACCGCGTGAACGGCGTCGACGGGGTCCGCGTCCCGCTGCCTGCGGACCCGCACACCGGGGCCCAGCGGCACCTGTTCGTCACGCCCGACTTCCCGGTGACCGCGCCCCTGCTGCTGGAGGAGGGCCCGGCGGGGCACGACCCGGGGGCACCGTCGCGGGGCGCGCGGGAGGTGAGCGTACGGGAACTGGTGTGGGACCACCGGATACCGGAACTGGAACGCCTGGGTCACGCCCTGCACGAGCCGCGCACCCAGTCGCAGCCGTCCTTCACCCCCCTGCCGGCCACGCTGACGGCGACCGTCCCGGAGCTACGGCCGGAACCGGACCGGGAACATGACCTGGAACAGGACTGGCAACAGGGCTGGGAACAGGAACCGGTGGCGGCACCACCCCAGGCCCCGGCCCCGGCCCCGGCCCCGGCGGAAGAAGAACTCCCCGCCCCCGCTCCCGCGGCCGCCCGTCCCGCCGTACGGGCGGCGGCGGACCCTCCGAGCCCGATCGCGGCCGAGCGCCCGCCCGGATGGCTGCGCCGGCGCGCCCTGCGGCTCGGCATCGGGCGGAGCCGGGCGGTCCGCGCCGGCCTGTTCGCCCGGACCGGCGGGCTGCTCTCCCCCGAACTCGCCGGCGCCCACGTCCTGCTGGTCGGCGTCGGCTCGGTCGGCAGCTACCTCGCCGACGTCCTGGTCCGCTCCGGCATCGGCCGGCTGACCCTGGTGGACCCCGACCGGGTCGAGGCGTCCAACGTCGGGCGCGCACTGTTCGGCGTACGCGACATCGGCCGCAACAAGGCCAAGGTGACCGCGCGGCGGCTGCGCCGGATCAACCGGAAGCTGTCGGTCGACGTCCGGCCGTACGAGGTCGCGCGCCTGGACAACCACAGCTGGCAGCAGCTGATCGCCGGCGCCCACCTGGTGATCGCCGCCACCGACGACAACGCGGCGCAGCAACGCCTCAACCACCTCAGCTACTTCGTCGGCCGCCCGGCGGTCTTCGTCGGCCTGTACGAGGGGGCGGCCGGCGGCGAGATCGTGTTCACCACGCCCGGCTCGCCGTGCTGGTCCTGCGCGACGGGCGGGGTGCGCGAGCGGCTGGGCGACCTCGGACACCAGCCCCGTACGGACTACGGCACGGGCCGGACGTACGCCGTACCCGGACTGCTGCCGGACATCCAGCACCTGGCCTCCTCCGCCGCGAAGGTCGTGCTGTCGCTGCTGCACGAGCCGGACGGGCCGGAGCGGATCGGCGGGTTCCTGAGCATGCCGCTGCGGGAGGGGCTGTCCATGGTCCAGTTCGGCATGGAACCGGACCACTGGTTCTTCCCGATGATCCTCGACGGGGTGCCCGGCCAGCACGCCTTCCAGAGCGTGTGGCTGCGCACGGGGAGCCGGCCGGACTGCGCGGTGTGCGGGAACCCGGCACTGCGCAGCGACCCGGGCGACTACGCCGGGACGGGCGACGACTCCGAGATCACGCAGGCCCAGAAGCAGGCCCTGGCGGAACGACGGCGGACGGGGTCCTCCCGGGCCGCCCACGGCCGGCGATAGGAGGACGGGGCGCACGATGGCCGACGACAAGACGGAGGCGATGCGCGCGGCCCGGCGCGCCCGCACCCAGGCGAGCACGGGCGCCACCGGGCAACCGCCCCCACCGCCACCCCCCACCCGAACCCCGCCGCCACCACCCACCCGAACCCCGCCGCCGCCCCCCATGGCGCCCCGGCCGAGGTACGTCGCGCCGCGCCCGCCCCGGTCCGCGGCCGGCCTGGGGGGCTTCGCCCGGCTGGGCCAGGCGGGGGCGCTGGCCGTCCTGTTCTGGCAGCTCCTGGTACTCGTCAAGTGGCCGCTGCCGTTCACCACGTCGGCGCAGTACGCCGGCGTATGGCAGGAGCCGTTCGCGCTCGCCGCCGCCCAGCGGCGCTGGGAACACTTCGGCGAGGTCCAGCGCTTCGTCCTCGGGCAGGGTCCGGCGGTCGAGTACCCCTGGCTGTTCCCGGCGTGCGCGGTCGCCCTCGTCCTGCTGGTGCGGGCCGTGCGGCTGCCCGACGAGGCGCAGGCCCTGCTGGGCGGCTGCGCCGGGCTGTACGGCGCGGCGCTCCTGTTCGCGGGCGGCCCGGTCCTGCTCCACCAATGGCCGCTGACCGCCGTCCTGCTGGCGCTGAGCCTGACCCTGCTGTACGCGATCCGCATCAAATAGAGACCGAACGACCGACGCCCCGCCCACCCTCCCCTCCCGATGTCCGCATCCCGCCGTACCGTGACCGAACCGTCTCCGCCCCGACGCCGACACCGGCCCGCGGCGTTGCTAGGTTCGCGGCGCAGCCGACCGCGGGAGGACCGCACCCATGACCGTCAGACGTGCCCTGCTGACCTCCATAGCCACCACGGCCCTGCTCCTGCCGGTCACCACCGCCTGCTCCAGCACCCCCGCACCCCCACGCGCCACCTCGTCCCCGTCCCCGTCGCCCGAACCGACGACGCCCACACCACTCCCGGTATCCACCCCCACCCCGATACCACCCACCTCACCCACCCCCACAACAACCACCACCACAACCCCACCCCCATCCCCTTCCCCGACCCCGTCCCAGGCCCGCACCCGGGCCGCGATGTCCGTCGAGACCAGGGGCGGCCGGCTCACGCTCGTCCGCGGGGGCGCAGCCCAGGAGTTCACGGTCACCGTCCGCAACGGCAACACCCAGGCCTACGACCACCTGCTGCTGACGTTCCAGATGGAGATCCTGTTCGGCGGCGGCACCGCCGAGCCGGCCCGCCCCGGCCCGGGCTTCGTCCTGGAACGCAAGGACCCGGCGACCGGCGCCTGGCGCCCGGCCGCCCTGCGCATCGCCAACGACTCCCTGCCGAACGCGCTGCTGCGCGGCGGCACCCCGCTGGCCCGCGACACCACCCGCACCGAGCACTACCGCCTGCGGGCCCTGCGCGTCGGAGCGGCCGGCAGCACACCGGTCATGGTGCACCTGGTCGACACGGACACCGACCACACGGTGGCCACGCTCAACCTCCCGATGAGCACAGCCCGCCGCTGAGCACACGGGGTCGGGAGCCCCGTCGAGAGCACAACAAAAAAACCCAGGTCACGGATGGTGTGACCTGGGCTTCGATGGAGCCGCCTTCGGGATTCGAACCCGAGACCTACGCATTACGAGTGCGTTGCTCTGGCCAACTGAGCTAAGGCGGCGCGCCACTGCAGAGGGATCTTCCGGGGAAGGCTCTCATCAGCAGCGGCGCTAAGTCTACAGGGTTAATCAGGGTGCCCCGAACCAGGCTGCGAGGGGGTGGGCGCGGCGACGCGGAGCGGGGTCCGCCGTCCTGCGCCCGCTAGCACTTCTTGCCGTCCTTCGGGGGTGTGCCGTCCAGCAGGTAGCGGTTGATCGCCGTGTCGATGCAGTCGCTGCCGCGCCCGTACGCCGTGTGGCCGTCGCCGTCGTACGTCAGCAGGACCCCGGAGTCGAGCTGGCCGGCCAGGGCCTGGGCCCACTTGTACGGGGTCGCCGGGTCGCGGGTGGTGCCCACGACCACGATCGGCGCGGCCCCCTTCGCGGTCAGCTCCTTCGCCGAGCCGGTGGCCTTGACGGGCCAGTACGCGCAGTTCAGGGAGGCCCACGCGAGGCCCGCGCCGAAGACCGGGGAGGCCTTCTCGAAGGAGGGCAGGGCCGCCTCGACCGCCTCCGGGCCGGAGAAGGCCGGGGGCTGGTCGAGGCAGTTCACGGCCGCGTTCGCGTACATCAGATTGGCGTACTTACCGTCCGCCTCGCGCTCGTAGTAGCTGTCCGCCAGCCCCAGCAGCCCGGCCCCGTCGCCGTCCATCGCCTGCTGGATCGCCTCGCGCAGCTGCGGCCAGGCGCTCTCGTCGTACAGCGCCGCGATCGCCCCGGTGGTGGCCAGCGACTCGCCCAGCGGGCGGGCCGGGTCGCCGCTGGGGACGGGCTGGGCGTCGAGCTTGCGGAAGAAGTCCTTCAGGCGGGTGGCCAGCTGCTCCGGGGTGCCCCGGCCGAGCGGGCAGTCGGGCTGCTTGGCGCAGTCCTTGGCGAAGGACCGGAACGCGGTCTCGAAGCCCTCCGTCTGGTCCCGGTTCAGCTCCAGCGCGGGGCGGGAGGGGTCCATCGCCCCGTCCAGCACCAGCCGGCCGACCCGGCCGGGGAACAGGTTCGCGTACGTCGCTCCGAGGAACGTGCCGTACGAGGCGCCGACGTACGTCAGCTTCTCGTCGCCGAGCACCGCCCGCAGCAGGTCCAGGTCACGGGCCGCATCCGCCGTGGAGACGTGCGGCAGGACCCGCCGCGAGCGCTCCTCGCAGGCCGCCGCGAACTTCTTGAACGCCGCCACCAGATCGGACTTCTCCGCCGCGTTGTCCGGGGTCTGGTCCACCTGCGTGTACGCGTCCATGGCCGGCCCCGTCAGGCACTCGACCGGGGTGCTGCGGGCCACGCCGCGCGGGTCGATGGACACCATGTCGTACCGGGCGCGGACGGGGGCCGGGTAGCCGATGCCCGCGTAGGCCTGCAGATAGCCGACCCCGGAACCGCCGGGTCCGCCGGGGTTGACCACGAGCGAGCCGAGCCGCTTGCCGGGGCCGGTCGCCGCCCGGCGCGCGACGGCGAGGTCGATGTCCTGGCCGGCGCCGGGCCTGGCGTAGTCCAGCGGCGCCTTCATCGTGGCGCACTGGAAGCCGGGGACACCGCAGTCGCGCCACGCCAGCTTCTGCGCGTAGTACGGGCGCAGCGCCTCCGGAACGGCGGGCGGTGCGACGCCGGCCGCGCCGTCACGGCCGGCGGGGGACGCGGCCGCCTTGGAACCCGACGTGCCCTGTGCGCACCCGGACAACAGCAGCCCGGCGGCGGCGATCACGGTTCCGGTCGTACGCAGCAGGCGGCTGGTGTCCATCCTCGCAGCCTATGCCTTCCTGCACGGGACGCGAGTCGATCGCCCGCCACCGGACCCGGGGTGGCGCCGCCCCCGTACCCGCGGGGGCCGGTCCCCCCTCGTACGAGTGACGCGTCAACCCTCGTGAGGTGTCCGCTCAGCCGCGGCGCAGGGCCATCGTCATCGCCTCGACCGCGAGGAGCGGAGCCACGTTGCGGTCGAGGGCCTCGCGGCAGGCGATGATCGCCTCGATGCGGCGCAGGGTGCGCTCGGGACCGCCGGCGCGGGCGACCCGGTCGAGGTCCGGCCGTATCTCCTCGTTGGCGATGGCCACCGCCGAGCCGAGCTGGAGGGCCAGCACGTCCCGGTAGAAGCCGGTCAGGTCGGTCAGGGCGAGGTCGAGGCTGTCGCGCTGGGTGCGGGTGCGGCGGCGCTTCTGCCGGTCCTCCAGCTCCTTCATCACGCCCGCCGTGCCGCGCGGCATCCGGCCGCCCGTGCCGGCGGAGGCACCGAGCGCGGCGCGCAGCTCCTCGGTCTCCTTGGTGTCGATCTCCTCGGCGACCTGCTTGGCGTCCTCGGCGGCGGCGTCGACCAGCTCCTGCGCGGCCTTCAGGCACGCGCCCACATCGTCCACGCGCAGCGGCAGCTTCAGCACGGCGGCCCGGCGGGAACGGGCCGCCTCGTCCGTCGCCAGCCGGCGGGCCCGGCCGATGTGCCCCTGGGTGGCGCGGGCGGCGGCCGCGGCGACGGCCGGCTCGATGCCGTCCCGCCGGACCAGGACGTCGGCGACGGCATCCACCGGCGGTGTGCGCAGCGTCAGGTGGCGGCAGCGGGAGCGGATCGTGGGCAGCACGTCCTCCAGGGACGGTGCGCACAGCAGCCACACCGTGCGGGGGGCGGGCTCCTCCACGGCCTTCAGCAGCACGTTGCCCGCGCCCTCGGTGAGCCGGTCGGCGTCCTCCAGGACGATGACCTGCCAGCGCCCGACGGCCGGGGACAGCTGGGCGCGGCGGACCAGGTCGCGGGTCTCCTTCACACCGATCGAGAGCAGGTCCGTACGGACGATCTCCACATCCGCGTGGGTGCCGACCAGCGTGGTGTGGCAGCCGTCGCAGAACCCGCAGCCCGGGTCGGCGCCGAGCTTGCGGTCCGGGCTGGTGCACTGCAGGGCCGCGGCGAAGGCCCGGGCGGCGGTGGCCCGCCCGGAGCCGGGCGGGCCGGTGAACAGCCAGGCGTGCGTCATCTTGGACGCGGCGGGTGCCTGCTCCCCGTGCTCCGCGGCCGTGACCAGGGCGTCCGCGTCACGGGCGGCGGCCGCCAGCTGCGTCTGCACACGCTCCTGGCCCACCAGGTCGTCCCAAACGGGCATGGCACCCACCGCCTTTCTTCTCCGTGCGCTCCCCATTGTGGCCCGGACCACCGACAGCCCGGACCGCCTGTGGACAACCGTCCCGGGGGCGTCGCGGATCAGCGGCGACGGCGCCCGCGGCCGCCCTCGTCGTCGTCCTCGTCGCGGTGCGGTCCGAGGAGCTCGTCCGCGAGCGTCGGCAGGTCGTCCAGCGGGGTCTCCTCCGCCCAGTCCGAGCGAGGACGCGGCCGGCCCTCTTCGTCGAGGACGGGCAGCTCGCGCGTGGCGTCGTTGCCCGTCCCGGCGCCGGAGCCGGGGGCGTCCCGGAAGATGCCCGGCGGCACCCGGTCAACGGGGTCCTGCCCCGGCCGTACGGGCGGCAGCACGGCCGTCTCGTCCGCCGGACCGGTCACCGGACCGGCCACTGGGGCGGCAGGCGCCGCGGGGGCCGCCGGCGCCGCGGGGACGGGCGGCAGGACCGCCGTCTCCTCCACCGCCGTGGGCTCCTTGGGCGCCGCGGGCGCCTTCGGCACCGGGATCGGCTGGGTGACGTCGTCCGGCATGACGACCCGCTTGCCCACGGGCGTCTCGACCGTGAGCGCGTCGTCGGGGTGCGGCTGCGGCTCCTTGGTCAGGTCGGCCTTGGGCCCGGCCCAGCTCGGCGTCGGGTGCGCGGCGGCGGTCCGCCCCCGGTCCGGCTCCGGAGCCTTGGTCAGGTCTGCCTTCGCCCCGGCCGTCGCGGAAGCAGCGGGAGCAGCAGAAGCAGCGGAAGCGTCCGCCTCAGGGGAGGCGGGAGCCGGCGAAACCGGTGCCGCCGGGGCGGCCTGCGCCGCCGCGGCAGCGGCGGCCGCGGCGGCAGCCGCCGCCTCCGCCAGCCGACGCGCCTCCTCCGCCTTGACCAGGGCCTCCTCGGCCCGCCGCTGCTTCTCGCGGCGCCGCTCCTCGGCCTCCGCCCGCAGCCGCGCCTCTTCCTCCGCCTGCCGGCGCAGCCGCTCGGCCTCCGCCGCCCGCGCCTTCTCCTCGGCCTCCTTGCGCAGCCGCTCGGCCTCGGCCCGGGCCCGCGCCTCCTCCTCGGCGCGCAGCCGCTCCTCCTCCGCCTTGCGGGCGGCCTCCGCCTCGGCCCGGACCCGTGCCTCCTCGGCCTCGCGGGCCTTGCGCGCCTCCTCCTCGGCGCGCAGGCGCTCCTCCTCGGCCTTGCGCGCGGCCTCTTCCTCCGCCTTGCGCCGGGCCTCCTCCTCGGCACGCCGCCGGGCCTCCGCCGCCGCGGCCACCTCGGCCTCGGACAGCGGCAGCATCCGGTCCAGCCGGTGCCGTACGACCGTGGTGACGGACTCCGGGTCCTGCCCGGCGTCCACCACCAGGTAGCGGCCCGGGTCGGCGGCCGCGAGCGTCAGGAAGCCGGCCCGCACCCGCTGGTGGAACTCCGCCGGCTCCGACTCCAGCCGGTCCGGCGCCTCGGTGAAGCGCTCCCGCGCCGCCTCCGGCGAGACGTCCAGCAGCACGGTCAGGTTCGGGACCAGCCCGCTGGTCGCCCACCGCGAGATCCGGGCGATCTCCGTCGGCGACAGGTCACGGCCCGCGCCCTGGTAGGCCACGGACGAGTCGATGTAGCGGTCGGTGATCACGACCGCGCCGCGCTCCAGAGCCGGCCGGACCACGGTGTCCACGTGCTCCGCCCGGTCGGCGGCGTACAGCAGGGCCTCGGCGCGGTTCGACAGCCCGGCCGACGACACGTCCAGCAGGATCGAGCGCAGCCGCTTGCCCACCGGCGTCGCGCCGGGCTCGCGCGTCACGACGACCTCGTGGCCCTTGCTCCGTATCCACTCCGCGAGGGCCCGGACCTGCGTGGACTTGCCGGCGCCGTCACCGCCCTCCAGGGCGATGAAGAAGCCGGTCGCGGACGGCGCCTGCACCGGCTCGCCGCCGCGCAGCGCCTCGCGCAGGTCGCGCCGCAGCGGTACGCCGCCACGGTCGTCCCCGCGCGTGAGCACGATGACGGCGGTCGGCAGCAGCAGCGCGCCGACCAGCATGAGGGTGAACGCCGCGCCGCCGTGGGAGAGGACGACCCCGCCGCCGCCGAACCGGTGCGGGCCGATCGCGGCCGCCACCACCGGGGCGCCGAGCGCGCCGAGCGCGACCGCGACCCGTACGACCGCGTGCAGGTGCTCGGTGACCCGGGCCCGGCGGAACTCCTCGGTCTCCTGGTCCAGCAGGGTGTGCCCGGTGTTCGCCGAGACCCCGGCCGCGGTGCCGGCCAGCAGCGACAGGAACAGCACGGTGGCCGTGTCCGGCACCAGGCCGGCCAGCAGCAGCGCGAGGCCGGTCACCGCGATGGCGAGGGCCAGCAGGCGGCGCCGCGACAGGGCGGGCAGCACCTTGCCGGCCTGGGTGGCGCGGATGCCGAGGCCGGTACCGCCAGCCAGGGCGAGGACCAGCAGGGCGAAGGTCGCGGGGCCGCCACCGAGGTCGTACGCGTGCAGCACGGCGACGCCGACCGCGGAGGCGATGGCTCCGGCGACGGCGGCGCAGGCCAGCACGAGCAGCGGGACGGCGCCGGTCCGGCCCTTGTCCGGGCCCCCATCGGGCGTCCTGGGCGCGCGCAGCCCCTCCAGCGGGGAGCGCGGGCGCGGGGTCTTGTCGCCGGGCAGGACGAGCGGCACCAGCAGCGAGACGGAGGCGGCGAAGAGGCCGGCGGCCACGTACGAACCGAGGGCCGCCTGGTTCTGGGCGAACCAGTCGACGCCGAGGCCGAGGGCCTTGCCGACGAGGGTGGCGGCCAGCAGCACGGCGGCGGCCGCGGGCAGCGCGGCGAACCCGGTCCGCAGGTTCAGGCGGCGCAGGGCGTCGAGGTGGTCGGGCAGCGGCCGTACGGTCGCGCCCTCCGGCGGCGGGGCCGGCAGCAGCGCCGGGGCGGCGGAGTCCTTGGCCAGGGTCCACAGCCGCTCGGCGACGCCGGACAGGAAGACGGTGCCGAGCAGCGCGGCGAGCGCGTGCGCGGGGATCCAGTCGAGCCACAGGGGCGCGACGACGAACAGGGCCAGCCGGACCCCGTCGGCGCCGACCATCGTCCAGCGGCGGTCGAGCTTGCCGCCGGCCTCCTTGGGCGCGAGGAGCTTGGCCAGCGGGCCGAGGAGCACCGCGCCGGTCAGGAGGGTGGCGAGGATGCGTACGCCGAACACGGCGGCGACGGCGAGCGCGGCACCGCGGTAGCCACCGCCGAACGCCTGCTCGGCGACGGCGGCCTGCAGCGCGAGCAGGACCAGCACCAGCAGGGCGAGGGCGTCGCCGATGCCGCTCAGCAGCTGCGCGCTCCAGAGGCGGCGCAGCCGTGGGGTGCGCAGGAGTGCGCGCACCGCACGCTCGCGGGAATCCGCGGCGAGGGCTTCGTCGTAGGTGGGGTTCGCGGTGGTCACGACCGTTGGCTGCTCGGCTCGCGTCATCCGCCCAGCCTATCCGCTGCGCCCACCCCACCGAATGCCCCGGACCTCACCAGCCCCTCCGGGCGGGCGGGGCTCGGCCCCCGGACCTCCCCCGGCACCCCGAACGCCGACGAGGCCGGATGCGCTGCACGCATCCGGCCTCGCCGGCGTTCGGTGGGGAAGGGCTCCGCGCAGCGGACCGCGGCCTACTCGTCCGCCGGGACCGCCGCCGCCTTCTTCGTGGCCGTCTTCTTGGCGGCCGTCTTCTTGACCGTGGCCGTCGTCTTCGCGGCCGTCTTCTTCGCGGCGGCCGTCGTCTTCGCGGCCGTCGTCTTCTTCGCCGCCGTCTTCTTCGCGGCAGCGGTCGTCTTCTTCGCCGGCGCCTTCTTCGCCGTCTTCTTCGCCGGCCCCTTCGCCCGCTTCTCCGCCAGCAGCTCGTAGCCCCGCTCCGGCGTGATCGTCTCGACGTCGTCGTCGCGCCGCAGCGTCGCGTTCGTCTCGCCGTCCGTCACGTACGGCCCGAAGCGGCCGTCCTTGACGACCACCGGGCGCTCGCTGACCGGGTCGGTGCCCAGTTCCTTCAGCGGCGGCTTGGCGGCCGCCCGGCCCCGCTGCTTGGGCTGGGCGTAGATCGCCAGCGCCTCGTCCAGGGTGATCGAGAAGAGCTGGTCCTCGGTCTCCAGCGACCGCGAGTCCGTACCCTTCTTCAGGTACGGGCCGTAGCGGCCGTTCTGGGCCGTGATCTCCACGCCCTCCGCGTCGGCGCCCACGACCCGGGGAAGGGACATCAGGCGCAGCGCGTCGTCCAGCGTGACCGTGTCCAGCGACATCGACTTGAACAGCGACGCCGTCCGCGGCTTCACCGCGTTCTTGCCCGTCTTCGGGGTGCCCTCGGGCAGGATCTCGGTGACGTACGGCCCGTAGCGGCCGTCCTTCGCCACGATCTCGTTGCCGCTGACCGGGTCCTTGCCCAGCTCGAACTCGCCGCTCGGCTTCGCGAACAGCTCCTCCGCGAAGCCGAGCGTCAGCTCGTCCGGGGCCAGGTCGTCCGGGACGTCGGCCCGCTGGTGGCCCTCCGCGTCCTTCTCGCCGCGCTCGATGTACGGCCCGTAGCGGCCGACGCGCAGCACGATGCCCTCGCCGACCGGGAAGGAGGAGATCTCCCGGGCGTCGATCGCGCCCAGGTCGGTCACCAGCTCCTTCAGGCCGCCCAGCGCGTCGGCGTCGCCCGCCGCCGGGGCCTCGGCGCCCTCGCCGAAGTAGAAGCGCTTGAGCCACGGGACGGACTGGGCCTCGCCCCGCGCGATGCGGTCGAGGTCGTCCTCCATCTTGGCCGTGAAGTCGTAGTCGACGAGCCGGCCGAAGTGCTTCTCCAGCAGGTTGACCACGGCGAACGACAGGAAGGACGGCACGAGCGCCGTGCCCTTCTTGAACACGTACCCGCGGTCCAGGATCGTCCCGATGATCGACGCGTACGTCGACGGGCGGCCGATCTCGCGCTCCTCGAGCTCCTTGACCAGCGAGGCCTCGGTGTAGCGGGCCGGCGGCTTGGTCGCGTGACCGTCCGCCGTGATCTCCTCGGCGGTCAGCGCGTCGCCCTCGGCGACCTGCGGCAGCCGCCGCTCGCGGTCGTCGAGCTCGGCGTTCGGGTCGTCGGCGCCTTCGACGTACGCCTTCATGAAGCCGTGGAAGGTGATCGTCTTGCCGGAGGCCGTGAACTCGGCGTCCCGGCCGTCCGAGGCACGGCCACCGATCTTGACGGTGACCGAGTTGCCGGTCGCGTCCTTCATCTGGGAGGCGACGGTCCGCTTCCAGATCAGCTCGTAGAGACGGAACTGGTCGCCGGTCAGACCGGTCTCGGCGGGCGTGCGGAAACGATCACCCGAAGGCCGGATCGCCTCGTGCGCCTCCTGCGCGTTCTTGACCTTGCCCGCGTAGACGCGCGGCTGCGGCGGCAGGTAGTCGGCGCCGTACAGCTGGGTGACCTGCGCGCGGGCCGCCGCGACGGCGGTGTCGGACAGGATCGTGGAGTCCGTACGCATGTAGGTGATGAAGCCGTTCTCGTACAGCTTCTGGGCCACCTGCATGGTCGCCTTCGCGCCGAAGCCCAGCTTGCGCGAGGCCTCCTGCTGGAGCGTGGTCGTACGGAACGGCGCGTACGGCGAGCGGCGGTACGGCTTGGACTCCACCGAGCGGACCGCGAACGAGGTGTCGGCGAGCGCGGCCGCCAGGGCCCGGGCGTTCGCCTCGTCCAGGTGCAGCACATCGCTCTTGAGCTGCCCGTTCGAGCCGAAGTCGCGGCCCTGCGCCACCCGGCGGCCGTCGACGGTGTTCAGGCGGGCGACCAGCGTCGAGGGGTCGGACGCGTCACCGGCGCGGCCGGTGGAGAACGTACCCGTCAGGTCCCAGTACTCGGCGGACCGGAAGGCGATGCGCTCGCGCTCCCGCTCGACGACGAGGCGGGTGGCCACCGACTGCACGCGGCCGGCCGACAGGCGCGGCATGACCTTCTTCCACAGGACCGGCGAGACCTCGTAGCCGTAGAGGCGGTCGAGGATGCGGCGGGTCTCCTGGGCGTCGACCATGCGCTGGTTCAGCTCGCGCGGGTTGGCGACGGCGTCGCGGATCGCGTCCTTGGTGATCTCGTGGAAGACCATCCGGTGGACGGGGACCTTGGGCTTGAGGACTTCCTGGAGGTGCCACGCGATGGCTTCGCCCTCGCGGTCCTCATCGGTGGCGAGGAAGAGTTCGTCGGACTCGGCCAGCAGCTCCTTGAGCTTCCTGACCTGGGCCTTCTTGTCGGCGTTGACGACGTAGATCGGCTGGAAGTCGTGCTCGACGTCCACGCCGAGGCGGCGGACCTCGCCCGTGTACTTCTCGGGTACCTCGGCGGCGCCGTTCGGGAGGTCACGAATGTGCCCGACGCTCGCCTCGACGACGTATCCCGGGCCGAGGTAGCCCTTGATCGTCTTCGCCTTGGCAGGGGACTCGACGATGACGAGTCGGCGGCCGCCCTTTGCGGTCTCGCTAGTCGGGGACAACTTGGCTCTTCTCTCCGGTCGGCACTCGGTCGCAGTACGGCGACGCTGCGGAGTGTGACGGTACAACCCGCCCCCGTGTCAAACGGCACAAGCCCGCAACGGCCACTCGAACGGTAACCCGACTAGTGCCCTTCCTGCCGCCCGGATACCGCGCCGGACCCTTGTCGATCACCAAGCCGAGTGGCCCGGGGGCCGTCTGGCCCCGCCCCCGGCCCGGCCGGAGCAACGTCTTCCGCAGGGGGTGCGACACGCCGGGACCGGACCGGAACGACAGGCTCAGCGGGCCGGGGCGGGACGGTCGGCGACTCGGTCACAGCCGCCCGAGGCACCAGACGCCGGCCGCGAGCGAGACCCCGCCGGCCAGCAGGGCGAGCGGTACGGCCAGGGCGGGGCGCACGCCCTCGGCGACCGGCGCGCGGTGCAGGACGCGCGTGCCGGTCCAGGTCAGCACGGCGGCACCGAACAGCAGGAACACCACCGCGGCGAAGATCGCCGGTACCGTCTCCATGCCGTTCCCCTTACCTCGTGCGGGCTCGCCCCGGGTCCTGCCGGGTTCCGTGCCGGGTCCTGCCCGGGCCCGCCCACAGCCACACCCCGCGCGGTGCGCGTGGCCCCGGGCGGGACCCTGCCAGCCCGGGGAGTACGGCAGGCGAACCCACGGTGAAGTCCGGCGACGTCCGGCGGCATCCGGCGGCATTCGGCGACGTCAGCGCCTCGCCGCGCCCTCGGGCTCCAGGAAGCCCTGCTCCACCAGCAGCCGGATCGCCTCGGGCGTCCGGTCGCGCAGAACGACCGGATCCTCCTGCACCAGCTGGGCGATCGCGTCGAGGATCCGGCCCGCGCTGAGTGAGCCGTCGCACACACCTGCGAAGCCCGCCCCGACCGTGTCCACCTTGGTGGCGCGGCGCATCCCGCGGTGCTGGCGCAGCACCACGTGCTCGGGGTCCTCCGCGCCGGGCGCGCCGACCTGCTCCTGGACGACCTCGTCGGCCAGCCGGAAGTAGCCCTCCAGCAGGGAGGCGTCGTCGTGGTCGCGCAGGAAGTCCTGCCGGGCGAAGTGGGCCCGGACGGTCTCGCCGAGCGGCTGCTCCACCGGGTGCGGCCACTCCTCGACCACGATCGACGCGACCTCCGCGTCCGTACGGCGCAGGGTGATCCAGCCGAAGCCGACCGCCTTGGTCCCGCGGGCCTCGAACTCCTCCAGCCAGTCCTCGTAGCGCTCCGCGTACTCCTCGGGACCGCCGCGGTGGTCCCCCGCGTCGCGCAGCCACAGCTCCGCGTACTGCGTGATGTCCTGCTCCTCGCGCTGCACGATCCACGCGTCGCAGCCGCGCGGCACCCACGAACGCAGCCGGTCGCGCCAGTCCTCGCCCGCCACGTGCTCCCAGTTGGCCAGGAACTGGGCGTACCCGCCGGGGTTGAGGTGCGCGCCGGCCTGCTGCACGAGGGTGCGGCACAGGTCGTCGCCCGCCATGCCGCCGTCGCGGTAGGTCAGCCGGGCACCGGGGGAGATCACGAAGGGCGGATTGGAGACGACCAGGTCGTACGTCCGGCCACCCACCGGCTCGTAGAGGGAGCCCTCCAGCAGCTCGGCCGCCGGGGCACCGGAGAGAGCCAGCGTCAGACGGGTGAATTCCAGCGCCCTCGGATTGACGTCGGTGGCGGTCACCCGGGTGGCGTGCTGGGCGGCGTGCAGCGCCTGGATGCCGGATCCGGTGCCGAGGTCGAGGGCCGAGCCGACCGGGGTGCGGACGGTGATCCCGGCGAGGGTGGTGGACGCGCCGCCGACCCCGAGGACCACCCCCTCCTCGTGGCTGCCGATGCCGCCAGCACCGCCGACCGCGCAGCCGAGGTCCGAGACGATGAACCAGTCCTCGCCCTCCGGGCCGCCGTACGGCCGGACGTCGACGGTGGCGTGCACCGTGTCCTCGCCGTCGGCGGCCTCCTCCCGGCGCAGCCAGCCGTCGGCGAGGGCCGCCTCGACGGGCAGGGCGGCCGCCGCGCGCCCGTACGGGACGGGCCGCTGGAGCAGGAACAGCCGTACGAGAGCGGCCAGCGGGCCGTCGCCGCGGGTGGCGCGCAGGGCGGGGACGGTCTCGCTGCGGGCGAGCGCGGCGTACGCGGGGGCGCCGAGCAGGTCGAGCAGGCCGTCGGCGGTGAAGCCGGTGGCCAGCAGGGCCGCGCGCAGTTCGGCGGCGTGGTCGGGCGAGGGAAGGCGGGTGGTGGTACTCACGCGTCCATTGTGTCCGCAGGCACCGCCGATCGGTGCGACACGGCCGGGGCCCTGTGGAGAACCCCGGCCTCCGCTTCGGCCATGGAGCCGGGTCCCTGTGGAGAACCCGGGCCTCCGCTGCGGCCGCGTCAGCTCTTGGTGGACGCCGGGGCCGTGCTGACCTGGCAGCCCTTCTGGGCGTTCATCGCCTTGGACACGCCGGCGACCTTGAGGCGCTCGCGGGCCTCCTCGTCGCCCTTGACCGCTGCCTTGAGGCCGCCCGCGATGCCCTTGAGGTCCTCGGCGAACTTGGCCTGGTCCGCGGGGTTGAGACCTTCCATCTGCGTCTTGAGGTCGGCGTAGCTCTTGGACGCCGCGGTGAAGCCCTCGGCGGCGGCGCGCTGGGCGGCCGCACCGTCCTTGACGGGCGGGGCACCGGCCTTGTTCAGGGCCTCGGCCAGCGCCTTGTAGGCGTCGGAGATCTGCTGGAACGCGGCCGCGTCGGTCTTCTGGACGTCGGCCGACTTGGAGTTCTCCGTGGAGACCCGCTTGATCTCGGCGTTGGCCGCCTCCAGCTTCTTGAGCTCGGGCTCCCAGCTGTCGCAGACCTTCTTGGCCCAGTCGTTGGTCTTCTGGTCGCCGTCGTCACCGCAGCCGGACAGCACGAGCATCAGCACCGCGCCGCAGGAGGCCGCGCCCGCAAGCTTCTTGTTCACCGGATTGGTCCCTTCCAAGGCTCTGGCCGGAAGATACACGCCATCCGCCGGAGAGCGCAGAAGGGCGGACGGACGACGCGTCAGTCCACGTCGTCCGTCCGCCGTTCAGGCGTACCCGGGTGCCGCCGCTACGACGCCACGGTGGCCGGGTCGGACGGCTGGGCCACCCGATCGGCGGCCGCGCCGCCGCTGTCGTCGCCGACCGCGATGCCGCGCCGCTTGGAGATGTACACCGCGGCCACGATGACGGCGATCGCGAGGACCGCGACGACCGCGCGGACGACGGGGCTCGCGTCGTCGCCGTAGCTGAACTGCACGACCGCCGGGGCGATCAGCAGGGCCACCAGGTTCATGACCTTCAGCAGCGGGTTGATGGCCGGGCCCGCGGTGTCCTTGAACGGGTCGCCGACGGTGTCGCCGATGACGGTCGCGGCGTGCGCCTCGCTGCCCTTGCCGCCGTGGTGGCCGTCCTCGACGAGCTTCTTGGCGTTGTCCCACGCGCCACCGGAGTTGGCGAGGAAGACCGCCATCAGGGTGCCGGTGCCGATCGCGCCCGCGAGGAACGAGCCGAGCGCGCCGACGCCGAGGGTGAAGCCGACGGCGATGGGGGTCAGCACCGCGAGCAGGCCGGGCGTGGCGAGTTCGCGCAGCGCGTCCTTGGTGCAGATGTCGACGACGCGGCCGTACTCGGGCTTCTCGCTGTAGTCCATGATCCCGGGGTGCTCGCGGAACTGGCGGCGCACCTCGTAGACGACCGCGCCCGCGGAGCGGGAGACGGCGTTGATGGCGAGGCCGGAGAAGAGGAACACGACGGCCGCGCCGAGGATCAGGCCCACCAGGTTGTTGGGCTGGGCGATGTCGAGGCTGAGGGCCATGTCCCCGGCCTTGGCGCCGACGTCCTTGATGGCGCCGGCGATCGCGTCGCTGTAGGAGCCGAAGAGCGCCGCGGCCGCGAGGACGGCGGTGGCGATGGCGATGCCCTTGGTGATGGCCTTGGTGGTGTTGCCGACGGCGTCGAGGTCGGTGAGGACCTGCGCGCCGGAGCCCTCGACGTCGCCGGACATCTCGGCGATGCCCTGGGCGTTGTCGGAGACCGGGCCGAAGGTGTCCATGGCCACGATGACGCCGACGGTGGTGAGCAGGCCGGTGCCGGCCAGGGCGACCGCGAACAGCGCCAGCATGATGGAGGTTCCGCCGAGCAGGAACGCGCCGTACACGCCGAGGCCGATGAGCAGCGCCGTGTAGACGGCGGACTCCAGGCCCACGGAGATGCCGGCGAGGACGACGGTGGCGGGGCCGGTCAGCGAGGACTTGCCGATGTCCCGGACGGGACGGCGGTTGGTCTCGGTGAAGTAGCCGGTCAGCTGCTGGATGAGGGCCGCGAGCACGATGCCGATGGCCACGGCGACGAGCGCGAGGACGCGGGGGTCGCCGGAGTGGCCGGTGATGGCGGCGTTCTCGACGCCGACCAGCTCCTTGTAGGTGGCCGGCAGGTAGACGAAGACCGCGACGGCGACCAGGGCCAGGGAGATGACGGCGGAGATGAAGAAGCCGCGGTTGATGGCGGTCATGCCGGAACGGTCGCTGCGCCGCGGGGAGACGGCGAAGATGCCGATCATCGCGGTGATGACGCCGATGGCGGGCACGATCAGCGGGAAGGCCAGGCCGAGGTCGCCGAAGGCGGCCTTGCCGAGGATGAGGGCGGCCACCAGGGTGACGGCGTAGGACTCGAAGAGGTCGGCCGCCATGCCGGCGCAGTCGCCGACGTTGTCGCCCACATTGTCGGCGATGGTCGCGGCATTGCGCGGATCGTCCTCCGGAATGCCCTGCTCGACCTTGCCGACCAGGTCGGCGCCGACGTCGGCGGCCTTGGTGAAGATGCCGCCGCCCACACGCATGAACATCGCGATGAGCGCGGCGCCGAGACCGAAGCCCTCCAGGACCTTGGGGGCGTCGGCGGCGTAGACGAGTACGACGCACGAGGCGCCGAGCAGGCCGAGGCCGACCGTGAACATGCCGACCACGCCGCCGGTGCGGAACGCGATCCTCATGGCCTTGTGGGCGACGTCGGTCAGGTCCTTGGCGGGCTCACCCTTGGCGGGGGTGGCCTCGCGGGCGGCTGCGGCGACGCGGACGTTGGCGCGGACCGCCAGCCGCATGCCGATGTAGCCGGTGATCGCCGAGAAGATGGCGCCGACCAGGAAGAAGGCGGAGCGGCCCGCCCGCTGCGACCAGTCGTCGGCGGGGAGCAGGAAGAGCAGGAAGAAGACCACGACGGCGAAGACGCCGAGGGTGCGCAGCTGGCGGCCCAGGTAGGCGTTGGCGCCTTCCTGCACGGCTGCGGCGATCTTCTTCATATTGTCGGTTCCCTCGTCGGCGGCGAGGACCTGGCGGACCAGGATCTGCGCGACGACGAGTGCGGCAATGGCGACAATCGCGATGACGATCACGATGAGACGATTGTCATCGGTGAGTACTGCCGCCGCTTGAGGGGTGAAGAGCCCCGTCATTCGTCCTCCTTGACGTGTGAGCTCAAAGATGTGGACGGATTGTAGGGAGCGTCACCTGATCAAAACAGTACGCGGGAAACGGAATTGGCCTGCTGTTGCTCCTCAGCAAAAGATCGCGTCACTCCATTACCCTCGAAAGAGGTAATGGGACAAAGGCATTGACGCCTGATCATTGATTCCGGAAGTCCGCACCGGAACATGAAAAAGGCCCTGCTCAGCAGGGCTGACAGGGCCTTTCAAAAAAATATCCGACGATGGGATTAACGATCTCGTCGGCGGGTCACGGAAGGTCCGCATCGCCCGCGGTCGGCCAGCTCATGCGGATGACACCGCCCGATTCACCGCTGGTGACCTCGACGTCGTCGACCAGCCCGCTGATCACGGCCAGCCCCATCTCGTCCTCGCCGTCGGCGTCCGGATCGAGCACGGCGGTCATGCCGGGAACGGTCTCGTCGCCCCCTCCGGGCGGTCCGGGGACCTCGTCGCCGACCTCGATGGAGAAGACCTTCTCCTCCTCGTTCAGCACGACCCGGACCGGGGCGGTCAGCCCGTGGCTGCGGTGCAGCCCGACGGCACGCGAACAGGCCTCGCCGACGGCGAGCCTGACCTCGTCGAGCACTGCCTCCTCCACACCGGCCCGGCGCGCCACGGCGGCCGCGACGAGGCGGGCCGTCCGGACGTGTTCGGGCTGAGCGCTGAAGCGGAGTTCAACGGTGGCCATGCGCGTCCCCCTCGGACTCAAGGCGTGCCTTGCAGGGGCCCGGACCGCTCCGGCCCGGTACCCCCGCTCCTACTACCGGAAGCCGTCAGTCGGTGGCCGCGACGGCGTCGTCCACCGTCGTGTGGATCGGGAACACCTTGGTGAGACCGGTGATCCGGAAAATCTTGAGGATGCGCTCCTGGTTGCACACCAGACGCAGCGAGCCCTCGTGCGCACGGACGCGCTTGAGGCCTCCCACGAGCACACCGAGACCGGTGGAGTCGAGGAAGTCCACCCGCTCCATGTCGACAACCAGGTGGTAGCTGCCGTCGTTCACCAACTCGACCAACTGCTCGCGCAGCTTGGGCGCGGTATACACATCAATCTCGCCACCGACCTCCACGACCGTGCGGTCGCCGACAGTGCGAGTCGACAGGGACAGGTCCACGGATCCTCCAGCACCTTGCTATCGAGCGGCGCCCCCCAGGGGCCTCCCCACCCGAAGGTAGGGGAGGGATTGGCTGCCGCGATGGCATTCAATCACTTACCGGCAGGCGCGCACGACGCCTTGGGACCATTGTCCCCGACGCCAGTGACACACTCGGTTCCAATGGCCAATACTCCTCGTCCCGGTCGGCCCACGGCACCCGCGGACGCACGACCCACTCCCGGCACGGTCCTGGACCGGCTGTCACGGGGGCCTTCCCGGGCTGCGCGCATCACCCATACGGAGCACTTGCCCCCTCGGGAGGGCCGTCATGCCGTCTGGCCCGACCGCATCCGAACGGATGTCGTAGCCGCCATTCGGTCCAACGGCATCGAGCACCCGTGGGAACACCAGGTCAGGGCCGCCGAGCACGCCCTGGACGGCCAATCGGTGGTCGTCGCCACCGGCACCGCCTCGGGCAAGTCCCTGGCCTATCTCGCGCCCGTCCTGACCGCTCTCGCGGACGGCGCCGAGGCCCCGAACGGGCGCGGCGCCACCGCCCTGTACCTGGCGCCCACCAAGGCGCTCGCCGCCGACCAGCGCCGCCGCGTACGGGAACTCGCCGCGCCGCTGGGCAACGCGATCCGCCCCGCCGTGTACGACGGCGACACGCCGGTGGAAGAACGCGAATGGGTGCGTCAGTACGCGAACTACGTGCTCACCAACCCCGACATGCTGCACCGCGGGATACTCCCGGCCCACCCGCGCTGGTCCTCCTTCCTGCGCGCCCTGCGCTATGTCGTGATCGATGAGTGCCACACCTATCGCGGCGTGTTCGGCTCCCACGTGGCCCAGGTCCTGCGCCGGCTGCGGCGGCTGTGCGCCCGCTACGGCTCCGAACCCGTCTTCCTCCTCGCCTCGGCCACCGCCAGCGACCCGGCGGCCGCCGCCGCCCGCCTGACCGGGGTGCCGGTCACCGAGGTCGTCGACGACGCCTCCCCGCGTGGCGAGGTGGTCTTCGCCCTGTGGGAGCCCCCGCTGACCGACCTGCACGGCGAGAGGGGCGCCCCCGTCCGCCGGACGGCCACCGCGGAGACCGCCGACCTGCTGACCGACCTGGTCGTCCAGGGCGTCCGTACGGTCGCCTTCGTCCGCTCCCGGCGCGGCGCCGAGCTGATCGCCGTGATCGCCCAGGAGCGGCTTGCCGAGGTGGACCGCTCGCTGCCCGGGCGGGTCGCGGCCTACCGCGGCGGCTACCTTCCCGAGGAGCGCCGGGCCCTGGAGGGGGCCCTGCACTCCGGCGAGCTGCTGGGCCTGGCCGCCACCACCGCCCTGGAGCTGGGGGTGGACGTCTCGGGCCTGGACGCCGTCCTGATCTCCGGCTACCCCGGCACCCGGGCCAGCCTGTGGCAGCAGGCCGGCCGGGCCGGACGCTCCGGCCAGGGCGCCCTGGCCGTGCTGATCGCGCGGGACGACCCCCTGGACACGTACCTCGTCCATCATCCCGAGGCCCTGTTCCGCCGTCCGGTGGAAGCCACCGTGCTGGACCCCGACAATCCCTACGTCCTCGCCCCCCACCTGTGCGCGGCGGCGGCCGAGCTGCCGCTGACCGAGGCGGACCTCGCGCTGTTCGGCCCGGCCGCCCCCGGACTGCTGCCCCAGCTGGAGTCGGCGAAGCTGCTGCGCCGCCGGGCCACGGCCTGGCACTGGACCCGGCGGGAGCGGGCCTCGGACCTGACCGACATCCGGGGCGGCGGCGGCCGGCCCGTCCAGATCGTCGAGGCCGCCACCGGACGGCTGCTGGGGACGGTCGACGAATCCGCCTCCCACACGGCCGTCCATGACGGCGCGGTCCACCTCCACCAGGGCCGCACCTATCTGGTCAAGCACCTGGACCTGGAGGACTCGGTCGCCCTGGTCGAGGAATCGTCTCCGCCGTTCTCCACCACGGCCCGCGACACCACCACGATCTCCATACTGGAGACCGAGACCGAGATCCCGTGGGGCGACGCCCGGCTCTGCTACGGCTCCGTCGAGGTCACCAACCAGGTCGTCTCCTACCTGCGCCGCAAGCTGATCACCGGCGAGGTGCTCGGCGAGGCCAAGCTGGACCTGCCGCCGCGCACGCTGCGCACGCGGGCCGTGTGGTGGACGGTCACGGAGGACCAGCTCGACGAGGCCCGGATCAACCCGGAGATCCTCGGCGGCGCCCTGCACGCCGCCGAGCACGCCTCCATCGGCCTCCTCCCGCTCTTCGCCACCTGCGACCGCTGGGACATCGGCGGCGTCTCCGTGCCGCTGCATCCCGACACCCTCCTGCCGACGGTCTTCGTCTACGACGGCCACCCCGGCGGGGCGGGCTTCGCCGAGCGGGCCTTCCACACCGCCCGGGCCTGGCTGACGGCCACCCGGGACGCGATCGCCTCCTGCGAGTGCGACGCCGGCTGCCCCTCGTGCATCCAGTCCCCCAAGTGCGGCAACGGCAACGACCCCCTCCACAAGCGCGGCGCGGTCCGGCTCCTGACCCGGCTCCTGGCCACCGCGCCCCCGCCCGCCTGAGACCTCTTCCGGCTGTGGCCCGGCCCGGGCCCGGGCCTGCGGGGCGAAGGGGCCGGCGCGGACCTCGGCCGTGACCTCGGCCAGCTCGCCCGTGACCGTGCAGACGCTGAGCCGGGCCCCCTGCGCCCGGGCCACCCGCCCGGCCGTCACGCAGGCCGCACGCGGGCCGTGGGCCCAGCTCGCCGCCGCGGCCAGGGCCGCGAGGTCGGCGGCCGCGGCGGCCCGGTGCCGGGCGGCCACCGCCTGGCCCAGGACCAGGACGCCGCCGAAGACCGCGCCCAGGACGGTGGTGACCAGCGCCGCCCACACCGTGGCCGAACCCCGGTCCCCCCTCATGGCGGCGGCCCCACGGAATCCTCGGCCAGGGCCACCGCCCGGGCGCCCAGGCGGACGGGCAGGGCCCTGGGGCCCGGAGCGGGCGCGGACACCCGCACCCGCCACAGGTCTCCGGTACGGGCCAGCTCCACCACGGCGCCCGGCGGGGCGGCCGACCGCGCGGCCGCCACCGCCACTTCCGCCGGCTCGGAGGCGGCCGCCGCCCGCGCACCGGCCCGGGCCGCGTCCACGCACCGGATCTGTGCGGCGGCCGCCATCAGCGCCCACACCAGCAGTGCCGCGAAAAGCACCAGCGCGGGAATCACCATCGCGGCCTCCGCCGTCACGTATCCACGGTCGGCCTTTCGATCAGAACGGCACATCGAGTGCCTTTCCGATGGTCGACTGCAGTGCGGTGGAGACCACCTCGCTCGTCACCACCTTGTACAGAACGGCCGCGAACGCACAGGCCGCGATCGTGCCCATGGCGTATTCCGATGTGGACATCCCGGCATCGGCCCTCCGCGGGTGCCTGAGTTCGATCAGTCGGGTACGGACCGAGGAAATGATCTTCACGGTGACTCTCCTTGCTGTCGCGTGTCATGAATCGCCGTCACTGTCGCTGCCGTTGTCGCTGTCACGGCTCGGATGTTCTTGTGTTCTCGTGTTGTTGATGTGATTTCAGGTGGAGCCGAGAAGACCGGCTGCCATTCCGATCACCACCGGCGCGACTCCCACCGCGAGAAACGCGGGGAGGAAACACAGCCCGACGGGCGCGGTCACGAGGACCGCCGCCCGCTGGGCCTTCGCGGTCGCCCGGCGGGTCCGCTCCGCACGCAGGCCCGACGCGATCCGCGAGACCGGCTCCGCGGCGGGAGCACCCGTGCGCGCCGCCCGCTCCAGGCAGTCCGCCAGCGGTCCGGCGCCCGGCAGCTGCGCCAGCCTCCCCCACGCGGCCCCCGGTTCACCGCCGAGCCGGAGCTCCGCCCCGGCCAGCGCCAGCCGCTCGCCCACCGGGCCACCCAGCGACTCGCCCACCACTTCGGCGGCCTCCACCGGCCCCGCCCCGGCCGCCAGACAGGCGGCCAGCAGGTCGGCGGCGAAGGGCAGCTGGCGCTCGGCGCCGGCGAGGTCCTCCCGCGGCGTCCGCTGCCGGACCCTGCGCTGCCAGCGGCGCACGCCGACCGCGGCCACACCCCCGGCCAGCACCCCCGGCACCCCGCCGACCAGCACCCAGCAGACGGCCAGCGCGCCCACCGGAGCTCCCCAGGCGGCCGCGGCAGACCGCGCCCGGGGGCCGACCGGACTCCTGCGGTGGCCGAGCTCCGCCGCGAGCAGCAGCGCCAGCCTGCGCCTGGCCGCACGCTCCCGGACCCCCGCCGCCACCACCGCCCCCATCCCCAGCACCACCGCCGCGAGCACCAACACCGTCCCCAGCCTGTGGACGAAGGACCCGCCCTCCATCACCGCTCCCCCGCCCGCACGATCCGCCGGCACCACACCAGCCCCAGGACTTCCAGGACCCCGCCCACCAGCAGGCAGCCCAGCCCCATCGGGGTGTGCAGCAGCACCCTCAGCGGGTCGGCGCCCAGCGCCGTGCCCATCAGCAGCCCGACCACCGGCAGCAGCGCCAGCACCACCGCCGTGGAACGCGCCCCCGCCAACTGGGCGCGCAGCGACTCCTGCCGGTCGCGCTCCGCGCGCAACGCCCCTTCCAGCCGCTCCAGTCCGGCGGCCAGCCCGGCGCCCCCGTCCACCGACACCCGCCAGCAGGCCGCCATCCCGGCCAGCCCCTGAGCTCCCGGCTCCCGGGCCGCCTGCCGCAGCGCCCCGGCCACATCCCCGCCGAACGCCGCCGCGGCCAGCACGCCCGCCTCCAGCGGGCCCGGCCCGCCGGGCCCGGTCACCGTCCGCCGCAGCGCCGCCGAGAGCGCCTGACCCGGCTGCGCCCCCGCCCGTAACTCGCCGACCGCCGCCCCGCACAGGGCCAGCACCTGCTCCGCCCGCGCACCGCGGGCTCGGGCCCGCTCCCGCGCCCGCAGCCGGCGCCGCACCAGGGGCACCGCCAGCGCCCCCGCCACCAGGGGCAGCACCGACCCGCCCAGCAGGGCGAGAAGGAGCCCGGCCGCGACACAGGCCACCTCGCCCCACCGCACCACCGCCGCCCGGGCCGCCAGGCGCTCCCACGGCACCGCCCGCCCCGGCGGCCGCACCCCGTGACCTCGCGCCAGCAGCGCCCCAGCCCGGCGCGAGACCCGCTCGCCCCGCACCGGCAGCCAGGCCAGCACCGCCCCCGCGCACAGCAGCCCGGCGAGCACCGGCGCCTGCCCGCCCACCGCTCCCGCGCTCATCGCAGGCCTCCCAGCAGCGGCCGCAGCCGCTCCCAGCCCCGCTCCCGCGCGAAGCCCCGCGCGCCCCAGCGCAGCGCCGGCACCGTGACCACCAGACCGGCCGCGTCCCGCTCCAGGACGTGCACCTCGGCCACCCGCCGCCGCCCGTCCCGGCCCCGGACCAGATGGATCACCAGGTCCAGTGCGGCCGCCAACTGGCTGTGCAGGGCGGCCCGGTCGAGCCCGGCAGCCGTGCCGAGCGCCTCCAGCCGGGCCGGGACGTGGGCGGCCGCGTTGGCATGGACCGTGCCGCAGCCGCCCTCGTGCCCGGTGTTGAGCGCGGCCAGCAGATCCGCGACCTCCGGACCGCGCACCTCGCCCACCACCAGCCGGTCGGGCCGCATCCGCAGCGCCTGCCGGACCAGATCGGCGAGCGTGACCAGACCGGCGCCCTCCTGATTGGCCGGGCGGCTCTCCAGCCGCACCACATGCGGGTGTTCGGGGCGCAGTTCGGCCGAGTCCTCGGCCAGCACGATCCGTTCCCCCGGCCCCACCAGCCCGAGCAGCGCGCTCAGCAGCGTGGTCTTGCCCGTGCCGGTGCCGCCCGAGATGAGGAACGACCGCCGGGTCTCCACCAGCGCCCGCAGCATCCGCTGTCCGCCGGGTGGCAGCATGCCCACCGCGACCAGTTCCTCCAGCGTGAACGCCCGTGGCCGCACCACCCGCAGCGACAGGCAGGCCGATCCGACGGCCACGGGAGGCAGCACCGCGTGCAGCCGGGTCCCGTCCGGCATCCGGGCGTCCACCCAGGGCCGGGCATCGTCCAGCCGCCGCCCCGCCACCGCCGCCAGCCGCTGCGCAAGCCTGCGCACCGCGTCGGTGTCGGCGAAGGTGACCCCGGTCAGCTCCAGCCCGCCGCCCCGGTCCACCCAGACCCGGTCGGGCGCGGCCACCAGCACATCGGTGACCTCCGGATCGGCGAGCAGTGGCTCCAGGGGTCCGGCTCCCACCAGTTCGGAACGCAACGCGGCGGCGGTTCCCAGCACTTCCGCGTCGCCCAGCAGCCTGCCCTGCTCCCGCAGGGCCGCCGCCACACCCGCCGGGGTCGGCTCGGTGCCGGTCTCGGCGAGCCGCTGCCGTACGGCATCCAGCAATCCCGTACTCATGCCGGCACCCCCTGGGCCGCGAGCGCCCGCTGCCAGAACCCGGCGCAGAACCGGGCCAGGGCGCTGCGGGCGGACGATCCCGGCGGCTCGCCCTCGGCCACCCTCCCGGGCAGCCCCACCTCCAGCGGCACCTCACCGGCGAGCGGCACCCTCAGCAGCCCGGCCACCGCCTCGGCGTCGAGCCCGCCCGGGCAGCGGCCGCGCACCACCACCCGCACGTCCCGGGCCACCATGCGCACCCCGGCCGCGACCCGCGCGGCGGCGGCCACCGACCGCAGCTCCCCCGGGACCACCATCAGCACCAGGTCCAGCTGCGCCAGCACCTCGGCGACCGCCTCGTCGACCCGGCGCGGGAGGTCCACCACGACCACCCCGCCCCGCCGGCGGGCCGCGGCCACCACCGACCGCACCGCCGCGGGCGGCACCGCCACCCGCTCCCCGCGGTCCCAGCTGAGCACCCGCAGGGCGTGCAGCTCGGGCAGCGACTCCTCCAGGGCCCCGGCGGCGACCCGCCCCCGCGAGCGGGCGAAGTCCGGCCAGCGCAGCCCCTCCGCGCCCTCGCCGCCCAGCATGACGTCCATACCGCCGCCCAGCGGATCGCCGTCGATGAGGATGGTCCGCTCCCCCGACCGCGCCGCCGTGACCGCCAGGGCGCACGCCAGCGTGGAGGCGCCGGCCCCGCCGCTGCCGCCGATCACGCCGACCGTCAGCGCCGGCCGCCCGGCGCCCTCCACCACATCGGCGAGCCGGTCGACGAGCCGGGCCTCCGCGTCGGGCAGCCGCAGCACCTGCTCGGCGCCGATCTCCACCGCCCGCTGCCACACCAGGGGATCGTCCGGCTCCCGCCCGACGAGGAACACCCCGTCCCGGCGCGGGGCGCCGCGCACCCGCCCGGCCGCGTCGTCCCCCACCAGCACCAGGGGTGCGGACTCCCATCCGCTGTGCTCGGGCACCGCGTGCCGCACATGCGCCCGCGCGCCCGCGGCGGCGCACAGCCGCAGCAGGTCGTCCAGCAGCGCCGGGTCCTCGGTGATGATCAGCGGCCTGCCCGCGCCGGGCTGCGGCACACCCCCACCCGGCCCGCCACGCTCCAGCAGTTCACTCGACTTCGATCCAGCCACGATCTCCGCCCCCTTCTCACCGCAAATCCACGACCGCGCACTTCGCGGCCGGAATCACCGTGCAGCGATCCGGAAAAAGGTGTGGATCTTGGTCGAATACTGTGGACAGCAAGCCCCCTGTGAATAACTCCATCACCCCAACAGGTGAGTTTCAGAGCGCGGCGGAACCACTACGCAGCGTTACGCGTCTCATGTGATGTGGAAGGACGCCGCTCAGGGCCGCGAAAGAGGAAGGGCCGGGGCCGGGGACGCTCAAACTGCGTCCGGACATGCGACGACCCCCGCCGGGGGGGAGAGCGGGGGTCGTCCCCACGGCCGACTCGGGGGGGGAGGAGTCGGACCGGGTTAGCACGGTCGCGAACGATCCGTGACTTCCATGGTGTACCCGAGAGCCTTCTCAGGCAAACCCACGCGCCACACCTTACGCCGAATGGTGGGCGCATATGCTCGGCTCGTGGAAATCCAGTCCTTGGCGCACTCCTCGCCCCGCACCGCTGCCTTCTTCGACCTGGACAAGACGGTCATTGCGAAGTCGAGCACACTGACGTTCAGCAAGTCCTTCTACCAGGGCGGCCTGATCAACCGACGCGCCGTGCTGCGCACCGCGTACACCCAGTTCCTCTATCTGGCCGGCGGCGCCGACCACGACCAGATGGAACGGATGCGCGAGTACCTCTCCTCCCTGTGCAAGGGGTGGAACGTGCAGCAGGTGAAGGACATCGTCGCCGAAGCCCTGCACGACCTCATCGATCCGCTGATCTACGACGAGGCCGCCTCGCTCATCGAGGAGCACCACACGGCCGGCCGCGACGTGGTGATCGTCTCGACGTCCGGGGCGGAAGTGGTCGAGCCCATCGGCGAGATGCTCGGCGCGGACCGGGTCGTCGCCACGCGCATGGTCGTCGGTGAGGACGGCTGTTTCACCGGTGAGATCGAGTACTACGCGTACGGCCCGACCAAGGCGGAGGCCGTACGGCAGCTCGCCGAGTCGGAGGGGTACGACCTGGCGCGCTGCTACGCCTACAGCGACTCCATCACGGACGTACCGATGCTGGAGGCGGTCGGCCACCCGCACGCCGTCAACCCGGACCGGGCGCTGCGCAAGGAGGCGTACGCGCGCGACTGGCCGGTCCTGGTCTTCAACCGCCCGGTACGGCTCAAGCAGCGCCTGCCCGGGCTCTCGATGCCGGCGCGCCCCGCGCTCGTCGCGGCGGCGGCCGTGGGCGCGGCCGCGGCCACGGCGGGACTGGTCTGGTACGCCAGCCGGCGCCGCGCGAACGCGCTCACGAGCCTGACGGGCTGATCCCGGAGCCGGCCCCGGCCCCGCCTGACCTGCGGCGACGCGGGCCGTCCGATTCGCCCCGCCCCGTCCTGAAAAGTAAAGAAGTGCGGCAAGGGGTTCCGCTTGCCTCGGAAGCGGAGTACAAAGGAGTCAACGGCCCGCGAGACCAAGGACATCCGAGAGGATCATTCTTAAACGCAGCAAGGCCCCACGGACCGAAGCATGAACGCCGAGCACCCACGCGACGTCGACCCGTCGATTACGGGCCAGCCGCACCAGGTGACGGGCAAAGTTCCCGACCTGATGGGCAACTATCGAGGACGCTTGGTAACTGGGCGTGAATGCCAGCGGCGACACCATGAGCAGGACGGTGTCGCCGCAACCCGTGTCCGGGCCCGAAAGCGCACGCCCCCGGCCCGGCCTACGGCTACGTCGGCCTGCGCCTACGCCGCGCCGCGCTGGAGCGCCTCGCACACGGCCGTCGACTCCCGCACCCCGAGCTCGACCGCCCGCCCGCAGTGCGCGATCCACGCCGCCATCCCGTCCGGGGTCCCGGACACGTACCCGTCGAGCGCCGCCAGGTACGCCGCCCGGCCCTGCTCCGCGTGACCGACCTCCGCCGGGCAGATGGCCTTGGGGTCCAGCCCGCTGTTGATGAGCACGATCCGCTCCGCGGCCCGCGCCACCACCCCGTTGTACGAACCGAAGGGCCTCAGCGCCAGCAGCTCGCCGTGCACGACGGCGGCCGTGACCAGCGCCGGAGCCGAACCGCCCGCGATGATCAGCCGGGAGAGTCCGTCCAGCCGCCCCGCGACCTCGTCGGCGCCCGGCAGCGGCAGCTCCACGAGCGGCTCGTCCACCGGCTCGCCGGCCAGCCGCGGCCGGCCCACCGTGTCGTCGGAGGCCGCCCCGCCGGCCGCCACCAGGTGCAGCCGCGCCAGCACGCGCAGCGGCGACTGCCGCCAGATGCTCAGCAGCTGGCCGGCCTCGGCGGTCAGACGCAGGGCCGCGCCCACCGTCCGGGCCTGCTCGTCCGCGCCGAAGTCGGTCCGGCGGCGCACTTCCTCCAGCGCCCAGTCCGCGCCCGACAGCGCGGCGCTGCCCCGCGCCGCGCGCAGCGCGGCCTCGGAGGTGATCTCCCCGCTGCGCCGGCGCATCACGCGGTGGCCGTACACCCGGTCCACGGACTTGCGTACGGAATCCACGGACTCCGCCACGCCCGGGAGCGCGGCCAGCGCGGCGAGCGGATCGTTCGGAGCGGCAGGCGGGGTGGCAGGCGTACTCATAAGTAGGGAGCCTACGCACCCATAGCATCCACCCCACCTTTGAGTGGTCTTCTTCACTCACATCGACCACTCAAAGCGAGCGGACTACTACGCTACGTGAACATGAAGATCGCTTTCGTGGGAAAGGGCGGCAGCGGCAAGACCACGCTGTCCTCCCTCTTCATCCGCCACCTCGCCGCCAATGAAGCCCCCGTCGTCGCGGTGGACGCCGACATCAACCAGCACTTGGGGACGGCGCTCGGTCTCACCGAGGACGAAGCCGCCGCACTGCCCGCGATGGGCGCCCACCTGCCCCTGATCAAGGAGTACCTGCGGGGCTCCAACCCCCGGATCGCCTCCGCCGAGACGATGATCAAGACGACTCCGCCCGGCAGCGGCTCCCGGCTGCTGCGGGTCCGCGAGGACAACCCGGTCTACGCGGCCTGCGCCCGCCCCGTCGAGCTCGACGGCGAGCGGGTCCGGCTCATGGCCACCGGCCCGTTCACCGAGGCCGACCTGGGCGTGGCCTGCTACCACTCCAAGGTCGGCGCGGTCGAACTGTGCCTGAACCACCTGGTGGACGGACCCGACGAGTACGTCGTCGTCGACATGACAGCGGGCTCCGACTCCTTCGCCTCGGGCATGTTCACCCGGTTCGACATGACCTTCCTGGTCGCCGAACCGACCCGCAAGGGCGTCTCCGTCTACCGCCAGTACAAGGAGTACGCCCGCGACTTCGGGGTCGCGCTCCGGGTGGTCGGCAACAAGGTGCAGGGGCCCGACGACATCGACTTCCTGCGCGCCGAGGTGGGCGAGGACCTGCTGGTCACCGTCGGCCACTCCGACTGGGTCCGGGCGATGGAGAAGGGCCGGCCGGCGCCGTTCGACCTGCTGGAGGCCGGCAACCGGCTGGCCCTGCAGGCGCTGCAGGACGCCGCCGAGGACTCCTACGCGCACCGCGACTGGATCCGCTACACCGAGCAGATGGTCCACTTCCACTTGCGCAACGCCGAGAGCTGGGGCAACGCGAAGACCGGGGCCGACCTGAGTGCCCAGATCGACCCCGGCTTCGTACTCGGCGAGCCCCGGAGCGGGCCGGCCGGTGAGCCCTTCGGCGAGCCCGCCGACGGGCAGGAGCGGCTCAGTCCTCTTCCGCAGCCTCCCCTTCCGGCCCCGCAGCCGGCGTAGCGCCCGCGGGCGTCGCGGGAGGGGACGGCGGCAGGACCGGACCGCTGGTCAGGAACTTCTTCCAGCCCTCCTTCGGCGCCTCGCCCACGTCGAGCGTGCGTAGCCACTCCACGGCCTTGGGGTCCTGTGCGTCCAGCCAGTCGACCAGCTCGCGGAAGGGCACGCAGCGCACGTCCTTCTGGGTGCAGACCGTCTTGATGGTCTGCTCGAGGGCGCGCATGTACGTGCCGCCGTTCCAGGACTCGAAGTGGTTGCCGATGATCAGCGGGGCCCGGTTGCCCTGGTAGGCGCGGCCGAAGGCCTGGAGCAGACCGTCGCGCAGCTGGTTGCCCCAGTACTCGTGCTGCGCCGGGTCGCCCTGCGAGGTGGTCCCGGACTGGTTGACCATGAAGTTGTAGTCCATGCTCAGCGTCTCGAAGGCGCGCCCGGGGATGGGCACGAGCTGGAGCGGGATGTCCCACAGGCCGTCCGTCTTCTTCGGCCACTTCTGCTTGCTGATGCCGCTGGAGTCGTAGCGGAAGCCCAGGTCCTTGGCGGCCAGCATGAAGTTCTTCTGGCCCTCCAGGCACGGGGTACGGGCGCCGATGAGCTCCTTGTCGTAGTCGAAGGGGAGTGACGCGACCTGCTTGAGGCCCGAGTTGGTCCGCCAGTTCTTGACGAAGGACCTGGCCTGGCTGATCTCGCTCTTCCAGTCCTCGACGGACCAGGTGCCCACTCCCCCGTCCGGACCGCAGAAGTGGCCGTTGAAGTGGGTGCCGATCTCATTGCCCTCCAGCCAGGCCCCGCGCAGCTGCTCGGCGGTGTCCTTGATGCCCTGGGGGTCGCCGAAGCCGATCTCGGAACGGCCCGGGCCGTGCTGGGGCGCGTTGTAGAGCGAACGTTTCTCCTCGGGCAGCAGGTAGACGCCGCTGAGGAAGTACGTCATCCGGGCGTTGTGCTTCCTGCCGACCTCACGGAAGTGGGAGAAGAGCTTCTGACTGTCCTCCCCGGCCCCGTCCCACGAGAACACCACGAACTGCGGCGGCTTCTCACCGGGAGCCAGCCGCGTCGCCTTCGACACGTGGGGCTGCGGACCGGTGTACGAGGTCGAGCCGTCGCCGATGGGCCGGTTCACACTGCCGGGGGCCTCGGGCGCGGCGACGCCCTTGCGGGGGCCCTCGCGCGGGGCCTGCGCGCCACTGCATCCGGCGACGCCCAGCGCCAGGGCCGTGGCGGCCAGGCCGCCGGCGATCTTTTTCTTGGCGGTCATGTCCGCCCACCTCTCCCGTGCCGTAGGACGTCTCGACCGCAACGTCCCATGCACCCAACCCCGGGAATGATGTGACAAGCCGGACAAAATGCTTAATCACTCCTGCGAGTTAATTCGTAGGCCATTTGCCCCCTTTGTCGGGCAGGGTCCTTTACTCTCCATTACCTTTCATTTACCGAGTGTTGAGACTCCCGCCGCTTCCCCCCTTGTCCAGAGGAGACGGGACATGACCCCCCGCTTCACCGCGGATCTCTCCGCATCCATCGCCGTATTCCTGATCGCGCTGCCGCTCTCCCTCGGTATCGCCCTGGCCACCGGCGCCCCGCTGCAGGCGGGCCTGGTGGCCGCTGCGGCCGGCGGCATCGTGGCCGGGCGGTTCGGTGGTGCGCCGCTCCAGGTCAGCGGCCCCGCCGCCGGACTCACCGTCGTCACCGCCGAGCTGATCCAGCGGTACGGGTGGCGTACCACGTGCGCCATCACCGTGCTCGCCGGTGTCTGCCAGATCGCGCTCGCCGCGCTGCGCACGGCCCGGTCCGCCCTGATGGTGAGCCCGGCCATCGTGCACGGCATGCTCGCGGGCATCGGCGTGACGATCGCCCTCGCCCAGCTGCACATCGTCCTGGGCGGCACCCCGCAGAGCTCGCCCATCGCCAACGTCCACGGCCTGCCGGGCCAGTTGGCCGATCCGCATCCGGCCGCGCTCGCCGTCAGCGCCCTGACGTTCGCCGTCCTGCTCGGCTGGCCGCGCCTGCCCGGACGGGTCGGCCGGCGGCTGCGCAAGATCCCGGCCGCCCTGGCCGCGGTGGCCACCGCCACCACCTTCGCGGTCCTGGCCGGGCTCACCCTGCCCCTCGTCGACCTGCCGTCCTGGCGCAGCCACGCGCTGCCCGAGCTGCCCGAGGGGCCGGTCCTGGGGATCGTCGCGGCGGTGCTGACCATCACCCTGGTCGGCAGTGTCGAGTCGCTGCTCTCCTCGGTCGCCACCGACAAGCTGATCGCCTCCGAGCGCACGACGGAGAACCGCCCGCCGCGCGCCGACCTCGACCGCGAACTGCGCGGCCAGGGCGCGGCGAACATCGTCTCCGGCGCGCTCGGCGGACTGCCCATCACGGGCGTGGCCGTGCGCAGCGTGGCGAACGTCAAGTCCGGTGCCGTCAGCCGCAGGTCGGCGATCATGCACGGGTGCTGGGTGGTGCTCGCGGCCGCGCTGCTCGTACCCGTCCTGGACCTCATCCCGCTGGCCGCGCTGGCCGCGCTGGTGATGGCGGTCGGCATCCAGATGGTCAGCATCACGCACATGCGCACCGTCACCCGGCACCGCGAGATCCTCGTCTACCTGACGACGATCGTGGCCGTCGTCCTCGGCGGCGTGCTGGAGGGCGTCGCGATCGGGATCGCCGTGGCGGTCGCGGTGGCGCTGCACCGGCTGGCGCGGACCCGGATCACCGTGGAGCAGCCCGACGAGGGCGTCCACCGGGTGCGGGCGCGCGGGCAGTTGACCTTCCTGGCCGTGCCCCGGCTGAGCCGGGTACTGGGCCAGATCCCGCACCAGTCGCACGCGGTGATCGAGCTGGACGGTTCCTTCATGGACCACGCGGCGTACGAGGCACTGCACGACTGGCAGGACTCGCACGTGGCGCACGGGGGCTCGGTGGAGGTCACCGGCCGCTCCGGGGCGCGGATCGCCGATCCCGACCGGGGCGAGCGCGGCCACCAGTGCTGCCGGCCCTGGACGCCGTGGGCCAACCACTGCGACCACCGCGAGGCACCGGCGATGCCGGCCCGCCGCGGCAAGGGGCAGCTGGCCAGCGGGATCACCGCGTTCCAGCGGGACACGGCACCGCTCGTACGCGACGAGCTGGCGCGGCTGGCGCGCGAGGGCCAGCGGCCCTCCCAGCTCTTCATCACCTGCGCGGACTCCCGGCTGGTCACCAGCATGATCACGGCGAGCGGCCCGGGAGACCTGTTCACCGTCCGCAACGTCGGCAACCTGGTGCCGCTGCCGGGCGCGGAGTCGGGTGACGACTCGGTCGCGGCCGCCATCGAGTACGCCGTGGACGTCCTCCAGGTGGAGAGCATCACGGTGTGCGGGCACTCGGGCTGCGGGGCGATGCAGGCCCTGCTGAACTCCTCGCCCGACGCGCCCCCGAGCCCCCTGCGCCGCTGGCTGCGGCACGGCCGGCCGAGCCTGACCCGGATGGCCAGCCGCCACCACGCGTGGGCGCGGATCTCGGGCCGGCTGCCGGCCGACGCCGTGGAGCAGCTGTGCCTGACCAACGTGGTGCAGCAGCTGGAGCACCTGCGGGCCCACGAGGCCGTGGCGCGCCGGCTCGCCGAGGGCACGCTGGAGCTGCACGGGATGTACTTCCACGTGGGCGAGGCGCAGGCCTACCTGCTGACCGGCGGCGAGGACCACTTCGACTGCCGTGTCTTCGACAGCGTGGGCATTCCGGCGGAGAACTGGACAGAACGCGTCAACAGCGGCGTGTGACATCGGCGTCGTGAACCGACACGCCGACGAAACCGTGGAATCGTGTGGCCCCTTCCCGCACCCTGCGGCGGGAAGGGGTCATACGCCGCTATAGGTCTACACCAATTTTCGGACAAGGCCTTGCCACCTGGCCCTCTGACTGGTGAGCTATGCCCGGGGACACAACGGACACCCTGGGAAAGGGAGATGTCGGTGAGCAACGAGAGCCTGGCCAACCTGCTCAAGGAGGAGCGTCGCTTCGCGCCGCCCGCCGAGCTGGCCGCCGCCGCGAACGTCACGGCGGACGCCTATGCACAGGCAGACGCCGACAGGCTGGGCTTCTGGGCCGAGCAGGCCCGGCGCCTGACCTGGGCCACGGAGCCGACCGAGACGCTCGACTGGTCCAACCCGCCCTTCGCCAAGTGGTTCGCGGACGGCAAGCTGAACGTCGCGTACAACTGCGTCGACCGCCACGTCGAGGCCGGCAACGGCGACCGCGTCGCCCTCCACTTCGAGGGCGAGCCCGGCGACAGCCGCGCGATCACCTACGCCGAACTCAAGGACGAGGTCTGCCGGGCCGCCAACGCCCTGACCGAGCTCGGTGTCGAGGCCGGCGACCGGGTCGCCGTCTACCTGCCGATGATCCCCGAGGCCGTCGTCGCGATGCTCGCGTGCGCCCGTGTCGGTGCCGCGCACTCGGTGGTCTTCGGCGGCTTCTCCGCCGACGCCGTCGCCTCCCGTATCCAGGACGCCGACGCCAAGCTGGTCATCACCGCCGACGGCGGCTACCGGCGCGGCAAGCCGAGCGCCCTCAAGCCGGCCATCGACGAGGCCGTCGCCAAGTGTCCGCAGGTCAAGAACGTCCTGGTGGTACGGCGTACCGGCCAGGACACGGCCTTCACCGAGGGCCGCGACGTCTGGTGGCACGAGCTGGTCGGCCGGCAGTCCAAGGAGCACACGCCCCGGGCCTTCGACGCCGAGCACCCGCTGTTCATCCTGTACACGTCGGGCACGACGGGTAAGCCCAAGGGCATCCTGCACACCTCCGGCGGCTACCTGACGCAGGCCGCCTACACGCACCACGCGGTCTTCGACCTCAAGCCCGAGTCCGACGTGTACTGGTGCACCGCCGACATCGGCTGGGTGACCGGACACTCGTACATCGTGTACGGGCCGCTGGCCAACGGCGCCACCCAGGTCATGTACGAGGGCACGCCCGACACCCCGCACCAGGGCCGCTTCTGGGAGGTCGTCCAGAAGTACGGCGTCACGATCCTCTACACCGCGCCGACGGCGATCCGGACGTTCATGAAGTGGGGCGACGACATCCCCGCCAAGTTCGACCTGTCCTCCCTGCGGGTCCTGGGTTCGGTCGGCGAGCCGATCAACCCCGAGGCCTGGATCTGGTACCGCAAGCACATCGGCGGTGACCGCTGCCCGATCGTCGACACGTGGTGGCAGACCGAGACCGGCGCCATGATGATCTCCCCGCTGCCCGGTGTCACCGAGACCAAGCCGGGCTCCGCCCAGCGCGCGCTGCCCGGTATCTCCGCCACCGTGGTGGACGACGAGGCGCGCGAGGTCCCCGACGGCGGGGGCGGCTACCTGGTGCTGACCGAGCCGTGGCCGTCGATGCTGCGCACCATCTGGGGCGACGACCAGCGGTTCATCGACACGTACTGGTCGCGCTTCGAGGGCAAGTACTTCGCCGGTGACGGCGCCAAGAAGGACGACGACGGCGACATCTGGCTGCTGGGCCGGGTCGACGACGTGATGCTGGTGTCCGGCCACAACATCTCCACCACCGAGGTCGAGTCCGCTCTCGTCTCGCACCCCGCGGTCGCCGAGGCGGCCGTCGTGGGCGCCGCGGACGAGACCACCGGCCAGGCGATCGTGGCCTTCGTGATCCTGCGCGGGACGGCGCACGAGGACAGCACCCTCGTCGCCGAACTGCGCAACCACGTCGGCGCCACGCTCGGGCCGATCGCCAAGCCCAAGCGCATCCTGCCGGTCGCGGAGCTCCCCAAGACCCGCTCCGGCAAGATCATGCGCCGGCTGCTGCGCGACGTGGCGGAGAACCGTGAGCTGGGCGACGTCACCACGCTCACCGACTCCTCGGTGATGGACCTGATCCAGACCAAGCTGCCGTCCGCCGCCAGCGAGGACTGACCGGCAGCGCACAGACGGGCGAGGGGCATTCGGCGCGACCGCGCCGGATGCCCCTTTCGCGCTTAAAGTGAAGATCGTCGCATAGCCCTCGCGCCCACCCTGTAAAGTATTGAAAGCGTAAATAAAGACCACAGGGTGCGCCGGGAAGTCTGGTCGGCAAGCGATTCGTCATGCCGTCCAACGCACCCCGGAGGTGCCCCACCGTGGCCACGCCCAGCCCCCGCCGCAAGCTCCTCGGACGGCTCTCGCTCCCCGAGAGCCGTTTCGTGGCCGATGCCCTGCGCACCGAGACGGTCGGCGGCATCCTCCTCCTCGTGGCCGCCGTCATCGCCGTCATCTGGGCGAACACACCGCCGATGACCGACAGCTACACCGCCGTCCGCGACTTCCACATAGGCCCGGCCGCCCTCGGCCTCGACCTCTCCCTCCAGCACTGGGCCGCCGACGGCCTGCTCGCGATCTTCTTCTTCGTCGCCGGCATCGAGCTCAAGCGCGAACTCGTCGCGGGCGACCTGCGCGAACCCAAGGCCGCCGCCCTCCCGGTCATCGCCGCGCTGTGCGGCATGGCCGTGCCCGCACTCGTCTACGCCCTGGTCAACACGGCCGGCAACGGCTCGATGGCGGGCTGGGCCGTACCCACCGCCACCGACATCGCCTTCGCGCTCGCCGTCCTCGCGGTCATCGGCACCTCGCTGCCCTCCGCGCTGCGCGCCTTCCTGCTCACCCTCGCCGTCGTCGACGACCTCTTCGCGATCATCATCATCGCGGTGTTCTTCACCGAAGAGATCAGCTTCCCGCAGCTCGGCGGTGCCGTCCTCGGCCTGGTCCTGTTCTGGTTCCTGCTCCGCAAGGGCGTCCGCGGCTGGTACATCTACATCCCGCTCGCCCTGGCCATCTGGGGCCTGATGTACAACAGCGGGGTCCACGCCACCATCGCCGGTGTCGCCATGGGCCTGATGCTGCGCTGCCGGCGCACCGACGAGGAGGAGTACTCCCCCGGCGAGCACATCGAGCACCTGGTCCGGCCCGTCTCGGCCGGCCTCGCCGTCCCCCTGTTCGCCCTGTTCTCCGCCGGGGTCTCCCTCTCCGACGAGGCGATCGCCCAGGTCTTCACACGCCCCGAGACCCTCGGTGTCGTCCTCGGCCTGGTCGTCGGCAAGACCGTCGGCATCTTCGGCGGCACCTGGCTGGCCGCCCGCTTCACCCGGGCCGAGCTGAGCGAGGACCTGGCCTGGCCCGACGTCTTCGCGGTGGCCTCCCTCGCCGGCATCGGCTTCACCGTCTCCCTCCTGATCGGTGAACTCGCCTTCACCGGGGACGCCGAGCTCACCGACGAGATCAAGGCCGCCGTCCTCATCGGCTCGCTCATCGCGGCGATCCTGGCCTGCGTCCTGCTCAAGCTCCGCGACCGCAAGTACCGCGCCCTGACCGCCCACGAGGAGCGCGACGACGACCGCGACGGCATCCCGGACATCTACGAGGAGCACACGCCGGACTACCACTGGCGGATGGCGCGGATCTACGAGGAGAAGGCCGCCGAGCACCGACGCAAGGCCGAAGCGGCGGCCGGGTCCAGCACCGACGGCGGTCGTCCGGCATGATCTGAGTGACGACAGGACGCCGCAGACTTGAGGGAGAGAGCGATGAGCGCAGTGGACCAAGGGGCGCAAGGAGCCGAGCGCACACTCGGCCAGCTGGTCGCCTCGGCCACGGCCGAGATGTCCGCCCTGGTGCACGACGAGATCGCCCTCGCCAAGGCGGAGATCCGCCAGGACGTCAAGCGGGCCGGCGTCGGCGGCGCCGCCATCGGCGTGGCCGGCGTACTGGTCCTGTTCTCGCTGCCGGTGCTCAGCTTCGCCGCCGCGTACGGGATCCACAACCTCGGTCTCGGCCTCGCCTGGTCCTTCCTCATCGTGGGCGTGGCGTTCCTGCTGATCGCCGCCCTGCTCGCGCTGCTGGCCGTGTCCAAGTTCAAGAAGGTCAAGCCGCCGGAGAAGACCATCGCCTCCGTCAAGGAGACGGCGGCGCTCGTGGGCACCGTCAAGCCGCACCCGCGGCCGTTGAGTGACAAGGCCGTGGGTGTGACACGCTCGTCCTCATGACAGCGCCCACACCGGAATCCACCCCTGCGCCCACAGCCGCCTCGGCGGTACGGCTCGACCTCCCCGGCGGGCACCGGGTGACCCACCGGGACGTCGCCGCCAACGGCGCCCGGTTCCACGTCGCCGAGGTCGGGGACGGGCCGCTGGTCCTGCTGCTGCACGGGTTCCCGCAGTTCTGGTGGACCTGGCGGCACCAGCTCACGGCCCTCGCCGGCGCCGGCTACCGCGCCGTGGCCATGGACCTGCGCGGGGTCGGCGGCAGCGACCGCACCCCGCGCGGCTACGACCCGGCCAACCTGGCGCTCGACGTCACCGGTGTCATCCGCTCGCTGGGCGAGCCGGACGCCGCCCTGGTCGGCCACGACCTGGGCGGCTACCTCGCCTGGACGGCCGCCGTGATGCGGCCCAAGCTGGTGCGCCGGCTGGTGGTCTCCTCCATGCCGCACCCGCGGCGCTGGCGCGCCTCGATGCTGGCGGACTTCGGGCAGACCCGTGCCGGTTCGCACATCTGGGGATTCCAGCGGCCCTGGATCCCCGAGCGGCGCCTGGTCGCCGACGACGGGGCGCTGGTGGGCGAGCTGCTCCGGGAATGGTCGGGGCCGCGGCCGCCGGAGGAGGAGGACGTGGACATCTACCGGCGCGCGATGTGCATCCCCTCCACCGCGCACTGCTCGATCGAGCCGTACCGGTGGATGATGCGCTCGATGGCCCGTCCTGACGGTCTGCAGTTCAACCGCCGGATGAAGCGGCCGATCCGGGTGCCGACGCTGCACCTGCACGGCTCGCTCGACCCGGTGATGCGCACGCGCAGCGCGGCCGGTTCCGGCGAGTACGTCGAAGCCCCCTACCGCTGGCGGCTGTTCGACGGGCTGGGGCACTTCCCGCACGAGGAGGACCCGGCCGCCTTCAGCGCCGAGCTCATCAACTGGCTCAAGGACCCCGAGCCCGACCGCTGAGCCGTACGCCGGTGCGCGCCGCGCCCCATGACGGTCCGTCCGGCGTTCGTACGACGATCCGGTGAGCGTTCAATTGCCCGGCGCATAGGCCAAATAGCCGCGCCGAACGCGGTTACCGACCTTGGGGTACGGGCACAGGTCGGAGTATGGGCTGGACGCACGACCACAGTGACTCCGCACGCGAACGCCGCTCGGCCGCCACGCCGGGCACCCACGAGAGGGTGGCCCGGCAGGGCCACGACCCTCGTCTCGGGATCCCTCGCATCCTGCGCCGGCGGGCCCGCTGGGTCTCGGCCCGCCTGCGCCATCAGCGCACGTAGGACCGCCCGCGCCGGGGACACGAGCGGCACCGGCCGGGCCGCGCGGCGTCAGAGCGCGCAGCCCTCGGTGCCCACCCGCTGGGTGGCGGTCGTCCCCAACCGGATGTCGTCGCGGACCTCGTCCGCGGTCAGCGCGTACCCGGTGTTCGGGTCGTCCAGCGACTTGGCGAACACGACCCCGTAGACCTTGCCGTCGGGCGTCAGCAGCGGGCCGCCGGAGTTGCCCTGGCGGACCGTCGCGTACAGCGAGAAGACGTCGCGGCGCACCGTCTTGCGGTGGTAGATGTCCGGTCCGCTGGCGTTGATCCGGCCGCGCACCCGCGCCGCGCGGACGTCGTACGCGCCGTTCTCCGGGAAGCCGGCCACGATCGCGTCGTTCCCGCTGACCGCGTCCTTGTCGGTGAACTCCAGCGGCGGCGCCTTCAGCTTGGGCACGTCCAGGACGGCGATGTCGCGCTGCCAGTCGTAGAGCACGACCTTGCCGTCGTAGAGCTTGCCCTCGCCGCCGATCTGTACGGTCGGCTCCGCGACCCCGCCGACCACGTGCGCGTTGGTCATCACCTTGCCGGGCGCGAACACGAAGCCGGTGCCCTCCAGCACCTTGCTGCAGCTGGGCGCCGTACCCACGACCTTGACGATGGACTTCTTCGCGCGCTCGGCGACCGGGCTCGTGGCCAGCGCCGGGTCGGGAGCCTTCACCTCGGTGATGTGCTCGTTGGAGAACGGGGAGAAGACCTGCGGGAAGCCGTTCTGCGCGAGGACCGAACTGAAGTCCGTGAACCAGGTGTTGGCCTGGTCGGGCAGCACCCGGGACACCCCGAGCAGCACCTTGGAGTTGCGGACTTCCTTGCCCAGCGTGGGAAGTGACGTCCGGGCGAGGGCCGAGCCGATGAGCCAGGCGACCAGCAGCATCGCCACCACGTTCACCAGCGCCCCGCCGGTCGCGTCGAGGGCGCGCGCCGGTGACCAGGTGATGTGGCGGCGGAGCCGGCTGCCGAGGTGGGTGGTCAGGGCCTGCCCGATCGAGGCGCAGATGATGATCACGACGACGGCGATGACCACGACCGTGGTGGAGGCCTGCTTGCCGTCGTCCGTCACCTGGTCCCAGATCAGCGGGAGCAGGGACACGGCGACGAGACCACCGCCGAGGAAGCCGATCACCGACATGATGCCGACGACGAACCCCTGGCGGTAGCCGACGATCGCGAACCACACGGCCGCGAGCAACAACAGGATGTCCAGCACGTTCACGTGGGCCACCGTCTCACGCGCGCCAGTCGAGCGGGACCTGCCGTGACCGGTCCCACGGCTCCTCCCAGCCCGCGAAATGCAGCAGCCGGTCGATCACTCCGGCGGTGAAACCCCAGACCAGGGCCGATGCGACCAGGAACGCGGGGCCGTGGTGGCCGCTCGGGTGGACGGCCACGGCCCGGTGTGCCGGGTCCGTGAGATCCGCCACGGGAACCGTGAAGACCCGGGCGGTCTCGGCCGGATCGACCGCGCCCACCGGGCTCGGCTCGCGCCACCAGCCCAGGACCGGGGTGACCACGAACTCGCTGACCGGGATGTAGAGCCGGGGCAGCACGCCGAAGAGCTGCACGCCCGACGGGTCCAGGCCGGTCTCCTCCTCGGCCTCGCGCAGGGCCGCGCGCAGCGGGCCGGTGGTGTGCGGATCGCCGTCCTCGGGATCGAGCGCGCCGCCGGGGAAGGAGGGCTGGCCGGCATGGCTGCGCAGGCTGCCCGAGCGCTCCATGAGCAGCAGCTCGGGGCCGCGCGGGCCCTCTCCGAAGAGGATCAGCACGGCAGACTGGCGGCCGCGGCCGTCCTCGGGCGGCAGGAACCGGCTCAGCTGCGGCGGCCGGACGGTCCGCGCCGCCTCGACCACGGGATCGAGCCAGGCCGGCAGGCCGGTCACCGACACGACGGGCCCGCCGTCGGCGCCGCCGCCCTCGGCGAGCGCCTGCCCGGTGGCGCGCCCGGCGGTGTGCCCGATGGCGTGCCCGGTGGCGTGTGCGGCGCCCGTCCGAGCGCTCTGCCCGGCGGCCGCCGCCGCGCCTTCGTCCCGCGTACCGCGCGTCATAGACGCCCCTGCCTTCCGTCGTGGACGTACACCGGCTGAAACGCGGGCCGGGTACGGATTCGTTCCACCCGGCCCGCGACCGGTTCCCGCGGGTTACCCCTGCGCCCCCGGCCCGTGACGCGGCCCGTGGCCCATGACGCGGCCCGGGGGACGGGTCAGCCCGCCGAGCCCAGCGGGAGGGCCGGCCGGCCCGGGTAGTCGGGCGGCGGCGAGAGCCGCTGCCCCGGATGGCCCCCCATCTCGTACTTCAGCAGCTTCTTCGCCTTCTCCGGGTCCGTCTCGCCCTCCCCGTACGCCGGGCACAGCGGGGCGATCGGGCAGGCTCCGCACGCCGGCCGCTGCGAGTGGCACACGCGCCGCCCGTGGAAGACGACCCGGTGCGAGAGCATCGTCCACTCGCTCTTGGGGAAGATCGCGCAGATCTCCGCCTCGACCTTCTCCGGGTCCGTCGCCGCGGTCCACTTCCACCGGCGCACCAGGCGGCCGAAATGGGTGTCCACCGTGATGCCCGGGACCCCGAACGCGTTGCCGAGGACCACGTTCGCCGTCTTGCGGCCCACGCCGGGCAGCGTGACGAGGTCCTCCAGCCGCCCCGGCACGTTCCCCCCGAAGTTGTCCCGAAGGGCCGCGGACAGCCCCATCAGCGACTTCGCCTTCATCCGGAAGAAGCCCGTCGGCCGGATGATCTCCTCCAGCTCCTCCGGCACGGCCGCCGCCATGTCCTCGGGCGTGGGGTACTTCGCGAACAGCGCCGGAGTCGTCTGGTTCACGCGCAGGTCGGTGGTCTGCGCGGACAGGACCGTGGCGACCAGCAGCTCGAACGGATTCCGGAAGTCCAGCTCCGGGTGTGCGTACGGGTAGACCTCGGCGAGCTCCCGGTTGATCCGCCGGGCCCGCCGGACCATCGCCAGCCGCGACTCCGGTTTCGCGGCCTTCACGGCCCCGGCCTTCGCTGCTCTCGCGGTCACGGGGCTCGCAACCGCTTTTTTGGGCGAACCTTTGCTCTTTTCCCGTGCCATGGGCCCCGCCTGGGCCTTCGCGACCCCTTGTTCGCCCACAGCTGAATTCCGGCCCCCGGTCACTCCCGTGGACCCCTTGGCCTGTGCTCTCACCGGCTTATTGGACACCCGGCCAGCCTACGGCGGAGCACTGACACCCGCCCGGACCTCCGGTAACACCACCCAGCACACCCGTACGTCCGGCATCCTTGTGACTGATCGCACTGTTTGATGCGTCCGGCAAAATGGGGAACACGGTCCCCTGAGGCGGTCGACATAGGAGAGAGACTCGTGGACGACGTTCTGCGGCGCGCCCCGCTCTTCGCGGCGCTCGATGACGAGCAGGCCGCGGAGCTCCGCGCCTCCATGGGCGAGGTGACCCTCGCACGCGGCGACGCCCTGTTCCACGAGGGCGACCCCGGTGACCGGCTGTACGTCGTGACCGAGGGCAAGGTGAAGCTGCACCGCACCTCCCCCGACGGCCGCGAGAACATGCTGGCCGTCCTCGGCCCCGGCGAGCTCATCGGTGAGCTCTCCCTCTTCGACCCGGGCCCGCGCACCGCGACCGCGACCGCGCTCACCGAGGTCAAGCTGCTGGGCCTGGGCCACGGCGACCTCCAGCCCTGGCTGAACGCCCGCCCCGAGGTGGCCACCGCCCTGCTGCGCGCCGTCGCGCGCCGCCTGCGCAAGACCAACGACCAGATGTCCGACCTGGTCTTCTCCGACGTACCGGGCCGCGTGGCCCGCGCGCTCCTGGACCTCTCGCGCCGCTTCGGCGTGCAGTCCGAGGAGGGCATCCACGTCGTCCACGACCTGACGCAGGAGGAGCTGGCCCAGCTCGTCGGCGCCTCGCGCGAGACGGTCAACAAGGCACTCGCCGACTTCGCCGGCCGCGGCTGGCTCCGCCTGGAGGCCCGCGCCGTGATCCTGCTCGACGTCGAGCGCCTGGCGAAGCGCTCGCGCTGACGCCTCTCGCGCTCCGGCGCCACCGCGTACCCGCGCCGCCGCGGGCTCCGCGCGTGCCCGCGCCGCCGTATCGCCGCTGGAGGGCCCCATCCACCCGGGTGGGGCCCTTCGTACGTCCCGCTCCCACACGGCCGTCACAGCCGTCACAGTGGTCTCATGGAGCACAAAACCCCGGACACCCACGGGTACGTCGAGCGGGAGGGCTCCCTCGGACAGGTGCAGCCCGCCTTCGCGGCCGTCGTCGCCACCGCGCGCACCCGCGTCGCCGAGGCGTACGGATGCCGGCTGCACAGCGCCTACTTGTACGGATCACTGCCGCGCGGTACCGCCCGGCCCGGCCACTGCGACCTGGACCTGCTGCTCGCCCTGCACCGCGCACCCCGCGACGAGGACCGCCAGCGCGCCGACGTGCTCGCGCGCGGGCTCGACGAGGACTTCGACGTGATCGACGGCGTCGGCATCCTGCTGTCCGACAAGGACACCCTGCTGAGCGAGCGGGAACGTGACGACCTGGGCCGGTTCCTCGCCTGCCGGTGCACGCCGCTGCTCGGCGCCGATCTCGCCGAGCACCTGCCCCGCTACCGGCCCCGCTGACAGCCCGGCTACCGGCCCCGCTGACGGCCCGGCACGAGGATCAGGCAGACCTGGACGTCAGGGCCTCCACGGCCCGCTTGGCCTCCACCAGATCCGCCCCGGTGATCCGGCGGTAGGCCTTGATCGCCGAGATCTCGCGGCCATCGCGCAGCAGCGCCCGTACCTCGTCCAGGCCGGCCGGCTCCGGCTCCTCGACGCCGAGGTGGTCCATGACCAGCCCGAGCCGCCGGTCCAGCCGGTCCACCGCGCGCTCCAGGCGCTGGACCCGGTACACCACCGACGACGTGACCCATCCGGCCGTCGCGATCAGTGCCACCAGCAGGAACAGCGTGTTCATTCGGGCCCCCCGGGGATCAGTCCGTGGTCCTGAAGGTACTCGAGCTGCGCGCGCACGGACCATTCGGCGGCCGGCCACAACGACCGGTCCACGTCCGCGTAGACGTGCGCCACGACCGCCTCGGGCGTGGTGAACCCGCTCTCCACGGCCGTCTCCACCTGCGCGAGCCGGTGGGCCCGGTGCGCCAGGTAGTACTCCACCACGCCCTGGGCGTCGTCCAGCACCGGCCCGTGGCCGGGCAGGACCGTGTGCACGCCGTCGTCGACGGTCAGCGAGCGCAGCCGGCGCAGCGAGTCCAGGTAGTCGCCCAGCCGCCCGTCGGGATGCGCGACCACGGTGGTCCCGCGGCCCAGGACGGTGTCGCCCGTCAGGACCGCGCGGTCGGCGGGCAGATGGAAGCAGAGCGAGTCGGCGGTGTGCCCGGGGGTGGCGACCACGCGCAGCTCCAGGCCGCCGACCCGGACCGCCTGCCCCGCGGCCAGGCCCTCGTCGCCCAGCCGCAGCGCCGGATCCAGGGCCCGCACCTTGGTACCGGTCAGCTCGGCGAACCGGCCCGCGCCCGCCGCGTGGTCGGGGTGGCCGTGCGTGAGCAGGGTCAGCGCGACCCGCTTGCCGGCCCGCTCGGCGGTGGCGATGACATGGCGCAGGTGTACGTCGTCCAGCGGGCCCGGGTCGATGACGACCGCGAGTTCGGAGTCCGGCTCGGAGACCAGCCAGGTGTTGGTGCCGTCCAGCGTCATCGGCGAGGCGTTCGGCGCCAGGACGTTGGTGGCGCGGGCGGTGGCCGGCCCGGAGGCGACCACGCCGCGCGGCTGGCCGGGCAGGGCGGCGGCGTCCGTCATGAGGTGCCTCCCGACGACGTGTCTCCCAGGTCCACCCGTTTGGTGAACTCGTCGTGGCCCGGCCAGCTGAGCACCAGTTCGCCGCCCACCAGGGCAGCCTGGGCCAGCACCGGCGTCAGGTCCTGCGCGGCGGCCGCGTCGAGCGCGGCGGCGGCGTGGGCGTACGGCTCCAGGGAGCGCAGGGTGGAGATGGTCGGCGGCATCATCAGCAGCTCGCCCTTGTCGTAGCCCGCGGCCGCGTCGGCCGGGCGGATCCACACCGTCCGGTCGGCCTCGGAGGAGGCGTTGCGGGTGCGCTGGCCCTCGGGCAGGGCGGCCACGAAGAACCAGGTGTCGTAGCGGCGAGGCTCGAACTCGGGCGTGATCCAGCGCGCCCAGGCGCCGAGCAGGTCGGAGCGCAGCAGCAGACCGCGACGGTCCAGGAACTCGGCGAAGGACAGCTCGCGGGCCACCAGCGCCTGCCGGTCGGCCTCCCAGTCGTCGCCGGTCACATCGCCGACGAGGGTCCCGTCGGCGGATCCGGCGAGCAGGACCCCGGCCTCCTCGAAGGTCTCGCGCACCGCCGCGCAGACGATGGCCTGGGCGGTGCCGGTGTCCGTACCCAGCCGCTCGGCCCACTGCTCCAGGGAGGGCCCGGCCCAGCCGACGAGGTGGTCGTCGTCGCGCGGGTCCACGCCGCCGCCCGGGTACGCGTACGCGCCTCCGGCGAAAGCCATGGAGGCGCGTCGGCGCAGCATGTGTACGGCGGGCCCGGCGGCGGTGTCCCGCAGCAGCATCACGGTGGCGGCGCGCTTGGGAGCGACCGGGGTGAGCGAACCGTCCGCGAGCGCGCGGATCCGGTCGGGCCACTCCGGCGGGTACCACTGGCCCCCGGCGGGGGGCTGGGCCTGGGGTTGCTGCTGACCATTCGGCATGGGCGGATGCTACGGCCATCCGGCCCGATGTTCGAGAGCCCCCGAGCGGGCCGGGGCGCGCCGCCCGCGAGGCCGCCCGTTCGCCACGGCGCGAACGGGCCACCACGGGCACGGGCCACCCCGGAACGGACCACCACGGGAGTGGACCACCCCGGGAGCGGTACGTCAGGAAGCGGTAGGTCAGGAAGCGGTAGGTCAGGAAGCGGTCAGCTCGACCTGGATCTCGACCTCGACCGGTGCGTCCAGCGGCAGGACCGCGACGCCGACCGCGCTGCGCGCGTGGACGCCCTTGTCGCCGAGGATCTCGCCGAGCAGCTCGCTCGCGCCGTTGAGGACGCCGGGCTGGGCGGTGAAGTCGGGGGCGGAGGCGACGAAGCCGACCACCTTCACGACCCGCGCGATCTTGTCGAGGTCACCGACCACCGACTTGACGGCGGCCAGGGCGTTCAGCGCGCAGGTCGCGGCGAGCTCCTTGGCCTGCTCCGCGGAGACCTCCGCGCCGACCTTGCCGGTGACCGGCAGCTTGCCCTTCACCATCGGGAGCTGGCCCGCGGTGTAGACGTACACGCCCGAGCGGACCGCCGGCTGGTACGTGGCCAGCGGCGGGACGACCTCGGGCAGGGTCAGGCCGAGCTCGGCGAGCCGGGCCTCGACGACGCCGCTCATGCCTTCTCCCGCTTGAGGTAGGCCACGAGCTGCTCGGGGTTGTTCGGGCCGGGCACGACCTGGACGAGCTCCCAGCCGTCCTCGCCCCAGGTGTCCAGGATCTGCTTGGTGGCGTGGACCAGCAGCGGAACCGTCGCGTATTCGAACTTCTTGGTCATGAGAGCGAGGGTAGTGCCTGCCACGGACGGCTCTTGCGCACCCGCCTCCACCGCGTCCGCCACCGAGGAATTAGGCTCGGTGGCTGTGAGCAGGCTCCAGGTGGTCAGCGGCAAGGGCGGAACCGGGAAGACCACGGTCGCCGCGGCACTCGCGCTCGCCCTCGCGCGCGAGGGCAGACGGACACTTCTGGTGGAGGTCGAGGGCAGGCAGGGCATCGCCCAGCTCTTCGGGGCGGAGGCGCTCCCCTACGAGGAGCGGAAGATCGCCGTGGCACCCGGCGGCGGCGAGGTCCACGCCCTCGCCATCGACGCCGAGCGGGCGCTGCTGGACTACCTCCAGATGTTCTACAAACTCGGCTCGGCCGGGCGCGCCCTGAAGAAGCTCGGCGCCATCGACTTCGCCACGACCATCGCCCCCGGGCTGCGGGACGTGCTGCTGACGGGCAAGGCGTGCGAGGCGGTCAAGCGCAAGGACAGGACGGGGGCCTACGTCTACGACCACGTGGTCATGGACGCGCCGCCGACCGGCCGCATCACCCGGTTCCTGAACGTCAACGACGAGGTCGCCGGGCTCGCCCGGTTCGGGCCGATACACCACCAGGCGCAGGCCGTCATGGGGGTGCTGAAGTCCCCTCAGACGGCCGTGCACCTGGTCACCCTGCTGGAGGAGATGCCGGTCCAGGAGACCGCCGACGGCATCGAGGAACTGCGGGAGGCCGGGCTTCCGGTGGGCCACGTCGTGGTCAACATGGTGCGCCCGCACCATCTCGACGAGGACGCCCTGCGGGCCGCGGCGGGCGAGCGGCGCGCCGAGGTGGCCCGGGCGCTCTCGCAGGCCGGCCTCGGCGGCGCGCGCCGCGGGGGCCTGGCGGAGCGCCTGGTGGATCCGCTGCTGGAGCAGGCCGCCGAGCACGCGGGGCGCGTACAGCTGGAACGGGAGCAGCGGACCGTACTGGAGGGACTGGACGTGCCGACGTACGAGCTCCCCCTGCTGGGGACGGGCATGGACCTGGCCGGGCTGTACGAGCTGGCCGTGGAACTGCGGAAGCAGGCGGACGACGCATGACGGGCACCACGACGCGCACGACGGGCACGACGCGCACGACGGGCACCACCACGACGACCGGAAGCGCGAGCGGCAGCGGCAGCGGGAGCGGAGGCGCGGCGATGGGGCTGGGCTCGGGGCTGGACAGACCGCCGCGGCTCGCCGTGGACGCGCTGCTGGACGATCCGGGCACCCGGATCATCGTGTGCTGCGGCGCGGGCGGGGTCGGCAAGACGACGACGGCCGCGGCGCTGGGCGTACGGGCGGCGGAGCGCGGCCGCAAGGTGGTCGTGCTGACCATCGACCCGGCGCGCCGGCTCGCCCAGTCGATGGGGATCGACTCCCTCGACAACACCCCTCGCAAGGTCACCGGGGTCGACGGCGACGGCGGCGGCGAACTGCACGCCATGATGCTCGACATGAAGCGGACCTTCGACGAGATCGTCGAGGCGCACGCGGACCGCGAGCGGGCCCGGGCCATCCTGGAGAACCCCTTCTACCAGTCCCTGTCGGCCGGCTTCGCGGGCACGCAGGAGTACATGGCGATGGAGAAGCTCGGGCAGCTGAGGGCCCGGGACGACTGGGACCTGATCGTCGTCGACACGCCGCCGAGCCGGTCCGCGCTGGACTTCCTGGACGCGCCGAAGCGGCTGGGGTCGTTCCTGGACGGGAAGTTCATCCGCGTGCTGATGGCGCCGGCGAAGGTCGGCGGCCGGGCGGGGCTGAGGTTCCTCAACGTCGGCATGTCGATGATGACCGGCACGCTGAGCAAGCTGATGGGCGCCTCGCTGCTGGGGGACGTGCAGACGTTCGTGGCCGCCATGGACACGATGTTCGGCGGCTTCCGCACGCGGGCGGACGCGACGTACCGGCTGCTGCAGGCTCCGGGTACGGCGTTCCTCGTGGTCGCGGCGCCCGAGGCGGACGCGCTGCGCGAGGCGGCGTACTTCGTGGAACGGCTGGCCGCGGACCGGATGCCACTGGCCGGGCTGGTGCTCAACCGGGTGCACGGCAGTGGCGCCGACCAGCTGTCCGCGGAGCGGGCCCTGGCCGCCGCGGAGAATCTTGAAGAGGGCGGCATTGTCGATCAGGAGTCCGGGAAAGCTGGACCTGGTGACGCTGACTCCGACGCGGGCACTCCCCCGCCCGTGGACGGGATCACGACCGCCGCCGACCCCGCCGTCGATCCGACCGCCGACCCCGCCGCCGGCCCGGCCGACGACACGATCACGACGGACGAGATCACCGCGGACCAGATCACCGCGGGGCTGCTGCGCCTGCACGCCGAACGCATGCAGGTGATCGCGCGCGAACAGCGCACACGCGATCGCTTCACCTCGCTCCACCCCGAGGTGGCGGTGGCGGAAGTGGCCGCCCTGCCCGGCGATGTGCACGACCTCGCCGGGCTGCGGGCCATCGGAGTACGGCTCGCGACCGGGTGACCTACCCGGCCGCCGCGTACGTCTCGTACGGAACGTCGACGTCCGCGACGTCGTCCACGGTGAGAAGGCCCGTACCGCGTTCGTACTCCGTGCGGGCGGTTTCGAGCAGCCGTCGCCACGAGGTGACGGTGGGACGCCTGCGCAGCAACGCGCGACGCTCCCGCTCGGTCATACCACCCCATACGCCGAACTCGACACGATTGTCGAGCGCGTCGGCCAGGCACTCCGTACGCACCGGGCATCCGGTGCACACCGCCTTGGCCCTATTCTGTGCCGCTCCTTGAACGAACAGTTCATCCGGATCGGTAGTGCGGCAGGCTGCCTGCGCACTCCAGTCGGTAACCCAGCCCATGCCGGCGCCGTCCTCTCCCGAATCGAGGCTCCCCCACGGCGGCAGCGGCATATTCACCGCTGCCAGTTGAGGACGTTACGCAGGGCGAGCACAGTGCAACACCCCCGACGGGCCCAATCTTGAATGGTCCGAACGGACTATGGGTAAGCGGCAGATCACCCGACGGAGTGATCGGGCGACATGCCCGGCCATTCCGGCAATTCGGATGGAATCACCGGAAGCAGGGATCAGATTCGGACATCAGTCCACCCCATTCGGGAAGGGTGAAAATCAAGCCGAGGGGTTGATGTCGCACCGCACTGCTGTGACAGTTGAGAGCAGCTTAGGCCAAGGCATACACGCGTGTCCGGCGAATGAGAACGTAGGCTGCCCTTCATGGGAAAGAAGCGCTCGGGCGGAGGGCTCTCGCCGAGTCATCAGGCCGCCAAGTTCCTCGGGGTGTCCGTTCTCGCCGGAGTCGTCCTCGCCGGCATCGCCATCCCCGCCGCGGGGGCCTTCGGTCTCGCGGCCAAGGGGACCGTCGAGGGTTTCGACGAGATCCCGGCCAATCTCAAGACCCCGCCGCTGAGTCAGCGCACCACGATTCTGGACGCCGAGGGTGGCTTGATCGCCACGGTCTACTCGCGTGACCGGCAGGTGGTCCCGCTGACCGCGATCTCCCCGTACATGCAGAAGGCGATCGTCGCGATCGAGGACGCGCGCTTCTACGAGCACGGCGCGGTCGACCTCAAGGGCATCCTGCGCGCGGTCAACCGCAACGCGCAGGAGGGCAGCGCGGCGCAGGGCGCCTCGACGCTCACCCAGCAGTACGTCAAGAACGTCTTCGTCGAGGAGGCGGGCGACGACGAGACCAAGGTGCGCGAGGCCCAGGAGAAGAGCCTCGGGCGCAAGATCCGCGAGCTGAAGTACTCGATCCAGGTCGAGGAGGAACTCGGGAAGAAGAAGATCCTCGAGAACTACCTCAACATCACCTACTTCGGGCAGCAGGCGTACGGCATCGAGTCCGCCGCGCAGCGCTACTTCAGCAAGCCCGCCAAGGACCTCACCCTGGAGGAGTCCGCGCTGCTCGCGGGCGTCGTCCAGTCGCCGAGCCGGTACGACCCCGTCAAGGACGCCGTCGAGGCCGCCAAGCGCCGCAACACGGTCCTGCAGCGGATGGCCGACATCAAGGACATCTCGCAGGACGAGGCGGAAGAGGCGAAGAAGAAGCCCATCCAGCTGAAGGTCACCCGGCCCAAGAACGGCTGCATCACCGCCGTGAAGGGCGCCGGCTTCTTCTGCGACTACGTCCGCAACACGTTCCTGTCCGACCCGGTCTTCGGCAAGACGCGCGAGGAGCGGGCGAAGGTCTGGAACCAGGGCGGCCTGACGGTCCGTACGACGCTGGACCCGCAGTCGCAGGACTCGGTCAACGAGTCGATCAAGGACCACGTCGACCAGGACGACAAGGTCGCCACCGCCGTCACCCTGGTGCAGCCGGGCACGGGCCGGGTCATGGCCATGGGCCAGTCCAAGCCGTACGGCTTCGGCAAGGACGAGACGCAGATCAACTACTCCGTCGACAAGCGGATGGGCGGCTCGAACTTCGGCTTCCCGACCGGTTCGACGTTCAAGCCCTTCGTGGCGGCGGCCGCCATCGAGAACGGCGTGTCGCCCACCAAGTCGTACGCGGCGCCGTACTCCATGCTCTACCCCGCGTCGGTCGACACCTGCAGCGGCAAGCCGTGGGTGCGCGACAGCGACAAGCCGGTGGAGAACGAGAAGGAGTCCGAGGTCGGCCCGTACGCCCTCCGGGAAGCCATGGCGTTGTCGGTCAACACCTACTTCATCGAGATGATCGGTGACCTGGGCCTGTGCCCGCTGGCCGAGATGACCACCAAGCTCGGTGTGATCCCGGCCGACGGCACCAAGCTCAAGGAGGTGCCCTCGATCGCGCTCGGCACCGAGGGCATGTCCCCGCTGACCATGGCCAACGCGTACGCGACCTTCGCCAACCGGGGTCTGTACTGCACGCCGGTCGCCATCGAGTCGATCACCGACGCGCACGGCAAGGCGCTGCAGGTGCCGAAGTCGAAGTGCGAGCGGGCGATGTCGGAGAGGACCGCCGACACCATCAACGCGCTGCTGCTCGGCGTGGTCGACTCCGGTACGGGCGCCACCGCGGGCCTGACCGACCGGCAGAGCGCGGGCAAGACGGGTACGACGGACGAGCGCTACAACGCCTGGTTCGTCGGCTACACGCCCAACATCGCGGGCGCGACCTGGCTGGGCTCGGGCGGCACCAAGCAGGTGTCGATGGAGCAGATCACCATCGGCGGCCAGTACTACGCGGAGGTCTGCGGCGGCTGCCTGCCCGGTCCGATCTGGAAGCAGGCGGTCACGGGCGCGCTGGCCGGCCGGCCGGTGGAGAGCTTCCCCGCCGTCCACATCCCGGACAGCGGGCTGCCGGTCGGCGGCAGCCGGCCGGGCGGTGGCGGCGGCCAGACGCCGACCCGCCCCACCAAGCCCGGTAAGCCGAACAAGCCGGGCGGTGGCGACACCAAGCCCGGCGACTCCCGGCCCGGCGGCCTGACCACGGGCGCCACCGGCGGGACCGGGGGCACCGGGGGCGGCACGACCACCCCGTTCCCGGGGATCACCCTGGGCCCGGGCGGCGTGATCGGCGGCCCGGACGACGGCAACTCGGGCGGCGGCCGCCCGTAACCGGAGCCGGTAGCCGGTAGCCGGTAGCCGGTAGCCGGCGTAGCCCGGAACACCGAAGGCCCCCCGACCGTGCAGACGGCCGGGGGGCCTTCACCATGTCCGGGCCCGATCCGCCCGATCAGGCGGATCAGGCGGATCAGGCCCGGCCCAGGCGGATCAGGCGAGGTGCTGCTTGACGACGGCGGCGACGCGGCCGCCCTCGGCCAGCCCGGCCACCTTCGGGTTCACGATCTTCATGACGGCACCCATGGCACGCGGCCCCTCGGCCCCCTGCGCCCTGGCCTCCTCGACCGCCTGCGCCACGATCGCGGCGAGCTCGTCGTCGGAGAGCTGCTTGGGCAGGTAGGCGGCGAGGATCTCGCCCTCCTGGGTCTCCCGCTCCGCCTGCGCCGGGCGGCCACCCTGGGCGAAGGCGTCGGCGGCCTCGCGGCGCTTCTTCGCCTCCTTGGTGATCACCTTGAGGATCTCCTCGTCGGAGAGGGTGCGCGCCTCCTTGCCGGCGACCTCTTCCTTGGTGATCGCGGAGAGGGTGAGCCGGAGCGTGGACGAGCGCAGCTCGTCGCGCGCCTTGATGGCGGTGGTGAGGTCTTCCTGGAGCTGGGCCTTGAGCGTGGTCATGCATCGAGTCTGCCAGGTGATGACCGGGTGCCGCCCACTCGTTTTCGGCGTCTGCGACGATGTCCCCATGCGCGCGCGTTACGGAATCCCCCTCAAGGTCACCGCCGGAATCGCGGCGGTGGGGGCCGCCGGAGTGGCCTACGCCGCCGGTTTCGAGGCCCGGTCCTTCCGGCTCCGGCGAATCACGGTCCCGGTGCTCCCGCGGGGCATGCGGCCGCTGCGGGTCCTGCAGGTGTCGGACATCCACATGGTCCGCGGGCAGCGCAAGAAGCGCGCCTGGCTCCAGTCGCTGGCGGGCCTGCGCCCGGACTTCGTGGTCAACACCGGCGACAACCTCTCCGACACCGAGGGCGTGCCCGAGGTGCTCGACGCCCTCGGCCCGCTGATGTCCTTCCCCGGCGTGTACGTCTTCGGCTCGAACGACTACTACGGGCCGCGGCTGCGCAACCCCGGGCGCTACCTGATCGAGAAGGTCCAGGGCCGGCACGGGCTGAACGGCAACAAGCCGGTCGTCGGCGCCGTCCACAACCCGTGGGAGGACATGCGCGACGCCTTCGACGCGGCGGGCTGGCTGAACCTGACCAACACCCGGGCCCGCCTGAAGCTCGAGGGCCTGGAGCTCGCCTTCACCGGCCTGGACGACCCGCACATCAAGCGCGACCGGTACGAGCGGGTGGCCGGCGGCCCGGAGACGGACGCCGACTTCTCGATGGCGGTGGTGCACGCCCCGTACCTGCGCTCGCTGGAGTCCTTCACGGCGGACGGCTACCCGCTGATCCTGGCCGGGCACACCCACGGCGGCCAGCTGTGCGTCCCCTTCTACGGCGCCCTGGTCACCAACTGCGACCTCGACACCGACCGCGTGAAGGGCCTGTCCACCCACGAGGCCAACGGCAACCGCGCCTACCTGCACGTCTCGGCCGGCTGCGGCACGAACCGCTACACCCCGGTCCGTTTCGCCTGCCCCCCGGAGGCCACCCTCCTGACCCTGACCCCGGCCACGACCTGACCGCCCCCCTCCGCGAAACCGGATTTCGTCTCAGGCCGAGGGTCCGCTAAAGTAATCGATGTCGCCAGGGCAGCCAGTCTGCAGGGGCGGCGATCGGGGTGTAGCGCAGCTTGGCAGCGCGCTTCGTTCGGGACGAAGAGGTCGTGGGTTCAAATCCCGCCACCCCGACAGAGTAAGACCAGGTCAGGGGCCTGATCCGAGAAATCGGATCAGGCCCCTGACTGGCGTTTGCCCCTGTCGTGGGAGCCATCGGGGAGCCGACCCCGAAACCCGGCTCCCCCCACCCCTCCGACATCCTCGACCCCGACGCGTGGGGAACTCTGGCCAGGACCAGCCTCGCCGGCCTGGCCAAGCAGCTCAGCGGCACCGGCAAGGACCCCGGTTTCCGCTGGACCGACCCCACCCGCACGGACTCACCCGCCGATGTCCTGGCGACCGAAGGCGTCCACTTCGACGCAGACGCCGCCACCCAGGAGACACGCCTCACCTTGGACGAGCTCCGGCGCCTGCTCGGCGACTGAGCCACGCCTCGCTGCGGGTGTCGCGGTACGGCGCGGCTGTTCCTGATCACCCCGAAGGCAGTCGGCTCTTCCTGGTCCATGCGCGGTATGCCCACCGCGCGAGCGCCCCGACGGCCAGGGACACGAGAATCGCGCCCCAGTCGATGACGTGGGGGAGGCCGGGGAAGAACGCGAAGAAGGTGAGGGACACGACGGTTCCGACGGCGAACGCGATGATGCCGGCGCGGCGGCGCCTGGCATCCTGCTCGGGGTCTTCCGGGGTGGATTGGATGGTCATGTGCTGCTCACTTCGTGATGTGGTGGCACTGGCTGACCCGGCGGACCCCGTTGACGTTGAGGTGGGCGCAGGCCTTGCCGTAGCGGGGGAGCGTCTGGGGTGCGTTGTCCCGCATGGGGTTGATCTTGCACTCGGTGTGGGTCTTGCCGCGCGAGGTCTTGTACGTCTTGTTGTCGGTGTCGGCGTACGTGAAGTCGATGCGCCAGTTGCAGAAGCCGGCGTTGAGGGCTCCGACGAAACCGCAGTCGACACCGGCGTTCTGGTAGGTGATCTTCTTGCCGTCGCCGCGGATGATGTGCGTGAACATGCAGCCCGTGGGGACCTTCATGGTGACGCCTCCGACCTGGTAGTCGAAGGTGGCAACCGGGGTGGAGCCGATGGCACCGGCGTGCGCCTGCGCCGGAGTTAAGAACGCGAGCGCGACGGCTGCGGCAACGGTTGCGGTGACGCGGACTGCGAGATGGCCGACCATGTCTGGTGCCCTTCCGAAGGATTGTCCTTTCAGAGGGCGGAACTCCTCCACATGGCTCGTGGACTCTCCGGCAGGCACACATCCACTGCGAAGAGTGATCAAATACGTCGGTGGGCTGATTACACCGTTCGGGGCACCGAGCGAATGCCCGACCTATGGCTTGTGCCCGCGCAACCGTTGACGGCACGACGATCACATGCACCGTTGGGCCCCGTTCGATCTGCCCAACGGACTCGGCGCCCTTGTGCCGGGGGCGGTCGGTCGGTCGGGGGCAGCCGGTAGCCTGCGGGTATGGCCGATGACATGGTGGGGCTGTCCGGGCGGGTGACGGGCACGGTGGGGCCGGGGCTGGTGGGCGAGGTCATCGTGCGGATCCGGGGCGGGGCCGAGCACTTCCTGGCGTACCCCGCGCTCGGGGAGCGGGACCGGCTGGAGGTCGGGGCCGTGGTGACGGTCGTGGAGTACCTGGCGCCGCGGACCGTGTACGTGACGGCCGCCTATCCGGGCGGCTGAATTCCGCAACTGTCCCTTTTCGTCTCAGGATTGCGACAAGTGACGGTCAGCGGCTTCTGTCGCGGGCTCGCCGGGCGCACACTCCCCTTCACCGGCGCCGAACGGCGCCGGCCTAAGGGGGCGAATGTCGATGGCCATCGGCGTCGTTGCGGGACTCGTTCTCGCCGCTGTCATCGTCGTGATCGGCCTGTTCAAGCTCATGTGGCGGGTCGCCGAGCCGAACGAAGCACTCATCATCTCCGGTTCCACCCACAAGACCGAGGGTCTCGGGGAGGGGATGGGATTCCGGATCGTCACCGGGCGCGGCACCCTCGTGCTCCCCGGCGTGCAAGCGGTACGCAAGCTGTCCCTCGACCTCAACGAGACCCAGCTGTCGGTGGACTGCGTGACCCAGCAGGGCATCCCGCTGCGGGTCAAGGGCGTGGTCATCTTCAAGGTGGGCGACGACTTCGTGTCGATCGCCAACGCCGCCCGCCGCTTCCTCGACCAGCAGAAGATGATGCCCGAGCGGGTGCACATCGTCTTCGCGGGCCACGTCCGCTCCATCGTCGGCGGGCTGACCGTCGAGGACATGATCCGTGATCGCGAGAAGCTCACCGGGCAGACCCGGGCCGCCTGCGGCACCGAGATGGAGAAGCTGGGGCTGATCGTCGACTCGCTCCAGATCCACGAGATCGAGGACCCCACCGGCTACATCAAGAACCTCGCGATGCCGCACGCCGCCGCGGTCCAGCGCGACGCCCGCATCGCGCAGGCCGAGGCGAACCGGCTGGCGACCGAAGCCGAGCAGACCGCCTTCGCGCGGATGGCCGAGGCGACCCGGGACAGCGAGATCCTGCAGGCCGGCTACCAGGCCGAACGGGACAAGGCGGCCGCCGCCGCACGGCAGGCGGGCCCGCTCGCGGACGCGGCCGCGCGGCAGGAGGTCGTGGTCCAGGAGACCCGGGTCGCGGAGCTGGAGTCCCACCGCCGCGAGCAGCAGCTCCAGGCCGACGTGCGCAAGCCCGCGGACGCCCGGGCCTACGAGCGGCGCACGATCGCCGAGGCGGAGCGCGACGCCCGGATCTCGGCCGCGCAGGCCAAGGCCAAGGAGACCGAGCTCGCGGCGGCGGCCGAGGCGCGGGCCACCGAGGCGCGCGGGCTGGCGGCGGCGACGGCGACCCGGGCCACCGGTGAGGCGGAGGCGGCGGCCGCGCAGGCCAAGGGGCTGGCGGCGGCGCAGACGGCGAAGGCCAGGGGCCTGGCGGAGGCCGAGTCCATCAAGGCGCGGGCGGAGGCACTGGCCGAGAACCAGGAGGCTGTCGTCGCCCAGCAGCTCGCCGAGAACTGGCCGCTGATCGTGGAGGCCGCCGCGGGCTCCTTCGGCAAGGTCGAGCACATGGTGCTGCTCAACGGCGCCGAGGGGATGTCGGAGATGTTCGCCAAGGCGCTCACCATGGGCGGCACCGGGCTGGGTCTGGCCCGGCACCTGATCGCCTCCATGGGGCCGGGCGGCGTCAACGGAGCGGGTGGCGCCAACGGGGCGGGTGCTGCCACTGGGGTGGGTGCCGCGAACGGGGCGGGTGCGGTCAGTGGTGTGGGTGCGGCTGGTGAGCCTGTTTCCGAGGTGGTCGCGATCACCGAGACGTAAGGCCGGCAGGCGCGGTGCCAACGGGGTCTATGGACTTCGTCAACGGCCCGTCAGCACTGCGTCAGGAACGGCCCGCCGGCTCCCCGGCGGGCCTACCGTCGGGGTCATGGGACGACGTACCAGCCTGCCCGACACCGACCAGGGTTGGGCATCCGAGCGACGTACCGCCCTGGGGGCGGCCGGCCTGCTGCTCGCGGCGATCCTGACGGTCGACGCAGGCGCCGGACTCCTCACCCCGGCCCGGGCCGCGCTGTGGGCCGGGCTGGCCGCCCTCGTCTTCGTGATCCTGCTGCCGTCGCGGGTCTCGGCCGGGCCCGGCCGGCTCGCCGTGCGCGGGCTGCTGACCGAGCGGGAGGTGCGGACGGACGCGCTGGTCTCCGTGCGGTGGATGGACGGGGTCGCGCAGCGCATGGTGCTCCGCGACGCCGACGGGCACCGCGTGGAGATCGATCCGGAGGTGTTCGTACGCAATCCCGCGATGTGGCGGCGGGTCGACGAGGACACCCGGGGCTGTGTCGAGCGGGGCACGCTGCTCTGCGGCGCGACCGCGATGCGGCAGCTGGCGGCACGGATCGACCGGAGCACGGCGCGGTCGGTGTTCCAGGTGTCCGGGCTGGGGTGAGCTCCGGCCACCGCGCCCGGCCGGCACACCACCGCCAACCGGCTCATCATCAGCGTTGAGGACGCGTCGGGACTGCGTCGTCGACGTGCGGATCAGATCACCCTGCGTACGCTGGCTGCGCCGTCCCGTGTCGACGGTCGGAGCAGGCCGTACGACAGGAGCGCCCGACGATGGCCACCCCTGCCCGCACCTCGCGCCTGAGGGCGTGGCTGCTGGAAGGTCTGACCGACCGCCCCCGCAAACCCGGGCACGCCGGCCCCGAAGTCGAGGTACGCCCCTGGTGGCGTGTCATGTGCCTGACCGGCCTGGACTACTTCTCCACCCTCGGCTACCAGCCCGGTATCGCCGCCCTCGCGGCCGGCCTGCTCTCGCCGCTGGCCACGATCGTGCTGGTGCTGCTCACGCTGTTCGGGGCACTGCCCGTCTACCGCCGGGTGGCCGAGGAGAGTCCGCACGGCGAGGGCTCGATCGCGATGCTGGAGCGGCTGCTGTCGTTCTGGAAGGGCAAGCTGTTCGTCCTGACCCTGCTGGGCTTCGCGGCGACCGACTTCCTGATCACCATCACGCTCTCCGCGGCGGACGCCACCGCCCACATGGTGGAGAACCCGCACCTGACCGGCACCCTGCACGGCCACGAGGTGCTGATCACCCTGATCCTGATCGCCCTGCTCGGCGCGGTCTTCCTCAAGGGGTTCGGCGAGGCCATCGGCGTGGCGGTCGTCCTGGTCGCCGTCTATCTCGCGCTCAACGCCGTCGTGGTGGCGGTGGGCCTGTACCAGGTGGCCACCGAGCCGCACGTGGTCACGGACTGGACGCAGGCCCTGACCGCCGAGCACGGCAACCCGATGATGATGGTCGCCATCGCGCTGATCGTCTTCCCCAAGCTGGCGCTGGGCCTGTCCGGCTTCGAGACCGGTGTCGCGGTCATGCCGCACGTCGAGGGCGAGCCGGGCGACACCGACGACAGGCCCGCCGGGCGGATCCGCGGCACCAGGAAGCTGCTGACCACGGCCGCCCTCATCATGAGCGTCTTCCTGATCACCTCCAGCTTCATCACCACGCTGCTGATCCCGCCCGCCGCGTTCCAGCCGGGCGGCGAGGCCAACGGCCGCGCGCTCGCCTACCTCGCCCACGAGTACCTGGGCTCCGCCTTCGGCACCGTCTACGACATCTCGACCATCCTGATCCTGTGGTTCGCCGGCTCCTCGGCGATGGCCGGGCTGCTCAACCTGATGCCGCGCTACCTGCCCCGCTACGGCATGGCCCCGCACTGGGCCCGCGCCCTGCGCCCCATGGTCATCGTCTTCACGCTCATCGCGTTCCTGGTGACCTGGATCTTCGACGCCGACGTCGACGCGCAGGGCGGCGCCTACGCCACCGGTGTGCTCGTCCTGATCACCTCGGCGGCCATCGCCGTGACCATCGCCGCCCGCCGGGCGGCCGAGCGCGGCTGGACCATCGCCTTCGGCCTCATCTCCGCCGTCTTCATCTACACGACGGCCGTCAACGTCGTCGAACGCCCCGACGGCGTGAAGATCGGCGCCTGCTTCATCGCCGGCATCATGGCCCTCTCGCTGCTCTCCCGCCTCGCCCGCATCTTCGAGCTGCGCGTCACGCACGTCGAATTCGACGACCTGGCCGCGCGGTTCGTCCGCGACACCGCCAACCGCACCATCCGGCTCATCGCCAACGAGCCCGACAACCGCGACCAGGCCGAGTACCGCGAGAAGGTCGAGCAGATCCGCGCCGACAACGACATCCCGGCCGGCGACGACCTGATGTTCGTCGAGGTCACCGTCCTGGACCCGTCCGAGTTCGAATCCGGGCTGCGGGTACGGGGCGAGGTCCTGCACGACCGCTACCGCGTGCTGACGCTGGAGAGCTCCACCGTCCCCAACGCCCTCGCCGCGCTGCTCCTGCACATCCGGGACGAGACCGGGCAGCGGCCGCACATCTACTTCGAGTGGACCGAGGGCAATCCGCTGGCCAACTTCCTGCGGTTCTTCCTCTTCGGGCAGGGCGAGGTCGCGCCCGTCACGCGCGAGGTCATCCGCGAGGCCGAGCCCGACCGCGCCCGCCGCCCCCACGTCCACGCGGGATGACGCCGGCCGGCCGCCGTCCTGTCCGTGGCGGGGCGGAGCGGGGCGGGGCGCGGGTGGCTACGGGTGGGTGAACGTCACCTCCCCAGGGGGCTCGTCCGGCCAGGTGAGGCGGGTCGGCGCGAGCGGCGTCGTGGCCAGCAGGTGGCCGCGGGAGACCACGTGGCGGGGCCTGACCTGGCGGCGCAGCGCCTCGGCCGGTGAGGGCGCCGGGAGGAGGACGAACGAGGCGGGCGCGCCCTCCGTGATGCCGTAGTCCTCCAGGCCCAGCACCCGCGCCGCCCGGTCGGTCACCATCGAGAAGGCCGTCGGGATCTCGTCCGCGCCGGTGAGCTGCGCGGCGTACAGCCCCATCAGGGCCGTCTGGAGCGGGTTCCCGGTGCCCAGGGCGTTCCACGGGTCCATCACGTCGTCGTGCCCGAAGGCCACGTTGACCCCCGCCGCCAGCATCTCCTTGACCTGGGTCAGGCCCCGCCGCCGCGGGTAGCCGTCGAAGCGGCCCTGGAGATTGAGGTTGGCGAAGGGGTTGCAGACCAGGTTGATGCCCGAACGCCGCAGCAGCCGCTGCAGCTTGTAGCTGTACGCCCCGTTGTACGACCCCATCGCCGTCGTGTGCGACGCGGTGGCCCGCCCGCCCAGGCCCGAGCGCAGCGCGAGGGTGGCCAGGACCTCGACGAAGCGGGACTGCTCGTCGTCGATCTCGTCGCAGTGGGCGTCCACCCGCAGCCCGTGCCGCTCGGCGAGCTCGAACGCCAGGTGGAGGGAGGCCACCCCGTCCTCCCGGGTGTCCTCGAAGTGCGGGATGGCGCCGATGACGTCCGCCCCGCGCGCCACGGCCTCGCTCATCAGCTTCCCGCCGCCCGGGAAGGAGAGGATGCCCTCCTGCGGGAACGCCACGATCTGGAGGGTCATCACCTCCCGCACCCGGTCGCGGACTTCGGCGAGCGCGTCCAGCGCCACCAGCCGGTCATCGGTGACATCGCAGTGCGTCCGCACGTACAGCACGCCCTGCGCGGCCTGCCAGCGCAGCACCTCCGTCGCGCGGGCGATCACGTCCTCCCGCGTCAGGCTCCGCTTGCGCTCGCTCCAGCAGGCGATGCCCTCCCAGAGCGTCCCCGAGGCGTTCGGGCGCGGCTCGCCCGCCGTCAGCGCGGTGTCCAGGTGGATGTGCGGCTCGACGAAGGGGGCGCTGATCAGGTCACCGTGCGCCTCGATCAGGGTGCCGGTCGCGGGCGGCTCCTTCTGGTCGTCGTACGGCACGACGCACGCGACGCGGCCGTCCTCCGCCACCTCCACGTCGACGAGACCGGGGGCGAGCCGGCCCTCCCCCGTGTGCAGCCGGGCACCCCGGACGATCATTCGCATACGCTCACGATACGACCGGTCACGCAGTGTGCCCACCCCGCGCCCGCCCCTGTGGACAACCGCCCGCCCGGCCCGCGGCAATCGGCCCGCCTTCGCGCGCCGGCCGCGGGCCGGGTGACCGGTGCCGGGACTCAGCCGCGCTTGGCCTGAGCCTTCTGCTGCATGCCCCTCGTCTTCGCGGAGAGCTGCTGCGCGTCTCTGACCGCGGCCTTGGCACGTGCCTCGGCCGCCGTGTTCTTCGCCATCGCGCGCTCGGAATCGTGGTGACCGATCTTGCCGGCACGATCCTTCTTGGCCATGATCACTCCTCCTCGGAGCACTCGGACATAGCGGGGCGTACGCAGTCCACTGTCCCCCCGTTCAGCCCAGTCGGCATCCCGGGGCCCCGCCGTCAACGCCCGGGCCGGAAATCCCCGCCCGCGGGGCCGCGCCGTACGCCGAGAATGTGGCTATGACCAGCGATACGACGATCACGCCCGACATGCCCGACTGGGAGAAGCGCTTCCGCGCGCCCCGCGTCCTGATGCCCGAGTGGGCCGAGGACGCCCCCGACCGCTCCCTCTACATCTCGAACGTGACGGGTACGTACGAGTTCTACGCCTGGGACCGTGCGACCGGCGACCGCCGTCAGGTGACCGACCGCCCCAACGGCACCACCGACGGCACGCTCTCCCCCGACGGCGAGTGGATCTGGTGGTTCAACGACAAGGACGGCGACGAGTTCGGCACCTGGGTGCGCCAGCCGTTCGCGGGCGGCGCCGACGAGCCCGCCACCCCGGGCCTGGAGCCCTCGTACCCGGCGGGCCTGGCCATCGGCCGCGACGGCACGGCCGTCGTCGGGCGGTCCACCGACGAGGACGGCTCGACGGTCTTCGTCTCCCGGCCGGGCGCCGCGCCCGTCGAGATCTACCGGCACCGCGAGTCGGCGGGTGTCGGCGACCTCTCCCGCGACGGCACGCTGATCGCCATCGAGCACACCGAGCACGGTGACTCGATGCACTCCTCCCTGCGCGTGGTCACCCTCGACGGCACCACCGTCGCCGAGCTGGACGACACCAAGGACGGCACCGAGGAGCTGGGCCTGTCGGTCCTCGGCTTCGCGCCCGTCCCCGGCGACACCCGGCTGCTGGTCTGCCACCAGCGCCGCGGCCGCTGGGAGCCGATGATCTGGAACGTCGCCGACGGCACCCAGCGGGACCTGGCGATCGACCTGCCCGGCGACGTGGGCGCGCAGTGGTACCCGGACGGCTCGGCGCTGCTGGTCTCGCACAGCTTCGAGGCGCGCGACGAACTGTGGCGCTACGACCTGGCGGGCCGCGAGCTGGTCCGCGTGGACACCCCGCCCGGCTCCCTCTCGGACGCCTCCGCGCGGCCCGACGGCACGGTGGAGTACCTGTGGTCCTCGGCCGCCGAGCCCTCCTCCGTCCGGTCCACCGCGGGCGGGGTCGTCCTGGAGCTGCCGGGCCTGCGGGCGCCGCGCTCGGTGCCGGTGGAGGACGTGTGGGTGGAGGGCCCCGGGGGCCGGATCCACGCGCTCGCGCAGCGTCCGGTGGGCCACGGCGACGGCCCGTTCCCGACCGTCTTCGAGGTGCACGGCGGCCCGACCTGGCACGACAGCGACGCCTTCGCCGCGGGCCCGGCGGCCTGGCTGGACCACGGCTTCGCGGTCGTCCGGGTCAACTACCGGGGCTCGACCGGGTACGGGCGGGAGTGGACGGACGCCCTCAAGCACCGCGTCGGCCTGATCGAGCTGGAGGACGTGGCCGCGGTGCGCGAGTGGGCCGTGGCCTGCGGGCTCGCCGATCCGCGCCGGCTCGTCCTCTCGGGCGGGTCGTGGGGCGGCTACCTGACGCTGCTGGGCCTGGGCACGCAGCCCGACGCGTGGGCGCTGGGGCTGGCGTCCGTGCCGGTGGCCGACTACGTGACGGCGTACCACGACGAGATGGAGACGCTGAAGGCGCTGGACCGCACGCTCTTCGGCGGCACCCCGGAGGAGGAGCCCGAGCGCTGGGCGGCCTCGTCCCCGCTGACGTACGTGGACGACGTGCGGGCGCCGGTCTACATCGCGGCCGGGGTCAACGACCCGCGCTGCCCGATCCGGCAGATCGACAACTACGTGGACCGGCTGGCGGCGCGCGGCGCGGTGCACGAGGTGTACCGCTACGACGCCGGGCACGGCTCGCTGGTGGTCGCGGAGCGGATCAAGCAGCTGCGGCTGGAGCTGGACTTCGTACGCAAGCACCTGCCGTAGGACGTGTGACGCGACGTGTGACGCGACCGTGTGACACGGCACACCTGACGCGGGACCTCGGCCGCGCGGCCGGCGCGGACCTGCCGTGAGGTCGCCGGTGCACCCCCCGTACCGTGGAGGGGTGCACCGGTTTCTGCTGACCCCGCGGTGGTGGGGGATCAACGTCTTCGTCGTGCTGGCCGTCCCCTTCTGTCTCTTCATGGGGTCGTGGCAGCTCGGCCGGTTCGAGGACCGCGTCGACACCCATCGGGAGGCGTCGGCCGGGCGGCCCGCCGACGAGGCCGCCGTCCCGCTGGACTCGCTGCTTCCGGTGGACAAGAAGACCTCGGGCCGCATGGCGACGGCCTCCGGCGAGTACGCCGAGCAGTTCCTGGTGCCGGAACGCTCGCTGGAGGGCCGGACCGGCTTCTACGTGCTGACGCTGCTGAAGACGGCCGGCGACGGCAAGGTCGTCCCGGTCGTCCGCGGCTGGCTGCCGGGGGACGCGGACCCCGCGAAGGCGCCCGCTCCGCCGGCCGGGCCGGTCTCGGTGACCGGCGCCCTCCAGGCCCCGGAGAACTCGGGCACCAGGGGCGTGCACGCCTCGGGCGGCCTGCCGGCCGGGCAGCTCGGCGTCATCGGGGCGGCCTCCCTGGTCAACCTGGTGCCGCACGACCTGTACGACGCCTGGCTGACGGTGCAGACCGCCTCGGACGGGCTCACGCCGGTGCCGGCGAAGGCGCCCGCGAACACCGGCCTGGACCTGAAGGCCTTCCAGAACCTGGGCTACACGGGCGAGTGGTTCGTCTTCGCCGCGTTCGTGCTCTTCATGTGGTTCCGGCTGTACCGCCGCGAGGTGGAGTCCCTGCGCGACGCCGAGGCGGGCCTCGCCGCCTGATCCGCCGGCCCCCTACGGGGTGGGCGACTGCGGGATGGTGCCCGTCCGGTAGACCGTGCCGGCGCACGGGGACGACGGGAGCGTGGTCTGCGCCGTCGGTGCGCCGGGCCGCGCGGTGAGCGTGACCGAGACGCCCGGCGACGCGGGCGGCTGCGGCGGGGGCGCGGCGGCCTCGGTGTTCGCCGCGGGACCGGTGGCCGGACCCTGCGGGTCGCTGGCGGTCGGCGCGGGGCAGGACAGGGCCGACGGCACCCAGGCGTAGCGCACCTCGTACGACATGTGCGGCGCCAGGACCAGCGAGGTGACCTCGGACGACGGATCCGGCAGCCCCGGGGCCGGGTCGGACGGCCCATGGGCGAGGACCTCGGTGCCCGCCGACGCGGTCACCGCGTCCGGCCCGGTGACCATGCAGCCCAGCGCCGAGACGTTGGTGACGCGGAAGCTGCCGTAGACCTTGCCGTCGGCGTCGGGGGTGCCCGCGCTGCCCGTCACGCCCAGCTGTCCCGCGGTGCACAGGGGCACCCCGGGGGCGGCGGCGGGCGGCTGCGGCCCGGAGCTGAGGGTGGGCGCGGCGGAGGTGCCGCCGGTCGCCGTCTGCGAGGACTCCGGCGAGACGCCCGGCCGCTGGCCGGGGACCGCCGGGACGGTCGCGCCCCGGGACGGGGAGCTGGTGGGCTGCGGCTGGTGCCCGGAGCCCGTGGCGTGCGGGTCGGAACCGGTGCCGGCGGTGCCCGGCACGTCCTGGCCGTGTCCGGCCATCGCCGGACCGTCGGCCTCCGTGTGTTCGGTGCCGTCCGTCAGGTGCAGCACCGCCGGGGTCCCGCCGCCGATCAGCAGTACGGCGGCCGCGGCGCCCACCAGCGCCTGCCGCTTGCGGGCCCGGCGCGCGGGGACCGCGTGCCGCAGCCGCTCCAGGGCCAGCGGGGCGGGTCGCAGGTCCGAGACCGCCCCGTGCAGCAGCGCCCGCAGGGCCCGTTCGTCGTCCGGGGCGGGGGCCTGGCCGTCGTTCCGGTCGTCCTTCATGACTGCGCAGCCTCCATCGCCACCCGCAGCGCGGCAATGCCCCGCGATCCGTACGCCTTGACCGAGCCCAGGGATATCCCGAGCGTCTCGGCGACCTGAGCCTCCGTCATGTCCGCGAAGTAGCGCAGGACCAGGACCTCGCGCTGCCGCCGCTGAAGGCTCTTCATGGCCTTGATCAGGTCGTCCCGCTCCAGCTGGTCGTACGCGCCCTCCTCCGCGCTCGCCATGTCCGGCATCGGCTTCGAGAGCAGCTTGAGGCCGATGATGCGCCGGCGCAGGGCGGACCGCGAGAGGTTGACGACGGTCTGGCGCAGGTAGGCCAGGGTCTTCTCGCGGTCCCGGACGCGGTTGCGGGCCGAGTGGACCCGGATGAAGGCTTCCTGGACGACGTCCTCGCAGGAGGCGGTGTCGTCGAGGAGCAGCGCGGCGAGCCCCAGCAGGGAGCGGTAGTGCGCCTGGTAGGTGGCGGTGAGATGGTCGACCGTCGTCCCGGCGACGACATCGCCGGCGCACGCCACGACCTCCTCGGCACCGGCGACGACATCGCCGGCGCACGCCTCGGTACCGGGCGCACCGGTCGGGCCGGGCGCGCCGGTGCCCGTCAGGTCCTTGTCGCCGGATTCGGCACTCTCGCGCGGCGCGGGCACGCTACCGCCCCGCACCGTGCGCGGGGGTGCCGTACCCGTGTCGGCGGCGGCCGGTCTCACCGTGACGCCGTCGGAGATGCGTACGGGCCGCCGCACCGGGCCGAATCCCGTGCGCGCCGGTACGACGGCGAAGTCCAGCAATGCCTCTGCCACGCCAGTTGGACACCCGTCCCCCCGTCAGGGTTGTACGCGCGCGGCAGCGTCACTCCTGGTGCGTCAAATACCGTCATGCGTACCCGCTCTTCCCGATTTGCCCCGCTCGTCGAGGCGGCACCGGGCCTACACCTTGATCAAGGGATCAGTGCAGATCCTACAAAGCGAATTACGCATATTCACGCGCGATCAGTTCCGCGATCTGGGCACCATTCAGCGCGGCCCCCTTGCGCTGGTTGTCGGCGCACACGAAGAACTCCAGCGCCCGCCGGTCGTCCAGCGAGCCCCGCACCCGCCCGACCCACGCCGGATCCGTCCCGGCCGCGTCCGCGGGCGTCGGGAACTCCCCCATCGCCGGGTCGTCGACGAGCACCACACCGGGCGCGGCGTCCAGGATCTCGCGGGCCCGCGCCGGGTCCACGTCCTGCTCGAACCGGGCCCGGACGCTCACCGAGTGCCCGGTCACCACCGGTACCTGGACGCAGGTGACGGCCACCGGCAGCGCGTCCAGCTGCAGGATCCGGCGGACTTCCGCCCGTACGGCCAGCTCGTGCGAGGAGTGGCCGCCCTCGCGCAGCTCGCCGGACCACGGCACCACGTTCAGGGCGAGCGGGGCCGCGAAGGGCCCGGTGTCCTCGCCCACGGCCCGGCGTACGTCGCCCGGCTGCTCGCCGAGCGCGGTGCCGGCGACGAGGGACAGCTGACGGCGCAGCGCGTCGGTGCCGGCGCGGCCGGCGGCGCCCGCGGCCTGGTACGAGGAGAGGGCCAGCTCGGTCAGGCCGTACTCGGCGTGCAGCGCGCCCACCGCGGCGATCATCGCGGCCGTCACGCAGTCCGGCCCGGCCACGATCCCGCGCGGCCGGATCCGCGCCGCGTGCGCGTTGACCTCGGGCACCACCAGGGGCACTTCGGGGTCCTCACGGAAGGCGGCGGAGGTGTCCACCGCCACCGCGCCCCGGGCCACGACCACGGGCGCCCAGCGCGCCGAGATCTGTGCCGGGGTCAGGAAGAGCACGACGTCGCCCGGGCCGAGGCCGTCGAAGGCGTCCTCGGTCAGGGCGAGCACCTCGCTCTCCTCGCCGCGTACGGCCAGCATGCGGCCGGCCGAGCGCGGCGAGGCGATCAGGCGTATGCCGCCCCAGACGTCCGCCCGCTGGGACAGGATCTGGAGCAGGACGGAGCCCGCCGCCCCGGTCGCCCCCACCACGGCGAGCGCCGGGGCGGCGGGCGGCCGGGTGGCGGTCATCGTCCGGTGCCTCCGTAGACGACGGCCTCGTCGCTGTCGGAGTCGAGGCCGAAGGCGGTGTGCACGGCGCGCACGGCCTCGTTGACGTCGTCCTGGCGGGTCACGACCGAGATGCGGATCTCCGAGGTGGAGATCAGCTCGATGTTGACGCCCGCGTCGGACAGCGCCTGGAAGAAGCTCGCCGTGACGCCCGGGTTGGTCTTCATGCCCGCGCCGACCAGCGAGATCTTGCCGATCTGGTCGTCGTAGCGCAGCGAGTCGAAGCCGATCGCGTTCTTCGCCTTCTCCAGGGCGTCGATGGCCTTGTGGCCCTCGGTCTTGGGGAGGGTGAAGGAGATGTCGGTCAGGCCCGTGGAGGCCGCCGAGACGTTCTGCACGATCATGTCGATGTTGATCTCGGCGTCCGCGATGGCGCGGAAGATCGCCGCGGCCTCGCCCGGCTTGTCCGGGACGCCGACGACCGTGATCTTGGCTTCGGAGACGTCGTGGGCGACTCCGGAGATGATGGCGTGCTCCACCTGCTGGTCCCCTTGCGACTCGGGCTTCTCGTTGCTGACCCACGTGCCCGGCAGTCCCGAGAAGGACGAGCGGACGTGGATCGGGATGTTGTAACGGCGCGCGTACTCCACGCAGCGGTGCAGCAGCACCTTGGAGCCGGAGGCGGCGAGCTCCAGCATGTCCTCGGAGGAGATCCAGTCGATCTTCCGGGCCTTCTTCACCACGCGCGGGTCGGCGGTGAACACGCCGTCCACGTCGGTGTAGATCTCGCACACCTCGGCGTCCAGCGCCGCGGCGAGCGCGACGGCGGTGGTGTCCGAGCCGCCACGGCCGAGGGTGGTGATGTCCTTGCTGTCCGCCGAGACGCCCTGGAAACCGGCGACGATGGCGATGTTGCCCTGGTCCAGCGCGGTACGGATCCGGCCCGGCGTGACATCGATGATGCGCGCTTTGTTGTGGACCGAGTCGGTGATGACGCCTGCCTGGCTGCCGGTGAACGACTGGGCCTCGTGGCCCAGGTTTTTGATCGCCATGGCCAGCAGGGCCATGGAGATCCGCTCTCCTGCGGTCAGCAGCATGTCGAATTCCCGTCCGGCGGGCATCGGAGATACCTGCTCGGCGAGATCGATCAACTCGTCCGTCGTGTCGCCCATCGCCGATACCACGACGACCACCTGGTGGCCGTTCTTCTTGGCGTCGACGATCCGCTTGGCAACACGCTTGATGCCCTCGGCATCGGCTACGGAGGAGCCTCCGTACTTCTGCACGACAAGGCCCACGTGCGCTCCTCGCTCAGTCCATTACTGCGGTCAGCTCCGCAGTCTAACGAGCGACCGGATTCCGACCGCCGTGTACCACATCATGAGACGTAGTGTTCGTCACATGTCGACACCGGGGGTGGGCGAGGGGATCGTGGGAGAAGGGGGCGTGCAGGGGGTGCGGGGGCGTTCGTGAGGGGGTCCGCAGGACGGGAGAAACCATCATGAACCGAGGCTCGACGTTCGCCGTCGCCGGGGCCGTGGCCGTGGCCGCGGCCTGCACGGTCTCGCTGGGCGGCGTCGCCACGGCCCTGCCGCCGGCCGCGGCGGCACCCGCCGCGACGTGCACGAAACAGCCCGTCGAGGGCGCCCCGAACACGGTCTACCTCAAGGGTGAGGGCTTCGACTCGGTCAAGGTGAGCCTCGGCTCGACCGGCGGCGACGGCTACGTCCCCGACGTGGCGCTGAAGCACGGCTCGTTCACCGTCGGCCCCGTCGCCGACCACCTGTGGTGGGCCCACCCGGACAAGGGACCGTCGGTCCCGTGCGTGCAGGCGGCCCCGGGCCAGCAGCCCCCGCAGCAGAGCCAGGAAGAGGCCAGGGACCAGTACAGCAAGGGGTTCCAGCAAGGCCTGAGGGAAACCCTGGCCGCGTGCTCGAAGACCACGCCGAAGACCCTCACCGCGGACCCGAACTGGCAGGCGGGCTACGCCAAGGGTGCCGAGACCGCCCTGGCCACCAAGCGCTGCCAGGGCTCCTGACCGGGCAGCGCTACGGGCGGGCCGGGCGGCGGCCCAGGCCGCCCAGTTCCTCCGCCATGACCAGGCCCGCCTGCTCCGCCAGATCGTCCTCGGCCAGGTCCTCGTCGGTGTCCAGGCCGTCCAGCTCCTGGAGCGGCTGGTCGAGACGGACGTGGGCGATCAGGGACTGCAGGGCGCGCAGCGTGGCCGAGGCCGTCGGGCCCCAGTTGGTGAAGTACGAGAACTGCCACCACCACAGCGCCTCCGTGACCCGGCCCGCCTGGTGGTGGATGAGGCCGTGCCGCAGGTCGGCGACCACATCGGCCAGGTCGTCCGAGATCCGGTGCGCGACCGGGGCCTTGCGCGGCTCGTACGGGTCGAAGACCTCGGAGTAGACGTCGACCGGCTCCAGCATGAGCGCGAAGCGCTCGCGCAGCTCGTCCACGTCCGGCTCGGGACCCAGGTCCGGCTCGTAGCGCTCGTCGGGCAGGACGTCCTGGTACGCACCCAGCCGGCCGCCCGCCAGCAGCAGCTGGGAGACCTCCAGCAACAGGAACGGGACGGCGCTGTCCGGGTCCTCGCCCTTGGCCACCTCGGTGACCGCGACGATGAAGGACTCGATCTGGTCCGCGATCGAGGCGGCGAAGTCGTCCGGGTCCTGGCCCAGTGCGTGCAGCGTTGCGTCAGACATCGAGGAGTCGCCTTCCTTCAAAGGCCCGCCCGAGCGTGACCTCGTCCGCGTACTCGAGATCGCCCCCGACGGGGAGTCCGCTGGCCAGGCGGGTGACCTTCAGGCCCATGGGCTTGATCATGCGGGCGAGGTACGTGGCGGTCGCCTCGCCCTCCAGGTTCGGGTCGGTGGCGAGGATCAGCTCGGTGACCGAGCCGTCCGCGAGCCGCGCCAGCAGCTCGCGGATGCGCAGGTCGTCCGGGCCGACGCCCTCGATCGGGCTGATCGCGCCGCCCAGCACGTGGTAGCGGCCCCGGAACTCGCGGGTCCGCTCGATCGCGACGACGTCCTTGGGCTCCTCGACCACGCAGATGACGGCGGGGTCGCGGCGCGGGTCGCGGCAGATGTTGCACCGCTCCTCCTGCGCCACGTTCCCGCAGACCGCGCAGAACCTCACCTTGTCCTTGACCTCCAGCAGGGCGTGCGCGAGCCGGCGCACGTCCGTCGGCTCGGCCTGCAGGATGTGGAAGGCGATCCGCTGCGCGCTCTTGGGCCCGACGCCGGGCAGCCTGCCCAGTTCGTCGATCAGGTCCTGGACCACGCCTTCGTACAACGGACTGCCTTCTTCCTGTTCAGCTGGGGACTGCAGAGACTAGAGGGACGGGAGGGAATGCTGAAGGGTCTGGAGCCGAAGCGCCTAGAACGGCAGGCCGGGGATCCCGCTGCCGCCGCCCAGGCCCTGCGCCAGCGGACCGAGCTTCTGCTGCTGGAGCGCCTGCGCGTTCTCGTTGGCCGCCTGGACCGCCGCGACGACCAGGTCGGCCAGGGTCTCGGTGTCCTCCGGGTCCACCGCCTTCGGGTCGATCACCAGGGCCCGCAGCTCGCCGGAACCGGTGACCGTCGCCTTGACCAGGCCGCCGCCGGCCTGCCCCTCGACCTCGGTCCGCGCGAGCTCCTCCTGGGCCGCGGCGAGGTCCTGCTGCATCTTCTGGGCCTGCTGGAGCAGCTGCTGCATGTTGGGCTGGCCACCACCGGGGATCACGGGTCACTCACTCCATGCTGTCGACAGACTTCGACCTTCGACTACGTTTTGGTCAATCCGAGCCTACGTGCTCCCCGCGCGGCGCGCCCTACGCCGTGCGGACCAACTCTTTCGGGTGAGAGACGGGACGTACCCGCACCTGATCAAGACCTCCTTGCGGGCGGAAATCCCGGGATTCGCCGCCCATCGCCCGCCATTCGGAGGTAGGAAGTGCATGCGCACCATTGCGCACACGCGCACCACCACACGTCAGCGCAGGCAGAGGGAGTGCCGGGTGAGCCAGCCGGAGATGCAGCCCGAGGGGCCACCCCGGGATCCCCGGGAGGAGAGCAGCGGCCCGACGGCGGCGGGGGATCTGACCGGCAGGCCGTTCCCCCTCGGGGACTGGGGCGAACCCGCCGAACGCCTGGACGAGCTCTACCGGCGCGTGGAGGCGGATGCGCTGCGCACCGCCGAGTGGTATCTGTCCGACCGCGCGTGGAAGCGGCGCGGCGCCCGCGTGCTGCGCGCCGGCGCGGCGCTCGGCGCGGTCACGGGGGCCGCGCTGCCGCTGGTGGAGCTGACCGGCTCGGCACCCGGCGCGGCGGCGTACGGGTACCTGGCGCTGCTGCTGGCGGCCGCCTGTCTGGCCTGCGACCGGTTCTTCGGGCTGACCTCGGGCTGGATGCGCGACGTGGCCACGGCGCAGGCGGTCCAGCGGAGACTGCAGACGCTGCAGTTCGACTGGGCCTCGGAGAACGTACGGGAGGTCCTCGGGCCGACCGAGGGCACGGCCAGCGAGGCCGCCGAGCGCTGCCTGACCGTGCTGCGGCGGTTCTCCGAGGACATCACCGAGCTGGTGCGCTCGGAGACCGCGGACTGGATGGTCGAGTTCCGTTCGGGGCCGGCGCCGCTGGTGATGCAGTCCCTCGGCACCGCCGCCCCCCGCCCGGAGCCGGGCGCGCACCCGAGCCGCTTCCCGCTGCCCCCGGGCACCCGCCCGAACATGCCGCGCCAGCGGCCGCCGGAGCAGCCGCGCTGAGCGACGGCCGCCCGGCCGCACCTCCCGGTGGCGCGCTCAGCTGAAGATGATCATCGACCCCTGGCCCAGGCTGCGGGTCGCCGCCGCGTGCAGGCCCAGCCACACGTGGCGCTCCCGGGCGAAGGGACTGTTGTCGTACGGAATGGGACCCGCCGGTTCCTCCAGCGAGGTGGGGCGCCCCGGCGGGGCCGGCGCGGCCGGGGGCCGGGCCGGGTCGATCCCGATCGCGGGCGCGACGAACGCCAGCTCGCGCAGCAGGCCCTGCGCGGAGCCCAGCGGTCCGCCCCCGGCCAGCAGCTCCTCGTTGGCCAGCGGAGCGGCGAAGTCCACCGGCACGTAGGCGCCCGCGTGGTCGTAGTGCCAGACCAGGTGGGACTGCTGGGCCGTGGCCTCGAACATCTCCAGCAGCTGCTCGTAGTCCCCGCCGAGCTCGTCCACCGGGGTCACCGGCAGCCCGCAGATCTGCAGCAGGTAGGCCCGCCGCAGGAAGTGCAGGGCGTCGTAGTCGAAACCGGCGACCGGGGCCACGTCCCCGGAGAGGCCCGGCATGTAGGCGAAGACGGGCACCGACGGCAGTCCGGCCTCGCCCAGGGCCTTGTCGTACGAGGCGATCTCTTCCGCGAAGGGGTTGTCGGGGCTGTGGCACAGCACGTCGACAAGGGGGACCAGCCACAGGTCACAGGCCACGCGGGCTCCGTTCGGTCGTTGTGCGCCGATCGGGCCAGAGTAGTGCTCCGAACACCCTCCGCGAAGGGGTGCGCAGAACCTGGCCGGGCGAACCCGGCCGGGCAGACGCCGGCTAGGCCGTCTCTTCCGGATCTTGCCTGACCCGCGCCGCCCAGCACCGCACCTCGCCGCGTTGTCGAGGCACCCGAGGACGTCCAGTAATCGGGAGCCTCTCCGCCTTGCGATGCACGGCACCGGACGACGCGGGCT
>NZ_JBVJDL010000010.1:0-173839 GCF_055582305.1 Streptomyces sp. NPDC042102
TCGGTGCTTTCCAGGTCCTCGCTCTCGCGTTTCCCTTTCCGGCGTTTCCGACTCTATCAGATCCTTTCGGGCCTGACTCCCAGTCAGCGGGTTTGTCTTCCGGGCCGCTCGGCCCTTCCGACTCCTGAACTCTAGCGGATTTCCCGGGCGGCTCATAATCGAGCCTCGGAAATAAATTCGGGCATGCCGAATTCGTTCCCGGTGGGAGATCGTACTGAGTAGAGGTGCCGCAACGAGGCGGCGGGATGGTTGACGCCGGAACCTTTCGGCCCGGTGGCAACTCGGAGAACCTTACGGATCCGCCAGGGGTGTGTCAACCCCGGGCCTGGAGGCCTTCGACACGGTCCAGCACGCGGGTGAGCATGTCGCCCAGGACCCCGCGCTCCTCGGGGGAGAGGTCCTGGAGCAGGTCCTCCTCGAAGATCGTGGCCGCGCGCATCGCGTCGAGCCACTTGCTGCGGCCCTCGTCCGTCAGCTCCACGATCACGCGGACCCGGTTGGACTCGTCCCGCTCCCGCGTGACCAGACCCTCCGCCGTCATGCGGTCGATGCGGTGGGTCATCGCCGCCGGAGTGAGGCCGAGCTGCTTCGCGAGCTCGCTGGGACCCATCCGGTACGGGGCGCCGGAGATGACGAGGGCCTTGAGGACCTCCCACTCCGCGTTGCTGATGCCCAGGGCCGCGGTCTGGCGTCCGTACGCCACGTTCATCCGGCGGTTGAGCCGGCTCAGTGCCGACACCACCTTCTCGACCTGGGGGTCGAGGTCCTGGAATTCGCGCTGGTAGACGGCGATCTGCTCGTCGAGGCTCGGCTCGCTCACGGCCGCTGTGTGGTCGGGGGTGTCACCCATGGGCCGAAGTATGGCACGAACGCGTTGGCGTCTAACTCCTTCGATGTGTACTCTTAACACTTGAACTTTAGGTGTGAAGTCTTCAGGTTTAAGGGCAGGTGAGAAGTGACCAAGGTGATGGGCGCTGCGATGCGGCGGATCCAGGCCGGCAACGCGCTGACCGCGTTCGGCATCGGTTTCACGGTTCCGTTCCTCTACATCTATGTGGCGCAGGTGCGAGGTCTGGGCTCCATGTGGGCGACGTGCGCGTTCATCGCGTTCGCCCTGGGAGCCCTCGTCGCGCTGCCCTTCACCGGTCGCGTGATCGACCGCCGGGGGCCGGTGCCGGTCGTCATCGGTGCGGCGGTCGCCGCCTCGGCCGGGGCGCTCGCGCTCGGGCTGTCCACCTCGGTCGCGCCGATCCTCGTGTCGGCGCTCGCGCTGGGCGCCGGCCAGGCGGTCATGCAGCCGGCCCTGGCCACGATGATCGTCTGGTGCTCGACGCCGGCCACCCGGACCCGCTCCTTCGCCCTGCAGTTCTTCATGCAGAACCTGGGCCTGGGCATCGGCGGTCTGTTCGGCGGCCAGATCGTCGACGTCGACCGCGCGAGCAGCTTCATCCTGCTCTTCAGCATCGAGGCCGTGATGTTCCTGGTGCTGGCCGGGATCATCGCCACCGTCCGGATGCCGCAGGTGTCGGGCATCAGTGATGGTGTCGCCAAGGACGCGATGCCGGCCGGCGGCGGCTGGAAGCGACTGCTGCGGCACAAGGCGATGGTGCAGTTCTGCGTGCTGGGCTTCGTGCTGTTCTTCGCCTGCTACGGACAGTTCGAGTCGGGTCTGGCGGCGTTCGGAACCGAGGCCGCGCGGATCTCCCCGTCGACCCTGGGCTTCGCGCTGGCCGCCAACACCGGCGCGATCGTCATGGCGCAGTTCGTCGTACTGAAGCTCGTCGAGAAGCGGCGCCGGTCGCGGGTCATCGCGCTGGTCGGGCTGATCTGGACGGTCGCGTGGCTCATCGCCGGGTTCTCCGGGCTGGGGCACGGCAGCGCCGTCATGGCCGCCGCCGCGTTCGTGACGACGTACGCCCTCTTCGGCATCGGCGAGGCCATGCTGTCCCCGACGCTGGCGCCGCTGGTGGCGGACCTGGCGCCGGAGGGGTCGGTCGGGCAGTACAACTCGGCCTTCGCCCTGGTCAAGCAGCTGGCGCTGGCACTCGGGCCGCTGGGCGTGCCGGTGGGCGCCGGGCTGCCGATGCTCTACATCGCCGTCTTCGTCGTGGTCTCGCTGGGCATCGTCGGGCTGGCGCTGCGGCTGGGCCGGCAGCTGACCCCGGCGCAGGACAACCCGTCGCTGGTGGCGGAGCACCCGGAGCCCGCCGCCCGCCCGGCCACCGCGGAGCCCGTGCCCGCGTAGACGGACTCCGGAAGTAATACGTAGCGGTAAATACGCTGATGCGCGCAGGGCCCGTCCATGGGGACGGGCCCTGCGCGCGTACGTGGAGCTACTTGTCCGGGAGGGCGAACTCGCACCAGACGGCCTTGCCGCCGCCCGGGGTGCGGCGCGAGCCCCAGGACGAGGCGATGGTCGCGATGATCGAGATGCCGCGTCCGGTCTCGTCGGCCGGTTCGGCGCGGCGGCGGCGCGGGAGGTGGTCGTCCCCGTCGGTGACCTCGACGATCAGACGGCGGTCGGTGCGGCGCAGGCGCAGCCGCATGGGCGGGGTGCCGTGCTGGAGGGAGTTCGCGACGAGCTCGCTGGCGGCGAGGACGCCGAGGTCGCACAGTTCGACCGGGAAGCGCCAGGAGGCCAGGACGCCCTGGGCGAAGGCGCGGGCGCGCGGGGCCGCCTCGATGCCGCCGAGGAGTTCCAGGGCGGCGTTGTGGAACAGCTCGGCGTCGGCCCCGGTGCGGCTCGGCTGCTGGAGGACCATGACGGCGACGTCGTCGTCGTGGTCGGCATCCACGCCGAGGGCGCGCATCAGCCGGTCGCAGATGACGGCGGGGGTGCCCTGGGCGCCCGCGAGGGCGTGTTCCAGGGCGGCGACGCCCTCGTCGATGTCCTCGCCGCGGCGTTCGACGAGGCCGTCGGTGTAGAGGACGGCGGTGGAGCCGGGGCCGAGCGCGATGGTGCCGGAGGAGTGCAGCCAGCCGCCGGTGCCCAGCGGCGGGCCGGTGGGGTCGGCGGCGCGGCGCACGGTGCCGTCCTCGTCGCGGACGAGGATCGGGAGGTGGCCGGCGGAGGCGTAGGCGAGCAGGCCCTCGTTGGGGTCGTGGACGGCGTAGACGCAGGTGGCGATCTGGCTGGCGTCGATCTCGGCGGCGAGGCCGTCGAGGAGCTGGAGCACCTCGTGGGGCGGCAGGTCGAGGCGCGCGTACGCCCGTACGGCCGTGCGCAGCTGGCCCATGACGGCGGCGGCGCGCACGCCCCGGCCCATGACGTCGCCGATGACGAGGGCGGTGCGGCCGGCGCCGAGGGTGATGACGTCGTACCAGTCGCCGCCGACGGCGGCCTCGGTGCCGCCGGGCTGGTAGGTGGCGGCGATGCGCAGGTCGTCGGGCTGTTCGAGTTCCTGCGGCAGGAGGGAGCGCTGGAGGGTGACGGCGGCTTCGCGCTGGCGGCGTTCGCTGGCGCGCAGCCGGTCGACGGCCTCGGCGTGGTCGGTGACGTCGGCGAGGTGGACCAGTACGCCGCTGCCCTCGGGGTCGGGGAAGGCGACGGGCGTGCAGGTGACGGTGTACGTGCTGGTGCCGCCGGGGGTGGTGCGGTTCTTGGCGGTGCGGGGCTTGCCGCTACGCAGGACCTGGTCGAGGAGCGGGAGGAGGCCGAGCTCGCCGAGTTCGGGGAGGGCCTCGGCGGCGGGTTCGCCGGTGGGGCGGGCGCCGAAGCCGGCGGTGTAGGCGTCGTTGACGTAGGCGACGCGGTGCTCGGGGCCGTGGACGAGGGCGACGAGGGCCGGGAGGCGGCCGAGGACCTCGCGTACGGGGAGCTGGTCGAGGGAGGGCACGGCCGCGAGGGCGGTGCCGGTGCCCGTACCGGCGACGGTGGGGTCCGCGGGACGGCCGTCGGGGGCGGAGCCGCGGGCCGCGGGGACGGCACCCTCGCCTCGCTTGGCCTGGGCGGCGGCGTGCTCGGTCCGGGCGGCGGCGCGGCGCTGCGTTCCGGGAAACCGGGCGCTCCAGCGCGTGAAGTTCACTGCGTTCAAGCCTCGTGGGTCTCGCTCGTGGTCGCTGTGTCTGGCTCCCGGCCGGGGCCGGGAGGCTCGGTGGCCGGGCGTCGGCGGTCGCTCGATGGTGTCACTCTGTGCAGGGGTGAGCCCACCCATGGTCACACGTCCAGTGTGGCCGACCGCACTGCCGGAGTCAGCCTTCGTCCTTCTTCGGGGCGTGGGGTGGATGGGGCGAGTGGCGCAGTCCGGCGGCGAGTTCGAACTCTGCCCTGGGGTGTTCGAGGGAGCCGAGGGAGACGATCTCGCGGGTGAAGAGGCCGGAGAGGGTCCATTCGGCGAGGACGCGCATTTTGCGGTTGAACGTGGGGACGCGGCTGAGGTGGTACACGCGGTGCATCAGCCAGGCCGGGTAGCGCTTGAGCTTGCGGCCGTAGACGTGGGCGACGCCCTTGTGCAGGCCGAGGGAGGCGACGGAGCCGGCGTACTTGTGGGTGTACTCCTGGAGCGGTTCGCCGCGCAGGGAGGCGAGGAGGTTGTCGGCGAGGACCCTGGCCTGGCGCAGGGCGTGCTGTGCGTTGGGGGCGCATTCGCGGTGGTCGTCGGCGGTGAGGTCGGGGACGGCGGCGGCGTCACCGGCGCTCCAGGCGTGTTCGACGCCGTCGACGGTGAGGCGCGCGGTGCACACGAGGCGGCCGCGTTCGTTGCGCGGCAGGTCGGTGGCGGCGAGGACCGGGTGGGGTTTGACGCCGGCGGTCCAGACGACGGTGCGGGTGGGGAAGCGGGCGCCGTCGCTGAGGACGGCGACGCGGTTCTCGCAGGAGTCGAGGCGGGTCTCCAGGCGGACGTCGATGTTGCGGCGGCGCAGTTCGCTGACGGTGTACCTGCCCAGTTCGGGGCCGACCTCGGGGAGGATGTGGTCGCTGGCCTCGACCAGCACCCACTTCATGTCCTCGGCCTTGATGTTGTGGTAGTACCGCGCGGCGAAGCGGGCCATGTCCTCGAGTTCGCCGAGTGCTTCGACGCCGGCGTAGCCGCCGCCGACGAAGACGAAGGTGAGGGCGGCGTCGCGGATGGCGGGATCGCGGGTGGAGGAGGCGATGTCCATCTGCTCGATGACGTGGTTGCGCAGGCCGATGGCCTCTTGGACGGTCTTGAAGCCGATGGCGTAGTCGGCGAGGCCGGGGACGGGCAGGACGCGGGAGACGGACCCGGGGGCGAGGACGAGTTCGTCGTACTCCACTTCCATGCCGCTGCCGCCCGCCTCGTCGGTGGCGAGGGTGGTGATGGTCGCGGTCCGCTTGGCGTGGTCGATGCCGGTGGCCTCGCCGATGACGACGCGGCACTTCTTCAGGACGCGGCGCAGTGGGACGACGACGTGGCGCGGGGAGATGGAGCCGGCGGCCGCTTCGGGGAGGAAGGGCTGGTACGTCATGTAGGGCTCCGGTGTGACCACCGTGACCTCTGCCTCGCCGGCTCTCAGCTTCTGCTGGAGCCTGAGCGCCGTGTACATGCCGACGTAGCCGCCGCCGACGACGAGGATGCGTGTGCGGGGCGGGGTACCGGGGGTCTGGCCCCGGGCGTTTGCAGCCTTCACCTTCCCATGACGCAACGTGGCCGGGACTTTGTCCACAGGCCCGACCGATTGTGTGACCGGCGGTGGGGTGGGGAGCGGGTGGTCTCCAGGGGCTCTGGAGGGGAAAGGTATGCAGGTCACGGCATGCGGAGGGGGTGATTCCGGTGGGCGGGAACGGAAAAGTGGGGGCGAATGCTCCGATCGGGCGGTGGTCCGTACGGGGCTCCCTCTTCTGAATTGACTCTGGCTCAACTATGTTCGTAACCCGTCGAGGAGTAAGACCGGGCCGCCTGACCGTGGCCACCTCGACACGAAGGCGGGGATTGTCTCCGGGGGGAGACAAAGGATTACCGGGGGAAACATATGAACATGTCCGATTTTCACGGCGCTCATGGTGCTGCCACCACGCTCGCGAATGAGAGCGGCAGCCGTATCATCGCCGGCCCCACGTCGCACGGGGTGGGTCGCTCGACGCCGCTGCGCGTGGACGCCCAGCGCAACCTCGAGCACGTCCTGCGGGCGGCGCGCGAGGTCTTCGGCGAGCTGGGCTACGGCGCTCCGATGGAGGACGTGGCGCGCCGCGCCCGCGTCGGCGTCGGCACCGTCTACCGGCGGTTCCCGAGCAAGGACGTGCTGGTCCGGCGGATAGCCGAGGAGGAGACCTCCCGGCTGACCGAGCAGGCCCGCGCCGCGCTGGGGCAGGAGGAGGAGCCGTGGCAGGCGCTGTCCCGCTTCCTGCGCACCTCCGTCGCCTCGGGCGCCGGCCGGCTGCTGCCGCCGCAGGTGCTGCGGGTCGGTACGACGGGCGAGGACGGGGCCGAGGACACCGACCAGGCGCGGGTGCCGCAGCAGCGGCAGGCCACGCCGGTGGGCCAGCCCGAGCTGCGGGTCGTGGGCTCGCGGACCGCGGCCGACGACGAGCCGTCGGAGGACGCGGGTGCGGGCGCGCTGCTGGAGGTCGTCGGCAAGCTCGTGGACCGGGCCCGGGAGGCGGGCGAACTGCGCGCCGACGTCACGGTGGCCGATGTGCTGCTGGTGATAGCGACGGCCGCGCCCGCGCTGCCGGATGCGGCCCAGCAGGCCGCGGCGTCGGCCCGGCTGCTGGACATCCTGCTCGAGGGGCTGCGTTCCCGCACGGCGTGATGCGCAGGCCTCGCACGGGCTGTCGAGGTCGTGCGGGTGGGGGCCGGGGGTCGGGGCTTTCCTGACGCCCCGGCTTCCGCCCGGCCCGCGTAGGCCGGGCGACCGCGTAGGCCGGGCTCCCACGAACGCCCTTCGCTCGAACGGGTGGGGATCGGTACGGCGATTCACCGGATCCTGCCCGGACGGGTGGATGGCGCGCAGAGGGGTTCGGCGCGCGCTCCCCGTGTGACACGCTGAACCGGTGTACCGGTTGAAGGTGTCGTACGGGGGCTTGACGCGGTGAGCGTTGACGGGCGGGAGGAACCCATCGGCGGCGCCGAGGCCGGGGCGGGCAGTCTGCCGGCCCGCCAGGTCCCGGCGCAGCGCGAGGCGGGCAGCGGCGCGACGAACGCGGAACTGCCGCCCTCGGACGGCGATCTGATCGCCCGGATGCGCGGCGGCGACGACGCTGCGTACGAGGTGCTCTTCCGCCGCCACGCCGACGCCGTACGCCGCTACGCCCGCACCTGCTGCCGCGACACGCACACCGCCGACGACCTGACCGCCGAGGTGTTCGCGCGGACCCTGCAGGCGGTGCGCGGTGGGGCCGGGCCGGACCAGGCGGTGCGCGCGTACCTGCTCACGACGGTGCGCAGGGTGGCGGCGGCCTGGGCGAAGACCGCCCGGCGGGAACAGCTGGTCGAGGACTTCGCGGTGTTCGCGGAGCGGGCCTCGACGGGCGGGGAGAGCGGATCGGGGCTGTCCGGCGACGACACGCTGGAGCTGGGCGCGGACGTGCGGGCCATGCGCGAGGCCGAACGCTCGCTGGCCGTGCAGGCCTTCCGCAGTCTTCCCGAGCGGTGGCAGGCCGTGCTGTGGCACACCACCGTCGAGGAGGCCTCGCCGAGCGCGATCGCCCCGTTGTTCGGGCTGAGTGCCAATGCCACGGCCGTGCTGGCCAGCCGGGCCCGGGAGGGCCTCAAGCAGGCCTATCTGCAGGCGCACGTCAGTTCGGCGCTGAGCGAGGGTGGGGACTGCGCGCGCTACGCGGACCGGCTGGGCGCCTACGCGCGGGGCGGGCTGCGGATGCGGGCGGAGCGGGGGCTGCGCAAGCACCTGGAGGAGTGCGCCAAGTGCCGGGTGGCCGCCGGTGAGCTCAAGGACGTCAACGCGGGCATTCCGGCGCTGCTGCCGGTCGCGGTCATCGGGTGGTTCGCCGCCGGGTACGCCGCCAAGGCCGCCGGGGTGGTGGCCGGTGGCGCCGTGGCCGCGGGCGGCGCGGGTGCCGCCGCGGCCGCGGCGGGCGGTTCGGCGGCGGGCGCGGGGGCCGGTGCCGGTGCGACGGCGGGAACGGGTGCCGGTTCGGCGGCGGGCGCGGGGGCGGGGACCGCGGGTGCGGGCGCGACGGCCGGGTCGGGGGGCGGGGCCGCTCTCGTCGGTGAGGGGCTCGGGCTGCCGGCCAAGGCCGCGCTGGCCGCGGGAATCGCGGTCGCCGCAGCGGCCGGGGTGGTGTTCGCGCTGGCCGGGGACGACGTGGAGCCGCAGGCCGGGGCGCAGCCCGCGCCGAGGGTGACGGCGCCGGTGGCGCCGGCCCCGCCGCCGCCGCCGTCGGCGAAGCCGGCCGAGCCCGCTCCCCAGCCGCCGGTCGCGCCGGAGTCCGTACCGCCGCCGCGGAGCACACCGTCCCCGTCGCCCTCACGGGCGGCGTCGGCCACGCCCTCGCCGTCCGCCACCCCGGAACCGGCCCCCCCGCCGACTCCGGCGCCGCCGAAGCCCGGCCCGACGCCGAAGCCCACGCCCACGCCCACTCCGTCCACGCCGTCGCCGACGCGTCCGCCGGAGGTGCCGACGGCGTTCCAGCTGGCCGCACTGAAGCAGTCGGCCTGGGGCGACCACACCCGGCCCGAGGTGCAGACCTGGAACAGCGGCTGGGTGTGGCAGCGCTGGGGCCTGCGGGTCGGCGGCCGCCACTACGGGCAGGGCATCACCGTGAACGCGCGGTCCTCCGTCGAGATCGGGCTCAACCGGCAGTGCGGCACCTTCTCGGCACGGGTCGGGGTGGACGACCTGTCGGTGCCGACGCGCGGCCAGGTGCGGTTCTCGGTGTACGGCGACGGCACACGGCTGTGGCAGTCCCAGGCCGTCGGCCACGGCGACCAGGCGGTTCCGGTCGGCGTCGCGATCGGTGGCCACAAGAAGCTGCGGCTCGTGGCGGAGCCCGTCGGCAGGAACGCCCCGCTGACCCTGGTCAGCTGGGCCGACGCGGTGATCAGCTGCCAGTGACCGGGCGCGGCCGATCAGCTGCCGGTGGTCGGGCGCCGGTGGTCGGGCGCCGGTGATCAGTCGCCGGTGACGGCCGTGAGCATGGCCAGGACCGCGGCCGGGTCCAGGCCGGCCCCGGCCGCCTCCTCCGCGCGCTGCCGGTCCGCGCCGAGGGCGGCGAGCGTACGGGCCGGCAGGGACCGTACGGCCCGCTCGTCCGGGACGGAGCGCGGGTGGCCGGCCCGCCAGGCGGTGGCCGCGGCCAGCGCCCGTACGGACTCGGCGGGCCGGCCGGCATCCGCCAGCAGCAGGGCGACGGCCTCGGTGAAGCGGGCCAGCACCGGTTCGGCGCAGCGCGCTTCGACCGCCGTCGCCAGACCGGTCCGGGCCTTCGCCAGGCCCGCCCCGGGCCCCTCCTCGCGGCCCAGCAGCGTGGCGTCCAGGGCGTCCATCCCGGCGTGGAACTGCGGCGGTACGACGGCCCGCCCGGAGTCGTTCCGGGCGGTGGTGACGGCGGTCCTGGCCTCCGTCACCGCGGTGCGGGCCCCCGCGTGGTCCCCTTCGTCCAGCCGCATGAAGCCCGTCAGCAACCGCCCGAAGGCGCGGACGTCGCGGACGCCGTACCGGTCCGCCTCCGCCTCCGCCTCGGCGAGGAGGTGCTCGGCGGCGCTGGTGTCCCCGGTGCTGTAGACGGCCTCCGCGATCCGGGCCATGGCGAACGGCGCCTCCGTGTGCGCGCCGACCTCGCGCGCCAGGCGCAGGCACTCCTCGTACTCGGCACGGGCCCACTCGTACCGGCCGCGGGCGAGCGCCACCTCGCCGGCGGCGCTCGACACCTGGGCGCGGGTCCAGCGGTCGCCGACGCGGCGGGCGACCTCGTGGAGTTCGGCGAGGTCGGCGTCGACGGTGGCGAGCCCGCCGGTCAGGTCGATGGCGATGTGGGTGCGGAGCATGAGGGTGACGCCGAGTTCCCAGTCGCCGCCGTGGCGGCGGCAGTTCTCGACGCTCTCGTCGAGCGCGCCGTGGAAGTCGACCGCGTTGCCGGTGACCATCGAGATCAGCGGCCAGAGCATGCCGGGAAAACGGGCGGTCTCCGGGATGGGGCGGCGGAACTCCTCCTGGAGCCGGTGCACTTCCGCCAGCCGGTCGGGGGTGCGGAAATCGTCGAGAGCGGTGCTCTCGGCGAGCAGGAAGAGGTACAGCAGCTGGAGCCGGAGGCGGTTCCAGAAGGCGGGGGAGCCGTGCGGCGGTTCCGGCCCGTCCGCGTCGAGGGCGAGCACGTCGGTGATCCACGCGGCGCCCTCGGCGCGGTAGTTGCGCAGCCACCAGAACCAGCCGAGAGCGAGGACGAGGCGGTGAGCGCTGCCGGTGTCCTGCGCGGACCCCGTCCCGGGCGTGGTCCCGAGCGTGGTCCCGAGTGCGCTGCGGAAGTTGTCGAGCTCGGTCTCTATCCGCCGGATCCAGGGGAGCTGGGCGCCCGAGCGCAGCAGCGGTTCGGCCTCCTCGGCGAGGGCGAGGAAGTGGGCGAGGTGACGGGCGGCGGCCGCGGCGCGCTCGCCGGGGGCCTCGGCGGCACGCTCGGCGGCGTACTCGTGGATCGTCTCCAGGAACCGGTAGCGCATCTCCCCCTCGGGCGTGGGGTCGGCCACGACGAGGGACTTGTCGACGAGCGAGCCGAGGGTGTCGGCGGTGTCGTACGCCGGGTCGGCGCAGACCGCCTCGGCGGCGTCGAGGTCGCAGCCGCCGGCGAAGACGGAAAGCCGCCGCAGCACGGCTCGTTCGGGGGCGTCCAGGAGGTCCCAGGACCAGTCGACGACGGCGCGCAGGGTCTGCTGGCGGGGCAGTACGGTCCGGCTGCCGCTGGTCAGGAGACGGAAGCGGTCGTCGAGGCGGTCGGCGATCTGGCGCGGGGCCAGCAGCCGCAGCCGGGCGGCCGCGAGCTCGATCGCCAGCGGCAGACCGTCCAGGCGGGCGCAGATCTCGGCGGCGGCGTCCGGGTCGTCGGCCACCGTGAACCCGGGACGGGCGGCGGCGCCCCGGTCCGCGAAGAGCCGCAGCGCCGGCCCGGGCGGCAACGGCTCCACCGGGCGCAGGAACTCCCCCGGCACGCCCAGCGGTTCGCGGCTGGTGGCCAGGATCCGCACGCCCGGACAGTGGGTGAGGAGCTCCTCGGCGAGGCGGGCGGCGGCGCCGATGACGTGCTCGCAGTTGTCCAGGATCAGCAGCAGACGGCGGTGCGCGCACTGTTCGACGATCCGGGTGGTCGGGTCGGCGGGCGCGGACGTCTCGCGGGCGACGAGGGTGTTCTCGCGCAGCCCCAGGGCGCTGAAGACGGCACCGGGGACGGCGGCGGGGTGGTCGAGGCGGGCGAGTTCGACCAGCCAGACGGGGTCGGGGTGGTGGGCGGCGGAGTGTTCGGCGAGGCGGGTCTTGCCGGAGCCGCCGGGGCCGGTGAGCGTGACGAGGCGGGAGCGGGTGAGGTCGGCGCGGAGGGTGGCGAGTTCGGGCTCGCGGCCGACGAAGGAGGTCAGGCGGGGCCGGATGTTGCCGGTGGGCTGCCGGGGGCGTTCGGGTGCGGGCGCCTGGAGCAGTTCGGCGTGCAGGGCGGCGAGTTCGGGGCCGGGGTCGGTGCCGAGCCCGTCGGCGAGGGTGCGGCGGACCTCCTCGTACGCCGCGAGGGCGTCGGCCGGGCGGCCGGCGGCGCGCAGGGCGCGCAGGTGCTGGGCGTGCAGGGGTTCGTCGTACGGGTGGGAGGCGACGAGCGCTTCGAGCTCGGGGAGCAGGGCGGTGGGGTCCTGGCCGCCGCGCAGGCCGGCCTCGATGCGGTCGCGGACGGCGGCCCCGCGGCGGGCTTCGGCGGCGCGTGCGTCCGCGGTGGCGGCGGGGAGGTCGGCGAGCGCGGGCCCGCGCCAGAGCTCCAGGGCCCGGCGCAGGGTGTCGGCGGCGCCGGCCGGGTCGGTGGCGAGGGCGTCGGCGCCCTGCCGGGCGAGGCGCCGGAAGACGTGCAGATCGACGTCGTCGGGGGTGGCGTCGAGGCGGTAGCCGCTGGTGTCGGCGCGTACGGCGTCCTTGCCGCCGAGGGCCCGCCGGAGTCGGCTGACCAGCGCCTGGAGCGCGGCGGGGGCGTCCTGCGGGGGCTCGTCACCGCCCCACACGTCGTCGATGAGCTCCGTGACGGACACGGGCCGGCCGGCCCGCAGGGCGAGCGCGGCGAGCAGCGCGCGGAGGCGGGCGCCGCCGATGGGGAGGGGGGCGCCGGTCTCGTCACGCGCCTCGGTGACGCCGAGGATGAGATACCGCACCGCCCCATGTTGCCACTGGGTTCCCGTGGGGGCGGTGTACGGGCCACCGGCCGTCGGGTTGACCGGGGTTGCCGCGGGCCCCGCCTCCGGACTCCGTCCGGGGTTCCCTGCGCCTCAATCGCCGGCGGGGCTGGATGGTGCCCGGCGGGAGCGGGAGCGGCATCCGCCGGGGGAGCCGGTGCGGCCTGGCTGCGGGGGCTCCGCCCCCCGAACCCCCGCGCCTCAAACGCCGGCGAGGCTGGATAGCGGCCGGTCAGGGGAGGGGGAGGGCTGGGCGGCGGAGGGGGGTGCCTGTGGGGACCGCGCGGCGGCGGGGGGTGGCGGTGCCCGTCCAGCAGGTGCCGCGGCGGGCGAGCAGGCGGCGGAGCCAGAGTTCCATCGAGACGAGTTCGGCGAGCCCGTCCAGGGCGGTGGGCCGGCCCTCCGCCGCGTCGATCAGGGCCTGCTGGACGACCCGGGCCTCGATCAGGCCTGCGTCCGCGAGCAGCGGGGCAGTGAAGAGGGCCAGCAGTTCGTGCAGGGCTGACCGCAGCCCCAGGCGGGCCGCCGTCTCGTGCGGGGTGTGGGCCACCGCGCCCCAGCCGGGCGGGAGTTCGCGGACCCCGGTCGAGGACAGCACCGTCCGCAGGATCGCCGCCCGCGCGCCCGGCTGCACGCGCAGGGATTCGGGGAGCGCGCGGGCGGCCCGTACGACCTGGTTGTCCAGGAACGGCGCGTGCAGCCGCTGGCTGCGGACCTCCACCGCCTGCTCGAAGACCCGGTGGTCCGCCGCCTGCCGGGCCAGCACCGACCGGGCCCGCGCCTCCCCCGGTCGCAGGGACAGGGGCGGACGGCCCGCCGCGGCCAGCAGGCGGATCGATACTTCCGCCAGCGCCTCCCCGGTCAGCCAGGCCGCCGCCGGGCCCGGCCGGGCCCAGGTCAGCGCGGCCAGCGAGGCGTCCACGGGGTCGGTGGGTGCGATGTCGAGCCGTCCCAGCCGCAGCCGGGCGGCCGTCGCCTCCAGCCCCGCCCGGTACGGCGTACGGGCCAGCCGGCGCGCCGCCGCGTACACGGTCAGCGGGACCAGCAGTGAGCCGCCGCCGTCGGCCGCCGAGCGGGCCAGCGCCGCCACGGGCCGCAGCAGGTGACGGCGGCGCCGGTCCATCAGCAGGTCGGCCAGCCGCGCGGGGTGGGCGTCCAGGACCTGCCGGGCCCCGTGGCCGACGAAGTGGTCCGCGCTGCCGGCGGCCAGCCGGCGGCGCTCGCGGGCGGCGAAGACCAGCGAGGGGCCCGGTTCGTCGGTCAACGGCCCGTCCAGTTCGGCGTACGGAAGGGCCTCTTCCGCGGCGGCGACCACCACGTGGTGCAGCCGGGGGTCCGCGGCGATGGCGCGGGCCCGCTCCAGTTCGGCCTCGCGGCCCTGCGGCACGGCCAGGTCGTTGAACGTGACGGCCAGCAGCCGGCTCCCGCTCCCCCGGGCGCCCGCCGCCGCGCCCAGCACCGTCCCCGGCGCGCCCGGCAGCCCGGCCGCGAGCAGCGCCAGCGTGGCGGAGGCGCTGCCGCCGGAGAGGTCGGCGCCGACGCCGGGCACCGGTGCGCCGCGCGCCGCGCGCCGGTCGGCCGGTCCCATGCCGGGAACCGGCCCGGGATCGTGGGGCAGGACGTCGGGGGCATGGCGCGGCGCCGTGAGCCGGGCGCGCACCGCGTCCACCAATGCTTCCCGTACGCCCTCCACCGCGCGCTCGGCCTCGATCTCCGGCGCGGCCACGGCGAGCGAGGCCACCGGCTCGTACCCGGTGATCTCTCTGGAGCCCTCGCGCAGGATGAGGGCGTGGCCGGGCGGGATCCGCCGGACACCGGCGTACGGGGTGCCGTCGGCCAGGGCCTCCGGGCTGTCGGGGCAGGCCAGCAGCGCGGCCAGGTGCCCGATGTCGAGCTGGGCCTCGATGAGGTCGGCCAGCGGCAGGGCGGCGGTGGCGTACGCCGTGCCGCCCGCCCAGGGCGTGTAGAAGACGGGGCGCGCGCCGGCGAGGTCACCGAGGACCGTGATGCGGCGGCCGGCCTGGACGACGGCGGTGTAGCTGCCGGACCAGGAGGTCAGGTGGCGCAGCGCACCGCCGCGGGCCGCGTACAGGGCCCGGCGCAGTTCGTCGTCGCTGGCGCCGCAGCAGCCGAGGACGGCGAGCCGGGTGAAGGGGTCGGCGGGGTCCGCGGTGACGGTGCGGATCTCGTCGGGGCGCCAGTCGCCGACCGCCCAGAGCGGGTCGGGGTCGCCCCACAGCAGCTGCGCGCCGACGGGGTGGAGGGTGCGTTCGGCGTCCGCGCCGGAACCGCCGGGGTCACGGGGGTCGGGGCCGGGGGCCGCGTCCGCGAGTCCGCCGCGCAGGCCGGTTCCGGCGTCGTGACCGACGCGGCCGGCCGTGCCGAAGCTCGCGGCGATACTGCTCCACCCCACCAACCAGCGCATCGCCGCCTCCCCAGCCTGTGGGCCATGTGGCTCGGGGTCCATGCTGCCACGAGACAGGCGTGCGAGAGCGACTCTGGGGGCGCACATGCAAACGAACACGCCCCCGCCACGCGGTATTTGGCGTTCCGTTCCTTCCTGCGGCGCGCCGCCCCATAGGTCGGTTTCGGCCATTCTTCGGCCGTACTGAGTGACGCACCGAGTGCCAGGGCACCGGCGGCGCGCCGACGTGGTCGCGCGCGGTCCGGGGGGCGGCCTGCGCCCCCCGGACCGTTCCGCCACCCGCGGGGATTGAGGCGGCGGTGTCCCCCGGCCCGCCGGATCCACGCAGCGGGCCGACCCACGCACCGCACATCGAATCGCCGGGCCACGGGACGGGCCAGAGCGCACGTACGGGCGCACGGCCACACGGGCGGAGCACACAGTGACACGTGCGCCCCGGCGCCGCCCGCGCCTCCGGCCGTACGTACGGACAACAATCTCGCCATACGGAAGGCGGGGCCTTAACGCTTGGGAGGCGGGGAACTACGCTGGGTTTACGAAATGCCGGGAGCCTATGCCCCGGCTGCGTCTGCGTTCCGCGTGCGACGAGGGGTGGCGCATGTCCAGGGAGCTCCGCGAGCCCAACGAGAAGCTCGGCGCCGTCCTCGCCCTCGCGGGCATCAGCAACGCGGGGCTGGCCCGGCGGGTCAACGACCTGGGCGCCCAGCGCGGCCTGACGCTTCGTTACGACAAGACGTCGGTGGCCCGGTGGGTGTCGAAGGGCATGGTGCCGCAGGGCGCCGCGCCCCATCTGATCGCGGCCGCGATCGGCGCGAAGCTGGGGCGGCCGGTGCCGCTGCACGAGATCGGGCTCGCGGACGCCGACCCGGCGCCCGAGGTCGGTCTCGGCTTCCCGCGCGACGTGGGCGCGGCGGTGCGCTCGGCCACCGACCTCTACCGCCTGGACCTCGCGGGCCGGCGCGGGGGCGGCGGCATCTGGCAGTCGCTGGCCGGTTCCTTCTCGGTCTCGGCGTACGCGACACCCGCGTCGCGGTGGCTGATATCGCCGGCGGACAGTTCGGTCGCGCGCGAGGCCCCGGAGCCTCCCGCCGGCGCGCCGTCCGCGCCCGCGGTCCCGTCCCCCGCCCCGGCGGGCGCCGTGCCCGTGCAGCCCGGCCCCGGGACGACGCACGCGACGGGTCCGGACGCGGCGGGGCCGGACGCGGCGGGGCCGGACGCGCCCGGAGCACCCGCGCCGGCGGGCGGACCCGCGCCCGCCCCCGTCACCCATCACTCCGACGGCGGCGCCCCGCAGCGCGTCGGCCACAGCGACGTGACCAAGCTGCGCGAGGCGGCCGAGGACGCGCGCCGCTGGGACTCCAAGTACGGCGGCGGCGACTGGCGTTCGTCGATGGTGCCCGAGTGCCTGCGGGTGGACGCCGCGCCGCTGCTGCTCGGCTCGTACTCCGACGAGGTCGGCCGCGCGCTCTTCGGGGCGACCGCCGAACTGACCCGGCTGGCCGGGTGGATGGCCTTCGACACCGGGCAGCAGGAGGCCGCCCAGCGCTACTACATCCAGGCCCTGCGGCTGGCCCGCGCGGCGGCCGACGTACCGCTCGGCGGGTACGTGCTGGCCTCGATGTCCCTCCAGGCCACCTACCGTGACTTCGCCGACGAGGGCGTGGACCTCGCGCAGGCGGCCGTCGAGCGCAACCGGGGGCTGGCCACCGCCCGCACCATGAGCTTCTTCCGTCTCGTCGAGGCGCGGGCGCACGCGAAGGCGGGCGATTCGCAGGCGGCGGGCGCGGCCCTGCGCGCGGCGGAGGGCTGGCTGGAGCGGTCCCGGGACGGCGATCCCGACCCGACCTGGCTGGGTTTCTACTCGTACGACCGATTCGCGGCGGATGCAGCGGAATGCTACCGAGACCTCAAACTGCCCCGGCAGGTACGGCGCTTCACCGAGCAGGCGCTGTCCCGCCCGACGGAGGAGTACGTGCGCTCGCACGGCCTGCGGCTCGTGGTGAGCGCGGTCGCGGAGCTGGAGTCGGGGAATCTGGACGCCGCCTGTGCCGCCGGCACCCGGGCGGTGGAGGTCGCGGGGCGGATCTCCTCCGCGCGCACGACCGAGTACGTACGGGACCTGCTGCACCGGCTGGAGCCGTACGGGGACGAGCCGAGGGTGGCGGAGCTACGCGAACGGGCCCGTCCGCTGCTGGTGACACCGGCGTAGATCTGCCTTCGCAACCGGCAGTCGGCGGCCTGGCGTCCGCACTGTCAGTGCCGGGGTGCAGTATGCAGGGGTGGGAGGTGGCAGCGTGGACTGCGACGTGCTGGTGATCGGCGGCGGGATCGTCGGCCTGTCGACAGCGCATGCCCTGTCCCGGCTCGCGCCGGGGACACGGGTGGTGGTGCTGGAGAAGGAGGCCGGCCCGGCCCGGCACCAGACCGGGCGCAACAGCGGAGTGATCCACAGCGGGATCTACTACCGGCCGGGGTCGCTGAAGGCGCGCTTCGCCGTGCGCGGTGCCGCCGAGATGGTCAAGTTCTGCGCGGAACACGGGATCGCGCACGAGGTGACGGGCAAGCTGATCGTCGCCACCGACCGGACGGAGCTGCCGCGCCTGCACGCGCTGGTCCAGCGCGGCCGGGAGAACGGCATTCCGGTGCGTGAGCTGGGCCCGGCGCAGATCTCGGAGTACGAGCCGGAGGTCTCGGGGCTGGCGGCCATCCATGTCGGCACGACCGGGATCGTGGACTTCGGCGAGGTCGCGGCGCGGCTCGCCGAGTCCTCGGGCGCCGAGATCGTCTACGGCGGGGCGGTCGACCTGATCTCCCGCCGCTCCTCGGGCGTCGCGGTGCGCACCACCGCGGGCCTCGTGGTGCGCGCGAAGGCGCTGGTGAACTGCGCGGGGCTGCACTGCGACCGGGTGGCGCGGCTGGCCGGCGACGACCCGGGCATGCGGATCGTCCCGTTCCGCGGCGAGTACTACGACCTGGCCCGGCCCTCGCTGGTCCGCGGCCTGGTCTATCCCGTCCCGGACCCGGCCTTCCCCTTCCTCGGCGTCCATCTGACCCGAGGCATCGGCGGCGGGGTGCACGTGGGGCCCAACGCGGTGCCCGCGCTGGCCCGCGAGGGGTACGGGTGGCGCACGGTGGCGCCGCGGGACCTCGCGGACGAGCTCCTGTGGCCCGGTACCTGGCGGATCGCCCGCCGTCACTGGCGGTACGGGGCGGGGGAGATCCGCAGGTCGCTGTCGAAGCGGGCGTTCACCGAGGCGGTACGCCGGCTGCTGCCGGCGGTCACGGAGGCGGACCTCGCGCCGGCCGGCGCGGGCGTCCGCGCGCAGGCCGTCCTGCGCGACGGCACCCTGGTGGACGACTTCCTCATCCGCGAGGCGCACCGCACGGTGCACGTGCTGAACGCCCCGTCCCCGGCGGCCACCGCCTCGCTGCCGATCGGCCGCGAGATCGCCCGCCGTGCGCTGTCGTCCCTGCGCGGGGCCTGAGCCCGGGCCGTAGAATCAGGGCATTGTGTCTGAGTCCCTGAACCCGCAGCCCAGCGCCCCTGCCGCCGCCACCGCGACCATCACCGCGACCGCGACCGCGACCGCCGACGAGGGCACCGCCTCCGCGACCGCCACCGCCGGCGAGGGCGCTTCGTACACGCCCCCGCGCTGGCGCACCGAGCCCCGCTTCCCCGACGGTCCGGCCCCCGACCCCGCCGGGTCGCACCACGAGCGGCGGATCCGCAGCTTCCAGCCGCGCCGGAGCCGGGTGACCACCGGGCAGGAGGACGCGCTGCGGCGGCTGTGGGGCACCTGGGGCCTCGACATCGACGGGCACCGGGTCCTGGACCTGGGCACGCTGTTCGACGGGCGGCCCGTCGTCCTCGAAATCGGGTTCGGCATGGGCGAGGCCACCGCGCAGATGGCCGCCGCCGACCCCGGCACGGGCATCCTCGCGGCGGACGTCCACACCCCCGGCCAGGGCAACCTGCTCGCGCTCGCCGAGCGGGCCGGGCTCGACAACGTCCGCGTGGCCAACGGCGACGCGATCATCCTGCTGCGCGAGATGCTGCCGCCGGACTCCCTCGCGGGGCTGCGCGTGTACTTCCCGGACCCGTGGCCCAAGAAGCGCCACCACAAGCGGCGGCTGATCCAGCCCGACTTCCTCACGCTCGCCGCCACCCGGCTCGCGCCCGGCGCGGTGCTGCACTGCGCGACCGACTGGGAGCCGTACGCCGAGCAGATGCTCGAAGTCCTCGAAGCGCACCCGGACTTCGAGAACGCCCAGGACGGCGGCGGGTACGCCGACCGGCCCGACTTCCGGCCGCTGACGCGCTTCGAGGGGCAGGGCCTGGACAAGGGACACGTCGTACACGACTTGCTGTTCCGCCGCAGGGAGAACTGACAACGTCACTGCGCGTGTCCGACCCACTCGCTAGGGTCATCACGTGTACCGAGCGCTCCCCCTCCCGCGGCTCCCGCTGGGAGGTATCCCCAGGCTCGCACGTCCGTCGGGCACGGTCCGCGCGTGCGTGCTCCTCACCCTCCTCGCCGTCTCCGGCGCGGCCATCCTGGACCTCGTACGCCAGCAGACCGGCACCCCGGGGTTCTTCGTGGGCCTGGGCCTGGCCCTGCTGCCGGTGCCCGCGCTGCTGGCGGCCTTCCGGTGGCTGGGCCGGGCCGCGCCGGGGCCCCTGCGGCAGCTGATGTTCTGCTTCGGCTGGGGCGCCTGCGCCGCCGCGCTGATCGCCATACTGGCCAACAGCTTCGCGACCGAGTGGATAGCCGCGGCCACCGCCGATCCGTCCGACGCCGACCAGCTCGGCTCGGTCGCGATCGCGCCGGTGGTCGAGGAGAGCGCCAAGGCGGCCGCGCTGCTGCTCGTCTTCGTCTTCCGCAGACGTCATTTCACCGGCCCCGCCGACGGGTTCGTCGTCGCCGGGTTCACCGCGACCGGCTTCGCCTTCACCGAGAACATCCTCTACCTGGGCAACGCCTTCGGCGAGGACCTCCAGAACGGCACCGGCCTGCTGGATTCCATGACGGCCGCGACGTTCTTCGTACGGATCATGCTGTCGCCGTTCGCGCATCCGCTGTTCACCGTGTTCACCGGTCTCGGCTTCGGCGCGGCCGTGCTCGCCGGCCGGCGCGCCACGCGCGTCGGCCTGCCGCTGCTGGGCCTGCTCCTGGCGATGGGGACGCACGCGCTGTGGAACAGCTCCTCCGAGCTGGGCGAGTACGGCTTCTACGCCGTGTACGGCGGTGTGATGGTCCCGGTGTTCGCCACCCTGCTCTGGTCGGCGGTCCGGATACAGCGGCGCCGGCTGCGGACCGTCGGCAACGAACTGGCGGTGTACGCGGCCGTGGGCTGGCTGGACCCGGCCGAGGTGCCGGCCCTGGCCTCGCTGCCCGCGCGTGCCACGGCCCGCGCGCTGGCCCGGCGGGCCGGCGGCCGGTCCGCGGGGAGGGCGGTCGCCGACTACACGGCGGCCGCGGCGGCGCTCGCGCTGCTGCGGCACCGGGCGCGGCGCGGCGGGGCGGCGCGGGAGCCGGACTTCGGCAGCCGGGAGCGGGAGCTGCTGCTGCGGATGTGGGGACTGCGGGCGACGGCCGGTCCGGCGCTGGCGCGCGCGGCCGTACTGGAGGAGCTGTTCACCCCGCCGCCCGCGGACCCGCCGCCTGCGGACCCGCTGCCGGAGGGAGCCCGGGTACCGGTGGGGTCCCCCGTGCCGGTGCCCGTACCCCGCCGGACGCCTCCTAGACGCTCAGGCCCTTGGACTGCAGCCACGCCATCGGGTCCACCGTCGAACCGCCCTTGCGCACTTCGAGGTGGAGGTGCGGACCGGTGACGTTGCCCGTGGCGCCGACCCGGCCGATGGTGTCACCGGCGCCGACCGTGCCGGAGGTCACCGACATCGACGACAGGTGGCAGTACCAGATCTCGGTACCGTCGGGCAGCTTCAGCACGATCCGGTAGCCGTAGGAACCGGACCAGCCCGCGGAGGTGATCGTGCCGCCCGCCACCGCCTTGACGGGGGTGCCGGTCGGGGCGGCGAAGTCGAGGCCGGTGTGCTGCCCGGAGGACCACATGGAACCGGAGGCGCCGTAGCGGGAGGTGATCGTGTACGAGGACGTGGGCAGTACGTAACCGCCCGCCGACGCCTTCGAGCCGGAACCGGAGTCCGGGGCCGACGCCGGCTGCGCGGCCGCCGCGGCCTTCTCCTCCTCGGCCTTGGCCTTGGCCGCCGCCTCGGCCTTGGCACGGGCCTCCTGCACCGCCTTCTCCTCGGCGGCGCGGGCGGCGTCCGCCCGCTGCTTGGCCTCCTGCGCGGCGGCATCCTGGGCGGCGCGCTCGGCGTCCGCCTTGGCCCGGGCGTGGTCGGCGTCCGCCTGGGTCTCGGCCTGCTGGAGGATCCGCGTACGGAGCACCTCGCCCGCGTCCGTCTGCCGGTCCGCGGCCGCGGCGGTGGCCACGCCGCCACCGCCGGAGTCGGCCTTGCGCGTGTTCCCGCCGCGCTCGCCGCCGGCGCCGCCGTCACGGTCGCCGCCGCCCATCAGGTCGGGCAACGAGGGCATGGATATGGAGACTTGGGGGCGGTCCTGCGCGGTGGCGATACCGCCCGCACCGACGGCCGCGATCACGCCGACGCCGAGCACGGTGGAGCTGCGGGCAAGTCCCCCGCGCTGCTTGGCCACACGGTGCCTGCCGCGGACCGGACGGACCGAGTCCTCGGTGGGGTTCCACTCTCCCCAGGCGCCCGCGCCCGCGGTGGGCGATTCCGGGCTCTCGACGCCTTCAGGGGCAGGCACGTTGGACGCCACCGGGGCACACTCCTCATCCGCGCGCACACGCACGGCGCCGCCTCCGACGACGGCTGACACACCCGCGCTGCGTTATCGAAAGGTAATAGAAGCGGGGGAGTGATTCCAAGCTGTTGCGAAGGATGTTCACCAAAACCAGCCACACCCCGGCCATCTTTGGCCAGAGCTTTTCCATGCATACCGGTATCAACTTGGACAAATAACTGGCTTGTTCCTCATCACTTCAGCCACACAAGCAACATGACCCTCGCTCAAGGCGCTTGCACACTGCGGCCGTTCCGTCACTCTTCGTGACGCCGCACCACCGGTACGGTCCTGCGCCGCGCGGGCTCCCGCTCCCCCGGCCGCGCCACCGCCAGCAACGCCATGTCGTCCGTCGCCCCGCCCCGCGTATGCCGACGCACGTCCGCGATGACCGCGCCGAGCACCGCGTCCGGCCCGGAGAAGATCCGCCCGCGCAGCCGCCCCGGCGGATCGTAGAAGACCCCGTCGGCGTCCCGCGCCTCGGTCACCCCGTCGGTGTACAGCAGCAGCGTGGCACCCGGCGGGAACTCCCACTCCTGCGCCCGGTCCGGCCAGGCCCCCAGCTCCCCCATGCCCAGCGGCAGCGCCGCCTCCGCCGGGGCCAGCTCCTCCAGCGCCCCGTCCTGGTGCAGCAGCAGCGGCTCGGGATGCCCCCGGTTGACCGTCCGCAGCCGCCCCGACCCGCGCGGCACCTCGGCCAGCACACAGGTCGTGAACCCCTCCACCGCGTCCAGGCTGTCGCGCCGGGTGCCCTCCCGGGCCAGCGCCCGCTCCAGCCGCTGCGCCACGCCCTCCAGGGTCGGCTCCAGCTCGGCGGCCTCCCGGAACGCCCCGAGCACCACCGCCACCGCCTCCACCGCGCCCAGCCCCTTGCCGCGTACGTCGCCCACGGCCAGCCGCACCCCGTACGGGGTGTCCTGGACCGCGTACAGATCGCCGCCGATGAACGCGTCGGCCTCCGCGGCCTCGTACCGGGCGGCGATGTGCAGGCCCCCGATCCGGTCGGCGGGCGTGGGCAGCAGGGCGCGCTGGGCCGCCTCCGCGATCCCGCGCGCCGAGGCCAGCCGGCGGCCGCTGCGCCGCACCACGCGGTTGATGAGGAGCGCGAGGGCGGAGACGGTCAGCACGGTCACCAGCTCCGTCAGCGCCTCGACCTTCCAGGTGGTCCCGTTGCGCACGTGCAGCATGAGCACGGAGAGCGAGGCGACGCCGCCGGTCAGGAGCGTCGTACCGAGGGCGAAGAAGGGGGCGGCGACCAGCGGGGCCGCGGAGAAGAAGGGGGAGCCGGTGAAGCTGGGCGGGGTGGACAGGTCGAACACCAGACCGGTCAGGATCAGCGCGGCCGGGAGCGCCCGCAGGAAGACCTGGGCCATGGCGGGCCGCCCGGCCCCGCCGTGCCCGCCGGCCCCGCCGTCCTCGCTGTGCCCCAGCCCCGCCAAAGTGTCTCTCCTGCCCGCTGCCGCCCTCGCTCCTCACAGGCTGCTGCCAGCGGCGGCGGCACGGCGAGCGGGCCGGGACCGATCGGGTGAGTCAGGGCTGCGGCACGGACACGCCGAAGGCCCGGATCCAGGAGGATCCGGGCCTTCGGTTTCAGTAGCGGGGACAGGATTTGAACCTGCGACCTCTGGGTTATGAGCCCAGCGAGCTACCGAGCTGCTCCACCCCGCGTCGGTGAACACCACCTTACGCTATCCGTGGAGCAGTCGCTGACCATTAAAGGGCGGCCGGCTCAGAGCCGGGCCAGGAAGCCGCCCAGATTCCCGCGCAGCCGGTCGATCCGCTCCTCCAGGGTCAGCGACTCCTCCAGGCGCCCGCCCCCGCCGTCGGGCTGCTTGATCCCGCGCAGATAGAGGGAGCAGGCCAGGTCGGTGCAGAGGTAGATCCCCACCGAGTTCCCCTCGCGCCCCTCCTTGCCCCGCTTGCGCGCGGTCATCAGCGAGACCCCGCTGCCCGCGTGCACGGTCAGGCACAGCCCGCACATGCTGCGGTGCAGCAGGCCGCGCTTGGCCGGCGGGAAGCGCAGCGCGACGCCGACCGGCCGGCCGTCGACCTCGGCGACGACGTACGTGCGGTCGGGCGCCGACAGATCGCGCCAGCCGAGGAAGTCCAGGTCGTCCCAGGGACGCGCGGCCAGATCGCGGGGCATCGGCAGCCGGGCGGCCTCGCCCTTGGTGCAGTTGACGAACGAGCCCCGGACGGCCTTCTCGGTGAGTGCCTTCATACGGCTCACGCTAAAGTTTCCTAGACACCCTAGGCAAATGATTAATACCCCTCGTCAGGAGCTGCCCCTTGCCCCGTGCAGGCCTCACCCCGGACCGCGTCGTCGACGCCGCCGCCGCCCTCGCGGACGAGATCGGTCTCGACCGCGTCACCGTCTCGGCCCTCGCGCACGGCTTCGGCGTCAAGGACGCCAGCCTCTACGCGCACATCAAGAACCTCGCCGACCTGCGCGAGCGGCTGGCCCTGGCGTGCACGGCCGAGTTCGCCGACCGGCTCGGCGCGGGCATCGCCGGCCGCTCGGGCCGGGACGCGCTGGCCGGGTTCGCCGGCGCCTACCGCGACTACGCCGCCCAGCACCCCGGCCGGTACGCCGCCACCCAGCTCCAGCTGCCCGACGAGGTCACCGCCGGCTCGCCCGCACACCGCCGCGTCATCGACTACACGTACGCCGTCTTCCGCGCGTACGACCTCACCGAGCCGGACCTCACCGACGCGGTCCGCCTGGTGCGCAGCACCCTGTACGGATTCACCGCCCTGGAGGCGGACGCGGCCTTCCGCGCGCCCCGCGACCGCGACGCGTCGTGGGGGCGGATCCTGGCGGCCCTGCACACCCTGCTGAGCCAGTGGCCGAGGACGCCGGACGAGGCCTAGCCGGGTCATCGTCTTCGCAGGTGAGGGGCATGATCACGCTGTTGCACGGCGGTGACAATGAAGAGATCGTTCCGGGACTGGCCGCAGGTGAAGATAGAGGCGTCGCAGCGGCCCGGGGGAGCAGGAAACCGGCCGGGCGGCCACCTCACTCACACCACCCGCGCTCGGCGCCGTCGCCGATGCTCCTGTCGATTCCTTGGGGGGAGTCCACCATGTCCGTACGTACCGCAGCCGCCACCGCCGTCGTCGCCGGCGTCGTCACCACTCTGCTGCCGTTCTCGGCTACTGCCGCGTCCGCCGACGAGGCCACCAGCCCGCTGCGTGCGGAGATGAGCACGCCGGTCCCCGCCGGGGCGCTGACCCGTGGCGGCTCCGCCCAGACCTTCGAGCTGACGGTCAAGAACCCCAGCGGCAAGGCCGTGGAGTACCGGCCGTGGATGACCGGCGAGCCCGCCGGCCCGAGCCCGCTCGGCAAGGGCGCCGTCGTCTTCAAGGTCGACGCGCTGAACGCACCGGCCACCAAGTCCTTCGTGGGGCAGCAGGACGGCGGCTGGCAGGCCACCTTCCACCCGGCCGCCGGCGGGGCGCAGGACGCCTTCTCCGTGCCCGCGGGCGGCAAGCTGACGTGGAAGGTCACCCTCGGCCTCGGCGCGAACTACCCGACCAACGACGGCGACTTCACCCTGACCGCGAACAACCTCTCGGACGGCGGGGTGCCCAGCTCCGTGCCCCGGCACGTGTTCAAGGTCAGCCCGCAGATCAAGACCGGCGAGCTCAAGACCTGGTTCGAGAAGGGCCCCGAGGCCGCGGCCTCCAACCGCCAGCTCCTGAACCTGAACTACAAGGCCAGCGGCGACGGCAGCTTCGACACCGGGCTCGCCACCGTCCTCACCCTGGGCTCCGAGCCGTGGGTGGCCAAGCCCGACTTCTTCGTGCAGGCCGTGATCGACGGCCGCTGGCAGGACGTGAAGCGCCTGGACTCCCACCGCTTCCAGCTGCCCGTGATCCCCAAGGGCTTCGGCTCCGCCTCCGGCACGCGGACCGTGCAGCTGCGGATCGACCTGGGCCTGAACACCCAGTACACGAAGGCCACCTCCATCACCGCCGAGGCCGAGACCGGTCTGGCCACGGGCAACCGGACGCCGTTCCTCCGCGCCGCCTCGGAGTTCACGCTCACCCCGCTCCAGGACCGCGGCCCGGCCACCCCCACGGCGAAGCCGTCCCCGTCCGCCACCGCGACCACCACCACGGGCACCACGGTGAGCCAGGCCGTCGCGACCACCACCTCGGCCGCGACCACCCAGGCCACGACCGCGGGCACCACCGGCACCACCGGCACCACCGACACCACCGGCACCACCACCACGGGCTCCGCGACGGGCACCCTCGCCACGACCGGCTCGTCCTCCTCCACCGGCCTGTACGCGGGCCTGGCCGCCGCCCTGGTCGCCCTGGGCACCGCGGCCGCGTGGCTCGGCACCCGCCGCCGCCGCAACGCCTCCGCCTGACCCCACAACCGACAGAGCGCCCCACCCGGCCGAAACCGGGTGGGGCGCTCTGCTGCGCCGTACAGGCAGCCTGACCTGCGCGGCTAAGCGATCTGGTCCTGCGGGACGGCTTGCAGGTGATAGGTCGTATCCACCCAGAAGCCGCCCGACTGAGCCTTGATGGACAGGACGTAGTCCCCCGGGGTCAGCGGGTCGATCGTGCTCCACAACCCCCAGGCCACCCTGGGCACCCCACCGGCCAGGAAGCGCCTGGAGGCCGCCTCATGGAGCGGCAGGGGTATGCCGTTGAGTTCGGCCTCGGCCCGCGACGCGGGCATGCGCCAGGGCTCGGAGGAGAACCCGAGCGCCATCCGCTGAGTGTTGAAGATGGGAAAGAACAGCGGCCGGTCGACAGGGACGCTGCACCGACGCACCACCCGTCCGCCGTAGGTGCCCGCGAGGAACCAGACGTCGTCCGATTGCCGCCAATGCGCGTGCTCACCCGTGGTGTCCTCGACAGGACTACGCCCGGCCGGCGCCGACAACGCCCACTTCCACCACCGCGCCGCCAACTCCACCGAGTCAAGTCCGGACACGCCCGCTCCTCCACACACAGTCTCTGACCTGGGAAACCAGCGCACTTTATCGCGCGAATGCGCGAGGAGGCACTGGAGCACCCTGTGGGGTCTCCGGGGGCTCGCCCCTGGTCAGCGAACCCACGGAGACAGACCCCCAGTTACGCCGGTGGACATGCCGGAGCGCCCCACCCGAAGAAGTCAGGTGGGGCGCTCAGTAGCAGGTCAGAGGGGGGATTGCCCCTCGCCCGCGAGCTGTAGGCCATGTCGGACTCGAACCGACAACCAATGGATTAAAAGTCCACTGCTCTGCCAATTGAGCTAATGGCCCTCGGGAGCTCACCCCTGAGCATAGCCGGAGAGGGGCTCGAGGCCGATCGGGTATCGACCGGAGTGGCTCCGGCGGTTTCCCGCCAGTGTCCCGGAACGGGTCGGCCCCCGCGACACCAGGGTGTCGCGGGGGCCGAGTTCACGTGCTGCGTCAGCCGTTGCGCTTCCAGCGCGGCTTGTCGTCACGGCGGCCGCCGAAGGAGCCGGAGCCGCCCGACGGGCGGTGGTCGTCGCGGCGGCCGTACGGGCGGTCGCCGCCGCCGGAGCGGAAGCCGCCCGACGGACGGTCGTCACGGCGGTCGCGGTTGAACGGGCGGTCGCTGCCACCGCGGTGGTCACGGTTGAAGCCGCCGCCACGGTTGTCGTCGCGACGCTCGAAGCCACGGTCACCACGGTCACGGTTGAAACCGCCACCACGGTTGTCGTCACGGCGCTCGAAGCCACGGTCACCACGGTCACGGTTGAAACCGCCACCACGGTTGTCGTCACGGCGGAAGCCGCCACGGTCACCGCGGTCGTCACGGCGCTCGAAGCCACGGTCACGGTTGAAGCCGCCACCACGGTTGTCGTCGCGACGCTCGAAGCCACGGTCACCACGGTCACGGTTGAAGCCGCCACCACGGTTGTCGTCACGGCGCTCGAAGCCACGGTCACCACGGTCGCGGTTGAAGCCGCCGCCACGGTTGTCGTCACGGCGGAAGCCGCCACGGTCACCGCGGTCGTCACGGCGCTCGAAGCCACGCTCGCCCCGGCGGTCGCGGCGCTCGAAGTTGCCCCGCTCGTCACGGCGCTCGTACGCCGGGCGCTCCTCGACGACCACGGCGGCGGCCGCGATCTCGGCGGCGACCTCGGCCTCGGCGGCCTCCGCGGCCTCGGCCACGGCGGTCTCCGGGTCCTCGCCGCGCTCGCGGGCGGCACGGGCGACCAGGCGCTCGGCCTCCTCGCGCAGCTCGACGGCCCGGCGCTGGACGCGCTCCAGCTGCTTGGTCAGGTCGGCGACCTCGCGCTCGGCCTGCTTGGCCGCGTTGTTCGCGGAGTCGGCCTGCACCTCGGTCAGGGACCGGGCGCCGGTGATCTCGGCGACCTCGGGGTCGAAGGCACCGGCACCGCCGACGATGTGGCGCGAGGCCTCGACGCCCGCGTCCTCCATCAGGCGGAAGATCTGGCGGCGCTGGTGCGGGAGCGCCAGCGAGACGACCACGCCGGAGCGGCCGGCGCGGGCGGTACGGCCCGAGCGGTGCAGGTAGTCCTTGTGGTCACCGGCCGGGTCCACGTTCAGGACCAGGTCGATGCCGTCGACGTGGATACCGCGGGCGGCGACGTCGGTGGCGACCAGGACGTTGACGTAACCGTCCTTGAAGTCGGCCAGGGTCCGGGTACGGGCGCCCTGGGTCATGCCGCCGTGCAGCGCGTCCGCCTTCACACCGGACTCGCGCAGCTGCTCGGCCACGCGGTCGGCGCCCAGCTGGGTGCGGACGAAGATGATGGTGCGGCCCTTGCGGGCGGCGATGGCGGAGGTGACCGGAGCCTTGTCCTTCGGCTTCACGACCAGCACGTGGTGGGTCATCGTGGTGACCGCGCCGGCCGACGGGTCGACCTCGTGCGTGACCGGGTTCACCAGGTAGCGCTTGACCAGGCTGTCGATCTCGTTCTCCAGGGTGGCGGAGAACAGCAGGCGCTGGCCGCCGGCCGGGACCTGGTCGAGCAGCTCGGTGACCTCGGGCAGGAAGCCCAGGTCGGCCATCTGGTCGGCCTCGTCGAGGACGGCGACCTGGACCTGCTCCAGGGAGCAGGCGCCACGGTTGATGATGTCGCGCAGGCGGCCCGGGGTGGCGACGAGGATGTCGACGCCGCGCTCCAGGGCGTAGATCTGGTTGCCCATCGACGTACCGCCGCAGACGACCTTCATCTTCAGGCCGAGCACGTCGCCGTACGGCTGGAGGGCGTCCGCGACCTGCATCGCGAGCTCACGGGTCGGGGTGAGGATGACGCCGCGGGGCTTCTTCTTGTCGGTGTGGCCGCCGGCCAGGGTGGCGAGCAGCGGCAGGCCGAAGGAGAGGGTCTTGCCGGAGCCGGTACGGCCACGGCCCAGGATGTCCTTGCCGGCCAGGGCGTCCGGGATGGTCGCGGCCTGGATCGGGAAGGGGGTGGTGACGCCGTTCTGGGCGAGCTTGCGCACGACGCCCTCGGGCAGACCGAGGTCGCCGAAGGTGATGGTGGGCTCGGCGTCGGTCTCGACGTCGTCGGTCTGGTCGGCCGTCACGTCGGCCACATCAGCCTCGAAGGCCTCGAGAGTCTCGTCGACCACAAGGGTGTCGACGGCCTCGATCGAGTCGTTCTCGGGCATGACGGCACGGTCAGAACTGGAAATGGACATGCGAATGCGAAAACCTTCCGGAGTCTCGGCACGCGCCCAAACTCCGTGAATCGCAAATTCGACCGCCTCAATGCGGTCAGCCACGGCAAGGGAGAGTACGCGCCACGCGGCGCTCTTCGGGTTCGGCGCCGGGCAATGGGATCAAACGATCTATAACCATACGCACCCTTCCCCACCCATGGCAAGTTGACCCCGGTCACACCCCTCTGACCTGCGGCGATACCGAAGGGGGGCCGGGGCGCGGGTGCCGGGTGCGGATGCCGGCGGGTGGCGCGGTCCCGCTACGGCTGGGGGTCGGGCGCCGTCGTCGGCTGCGGCTCGCTCGGCGGGGTCGGCGTGGGCTCCGTCACGGGCGGCGGCGGCGTCGGCGACTGCACGGGCGGCGTCGGAACGGAACCACCGCCCCCGGAGCCGGACCCGCCGCCTCCGGGCGCGGGCTGCTGCGGCCCCTGCCCGCCACCGGACCCGCCCCCTCCCGGACCGCCCGCGCCGCCGGAACCGCCGGGTCCGCCCGGCACGGGCGAGGGCGCGCCGGCCGGGGCGCCGGCGCTCGGGCTCGCGCCCGGCTGCGTCCTGCCGTCCGCCGCCTTGACGTCCTTGCCCTCGGCGCCGCCCTTCTTGCCGTGCCCGCCCCCCTGGCCGTGCGCACCCCGGACGGAACCGCCGGCGCCGCCCCCGCCGGCGGCCGCGCCGTGCGGGCCCGCCGATGCGGAGGGACCGGGCTTGGCGGAGCCGTCGCTGACGCTCATGCAGCCCGCGGTCGCCGCGACCGCGAGGGCGGTGACGGCCAGTCTGACGGGAGCGGGAATCTGGCGCACGGGGGACCTCCGGGCGTGAGCAACGGTCCGCATGAGCGGGTCAATGTGCCCAACTCCCTTTGCCCCGTAAGGGACACGCCTCTTTCGGAGAGCTCCTGTCCGCCCGTCCCCCGCACGCGCCCGCTCACCCTCCGGCGAGCTGCTCCGCCACCCGCCGGCCCAGCTCCACGCCGCCCAGCCCGGCCAGCACCGACACGCCCGCGTTCGCCGCCGCGAGGAGCCACCGGCCGCGCTCGGCCAGCCGCAGCGTCTCGTAGCCGAAGGTCGAGTACGTCGTCAGCGCCCCGCACAGCCCGGTACCCAGGAGCAGGCCCAGCCGGGCCGGGACGGCCCCCGCGAGGAGCGCCCCGGTCAGCGCGCCCAGCAGCACGCAGCCCACCGTGTTCACGACGAACGTCCCCCACGGGAACAACGACGCGTGGCGCAGCTGCACCGCACGGTCCGTCAGATACCGCAGCGGCGCGCCCAGGGCCCCGCCGACGATCACCAGCAGCCAGTTCACCCGCGCCCCTGTACGACCCGCCGGGTCGCCGAGGCCCCCAGCCACACGGCCGCGAGCGCCCCGGCGAGCGTGAGGACGGCGTACCCGGCGGCGGTTCCCACCGCGCCCCGCTCCAGCAGCAGCGAGACGTCCAGGGCGTACGTCGAGAAGGTGGTGAAGCCGCCGAGCACCCCCACCCCGAGGAAGGGCCGCACCAGCGGACGCCCCCACCGCCCGCCCCCGCCGACGAGCACCATCAGGACACCGATCAGCGCGCAGCCCAGCACGTTGGTCCAGAACGTCGCCCAGGGGAAGCCGCCCGGCCCGGCCGGCCAGGCCAGCGCCAGCCCGTAGCGCGCCGCCGCCCCGATCGCGCCGCCCGCCGACACGGCGGCGAGCACCGGCCCCTGACGCTCGGCGCGCTGGGCCGGCACGTGCAGGTCGACGTCCGGATCGACCGCGTCCGCGGCCCTCCCGTCCGGCTCCCCGTCCGGCTTTCCGTCCGGCGCCCCGTCCGGCGCCCGCCCCGGGTCCCCCGGACGGGTCACCCGTAGCCCAGCGCGTGCAGCCGGTCGTCGTCGATCCCGAAGTGGTGCGCGATCTCGTGCACGACGGTGATCTCGGTCTCCTCGATCACGTCCTCACGGGACTCGCAGATGCGAAGGGTGGGGTTCCGGTAGATCGTGATCCGGTCGGGGAGCACCCCGGCGTACCACTCGCCGCGATCGGTCAGCGGGGTCCCCTCGTAGAGCCCCAGCAGTTCGGGGTCGTCCGCCGCGGGCTCGTCCTCGACGAACACCGCGACGTTGTCCATCAGCCGCGTGAGCTCCGGCGGAATCCGGTCGAGGGCCTCTGCGACGAGCTCTTCGAACTCCTCGCGCGTCATCTCCAGCACCCGGCCATTCTCCCTCCGGAGCAAACCGTTTTGGCGATAGCTCCCCGCATCCCATATGCTTCTCACGTCCCCGACGCGCTGCGAAGCGCCCAGGTGGGCCCTTAGCCCTCATCGTCTAGTGGCCCAGGACGCCGCCCTTTCAAGGCGGTAGCACGGGTTCGAATCCCGTTGGGGGCACGCACAACCCTGTGCGAGACTTGTCTCGCACACATGGTCCTGTGGAGCAGTTGGTTAGCTCGCCACCCTGTCAAGGTGGAGGTCGCGGGTTCAAGTCCCGTCAGGATCGCTGAGGCTCGAAAGAGCTTCGTGGCTGGGTAGCTCAGTTGGTACGAGCGATCGCCTGAAAAGCGATAGGTCGCCGGTTCGACCCCGGCCCCAGCCACAACGGAAGGCCCCGTCCCTCGGACGGGGCCTTCGCCGTTCCCCCCTACTCCTCCGCCGTGTCCTGGCCACGGGCGGCCCTGCGCCGCCACTGGACGGCGCCCACCACGAGCGCGCCGGCGGCGACCGCCCCCAGCAGTGCCCAGTCCGGCACCCCGTCGGCCGCCGACCGCACCCACTGCTCCACGGCGAACGAGTCGTCCACGTCCAGCAGCCCGGGCAGGGCGCTCGCCCCGTCGTACGCGAGGAAGAGCGCGCCCAGCGCGATGAAGAAGCCGCCCGACAGCAGCGAGGTGGTGTGCAGCCGGAGCCGGCCGAGCGTGAGGGCCCGCCCGCGCAGCCAGCGCCGCCGGCCCAGCTCGAACCGCTCCCACAGCAGGGCCAGGACGAAGAGCGGTACGGCCATGCCCAGCGCGTACACCGCCAGCAGCAGCCCGCCGTAGACCGGGTTGCCGCTCAGCCCGGCCACCGTCAGCACGCTGCCCAGGATCGGGCCCGCGCAGAAGCCGGCCAGCCCGTAGACGGCGCCCAGCGCGTACACCGACAGCGCGGTCGTCGGCCGGATCCGGCCCGACAGCTCCGCCAGCCGCTTCGAGGCGAAGCCCAGGCCGAGTATCTGTACGACGCCCAGCGCGATGATCAGCCAGCCGCCGGCCAGGACGAGCTCCTCGCGGTGGCCGTGGAAGAACCGCCCGGCGGTGGAGGAGGCCGCCCCCAGCGGCACCAGGGTGGTGGCCAGGCCGGCGTAGAAGATGCCGGTCCGCGCCAGCAGCCGGGAGGCGGAGTCGATCGAGTACGCGAAGAACGCCGGGAGCAGCAGGGCGCTGCACGGACTGAGCAGCGCGAGGAGGCCGCCCAGCAGGGCGGCCAGGTATCCGATCTCCATCACTTCGCCGCCTTCGCCCGCTCCACGGCCGCGGTGAAGGCGGACAGCGGCTGGGCGCCGGCGATCGGCTGCCCGTTGACCAGGAAGGACGGGGTGGAGCTGACGCCGATGCGGTAGCCCTCCTCCTGGTCCCTGCGGACGGCGACGGCGGCCTGCTCGCCGGCCATGTCGGCCTTGAAGCGCTCCAGGTCGGGTACGCCGGCCTGCCCGGCCAGCTCCAGCAGCCGGTCGGCGCCGAAGCCCTTCTCCTTGGCGCCCTGGGCGTACGCGGCGGCGTGGAACTGCGCGAAGCGGTCCTGCCGGCCGGCGGCCCAGGCGGCCTTGGCGGCGGCCTCGGACTCGGCGCCGAAGATCGGGAAGTTGCGCCATTCGATGCGCAGGGTGCCGTCCTCGACGTACTTCTTGATCAGGGCGGGCTCGGTGTCCCGGGCGAACTTGCCGCAGTACCCGCACTTGAAGTCGGAGTACTCGATCAGGACGACGGGCGCGTCCGCGCGCCCGGTGGCCAGCCTGTCGCCGGCGTCCCGGCGGGCCAGCGCGAGCAGCTCGGCCATGGCGCCGGAATCGGCTCCGGTGGTCCCGGGGGCGGTCTTCGGGGCGGTCGGGGCGCCCGCCGGGCGCGCGCCGCGCTGTTCGGGGGCGGTGGCCTGCCAGGAGACGAGGCCGAGGGTGACGGCGGCGAGCGCGACGCCGGCCGAGATGAGCAGGGGCTTCTTCGCGGACGGCTTCGCGGGGGACTTCGCGGGCGTCTTCGAGGGGGACATGGTGCTCCAGTGCTACGGGTGAGTGGTGGACCTGCGCGGACGCGGGCCCTCCTAGACCCGCATCACGGACAGCTCCACCGGCCCGGGCGCCGGCTCGTCCGGTCCCCGTACGAGGGCCCGCGCCGGCGCGGTCCACGGCTCCCGGGCCCGCTCGGCCGCCGCCCGGCCCGCCGGGAGCGGGGCGTGCGCGTGCTCGCCCGCGCCGCGCGGCGGTACGGCGGGCGGCTGTCCGAGGTCGGCGGTGCCGGGGGCGCAGGAGGGTCCGGGCGCGCCCACGGCCACGAAGGCGGCCGGCACGGACGGCCCGGCCACCACGGACGGCGCGGACGCGGAACCGGAAGGCGGGGCGGGGGAGGCGCCCGGCCCCGCCGCGGCCGGGACCGCCGTCCCCAGGAGCACGGCCAGCACGGCGGCCAGCAGGCACCACACGGCGCGGCGCGGGCCGATGCGCATACGTGGGGCCTCTCACTGGCGGCGGTCGGGGAACTCGTCCCGAAATGGTACGGCCCGCACTCCGAAATGGGTTCGCCACCCGGAGGGCCCAGGTGAGATCCTCAATCAGGTATGTCTACTTCCTTCGCCGCCCTGCAGACGCTGCTCGGTGAGATCTCGCTCCGCGACGCTCACCGCCTCGGCCGACGCCTCGAAGGCGCCCGCCGCATCCGCAAGCCCGAGGCCAAGCAGGCCGTGCTCGACGAGATCGCCGCGGAGGCCGCGAAGGCCGCCGAGCGGCTGGCCGGGCGTGCCGCGCGCCGGCCGGAGGTCACGTATCCGGAATCACTGCCGGTCAGCCAGAAGAAGAACGAGATCGCCGAGGCGATACGCGACCACCAGGTCGTGATCGTCGCGGGCGAGACCGGCTCCGGCAAGACCACGCAGATCCCCAAGATCTGCATGGAGCTGGGCCGCGGGGTCCGGGGCATGATCGGGCACACCCAGCCCCGCCGGATCGCCGCCCGGACCGTCGCCGAGCGGATCGCGGAGGAGCTGAAGTCCGAGATCGGACAGACGGTCGGCTGGAAGGTCCGCTTCACCGACCAGGTGGACCAGGACGCGACCTTCGTGAAGCTGATGACGGACGGCATCCTGCTCGCCGAGATCCAGACGGACCGCGAGCTGCGCGCGTACGACACGATCATCATCGACGAGGCCCACGAGCGGAGCCTCAACATCGACTTCCTGCTGGGCTATCTGGCCCAGCTGCTGCCCAAGCGCCCCGACCTCAAGGTCGTCATCACCTCGGCGACCATCGACCCCGAGCGCTTCTCCCGCCACTTCGGCGACGCGCCGATCGTCGAGGTGTCGGGCCGGACGTATCCGGTGGAGGTCCGTTACAGACCGCTGCTGGAAGAGGATTCCGAGGACGCGGACCGGGACCAGATCACCGCCATCTGCGAGGCCGTCGACGAGCTCCAGGCCGAGGGTCCCGGCGACGTCCTGGTCTTCCTCTCCGGCGAGCGCGAGATCCGCGACACCGCGGACGCCCTCAACAAGCGCAACCTGCGCTTCACCGAGGTGCTGCCCCTCTACGCGCGCCTCTCGCACGCCGAACAGCACCGGGTCTTCCAGCAGCACACCGGGCGCCGGATCGTGCTGGCGACCAACGTCGCCGAGACCTCCCTGACCGTCCCGGGCATCAAGTACGTGATCGACCCGGGCACCGCCCGGATCTCCCGCTACAGCCACCGCACCAAGGTGCAGCGGCTGCCCATCGAGCGGATCAGCCAGGCCAGCGCCAACCAGCGCAAGGGCCGCTGCGGCCGTACCAGCGACGGCATCTGCATCCGGCTGTACTCCGAGGACGACTTCGTCACCCGGCCGGAGTTCACCGACGCCGAGATCCTCCGGACGAACCTGGCCTCCGTCATCCTCCAGATGACCGCCGCCGGCCTCGGCGAGATCGAGAAGTTCCCCTTCATCGACCCGCCGGACCACCGCAACATCCGCGACGGCGTCCAGCTCCTCCAGGAGCTCGGCGCGCTGGACCCGGCCGAGAAGGATCCCCGCAAGCGGCTGACGCCGATGGGACGGCAGCTCTCCCAGCTGCCCGTCGACCCGCGCCTGGCCCGTATGGTCGTGGAGGCGGACAAGAACAACTGTGTCCGCGAGGTCATGGTCATCGCGGCGGCCCTGTCGATCCAGGACCCGCGCGAGCGGCCCTCGGACAAGCAGACCCAGGCCGACCAGCACCACGCCCGCTTCAAGGACGAGACCTCCGACTTCCTCGCGTACCTGAACCTGTGGCGGTACGTGCGCGAGCAGCAGCGCGAGCGCGGCTCGTCCTCCTTCCGCCGGATGTGCAAGCAGGAGTACCTGAACTTCCTGCGGATCCGCGAGTGGCAGGACATCTACTCCCAGCTGCGCACGGTCGCCAAGACCATGGGCATCCACCTGAGCGACGCGGACGCCCCCGAGCAGCACATCCACGTCTCGCTGCTGGCGGGCCTGCTCTCGCACATCGGGCTGAAGGACACCGACAAGAACGAGTACCTCGGCGCCCGGTCCGCCAAGTTCGCGGTGTTCCCCGGCTCGGCGCTGTTCAAGAAGCAGCCGAGGTTCGTGATGTCGGCGGAGCTGGTGGAGACCTCGCGGCTGTGGGCCCGGGTCAACGCCAAGGTGGAGCCGGAGTGGGTCGAGCCGCTGGCCCAGCACCTGATCAAGCGCACGTACAGCGAGCCGCACTGGGAGAAGGACCAGGCGGCCGTGATGGCGTACGAGAAGGTCACGCTGTACGGCGTCCCGATCGTCGCCCAGCGGAAGATCAACTACGGCCGGATCGACCCCGAGGTCTCGCGCGAGCTGTTCATCCGCAACGCGCTGGTGGAGGGCGACTGGCGCACGCACCACAAGTTCTACGCCGACAACCGCAAGCTGCTCACCGAGGTCGAGGAGCTGGAGCACCGGGCCCGGCGCCGGGACATCGTCGTCGACGACGAGACCCTCTTCGACTTCTACGACCAGCGGATCCCCGAGCACGTCGTCTCCGGGGCGCACTTCGACTCGTGGTGGAAGCACAAGCGCCGCGACGAGCCGGAACTGCTCGACTTCGAGCGCGAGATGCTGCTCACCGAGAAGGCCAAGGGCGTCACGAAGGACGACTACCCGGACTCCTGGCGGCAGGGTGCGCTGAAGTTCCGGGTGACCTACCAGTTCGAGCCGGGCGCGGACGCGGACGGCGTGACCGTCCACATCCCGCTCCAGGTGCTCAACCAGGTCACCGACGAGGGCTTCGACTGGCAGATCCCGGGCCTGCGCGAGGAGGTCGTCACCGAGCTGATCCGGTCGCTGCCCAAGCCGATCCGCCGGCACTACGTGCCCGCGCCGAACTTCGCGGGCCGTTTCCTGGACACGGCCGTGCCCCGCCAGGAGGCGCTGACGGTCACCCTGGCACGCGAGCTCCAGCGGATGGTCGGGGTCCCGGTGGCGGCCGAGGACTTCGACCTGACCCGGATCCCGGACCACCTCAAGATCACCTTCCGGATCGTCGACGAGCGCCGCAAGAAGATCGCGGAGGACAAGGACCTGGAGGCCCTGCGCCTGAAGCTCAGGCCCAAGGCCCGCCAGGCGCTGTCCAAGGCCGCCGCGGCCACCGCCGAGCGCGCGGGCGGGGAGTCCCTGGAGCGCAGCGGTCTGACGGACTGGACGATCGGCACGCTGACGAAGGTGTTCGAGACCCGGCGGGCCGGCCAGCCGGTCAAGGCGTACCCGGCGCTGGTGGACGCCGGTGAGAGCGTCTCCGTACGGCTCTTCGACTCCGAGGCCGAGCAGCAGCGGGCCATGTGGCTGGGCACCCGGAAGCTGATCATGCTGAACATCCCGGTGAACCCGGCGAAGTTCGCCTCGGACAAGCTGACCAACCAGCAGAAGCTCGCCCTGTCCGGCAATCCGCACGGCTCCGTCCAGGCGCTGTTCGAGGACTGCGCCACCGCCGCGGCCGACCGGCTGATCGCCGCCCACGGCGGGCCGGCCTGGGACGAGGCGGGGTTCCGCAAGCTCTACGACGCCGTGCGCGCCGATCTGGTGGACACCACCGTCCGCACGGTCGGCCAGGTCCAGCAGATCCTGGCCGCCTGGCAGGCCTGTGAGCGCCGTCTGAAGGCCACGAACAGCCTGGCGCTGCTGAACAACATCCAGGACGTCAGGAAGCAGCTGGCGGCCCTGATGCCGGCCGGTTTCGTGACGCTGACCGGACTGAAGCGGCTGCCGGACCTGATGCGCTACCTGGTGGCCGCCGACCGCCGGCTCCAGCAGATGCCGACGGCCGTCCAGCGCGACACCACGCGCATGGAGAAGGTCCACGAGATGCAGGACGAGTACGCCTGGCTGCTGGAGCAGCTGCCCAAGGGGCAGCCGGTGCCCGAGGCGGTCACCGAGATCCGCTGGATGATCGAGGAGCTGCGGGTCAGCTACTTCGCGCACGCGCTCGGGACGGCGTACCCGATCTCGGACAAGCGCATCGTGAAGGCGGTCGACGCGCTCGCTCCGTAGCCTCCCCGCGGCGGGTTCGACCGCACCCCCTGACCTGCTGTACAGTCTGACTCGCAACCAAGGTCCTGTGGAGCAGTTGGTTAGCTCGCCACCCTGTCAAGGTGGAGGTCGCGGGTTCAAGTCCCGTCAGGATCGCCTCGATAGCAGGCCCCGCATCCCCCGGATGCGGGGCCTGTTGCGTTCCCCGGCACGCCCGGCACGCGCACCCCGGCCGGCGCCCAGCTCAGCCCACCCCGGCCCACCCCGGCCAGGTGCCCGGCCCGGCGGGACCAAAGTCCCTCGTCCGCGTGAAGGGCTTCTCCCCACCCGTCCCCTTTACGGGTGCATTGCCGGATGTACAAGAGTTGTCAGCTGTGACGGGAGTCACCGCATGAGTTTCCGAGACCTGCACTTTTATCGCACCCCTACGCGGGTTCGATTTAATATGTGCAATTGCACCCCTCCTGGCACACCCCTGCGAAGGACATGCGTGCGGACACAAAAAAGGTCGCGCTGGACCCGGCGGAGTCCAGCGCGACCGACGACAGGGGTACCTGTTGGGGCAGGTCCGGTCGTATGAAGCTATGTGGGTTTCATCGGATTGGGGGATCCGATATGCACCCGGTAATGCGGGGTGTTTGCGCGACCTCAGGCCTCGCTGCGCTGCTGCGGAATTCCCGCCAGCAGGGCGCGAACCTCGGCCTCGCGGTAACGACGGTGCCCACCCAGGGTGCGGATGGACGTGAGCTTGCCAGCCTTGGCCCAGCGGGTGACCGTCTTCGGGTCCACGCGGAACATCGTGGCAACCTCAGCCGGCGTCAGCAGCGGCTCGGCATCAGGGGTGCGAGCGGTCATGAGCGGCCTCCTCGGGAGAACCGAACCATCTCGGTTCTTTCCTCTAAATTCTGCACCTTGGCCCGCGTTGCCCGAAATGGACATACGCGGGCCGAGTCGGTTATAGGACGAACGGCTTGTCCTCGGCACTACAACTACACCATCTGTCCAGCCTCGTCGGCCAAACCGATGGAATTGCCCTCCGAGGTGTTCATCAGCGGCGGAAGCCGATGGACCGGTCCATAACGGACAGTCACCTCACTGTGACGATCAGTCACAGAGCGATCAGGAGTCACGAGACCCCCCATAGAGCGCAATGCCGAGCATTCCGCCCGTAGTTGGACGGAAGGAACCCTCCCCGGACTCCTTGTCCTATTTTGGCACGAGGGTAGGGGAAGGGCGCAAGGGTGTGGTTAGTGCGTTCCGTCACGCTTGGGCCAATGGCCCGTATCGGGACGTAGGTCCTGGCACTAAGACCCAAATGCTCGGATCAGCCCGTTGATCAGCAACTTATGCCCGTTCGGCCGATACCACCAGGCTCTGACGGGTTCGTGACCGGTTCGCGACCCTCCGGCCCCGGCGGGCCTGCGGCCCGCCGCGTTCAGTTCGCGAACAGACGCTCGCGCACCGCACGCCACCGCTCGGCGAGCCGGCCGTACACCTCCGAGGCCGCGTCCGCGTCCCCGGCCCGCAGCGCCGCGAGCCCCGTCGCCAGGTCCCCGGCCGACCGGTCCGCCGCCAGCCGCTCCGGAGCCAGCGCGTGCACCAGCCCGCCGTAGTCCAGCTCCACCAGCGAGCGCGGGTGGAACTCCTCCAGCCAGCTGCCGACCTCCACCAGCCCCTCGGCCAGGGCACCGTACCCCTCGGCCTCGCGCAGCGTCCGCAGACCCCGCGCGAGCCGCCGCCTGGCCTGGACCATGGGCGTGCGGTAGCGCAGCCGCTCCCCGGGCACATGGTCCCGCTCCTCGTCGGCCACCAGCACGAACCAGCGCAGTGGCACCTGCCACACCGCCGTGCGGATCCACGGCCGGGAGTGCGGGTTCCGCTCCCGCCAGCGCTCGTAGTCCGCGGCCGCCTGCCGGCGGACCACCGGGGGCAGCGCCGCGTCCAGCACCGGCCGCGGGAAGTCGGCCACCAGCTCCTCCAGCGCCAGCCAGCCGCGCAGCCGGGTCCGCCACGGGCAGACGAGCACCACCCCGTCCAGCTCCGCCGTGAACGCGTCCGCGCTCTCGTGGACCGGCACCCCGACCGGCGGGACCGCCACCAAATCCGCCAGTGACCTGCGCAGTTCGTCCTGCGCGGTCGGCGCCTCGCCGCGCCGGGCGTAGTCCGCCCAGTGCGTGCGCTCCGGCTCCGCGAACGCCGCCAGGGGCTCGTAGACTCGCAGGTAGGAGGCGTACGGCACGACCGGCGCGGAGCGCGCGGACGGCAACCGGGGATGCTCGGAGGATTCGCTCACCCTCCGGTCCTCCCCCGCGGGCCCACCCAGTACTCCGCAGGGCCCCTCAGGTCTTACTCTGCTCCCACACACGCCCTCCCCACCCGCAGGGGGGCGCCTTCCGCCGCATCTCTTCCATGGGAGTCACCACCGTGACCGAAATGACCGACGGCGTCCTGCACACCCTGTTCCGCACGGAGCAGGGTGGCCACGAGCAAGTCGTGCTGTGCCAGGACCGGGCCACAGGCCTCAAGGCCGTCATCGCCATCCACTCCACCGCGCTGGGCCCCGCCCTCGGCGGTACGCGCTTCCACGCGTACGCCTCCGACGAGGAGGCCGTCCTCGACGCGCTCAACCTCGCCCGCGGCATGTCGTACAAGAACGCCCTCGCCGGGCTCGACCACGGCGGCGGCAAGGCCGTGATCATCGGCGACCCCGACGTGCTGAAGAGCGAGGAACTGCTGCTCGCCTACGGCCGGTTCGTGGAGTCCCTCGGCGGCCGCTACGTGACCGCCTGCGACGTCGGCACGTACGTCGCGGACATGGACGTCGTGGCCCGCGAGACCCGCTGGGCGACCGGCCGCTCCCCCGAGAACGGCGGCGCCGGCGACTCCTCGGTGCTCACCGCGTACGGCGTCTTCCAGGGCATGCGCGCGAGCGCGCAGGCGCTGTGGGGCGACCCGACGCTGCGCGGGCGCAAGGTCGGCGTCGTGGGCGTCGGCAAGGTCGGCCACTACCTGGTCGAGCACCTGCTGGAGGACGGCGCGGAGGTCGTGATCACGGACGTCCGCCAGGAGTCCGTCCAGCGCGTCCTGGACAAGCACCCGGGCAAGGTCACGGCGGTCGCCGACACCGACGCCCTCATCCGCGTCGAGGGCCTGGACATCTACGCCCCCTGCGCGCTGGGCGGTGCCCTCAACGACGACACCGTGCCGGTGCTCACCGCCAAGGTCGTCTGCGGTGCGGCCAACAACCAGCTCGCGCACCCGGGCGTCGAGAAGGACCTCGCGGACCGCGGGATCCTCTACGCGCCCGACTACGTGGTCAACGCGGGCGGGGTCATCCAGGTCGCCGACGAGCTGCACGGCTTCGACTTCGACCGGTGCAAGGTCAAGGCGACGAAGATCTTCGACACCACGCTGGAGATCTTCGCACGTGCGAAGGCGGACGGTATTCCGCCCGCCGCGGCCGCCGACCGGATCGCCGAGCAGCGGATGGCCGACGCGCGGGCCGCGCGGCAGGCGTAGGGCCGTGAAATGCGCCCGCCGGGGTCGCGGGGAGACAAGACTCACTGCACTTCGGCGGGTCGCCCGCCAATAACGGGTTAAAATCGCAGCTGACCAGCGAGTACGGGGCGTCTCTTGGTCACTGCGCCGGGGCACGTCATGCGGGCGGCGTACCGTATGGCCGCGGAAGCAGGTACCGTTAAAGCCCTACGGACGGTCTCTCCAAGGAGAGCCCGCTCCGAACCATGAACGCGTGTCAAGACTCTGGGGCCGTCGAGCCCCGTCACCGAGGGGGTCGAGCCATGGGGCGCGGCCGGGCAAAGGCCAAGCAGACGAAGGTCGCCCGCCAGCTGAAGTACAGCAGCGGCGGGACTGACCTGACGCGTCTGGCCAGCGAGCTGGGCGCATCGACTTCGCAACCGATCTCGCAGCAGCCGCCGAATGGCGAGCCGTTCGAGGACGACGACGAGGAAGACGACGACCCGTACGCCCGCTACGCGGATCTGTACAACGACGACGACGAGGACGAGGACGACGAGTCCGGTCCGTCGTCGCAACAGCGTCGCGGCGCTTGACGCTCTCCATGTCGTAGCCGGCCACCGGCTTCGTGCACAGAGCCGGACACGTCCGAACACGTCTGAACACACAAACCCGGTCCAGGGCATCGCCCCGGACCGGGTTTTGGTGCTGCTCAGCCCGCGTAGGAACCGGTGAGGGCCGCGCCCTCGGTGTGCGCGCCGCGCTCGACGATCTCGCCCGCGACCCAGGCGTCGACGCCCCGGTCGGCCAGCGTGGTCAGGGCCACGTCCACCGACTCCTGCGGGACGACGGCCATCATGCCGACGCCCATGTTCAGGGTCTTCTCCAGCTCCAGCTGCTCCACCCGGCCGGTCCTGCCGACCAGGTCGAACACCGCGCCCGGGGTCCAGGTGGTCCGGTCGACCGTGGCGTGCAGGTGGTCGGGGATGACCCGGGCCAGGTTGGCCGCGAGGCCACCGCCGGTGATGTGCGAGAAGGCGTGGACCTCGGTGGTGCGGGTGAGGGCCAGGCAGTCCAGCGAGTAGATCTTGGTGGGCTCCAGGAGCTCCTCGCCGAGGGTGCGGCCGAACTCCGCGACCTCCCGGTCCAGGGCGAGCCCGGCCCGGTCGAAGAGCACGTGCCGGACCAGCGAGTACCCGTTCGAGTGAAGGCCGGACGACGCCATGGCGATGACGGCGTCACCCGTACGGATGCGATCCGCGCCGAGCAGGCGGTCGTACTCGACGACGCCCGTGCCCGCGCCCGCCACGTCGAAGTCGTCCGGGCCCAGCAGGCCCGGGTGCTCGGCGGTCTCGCCGCCGACCAGGGCGGTCCCGGCCAGGACGCAGCCCTCCGCGATGCCCTTGACGATCGCGGCGACACGCTCGGGGTGGACCTTGCCGACGCAGATGTAGTCGGTCATGAAGAGCGGCTCGGCACCGCACACCACGATGTCGTCCATGACCATCGCGACCAGGTCGTGGCCGATGGTGTCGTACACGCCCATCTGGCGGGCGATGTCCACCTTGGTGCCGACCCCGTCGGTGGCGGAGGCCAGCAGCGGGCGCTCGTAGCGCTTGAGGGCGGAGGCGTCGAAGAGGCCGGCGAAACCGCCGAGGCCGCCGAGGACCTCGGGGCGCTGCGTCTTCTTCACCCACTCCTTCATGAGGTCGACGGCGCGGTCCCCCGCTTCGATGTCCACACCCGCGGCCGCGTAGCTGGCACCGGTGGTCTTCTCTGTCATGACAGGAGAGAGCTTTCGTGTCGTTACTGCAGGGTGGTGCGAGGCGTCGCGAGAGGTCACGGACGACGGAGCGCGTCGGCCGCGTCCGTACCGCCTGCCAGCTCGGTCTCCAGCAGCTGCTTGCCGAGGAGCTCCGGGTCCGGCAGCTCCATCGGGTACTCGCCGTCGAAGCAGGCACGGCAGAGGTTCGGCTTCTGGATGGTGGTCGCCTCGATCATGGAATCGAGGGAGATGTACGCCAGGGAGTCCGCGCCGAGCGACTTGCCGATCTCCTCGACCGTCATGCCGTTGGCGATCAGCTCGGCCCGGGTGGCGAAGTCGATGCCGAAGAAGCACGGCCACTTCACCGGCGGCGAGGAGATCCGGATGTGGACCTCGGCCGCGCCGGCCTCGCGGAGCATGCGCACCAGCGCGCGCTGGGTGTTGCCGCGGACGATCGAGTCGTCGACGACCACCAGGCGCTTGCCGCGGATGACTTCCTTGAGGGGGTTGAGCTTCAGGCGGATGCCGAGCTGGCGGATCGTCTGCGAGGGCTGGATGAAGGTCCGGCCGACGTAGGCGTTCTTGACCAGGCCGGAGCCGTACGGGATACCGCTGGCCTCGGCGTACCCGACGGCGGCGGGGGTGCCGGACTCCGGGGTCGCTATCACCAGGTCGGCGTCGGCCGGGGCTTCCTTGGCCAGCCGCCGGCCCATCTCCACGCGGGAGAGGTAGACGTTCCGGCCGGCGATGTCGGTGTCCGGGCGCGCCAGGTAGACGTACTCGAAGACACAGCCCTTCGGCTTTGCTTCCGCGAAACGAGAGGTGCGCAGACCGTTCTCGTCGATCGCGATGAGCTCGCCCGGCTCGACCTCGCGGACGAAGCTGGCGCCGCAGATGTCGAGGGCGGCGGTCTCGCTCGCGACCACCCAGCCGCGCTCCAGGCGGCCGAGGACCAGCGGGCGGATGCCCTGCGGGTCACGGGCGGTGTAGAGGGTTCCCTCGTCCATGAACACGAGCGAGAAGGCGCCCTTGACCTGCGGGAGGACCTTGGCGGCCGACTCCTCGATGGTCAGGGGCCTGCCGTCGTCGTCGGTCTGGCCGGCCAGCAGGGCCGTGACGAGGTCGGTGTCGTTGGTGGCGGCCACCTGGGTGGCGCGGCCGTCCTGCCGAGGAAGGTCGGCGACCATTTCCGCGAGCTCGGCGGTGTTCACCAGGTTGCCGTTGTGTCCCAGGGCGATCGAGCCGTGGGCGGTCGCGCGGAAGGTGGGCTGCGCGTTCTCCCACACCGAGGCACCGGTGGTGGAGTAACGGGCGTGACCGACCGCGATATGGCCCTGGAGGGAGCCGAGGGAGGTTTCGTCGAAGACCTGGGAAACGAGGCCCATGTCCTTGAAGACGAGGATCTGGGAACCGTTGCTCACAGCGATTCCCGCGGACTCCTGTCCACGGTGCTGCAGGGCATACAGTCCGAAGTAGGTGAGCTTGGCGACCTCTTCACCCGGAGCCCAGACACCGAAGACGCCGCAAGCGTCCTGGGGGCCCTTCTCACCGGGGAGCAGGTCGTGGTTGAGTCGTCCATCACCACGAGGCACGCAACCGAGTGTAGGCGAGATCGACCACTGGTCCGAATTGGGGACGCCCGGGAAATGTCACAGCACGGAGGGTGACGGGGCCCTTGCGTCTCGCCATCCGGTGCATTGTCGACATGTACGAGGAAATGCGCGGCGGCTCCCGCCCCGCGCGCTGATCCATTTCACCCTTTCCGCATACCCGTGCACGGACCGGAGCGGGCGGCTATTCCACCGCGACCGTGCCCTGGGCGGTCACGCCCGTGCCGGCGGAGGTCGTCAGGGTCATCGTCTGGCCGGTGACCGCGTACGTGAGGGGACCGGCGGCCAGGAGGTCGCTCAGGGCGCGCTCGACCTCGCCCGTCGGGCCGCCGCACGCCATGCGGGTCGCGGAGACGGGGCCGAACGTGACCGTACGGGCGTCGGTGGTGGCGCGGCCGGTGAAGCGGTTGCAGCCCAGGCTGCCGCGGACCGAGCCGTCCGCGTCGATGGTGAAGTGGGCCCGCGCCGCCGCCTCGGCCGGCACGTCGGTGGCCCCGGTGGCGTCGACCAGGGCGGTCACCGTCCACCGGATGCCGACGAGCGGCGCCGCGGGGGCCGGGGCCGGCCCGGTCACGGAGACCGTGTCGCCGCCGGGCACCGCTGCCGCGGGGCCGGGCCCGCTCTGGCCGCACGCGCCCGCCGTCAGGGCGAGGACGGCGGCCAGGGCCGCGGCCGGGACGGTCGTGCGCGGGTGCCTGCCGTGGGTTCGCATACCGGTCCGACGTACGCCCCGCCGGTCCGGTTCCGCGCCCGTCCCCCGCTCAGCCCATCAGCGGCAGCAGCGCGGACAGGTCCGCGCGCTCCCCGCTGGCCCGCACCCGGGCGTCCTCGACCTCCGCCGCCCAGCCGGTACGGCCGGTGGCCAGCCGGATCCAGGTCAGCGGGTCGGTCTCCACGACGTTGGGCGGGGTCCCCCGGGTGTGCCGGGGCCCCTCGACGCACTGGACCACGGCGAACGGGGGCACGCGCACCTCCACCGAGCCGCCGGGCGCCTTGGTCGCGAGGGCGTCGGCGAGCAGCCGGGTGCAGGCGGCGAGGGCCTGCCGTTCGAGGGGGATCGCCAGCCCCGCCGCCCGGTTGAGGTCGTCGGTGTGGACCACCAGTTCCACGGTGCGCGTGATCATGAAGTCCCCCAGCGTCATGGCACCGATCAACAGGTCCAGCACCCGGCCGTCGCGGTGCTCGGCCAGCGCCCGCGCCATCCGGTCCGCGGCCCGTTCGTACAGCTCGGGCAGCGGGCCACCGCGCAGGGTCTCACCGGCGGCGTCCGCGATCCGGCCCGCCATCGGGGCGGTGGCGAAGGGCCACTCGACCGCGCTCAGCGTGGCCTTCTCCACCGGCGGCCGCTCCAGGCCGCCGGCGAGGGAGTCGGCGATCCACGCGATGTGCGCGGCCAGTTCGCCGACGGTCCACTCGCCCAGCCCGGCGGGCCGCGCCAGTTGTTCGGGGGTCAGTTCCCCCACCGCGTCGGCGACGTGGCCGAACTGGGTGGTGACGGCGGCACGGATGCGCTGCGAATCGTAGGCGCGCGGCTTCTTCCTGGCGGGCGGCATGGCCCGACCCTACCCACTCCGCCCGGCGGGCCCGGGAAGCTTCAACCCGGTGCAGCCCCGCCGCTGCACGGTCTCGGTGGCGTAGGCGGTGAACAGCTCCGACAGCCGGGCCTCGCCGAGCACCGCGCGGTAGCCGGGCGGCACGTGCAGGGTGAGGGCGGCGGGCCGGCCGGCGCAGGTCGCGGAGCCGAAGAGGACCTCTCCGTCCTGCGAGCGCCCCGCACCCAGCACGGGTATCGGGCGGACCTGGAAGTCGGTCGTCACCAGGGCCGCGTCGGCGTCGTCGCCGAAGGCGGAGTACGTCCTGATCCACCACGGCCGGCCGTCCAGGACCCGCTCGACGTCCTGGCCCTCGCGTTCCTCGGGGTTGAGCCCCGGCAGCACCCGGCGCGCCCCGTCCGGGCTCACCGCCAGGACACAGGACTCCACCCGGCTGTGTGCGGCGGTGGGCACACCGGCCGCCCGGTCGGGCAACCGGTCCCGCCCGGCACCTCCGGCGGCAGCGGTCCCGCCGCCGGCCGGACCGCCGGACCGTACGGCCGCGAACCAGGCACAGGTGCCGCGGCCGGATTCCGCCGGTCCCAGATCGGGGGCGGGCAGCGGCAGCCGGGCCGGAAGCGCGGGGAGTCCGGCGTCGCAGCCGAGCCGCCGCGCGGCCGAGACCGCCGCGTCCCGGGCGAGCCGGCCCACCGACCTCAGGTCCGCCTCGGTGGCCCCGACGGCCTCCCCGGAGGACGCGGTGACCAGGATCGAGGTGGTCCCGGCGGCGGTGGGCGTACGGCACGGGGCGACGACGGAGACGCTGCGCCGCCCGTGGTCCCCCAGCGTCCCGTCACCCAGCGGGACGCGGTCGGGCAGGTCGAGCCGGGCGGTGGCGTCGTCACGCTCGCGCATCCCGGCGGACGTGAACGGCTTCGCGTCCCCGACCTGTTCCGCCCCGGGCCCGTCCGTGCGGGGCGCACGGGAGCGGATCTCGACCGTGAGCGTGAAGTGCCGCGTCGTTCGGGAGCGCGCGGCCACGTCACGGACGGTGTCCAGCAGGCAGCTGCTCGACCGACGGGTGAGGTCCACCCCCGGCCGGTGAGGTCTGCCGGGCTCCACCCGGTCCACCCCGCCGCTCAGCCGCAGCACGGCGGAGGCGTCGACGAGGCCCGCACAGGACTCCTCGATGGTGGCGCGGCTTTCCTGGCGGACCTGCCGGCGCCCGTACGAGTCGTACAACGACCAGCCGCCCACGAGCACCCCGAGCACGGCCAGCGTGCACAGCAGCGCGTTGACCCTGTTCCATGACCGCCCCCGGTCGGGCAGGATGCGCTGGTCCCCGCCCGGGCGGTCCCGGTCGCCGCCGCTCGCCGGTGGTCTCGGCTCCGGCATGCCCAACGTCGGATCGAACACGACCCCACCCCCGTTCACCGGTGCTTCCCCCGATGTCCCCAGCACCGTAGCAACGGAGAACGACAGGGGCCGGGGCCTGTCCACAACCTGTGGACAACGCCCCGGCCCCTGTTCCGTACCGGTTCCGGCCGACCGTGACCCGTGTCAGGCCAGCAGCGCCGGGATCGTGGCCTCGTGGGCCTCGCGGAGCTCGGCCAGCGGGATGCCGAACTCGCCCTGGATCTCGATCTCGTCGCCGTCGACCACGCCGATGCGCGTGGCCGGCAGGCCGCGCGCGCCGCACATGTCGGTGAAGCGGAGCTCCTCGCTGCGCGGGACGGCCACGATCGCGCGGCCCGCGGACTCCGAGAAGAGGAACGTGAACGCGTCCAGCGTCTCCGGGACCACGATCCGCGCGCCGTTGCCGCCGCGCAGGCAGGACTCGGTGAGCGCCTGGATCACGCCGCCGTCCGACAGGTCGTGCGCCGCGTCGATCATGCCGTCGCGGGAGGCCGAGATGAGGATCTCGCCCAGCAGCTTCTCGCGCCCCAGGTCCACCTTCGGCGGCAGGCCGCCCAGGTGGCCGTGGACGACCTCGGACCACGCCGAGCCGCCGAACTCCTCGGCGGTGTCGCCGAGCAGGTAGAGCAGCTGGCCCGGCTCCGCGAACGCCATCGGCGTACGGCGGTTGACGTCGTCGATCACACCGAGGACCGCCACGACCGGGGTCGGGTGGATCGCGATGTCACCGGTCTGGTTGTACAGCGAGACGTTGCCGCCGGTCACCGGGGTGCCCAGCTCCAGGCAGCCGTCCGCGAGACCACGGCAGGCCTCGGCGAACTGCCACATGACGCCCGGGTCCTCCGGCGATCCGAAGTTCAGGCAGTCGGAGATCGCCAGCGGCTTGGCGCCGGTCGCGGCGACGTTGCGGTAGGCCTCCGCCAGGGCCAGCTGCGCACCCGCGTACGGGTCGAGCTTGGCGTACCGGCCGTTGCCGTCGGTCGCCATGGCCACGCCGAGGTTGGTGTCCGCGTCGATCCGGACCATGCCGGCGTCCTCGGGCTGCGCGAGGACGGTGTTGCCCTGCACGAAGCGGTCGTACTGGTCGGTGACCCAGGACTTCGAGGCCTGGTTCGGGGAGGAGACCAGGGCCAGGACCTGCGCGCGCAGCTCCTCGGAGGTCTGCGGCCGCGCCAGCCTGCCCGCGTCGTCGGCCTGGAGGGCGTCCTGCCACGCGGGGCGGGCGTACGGGCGGTGGTAGACCGGGCCCTCGTGGGCGACGGTGCCCGGGGGCACGTCCACGATCTGCTCGCCGTGCCAGAAGATCTCCAGGCGCTCGCCGTCGGTCACCTCACCGATGACGGTGGCGATGACGTCCCACTTCTCGCAGATCTCCATGAAGCGGTCGACGTGCTGCGGCTCGACGATCGCGCACATGCGCTCCTGCGACTCGCTCATGAGGATCTCCTCGGGCGAGAGCGTCGCGTCGCGCAGCGGGACGGTGTCCAGCTCCACGCGCATGCCGCCGGAGCCGGCCGAGGCCAGCTCGCTGGTGGCGCAGGAGAGCCCGGCGCCGCCGAGGTCCTGGATGCCGGCGACCAGCTTCTCCTGGAAGATCTCCAGGGTGCACTCGATGAGGAGCTTCTCCTGGAACGGGTCGCCGACCTGGACGGCGGGGCGCTTGGTCGGCTTCGAATCGTCGAAGGTCTCGGACGCGAGGACCGAGACGCCGCCGATGCCGTCGCCGCCGGTGCGGGCGCCGTAGAGGATGACCTTGTTGCCGGGGCCGGAGGCCTTGGCCAGGTGGATGTCCTCGTGCTTCATCACGCCGATGCAGCCGGCGTTCACCAGCGGGTTGCCCTGGTAGCAGGAGTCGAAGACGACCTCGCCGCCGATGTTGGGCAGGCCCAGGCAGTTGCCGTAGCCGCCGATGCCCGCGACCACGCCGGGCAGGACGCGCTTGGTGTCGGGGTGGTCGGCCGCGCCGAAGCGCAGCGGGTCGACGACCGCGACCGGGCGGGCCCCCATGGCGAGGATGTCGCGGACGATGCCGCCGACGCCGGTCGCCGCGCCCTGGTAGGGCTCGATGTACGAGGGGTGGTTGTGCGACTCGACCTTGAAGGTGACCGCGTAGCCCTGACCGACGTCGACGACGCCGGCGTTCTCACCGATGCCGACGAGCAGGGCGGTGTTCTCGGGGGCCTTCTCGCCGAACTGCTTCAGGTGCACCTTGCTGCTCTTGTAGGAGCAGTGCTCGGACCACATGACGGAGTACATGGCGAGCTCGGCGCCGGTGGGGCGGCGGCCGAGGATCTCGCGGATGCGGGCGTACTCGTCCTCCTTGAGGCCGAGTTCCTTCCAGGGCTGCGCCGCGTCCGGGGTCCCGGTGGCGTTCTTGACGGTGTCGAGGCTCATGCGGAGACCAGCTTCTTCAGGACCGAGGTGAAGAACGGGAGGCCGTCGGTGCGGCCCGTCCCGATCAGCGGCTCGACCGCGTGCTCGGGGTGCGGCATGAGGCCGACGACGTTGCCCGCGGCGTTGGTGATGCCGGCGATGTCGCGCAGCGAACCGTTCGGGTTCATGTCCAGGTACCGGAAGGCCACGCGGCCCTCGGCCTCCAGTTCGTCGAGCGTGCGCTCGTCGGCGACGTACCGGCCGTCCATGTTCTTGAGCGGGACCGAGATCTCCTGGCCCTGCTCGTAGTCGCCGGTCCAGGCGGTGCCGGCGTTCTCGACGCGCAGCTTCTGGTCGCGGCAGATGAAGTGCAGGTGGTTGTTGCGGAGCATCGCACCCGGCAGCAGGTGGGCCTCGGTGAGGATCTGGAAGCCGTTGCAGATGCCGAGGACGGGCATGCCCGCCCGCGCCTGCTCGATGATCGTCTCCATCACCGGCGAGAAGCGGGAGATGGCGCCGGCGCGCAGGTAGTCGCCGTACGAGAAGCCGCCCGCGAGGACGACCGCGTCGACCTGGTGCAGGTCCTTGTCGCGGTGCCACAGCGAGACCGGCTCGGCGCCCGCGATGCGCACGGCGCGCAGCGAGTCCTGGTCGTCGAGCGTTCCGGGGAACGTCACGACTCCGATGCGAGTGGTCACCGTCAGTCCTCGACCTTCACGGTGAAGTCTTCGATGACGGTGTTGGCGAGGAACGTCTCGGCCATCTTGTGGATGCGGTCGAGGGCGGCCTGGTCGACCGGGCCCTCCACTTCCAGTTCGAAGCGCTTCCCCTGGCGGACGTCGGCGATGCCCTCGAAGCCCAGGCGCGGCAGTGCACGCTGCACCGCCTGGCCCTGGGGGTCGAGGATCTCCGGCTTGAGCATGACGTCGACTACGACGCGTGCCACTGGCACTCCCGAGTGGTGGTTGGTGCGAAGGCGGTTCCCTCAGCGTACCCGGCCAAAATTTCTACGCGGGTAGATATCGGACGGCCCCGATCGGCGACCGGTTTCGGCTTCACCAACGCTTCGCAAAATCCACCGGAAAACCACGCGTTCGGGATTGCGGCGGGACACGCGGAGACAATTAACTGGACTTCACCATGCGCGGGAAATCGCGGTACAAAGGAATCCACCAGGATTCCTGGTGAAAGCAGCATTGCCCCGAAACATCCACACAGGCGACATCACCGCACGTCACGCGGGCGGAGATGTCCCGCGAAGGGACCGATATCCGTGGCGCAGCGCGTAGTAGTCACGATCTCCGACGACCTCGAAGGCGGAGAAGCGGCGGAAACGGTCGCCTTCGGGCTGGACGGTAAGTCGTACGAGATCGACCTCAATCTCGCCAACGCAAAGAGACTGCGGAAGAGCCTGGAGCCGTACGTGGCCGCCGGCCGCCGCCAGGCGCGCTCGGGGAAGACCTACAAGCACACGGCGCTGGCACCCGACCCGGCGGTGGTGCGGGCCTGGGCCCGCTCGCACGACTTCGACGTGCCGCCCCGGGGCCGGATCCCGAAGCGGGTCTACGAGGCCTACAACGCGGCCCACTGACCCCCGATTTGCCAACCACCCCCCGGCATCCGCTAGTGTGTGGATCACGCCGAGGGGCCAAGACCGCAGGTCAGAACCCCGAAGGTCGTGCGGGTGTAGTTCAGTAGCAGAACATCCCCCTTCCAGGGGGAAGGCGCAGTGTGCGATTCCTGTCACCCGCTCTGCATAAAGCTTTACCGACCACTGCTGTGGATCAGGTAGAGTGGTGCACGCACCGACCAGTGAAAGCTGATCGGCAGCATGCGGACGTGGCTCAGTTGGTAGAGCATCACCTTGCCAAGGTGAGGGTCGCGAGTTCGAATCTCGTCGTCCGCTCGTGAAAGAAAGGCCCCGGTCATCAGACCGGGGCCTTTCTTGTTGTACCGACTGCTCGTTGTACCGACTGCCCGATGACATTTGTCATCTGCGGTGATGACAGCCCGCACTGCTGCCGTCACCGGTCCGCGGCGAGTCTGGAGTCATGACTGACACCGACCAGACAGTGATCGAAGTCGAGGGACTGCGCCGCGGCTACTCCGGGGGATTCGAGGCCGTGCGCGGGATCTCCTTCTCCGTCGCCCGCGGCGAGATCTTCGCCCTCCTCGGCACCAACGGGGCCGGCAAGACCTCCACCGTCGAGCTGCTGGAAGGGCTGGCCGCGCCCGGCGGCGGCCAGGTCAGGGTCTTCGGCCTCGATCCGTACAAGCAGCGTGCCGCGGTCCGGCCGCGCACCGGGGTCATGCTCCAGGAGGGCGGTTTCCCCTCCGACCTGTCCGTCGCCGAGACCGTGCGGATGTGGGCCGGGGTCACCACCGGGGCCCGGCCGGGGGCCGAGGTGCTGGAGCTGGTCGGGCTGGCCGCGCGCAGCGACGTACGGGTCAAGCAGCTGTCCGGCGGCGAGCGGCGGCGCCTGGATCTGGCGCTGGCCCTGCTGGGGCGGCCCGAGGTGCTGTTCCTGGACGAGCCCACCACCGGGATGGACCCCGAAGGGCGCCGGGACACCTGGGCGCTGGTGCGGGCGCTGCGGGACGAGGGCACCACGGTCGTGCTGACCACGCACTACCTGGAGGAGGCCGAGGAGCTCGCGGACCGCCTCGCGATCCTGCACGAGGGCGAGATCGTGCTCGCCGGCACCCCGGCCGAGGTCACCGCGACCCGCCCGTCCCGGATCCGCTTCACCCTGCCCGAGGACGTCGCCCCGGCCCGGCTGCCGCTGTCGCTGCGGGCCGCGGCCGAGGGCCGGCGGGTGGAGATCCGTACCGAACGGCTGCAGGCCGCGCTGGGCGAACTGCTGAGCTGGGCCGACGAGGCGGGCGTGGAGCTCGCCGGGCTGGACGCCCGGTCCGCCTCGCTGGAGGAGGCGTTCCTGGAGATCGCGCAGAGCCGCCGGGCCGGCGCCGCGGACGACCCGCGGAACACCGACCGGACCACCGCGCAGAGCACCGCGCAGGCCACCGCGCAGACCACCGACCGTACCGAGAAGATGGCGGGCACCCGATGAACACGCTGACGCTCAACCCCGGGCGGCTCGTCGCGCTCGGCCGCTCCGAGCTCACCCTGCTGGTGCGCAACCGCGCGACGCTGTCGGTGGCGCTGCTGATGCCGCTGGTGATGGTCTACGTGCTGCGCTCCTCGCTCGGCGGGTTCGACCTGGAGGGCGGCACGGCGGCGATCGGCGAGGCCACTCTGACCGGCGGCATCGGCATGGTGCTGATCCTCGTCGTCTACATGAACCTCGTCTCCGCGTACGTCGCCCGGCGCGAGGAGCTGGTCCTCAAGCGGCTGCGCACGGGCGAGGCCGGCGACGTCGAGATCCTGGCGGGCACCGCGCTGCCCTCCGCCGTCCTGGCGCTCGTCCAGGTCGTGGTGCTGGCGGTGGCCGGGGCGGCCGCCCTGGACGCGACGGCCCCCGACAACCCGCTGCTGGTGGCGGCCGGTGTGCTGGCGGGCATCGTGATGCTGGCCGGGATGTCGGCCGTGACCAGCTCCTTCACCCGCAACGTGGAGAGCGCCGGCATCACCACGCTGCCGCTGTTCCTGGTGACCACGATGGGCTCGGGGCTGTTCGTCCCGACGGACACGATGCCCGAGAAGCTGGCCTCGGTGTGCGAACTGCTGCCGTTGAGCGGTGTGATGACCTTGGTCCGCGCGGGCTGGACGGGGACGGACGCGGGTACCGACCTGCTGGGCGCCGCCCTGACCACGCTGGCCTGGATCGTGATCACGGTGTTTGCTGTCCAGAAGTGGTTCCGCTGGGAGCCGCGCCGCTGAACAGCGGGAACGAGGGGGGACGGGGAACGTGTCGAAACTGACCGGGTGGTGGAAGAACCGCAGTCAGGCCGCGAAGGTCGAGCTCTACACCCGCTGGTCCTTCCACTTCTTCGTCCTGATCGAGATCGTCTCGATCGGCCTGACGCCCCTGCCCAACGAGGGGAAGGGACCGGGCCCGTTGGAGTGGGCCCTGTGCCTGATGGTGTGCGCGCACGCGCTGTTGTGCGGAGTGCTCTCCTCCAAGGCCCTGGACTGGGTGGTGGAACGGCGGGACCGGCCGGTGCGGATGCTGGGCGTCCTGCTCGGCGCCACGGGCGCCGCGGTGCTGTGCGTCCTCGCACTGGAGAGTTCCGGGCGGCTGCCGACCGGAGTCGGCGCGACGCTCGTGGTGGGGATGACCTGCTGGTCGAGCGGCTCGGTGGTGCTGTGCCTGAAGAAGGTCCGGCACATGCGGTACGTCCCGCCGGCCGTCGCCCTCGCCACGGGCCTGGCGGCCCTGGCCCTCGGTATGCCCCGCCCCGACGTCCTCGGCTACACGATCGGCGTCCTGATCGCCGCCGTGTTCCTCTCCTTCACCTGCGGGTTCTCGTCCTGGCTGCTGACGACGGTGTGGCAGCTGGACCGGTCGCGCGAGCTCGAGGCCCAGCTGGCGGTGGCCGAGGAACGGCTGCGGTTCGGCCGCGACCTGCACGACGTGATGGGCCGCAACCTCGCGGTGATCGCCCTCAAGAGCGAGCTGGCGGTGCAGCTGGCCCGGCGCGAACGCCCCGAGGCGGTGGAGCAGATGATCGAGGTCCAGCGGATCGCGCGGGAGTCGCAGCGCGAGGTGCGCGACGTGGTGCGCGGCTACCGCCAGGCCGACCTCACGGTGGAGCTCGAAGGCGCCCGCGGGGTGCTGAGCGCCGCCGGGATCCACTGCCGCGTGGAGCGGCGGGAGCGGCGTACCCTGCCGCCGGCGGTGCAGTCGGCGCTGGGCTGGGTGGTGCGCGAGGCCACCACCAACGTGCTGCGGCACGGGGACGCGCACCGCTGCGTGATCCGGCTCACGGCGGGAACGGGGGACTCGCTGGAGCTGGTGGTGGAGAACGACGGCGTCCCGGCGGAGCCCGCCGGGCGCCCCGGCTCCGGACTCGCCGGGCTGCGCGAGCGGCTCGCCTCGGTGGACGGGACGCTGGAGGCTGGACGGATCGCCGGCGGCCGGTTCCGGCTGACCGCGCGGATCCCGGAGCACGAGCTGCGGGTGGAGAGCCCCGAGGTTGCCGAGATCCCTGAACAGGAGGTGCGGGCGTGAGCCCCGTACGCGTGCTGCTGGCCGACGACGAACACCTGATCCGGGCCGCGGTCGCCGCGCTCCTGGCGCTGGAGGACGACCTGCTGGTCGTGGCCGAGGCGGCGTCGGGGCCGGAGGCGCTCGCGATGGCGCGGGCGCACCGGCCGGACGTGGCCGTGCTCGACATGCAGATGCCGGGGGCCGACGGTGTGAGTGTCGCCACATCGCTGCGGGCCGAACTCCCGGACTGCAAGACCATGATCGTAACCAGTCACGGCCGACCCGGGCACCTGAAGCGGGCGCTGGCGGCCGGGGTGCGGGCCTTCGCGCCCAAGACCGTCTCGGCGCAGAAGCTCGCCGAGATCATCCGGACCGTGCACGGCGGAGGCCGCTACGTGGACCCGGAGTTGGCGGCCGACGCGATCAGCGCCGGGGACTCGCCGCTGACCGCGCGGGAGGCCGAGGTGCTGGAACTCGCGGCGGACGGGGCGCCGATCGCGGAGATCGCGGAGCGGGCCGTGCTGTCGCAGGGGACGGTACGGAACTACCTCTCGTCGGCGGCGTCGAAGCTGGGTGCGGAGAACCGGCACACGGCGGTACGTCTCGCACGCGAGCGAGGTTGGGTATAGTGGGTCTCGCGCTTCGGCGCATGCGGACGTGGCTCAGTTGGTAGAGCATCACCTTGCCAAGGTGAGGGTCGCGAGTTCGAATCTCGTCGTCCGCTCGTGAGGCGAAGGCCCCGGTCATCAGACCGGGGCCTTCGTCGTGTCCGGCAACCAGGGCATGGGATGCGGCCGTGCCCCGGGAGCCCGTTTCCGGGCCCCGGGGGGGGGTGCCGTACGCGGCTACGACCAGGCCTGGCCGGTGATCCGCTCGTACGCCTCGACGTACTTGGCGCGGGTCGCGTCGACGATCTCCTGCGGCAGGGCCGGCGGGGGCGTCTCGCCGCGGCGGTCCCAGCCGGAGGCGGGCGAGGTCAGCCAGTCGCGCACGAACTGCTTGTCGTAGCTCGGCTGGGCGTGGCCCGGCTCCCACGCGTCGGCCGGCCAGAAGCGGGACGAGTCCGGGGTCAGCACCTCGTCGGCGATCACCAGTTCCCCGTCGGCGAAGCCGAACTCGAACTTGGTGTCCGCGAGGATCACGCCGCGCTCTCGGGCGATGCCGCGGGCCCGGCCGTAGACGGCGAGGGTGGTCTGGCGCAGTACGGCCGCGGTCTCGGCGCCGACCTGGCGGGCGACCTCCTCGTAGGAGACGTTCTCGTCGTGCTCGCCGACGGCGGCCTTGGCGGCCGGGGTGAAGATCGGCGCGGGCAGCTCGGAGCCGTCCACCAGGCCCTCGGGGAGGGCGAGTCCGCAGACGGTGCGGGTCTGCTCGTACTCGGCGAGGCCGGAGCCGGTGAGGTAGCCGCGGGCCACGCACTCGACCGGGATCATCTCCAGGTTCTTGCAGACGAGGGTGCGGCCGGCCCAGTCGGCGGGGGCGCCGGCGGGCAGGTCGGTGCCCAGGACGTGGTTCGGGACGAGGTCGGCGAGCTGGTCGAACCACCACAGGGACAGCTGGGTCAGGACGCGGCCCTTGTCCGGGATCTCGGTGGGGAGCACCCAGTCGTACGCGGACATGCGGTCGCTGGCGACCATGACGAGATCGCCGGCTTCGTTCCGGTAGAGGTCGCGCACCTTGCCGGTGTGGAGGTGGACGAGGCCGGGCACCTGCACCGGCTCGGGCTTTTCGACGAATCCGGACACGGGGTCTCCCTGTGGTTCTGTACGAGCGCGGTCCCATTCTCCCGTACGGGTGCCCCGTCACCGGCACGGGGCTCCGGTCCGGCGGTCAGTCGCGCTTGCAGATCCGGTCGAGGAGGTTGGCCGTGGCCCGCTGGATCCGCTCGTCGACGTGGCCCGGGCGGTCGAGGGCCGGGGACCAGGCGAAGGTGCCGGAGGCGAAGACGAGGGCGCCGCTGGGGGCGCGGTACAGGGAGGTCTCCTGGTGCCGGCGGTGGCCGTCGCCGTCCTCGTACGGGGAGTGGGCGAGCAGGATCCGGTCCTGGTGCTCGGGGAGCTGGGTGCGGGGGAAGTAGCGGTCGGCCTCGCCCGCGACCAGGCCGTCGAGCTCGTCGCCGTCGGCAGCGCCGGTGGAGTCCCACAGCCAGTGGGTGGCGTTGCGCACGATCAGCGGGGCCGGTTCGGGGACGCGGCCGGCGTACTGGATGCCCAGGAGCTGCTGTTCGGGGCGGTCGACCTCGCGCCAGAGGGTGGGGCGGCCCGGCCCGCGGCGTTTTCGGCACGTGAGCAGGCGGTCGGGGACCCCGGAGGGGGAAGGGCTCAACTCGACCTGCCAGTACATGGTGTTGGCGGAGAGGAAGACCAGCGAGGTGCCGTGCTCGCGGGCGGCCTCGGCGGTCCGGCGCATGGGCGCCGACCAGTACTCGTCGTGGCCGGGGAAGACCAGGCCGCGGTAGCGGGCCGGGTCGACGCGGCCGGAGTGCAGGTCGCGGGTGTCGGCGTAGGCGAGGTCGTAGCCGTAGCGCTCGGCCCAGCGGATGAAGTCGTAGGCGTGCCCGACGTGCAGGGGGAGGCCGGCACCGGCGTAGGGGCGGTCGAAGGACACGGTGATGGCCGCGTCCTTCTCGCCGAGGAGCCGGCCGTCCTCGTCCCAGGCGTGGTACAGGCTGGCGCCGGTGCGGCCGTCCTCGGGATAGAGGTTGTACGCCTGCCAGGTGATGTCGGGCAGGAGGAGCAGGAGGTCGGCGGGGTGGTCGTCGCGGACCGTGAAGGGGATGTGCGAGCGGTAGCCGTCGGCGGTGGTGAGGACGGCGACGTAGGCGCCGAGGTTCCAGTACGAGGGGACCTGGAGCCGCCAGGACAGCCACCAGTGGTGGCAGGAGACGGTCCGGTCGGCGGTGAGGGGGGCGGGCTGGACGATGCCGCTGAGCCGGGGGCTGGAGTGGATCTTGCTGGCGCCGTCGCCGCCGTAGTGGCCGATGCGGTAGACGTCGACGGAGAACTGCTGGGGCGGGTCGACGGTGACGTGGAAGTCGATGGCCTCGCCGGGGGCCACGGCGCCGGTGGAGGCGAAGCCCTTGATCTGGCGGTGCACGTCGTCGGCGGTCCGCGGGCCGCCGGAGTTGCGGTCGGCGCGGGGGCCGGGGATGTCGACGTACCAGGGCACGACCTGGCCGGTGTCGTCGAAGTACAGCTCGCTGCCCCGGAACCACGGCAGGGGGCCCTGCCCGAAGGGATCGCTCACCGCGTGGGCGAGCGCGCCCGACTCCCACCGCCGGATCTGGTCGGCACCCATACCGCTCTCCCCTCCCTGTCCCGGGCTCACCCGAACGCGGCCCGTCCGCGACCGGTCCCAGCACATCACATAACGCACGCAGTCCGTCACCGTTCGTCGCGAATTGACGCGACTGGCTCCACGGGTGCGGGGGGACGGGGCGCCCGCCGGGCGGGGGCAGGGGCTGCCCGGGGGGGGGCCGCCCCTGCCGGGTGGGGCGGCCCCTGCCGGGGCGAGGCGGATCGACCTGAGGGGCCGCAGCGGCCTGCCGGCCCGGCACGGCATGCCTCCGGACGGGCCGGCCGACGGCCCGGTGAAGGCCCTCCCCGCGCCTGGGGAGCGCGCGGCTGCCTGGGCCGGCTCGGCCGGGTGGGTGGGTGGGTCCCCGTGGGGGAGGTGGTGGGTCGGTCGGGGGCGGTCAGACCAGGCGGACCGGTTTTTCCGGGCGGACGCCGATTTCGGTCAGCCAGTCGCGCAGGGGGCCCGCGTCGCCGTCCTCGACCAGGGACAGGACGCGTGGGGCGAGGTCGGCGCGGCGTTCGCCGGCGACCAGGAGGACCGGGCCGTCCAGCCAGTCCAGGCCCGGCGCGGCGCCCGCCGAGTCGACCGCGGCACAGCACACCATCGCCGTGACGTGGTCGGCCAGCAGGTCCCGGCCGCTCCTGGGCGGCTGGAGGGGGAACAGCGGCACCGCGTCCGCCCCGCGCGCGTGCGCCTGCCCGGCACCGCCGGACCGCTCCTCACGCGCCAGGTCACCGCTCAGCCGCCCGGCGAGCGCGTCGCACTCCCCGCTCGTGGCCAGGTAGTCCAGCACCCGATCCAGCGTCGGCCCCGCGAACCCGTCCGCCGCCGACGGCGGCGCCGGCACCGGCGCGGCACCCGCCGGCACGGCCAGCGCGTCCAGCGCGTGGTGCAGCCGCGCCGCCTCCGTGCGCCACTTGCGGTCCACGACCTCCTCCGGGTACGCCGACCAGGCCACCGGCGACCAGTCCGGCCCCGGCTGGGCCGGGCCGCCGTGGAAGAGCCGTGCCGCCAGCAGCGACGCCGCCTCGTCCACCACGCCCGGTTCCTCCAGCAGGTCGCACGCCGGCCGCTCGCCGAGCCGGGAGGTGAACCCCTCGGCCAGGCGGTCCCGCCGGGACAGCTCGGTCAGCGCCGAGACCACGCCCGCGTCCAGGTGGGCCGGCCAGCGGCCCATCCGCCACGCGGGCAGCGCGACCCGGGTCAGCAGCCGGTCCCAGCCCGCGTAGGCCAGACCCACCTGCTCCTGGGCGACGATGCGCAGCCCGTAGTCCACGCTCTGCGCCCGCTCCGAGGCGGCCGCGGCCACCCCGCGCTCCATCTCGGCGGCGTCCGCGCGGCACAGCCGCAGCAGCAGCCGGGCCGGCCGGGCGATCCAGCCCAGCCCCCGCCCGTTGCCCACGTCCACCGCGGCGTCGAGCCCGCGGACGAAGCGCCGGGCATCGGCTATGTCGGGGTGCGCGGAAGGACCCGTACCGGCGACGACCGGGGCGAGGACCGCCCGCAGCTCGCCGACCCGCATCCACCACAGGAACGGGGAACCGATGACCAGCACCGGCGCGGCTCCCGGGTCCGCGGCATCCGATATGCCCCGGCGCCGGTGCGCGGCGTGCGTACGGTCCTCCAGCCAGCTGTCGCAGTCGGGCGTCAGCGCTATCGCGGACGGCGCCGGGACCTCCAGCCGCTCGGCCAGGTCACGCACCAGGCGGTAGAGGTCGGGGGCGGCCGCCTCGGACAGCGGCACCGTGGGTGTCACGGCCGGGCTCGCCCGCACCACCACCGCGGCGAAGATCCCGCCGGTCAGCAGCACCACGGCGCCGACGGCACAGACCACCAGGGTCACGACCGGCCAGGGATCCCCGGTCAGCCGTCCCGTCATACGCGCGGTGACCAGCACCACCGCGACGGCGGCCGGCAGCAGCACGAAGGCCAGCGCCGTGCTGCGCACCCGCAGCACGGCGAGGGCCCGCGAGCGCGCGGACCGCGCGCCCGCCTCCATGAACGAACCGGTTCCGGACACGACCGGACCTCACCCCCTCTGCCCTGCGGCGGCTTTGCTCACTCCCCCACTGTGACACCCGCCACCGACATCGCAATGCCGGTGGGCCAAGTGCCGGAATGCTTGCGCCGCACCCTAGTTGGGGTGTGCCCGGCCGTCAGGCGGACCGTGCATCGATCACCCGATGGAATGGCTTTGGGTAAAGCTGGCCGCGTCCGGCCCGCGGCCGGGCGCACCCGCCCGAGCACGCACGCGCGCGGGCCCGGGCGCACTGTCGGCGCTCCGGGCCCGCGGGGCTCGTTCCTGCACGTTCGTCCGGACCGGCCGCTCACACGGCCGCTCGCACGGCCGGTCCTGCGGCCGCCGCTCAGCGGCCGGCGGCCGCCTGAGCCGCCTGGGCGGCGATGTCGGTGCGGTGCTGCGAGCCGGCCAGCCGGATCCGCGCGACCGCCTTATACGCCCTCTCCCGCGCCTGTGCCAGGTCCGGACCGGTCGCCGTCACCGACAGCACCCGTCCGCCCGCACTGACGACGGCGTCACCCTCGCGCCGGGTCCCGGCGTGCAGGACGTACGCCTCGGGGGCGTCCTGCTCCGCGATCGCGTCCAGGCCCTCGATCGGGTCGCCGGTGCGCGGCGTACCGGGGTAGTTGTGGCTGGCCACGACCACCGTGACGGCCGCGTCGTCGCGCCAGTTCAGCGGCGGCTCGGCGTCCAGCGTGCCGTTGGCGGCGTTCAGCAGGACGCTGGCCAGCGGGGTGCGCAGCCGGGCGAGGACGACCTGGGTCTCGGGGTCGCCGAAGCGCGCGTTGAACTCGATCACGCGCACGCCGCGCGAGGTGATCGCCAGTCCGGCGTAGAGCAGGCCGGAGAACGGCGTGCCGCGGCGGCGCAGCTCGTCGACGGTGGGCTGCAGGACGGTGGCCATGACCTCGTCGACCAGCTTCGGGTCCGCCCACGGCAGCGGCGAGTACGCGCCCATGCCGCCGGTGTTGGGGCCCTGGTCCCCGTCGAGCGCGCGCTTGAAGTCCTGGGCGGGCTGCAGGGGCAGGACGGTGATGCCGTCGGTGATGGCGAAGAGGGAGACCTCGGGGCCGTCGAGGTACTCCTCGATGACGACGCGGTCGCAGGCCAGCGCGTGCGCGCGGGCCGCCTCGCGGTCCTCGGTCACCACGACGCCCTTGCCCGCGGCCAGGCCGTCGTCCTTGACGACGTACGGGGCGCCGAAGGCGTCGAGGGCCTCGTCGACCTCCTCGGGGTTGGTGCAGACGTACGAGCGGGCCGTCGGGACGCCGGCCGCCGCCATGACGTCCTTGGCGAAGGCCTTGGAGCCCTCCAGCCGGGCCGCCTCGGCGGACGGGCCGAAGACGGGTACGCCGGCCGCGCGGACGGCGTCGGCGACCCCGGCGACCAGCGGCGCCTCCGGGCCGACGACGACGAGGCCGGCGCCGAGCTCGGTGGCCAGGCGCGCGACGGCGTCGCCGTCGAGCTGGTCGACCTCCCGCAGCTCGGCCACGTCCGCGATCCCGGCGTTACCGGGGGCGCAGTACAGCGCGGTGACGTCGGGATCGAGGGACAGAGAGCGGCACAGGGCGTGTTCGCGGGCGCCGCCGCCGATGACGAGGACCTTCACGCCGCTCAGCCTAGCCCGCGCGGCAGGGTTCCCTTCGTGCGGGCACCCAACTCGGCGCCGCTACTCGTTCGTATATTCCTCCACCACGGTGGCTCCGAGCTCGCGCACGATCAGGTCGTGACCGCTGAGCGCGCTCTCGACCAGGTCCGGGTCGTCGTCCTCCGGTACGTCGTCCTCGGGGGCGACCGGCGGCGGGGCCGCGGCCTGCGGCGGCGGGGTCCGGTCGGGGGCGGGGGCCGCCTGGGGGGCCTGCGGGGCCGGGGACGCCGGCGTGTACGCCGGGGCGGCCGGCGCCGGCGGGGGGGTGTGGGCGGGGGCCGCGGGGGCGCCGTACGCGGGCGCCCCGCCGTACCCGGACGGGGCGGCCGGCGCGGGGCCGCCACCGCCCACGACGGCGTCGATCTTCCAGTTGACCTGGAACTGCTCGGCCAGGACCGCCTTGAGCACGTCCTCGCTGCCGCTGCTGGAGAAGTTGTCCCGGGCGCCGGGGTTGGGGAAGCCCAGCTGGAGGGTCGTGCCGTCGAAGCCGGTGACCTGGGCGTTCTGGCTGAGCAGGATCCAGGTGAAACGGCGGCGGTTCTTGACGGCCTCCAGGATCCCGGGCCACATGGCCTGCACCTGGCCGGCCCCGGCGGCCATGCCGGGGGACGCGGCCGCGGCCGCGGCGGGCCGGTCGGGCGCGGGGGCCGCCGGCTGCGGCGCCGGGGCCGGGGCGGCGGCGGGGACGGACCCGGGCGCTGCGGCGCTCGGCCACGCACCGGCCGCGGCGGGGGCGGCGGACCCGGGCGTCGCCGCACCCGGCCAGGCGCCGGGGGCAGGGGCGGGCGCGGAGGCAGGGGCGGGCGCGGGCGCGGCACCGGGCTGAGCGGCACCGGGCCAGGCGCCGGGGGCGGGGGCGGCCGGGGCGGCGGGCGCGGCGGCGACCGGCTCGTCCCGGACTGGGGCGGGCGCGGGTGCCGGTGCCGGCGCCGGAGCGGGCGGGGCGGCGGGCGCACCGGGGGCCCCGGTCCCCCGTACGGCGGCACGCGCCCCGGCCGGACCGTCAGCGGCCGCAACGGGACCGGCGGGCGGGACGGGAGCCATGCCGTGGGCCTCCGGCCCCGGGACGTACCCCATGACGGGCGCGCCCTGGGCGGCCATCACCACGCCGCCGCGCTCGAGCCGGTCGAGGCGGGCCTGGAAGGACCGCTCGTCGTCGAAGGCGGCCGGCAGCAGCACCCGCGCACAGATCAGTTCGAGCTGGAGCCGGGGCGAGGTCGCCCCGCGCATCTCCGTGAGGCCGGCGTTGACGAGGTCGGCCGCCCGCGACAGCTCGGCGGCGCCGAACACCGAGGCCTGCGCCTGCATCCGTTCGACCACGTCGGCCGGGGCGTCGATCAGGCCCTTCTCCCCGGCATCGGGCACGGCGGCCAGGATCACCAGGTCGCGCAGCCGCTCCAGCAGGTCGGCGACGAAACGGCGCGGGTCGTTGCCGCCCTCGACGACGCGGTCCACGACCTCGAAGGCGGCCGCCCCGTCCCCGGCGGCGAACGCGTCCACGACGGAGTCGAGCAGCGAGCCGTCCGTGTACCCGAGGAGGGAGGTGGCCATGGCATACGTCACACCGTCGTCGGCCGCGCCCGCCAGCAGCTGGTCCATGACGGACATCGAGTCACGCACGGACCCGGCGCCGGCCCGCACGACCAGCGGCAGCACCCCGTCCTCGACGGGGATGCCCTCGCGGCCGCAGACCTCACCGAGGTACTCGCGCAGCGTGCCGGGGGGCACCAGCCGGAACGGATAGTGGTGCGTGCGGGACCGGATGGTCCCGATGACCTTCTCCGGCTCGGTCGTGGCGAAGATGAACTTGAGGTGCTCCGGCGGCTCCTCGACGACCTTCAGCAGGGCGTTGAACCCCGCCGAGGTGACCATGTGGGCCTCGTCGATGATGTAGATCTTGTACCGGCTGCTCGCCGGGCCGAAGAACGCCTTCTCGCGCAGGTCGCGGGCATCGTCCACGCCACCGTGCGACGCGGCGTCGATCTCGATGACGTCGATGGAACCCGGCCCGTTGCGCGCGAGGTCCCGGCAGGACTGGCACTCCCCGCAGGGCGTGGGGGTGGGACCTTGCTCACAGTTCAGACAGCGGGCGAGGATGCGCGCACTCGTGGTCTTGCCGCATCCGCGCGGCCCACTGAACAGGTACGCGTGATTGACCCGGTTGTTGCGCAGGGCCTGCATGAGCGGAGCGGTGACATGCTCCTGCCCGATGACCTCGGCGAACGACTCAGGGCGGTAGCGGCGGTACAGCGCAAGGGACGACACGCTTACGAGCGTATCCGGGCCCACCGACAACGACGGCCACCGAACGCAAAGCGCCCCCCACGCACCCGCCAGAGCCCACTTACCCTTGCTGCCTTCCGGCCCTGGGGGAGTTGGGTGAGATAGCGCCACGTGAGGGGCTGGCCCCAGCGTAGCCGATGGACGGCCCCGGAATCGACCCGCTCCCCCACCCCGCGGATCACGTTCGCTAGCACCCCTCAGCGTCTTGTATTGTTTGCGGCGGAGGATTCGCCTAGAGGCCTAGGGCGCACGCTTGGAAAGCGTGTTGGGGGCAACCCCTCACGAGTTCGAATCTCGTATCCTCCGCCAGTGCCTCACCGGGCACGTTGTAGAAGGGCCCCGCTGCTTGCAGCGGGGCCCTTCTACGTATGCGGTGCGGCGCACGCACCAGGAGCAGAGCGGCCGACATGGACCACGTCACATCGTGGCGTCAGGCCTGGGAGAGGCCGGACGGGTCGGCGGTGGGCGTGGCGCGGCAGGTGAAGCCCAGGCGGACCAGGGCGCGGTAGACCTCGCCTGCGGTGAAGTCGCGGGGGTCCTGGCCGGTGATGATGCGGCCGACCTGCTTGACGGGGTAGACGCGGCCGTCGATGGTCGCGGACGCGTCGATGACGGGCTCGGGCACGACGCCCTTCATGGACGCCTCTACTCCGCCTTTGGTCAGTTCGAAGGGAAAGCGGGCGATCACGCAGCGCATGAGGGTTCCTCCGTGGCGAACGGGAACCCGCCGCCGGCCAGCGACGGGTAGAGGTCCATGGGGCGGCAGCCGGGCCGTGGGCCCTGGGGGAACGCGAACCGGGGCCCGCACCCCAAGGTGCGGGCCCCGGCCGGGCGTGCGTCCTGTGATCAGGCGGAGACGATGTTCTCAGCCTGGGGGCCCTTCGGGCCCTGGGTGACGTCGAACGACACCTTCTGGCCCTCCTGGAGCTCACGGAAGCCGTTGGAGACGATGTTGGAGTAGTGGGCGAAGACGTCGGCGCCGCCGCCGTCCTGCGCGATGAAGCCGAAGCCCTTTTCGGCGTTGAACCACTTCACGATGCCAGTAGCCATGAAAGATCTCCTCTAACGGGGCAGGTCCCGGGGTGGGCACTGTGCACACCCCGCGTCGCCGCGATGATTGCCCCGCCGGAAAAGACCGGTAATGCTCGACGCACTGGGAACCACAACTGCAACTTCTTTCGAAACTACCACAGCACCCCCGCGCCGCCCCGGAAACCATGGACAGGAAGACCGAATTCCTTCGAAGGAGGTTATTTCCCCTGCCGCGATTGCCGTAATTCTGTATCGGTCGGCATAGGGTTTCACCGGCTCCGGCGGGCGTCAGCGGCTTCGCAGGTCCCGCCGCAGTTCCTCGTTGTCCCGCAGGGCCTGGGCCAGCTGCCCCTCCAGGAGGACGATCCGGCAGGCCGCCTCGACCGGGGTGCCCTGGCCCACCAGCTCGCGCGCGCGGGCCGCGACGCGCAGCTGGTGGCGGGAATAGCGGCGGTGTCCGCCCTCCGACCGCAGGGGTGTGATCAGCCCCGCCTCACCCAGCGCCCGCAGGAACGCGGGGGTCGCGTCGATCATTTCCGCAGCCCGGCCCATCGTGTACGCCGGATAGTCGTCGTCGTCGAAACGGTCGGGGGTGCGGGCCGGGGATTTCGGGGTCACACAGACCTCTCACTTCAGCGGCAGAACACCGCGAAGTGTACTCCGGCCGCAGCAGATTTTCTCCGGGTGAGAGTACGGGGACGCGGGCGTACGGGACACGGGCGTACGGGGGCGGCTCCGGAGGATTCCCGGAAAGATTTCCGGGGGAGGTGTCGATCCGGCCGTCTCCCGTTCGACGCAGGGGTGAGAGACGGGGAACGAGCCCCGTCCTCCTGACCGAGGAGCCACCATGCCGCGCTACCTGACGCTGATCCGCATCGACGAGCAGAACCCGCCCGCCGACGCCCCCGGGCCCGACTTCGACGCACGCATGGGAGCGCTGTTCGAGGAGATCACCAAGGCCGGGGTCATGCTGGACACGGCCGGCCTGAAGCCGACCGCCGAGGCCACCCGGGTGACCTGGGCCGACGGGAAGGTCGGCTACACCGACGGCCCGTTCACCGAGACCAAGGAGGTCATCGGCGGCTACTCCCTCATCCAGGCCAAGGACAAGGCCGAGGCGGTCGAGTGGGCCCGGCGGTTCCTGGAGATCCACCCGCCGCACTGGACCGTGACGTGCGAGGTCCGCGAGATCGAGGGCTGAGCGAGGTCGGCCGTCCGTGCCGCCGGGTCGCGCTTGCCCGGCGGGACGGGCGGCTGCTCTGATGGGTGGCCGTGACGGCAGCGAGCGTGGCCCGGACGGTCGAAGCGGTGTTCAGGATCGAGTCCGCCCGGATCATCGCGGGCGTCACCCGTATCGTGCGCGACGTCGGCATCGCCGAGGAGATCGCGCAGGACGCGCTGGTCGCGGCGCTGGAACAGTGGCCGGCGGCAGGCGTCCCGGACCGGCCCGGCGCCTGGCTCATGGCCACCGCCAAGCACCGCGCGATCGACCTCGTCCGCCGCAAGGAGACGTACGCGCGCAAGCTGGCGGAGGTCGGGCGCGCGCAGCCGGACGCGGTCGCGCCGCCGCCCGAGCCCGCCGACGCGGACGACATCGACGACGACCTGCTGCGGCTGATCTTCACGGCGTGCCATCCGGTCCTGTCGACGCAAGGCAGGATCGCGCTCACGCTGCGCCTGCTGGGCGGGCTGACGACGGAGGAGATCGCGCGGGCGTTCCTCACGTCCGAGCCGACGGTCGCGCAGCGGATCGTCCGGGCGAAGCGGACGCTGGCGAAGGCCGACGTGCCCTTCGAGGTGCCGTACGGCGCGGACCGCGAGGCCCGGCTCGGTTCCGTCCTGGAGGTCATCTACCTGATCTTCAACGAGGGCTACGCCGCCACCGCCGGCGACGACCTGGTCCGGCCGGCCCTGTGCGAGGACGCCCTGCGGCTGGCCCGGGTGCTGGCGGGCCTGATGCCCGGGGAGGGCGAGGTGCACGCGCTGGCGGCGCTCCTGGAGTTCCAGGCCTCGCGGATCCCGGCCCGCACCGGGCCCGACGGCGCGCCGGTGCTCCTCGCCGACCAGGACCGCTCGAAGTGGAACCGGCTGCTCGTCCTGCGCGGGCTCGAGGCGCTGCAGCACGCGGGCCACGGGCCGTACGCCGTCCAGGCCACGATCGCGGCGTACCACGCGCAGCCGGTCCGGTACGAGGACACCGACTGGCCGGCGATCGCGGCCCTGTACGGCCGGCTGATGGCGCTGACCCCGTCCCCGGTCGTGGAGCTGAACCGGGCGGTCGCCGTGTCGATGGCCGAGGGCCCGGCGGCGGGGCTGGCGCTGGTGGACGCGCTGGCGGCCGAACCGGCCCTGAAGGACTACCACCTGCTGCCGAGCGTGCGCGGGGACCTGCTGGAGCGGCTGGGGCGCAGCGCCGAGGCACGGGCGGAGTTCGAACGGGCGGCCGCGCTCACCCGGAACGCCAGCGAGCGCCGGCTGCTGCTGGCACGGGCGGCCCGCGCCGGGTCCTGAGCGCACGTCGGCTCCTGAGCGCACGCCGGTCCCGCAGGGGCGCCCGACGGGGCGGGCACCCCCTAGAGTGCCTACGTGCCGCAGTACACCATCGGGCAGGCCGCCGGCCTGCTGGGCGTGAGTCCGGAGACCGTCCGGCGCTGGACGGACGCCGGGCGGCTGCCCGCCGTCCGGCAGGACGACGGGGTCCGCAGCATCGACGGCGCGGCGCTCGCCGCGTTCGCCCAGGAACGGGCGGCCGGGATGCACCCGGTTCCCGAGAACAGCCCGGCCACCTCCGTGCGCAACGCCTTCGCCGGCATCGTGACCGGCGTGAGGGTGGACGACGTGGCGGCGCAGGTGGAGATCCAGTCGGGCCCGCACCGCATCGTGTCCCTGGTGACGCGCGAGTCGGTCGAGGAACTCGGCATCGAGGTCGGCGTGACGGTCACCGCGCGGGTGAAGTCCACCAACGTGCACATCGACCTGGGCTGAGGCTTCGGCCGAGGCGCATGCCCCGGCAGCGCGCCGGGGGTCACAGGCAGCGCAGCGCCGCGTACAGGTCCAGCTTGTGGTCCAGGCGGGAGAGGTCACGGCCCGTCAGGGACTCCACGCGCTCGATCCGGTAGTGGACCGTGTTCACGTGCAGGTGCAGTGCCTCGGCCGTACGGGTCCAGGAGCAGTTGTTCGCCAGGAACACCTCCAGCGTCTCGCGCAGCATCCCGTCCCCGAGCGCTCCCAGCACCCGGGTCCGGTACACCGTGCGCACCTCGGCCGGCACCCCCGCCAGCAGCTCCGCCAGGGTGCCCAGTTCCGCCACCTCCCGTACGGGTGCCCGCTCGTCGGTCGCGGCGCGGGCGAACAGGGCCCGGGTGAGCGCCGCCCGCAGCCCGGCGGGGCCGGCCGCCGGGCCGCCGATGCCCACCCGCAGGTCGGCCTCCGGCCGGCAGGCCCGCAGCAGCGGCCACAGCGCGCGCAGCCCGGCGCCGAGCCGCGCCTCCGGTACGCCGCCGCGGTCGCCCGCACAGTCGCCGGCATCGCCCACGGAGCCGCCGGCATCACCCGCGTCGCCCGCGAGGGCCACGACCGCCACCGTCTCCCCGACGGCCGCGGCGGTCACGTCCGTCCCCGCGGCCTCCGCGTGCCGCAGCGCCTCCACCAGCGCGTCCCCCGAGGTCGCCGCCAGCACCAGGTACCGTCCGGCCGCCGGCAGGCCGGCCGCGACCAGGGCCTCCTCCAGGACGCCCGGTTCCACCGCGGGCGCCTCCAGCAGGCCGGCCAGCCGTTCCCCGGCCGCCCGCGCCGCCGCCGCCCGCCGCGCCTGCCCGTCCCGGTACTGCGCCAAGACCTCGGCGATCTCGTGCAGGACCCGCGGCGGCGCCGCGTCCGCGTCCGGCACGTGCAGCTGCCACGCGTCGTACGGGGAGCTCTCGGCCTCGATCCGCAGCGTCAGCCCGGTCAGCACGCCCGCCGCCCGCTGCGCCGGGATCGCGGGCGCCGACGGGGTACGGGCCACCGTGCGGCCGCTCGTGGTCAGCAGGTAGCAGGGCACCCGGCCCAGGTGCGCGCACGCCCGGTCCAGCAGTTCGGCCGGGCCGGCGTCGTCCTCCAGCAGCCGGCTGAGCTCGCTGCGCACGTTCTCCGGCAGCGCGAAGAGCCGGGTCGGGCGGCGGCTCAGGTCGCCCCACTGCCGCAGGTAGACCGCCTCGGTCACCGCGCGGAAGCTGGTCCGTGCCGGCACCGCGATCACCGGCACCCGGTACGCGCGGCAGGCCGCGACGAGCTCCTGCGGGACCCGCCCGTGGGTCTCCTCGCCTGCCAGCAGCGCGGTGGCCCCGGCGTCGGCGAGCGCCGCGACGAACCGGTCCGCCTTCGCCAGGTCGCCGTCCGTCCACCACACCAGCCCGCTGAGCACGATCTCCCCGGGGCCCAGGAACCGGCGCGGGTCCTCCAGGTCGGTGGCGGTGACCCCGCTGACCTCCTGGCCGAGAAGGGACGGTTCGCCCCACAGCAGGGTGAGGCCCAGGCTCTCGGTCTGGAGCAGGTCGAGGACGTGCATGGCGGGGACTCCTTGCGGTGGGTGGCGGCCCGGCAGCCCGGGGCAGGGCCGCGATCACGCCCACATTCGCGAGGCGGATGCGAGATGTTCCATCGTAAATGCAAGGCGAACCGGCTGGGCAGGGTCTTGGATGATCCACCAGGGGCGGCTGCCGCGCGCCGGGGCTTTTCCGTGTCCGGGACCAGTCGATCCGCCCCGGCCCCCGTTGCTTCACTGGCCGTACCCGACCGAGGAAGTGGCGGAAATGGATCTCAACACGGTGCTCGACGTGCGCGATGCGCGCCGCCGTGAGCCCTGGCGGCCCGGCGATGCCTACCTCGGCGGCGGCACGTACCTCTTCTCCGAGCCGCAGCCCCGCATACGCCGTCTGATCGACCTCTCCCGGATGGGCTGGGCGCCCCTGTCCTGGCAGGACGACGGCTCCCTCGACATCGCCGCGACCTGCACCATCACCGAGCTCTCGCGCTTCGGCCGGAGCCTGTCCGCCCTCGCCGCCCCGCTGTTCGAGCAGTGCTGCCGCGCCTTCCTCGCCTCGTTCAAGATCTGGAACATGGCGACGGTCGGCGGGAACCTCTGCAACGGTCTGCCCGCCGGGCCGGTCATCTCGCTGACCGCCGCCCTCGACGGCGTCTGCCTGCTGCTGGGCCAGGACGGCGGCACCCGGCGCGTGCCCGTCACCGACTTCATCCGCGGCGCCGGCGTCAAGGACCTGCGCGAGGGCGACCTGCTGCGCTCGGTCACCCTGCCCGCCCGCGCGCTGGGCTGCCGTACCGCCTTCCGGCAGGCGTCCCTGTACGGACTCGGCCGCTCCGGCGCGCTGGTCATCGGCACCTCCGACCCGCAGGACGGCTCCTTCGCCCTCACGGTCACGGCCGCCACCACCCGCCCGTTCCGCTTCTGGTTCCCGCTGCCGCCGACCGCGGCCGAGCTGCGCGACGCCATCGACACCACCGTCCCGGCCGCGGACTGGTTCGACGACATCCACGGCCTCCCCGCCTGGCGCCGCCACATGGCGCTGCGCCTGGCCGAGGAGATCCGCCGCGAACTCACCCTCACCCAGGAGGCCGCGCGATGAGCTACGAGATCGAGATCAACCGGCAGCGCTTCGACACCGAGCCGCGCCCCGGCCAGTGCCTGCGCACCTACCTGCGCGACCGCGGCTGGTTCGGTGTGAAGAAGGGCTGCGACCAGGGCGACTGCGGGGCCTGCACCGTCCACGTCGACGGCAGCCCGGTGCACAGCTGCCTCTACCCCGCCGTACGGGCCGGCGGCCGCAGCGTGACCACGGTCGAGGGCCTGGCCCGCCCGGACGGCGAACTGCACCCCGTCCAGCAGAAGTTCCTCCAGGCCCAGGGCTTCCAGTGCGGCTTCTGCACGGCCGGGTTCCTGATGACCACCGCCGCCCTGGAGGCCGAGCGGGGCACCGCCCACGACGACGGCAAGCTGGCGGACCTGCCGCGCGCCTTCAAGGGCAACATCTGCCGCTGCACGGGCTACCGCGCCATCGAGGACGCCGTCCGCGGCGTCCAGCACGTCGAACGCCCCTGCGCCGGCGAGGCCGTGGGCCGCAGCCTGGGCGCGCCGGCCGGCCCCCAGGTCGTCACCGGCACCGCCCGCTACACCTTCGACGTCGAGGTCCCGGGGCTGCTGCACATGAAGCTGCTGCGCTCCCCGCACCCGCACGCCCGGATCGTGGGCATCGACACCTCCGAGGCCCTGGCCGTGCCCGGCGTGCACGCCGTCCTCACCCACGAGGACGCCCCGGACGTGCTGTACTCCTCCGCCCGCCACGAACACCCCACCGAGGACCCCGACGACACCCGGGTCCTGGACAGCGTCGTGCGGTACGTCGGCCAGCGCGTCGCCGCCGTCGTCGCCGACACCGAGGGCGCGGCCGAGGAGGGCTGCCGCCGGATCCGGGTCACGTACGAGGAACTGCCGTACGTCATCGACCCCGAGGAGGCGATGGCCGAGGGCGCGCCCGTCATCCACGCCGGAAAGGGTCCCGAGTCGCGGATCGCGCGGGTCGGGAACAACGTGGCCGGCGAGGTGCACGGCGAGATCGGCTGCGTCGCCGACGGCTTCGCCGAGGCCTCGGTGATCCACGAGGAGACGTACCGCACCCAGCGCGTGCAGCACGCCAGCCTGGAGACGCACGGCTGCGTGGCCTACTTCGAGCCGAAGGAGGACGGCACGGGGGAACGGATCACCGTCCGGTCCTCCACCCAGACCCCGTTCCTGACCCGCCGCGCGCTGTGCGCCCTGTACGGCCTGCCCGAGGACGAGGTCCGCGTGGTCGCGGGCCGGGTGGGCGGCGGGTTCGGCGGCAAGCAGGAGATGCTGACCGAGGACATCGTGGTCCTGGCCGCGCTCAAGCTGCGGCGGCCGGTGAAGCTGGAGTACACCCGCGCCGAGCAGTTCTACGGCGCGACCACCCGCCACCCGTTCACGATCACCATCAAGCTGGGAGCCCGCGCCGACGGCACCCTGACGGCGATTCAGATGCGGGTGGTCTCCAACACCGGCGCGTACGGCAACCACGGCCCGGCCGTGATGTTCCACAGCGTCGGCGAGTCCTTCGCCGTCTACCGGGCCCCGCACAAGAAGGTCGACGCCTTCTCCGTCTACACCAACGCCGTGCCGGCGGGTGCCTTCCGCGGGTACGGCCTGGGCCAGGTCACCTTCGCCGTCGAGTCCGCCATGGACGAGACGGCCCGGCAGCTGGGGATGGACCCGCTGGTGTTCCGGGAGAGGAACATCATCGGCGCGGGCGAGCCCCTGGAGACCCCGATCGGGCACGAGGAGGACCTGTTCATCGCCTCCTACGGCCTGGCGCAGTGCCTGGCGGTGGTCCGCAGGGCCATCGAGGAGGACACCAGCGCCGAGCAGGTCCCGCCGGGCTGGCTCACCGGCCAGGGCACCGCCATGTCGATGATCGCCACCGGCCCGCCCGGGGGCCACTACGCGGACGCGACCGTCAGTCTGATGTCGGACGGCACGTACGACATCGCGGTCGGCACCGCCGAGTTCGGCAACGGCACCACGACCGTCCACAAACAGATCACGGCGGGCGCGCTGGCCACGACCGCCGACCGGATCGCGATCCGCCAGTCCGACACCGACGTCGTACGGCACGACACCGGCGCGTTCGGCTCGGCGGGCACCGTGGTCGCGGGCAAGGCGGTGCTGCTGGCGGCGACCTCGCTGGCGGAGCGCCTGAAGACGTTCGCCGCCCGGCACACGGGCGTGGCCCGCCACCTGTGCACGCTCGGCGCCGAGGCCTTCGACTGCGCGGGCCGGGTCGTCACGCTCAAGGAGCTGTACGAGGCCGCCCACGCGTCGGGCCGCGCCGCCGAGATCAGCGCGGAGGGGCACTGGGGCGGCAGCCCGCGCTCGGTGGCCTTCAACGCGCAGTGGTTCCGGGTGGCCGTCGACCCCGGCACGGGAGAGATGAAGATCCTGCGCAGTGTGCACGCGGCGGACGCGGGCAAGGTCATGAACCCGATGCAGTGCCTGGGGCAGGTCGAGGGCGGTGTCGCGCAGGCGCTGGGGGCCACGCTCTTCGAGACCGTACGCGTCGACGAGCGCGGCGAGGTCACGACGGCGGCCTTCCGCCGCTACCGGCTGCCGCAGTACGCCGACGTCCCGCGCACCGAGGTGCACTTCATGGAGACGTCGGACGCGATCGGGCCGCTGGGCGCGAAGTCGATGAGCGAGAGCCCCTTCAACCCGGTGGCGCCGGCGTTCGCGAACGCGCTGCGGGACGCGACGGGCGTGCGGTTCACGGAGCTGCCGGTGACCCGGGACGTGGTCTGGCAGAAGATGCAAGCCGACGTGTCGTAACGCTCACACATCTGCCAGCCACATCGTGAGATGTGGCTGGCAGATACGTTTCCGGCCGGGAGGTGTCCGGGCATGCCCTGGTCATGGCCACACTGATGCTGCACGGCGACCTCGACCACCCGGCCTCGCTCAGCGTCGCCGACCTGCGGGAATGGCGGTGCCACCGGGCCGCGGTGACGTTCGACTGCGCGACGAACGGGCCGCAGGAGCACGTCTTCGAGGGCCCGCTGCTGCGCGAGGTGGTGGCGGACGCGGGCCCGGCCTTCGACGCCCGCCGCCGCAAGGACCGCTCGCGGTTCCTGCTGGCGGTGACCGGGGCGGACGGCCACCACACCGTGCTGTCGTGGGCGGAGCTGGACGCCGACTTCGGCGGCAGCCCGGTCCTGCTGGCCACCCGGCTCGACGGGGCGGACCTCGACGAGGCGGGCAGCCAGCTGGTGGTGCCGTCCGACCGCTGCGGGGCGCGCTACATCAGCGCGGTCACGCACGTCTGGTTCGGCGCGCTGGCGGCGCCGGCGCGGGAGCCGGAGAGCGCCCCGGCCCGCACGCCCTACGCCGTCACGCGGACCGGAGGGACACCTCGGTCGACTTGATCAGGGCGACGACCGAGGACCCGGCGGTCAGGCCGAGCGCCTCGACGGCGTCCTTGGTGATGGCGGCGGTCAGCCCGCCGCCGTTCACGTCCACCTTGACCGAAGCCATCGCGCCGCCGGCGGCCACGTCGACGACGGTGCCGGCGATCTGGTTGCGGATCGACAGCCCCTCGACGGGCCCGGTGGCCAGCGCCACCTCGGTGGCCTTGACCAGCGCGGTCACGGCGGAACCGGAGGTGATGCCGAGCTCCTTGACGGCGTCGGCGGTGATGGCGGCGGTGATGTCCTGACCGCCCTCCAGACGGACCTTGACGGTCGCCATGGCCTCACCGGTCGTCACACCCGTGACGGTGCCGGGGATCTGGTTGCGGATGCTCAGGCTCATGCAGGTCAACCTCTTACGTAGATCTCGGCACGGCCCGGACACGGACCGCACGGGACCGAACGTAATCCGCTTTCCGGCGGCGCGTGTTCGACCCGTCGCATCCGCCACCCGCTGTCCCCCGACCGGCTGGCCCCTGCGGCCGGATTGACCTGACCGGCCCCGGAACGTCACGGGTGCATCCGCGCCCCCTTGAGCACTTTGTCCACCGCGTTGCGCGGCCCGTACACGGCCAGCCCCACCAGGTCCAGGGAGTCCCGGCCCACGGCGGCGACCGCCGCCCGGTTGTCCCGGTCGTTGCCCGTGGTGAAGAGCTCCGACGTGAAGACCGACAGGGGCAGCGACCGGGCCAGGGCGCGGGTGTGGGCCGCGGTCAGCGTCTCCTCGGTGCCTTCGAAGACCAGGACGGGCTGGCGGAACATCGGCAGGTACGCGGTGCCGTCCGCGTCCGCGTACGGGGCGCCGATCACCTCGGGTTCCGCCGCCCCGAGGCCGCTGACCAGGAACGCGGTCACGTTCAGCCGCTGCCACGTCTCCAGGTCCGCGCGCAGCAGGACGGCGATCTTGGTGTCGAAACGGACGGGGGCGGCGTCCGCGGGGGCGTGCGGCGCGATGCCGGCGGTGGTGTCGGTGTTCATGATCCGAGACTGCCGGTCCGGCCCGGCGGCGGTCTTGTACATTCCTTGCATGGTGGACGGGCAGCAGGTTTCCGCGTGGCGCCCGCCCGTCCCCGGGGTCGTGGAGGTCTTCCACGCCCACTTCACCGAGCACGCCTACCCGATGCACGTCCACGACGTGTGGACCCTGCTCATCGTCGACGACGGCGCGATCCGCTACGACCTCGACCGCCACCGGCGCGGCACACCCGGCGACACGGTGTCCCTGCTCCCGCCGCAGGTGCCGCACAACGGCTCGCCCGCCACCGCGTCCGGCTTCCGCAAACGGGTCCTCTACCTCGACCTGACCCAGCTGGACGAGACGTTCATCGGCCCGGCGGTGGACGGCCCTGACCTCCTCGACCCGCTCCTGCGCCGGCGCGTGGCACAGCTGCACACCGCGCTGGCGGCCCCCGGTGACGAACTGGAGGCGCAGAGCCGCCTCGCCCTGGTCCGCGAGCGCCTGCGCACCCGGCTGCGGCCCCGGGTGCTCCCGCCCGGCCCCCGGGTCCCCGACCGCGGTGTGGCCCACGACCTGCGCGAACTCCTCGACGCCCGGCTGGTCCGGGGGGTGACCCTGGACGAGGCCGCCACACTGCTGCACGCCCATCCCACGCACCTGGTACGGGCGTTCAGCGCGGCGTTCGGCATCGCCCCGCACCAGTACCTGATGGCCCGCCGGGTCGAGCGCGCCCGCCGCCTGCTGCTCGACGGGCAACCGCCCGGCCAGGTGGCGGCCACAGCCGGTTTCTACGACCAGTCGCACCTGGCCCGCCACTTCAAGCGCCTCGTGGGCACCACACCGGGCCGCTTCGCCCGCCCGCCCGGGATCAGGCGGGCGTCGTCGGGGGCACCTCGCCCGTCGTCCGGCTGAGGTCGATGACCGCGAACGCCGCTCCCTGCTGGTCGGTGAGGGCGGCGAACCGCCCGAACGGGCTGTCCATCGGGCCGAAGTGCAGCGTGCCGCCGTGCCCCCGCGCCTTGGCGACGGCGTCGTCGCAGTCGGGGACGGCGAAGTAGATCTGGACGTACGCCGGCAGGTCCGGCGGGAAGTCGTCGTCCATCTTCATCCGGCCCAGGACCGGGTGCTCGGGGCCGCCGAGACTGAAGATCTTGAAGTCCATCGCGGACGGCCCGCCCTCGTCACCCGCCTCCATCCGCTCCACCCGGTAGGGGAAGACCCGCTTGAGGAAGTCGTCGGCCCTGTCCGGCTCGCGGGTGAAGATCTCGGCCCAGCAGTACGCGCCGTTCTCGCCCATCTTCTCGAAGCCCTTGTGCTCGCCCGGCTGCCAGACCCCGAACACCGCACCGCTGGGCTCCTTGGCGATGGCCATCGAGCCGAAGGGACCGACCTGCATCGGCTCCATCAGGAGCGCCCCGCCCGCCTCCTTGATCTTCTCGGCGGTCCGGTTCACGTCGTCCGACGCGAAGTACAGGCACCAGGCGGACGGCGCCTGCTCCGCGCCCGGCATGGGAGGGACGACGGCGGCGACGGCCTTGCCGCCGGAGTAGGCCTGCGTGTAGTCGCCGTACTCGGTGGACGCCTCACCGAAGGTCCAGCCCAGCACGTCCCCGTAGAAGGTCTTCGCCCCTTCGACGTCCTTGAACATGGCGTCCGCCCAGCAGGGCGCGCCTTCCGCGAAATCTGTCATGGTATGACTCACTCCTTCCCACTCCTCACGCTAGGCGCGCGGTGTGCCGGGCGCGCGGGGAACGCGGTGGCGCGGCAGGCTGGGTGCATGGAACACACGATGCGGCTGGCCCAGGATCCGGAGGCGGACGCGCTGCTCGGGCGCAGCCCGCTGGCGCTGCTGGTGGGAATGCTGCTGGACCAGCAGGTGCCGATGGAATGGGCGTTCTCGGGGCCGTGGACCATCGCGCGCCGGATGGACTCCGACGACCTCGACGCGCACGCCATCGCGGCGTACGACCCGGAGGCCTTCGCGGCGCTGCTCTCGCAGAAGCCGGCCGTGCACCGCTACCCGGGGGCGATGGCCAAGCGGGTGCAGCAGCTGTGCGCATACCTGGTGGAGCACTACGGAGGGGACGCCTCCGCGCTGTGGAGCGAGGTGGGGACCGGCGCCGAACTGCTGGCGCGGCTCAAGGCCCTGCCGGGGTTCGGCGAGCAGAAGGCGAAGATCTTCCTGGCCCTGCTGGGCAAGCAGTGGGACGTGCGCCCCACGGGCTGGCGGGAGGCCGCGGGCGCGTACGGCGAGGCCGGCGCCCACCGCTCGGCGGCGGACATCACCGGCCCGGAGTCCCTGGCCCGGGTACGGGCGTACAAGCAGGAGGCGAAGGCGGCGGCCAAGGCCGCGAAGCGGGGCGGGTAGCCCGGGAACGGACGTCCCGCGCAGCTGAATTGACCGGGAAAGCTGCCATGAAAATGACTTCTGAAACCGGTCGATCATCGCCATAGGATGGGGGACATGAAGACGAACGAGAGCGCGCACCTCACCCGGAACGCCACCGCCGAGACCATCTCCGACGCCCCCGGCAGCCTGATCACCCTGCTCGCCGACCAGGCCGGACTGACCTGCAACACCGCCACCTTCGAGGAGGGCGCGGCCGGGGCGCCGGTGCACTTCCACACCCGGGCCACCGAGTTCTTCTTCGTCGTCGACGGGCAGCTGGACGTGCTGGTGGACGACGAGGTCACCACGCTCGGCAAGGGCGACTTCCTCGCCGTACCGCCCGGCGTGAAGCACGCCTTCGCGCCCGCCGCGGGCCACACCGCCCAGGTGTTCGTCGGGTTCGCGCCCGGCATGGAGCGCTTCGACTACTACCGGCTGCTGGGCCGGGTGAACGCGGGCGAGGCCACCGTCCAGGACATCAAGGACTCCTCACCCGTCTACGACAACCACTACGCCGAGAGCGCCGTCTGGAGCGGCCGCCGGCGCAGCGCCGAGCCGTAGATCACGTCCGCGTCGAGCCGGCGCAGCTCCTCCGCGATCAGCTCCGCGTTCGTACGGATCTTCAGCGCGACGGGCCGGTCCGGCCGGCCCGGCACGGAGAGCGTCGCGACCGCCCCCGCCGGGCGGTCGATACGGATCTCCCCGTCCGCGGTCTCCAGCCGGACCCGCGTGATCACCGGACCCTGCGTGGCGACCCGCTCCACCGGTACCCCGAGCCGGTCCTCCAGCCAGCGGGCGAGCAGCTCGGCACTCGGGTTCCCGGCCTCGCTCTCCACCCCGGCCCCCGTCACCGGGAGCCCGCTCTGGTCCAGGGCCGCCGCCAGCAGCGCCCGCCAGGGCGTCAGCCGCGTCCACGCCAGGTCGGTGTCACCGGGCGTGTAGGCGGCGGACCGCTCGTCCAGCACGGCGACCGGGTCGGGCGCGGACTGCGCGTCCGTGATGCGGCGCTGGGCCAGCGCGCCCAGCTCGTCGTGGGCCGGCCGGTCCGGCGCGTCGGCCGGCCACCAGGCGACCACCGGCGCGTCCGGGGCCAGCAGCGGCAACACCACCGAACCCGTGTGACCGGTCAGCTCCCCGTGCAGGCGCAGGATCACGATCTCGCCGGTCCCGGCGTCCGACCCCACGCGCAGCTCCGCGTCCAGCCGCGTCTCGCGCAGCGTGTGCGGACCGCGCGAGGTCCGCTTGATGACGACGATGATCCGGCACGGGTGCTCGCGCGCGGCCTCGGTCGCCGCCCGCACCGCGTCGTACGCGTTCTCCTCGTCGGTGGCCACGATCAGGGTCAGCACCAGCCCCGTGGTGTGACTGCCGACGGCGCGGCGGGCGGCGAGGAGCGCCCGGTCGATCTTGCTGGACGTGGTGTCGGTGAGTTCGGTCCGCATGGCATGAGTCTGTCAGCCGATGGCCTGACGGGGGACGGTGGTTGCCTGGATTTCCCCTCGATCCCGGTCCCGCGTCCGCCTCGTCCCTCTCATCGCCGCCTACCTCCGCCGCCGCGCCGTACCGAAGACCGACCGGGAGATCTCCCGGCCGAGCTGGGTGCCGATCGAGCGGGCCAGGGAGCGGAACAGCCCGCTGCCCACGACCTGTTCGGCCAGCGACTGGTCCTTCGGGGCCGCCTTCGCCGTCCGCGCCTCCGCCCTCGCCTGCTTCTCCGCCTCGGCCTCGGCCGCCGCCTGCTCCGCCGCCGCCTCCGCGGCCGCCTGCTCGGCGCTGATCTTCTCGTACGCCGACTCCCGGTCGACCGCCTGCGCGTACCGCCCGTACAGCAGTGAGGACTTCACCGCCGTCTCCAGCGCCACCGCGTCGATCGGGCCCATCAGCGAGCCCGGCGCGCGCAGCCGGGTCGCCGCGACCGGCGTCGGCGCGCCGTTCTCGCTCAGCACCGTCACGACGGCCTCGCCGGTGCCCAGTCGGGTCAGCAGCTCCTCCAGGTCGTAGTCCGAACGGGGGAAGGTCCGCACCGTCGCCTTCAGCGCCTTCGCGTCGTCCGGGGTGAAGGCGCGCAGCGCGTGCTGGACCCGGTTGCCGAGCTGCGCGAGCACGTCCGCCGGCACGTCCTTCGGGGTCTGCGTGACGAAGAAGACGCCGATGCCCTTGGACCGGATCAGCCGCACCGTCTGCGTGATCGCCTCCAGGAACGCCTTCGACGCGTCGTTGAAGAGCAGGTGCGCCTCGTCGAAGAAGAAGACGAGCTTGGGCCGCTCCAGATCGCCGACCTCCGGCAGGCCGGTGTAGAGGTCGGCCAGCAGCCACATCAGGAAGGTGGAGAAGAGCTGCGGCTTGTCCTGTACGGCGGGCAGTTCCAGTACGGAGACCAGTCCGCGCCCGTCCGGCGCGGTCCGCAGGAATTCGCTGGTGTCGAACTCCGGCTCGCCGAAGAATTCCCCGGCGCCCTGCTGCTCGAATGCGGTGAGCGCGCGCAGAATGACGCCCGCCGTGACCGTCGACAGCCCGCCGATTCCCTTCAGCTCCGCCTTTCCCCGGTCGGAGACGAGAAAGGCGACGACCGCCCGCAGGTCCTTGAGGTCGATCAGCTCCAGGCCCTTGGAATCGGCGTAGTGGAAGATGAGCCCGAGCGACTGCTCCTGCGTCTGGTTGAGCTGGAGCACCTTCGACATCAGCACCGGCCCGAAACTCGTCACCGTCGCCCGCAGCGGAATACCGGGCCCGATGCCGCCCAGCGCGTAGAACTCCGCGGGGAATCCGGCGGGCTCCCACTCCTGGCCCACCTCCCGGGCCCGGCCGCCGACCTTGTCGTTCGCCGCGCCCGGCGCCGAGATGCCGGAGACGTCGCCTTTGATGTCCGCGAGGAACACCGGCACGCCGGCTCCCGACAGCTGCTCGGCGACGAGCTGGAGGGTCTTGGTCTTTCCGGTGCCGGTCGCGCCCGCGACCAGTCCGTGCCGGTTGAGCATCGACAGCGGGATGCGGATCTGCCGGTCCGGCAAGCAGGTTCCGTCCCACAGCAGCGCCCCCAGGTCGAGCGCGGGGCCGGTGAAGGCGTACCCGGCGGCGATCTCGTCGGCCGCGGCGGTGCTGTCGCTCATCTCTCACTCCCGGAATAGACCTGTTTGTCACCTTTCCATCAACACCACGAGGCTGCGCCCGCAGGCACGGGACCGGTAGGCTTTCCGTGTGATCTTCAAGCGCATCGGAAACGGGCGGCCGTACCCCGACCACGGCCGGGAAAGCACCCGGCAGTGGGCGGACGTCGCGCCGCGCCCGGTCCGGCTCGACCAGCTGGTGACGACCAAGGGCCAGCTGGACCTCGAGACGCTGCTCGCGGAGGACTCGACCTTCTACGGCGACCTCTTCGCCCACGTCGTGAAATGGCAGGGCGACCTCTACCTGGAGGACGGGCTGCACCGCGCCGTGCGCGCGGCCCTGCAGCAGCGCCAGGTGCTGCACGCCCGCGTCCTCGAACTGGGCTGATCGGCCGGCCGGTCAAAACAGCTGATCAAGGGCCGGTTGCGCCTTTCGGGTCAGGCTTGCCCGATCAGCAGATCATTTAGTAGGCATCGTCACCGGGCCGCACTACGCTGCGCCCATGAGCATGCTCACTCCCCCCGGCATGGGCGGAAAGTACCGCGTCACGGGAGCCGCGTACCCGCGCATGAGCCGCCGCCGCAGTCGTCGCCGCCTGGTGTTCACCGCCCTCGGTTCGGTCCTGGTCCTCGCCCTGCTCGGCTATGGAACCTTGCAGCTCATCGACGTTTTCGGCGGTGACAAGGACAAGCGCGACGCCGTCGCGACCAAGAACTGCGGCACCAAGGGCAGGCCGGCCTCGGCCAGCACCGCCGCGCAGCCGCCGGTGCAGCTCCCCCAGCCCGGCACGATCACCGTCAACGTCTACAACGCGACCCCGCGCTCGGGGCTCGCCAAGGCCGTCGGCGACGAGCTCAAGAAACGCGGCTTCACCGTCGCCAACGTGGGCAACGCCCCCGCGGACTTCGACAAGAAGGTGCCCGGCACCGGGATACTGCTGGGCTCCCCCAAGACCGACAAGGCCGCCTACTCCGTGCTCGCCACGCACCTGGCCGGCACCACCCAGCAGGCCGACGCCCGCGAGGGCGCGGACATCGACCTGATCCTGGGTGACGCGTTCAAGGAGCTCAGCACGGTGCAGGAGGCGGAGAAGGCGCTGGCCGCCCTGACCAGCCCGCAGCCCCTGCCCGCGGCCACCTGCTGAACCGGTGGCCGCGCGGCGGCTGACGGCGCGTGAAGGCGTGACGGCGCCTGACGGGGGTACGGCTCGGGCCTACTCGGCCGAGCCGTACATGCGGTCGCCCGCGTCGCCCAGGCCCGGCACGATGTAGCCGTGCTCGTTGAGGCGCTCGTCGACCGCCGCCGTGACGACGGTCACCGGCGTGCCCGCCAGCTCGCGCTCCATGACCTCGACGCCCTCGGGGGCGGCCAGCAGCACCACGGCCGTCACGTCGTCGGCGCCGCGCTTGATCAGCTCCTGGATCGCCGCGACCAGCGTGCCGCCGGTGGCCAGCATCGGGTCGACGACGTAGACCTGGCGGCCGGAGAGGTCCTCGGGCATGCGCGTGGCGTACGTGGAGGCCTCCAGGGTCTCCTCGTTGCGGACCATGCCCAGGAAGCCCACCTCGGCGGTCGGCAGCAGCCGCACCATGCCGTCGAGCATGCCCAGACCCGCGCGCAGGATCGGTACGACCAGCGGGCGCGGGTGGGAGAGCTTCACACCGGTCGTCGGGGCGACCGGCGTCTCGATGTCGGCCTGCTCGGTGCGGACGTCGCGGGTGGCCTCGTACGCGAGCAGGGTCACCAGCTCGTCGGCCAGCCGGCGGAAGGTGGGGGAGTCCGTGCGCTTGTCGCGCAGGGTGGTCAGTTTGTGCGCCACCAGGGGGTGATCGACGACCTGCAAACGCACAACATCCTCCAAGGCTCAGCTTCAGGGTTTTGACCTGCGACAACGGACGCAAGACGCGACCCGCGCCCAAAAGGCTACGCGGTACGGGCCACGCACGCGGCAACCCCGGGCGCGCGGCTGCGGGAAGCCGTCGCCGATGCCACCCTGGAACCATGATCGATGGACCTGTCGTGGCGGCGGTCGACGGATCGGACCACAGCCTGAAGGCGCTGGAATGGGCCGTGGCGGCCGCCGGACGGCACCACGCGGAACTCGTCGTCGCCCACGTCCTTCCCGATCACGTCCAGTTGTACGCCGGCCGCCGCGAGGCGCTGGGCGGCGCCACCGAGCCGCCGGACCCCATCCGCGCCCTGGTGCCCGAGGGCGCCCGGTACCGGGCGCTGGAGGGCTCGGTCCCCGTCGCGCTGCGCGGCGCGGCCGAGGGCGCGGGGATGCTGGTCATGGGCTCGCGCGGCCGCGGCGGCTTCGCCAGCCTGCTGCTGGGCTCCACCAGCCGGGCGGTGTCGACGACCGCCGCCTGCCCCGTGGTGGTCGTCCCGCACGACGCCCGCACGGAGGGACACGGCGGGGCCGATCCGGGCGCCGGCCCGGCGGCCGACCGCGACGCCGACGCCACGGCCGCCCACGACACCGACGCCGACGCCGCGGCCGACGCCGACCGGGTCGTGCTCGGACTGCACGCCGCCGAGACCGCCGACGAGGTGATCGCGTTCGCCTTCGCGGAGGCCGCGGCGCGCCGCGCCGCCGGCCGGCCGGCCTCCCTGCGGGTGGTCTCCGCGTACGCCGTCCCGCCCTCGCCGCTGCTGCTGATCGACGCCCCCTTCGGCGTCGTACCGCCCGAGGCGCTGCCCGACGTCCTCGCCGACACGGACCGGGCGCCGGCCGAGCGGGAGATGCTGCGGACCCAGGGCGAACGGCTGGCGCCGTACCGCACGCGGTACCCGGACCTCCCCGTGGACCAGGTCGCCTCACCCGGTGACGCGGCCGGGCTGCTCGTGCAGGCCGGCGCGCACAGCGCCCTGGTGGTCGTCGGCCGGCACCACCGGCGGCTGGGACGTGCGTTGCTGATGGGGTCGGTGGCCAACGCCGTCCTGACCCACACCCCCTGCGCGGTGGCCGTCGTACCAGCTCAGGAAGGTGAATGACGCGAGCCGGAGGGGTGGCATCAAGTGACCGTGAGGGGGGAAGGTGGGGAGCGGGGGGACTGCTTCGCGACGCGGAGGAGGACGAGCGGACCAGCCTGGGACGGTGGCCGATGCCCGACGACCAGCCGACAGCGGAAGACGACTCGGCGGAAACGGCGGCGCAGCGCAGAGCGCGGCGCGCGCAGTTCCTGCGCGACCTGAACGAGGCCCGCGAGCTGCGCGACCGGGTCCAGCCCCGACGCGCCCGTGCGGCCCGGATGCGCCAGCAGATGCGGATGCGTACCTTCCGCTGGTGACGGATGCCGTGCGCGGGCCCCTCCGAGGGCCTCTCCGAGGGCCCCCGAGCAGCACCCGTTCAGCCAGCGCGGCGCACGGCGCGGCACGACGCAAGCGCGGAAGACCTCTCGCAAAGCCGCTGTTTCTGCCACGATGCCGATGGGGAGGGGCTTGAGCGGCCAGCAGCACAGCCGTTCCACCCCCCACCCCAACCTCCGGCCGGGGGGACCTCCAACCGGCACGCCTATGACCAGTGGGAGAGTCACGGTGTACTTCGCCGCACTGCTCGCGCGCACCGAAGACGGGTGGGAAGCGAGCGACATGGAACTCGACGGAGTCGAGTCGCTGACGGATCTGACCGATCTCGCCCGTGCCGCCGCTGTCGAAGACGACACGGTGGTCGCCCTCATCGAGCAGGAGGACGCCTGGTTCGGCGTCGTCCGCGTGGACGGCGAGGAGGACCCGCGGATCTTCGTCTCGAACGCGGTCCTGGCCTCGCGCAGCTCCTACGGCTCGATGCTGACCGACGAGCTGCTGGGCAGCGACGACGAGGAGGACAACGAACTCGACGAGCTCGACCTGGACGGCACCGAGGACGGCGAGGAGGACGCGGTCGCGGCGTTCGCCGACGCCGCTGACGAGGACGACGAGGGCGCGGGCGGGGCCGAGCCGGTGCCGTCGGGGCCGCTCGGCGACGCCCGGCTGCTGGACGACCTCGGAGTGAACCACCGGGAGCTGCTGGCCCTGGACGGGGACGCCCTCGCGGAGATCGCCGACGCCCTCGGCGCCACCGAGGTCCTGGAGGCCGTCCGCTAGTGATCGCCACGCACGACCCCGGGCGCGTACCCGGGACCGTACGGACGGATCCCGTGCGCGACCCGTGGCAGGAGGCCATGCGCCGGGCGCTGGCGGAGGCGGCCCGGGCGGTGCCGGCCGGCGACGTACCGGTCGGCGCCGTCCTGCTCGGCCCGGCCGGCGACGTCCTGTCGACCGGGTACAACGAGCGCGAGGCGACCGGTGATCCGACGGCGCACGCCGAAGTGCTGGCCGTCCGGCGGGCGGCGGCCGCCCTCGGCGAATGGCGGCTTCCGGGGTGCACCCTCGTGGTCACCCTGGAGCCGTGCGTGATGTGCGCGGGGGTGCTCGTGCAGTCGCGCCTCGCCCGGGTGGTCTACGGGGCGCGCGACGAGAAGGCGGGCGCCGCCGGTTCGCTGTGGGACCTCGTACGGGACCGCAGGCTCAACCACCGGCCCGAGGTGATCCAGGGCGTGCTGGAGGAGGAGTGCGCCCGGCAGCTGACCGAGTTCTTCCGCGCGCTGTGACGGATCGCGTGCCGTGACGGATACGGATTTCAGAGCACGGGCATCTGTGGGCTAAGCTCTCTCTCGGTAGCGTGTCCGAGCGGCCGAAGGAGCACGCCTCGAAAGCGTGTGAGGGGGCAACTCCTCCGTGGGTTCAAATCCCACCGCTACCGCTCTGATCGAGAGCCCCGCCCCGCAAGGGTCGGGGCTCTCGGCGTTTGCGGCGTATGCGGGGGCCGCCGCAGCGGCTACTCCGATCAGAACTCGCGCCGTGACCGCCCCGGGCGCAGGCCCGTTGAGCACGGCATGACCAAGACCCAGCGCCTGCTGGCCGCCGTCGCCCTCGCGGGTGCCGCCGCCGGCTTCGCCGCCCCCGCCGCCTCCGCCGCCGTCCTGCCGCAGGGCCCGCTGACCCTGCCCGACCTGCCGTCGGCCGCGCCGGGGATGCCCGAGGGCGCGACGCCCGGCTCGGTGCAGGAGATCGGCGCCAAGCTGAACGAACTGAACCAGCTCAACCAGCTGACGGCGCTGCCGGACCACCTCGCGCCGGTGATCGCCCCGGTCGAGCCGGTGCTGGGCCTGGCGGGCGCCGTCCAGTAACCACGGCCACCGGGTCCGTCCCGGACACGGCGAAGGCCCCGACCGAGGTCGGGGCCTTCGTCCACCCGGGACGGGGGAAGCGGCAACGGGGGGACAAGCCGCTTCCCCCGGGGAGGACGGGACCGTCCGGTCCGGCCGCATTCAGGGGGGAAGCATGCGGCCGGACCCCGCAGTGAGGCCCTGTCCCTGCGCCCTCCGGTTTCCTGCCAGAACCGGTGGGCTCGTCATCAATTCTGCTCTCCCCGCAACCGGGGCGGCCCCGGCGAAGGGCCCCTCGTGCCGGGTCATTGGTCCATAAAGGACAGGTGAGAGCCACCGGCCGACCGGCTAGACTCACGCGAGTTTGCACGTACCGGCAGGGGAGGCCGAAAGCGCTCGTGGACACCAAGAAGATCGTCGTGGGCGCGCTCGTCGTGTTCGTGCTCTTCACGATCATCACCCAGCCGGTCAAAGCAGCGGAGATCGTCCAAATTGGCTTCCAGGGCATCTCGGATGCCGCCAACGGAATCGGCGAGTTCATGACCGAACTGGTGCGCTGAACCCGTACGCCGAAGCGGTTCCACGCCTTTCCGGCCCCCTGCTCCGAGGAGCGGGGGGCCTTCTGTGTATCAGGCGCGCCCACCACGGCCCGGCCTCCCTCGGACCACCCTCGTCAAATGTCCAACTTGCCCTCAACACGGCGATATACGGTGCTTGCACACAGTGCACATCTCTTGTGATGCTATGACCGCTTTTAATGAATGCATTGACATGAAGGGGTGGCGTGACCGTGCCGGCCAGTACTGCGCCTCAGGTGCCACCCCAGCAGGATCCCCAGAACGACCCCGCACCCGCCGCCCGGCCCCAGAACCGGGGCGCGGACACCCGGGCGCTCACCCAGGTCCTCTTCGCCCGCCTCAAGGGCCTGGAACCGGGCAGCGGCGAGCACGCGCGGGTGCGGGGGGCGCTGATCGAGGCCAACCTCCCGCTCGTACGCTACGCGGCCGCCCGCTTCCGCAGCCGCAACGAGCCGATGGAGGACGTGGTCCAGGTCGGCACCATCGGCCTCATCAACGCGATCGACCGGTTCGACCCGGACCGCGGGGTGCAGTTCCCGACCTTCGCCATGCCGACGGTGGTGGGCGAGATCAAGCGGTACTTCCGCGACAACGTCCGCACCGTCCACGTACCGCGCCGGCTGCACGAGCTGTGGGTCCAGGTCAACGCGGCCACCGAGGACCTCACCACGCTGCACGGGCGCACGCCCACCACCCCGGAGATCGCCGAACGGCTGCGGATCACCGAGGAGGAGGTGCTCTCCTGCATCGAGGCCGGCCGGTCCTACCACGCGACCTCGCTGGAGGCCGCCCAGGAGGGCGACGGACTGCCCGGCCTGCTCGACCGGCTCGGGTACGAGGATCCGGCGCTGGCCGGGGTCGAACACCGCGACCTCGTGCGCCATCTGCTCGTACAACTGCCCGAGCGCGAACAGCGGATCCTGCTGCTGCGCTACTACAGCAATCTGACGCAGTCGCAGATCAGCGCGGAGCTCGGGGTGTCCCAGATGCACGTCTCCCGGCTGCTCGCCCGGAGCTTCGCCCGGCTCCGGTCCGCAAACAGGATCGAGGCGTAACCGGATCGGGTGGAGATCGCTCCCCGCGTTTCCCGACAGATCAGGCTCATTCCGGTCTGTCGCTGGAGTTATATGTCGACTTGGCGCTACAGCGCGTTGCCGACATGTGACATTCTGCTGGAACCGCGTTTGCCGCAGCCCCGCCTCCGGTATTCAGGTGGAGGCTGCGTTCCTCCGACGGGCGCGCCGTACGCGACCGTCCGCGACCTCAAGGGGGTGGCATGTCCGAAGACCAGGGCAGCTCCAAGGTGCTCACGCTCGAGAAGAGCGAGGCGCCGGCTGTGGCCGACCGCTCGGAAGCCATCGACACCCGCACCCTCTCCCGCTCCCTCTTCCAGCGTCTCGCCGCCCTGGACGCGGACAGCCCCGAACGGGCGTATGTACGCGACACCCTGATCGAGCTGAACCTGCCGCTGGTGCGCTACGCGGCGGCCCGGTTCCGCAGCCGCAACGAGCCGATGGAGGACATCGTCCAGGTCGGCACGATCGGCCTGATCAAGGCGATCGACCGGTTCGACTGCGAACGCGGCGTGGAGTTCCCGACGTTCGCGATGCCGACCGTCGTGGGCGAGATCAAACGATTCTTTCGCGACACGTCCTGGTCGGTGCGGGTCCCGCGGCGGCTCCAGGAACTACGGCTGGCGCTGACCAAGGCGAGCGACGAGCTGGCGCAGAAGCTCGACCGCTCCCCGACCGTGCCCGAACTCGCGGCCGTGCTCGGGGTGTCGGAGGAGGAGGTCGTGGACGGCCTCGCCGTCGGCAACGCGTACACCGCCTCCTCGCTCGACTCGCCCTCCCCGGAGGACGAGGGCGGCGAGGGCTCGCTCGCGGACCGGCTCGGCTACGAGGACAGCGCCCTGGAGGGCGTCGAGTACCGGGAGTCGCTCAAGCCGCTGCTCGCCAAACTCCCGCCCCGGGAACGGCAGATCATCATGCTGCGATTTTTCGCCAACATGACGCAGTCGCAGATCGGCGAGGAGGTCGGCATCTCGCAGATGCACGTCTCGCGGCTGCTGACGCGCACGCTGGCGCAGCTGCGGCAGGGGCTCATCGGCGAGTAGCCGCCATCCCCTGGTGATTTGACGCAGCGTCAGGAACACTGGCGCGATGCGAAAGGGATCGCTCACGCTGCTCGCCCTGTGCGCGGCCGCCGCCCTGACGTCCGGATGCGGCGGCCCCGCGCGGGACGGCTACGTGGCCGTGGGCGCCGCGGCGGCGGGCCCGGAGCGGGGCGCGGGCGAGCTCGTGCCGCCGAAGGGCGCGGTGGAGCTCCAGCCGCTGCCGCCGGGGCCGTCGGCGGCCGGAGCCGCCGGCTCCGCACCCGGCGGCACGGCGAGCGCGTCGACGACACCCGTGGCAGGCACGGCCGAGACCCCTGGCGCTCCCGGTTCCGGCGGCGCCGCCGGCGCTTCCGGTTCCGGCGGCCCTTCCGGATCCGCCAGCACTTCCGGCGCCTCCGGCACTCCCGTCCCGCCCGGCGCGCCCGTCCCGCCCGGCGCCTCCGGCGGTCCCGGTGCTCCGCAGCCCCCCGGCGGTACGCCGCCCTCCGATACGCCGTCCACGGGCGGCCCGGGTACGCCGTCCAGGCCGCCCGGTACGACGCCCCCCGCCACCCCGGCCGCACTGCTGCTGAGCAACCCGACCCGGGCGGCAGCGGCCGAGCGCTGGTGCGAGCAGGTCACGGTGACCTTCGCCAACACGGGCGGCACGGCGGCCCGTTCGGGCACGGTGACCTTCTCCACCCACATCATCGGCGCCCTCGGCGTGGACTGGGCCACGGTCACCACGACCCAGCCACTGCCCGCCCCGATCGCGGGCCTGTCGGCGAAGACGCACGTCTACACGGTGTGCGTGGAGGCCTGGCGGGTCCCCTTGGGCATGCACGTCGAGACCCAGAAGGTCACCGCCACCTGGAGCTGAGGGCCGCCGGCGCCCGGCGGGAGGCCGGGGCTGCACGGTTTTCCGATTCCTTTACCGCCCAAACGTCCCGATTCGTTTGCCTGTAGCAACCACCCACTCCTATGGTTGCCCTAAGCAACAAGATGGGGAGGGCTTCCGTGCCGGCCACCACGACCACGTCCGACGGCGCACCCATGACACACCCGCAGATCATGAAGGCGCTGTCGGGGCTCATGCTCGGCATGTTCGTGGCGATCCTGTCCTCGACGATCGTCTCCAACGCGCTGCCGCAGATCATCAGCGAGCTCGGCGGCACCCAGTCCTCCTACACGTGGGTGGTCACCGCCGCCCTGCTGTCGATGACCGCCGCGACACCGCTGTGGGGCAAGCTGGCCGACCTCTTCAGCAAGAAGCTCCTGGTCCAGATAGCCCTCGTCATCTACGTCCTCGGTTCGGTCGTGGCGGGCATGTCCCAGAACACCGGCACGCTCATCGCCTGCCGCGTCGTCCAGGGCATCGGCGTCGGCGGCCTCTCCGCGCTGGCGCAGATCGTGATGGCCGCGATGATCTCCCCGCGCGAGCGCGGCCGCTACAGCGGCTACCTCGGTGCCGTGTTCGCCGTCGCCACCGTCGGCGGCCCGCTGCTGGGCGGTGTCATCACCGACACCGCGTGGCTGGGCTGGCGCTGGTGCTTCTACGTCGGCGTGCCGTTCGCCGTCATCGCGCTGATCGTGCTCCAGCGCACGCTGAAGCTCCCCGTCGTACGCCGGGACGTCAAGGTCGACTGGCTGGGCGCCTTCCTGATCAGCGCCGCGGTCTCGCTGCTGCTGATCTGGGTCACCCAGGCCGGCGACTCCTACGACTGGGTCTCCTGGCAGACGTACGCGATGGTCGGCGGCGCGGTGGTGCTCGGCGTGCTGTTCGTGCTCGCCGAGGCGCGGGCGAGCGACCCGATCATCCCGCTGCGGCTGTTCCGCAACCCGACCATCAGCCTGGCCTCGGCCGCCTCGCTCTTCGTGGGCATCGCGATGTTCTCGGGCACGGTGTTCTTCAGCCAGTTCTTCCAGCTGGCCCGGGGCGAGTCCCCGACCATGTCCGGAATCCTCACCATCCCGATGATCGGCGGACTCTTCGTCTCCTCCACCGTCTCCGGGCAGGTCATCACCAGGACCGGCAGGTGGAAGGCGTGGCTGGTCTCCGGCGGTGTGCTGCTGACGGCGGGCCTGGGCCTGCTCGGCACCCTGCGCCACGACACCCCGTACGGGAGGATCGCCCTCTTCATGGCGCTGACCGGTCTCGGCCTCGGCATGATGATGCAGAACCTCGTCCTCGCCACCCAGAACCAGGTGGCCCCCGAGGACCTGGGCGCGGCCAGTTCGGTGGTCACCTTCTTCCGTTCGCTCGGCGGCGCGATGGGCGTCTCCGCGCTCGGCGCACTGATGGCGCACCAGGTCACCGGCTACGTCACGGACGGCCTGGCCGCGCTCGGCCCGAAGGCCGCCGCACTGGACCACGGCGGCACCGGCGGCGGGGCCATCCCGGACCTCGGCGCGCTGCCGGCGCCGGTGCGCGAGGTCATCGAGTCGGCGTACGGGCACGGCGTCGGCGACGTCTTCCTCTGCGCCGCCCCCTTCGCGCTGCTGTCCCTGCTGATCGTGGTGTTCATCAAGGAGGTCGCCCTGCAGTCGAAGCCGATGGCGGGGGCCCCGGCCGCCTCCCCGGCCGCCTCCTCGGCGGACGAGGACCGGACCACCGCGACCCCGGCCACCGCGGACCGGTAGACCCTAGGGGTCGATCTGGTCCGGGATCGTCCCGCCCGCGGCGGCCTTGGCCTCGATGCCCGCGATCAGAATGTCGAGCGCGAGGCCGAAGTCGGCCTCGGGGGCCCGGCGGACGGTGCCGGCGCCCCCACAGCCGTGCAGGAACTGCGAGACGGCCAGGTGGGCGCCGGTCCGGCCGGCATCGGTCAGGCCGGTGGCGTTTAGCAGCCTCTTCAGCGCCGCGTCGAGGGCGCGGGCGTGGGGGCCGATGTTGGGGTACTCGGCGGCCAGCGGGGCGACCCACGCGTGGTCGGCCAGCACCCGCCGGTAGCCCCGGGCCAGCGCCCGCAGCCCGCCCGGCCAGCCGCCGGGAGCGCCGTCTCCGGGGGTGCCGTCGCCGGGCAGGGGCAGCTCGCCCAGGGCGCGGTCCAGGGCGAGTTCGAGCAGATCGTGCCTGGTGTCCACGTACCAGTACAGGGACATCGCGGTCACCCCGAGCCGGCCGGCGAGGCGCCGCATGGAGAACCGGCCGAGCCCCTCGGCGTCGAGCAGGTGGACGGTGGCGGCGGTGATCCGGTCCCGGTCCAGTCCGGATGGCGCCGCGTCGGTGCGGCGCCGGGTCGCGGGGGCGGGCCTGACCGCCAGCCACACACTGGTGCGTGCCGCACCGGCCGCAATCGCCATCGGAGCACCCTCCTCGCCCGCCGGAGCGTCCCGGTATGCCCGGTCCGCCCTTCTTGATGCTAGAGGGTGCCTCTCGCCCGGTGGCGGGTTCAGGCCTTCGGGGCGGTCAGGTCGTAGAGCGTGGTGCCGCCGACCGTGACCTCGGTGAAGTTCTCCTGGACCCAGCTGGAGACGGCGCCGCTGGTGTCGCCGCCGGGGCCCATGCGCATCCCCGAGCCGCCACCTATGTAGTAGTGGATCTTCCCGGCCTTCACGTACGCCTGGAACTGCGCCAGCGTGGGGGACGGGTCGCTGCCGTTGAAGCCGCCGATCGGCATCACCGGCTCTCCGGTGGCGAGTTGGTAGCTCGCGGCGTTCTGCGCGCCGGTGGTGGCGGCCACCCAGGTGTAGCGGCCGGAGTCGGCGGCGAGCGCCTTCTTCACGGCGGCGTCGACGCGGGTGCCGTTCAGCAGACCGCCTGCGCCGCCCGGACCGCCGGGGGCCATCTCGCCCCGGCCGCCGGGGAACTGGCCCGGCCCGTCAGCGCGCTTGCGCCCGTCGGTGGCCTGGCCGCCCGGCGCCTGACCGTTCGGCGCCTGACCGTCCGGGCCCTGACCGTTCGGCGCCTGGCCGTTCGGTGGGGGCACGAGGGCCGCGCCCGGCGGGAGTTCGCCGCCCGGACCCAGACGCATGACGCCGCCCGGGCCGCGGCCGCCGGCGACCGCCGGACCCGCCGTCACGATGGAGCCGGCGTGCGGGGTGTTCACCGTCGTCAGGCAGTACGCGAACGGTCCCGCCAGCGCCGTACCCAGTCCCAGCACGACCGTGCCGCGCACGAACCGGCCGCCCAGCCGCCCGCCGGCCAGCAGCCCGGCGGCCGCCAGGATCCCGGCCACCAGCACCGCCCAGCGCAGCCACGGCACGTACGACGGCGCCCGGCCGAGCAGGACGTACGACCAGAGCGCGGTCAGCGCGACGGTGCCGGCGAGGGTGGCCGCCGCGAGCGGGGAGTGCCGCTCCTCCCACAGGACGGCGACGCCCATGCCGACGAGCGCGGCCACGAAGGGCGCGAGCGCCACCGTGTAGTACTCGTGGAAGATGCCCTGCATCCAGCTGAAGACGACGGCGGTGATCAGCAGGCAGCCGCCCCAGGCGAGGAAAGCGGCCCGGGCCATGCCCTCCAGGGAGTCCGTGGCCCGCCGGGCCCGCCAGGTGATCACCAGACCCGCGACCAGCAGCACCAGCGCGGCCGGCAGCAGCCAGGAGATCTGACCGCCGATATTGGCCGAGAAAAGCCGGTCGATGCCGGTCTCGCCCCATCCGCCCCCGCCCCGGCCGGCGCCGCCGCCCGGACCCGCGCCGCCACCGCCCACGCTGCCGGTCTCGTTGCCGTTGATCCGGCCGAGGCCGTTGTAGCCGAGGGTCAGCTCCAGGAAGGAGTTGGTCTGCGAGCCGCCTATGTACGGGCGGGAGGCCGCCGGCCACAGCTCGACGACCGCCACCCACCAGCCGCCGGTGACCACCATCGCCAGCCCGGACAGGGCCAGCTGGCTCAGCCGCCGCAGTGGGCGGGCCGGCGCGCAGACCGCGTACAGCAGGACGAGCGGCGGGAGGATGACGAAGGCCTGCAGGGTCTTGGTCAGGAAGCCCACGGCGACCGCGATCCCGGCGTACACGAGCCACCTGGTGTGCGCGCCGTCGAGGGCGCGCAGCACGCAGTACACGGTGACCGTCAGCAGCAGCGTCAGCAGCGCGTCGGGGTTGTTGAAGCGGAACATCAGCGCCGCGACCGGGGTCAGGGCGAAGACCGTACCGCTGAGCAGGCCGGCGGCCGGCCCGAACTGGCGGCGTACGGCGGCGTAGAGGACCGCGGTGGTCGCCACGCCCATCAGGGCCTGCGGGACCAGGATCTGCCAGGCGCCGAGCCCGAAGAGCCGGACCGACAGGGCCATCGGCCACAGGGCGGCCGGGGGCTTGTCGACGGTGATGGAGTTGCCGGCGTCGGAGGAACCGAAGAAGAAGGCCTTCCAGCTCTCGCTGCCGGCCTGGACGGCCGCGGAGTAGAAGGAGTTGGCGTATCCGGAGGCCCCCAGGTTCCACAGCAGCAGCACGGCGGTGCCGAGCAGCAGGACGGCGAGCGCGGGACGCTCCCAGCGGGGCCGGACGGCGCTCGCGGCGGCGGCCCGTGGCGGGAAGGCGGGTGGGACGGCGGCGAGGGGGGCCGTGGTCATCGCGTGGTGTCCTTCGCGTGGGGGGCCGGGCGCTCCGGGAAGACCCAGCCGCGGAAGAGCAGGAAGCGCAGCACGGTCGCGGCGAGGTTGGCGGTGATGAGCACGGCCAGCTCGGTGCTGTGCGCCGGGTGGGCGGTGGCCGCGTCGAGCGCGGCCAGCGAACCGGCGGTCAGGGTCAGACCGATGCCGAAGACGAGCAGCCCCTGGGCCTGATGGCGCAGGACCCGCTCGCGGCCGCGGACGCCGAAGGTCAGGCGCCGGTTGGCGGTGGTGTTGGCGATGGCGGAGAGCAGCAGGGCGGCCGCGTTGGCCGCCTGGGCGCCGGTGCCGAGCCGGAAGAGGGAGTAGAGGGCGAGGTAGCAGAGCGTGGACAGCAGGCCGACCGCGCAGAAGCCCAGCAGCTGGCGGGCCAGGCCGCGCGGCACCCCGGTCAGGGCCCGGTCGCGCGGGTCGTCGCCGAAGGGCCGGGCGAGGCGGTCCAGCGGCAGCGCGCCCACGGCCAGTGCCCGGCCCACCCGCCACATGCCCTTGAGGTCCTCGACGGCCGTCCCCAGGATGTGGACGGTGGAGTCGGGGTCGTCCACCCAGTCCACGGGCACCTCGTGGATGCGCAGCCCGGCGCGCTCGGCGAGTACCAGCATCTCGGTGTCGAAGAACCAGCCGGTGTCCTCCACCAGCGGCAGCAGCCGTTCGGCGACGTCGCGGCGGATGGCCTTGAAGCCGCACTGGGCATCGCTGAACCGGGCGGCGAGGGAGGAGCGCAGCAGCAGGTTGTAGGCGCGGGAGACGAACTCCCGCTTGGCGCCGCGCACCACCCGGGAGGAGCGCGACAGCCGGGTGCCGATGGCCAGGTCGGAGTGGCCGGAGATCAGCGGGGCCACCAGCGGCAGCAGCGCGTTGAGGTCGGTGGACAGGTCCACGTCCATGTAGGCCAGGACGGGGGCCTCGGAGGCGGCCCAGACGGTCCGCAGCGCCCTGCCCCGCCCCTTCTGGTCCAGCCGGACGCTGCGGACCCCTTCGACACCGGCGGCGAGACCGGCGGCGACCTCGGGGGTCCCGTCGGTGCTCGCGTTGTCGGCGATGGTGATGCGGAAGGGGTAGGGGAAGGTCCGCGTCAGGTGCTCGTGGAGGCGGCGGACACAGGGTTCGAGGTCCTTCTCCTCGTTGAAGACCGGGATGACCACGTCCACGACGGGTGTACCGGACCCGCCGGGGCCCAGGACGTCGAGCGGGGTGCGCGCCGGGAGGGCTCCCGGTGAGATGTCGGTTGGCATGCCCCGATCTTCTCCGAGTGAGCTGTCACCGTGGTGTGGCGGCCCTGTGCCCGTGCTGTGAGTCAGGCCACGGCACCCGCCCTGCCGCCGGGGGAAGTTGTACGTCGCCGTGCCCCGCCGGGGGAAGTTGTACGTCGAACCGGGTGCACCCCGCTTCACTGTGTACGCCGACCAGCCCGCCGTGTGCCACGACGACGGCGCGGACGATGGCCAGACCCAGCCCGGTCGACCCGGCGTGCCGGGAGCGGGAGGCGTCACCGCGCGCGAACCGCTCGAAGACGTGCGGGAGCAAGGCGGCCGGGATGCCCGGGCCGTCGTCCTCGATCTCGACGCGGACGGTGTCGGGGCCGGACCGGACGCGGGCCGTGACGGTGGTACCCGCCGGGGTGTGGGTGCGGGCATTGGCCAGCAGGTTCACCAGGACCTGCTGGATCCGGGCGGGGTCGGCGTGGACCCCGGCGGGCCCGTCGGGCAGTTCCAGCCGCCAGTGGTGGCCGGGGCCGGCCGCGCGGGCGTCGCTGACGGCGTCCACGACCAGCGGGGCGAGGTCGGTGTCCTCGCAGGACAGCGGGCGGCCCGCATCGAGACGGGCCAGCAGCAGCAAGTCCTCCACCAGGCCGGTCATCCGGGTGGCTTCGGACTCGATGCGGCCGAGCGCGTGCCGGGTGTCGGGGCCGGGCTCCTCGCGGCCCCGGCGGGTGAGTTCGGCGTACCCGCGGATGGAGGCCAGCGGGGTCCGCAGCTCGTGGCTGGCGTCCGCGACGAACTGACGGACCCGCATCTCGCTCTGCTGGCGGGCGGTGAGCGCCGAGGAGACATGGCCCAGCATCCGGTTGAGGGCGGCCCCGACCTGGCCGACCTCGGTGCGGGGATCGGCTTCGGCGTCGGGGACCCGCTCGTGCAGGGCGGGCTCACCGCTGTGCAGGGGGAGTTCGGAGACCCGGGTGGCGGTGGCGGCGACCCGGCGCAGCGGGCGCAGGGCGACGCCGACCAGGGCCTGGCCGGCCAGGGAGGCCGCGATCAGTCCGGCGAGGGTCACGCAGACCTCGACGGCGACCAGGGTGCCCACGGTGGAGTGCACCCGGTCCAGCGGGAAGGCCAGGACGACGTTCCCCGTGGGAAAGGTGCGCGCCAGGTAGGCGCCGCGATCGGGCAGGTCGACCTGGACCGGGTTGCCGCGGCCCCGGCCGGCGGCGGCCGCCAGCGCGCGGGCCTGCCGGTCGCTGAGCGATTTGATGACGGCGTACTCCGGTGCGTCGTCCGGCTCGCTGCTCGCGCTCTCCCGGATCGTGCCGTCCGTGTCGAGGAGCACCGCGGCCGCACGCATCGGCGCGCCGGGGGCCACCACGAAGCCGAGGCGGTGTCCGTAGAAGAGCCGTTCGCCGCTCTTGTCCGCGGGCTTGCCCGGTGCCGGCGGCCTGGACGCCATCTCGACGGCGGTCCGCAGCTGGTCGTCGAGCCGGCCCATCAGGTAGGAGCGCAGCGCCAGGGTGGTGACCGTACCGATCACCGCGCCGACGACCGCGATCAGCGCGACCGAGGTGACGACGAGCCGGGTCCGCAAGGACCACGGCCGTGCGGGTCGGGATGTTTCACGTGAAACACGCGCCCGGCGCCTGCGCACTACTCCCCCGGCTTGATCAGATAGCCCGCCCCGCGCCGGGTGTGGATCATCGGGCTGAGGCCGGGGCCGCTCTCCAGCTTGCGCCGCAGGTAGGAGATGTAGAGCTCGACCACATTGGCCTGGCCGCCGAAGTCGTAGGACCACACCCGGTCCAGGATCTGGGCCTTGCTCAGCACCCGGCGCGGATTGCGCATCAGGAAGCGCAGCAGCTCGAACTCGGTGGCGGTCAGGTGGATCTCCCGGCCGCCCCGGCTGACCTCGTGGCTGTCCTCGTCCAGGCGCAGATCGCCGACCTCCAGGACGGACTCGCCGCGCGCGGCCTGGGCGGCGCCCGAGCGGCGGATCAGCCCGCGCAGCCGGGCCACGACCTCCTCCAGGCTGAAGGGCTTGGTGACGTAGTCGTCGCCGCCGGCCGTCAGGCCCGCGATGCGGTCCTCGACGGAGTCCCTGGCGGTCAGGAACAGCACCGGGACCTGCGGGATCTCGCGCCGCAGCCGCCCGAGGACGGCCAGCCCGTCCATGTCGGGAAGCATGATGTCGAGCACCACGGCGTCCGGGCGGAACTCCCGGGCCGCCCGGACCGCGCTCGCCCCGTCGCCCGCGCTGCGGACCTCGCAGCCCTCGTAGCGCAGGGCCATGGACAGCAGCTCGGACAGCGCGTGCTCGTCGTCGACGACGAGCACCCGGCAGGGTCCGCCGTCGGCGCGGACCAGGGCCGCGGGGGAGGCGGTGGACGTGGCGGACATGGACGCGTGGGATGTGGTCGTCGCAGTCATGCCGACCAGGCTGGCGAAGGCCTCTGAGAGCCCTCTTGTCGGTTTCTGTGAATCTCCTGAGAAAGGAGCCGCGCGGAGGGGCGGGTGCCGGGCGGGGCGCGGGTGCCGGGCCGACCGGAGCCCGGCCAGGCGAGGCCCGGTCAGACGGGGCCCGGTCCGCGGAGCCCGAAGAGCCGGGCCGCGTTGTCGTGACAGACGGCCCGCAGCCAGTCGTCACCCAGGCCGAGCCGGTCGAGGGCGTCGAGCTGGTGCTCGTAGGGATAGGGGATGTTGGGGAAGTCGGTGCCGAGCAGGATCCGGTCGCCGAGGTCGGCCAGCCGGCCACGGTCCCCGGCCGGGAAGCCGGTGAGCCGCTCGGCGAAGTCGGTGAAGGCCATGGTGGTGTCCAGGCGCACCTCGCGGTAGCGGTCGGCGAGGTCGAGGAAACCGGCGTACTCGGGCATCCCCATGTGCGCGACGACCAGCGGCAGCCGGGGGTACCGGGCCAGCAGCCGGCCGACCGGCCCGGGCCCGGTGTACGGGCCCGCCACCGGCCCGGACCCGCAGTGGATGACGATGGGGATGCCGGCCTCGGCGAGCAGCCCCCACACCCGGTCCAGCCGCTCGTCGTTCGGGTCGTACCCGCCGACCTGGAGGTGCGCCTTGAAGACGCGCGCCCCGCCCTCGACGGCCTGCCGCACGTACGCCGCCACCCCGTCCTCGGGGAAGAACGTGGCGGTGTGCAGGCAGTCCCGTGTGCGGGCGGCGAAGTCGGCGGCCCAGGAGTTCAGCCAGGCGGCCATCGCGGGCTTGTGCGGATACAGCATCGACGTGAAGGCGATCACCCCGAAATCGCGCAGCAGCGCGACCCGTTCCTCCTCCTCGTGCCGGTAGGTGATGGGCCACTCGACGCCGGTCAGCGGGCCGACGGCGTCGAAGTAGTCCCACACCTTGGCCAGGACCCGCTCCGGCATGAAGTGCGTGTGCACGTCGATCAGTCCGGGCAGCGCGAGCCGCTCACGGAAGGCCCGGACCGCCTCAGCCGTTGCGGGCAAAGCCGTGGCTCCGCTCTACGGTCGCGACGTGCAGGGTGTAGCTCTCGTACCAGTGGGCGCGGCCCCGCGCCATCGCCGCCTGGTGCTCCATGTCCTGGCGCCACACGTCGAGCGACGCGTGGTCGCGGAAGTAGGCGACGGTGATCCCGAGGCCGCCGGGGGTGCGCGCGGACTCGTAGCCGAGGAAGCCGGGGTTGGCACCGACGATCTCCTGCATGCGGGCGTTGGTCTCGGGATATCCGCTCTCGTCGGGGGTGCGGACATTGCTGAAGACGGCCATCACATAAGGCGGTTGGAACGCCTGAACGGGCTGGATGCTCATGGCTCCACCCTCGGCGGGCGGGCCCCGGCATGTCCACCTCGAACGGCCCCGGAAGCCCAAAGGGATCCAAGTTTTGACCTTGCCCGCCGGAACGCCCCTCTCCGGCGTGCCAGCTCAGAACAGTCCGCTCAGAACAGTCCGCCCTGCTCCACCGGGGGCAGCCCCGGGCCGGTCCCGGCCAGCGGCACGTCGGTGACGGCGGCCGCGGCCGCGACGCCCAGCCCCCAGCCGGCCAGCAGCCGGGTGTCCAGCACGAGCCCGTCGGCGAAGTGCAGGTCCGGCCCGGCGACCGCGGCGAGCCGGCCCGCGACCGTCCCGCCGGGCACCAGCTCGGTGACCACCCGGGCCGGGTCGGGCAGCCCATCGGGCCAGAACACCGCGGCGTGGTCGGCGACCTCGCACGCCAGTCGCCCCAGCGACTCCGGCCAGCCGGGCAGCGCCGCCGCCCGCGCGTGCAGCTCGGCGACCTCCCGGGCCCGCTCGGGGCCCGGCGGCAACTGCGCCCGTACCGCACGCTTGCGCGCGTACGCGATGCGGTCCGGCACCCCGAGGGCGGCCCGCAGCAGCTCCTCGGTACGCCGGGCCGCCATCAGGGGCCCGCGGCCCAGCCAGGTCCAGGTCACCGCGCCCTGCTCCAGCAGCCGCGCGGACCCGCGCTCCTCGGCGGTGATCCCCACCTTGACCATCCCCGGACCGAACCAGGCCAGATAGACCCGGTAAGGGCGCGGATCACCGGCGTTGGTGTCGGCCGCCACCGAGAAGGACCGGTCGAGGCGGGCGCACTCGGGGCACTGGGCGCTGCCCGCGCGGCCCGGCACGGTGCCCGCCGTGGGGCACGGGGTCCGCTTCCCGGCCCGCCACACGCCGAGGCAGCGGCGCGCACCGCCGTCCACCGTGAACAGCAGCGGGGCCCCGTACGTCAGTCGGCTGGCGGTCTCCTGGCCCAGCGGGCCGTACCAGCCGATGGCCGGCCCGTCTCCGGTCCACCGCAGTCCGGTGCACCGCCAGGTCACAGCGGGAGCGGTCGCTCGAAGAAGGTGTCGAGCACGACGGTCGCCTGGGTGCCGCTGACCCCGTCGATGGCGTACAGGCGGCGCAGTACGTCCTGCAACTGCGCCGTGGTGGCCGTACGCACCTTGACCAGCACGGAGGCACTGCCCGCGATCACGTGCGCCTCCTGGATCTCGGGGATCTCCTCGAAGGCCGCGCGGGAGTCGCCCATCCAGGCGGTGGAGTCCACCATCACGTACGCGAGCACCCCGCTCCCGACCGCCGCCGGGTCCACGTCGACGGTCGTACGCCGGATCACCCCGCGCTCGCGCAGCTTGCGTACGCGCTCGTGCGCGGCTCCCGCCGACAGACCGACGGCCGCGCCCAGCACGGCGTAGGACTGACCGGCGTCCTGCTGCAGACGCAGGACGAGGGCCCGGTCGATGTCGTCCACGCGCTCTCCTTACCCCAGCTTCTCCCCAACCCCTTGCGAAGACCGTACCGCATCCTGCAATGTCACCAGCGACCCGAACAGAATTCGGCACACACCTAACAAGGGAGAATGGTGTCCCCCGTCGCGGACCCGAACCTGTACGAGATCCTGGACGAGCGGTTCCGGACCGGCCGCTGCGCCAACGGCGACAGCCGCCTGGAGCGGCTCTACGACGACTGCCGCTGGGCCGAGGGGCCGCTGTACCTGCCCGCCTGGCGCCAGCTGGTCTTCAGCGACATACCCAACGACCGCCTGCTGCGCTGGGACGAGGCGACCGGCACGGTCGGCGTCCTCCGCTCCCCGGCGGGATTCGTCAACGGCAACACCCTGGACCGGCAGGGCCGCCTGATCAGCTGCGAGCAGGGCAACCGCCGGGTGACACGCACCGAACCGGACGGGACGGTGACGGTTCTCGCCGACCGCTGGAAGGGCAGGCGGCTCAACAGCCCGAACGACGCGGTCGTCCGCTCGGACGGCTCGGTGTGGTTCTCCGACCCGGACTTCGGCATCACGAGCGACTACGAGGGCCACCGCGCGGAGAGCGAGATCGGCGCCTGCAACCTCTACCGGGCGGACCCGGCGACCGGCGAGGTCCGGCTGGTCGCGGACGGCTTCCTCGGCCCGAACGGCGTGGTCTTCTCCCCCGACGAGCGCGAGCTCTACGCCGCCGACACACGGGCCGGCCACATCCGGGCCTTCACCGTCCGCGACGACGGCACCCTCACCGACGACCGGGTCTTCGCCGACTGCCCGCAGGTGGACAACATCCGCTTCGACGACACGGGCCGGCTGTGGGCGGCGGCGATGGAGGACGGCGTGCGCTGCTACGCGGCCGACGGCACCCTGATCGGCCGGATCCGGGTACCGGAGCCCGTGTCGAACATCGCGTTCGGCGGCCCGCGCAACAACCGCCTCTTCCTGACCGCCACGACATCCCTGTACTCCCTGGTGATGTCGGTGACGGGCCTCCCGCGCGTGCGGTGATGCCCGCGCCGGCCGGGTGCCGGCCGGCGCGGGCCTCGCGCCTAGCGGGCGACGAACTGCGTCAGGATCGCCTGCACCTGGTAGATGTCCACGCCCTTGGTGAAGGTCTTCTGGACCGGCATCTGGCTGCCCGAGATCCAGATCTTCAGCTCGGCGTCGAGGTCGAAGGTGCCGGCGGTCTCCACGGCGAAGTGCGTGATGCTCCGGTACGGAATGGAGTGGTACTCCGTCTTCTTCCCGGTGATGCCCTGCTTGTCGACGAGCAGCAGCCGCCGGTCGGTGAACAGGATGGTGTCCCGCACCAGCTGGAAGGCCGCGTGCACCTGCTCGCCCTGCCCCATCAGCCGCGCGTAGTCCTGCTGCGCCTGCACCGGGTCGACGGTGTGCGCGTTTCCGAACAGCCCCATGACATCCCCCTTTGAAGATCGAACGATCTTCAAACCCTATCCAGCCCCCCGGACCTCCTCAAGGGACCAAACGAAAGAGGCCCCCCGGTGAACCGGGGGGCCTCTCAGGCTGTGCACTCGGCAGGATTCGAACCTGCAACCTTCTGATCCGTAGTCAGATGCTCTATCCGTTAAGCTACGAGTGCTTGGGCTTCCCGGGGTTTTTCGCCCCGTTGGCCTTGCGAGAACAACAATACATGGACCTCGCCGGGACGCGAAATCCATTAGCCACACGCCGCCTGACCTGCGGAAACACCCCTCCGGACCCCCCTCTCCGAGCGGTCTGGGCGGATGTGACCTGGCGCACCGCCGTCGGGAAAGCGCGCAGCACACGACGAAGCCCCGGTCCATACGGACCGGGGCTTCGGCAAGGTGCGGAGGCGGAGGGATTTGAACCCTCGATGGACGGTAAAGCCCAAACCGCATTAGCAGTGCGGCGCCATAGACCGGACTAGGCGACGCCTCCAGCGCGCCCTCGCGTACGAGGGTGCGTGCAGATGATGACACAGGCGCGGGGCCGGTCACCAATCCGCTCTCACGGTACAAGGAGCGGCACCCGCAGAGCAAAGGCTTACGGCGAGGAACGTCCGGGCGGGCGCGTCGTTGGGCACGGCGTACGACGTACGGACGACCTGGAGTGATCTTGATGCGTCTCGCCGCCCTCGCCGTCACCTCCGCCCTGGCCGCCGCGGCCGCCGGCCCCCTGCCCCCGCTCCCGCTCGGCCGGCTGCTGGCCCCGCCCGACCGCCTCACCCTCACCGTGGCCCACACCGGCAATCCGCACACGGACGGCGAGTACTGGCTGGCCTGCGACCCCGCCGACGGCACCCACCCCAAGGCGGACCGCGCCTGCGCCCGGCTGGCCGAGCTCGCCCGGGACGGGAAGGACCCCTTCGCGCCCGCTCCCCGCGACGAGATGTGCACGATGACGGACGGCGGGCCGGCCACCGCCCGCGTCCGGGGAACCTGGCAGGGCCGCGAGGTGGACACGACCTTTCGGCGGCGCAATGGCTGTGAGATCAGGCGATGGAATGAGTTGGAACCTCTGCTTCCGGGTCGGTCCCGCTGACCTGGGAGGATGAGGAATATGCCGTGGATGAGCCGTGCATCCGCCGTCCCCCGCCGGGCCGGTGCCCTTAGACTCCTCCCGTGACATGCCGGTAGTCGTGGTCAGGGAGGAAGCTCGTCGTGAGCAGCAGGCCATCCCGAGGCGCTGCTCGCCTCGCAGCAATACTCGACGCGCTTCCCGATGCGCTCCTGCTCGTCAACGCCAACGGCACGGTGGTGAACGCCAATTCCATCGCCCTGGCCGCGATGGAGAGCCCGGGCACGGGACTGGTCGGGCGGGGCGTGCTGGACCTCCTGCCGCAGTTCGACTCCAAGCTCATCCCCGGCTCCATGCGGCGGCCCGGTGAGGACGACGAGGGCCGGACCAAGCCGACGCGGATGATCGCGCGCCGTACGGACGGCAGCGAGTTCCCCGTCGAGGTGACGAGCGCCAACCTCGACGGGCGCGACGCCTACCGCGAGCCCCAGCCCGGCTACACCGGCGACGAGTTGCTCATGCTCGTGGTGCGCGACCTGTCCGACACCGTGGACACCGAGGCCGAGCTCGCCCGCTCCCAGCGGCAGACCGAGATGATCCTGCGCGCCGCCGCCGAAGGCGTCGTCGGCACCGACACCGAGGGCCGCGTCGTCCTCGTCAACCCGGCCGCCGCCCAGATCCTCGGCTACCGCGCCACCGACCTCGGCAACCGCGAGCTGCACGGCCTCATCCAGCACTCCCGTGCCGACGGCTCCCCCTTCCCCTTCGAGGAGTCCCCGCTCGCCGACACCCTGCGCAGCGGCCGCAAGCACCGCGTACGCGGCCAGGTGCTGTGGAACAAGGCCGGCCGGCCCGTCTCCGTCGACATGACGACCTCGCCGGTGCGCGACGGCGACCAGCTCGTCGGCGCGGTCATGACCTTCACCGACCGCCGCCCGTACGACGCCCTGGCCGCCCGGCACGCCCAGCTGCTCGCGGTGCTCGGCGACGCCCTGCGCGGGCCGCTGGAGGAGCTGCGCGGCGAGCTGGCGACGCTGGCCGCCGACGACGCCGGCCAGCTGTGGCCCGAGGCCAACCAGCTGCTGCACCACCTGGCCGCCGGCTACTCGCGGATGACGACCCTCGTCGACAACGTGCTGGGCTTCCAGCGGCTGGACGCCGGCAGCGAGAAGCTCGCCAAGAAGAAGGTACTGATCAACGGCGTCGTGACCGCCGGTGTCGACGGTGCGGTCGAGCTGATCGGGCCGGGCCGGGCGCAGTTCGCGGTGCACGCGCCGACGATCGAGGCCGAGGTGGACGCGGAGCGGATCGCGACCGCGCTCGCCCATCTGATCGCGGACGTCGCCGGTGTCGACGCCACCGGCAAGACCCCGCAGGGCAGCGGGTACATGGACTCCACGATCGTGGTGGCGGCCGCCCAGCGCGGCGATGTCGTGCGCATCGAGGTGCGCGGCCCCTACGACGGCGGTAACCCGGTGCACGAGCCGATCGTGCGGGGCATCGTGACCGCGCACGGCGGTGTGCTCCAGACGGTCGAGGTGCCTGGCGCGCCCGGCGGGGCGTACGTCCTGGAGCTGCCGCTCGGCGCGGGCGCCGGCACGGTGACACTGCCCGACCCGGAACCCGAGCCCGAGCCGGAGCCGGAGCCGGAGGCACCGAAGGGGGCCGGCGGCACGGCGGACGAGCAGGGCAAGGGTGAGGGCGCGGCGCGGCCCGGCGGCCGGCGCGCCCGGCGCGGTGTCGACGCGTTCCTGGAGGACGAGGCGGCCGCCGGCGCCGGTGCTGCCGGCGGTACGCCGGCCGGTGCCGACGCCGCCGCGGGTGCCGGTGGTGCGCTGGCACTGCCGTCCGGGCGGCGGCGGGCCGGCACGGCCGCGCCCGAGCTGGCGCAGGCGCCGGTGCACCCGGCGGGTCTGGGAACCGGACGGCGCCGCGGCCGCGACGGCGACGGGGCCCCCGAGGGCGCCGCCGGGCGTCCGGTCCCGCCGCAGGGCATGCCGGCGCTGCCGCCCGTACCGCCGTCCCTGCCCACGGGCGCGGCCCCGGCCGCGCCGGTGCCCCCTGGCGCGCCCGTACCTCCCGCGCCTCCCCTCGCTCCCGCGTCTCCCGTCGCTCCCGCGTCCGCGGTGCCGCCGGTGCCGGCCGCCGAATCGCCGGCCGGGCGCCGCCGGGCGCTGGCGCCGGCGCAGGAGGTCCCGGGCCGGCCGTCGCCGCCGCAGACCGGTGGCCCCGTACCGGCGACGGGCCTCGGTCCCGTGCCGGGGCCGAACGGCGCCCGCCCGGCCGTACCGCCCGCACCGGCCGCTCCCACGGCCCCCGTGCCCCCGGCCACGGCGCTGCCCCTGCCGTCCGGGGCTCCGCAGCCCGGCCCCGCCCGGCCCGTACCGGGTCCGGACGCCGCGCCCGGCACGGGCGGCCCCGCCATGGCCGCCGCCACCGCCGGCCCCGCACCCGTGGGCGACGCCGCCGTCGCGGAGACCGCCGGACGCCGCGGCCGCCGGGCCCTCGGCGCGCCCGCCGCCGCGGAACCCGCGCCCGAGACCCCCGAGACCCCGGAGCCCACGGTGCCCGCGCAGGACGGCCCCACCGGCCGCCGCCGCGCCCTGCCCGCGACCCCGGCGTGGCCCGTGCCCGCCGCCCGGACCGCGCCCGAGCAGGAGGCGGCCGAGCCGGTCGCGCTGCCCGGCGCCCGGCAGCCGCAGGACAACACCGCGCAGCCGATCAGCGTGCGCACCCTCGGCCAGGGCATCGACACCTCCGCCATGACGGCGCCCGGCACCGGCACCGACACCGGAGCGGGTGCCGGAACCGGCTCGGGCCGTCGGCGCCGGCTCGCCGAGCCCGCGCCCCAGGGCCGCGCCTTCGCCATAGGGGCCCCCGAGGCGGGCGCCGCCGAGGGACCGGAGCCGCTGGACGGTCCCGGTGGCGCCGTCGAGGTGGTCAACCGCCCCGCGCCGCAGCCCGTGGACGACGAACTCCCGCCGGAGCCGCTGGACAACCCGCGCCGCCTGCTGGTGTGGCCGGCGCCCGACGTACAGACCCAGCAGGCGCTCAGCGAGCGCGGCTACCGCCCGGTGATCGTGCACTCCCGCGAGGAGGTGGACGCGCAGATCGCCGCGTTCCCCGCCGCGCTGTTCGTCGACCCGCTGACCGGGCCGATCACCCGCACGGCCCTGCAGTCGCTGCGGCAGGCGGCCGTGGCCGCCGAGGTGCCGGTCCTGGTGACGGCGGGCCTCGGCCACGCGACGCGCGAGGCGGCGTACGGCGCCGACCCGGCCGTCCTCCTCAAGGCGCTCGCTCCGCGCGACAGCGAGCAGCACCCCTCGCGGGTGCTGCTGATCGAGGAGAAGGACGAGATCGCCACCGCGCTGACCGCCGCCCTGGAACGGCGCGGCATGCAGGTCGCGCGGGCGGGCGCGGACACGGACGCCGTGGAGCTGGCGAGCCGGATGCGGCCCAACCTGGTGGTCATGGACCTGATGCAGGTACGCCGGCGGCGGGCCGGGATCGTGGACTGGCTGCGCGCCAACGGGCAGCTGAACCGCACCCCGCTGGTCGTCTACACGACCGCCGGCATCGACCCGGCCGAGCTGCCCCGGCTCGGCTCCGGCGAGAGCGTGCTGTTCCTCGCCGAGCGGTCCACGACCGCCGAGGTGCAGGGCCGCATCGTGGACCTGCTGGCGAAGATCGGCACCAATTAGCGACTCTGTACGGATGGCCCTCACCACCGGAACCACCGAACACAGCGTCCCCGCCGACGACGGGGAGGTGACCCTCCTCATCGCCCGGCAGGTCGAGCCGGGCTACGAGGAGGCGTTCGAGACGTGGGCGCGGGGGATCCTCGAGACCGCCGCGACCTTCCCGGACCACCTGGGGTACGGGCTGTTCCGTCCGGCGGCCGAGGGCGCGCCCTGGTTCCTCGTCCACCGCTTCCGTGACCATGCGGCCTTCGAGGCCTGGCAGGCCTCGCCCGAGCGGGAGCGGTGGTTCGCGAACTGCGAGGGCCACCACCACACCGAGACAGCCCGGCGCGAACTGCACGGCATGGAGACGTGGTTCGCGAAGCCCGGAACGACCCGGCCCGCGCCCCCGCGGTGGAAGATGGCGATCAGCTCGGGGCTGGCCATCTTCCCGATCTCGCTCGCGGGGAACGCGCTGCTCGGGCCGTTCCTGATGGACTGGCACGTCGTCCTGCGGACCGCGGCCTTCGCGGTCGTCTTCAGCACGCTGATGACCTATGTGGCGATGCCCGCGGTCAGCAGAGTGCTGCGGCCCTGGCTCACGCGCGGCCAGCCGGACCGGGCGGCCCGGCGCGGCTAGCCGGACCGGGGCGCCCGGGCACCTCAGTCGAGCAGGGTGACCTGGAGCTCGCCGTCCGCGTACTGGCGCCTGATGACCTTCTTGTCGAACTTGCCGACGCTCGTCTTCGGCACCGCGTCGACGATCGTCCAGCGCTCGGGCAGCTGCCACTTGGCGATGGACCGGGCGAGGAACGCGCGCAGCTCCGTGTAGTCCGCGCCGGCCCCGTCCTTGAGGACGACGGTGGCCAGCGGGCGCTCGCCCCACTTGTCGTCGGGGACGGCGATGACCGCGGCCTCGGCGATGTCGGGGTGCGCCATCAGCGCGTTCTCCAGCTCGATGCTGGAGATCCATTCGCCGCCGGACTTGATGACGTCCTTGGTCCGGTCGGTCAGGGTCAGGAACCCGTCCGCGCTGATCGTTCCGACGTCGCCGGTCCTGAGCCAGCCGTCCGCGCTGAACTTGTCCTCGGGGCGCAGCGGTTCGCCGGTGGGCCCGTTGTAGTAGGCGGCCGCGATCCAGTTGCCGCGGACCTCCAGCTCGCCCGCCGACTGCCCGTCCCACGGCAGCAGGTCGCCGCCGGGGCCGATCAGCCGCGCCTCGACCCCGGCCGGGAAGCGGCCCTGGGTGACGCGGTAGGGCCACTCCTCCTCGGGGGTCAGACCGGCGGGCGGGTGGGCCATGGTGCCCAGCGGCGAGGTCTCGGTCATGCCCCAGGCGTGGCACAGCCGGACGCCGAGCTTGTCGTAGGCCTCCATCAGTGAGGGCGGGCAGGCCGAGCCGCCGATGGTGACCTGCTTCATGGAGGACAGGTCGCGCGGGCTGGTCGTGACCTCGGCGAGCAGGCCCTGCCAGATGGTGGGGACGGCCGCCGCGTGCGAGGGCTTCTCGCGCTCGATCATCTCGGCGAGCGGGGCGGGCTGCAGGAAGCGGTCCGGCATCAGCATGTTGATACCGGTCATGAAGGTGGCGTGCGGCAGACCCCAGGCGTTGACGTGGAACTGCGGGACCACCACCAGGGTGGTGTCGCGGTCGGTCAGGCCCATCGACTCGGTCATGTTGACCTGCATGGAGTGCAGGTAGATCGAGCGGTGGGAGAAGACGACGCCCTTGGGGTCACCGGTGGTACCGGAGGTGTAGCACATGGCCGCGGCCTGGCGCTCGTCCAGCTCGGGCCAGTCGTACGAGGTGGGGCGGCCCGCGATCAGCTCCTCGTAGTCATGGACGCGGAAGCCGCGCTCCTGGGCGAGGGCTTCGAGGCCCGAGCGGTCGCCGATGCCGGAGACGACGACGTGCTCGACGGTCGGCAGGTGCGGCAGCAGCGGGACCAGCAGGGGCAGCAGCGTGCCGTTGACCAGGACGACCCGGTCGGCCGCGTGGTTGACGATGAAGACCAGCTGCTCGGGAGGGAGCCGCAGGTTGAGCGTGTGCAGGACCGCGCCCATCGAGGGGATCGCGAAGTACGCCTCGACGTGCTCGGCGTTGTTCCACATCAGGGTGCCGACCCGGTCGTCCTGCTGGACCCCGAGCTCGTCGCGCAGCGCGTTGGCGAGCTGGGTGGTGCGGGCGCCGACCTCGGCGAAGCTCCGGCGGTGCGGCTCGGCCTCCCCCGTCCAGGTCGTGACCTGGGACTTTCCGTGGATCGTCATCCCGTGATGAAGGATGCGGGTGACGAGGAGCGGGACATCCTGAATGGTGCTCAGCAAAGCGTCCTCCCGGGGGCGCTGCGGCGCTGCGGCGGCTTCGGTTCGAAGCCGATTCTGCGCACGTACCGCCTGGTCTGTCACTACCCGGAGCGGCCGGTGTTTCACGTGAAACACCGCGGCGTGGAGGGGATCAGCCGGTGAGGGCGAGCTCCGGATCCTCGCGGAGTTTGCCCAGGGCGCGGGAGACGGCGCTCTTGACGGTGCCCACCGAGACACCGAGCAGCTCGGCGGTCTGCGCCTCGCTCATGTCCTCGTAGTAGCGCAGGACCACCATCGCCCGCTGCCGTTCGGGCAGCCGGGCCACCGCCCGCCACATCGCGTCGCGCAGTGCCTGCGCCTCGGCGGGGTCGGTCACCGGGGGGTTCGCGACCTCGGGCAGCTCGTCGCACGCGAACTCGTCCACCTTGCGCTTGCGCCACTGCGAGGTCCGCGTGTTGACCAGGGCTCGGCGCACGTAACCGTCGAGGGCCCGCTGGTCCTGTATCCGGTCCCAGGCGACGTACGTCTTGGTCAGGGCGGTCTGCAGCAGGTCCTCGGCGTCGCACGGGTCGGCGGTCAGCGAGCGTGCGGTGCGCATCAGGACCGTGCCGCGGGTCCGTACGTACGCCGAGAACGACGGATACAGCAGCGGGTCCGAGGCGGACGTGCACACAGGCGTGGTCATACCCCCACGCTAGGAGCGCGGGACGCGCCGGGGATCGCCCCCAGGTGCCGAAGCCGCCTCCGTCTCAGGTTGTAGTGCGGGGGTTTCCCCCACCACCTGAAGGTGGAGGTGCTCTCGTCGCGCCGGACGGGCCCCCTAGCCGTCCGCACCCAGGATCAGGCCGGAGGTCGGGACCCCGGTACCGGCCGTGACCAGGACGTGAGTGGCGCCGGCCCGCTGGTTGACCGAGCTGCCGCGCAGCTGGCGCACCGCTTCGGCGATGCCGTTCATGCCGTGCAGGTACGCCTCGCCGAGCTGGCCGCCGTGGGTGTTCAGCGGCAGCCGGTCCTCGGCCACGAAGGCCGCCGCCTCACCCGGTCCGCAGAAGCCGAACTCCTCCAGCTGCATCAGGACGAACGGGGTGAAGTGATCGTAGAGGATGCCCACGTCGATGTCGGCGGGGCGCAGTCCGGAGGTCCGCCACAGCTGGCGCGCGACCACGTCCATCTCCGGCAGCCCGGTCAGGTCGTCGCGGTAGAAGGAGGTCATGCCCTCCTGGCGGCGGCCCGCGCCCTGGGCGGCGGCCGCGATGACCGCGGGCCGCTGCCGCAGGTCGCGGGCGCGCTCGGTGGTCGTGACGACGACGGCCTGGCCGCCGTCGGTCTCCTGGCAGCAGTCCAGCAGCCGCAGCGGCTCCACGATCCAGCGCGAGGCGGCGTGGTCCGCGAGGGTGATGGGCTTGCCGTAGAAGTACGCGGCCGGGTTGGTGGCGGCGTGCCGGCGGTCGGTGACCGCGACATGGCCGAAGGCGTCGGGGGTCAGGCCGTAGGCGTGCAGGTACCGCTGGGCGGCCATGGCCACCCAGGACGCCGGGGTCAGCAGGCCCCAGGGCAGCGACCAGCCCAGCGCCGCGCCCTCCGCCGAGGGCTCGCGCTGCTGGACGCCGGAACCGAAGCGGCGGCCGGAGCGCTCGTTGAACGCGCGGTAGCAGACCACGACCTCCGCGACCCCGGTGGCGACGGCGAGGGCGGCCTGCTGGACGGTGGCGCAGGCCGCGCCGCCGCCGTAGTGGATCCGGGAGAAGAAGGACAGCTCCCCGATGCCCGCCGCCTGGGCGACGGTGATCTCGGGGCTGGTGTCCATGGTGAAGGTGACCATCCCGTCGACGTCGGCGGGGCTCAGCCCGGCGTCGTCGAGGGCGGCGTGCACGGCCTCGACGGCGAGCTTCAGCTCGCTGCGCCCGGAGTCCTTGGAGAACTCGGTCGCGCCGATGCCGGCGATGGCGGCGCGGCCGCCGAGCCCGTCACGGCTGCGCACGCTCATGCGGCCGCCTCCCGGCTCACGGTGGCCGCGGCGGTGGCTCCGGCGGCCGCGGGGGCCGGAGGGGGGCCGCCGAGGGTCGCGGTGACCGTGCCGGTGACGTGGTGGCCGAGGCCGTTGGCGCCGACGACGCGGATCTCGACGGTGTCCCCCTCGACCGCGAGGACCGTGCCGGTGAGCACCATGGTGTCGCTGGGGTAGTTGGGGGCGCCGAGCCGGATCGCGACCTTGCGCAGCCGCGCGCCCGGCCCCAGGCGATCGGTGACGTACCGGCCGACCAGGCCGTTCGTCGTCAGGATGTTCATGAAGATGTCCGGGGAGCCCTTCTCCCGCGCGAGCTCCGCGTCGTGGTGCACGTCCTGGTAGTCGCGGGAGGCGATGGCGCCCGCGACGATCAGCGTGCGCGTGACCGGTACCTCCAGCGGCGCCAGGGTGTCGCCGGTCGCCGGAAGGCCGCCGGGCGGCGGGGTGCCACCGGGCGGCAGCGGGGTGTCGCCTGTTCTCATGCCGTCTCCTTCGCGAGTGAGGCGCCCAGTTCGGCCAGCAGCTCGGCCCCGCAGCCCAGGTACGCGTCCAGCTGGCGGCCCCACAGGAAGTGCCGGTGGACGGGGTGGTCGAGGTCGGCGCCCATGCCGCCGTGCAGGTGCTGGCCCGCGTGGACCACGCGCTTGCCGGCCTCCGAGGCCCACCAGGCGGCGGTCAGCGCGTGCTCGTACGCCGGCAGGCCCGCGTCGATGCGCCAGGCGGCCTCGTACGCGGTGACCCGGATGGCCTCGGTGTCCATGTGCGCGTCGGCCGCCCGGAGCTGGACACCCTGGTGGGTGGAGAGGGGCCGGCCGAACTGCTCGCGGGTGGAGGTGTGGGCGACGGCGCGGGCGAGGGAGCCGGCGCAGACGCCCGCCTGGAGACCGGCGAAGGCCGTCCGGGCGGCGGCGAGGACCGGCTCGTACGCCTCGGGGCCCGCCAGCGGCTCCGCCTCCGCGCCGGCCAGGGTCAGCCGGCCCGCCGACCACGGGGCGGTGGTCTCCACCGGCTGCGTCCGGACCCCCGGCGCGTCCGTCCTGACCAGCCACAGGGCCCGCCCGTCGTCGGGCACCAGGACATGGGTGGCATCGCGCAGCCAGGGCACGACGGGGAGGGTGCCACTGAGCCGGCCGCCGTCGGCCCGGGCGACGTACCCGCGGGCCGGGAAGGCACCGGTGGCCACCGCCTCGCCGGTGCCGAGGGCGGGCAGCAACCGGTCGCGCAGCTCCGCGCCGCCGTGGGCGGTGACGGGAAGGATGCCGTAGGCGCAGGTGGCGGCGAAGGGCACCTGGGCGGTGGTGCGGCCCTGTTCCTCCAGCAGCAGGACCAGGCCGAGCAGCCCGACGTCCGCCACCGCGGCGGTCAGGCCGGCGGCGGTCAGCGCCTTCCACAGCTCGGCGTCGCTCCCGGTGCCGGCGGCGGCCAGGCGCTCATGGGTGGCCAGGTCGCGGAAGATCCGGGCGGCGAGGCCGGCGGCCGCCGCCTGTTCCTCGGTGGGACGGAAGTCCATCAGGCGGCGCTCCCCCGGAAGACGGGGAGTTCGAGGTCGTCGTCGACGCGCAGGAACTCCAGCTGGACGGGCATCCCGATGCGCACCTTGTCGTACGGGACCCCGGTGATGTTGCTGATCATGCGGACGCCCTCGGCGAGTTCGACCAGGGCCACCACGTAGGGCGGGTCGAAGGCCGGGAAGGGCGGGTGGTGCATGACGACGTAACTGAAGACGGTGCCGGCTCCGGTCGCCTCGACGGTGTCCCAGTCGGGGGACGCGCAGTGGTTGCAGCCGGGTAGCCAGGGGAAGCGGAGGGCGCCGCAGGCGCCGCAGCGCTGGATGAGGAGGCGGCGGCGCGCGACCCCGTCCCAGAAGCCCTGGTTGTCGCGGTTGACGACGGGGCGGGGGCGGGAGGGCCGCGGCCGTTGCCGTTGCCGTTGCCGTTGCCGTTGCCGGGGTGGTTGCGGGGCGGGGGCGGCCGGGGCGTACTTGAGGATGCGGAAGCGGTGGGTCCCGGCGAGTTCGCCCGCCACCCGGATGTCCATGCGGGTGGTCACGAAGTGGCCGGTGCCGAGCTTGGTCGTCTTGCGGGGGGAGACCGACTCGATGACGGCGTCGAAGGTGACGGTGTCACCGGGCCGCAGGGGCCGGAGGTACTCCTGCTCGCAGTCGGTGGCGACCACGGAGGTGCAGCCGGCCCCGTCGAGGAGGGTGAGGAGCTCGTCGTACGCGGAGGAGCGGTCGGTGTGGCCGGAGAGTCCGCCCATCGTCCAGGCCTGGAGCATGGTGGGCGGTGCGATGGCGTCCGGGCCGGTGTAGGCGGGGTGGGCATCGCCCATCGCCTCGCACCAGTGGCGGATCATGGCCGCGTCGACGCGGTCCTTGCCGACGCCCCCGGTGGCGGCGGGCCGTCCCTCGAACTCCTTGAGCAGCGGATAGAGGCCGTCCTCGCTCACCGCTTCCTCCCCTTCATACCGAGCCGCATCATCGCGACGATCTCGCGCTGGACCTCGCTGACCCCGCCGCCGAAGGTGTTGATCTGGGCGGCCCGGTTCATCCGTTCGAGCTCGCCGCCGGCGAAGCCGCCGGGGCCGCGGACGAGGGCCTGCTCGCCGACGACCTCCTGGCACATCCGGTAGACCTCGACGGTGGACTCGGTGCCCAGGAACTTCACGCCGCTCGCGTCGCCGGGCGCCAGGGTGCCGGCCCCGACGTCCTGGACGAGGCGCCAGTTGAGCAGGCGTACGGCGGCCAGCCGGGCGTGCGCCTCGGCCAGGCGCGCCTGGACCCAGGGGCGGTCGGCGGGGCGCTCGCCGGTGCCCGGGGCGGGGGTGCGGGCGTGGGCGAGGGCCGCGGCGTAGAAGTCCTCGGCCTGCATGCCGATGGCGGCGAGGGCCACGCGCTCGTGGTTGAGCTGGTTGGTGATCAGACCCCATCCGCCGTGCTCGGGGCCGACGAGGTTGCCCGCGGGGACGCGGACGGCGTCGTAGTACGTGGCCGTGGTGGTGAGCCCGCCGACGGTCTCGATGGGGGTCCACGAGAAACCGGGGGAGTCGGTCGGCACCAGGATGATCGAGATGCCCTTGTGCTTGGGAGCGCCGGGGTCGGTGCGGCAGGCGAGCCAGATCCAGTCGGCGTTCTGGGCGTTCGAGGTGAAGATCTTCTGCCCGTCCACGACCCAGTCGGCGGCGGCGCCGGCGCCGTCACGGACGGCCCTGGTGCGCAGGGAGGCGAGATCCGTGCCCGCCTCGGGTTCGGAGTAGCCGATGGCGAAGACGAGCTCGCCGGCGAGGATCCGGGGGAGGAAGTACTCCTTCTGCTCCGGGGTCCCGTACTTCATCAGGGTCGGGCCCACCGTGTTGAGCGTGACCATGGAGACGGGGGCGCCTGCCCGGTAGGCCTCGTCGAAGAACACGAACTGCTCGTCGGGGCCGCGGCCCTGGCCGCCGTACTCGACGGGCCAGCCGAGGCCGAGGAGGCCGTCGGCGCCGATGCGGCGCAGCAGCCGGCGCTGCTCGGGAAGTCCGGACGGGGGGCCGTCGGGCATGGTGGTGCGGAAGTAGTCGCGCAGCTCCGCGCGGAGCCTCAACTGGCCTTCGGACGGGGCGAGATGCACGGCGCGGCCTCCAGGCATCGCAACATCGAGTAGATCTGACTCTCCGTCAGATCCACTGGGGATGTCAAGGTCGCAGGCCGCGACCCCGCCGGGAAACGCGCGAGGGCGCCTGCGCTACCGGACCCCAGCCGGTCCGGTCGCACAGGCGCCCTCCATGCTCGCCGGGGACTACCACCAGGGGTGGAAGTTCACCGCGATGTTGGAGTTCGACTGGTCGATGGCCGTGAACGCCGAGCCGTTGACCTGCGCGGTGTTGTTCTGGTTGGCCGCGCCGGAGCCCGTGGCGACCTGCTGCGTGGTGGCGGAGTTGCCGTTGTTGTCACCGCCGACACCGCTGCCGATGATGCTGGCGACGCTCGCATTCGATCCGTCGTTCGCGAACGAACCGTTGTCGGCCTGGGCCACCCCGCCGAAGACGGCGACGGCGAGGGGGAGAGCGGCGACGGCTGCGATGACGCGGGCGGTACGGATGCTTGCCATGTCTGAATCCTCCAAGGGACCCGAAGTGGGGGTTGTACCAAGCCAGTTGGCCGACCGGCGTTGGTCGTGGTGACGACGTCGCGAGATCAGAATTGCCCACCGAATCCCCGGCGAACCACCCCTAGCTCCTCGATTCCCCCGCAAGCATGAGCAACATCGGATAAACCTCATTCACGCCCCCAGAGCCCCAGCTCACAACCCCTGTCCCTGCCGAAACCCAAGCCCCGGACGGGTCGAAGCGTTTCACCAAAAAGGATCTTCAGCGCATGCCTGGGCATGCCAAAAAGGGCCGCTTCGTCCGGGAACCCCACCGTCTCCCGGCCCTCGCGGCCCTGCAGCGCCCAGCTCGATGCGAGCTGTGCCAAGCGATCACGGGCTGTGCGCCCCTTGCACGCCCCCGGCGCCCGCCGGGGCTTGCGCATCCCTATGCCGTGAGAGCCACGTCGTCCCGCTCCCCGACCGTGGCGGCGGCGGTCGTCGACCGGCGCGCGCTGGGGGCCGACCCGTGGGCCTCGGCCCGGATCCGCTGCGCGATGGTGGGCGGCAGCGCCCCGCCGCGCATCACCTCCCGCCAGCTCCGCCGGGCCCGCACCACCACCGCCGGCCGCGCAGCGCTCGCCGGGGCCGTGTCCGTACCCGCGACCGGAACCACCCCCGCGCTCGGGGCGGCGGCCTTGGCGCCGATCCCGAGGCCGGCGAAGAACGCGACGACGGCGGCGATGACGACGGTCCAGATCGAGAAGAAGCTGCGCTTACCGGCCATGACGACCCCACACTCCACATGTTCGGACGGGCGGATCTGCATACATTCGGCATGATGTGCCCGCAACCGCACCGCCTCCACGACGCGCGCCGATGGTCCGACAAACACCACCCGCCCGGCCCATCGGCCCCGCGATAATCCGCTGATGGGAACGGACACGCTCGCCGGGCTGCACGGCCCCGACGGGGTCCGTCTGGTCGTCTGGTTCGACTGTGGATCAACCTGGGGGTCGACTCGGTGAAAGTGGCCCGCCGAGCCGGGCACAGCCTGACGGTCCTGTTCCGGTTCTACGCCAGGATCCTGAGGGGCCAGCAGTCGCGTGCGAACGAACTGATCGAGCGGGGTCTCAACGGCGGCTGGTCGCGGAAGCCTCCGGCGCCGTGTGCCGGACAGGGGGGATGGTTGCGCGGTGTCCCGGCGTGCTGCCGGGCACGGCTCTGACCAGGTACGCACGGCCGAGCAGGATGAGTAGGCGTACTCAGGTGGCGGTCCTCGCCGGCTTCGAGACTGGGCACAGGTCGAACGAAGCCGAACGGGAACGGGGAACGTCATGGTGCGGCGCTGGTCGAAGGCTGAGATGTGGGTGCCCGGTGCGTACCTGGCGCTGGTGGTCGCGATGCTGGTCTACGTCGCGGTCGGCAGCCGGATCGGGGACATCGGGTTCTTCGGAGTCTGGCCGATCCTGGCCACGGCGCCGGTGAGCCTCCTCCTGCTGACGTTCTTCGGACCCGCGGCGGACGCCCTGGACTCGGCCCCGCCCATGGATCCCCACCCCCAGTACGGCTCCGAGCCGCCCGCGAAGCTGCCCACGGACCACCCCTCGGAGTCGGACCCGCTCCCTGCGGACTGGGTACCGGACACGTCCGTGGACCCCAAGCTCGACATGGTGGACGGCTTGGGCTTCCACGCCTCGGTCCTGGTCGGCGCCCTGGTCAACGCCGCGGCGATCTGGGCCCTGCTCCGCTACGTGGCGCGGCGGCGCGACGCCAGGAGTGCGCAGGTCTAGCGCCGTGATCCTGGCCCACAGATGGCCCATACGCGCCGGTCAACAGCGGGATACGGGTGCATCAAGGTGAGACAGGATGAACAGAGAGGGGCGGGCACCCCGATCGGGTACCCGCCCTCTGAACTGCTACTTCTCTGACCTGTGGCGGTGGGTGTGGGATTTGAACCCACGGTGACTTGCGCCACGACGGTTTTCAAGACCGCGAAGTCTGCGCTAGAAGCAGGGCGTCTGACCTGCCTCTAAGTCGCTTCAAGATCGCATCGAGCGTCGAGTCTGGCCACAGGTTGGCCACAGTCCTCCGCCAAGACCCCTCCGGGCACCGCCCGTGCCGCACTGGACGCCGATCGCAGGAGGTTCAGCTCCATATGGGCCCACGTCCGCTGATGGCGGGGCTGCTCAAAATCCCCTACGACACCCGCGCCACCGTCTTCAATCTGGGAAGTTTCGCGACAACTGGGGCGAGGCGAAACTGATAGCCCCTTGGGCAGACCGGTGGACTCCTGCTCAGATATCACAATATTGAGCAGGCTCAATTTTGACGTTCGGCGGGGAAAGGGAACCATCACCCCAGGGGCCAGATCTATCTGTTTCGATACGTCCTGTATAGAGGCCGTCAAATCCCCGAACCCAGTGCGTTCCGTTGGCGTCATAAAATTGGATGGAGTCAGGAAACTCCTGGCCGAGCGGCTTGTAATCCATGCCCCGCACGAGATCCCCGAGGACGCTGCCTGTGATGGTGATGCGCGTACATGGAGGCAACCCACCAATTGCCAAACCAGCGTAGTGCCCGCCAAAAGGAGGCACACGGAAGAGCATTTCCACGCCGGTAACAGCATCGACAGATCGATTCGAAATTACCGTGATACTTTCATCACCGGTGGGACTCGCTTCCCAGAATCCCACCTTGCCGGCTTGCGCCCGGCTGGCCTGCTCCAGTTCGAGGCGGGTGGCACTCACGCTAAACCAAGCAACAATTCCTGTAAATACGAGACCGAGGGCGGCGGCCAGGGCGGAAAGCATTGCCCCCCACGATGAAAGCCATGTCGCCTGATGCGTAGTCCATTTGCGTGGGTCTGCAATAGGTTTCGCCGTCCTGCGCATCAGTCGACGCGGACTATGGCGCGCGCGAAGCCTTGTAGCGCGGCGAGAGTTCACCAATTCCCGTCTGGTCTGCACCAGCCAATTTTCGTATGCCGCCGCCCTTACCGCATCTCTGCCTGGCCCACATCGAGTCTGGCTACCGCCCTCCGCAAACATCCCCTCCGGACACCATCTGATGCGGCCGCCTCGGTCCGCCGCACAGTGCCGACAGCTCAGGAAGCGAGAGACATTCCGATGACTGCGCCATCCGTGCTGCTGCCCCGTTACGCTGGCGAGCACCAGCCGACGATCCGGGAGTGTGCGCCGAGGATGGGACCCAAGACTCAGAGGGTCTACGAGACGATCCGGTCGTGGATCGAGTCGGGCCGCTACGCCGCCGGCGACAAGCTGCCGTCCGAGCGCACGCTGAGTTCCGAGCTTGAGATCGGCCGCACCGCGCTGCGACAGGTGCTGGCCCGGCTCGCGAGCGAGCGCCTCATCAGGGCGTACGACCGCAGCTCCTACCGCGTCGTTGGCGGGGAGGGCGTCCCCACCCCGGCGGAAGGCGAGCCCTGGAGGATCCACGGGGCCCGGCACATCTACGAGAACCGGTGGGTGAACCTCGACCTCGTGGACGTCGAGCCGCCCGGTGTCGAACGTTTCGAGCACCACGTCGTCCGCCTCCACCACGTGGCGATCACGGCCGTCGTGGACGAGCAGGACCGCGTGCTCATGCTGTGGCGCTACCGGTTCGTACCTGAGCAGTGGGGTTGGGAGCTGCCCGGGGGCATCGTGGACGCCGGGGAAGACGCTGCGGCCACGGCGGCCCGCGAGACCGAGGAAGAGACCGGCTGGCGGCCGGCCTCGGTCGAGCACGTCGTGACCTATCAGCCGATGATCGGCATGGTGGATTCGCCTCATGAGATCTTCGTGGCCCGCGGCGCCACGAAGGTGGGTGAGCCGACCGACGCCGAAGAAGCTGGCGAAGTGGCATGGATCCCCCTGGACGAGATCCCGTCGCTGATGGCCGAGGGCAAGCTCATGGGGTCCGGGACGCTCGTCGCGTTGCTCCACCTGCTCGCGTCTCGGCCTACAGCCGCCCGGTGAGCAGCTCCACCCGCCGGCGAAACCGCACGGATCCTGTGCGGTTCGCCAGCAACCGCGCTTGCTGGAGGTGTGAGCGTGCTTCATCAAGCTCACCCCGGGCCAGGTGCGCCTGCGTGAGGTCGCTGTGCAGGCCAGACCTGGCGCGCACGAACGAACTGTCGACCGTGCGCAGTGCGGCGTACAGCTCCTCCATCGCTGCACCATCCCCGATCATCGCCAGGACATTGCCGCGCCAACGGGCCAAGTGGTCTCCGTTGAGGAAGATGCTCAGCATGTCCGAGTCCCGCGCTTCTGCCCCGTCCGGTAGGGAAGCCTCGGCACGCTCAAGGGCCCGCTGAGCGTCGGAGCCCATCCCTGCCGCAGCGCACAGTTCGGCTTCGGCAGCACTTAGCCACGCCTTGAGCCGTGGCGAGTGCCGCTCGGCGTACGTGCTCTGCGCGTCCCGGATCAGCTCTACGGCCATCGCCGGCCGACCCGCGTCGCGCAGCACGTAAGCCTGTTCACCCATCGCGTGCGCCAGGTAAAGCGGGGCGTCGGCGTCCTGCGCCGCTCTCTTAGCCAGTTCGTACTGCCGCCATGCCCGCTCGACCGACCCTGCGTCGAGGGCCTGCCACGCCGCCAGCGTCGCCGCGCCAGCGAGCGCGGTGGCGATGGGCCGTCGCGTGCCAGGGAGCACTGCGAAGGTCAGCGCATCTTCCATGCGGGCCAGATGGCCCGTCATCTGGTCGACAAGCCCAGCGGCGCCCATCTGTCGGTCCATCGTCCGCAGTAACTCGGTCTGGTCCAGGAACGTCTGGACCATGGACTCGCCGATGCTCCGTGCGGAGTCGATGCGGCTGAGTAGATCGTCGTAGCCGTCTGTCTGCTGGGGAATCAGTCTCTCGCGCTCCCCACGCAGTTCGGCATCGGTCACGCCGAGCAGCGGCCGCAAGACCGCGGCGTATCGCTCACTGATGGCGCGCTTGCCGTTCTCCCACTCCGAGACATAGGTCTTCAGGCTGGCCGTGGACGCGATGTCCAGGAGCCGCTGGCGGGCGTGCTTCTCCATTTCGAAGATCAGGCGCTCCTGCGACCACCCGCGCGCAGTCCGTATGGACCGTAAGCCCATGCCCATGTGCCTCGCCTCCAAGTGAGCGCGTCCACGCGAGCGGCCAACCATATCGCCGCAGGTGGGAGCGGGTTAACACCCCCGAGGTTAACCCTAGTTAGCTACCGGCGCCCCCCTCTCTCGCCGTTTCCTGAAGTCACGCCAAGCAGCACCGAAGCACCCCGAACCACGAAAAGGGATTGCATCTGGTGCGCACCAGATGCAATCCTTCTGGTGCGCACCAGTTGAGGCCCTGAGGGGCCCGGCTAGGTCTGCCTGACGCGCCCGGAGGGCTCCCGAAAGGGGCTCGAAGGAAGCGACTGCTCCTTGAGAACTCAACAGAGTGCCGATCCAGCCGCCTGCACACGGGCGGTCGATGGGTCGAGAGAAGAGAACTTCCGCGGGCCGTGCCCGCGGGTGAGCACCAGTGCTCACGGTCCTCGGCACCAGTCCGGTGCCGGGTGGCCGTGGCCGCTCGTGCCAACGAGAGGTCTTTCCCAAAACGATGTGCAGCCCCGGCGGGCCAACGCCGGGGCTGCTGTTCGGTCCCGTTCCTGTGTGAGAGGAGCAAGACCCAATGAAGTTCATCGCTGCACGTCAGGTGCCCGTTACCGTGCTGCCGCCGGACCTGGAACCGACGGACGCGGAGCTGGATGCGATCGAGGCCGAGATGCCGCTGGTGCTGGCCGAGGTCGAGTTGCTGGACGCGTTGATCGCGCTGCTGGACCGGCCGGCGTCGGAGTTCGACGGCCGCAGGATCCGCCGGGCCCACCGCCGCGTACTCGCGGCGCGCCGCGACGCGGCGAACAAGGCGCCTGCGGCCACCGTTGAGGTGGCCTGATGCACCTGACGGCGCAGATGTCGAACCGGACCGGCTGGCACCTGTTCGTGGTCTTGATGCACGACACCAAGTGGCCGTCGCACGACTGGCCCGACAACTCCCCGATCCCGACGCCGGCTGAGCGTGCCCGCGTGCTGGCGGACCTCGGTTACGAGATCGAGCCCGGGGCCGAGTGGTCCTGGATCGAGGGTGACCCCGACGAGTACTGGGACGCGCCGGTGCTGCTGATGGCCAGCGCCCCCGTCCGCCCGATCGGATCGGGGAGCGAGCTGTGATGGCGCGTACCGCCGCTGCGCAGATCCGTGCGTTGGAGCGCCTGTTGGCGTCGTTGACACGGGTGCTGGTGTTCATCTGCACGGTGGCGCTGGTCTTCACCGCCACGAACGTCACGACGTTCGCCATCGATCATCACGTCTCGCCGTGGATCGCGTGGCTGCTTGATCCCATGGTGGCCGTTGCCCTGGGCACGGTGCTGCTGTTCGACGGTCGGCTGTCCGAATATGGGCTGAGGCCCTCGGGGTGGGCGTCGGTGCTGCGCTGGTTCGCCGGGCTGGCGACGTGGGTGATGAACTGCTGGGGTTCCCTCTGGCCGGAGGGGACACCGTTCGGTGTCCCCCGCAGCGTGGACCCGGCCGGGCTGGTCCTCCACTCCATCCCCCCGGTGCTGCTGATCGCGCTCGCTGAGGCGATCAGCCACTACCGGCGGGCGATCCTCAACAAGATCGATGACCTGCGGGCCGCCCTGGTGGACACCCCGGTCGCAGGGGTGGACCCCTCGGTTGTCCACCCGGCACCGACCCCCGTGTCCACCGGCCCGGCCGCCGAGCCGACGGCGCCGGTTCGCACGCGTGGCGGTGGGGGGTTTTCGCTGGTCATCTGTGGTGGCCAGCGGGTGCATCCCGTGTCCGTCCCCCGGGCGTCCACCGTCGTCCCCCTCCACCCCGAACCGGTCGCGAAGCTTGCGGCTGAGGACGCCAAACAGATCATCCGAGCGTGCTGGGAGAACGGTGAATCGATCGGGAAGGCGGCCCTGAAGTCCACCCGGTCCACCTCCTACGTCCACAAGGTGTACACCCAGCTTGCCGCCGCGTCCTCCCCGTCCGAGGGGGAAGCCCTGTGACCGCCCTGCCGGTCTACCCGTGGCGCCTGGCCCCAGACGGCCTGGCCACCCGCCGTCAGCTCCGCGCCGTCGGGCTGCGGCCCGGCGGTCAGGACGTCGTCGCGCAGATCGAGCGGCCCCGCCAGCGGCGACCCCCGCTGGTCGCGTTCCTCTACCGGGTCGACCTCGCCCAACCTGTCCGGCCGATGACCGCCGCTCGCCGGGCCGCGCTCGCCCGCGCGAACGCCGCCCGCCGCACCTGCCAGTCGTGCGGCCGCGACGCCGGATACGTCATCCCCGCCCACCTGGGCGCCTGCACGCCGTGCGCCTTTCCCCACCCCTGAACAGCGCGCTGCCTGAACCTCCGCCTCTCTTCCTGGAGTTCCTGTGTCTCGTCGTACTCGGCCCTCGGCCGCTTCGACCCTGCACATCCCGCGCCAGCGCGGGGGTCAGCCGGTCATCCTCGTCGTCAGCCCCGAACCGCCCCCCACCCTGACCACCCGCGCGATGCTCGCGGTGGGCCGCTGGCTGTGGAAGCACCGCCGCACCTGGGCCCCCACCGGCATCGCCACCACCCTCCTGCCCATCACCGGGGCGATCCACCTGATCGAGCCCCGCACCGCATGGGTGCTCGCCGTCCTCGCGCTGGCCCCGGCCGGCGTGTGGACGTGGGGCATGCTGCGCCGCCGCCCGACCTCCCGCCAGGCCGTCATCTGGCGGGCCGTCCTCGCCGCGTTCGTCACGCTCGTCATCGGCTGGACGGCGGCGGCGGTGGCGTTCGCCCCGACCCACCCCGCTGTGTTCACCGCCTGGACCGTCCTCGCCCTGGCCGCTCAGGTGGCCTGGGTCGCCGCCCGCCACCTGACCCTCGGCCGTGAGAAGGAGACTGCCTGATGGCCAACACCACCAACGGCACCGGCCGGACCGACCCCGCTGGTCAGCGCGCCCGGACGCAGCGGCCCCGGTCGTCGCCGCGTGCCGGGGCCAACGGCTCCCAGTCCAAGAACTACAACAAGACCTTCTCCCCCGGCTTCACCCTCAACGTCAACGCCGGCGGCCGGGGCAGCGGCGGCGGCGGTGGTGGTGGTGGTGGTCGGCATGCCGCCCCCGTGGCGGGTGGCCAGGGCGGCGGCCGGTCTCAGTCCCTGCTGCCCGCGCCGGAGTTCACCTCTCCGGCGCAGGTCCGGCAGTACTGCAACGCCGTCCGCGCCGCCGGAGTGACTCTCTCGATCGAGGTCGCCATGGGCGCCGAGATCCTCAAGGCCACCCTGGTCCAGGTGCCCGACCCGGACGGCCGTATCGGTGGTTCCCGGATCCGGGCGGCGCGGGTGGCGCGGAAGATGCAGCGCGCCGCGGACGCCCTGCGGGACGCGGCGAAGAACGCCGCCGCCACCTACGCCCTGTTCCAGCAGCAGTACGAGGAAGAGATCAACCGCGTCCGCCACCGCGCCCGCCCCGCCTCCACCCCGCGCATGGACTGGGGCCAGCTCTAGAAAGGAGAGACGTGATGGCTGAGCGCGAGCACAGCGTTGAGCAGCAGTACGAAGACCAGCTCCGCGGCGCCGCCGACGGCGCAGGCCTCGGCAGCTACATCCTGCACCGGGCTAAGCCCCACCTGCCGCCGTGGCTGTGCGCGGGCGGGCTCGGGCTGGCCGGGGTGCTGGGCAGCACCCAGTGGCAGGGCAGCGCCGCCGCCGGCGTCGGTCTGACCCTGGCCTCTGTGGCGCTGACCGGGCTGACGTGGTGGGCGGGCAAGGCGACCGGGCAGCAGCGGCGCCTGCACTCGGCCATCACCGTGGCCGCAGGCTCCGCCTGGCTGACTAGCGCCTGCCTCGCCGGACCCGCCGCCGGGCCGCTGCCGGACCTGTACCTGATGGGCGGCCCGGCCCTCGCCCTGTCGTGGAACATCCGCATGGTCCTGCGCCGCAACGTCGACGGCACCGCCGGCGGCGGGACGGACAAGGGGCTGCTGGAGAAGGTGGGTCTGGCCCGGGCTCAGATCGGCGCGACGTCGGTGGAGCCCAACCGGGTCACCGCGAAGGTGGCGCTGGAGGCTGGTGAGCAAACCAACGACGACGTGGCCAAGGTGTTGCCGCGGATCGCGTCCGCGCTGGACCTGCCCACCTCGGCCGTCCGCTACATGGGCGATCCGGGCTCGGCCCGCCGCGGTGAGCTGGTCATCGTCCCTGAGGACATGCTGGCGCAGGTCGCCGAGTATCCCGGCCCGTCCAGTCTGGGCGGGTCCATCGCTGAGCCGCTGGTCATCGGCCGCTACGACGACGGATCCCCCCTCGTGCTGTGGCTGCCCGGCGACCCGGAGACCAAGCGCAACGCAACCCACGTCCTCATCGCGGGCGGCACCGGATCCGGCAAGGGCGAGACCGCCCTGAACCTCATGACCGAGATCATCTCCCGCAACGACGTCCTGCTGTGGGTGTCGGACCCGAAGATGTTCCAGGACTTCCGCCCCCTGCTGCCCGGGATGGACTGGGCGGCCGAGGGCGGACCGGACACTGAGGTCATGGTGGAGGCCATCAAGGCCGTCATCCCGGCGCGCACCCGCTGGCTCGGCGCCCACGGCTACCGCCAGTGGGTTCCCGCCGCCGCGCAGCGGCAGACCAGCACCGACCACACCTGCCGCACCAACGGCCGGTCGTGCGGGTGCGAGGGGATGCCGTTCCTGGTCACGTGGATGGAAGAGGCAGCCAACACCCTCCGGCTGATGGGCGACGACGCGTTCACCGGGATCGCCCAGGAAGCCCGCTCCGCCGGCGTCTCCCTGATCGTGTCCCTGCAGCGCCCCTCCTACGACCAGATGTCCACCAGCACGCGGGCGTCGCTTCCGTCGGTGATCGCGCTGGGCTGCGACCCCCGCGACGAGGGGTTCAGCCTCCCGGACGCGGTCATCGACGCGGGGGCGCACCCGGGGGCGTGGGGGAACCGGCGGCCGGGCTACTGCTACGTGGTCTCGCCCGGCATCCCCGAGGACCGCTACCCCTCCCCGGGACGAACGTTCGCCGTCCCCCACACAGCCACTCCCACCCTGGAAGCCCTCGCCCGCTGGGCGCAGGCCAACGGCGCCACCGCCGACCCCGTCACCGCCGGAGCGGCGCGGGCGGTGGCCGGACAGAACTACCCCGGCCGCACCACCCCCGGCGCCCCGGCGGCGGTAGCTGGACCGGTCGCCGACGAGGGGGCGTCCGGGGCGGAAGCGGAATTGTCCGGGCTACTGGTCGACCCCGAGGACGCCGACATCGACCCCACGGCCGAACTGCCCGCCGGGGAGGACGGCGACGACACCCCGCTGTGGGAGTCGCCGGGCCACAAGCCGTCCCCGCAGGAAGCGCGGGAACTGTTCGCGTACGCGCTGGACGACTTCGAGGCGGCCGGACAGATGGTCGTCGGTCCGAAGGACTTCATGGACTGGTGCGACCGGCACCAGCTCTCCCGGCCGTGGGTGTCCGAGCGTCTCAAGGAGGCTGCGTTGGACGGTCGGCTGGAGCCGACGTCGGCGACCGGGCGGTGGCGGATCGTGCCCAGCCTGACGGCTGTCTGACACCTGACACCCCCTGACACCGTCAGGGGGCCCTGACACCCAAACCCTTAGGCAAACCCGCTGTCAGAACCCGTGACACCTGCTGCCTGACACCACCTGACAGCTCGCCTGACACCTCACCCCGCGGGCCCGCGCCACCCACCACGGCGCGGGCCCCACCCGTCTCCGGGAGGCATCCACATGCCCCACCACCCCGCCATCCACCACCCGACCCCGATCACCTGGCCGACCACCCCGGCCCCCGCACCGCCGCCCTTCCTGCCGGTCCCGCAGACGCAGACTGGCATCGCCGTGGTGACCCTGCCCGACGGCGCCCGCACCCTGGCCTACACCCACCCCGTCCCCGCCGAACCGGCCCCCGCCCCGGCCCCGGCGGGCGGGATCCCGCGCTGGGCGAAGACCACCGCGCTCCTCGCGCCCACCATCGGCGGCGGCATCGGCGCGGCCGGAATCGGAATCTCCTACGCCGCCCCCGGCCTCATCGCGCTGACCGAGACCCTGTGGGCCGCGGTCACCCTCGTCGCCGCCGGCGCCATCGCCCCCGCCATCTGGCGCACCGCCCGCGGCCGCACGGGACGGGCCCCCGTCCACGTCACCCAGCACGTCACCGCCACCGGCCTCTTCGGCCGCGCCACCGGCACCATCCACCGCACCTGACAGGAGCACCCATGCACGACGACGACTTCACCGACTGCGACCTGTGCGACCCGGCCGACGGAAGCGAGCCCTACCCGTACCCGCACTGCTGCGGCTGTGGCGCCGACGGCAGCTCCGAACGCCCCGATTGCACCTGCGACTAGCTATGCCAAGGGCGGCCCCCACATCACGCCAATGAGTCTGGGCCGCCCTGTTCCTCCCCGCACAACTCAACAGAGCGCAGAGAGGTATCAAGCATGACCCAACCGACCCCCTTACCGCGAGAGCGCCTCGCTCGCCCGCCTCTGCTTGCCGATGCTCTCGCTGCTGCTGCACGGGGCTGGCCGGTGTTCCCGCTCCGGCCGGGACAGAAGCGGCCAGCACTGCATGCCGAGGATCAGTGCCCGAACCACGGCCTGTGCGCGGACGGCCATGTGAAGTGGGAGCGACGCGCCACCACCGACTCGGCCACCGTGATCCGCTGCTGGACCCACAGGCCCTACAACGTCGGTCTCGCGACCGGCCCGGCCGGGCTGATCGTCATCGACCTCGACATGCTCAAGCCGACGGACGAAGAGGGAACGCCTGACGGCGTGACCGCCTTTGAGGCGCTCAGCGAGCGCGCCGGACAGGCCGTCCCCACCACCTACCGCGTCCGGACCCCCAGCGGCGGCCAACACCTGTACTTCACCGCCCCGACCGGAATCCGGCTGGGCAACACCGCGGGCAAGCTCGGACCGCACATCGACACCCGCGCATGGGGCGGCTACATCGTCGCCCCCGGCAGCATCCTCGATGCCGGCACGTACAAGGTCACCGACCCTGCCCCGGTCGCACCGCTCCCTGACTGGCTGCTGCTACTGCTTCAGCCTCCCGCGCCCGGCCCGGTCAAGCCACTGCTGCTTCCGGCGGTCAGCGGCAGCCGCGCGGCACGGGCCGCGCTGGAACGGGAGTGCGCCGTGGTCGCGGCGGCACCCGAGAGCCAGCGGAACAACACGCTCAACCGGTGCGCGTTCAAGGTGGGGCGCTTCGTCGCGTGGGGCGACATCCCCCGGCAGGAGGTCGAGCAGGCCTTCCAAGCGGTGGGGGAGTCGCGGGACCTGACCGCCGCCGAGTGCCGCGCCACGATCCGCAGCGCCATCGACAGCTCCATCCGCCGTGCCCGGCCCCGGGAGACGGCATGAGCACCCGACCCCACCCCCGCTTGGAAGGCCCCGCACCGACACCCACCGGCAGCGTCCCCGCCGAACCGGCCTCAGCCGCGGACGGCAGTGGCGCGCCGAAGTCCGTCGCCCGTCAGGGCGTCCCTTCTGCCGTTCGCCCTGACCCGCGGCGGGACGACGGCCGTCGTGTCGTTGCCGTTCTCCACCTGGGCGCTGCTTACAGCGGTACGCCGTGGGCGCACGCCTGGTGTGAGTGCGGCGAGTGGGACGAACGTGCCACTGGGCTGCGGGCTGTGCGTGCTCTTGAAGCGCGTCACGTCGCGCACCGGACCGTGTGCCGCTTACGAACCCAGCAGCGGGGGGAGGCGGCATGAGCACCCGGATCCGGCATGTGGTGATGATGAGCGGTGGGATCGGGTCGTGGGCCACCGCCCAGCGCGTGATCAGCGAGCACGGCCCGGATGAGTGTGTCTTGCTGTTCGCGGACACCAAGGTCGAAGACCCGGACGTCTACCGGTTCCTGCACGATGCGGTCGCCCAGCTCGGCGCCCGGCTGGTCACGGTCGCTGATGGCCGCACTCCGTGGGAGGTCTTCCGGGACCGGCGGATGATCGGCAACTCTCGGATCGCCCCGTGTAGTCAGATCCTCAAGCAGATCCCGTGCAGGACCTGGCTGGAGGAGAACACCGACCCCGCTCAGGCCAGCGTGTACGTCGGCATTGACTGGAGCGAGACCCACCGCCTGCCCGCGATACAGAAGGCCTACCTGCCCTGGGTCGCGCTGGCCCCGCTGTGCGAACCGCCCTACCAGGACAAACACCAGCTCATCGAAGCCGCCGAGCAGGCCGGCCTGGCACCGCCCCGCATGTACGCCCAGGGCTATCCCCACGCCAATTGCGGCGGCGCCTGCGTCCGGGGTGGCCAAGCGCAGTGGGGCCGCCTGCTGGCCACCAACCCCGACCGCTTCGACGCTGAGGCACGGGCCGAACAGGACCTGCGGGTCTACCTGGGCAAGGACATCGCCATCCTGCGCGACCGCACCGGCGGTGTTACCCGCCCCCTGCCCCTGATCGAACTACGCCAGCGCATCACCGAAGACCGTGCAGACCAAGACGCGCTGGCCACTGACTGGGGCGGCTGCGGCTGCTTCACGGAACCCACCCCCAGCCTCAGCCCCCACACCACTGGAGCACCGATGACCCTCACGACCGTTCCCGACACCGTCACCACCGCGGACGCCAGCAACGGCGCCGCCGTGCTGGACGCGGTCGAGGCCTTCCACCGCCGGTTCAACGCCTTCCCCAGCGAGGCGGCCTACGTCGCCGTGGCGCTGTGGGACGCCCACGCGCACCTGCTCGACGCTTTCGATGCCACCCCGCGACTGGCCTTTCTCTCCCCGGAGCCGGGGTCGGGGAAGTCCCGGGCGCTGGAGATCGTGGAGACGCTCGTGCCCGCGCCGATGGTGGCCGTGAACGCCTCGCCCGCCGCGCTGTTTCGCGCTGTGTCCGCTGGTGAGGGACGGCCCACGATTCTCTTCGACGAGATCGACACTGTCTTCGGACCGAAGGCCGGGGAGAATGAAGAACTGCGCGGGTTCATCAACGCCGGCCACCGCCGTGCCGGGGTCACCTACCGGTGCGTGAGCGACGGGCAGGGCAACCAGTCCGTTGCCGCGTTCCCCTCGTACTGCGCGCTAGCTGTCGCGGGGCTGGGGAACCTGCCGGACACGATCCTGACCCGCTCCGTCGTCATCCGCATGCGCCGCCGGGCCCGCAACGAAAAGGTGGAGCCCTTCCGGTCCCGCCTCCACACCGGGGAGGGACACGAGATCCGGGACCGACTCGCCGGATGGGCAGACAGCGTCCGCGACCGCTTGATGGGCGCCTTCCCCGTGATGCCGGAAGGTGTCACGGACCGTCCGGCCGACGTGTGGGAGCCCCTGCTGGCCGTGGCCGATGCCGCGGGTGGAACTTGGCCGGAGCGGGCCCGTGCGGCGTGTGTGGAGCTGGTCAACGCGGCCGAGACCGACGACAAAGCCAGCATCGGCATCCGCCTGCTGACCGACCTGCGCGACCACGTCTTCGGCGACGTGCCTCGCCTTCCCACGGCCGCCGTCCTCGAACAGCTCCGCGCGCTGGACGAAGCACCGTGGGCCGACATGAACGGCCGGCCGCTCGACGCCCGTGGACTGGCCCTGATCCTGCGCGAGTACATGCGGGCCGACAACAAGCCCATCACCGCCCGCAACATCAAGACCGGCGGCGCCGTCCTCAAGGGCTACTACGCCGACGACCTCTCCGACGCATGGATCCGGTACTGCCCTCCCCCCGGTTCCTGATCAAGCGCTACCGCCGCTACCGCCGCTACCACGCAGGTCAGCCCCCCTGCCGAGGTAGCGGCACCCGGCAGAGGTAGCGGCAAACCGCCGCTACCTTCACGCCGCGACCGGGCCCGCACCACTCGGGCCCGGTCGCGGCATTCATCCGCTACCGCTACCCCATCCGCTACCAAAGCACCGCTCCTGACCTGCGCAGTAGCGGAGTAGCGGAGGTAGCGGACATCCCCAGGACCAACACCACAGGAGAGTCGAATGGCACAGTCGCCGATGCTCAGACTCCGCGAAGTGCTGGAAGAGATCGACATGAGCCGCGCCGCCTTCTACCGCATGCGGGCCCGGGGCAACGGTCCGCGGCTCGTCAAGCTGCCGAACGGGCACCTGCGCTGCCGTCGTGCCGACCTTGACCGCTGGCTCGCCAGCGGCGAGCAGCAGATGGCCGCCTGATTCCACCCGGATTCGCTGAGGGCCCCGGCTCATGCCGGGGCCCTCTCCTCTTGAAGGCAGACGATGTACACCTACGACGTACGCATCTGGGGCATCCGCAAGCGCCAGAGCAAGAAGGCGCCCTTCCAGCTCCGTTGGATCGTGGGCGGCGAGGAACACCAGGCCCCGTTCATGACCAAGACGCTCGCCGACGGCCGGCGCTCCCAGCTCATGAAGGCTGTCCGTGATGGCGAGCAGTTCGACTCTGAGACCGGACTCCCTGTCTCGGAGCTTCGGCAGCTCAGTTCCCCCACGTGGTACGACCACGCGCGGGCCTACGCCTACATGAAGTGGCCGGGCGCCGCTGCCAAGCACCGCGTCGGCATCGCCGAATCGCTGGCCACCGTCACGAGTGCATTGGTGACCAGCACCAACGGGGCACCCCGCCCGAACACCCTTCGGCTCGCGCTTCGCGGATGGGCGTTCCAGATGATCAAGAACTCTGAGGAAGAGTGGGCGCCACGATTGACTGTGGAGAATCCACCGGCCGAGGTTGCCGCAGCACTCGCGTGGGTCTCGGAGAACTCCGTCCGGGTCTCGGAGGTAGCCGACTCCGACAACCTGCGCCGCGCCCTCAACGCTCTTTCCCGGCTGCTGAATGGCAAGCAGGCTGCGGACAACACGGTGCTGCGCAAGCGCTCCGTGCTGAGCAACTGCCTGCGCTACGCGGTGGAGCGCGGGTTGCTGGCCACCAACCCCCTCACGTCGATCGACTGGGCCCCGCCCAAGACCGACGATGAGGTCGACTTTCAGTTCGTCCCGGGTCCTGAGCTGGCCGGTCGTCTCCTCGGTGCCGTGCGAGCGCACAGCCACCGAGGGGACCACCTGCACGCCTTCTTCGGCTGCATGTACTACGCCGGCATGCGGCCCGGCGAGGTCGCGGCCCTGGCCAAGTCGCACTGCAAGCTGCCCGAGTCAGGATGGGGGGAGCTTCTGCTTCGGCGCAGTCAGCCGGAGGTCGGCTCACGGTGGACCGATGACGGACGGTCCTACGACAGCCGCGGCCTGAAGCGCCGCGCTCGCCGCAGCTCCCGTTCCGTGCCGATTCCCCCGGTCCTGGTGACGATGCTCCGCCAGCACATCGCCACCCACGGCACGGCCCCGGACGGCCGGCTGTTTCGGGCCGTGGAAGGGGGGCGGGTCGCCTCGAACGAGTACACCCGCGTCTGGGCCGAGGCCCGGCGGAAGGCGCTCGCGCCTGAGGACGCCGGCACGCCGCTGGCCGGCGTGCCCTACTCGCTCAGACATGCCTGCGTCTCGCTGTGGATCAAGGCTGGCGTGGATCCCGTGGAGGTGGCCCGAAGGGCAGGCCACAGCCCGGCCGTGCTGTGGAAGTTCTACGCGAAGGTTCTGCAAGGCCAGCAGCACGCGTCGAACCAGCTCATCGACCGGGCCTTGGCCGATCCCGGTCCCGCCGCCGAGGGCTGAAACCTGGCCACAGGTTGGCCGCACACACTGATCACAAGGGGGACACACCCGAGACAGAGTGAGACACAGTGAACGCAGAAGGGGTGCCTCCGGTGGGAGACACCCCTCTGACCAGTCACTTAGGTGACCTGTGGCGGTGGGTGTGGGATTTGAACCCACGGTGACATCGCTGCCACGACGGTTTTCAAGACCGTTCCCTTAGGCCGCTCGGGCAACCCACCTGGCCGGTACAGAGTACCGGCATCCGGGGGGCGCGGGGCTGGTGGTTCTGCCCTCCTCGGGGCACGGGGCGGCCGGGGGGTGGGGTCAGGAGGCGACGGCCTTGTCGTACGCCGCCTTGGCCTCGTTGCCGAAGTAGGGGCCGTACATCCGGTTGGGCAGGAAGGTGTAGCCGAAGCTGTTCACCGAGACCTGGGTTCCCAGGCCCGTGGCCTCGTCGAAGTTCTGGAACCAGGGGCCGCCGCTGGAGCCGCCGGTCATGTTGCAGGCCAGGCTGTGGTCCTTGGTGAGCAGGAAGTCCTTGCCGCTGTTGGCGCTGCAGTAGATCAGCTTCGAGCCGTCGTACGGTGCGGCGGCCGGGAAGCCGAAGGAGTACATCCTCTTGTTGTAGCCGCCGTTGAACGCGATGCCCTGCGCCCCGACGACCTGGCTGAGCTTCTGGCCGTTCAGCGGGGCCACGACCGCGAAGCCGACGTCGTGGTTCATGTCCTCGCTGGCCGCCCACTGGTCGGTCGCCAGGGTCTTGGTCGCCGCCCACTGGCCGTAGGGGGCGTTGCCGTTGTCGTAGCCGGGGACGAAGATCCAGTTGGTGTGCCAGGCGCCCTGGTACTTCACGCAGTGGCCGGCCGTGACCACCGTGCTGCCGTTGGCGCTGGTGATCGAGTCGCCGGAGCAGGAAGCCGTCCGGCCGCCCATCGAGAAGAACACCCGGCCCGAGGTCTTCACCACCGCGCCGCCGCCCGTCCAGGCCCCGCCGATCTGCGGGAAGGCCGTGGGCGACGCGGCCGCGGTCGAGCCGGCCGGCGGGGTGGGGGCGATCGTGGTCGGGGCGCCGGTGGCGACGACGCGTTTGCCCGTGGCGCCCGGGGCGGCCGTCAGGTCCAGCGGGGTGGCGTCGCGCATCCGCTCGGCGGTCCAGAAGCCCTGGGTCTGCTGAGGCGTGAACGAGGCCGGGGCGGGGGCGGCGGCCGAGGGGGTGGCGACGGTGAGGGCGCCCGCGACCAGGGTGCCCGCCGCCAGGAGGGCGGATACGACCGTGCGATGACGATTCACGCATGACTCCTTCTGCCATGCCCTGGGGCCGGTCGGGCCCGGGCAGGGTGGGGGATGAAGAGCTGTCGGTGCGGATCGATGGATCGGCGGTGCTGTGGGGCGGCAGTACGCTCTCGTGGTCCGCCGCCTCGCGGGGGCACTGTGGCATGGACCCGGTGGATTGTCATGAGCGCGTCAGCAAGCAGGGGTCGGTTCCGGCCATGTGCGTCGGCGCCGGGCTCATACGGTCAGCAGCACGCCCGCGTACGACACCCCGGCCACCACCACCCAGGCGCCCAGCCCGAGCATCGCGGCCCGGCCGCCCGTGCGCGCCAGCGTCGGGAGGTGCACCGCGGTCCCCAGCCCGAACAGCGCTGCGGCCAGCAGGGCTTCCTGTGCCGTGTGCGCCCAGTCCAGCGCCACGTCCGGCACCACGCCGGTGGCCCGCAGCGCGGCCGCCGCCAGGAAGCCGGCCACGAACAGCGGTACCGGCGCCGGGCGCCGCCCCGAAGCCGTCCGCACCCCACGCCGCCGGGCCCGCAGCGAGAACGCCACCGCCGCCACCAGCGGCGCCAGCAGCGCCACCCGCATCAGCTTGACCAGCACCGCCTCCCCCAGCGCCGCCGGACCCGCGGTCTGCGCCGTGGCCACCACCTGGCCCACGTCGTGGACGCTCGCCCCCACCCAGCGCCCGAACCCGAGGTCGGTCAGACCCAGCGGCCCCTGGAGCAGCGGGAGTACGGCGATGGCGAGCGTGCCGCACAGCGTCACCAGCGCCACCGAGGACGCCACGTCCTCCTCGTCACTGCCCGAGACCTCGCTCACCGCCCCGATCGCCGAAGCCCCGCAGATCGAGTAGCCGGTGGCGATCAGCAGGGGCTGATCCCCGCGCAGCCCCAGCCGCCGGCCCAGCCACAAGGTGCCCGCGAAGGTCACGGCCACCACCGCGAACACCATCGCCACCGTGGCCCAGCCCAGCCGCAGCACCTCCTCCAGGCCCAGCCCCAGACCCAGCAGCACGATGCCGATCCGCATCAGCCGCCGCCCCGCCAGCGACAGCCCCGGTCGGGCGCTTCCGCGGACGAAGGTCCGCACCCGGGGCAGATGGGCCGCCGCGATCCCCAGGACCACCGAAGCGGTCAGCATCGGTACGGCCGGCAGCAGCCGGTGCACCCCCCAGGCGAGCAGCGCACCACCCGCGGCGGTGGCCAACCCCGGCCAGGACGTGGGTGTTTCACGTGAAACAACCCCACCGGGCCGGCCACTGCCTGCAACCGGGCTCTGGGGACGGTTGAGGAGGGCCATCAGTCGGTCGGCAGCGTGTAGACGCGGCGGATGCTGGTTCCCAGACGGGAGACGTCGGCACCGTAGACGTGGATGGATATCGCCTTCGTACGACAGGAGTTGCGCACCTTGTGGATGTCTCCGGGCGGCGCGAACCCGCACACCTCGCCCTGGGCGTTGACCACGTCCTCGGTGGCCACCAGCCGGGCCTGGTCGGGCCCCGGCGCCAGCCGGTAGCGGCGCTCGCTCTCCTCGCCCTGGTGGACCCCCGCCACGCACCATGAGACGTGGTCGTGGATACGGGTCTCCTGACCCGGCATCCACACCAGTGCCACCACCGAGAAGCTGCCGTCCGTCTCCGCGTGCAGGACGTGCTGGCGGTAGTGCTCCGGGTCGCCCTCCTGCTGGGCCGGGGTGAGCAGGTCCGCCGTACCCAGGTGCGGAGCGAGGCGCTCACCGACCAGGTAGGCGGTCAGGTCGGGGGCCAGACCCCGGTCCACGACCGTGCGGATCTCGGCGACGAGGGCGGCCATCCTCGCGGTGGTGCGGGCCGGCGTAGTGGTGGTCATATCCGCAGCGTCCGGCAGCAGATCCATCACGTCCAACGACAGTTCTGACCCGAAATGCCAAGCAGAGCTTATGGATCGGGGGTGTCGTACCGGGCGTTGTCAGCAGCCGACGCGGTTGCCCGCCACCTGCTTGAGCTCGGCCAGCACGGCCGCCGTCGCCGGGATCCGCAGGTGGTCGCGGTAGACGTAGGCGGCGATGTGCCGGCGCGCCACCGGCGCCAGTACCCGCCCGCACACCCGGGTCAGCGACAGGGAGGGAAGCACGAGCGCGGGCATCATCGCCACACCCAGCCCCTGCCCGACCAGGCTCTGCACCACCAGGTTGTCGTCGGTCGCGAACCGGATGTCGGGGACGAAGCCCAGCTCGGCGCACTCGTGCAGCAGGTTCGCCCGGCAGCGCGGGCAGCCCGCGATCCACTTCTCCTCGGCCAGGTCCGCCAGGTGCACGGCCCGCCGCCGGGCCAGCGGATGGCCGGTGGGCAGCAGCACGGTCAGCTGGTCCTCCAGCAGCCTGACCTCGGCGACCTCCTCCGGGATCTGCTCCTGGAGTCCCGGATAGGTGAAGGCCAGGGTGATGTCGCACTCCCCGCGCTCCAGTCTGCGCAGCGAGTCGGGGGGTTCCTCCTCCAGCAGCTCGACCTGCACGCCCGGATGGTCCTTCGCGAGTCCGCTGAGGGCCTCCGGGACGAGGGTGACGTTGGCGCTGGGGAACCCGCAGAGCCGGACCCGGCCGGTGCGCAGCCGCGCGTACGCCTTCATCTGGGCCTGCGCGTCGGAGAGGCAGCCGAGGATCGTCTCGGCGTGCCGGGCCAGGGAGTGCCCGGCCTCGGTGAGCTGCATCTTGCGGCCGACCCGGGTGAACAGCGGGGTGCCGACGGCGCGTTCGAGCGCCTTCATCTGCTGGGTGATGGCGGGCTGGGTGTACCCCAGGACCCGGGCGGCAGCCGAGTAGGACCCCGAGGCAACCACCTCGTGGAACGTCCGGATGTGCCGCGAATCGAACACGAGCGAAGCATAAGCGGACGTTGGGAGGGGCCGTAGGTGGAATCCCGCCTACGACCCCTCGCCATCAAGCCATCAAGCCATCACGCCGTCACGCCGTCACGCCGTCACGCCGTCACGTCGTCACGTCGTCACGTCGCCGCGTCATCACATCTGCGGCGGGGCGACGGCTACTTGTCGCCGGTGCGCGAGCCGAGCGTGACGTCGACCGTGGTCGGCTTGCCACCGCGCAGGTAGGTCAGCTTGACGGTGTCGCCCGGCTTGTACGTCCAGATCTCGCTGATCAGGGTCGGGCCGCTGTCGATCGGCTTGCCACCGAACTCGGTGATCACGTCGCCGGGCTTCAGGCCCGCCTTGCCCGCCGGGCCGTTGGGGTCGACCAGGTCGTTGGCGGCCGCGCCGCCCTCGGAGATCTTGGCGCCGTCCACCTTGGCCTGGAGGTCCACGGAGACCAGCAGCACCGGGTAGACCGGCTTGCCGGTCTTGATCAGCTGCTCGGCGACGTTCTTCGCCTGGTTGATCGGGATGGCGAAACCGAGGCCGATCGAGCCGGCCTGGCCGCCGCCGAAGCCGCCGTTGCCCGCCGACTGGATCGCCGAGTTGATGCCGATGACCGCGCCGCGGCCGTCCAGCAGCGGACCGCCGGAGTTGCCCGGGTTGATGGAGGCGTCCGTCTGCAGCGCGCTCATGTACGAGTTCTTGGCGCCGCCCCCGTCGCTGGAGGCCACCGGACGGTTCTTGGCGCTGACGATGCCGGTGGTGACGGTGTTGGACAGGCCGAAGGGCGCGCCGATGGCGATGGTCGCGTCGCCGACCGCCACCTTGTCGGAGTCCGACAGCGGCAGCGGGGCCAGCCCTGCGGGCGGGTTCTTGAGCTTGAGCACCGCCACGTCGTAGCCCTGGGCACGGCCGATGACCTCCGCCTCGTACTCCTTGCCGTTGGAGAAGGTCGCGGAGACCTTGCCGCCGTTGGCGGCGGAGGCCACCACGTGGTTGTTGGTCAGGATGTGGCCCTGCTGGTCGTAGACGAAGCCGGTACCGGTGCCGCCCTCGCCGTCGCCCGCGGACGCCTTGATCGTGACGACGCTCGGCAGGGCCTTGGCGGCGATGCCCGCGACCGAGCCGGGCTCGCGCTTGAGGTCCCGAGGGGTGTCGCCCGCGCTGACGGTGGTCGAGCCGATGCCGGTGCCGCCGTTCCGGGCGAGCTGGTAGCCGACGCCGCCGCCGATACCGCCGGCCAGCAGCGCGGCCGCGAGCACGGCCGCGATCACACCGCCCTTGCCGGACTTCTTGGGCGGCGGGGTGCCGTCGGTGGTCAGGGGTGCGCCCCAGACCGGGCCGCCGCCACCGTGACCCGGTGCGCCGTGACTGGGTACGCCGTGGCCGGCCACACCGTACGCCGGGACGGCGGGCGGGGGCGGCGGCCAGCCGCCGGAGCCGTGCGTCGTCGGCTGCCCGGGACCCGGGCCGGCGTAGGCCGGGGCCGGCGCCGGGGCGGCGTACCCGGGGACCGGGGCGGCCTCGGCCGGGACGTGCTCGGCCGCCGCCGGGGTGGCGGGCAGCTGCTGGGTCGGCTCGGCGTCGTACGGGCCGCCGGCGGCCGCGGGGGCGCCGTACGCCGGAGCGGGTGCGGCCGGAGCGGTCGGCGCGGCCGGCGCCTCGGCGGGGGCCGCCGGGACGGGCGGCGTGGCCGGCGCCTCGGGCGCCGCCGGGGCCGCAGCCGGGGCCTGGGCCGCCAGGGCCGCCTGGCGGTCGTCGTGCTTCGTCAGGTCCTGCGGTGCGGCCGCGCCCGCGGCGGTCGGAGGGGCCACCGGCGCGGGGGGCGCGGACGGGGCCACGGGGGGTGTGGGGGCCGCGGTGCCCTCGTTCTCGGTGCTCACAGCTCTCTCCTCGTCGCACGGCTTCTGGACATCGGTCCGGCCGAACGTTCGGCCGACCGCACAAGTTCCTGGGCGAAGCCTTTCCCATGTACCGTCAGAGCACTGTAAGCCGGACCTGTGGGTTTATGCCTGGCCCGGCGCGCTGGCCCTGGTCAGTGGCACCATGACCCGGTGACCCACGCAACGCCGCGCCCCATCCAGGTCGTCGCCCACCGCGGTGCCTCGGAGGACGCTCCCGAGCACACCCTGGCCGCCTACCGCCGGGCCATCGAAGACGGGGCCGATGCCCTCGAATGCGATGTGCGACTGACCGCCGACGGCCATCTGGTGCTGGTCCACGACCGCCGCGTCAACCGCACCTCCAACGGTCGCGGCGCCGTCTCGGCCCTGGAGCTGGCGGATCTCGCCGCTCTGGACTTCGGGTCCTGGAAGGACCGCGAGGAAGCCCCTGACTGGGTCGCTGACCCCGAGCGTACGTCCGTGCTCACCCTGGAGCGACTCCTGGAGCTGATCGCCGACGCCGGCCGCCCGGTGGAGCTGGCCATCGAGACGAAGCACCCGACCCGCTGGGCCGGACAGGTGGAAGACCGGCTCCTCTTCCTCCTCAAACGGTTCGGGCTCGACGCCCCGCCCGCCGACGGTCCGCACCCCGTACGGATCATGTCCTTCTCGGCGCGCTCGCTGCACCGGGTGCGCGCGGCCGCCCCGACGGTCCCCACCGTCTACCTGATGCAGTTCATCTCCCCGCGCATGCGGGACGGCCGCCTGCCGGCCGGGGTGCGGATCGCCGGGCCGGGGATACGGATCGTCCGCAATCACCCCGGATTCATCCGGAAGCTCCAGGCTGCCGGCCACTCCGTGCACGTATGGACCGTGAACGAACCGGAAGATGTTCAGCTCTGCGCTGATCTGGGAGTAGAAGCCATCATTACGAACCGGCCACGCCAAGTTCTGTCACAACTCGGCCGCTGACGTCCCGGTTTGCACTGCCGCCCCGACCATCCCGTCCGTCACAGGGTGTGCCCCGGCGCATCCGTTCCGCATTCGATCGTCATGAATGCGTCAGGGGCCTGCGGCACGGCGGTTTCCGGTCCAGGCCATTGGGGCATCCAGACCATGGCGTGGGGCTAAGGAGGTTCCGGGGGTGGCGTTGGTGGTGGCACAGGAGGTGCCCACGTCGTCGTGCATGGCCGTACCCCATGGCCCTGCGGGCGTGGGGGAAGCAAGGCACCGCATGCGTGAGCAATTGCGTATCAGCGGGGTGCCCGAATCGGTCGTCGACGACGCCGTTCTGATCCTTTCCGAGCTCCTCAGCAATGCCTGCCGGCACGGCAGACCGCTGGGTGCCCGGGAGATCGGCGACGGAGACATACGCGCCGCGTGGCGCGTCGACAGCGCGGGGCGGCTGACGGTCGAGGTCACGGACGGCGGCGGGCCCACCCGCCCGACTCCGGCCACGCCCTCGGTCACCGCACGCGGCGGCCGGGGGCTGAACATCATCAGCGCCCTCGCCCAGGACTGGGGTGTCCGCGACGGGGTCGCGGGCGAGGTGACCGTGTGGGTCGTCGTCGCTGCCGGGCACCGGCATGACGATTTCGCTACGCGCGTTGCGTCGCCGTCGATCGACTTCACGGTGCCCTTCGACGATCTCGATCACTGATCTCGAGGGGCGGTCCTCCGCAGAGGCGGCCGTCCGGGAGTGCACGCCGACCGTACTCCCGGCCGCACCCGACGGGTTCCGACGGTACGAGCGACTAGGCTCGCGCGCGTCACGTAACGCACGTACGTGACGCCGTACCGTCGCAACCGGGAGACACCCACGATGGCGAAGAAGCGCCCCGCAGCAAAGCCGCAGCTGAAAGACGGGGAAATCCCGGTGGTGGGAGCCCGTGAGCCCTGCCCCTGCGGATCCGGGCGCCGTTACAAGGCCTGCCACGGCCGCACCGCCGCGCACGCCGTGACCGAGCTGGTCAACCGCCCCTTCGAGGGCCTGCCCGGCGAGTGCGACTGGGTGGCGCTGCGCGAGCTGGTGCCCGCGGCCACCGTGCCGCTGCACCTCAAGGGCGGCCTCCCCGAGGGCGTCCCGTCCGTGACGCTGGCGACCGTACTCCCGATGGCATGGCCGGCGCTGCGCCGCGAGGACGGCTCGATCCTGCTCGGTCTGCAGAACGACTCCTCCTCCGGCGACCTCGCCCGGGACATGGCCGACACCCTGGAGCGCGCGCTCGCGACCGAACCGGGGAATCCGGTTCCGCCGCGCCGGGTGCCCACCGAGGGGGTCCGCCTCCAGGATCTGCTCGACACGGACGGCGGTTTCGAGCCGGTTGTCCACACCGGGTTCGAATTCTGGATTCCGGATTCGGAGAGCGCCCAGGCCTCCACCCCGGAGATCGCCGCCTCGCTGGAGCGCGCCAACGCCGCCGCCATCCCGACGGTCAAGCTCAGCGGCGTCGACGCGGCCTACTGGTGCGAGACCCCGGACAAGAACCACCTGCGCTGGGTCATGCCGCACGCCGAGGAGAAGCTGCTCGACGCGCTGGCGCGACTGCAGGTGGCGGGCGAGACCTCGCTCGGGGAGGGCACCAAGCTCGTCGGTTCCTTCCGCGCGCACGGCCTGATGGTCCCGGTCTGGGACCTGCCGACCGGAACGAGTGCCTCCGATGTGGAGAAGCCGGCCGCCCAGTTCGCCGAGCGACTGGCAAACGCCCTGGCCACGGACGTGCCGCTGACCACGGAGGAGCGCCGCGCACGCGGTGGTCTGACCAACCGCCAGGTGACGCTCAGCTGACGGCGGCACCTCCGCAGGGCCGGTGACCGCGGTCACAACTCCCGCTAATCGCCTGCAAATCGATGTCCGAATATCAGAGATCGAATTTGCGAACAGGCGATCTCTTGTTACCGTTCTTGTAGCCCGGTCGCTGGTGCATCCCCCGTCGCCAGCGACCGGGCCCTTCCATTTCGGCGCCGGTCAACCGTCGCCCGGGACGGGTGAGTTGCTTCCGGATCGCAGTAGCAGGCGCCCTTCATCATCCGGAACTGCAAATTCCGCAACTGCCGAGTACGCGTCCGCCCCGCCCGCCGATGATTCGCGCGGCGTCTCGCACAATCCTGGCTCGTCACCGGCCCCGACGGCACACCGGATCTGCCATGTCCGCCCCGCCGGTCCCATCAGGGTCAGTACGGCGTCCAGAGCGCGTCCACTGGTATTGCGGTAGTAACTGCGGCCCCAGGTAAGGCCTTCGCCGGCCAGGACGCAGGTCTGCGCCTCCACGCCGTCCGGCGAGGAGAGTTCGGGACCGCAGTGCGCGTCGTGGCGCGTCTGCTCGGGCGGGCCGGGCTGCCCGGACCCGGCCGCCGCGGGTGCGGACCGGCGTTCGGATTCGGACAGCCCCAGCGAGGTCAGCAGCCCGGTGCCCTTTCCGTCGCCCCGACCGGCGAAATCCGGCCCGGCGATCGCGCCCGCCAGCGGAAGCGACAAGATGATCAGCACACCGGCACCGATACCGATCAGGCGGAGATTCATTCGCCGAAGATAGCGACGCGGGAATGGAGCGCGGAGATACCCGCGCCCAATTCCCCGGGAAACTCGTCCCCGTGGCACCCGTACGAGTGAGGCGGCGAGGCCCGGCGGGCGAGCCCCGGCAGGCCCGGCGGGCGAGCCCCGCAGGCCCGCGCCCGGGCCCCGCAGGCCCGGCGGGCGGGCCGTCGGGGATCAGTACGCGAGCCGGCTGCCGCCGCCCGGTGCCCCGCTGCTCGCTTCCACCAGTGCGTCGACGACCGTCTCGACCTCCGGCAACCAGGGCCGTGCGGACCGTGCGGCCGGCTCCCGCTCCCAGCGCACCCGCCCGCCGCCCGACGCGAGCGACGGTGGCAGCAGCAGATAGCCGCCCTCCCCGTGGAAACGCAACGAGGACGGTACGTGGTCCTTGGCGTGGAGGAGTTCGCCGAGGCGTTCCAGCGAGTACGGCGCCACGAGCAGCGACCAGCGCGTGGGCGTCGCCACCACCGGCCCCAGCCGCAGCCGCAGCCCCCGGGCGTCCAGCCGGGCCAGAGCCGGCGGTCCGGCCACCGCCGGCAGGCTCACCGCGCACGGGGCCGTGCCCCCGGTGGCCAGCAGCACCGGCGCCGCCGGACGGTTGGTCCACCACCACGCCACCATCCGGGCGTCGACGGTGGCGGCGAGCAGACCGGGGTCGAAAGGGTGCGCCCCCGGTACGACGCAGTCGGGGTCGGGGCACGCGCAGCGCGAGCCGTCCACCCCGGCCCGGCCCACGCCGGGCAGCACCGGCCAGCGCCAGGCGGTGGCGCAGTGGAGGGCCGCATCGAGGAGAACGTCACGGTCGTCGCCCTGCCGGGCGGAGGAACGCAGGGACCGCAGGGGCTGGAAAGCCGGAAGAGACGGGAGGGACGGGAGGGAGCGGGACTGCAAGGAGCTGCGGAGCCGCTGGAGACGCCTTCCGAGGATCTCGCGCATGAGCGCTCGTTCCTTTCCGTTGAACGCCGAGGGCCACATCACACCATGTATGCGATGTTTCACCACACGTACACGTTTCGCGCCACTGTCCGTCAGGTGCACTTTCACACGGTTCGTGCAGTTTTCTTACGGTCCATGAAACGTCCGGCGGGGGATGGAGCGCTACCCGCGCGGGGGTCCGGCCGGGGGTGCGCCGCTAAGGACGGCGGCCCGCACCGGACGGTTCCCGGCAGCCACCGGGAGGGCACCAACTGACCCCGGGTACCACCGATTACGTACCCGGAGCCACTTCGGCGCCGCCCAGTCGATCGCAAAAAGGGTCCGCTTCCGGCTTTTTCCAGCCAAGTTCTAGCCTTCACCGGACGGTGAGTTGTCGTCCCACGGACACCAGGATTCCCACCTGGGCAATGCTGGACATCGATCCACATCTGCGTGTAGATGTGGATCCATTGATGGCGGCGCAGCACGATCTGGGGGTTTGCGATGCTATATGGCGAATCGCACCAGCTGGAAAGGCGGACGCCATGAGCGCCCCGCATCTGCCGAAAGTGGCTGGAATCGATCCCGCGGTTGCGGGCTCCCCCCAGACTGCGGCGCCCACGCCCGCCCGCACGATCCCCGCGACCTCCCATCCGACCGCCCCCGGCATGCTCATCCAGGACCGCCTGGCCGGCATGGTCTCCGACCTCACCACGCTGCACGAACTCACCGAACGCCTCGCCCGCACCACCGACCTCGACGGCTCGCTCCACGAGTTCCTGCGCGCCGGGGCCGCACTGGTCGGCGCCCGCCGCGGCCTGGTCGTACTGGAACCCTCCGACGGCCTCGGCCCGACCTCCACCATCGGCCTGGGCCTGGGCCGCGCCGACCTCGGCCACATCGAGACCGTCCCGCGCAGCGCCACCTCCTACGGACGCATCCTCGACGGCCTCCCCGACGCCGAGGGCGGCTCGGACGTACTCCCCGAGCCCGACGCCGTCCCCGGCGCCGGCTCCGCCGCCCCCGTCGACCCCCGCCACCGTGAGGTCGCCGCCCGCCTCGGCTACGCCGCCAGCTACGCGCTGCCCCTGACCGCCGAGGCCACCGGCCGGCTCGGCGCGGCCGTCTGGCTCTACGACGAGCAGGCCGAACCGAACGACCGCCAGCGCGACCTCGTCGGCCTCTACGTACGGCACGGCTCCGAGCACCTGGCCCGCATGCTCGAGGTGGAGCGGTCCCGCGCCCGGCTCGCCACCGTCGCCGAGGAACTGCTGCCCAGCCGGCTCCCGCGGGTCCCCGGCGTCCAGCTCGGCGCCCGCCACGTCACCGGCCCCGCCGGGGGCGGCGACTGGTACGACGCGCTGCCGCTGCCCGAGGGGGCCCTGGGGCTCGCCGTCGGCTCGGTCACCGGTACCGGCCCCAGCGCGGTGGCGGCCATGGGACGGCTGCGGGCCTCCCTGCGGGCGTACGCCGTCATGGAGGGCGAGGACCCCGTCGCGGTCCTGTCCGACCTGGAACTGCTGCTGCGCCTGACCGAGCCCGCCCGCTCGGCCACCGCCCTGTTCGCCTACTGCGAGCCCGCCCAGCGCAAGATCGTCCTGGCCGGCGCCGGGCACACCCCGCCGCTGCTCATCGGCGAGCGCCGCACCGACTACGTGGAGACCTCGCTGTCCGCACCGCTGGGGATGCTCGCCTGCTGGGAGGCACCCAGCGTGGAGATCGAACCGGCACCCGGAGAAACGGTGCTTCTCTACACCGACGGGCTGCTGCACCGTACCGGCGACGCCATGGACCGGGCGTACGCCCGCCTGCACGCGGCCGCCGCGAGCGTCCCGCGGGCCGTGCGCGACGACCCGGCCGCCATCTGCGACCACGTCCTGCGCACCGTCCTGCCCGACGGGCAGGACGCCGGGGAGAGCACCGAGGACATCGTGCTGCTCGCCGCCCGCTTCGACTAGGGGCCGGCGGCGCCCGCGCTCCGACTGATCTTGGCAAGGGGCCGTTGGCCCCTTGGGCCCCTTCCGGACGTCCGTACGATGGATGAGGTCCAATCTCGTACCCAAGAGGAGGCAGCCCCGTGGCGGAAGAGCTCATCACCCCGGAGACCCCGGAGGAAGAGCAGCCCAAGAAGACGCACAAGCAGCGCAAGAACGGGCTGTACCCGGGCGTCAGCGACGAGCTCGCCGAGAACATGCGCAACGGCTGGGCCGACACCGAGCTGCACGGGCTGGAGCCCATCGCGCAGGCCGCGCACACCGCCGCCCGCCGCGCGGCGCTGTCCGCGCGCTTCCCCGGCGAGCGCCTCGTCGTTCCGGCGGGCCGCCTGAAGACGCGCTCGAACGACACGGACTACCCCTTCCGCGCCGGCACCGAGTACGCGTACCTCACCGGCGACCAGACCGAGAACGGCGTCCTGGTCCTCGAGCCCGCGGGTGAGACCGGCCACACCGCCACCATCTACCTGCTGCCGCGCTCCGATCGCGAGAACGGCGAGTTCTGGCTGTCCGGCCAGGGCGAGCTGTGGGTCGGCCGGCGCCACTCCCTGACCGAGGCCGAGCAGCTGCTGGGCATCCCGGCCAAGGACGTGCGCAAGCTCGCCGAGGCGCTGACCGAGGCCGAGGGCCCGGTCCGCAACGTGCGCGGCCACGACACCGTCATCGAGGCCGCCCTGACCGACAAGGTCACCAAGGAGCGCGACGAGGAGCTGCGCGTCTACCTCTCCGAGGCCCGCGCCGTGAAGGACGACTTCGAGATCGGCGAGCTCCAGAAGGCCGTCGACTCCACCGTCCGCGGCTTCGAGGACGTCGTGAAGGTCCTCGACAAGGCGGAGGCCACCTCCGAGCGCTACATCGAGGGCACCTTCTTCCTGCGCGCCCGCGTCGAGGGCAACGACATCGGCTACGGCTCCATCTGCGCGGCCGGCGCCCACGCCTGCACCCTGCACTGGGTCCGCAACGACGGCGCGGTCCGCTCCGGTGACCTGCTGCTCCTGGACGCCGGCGTGGAGACGCACTCCCTCTACACGGCCGACGTCACGCGCACCCTGCCGATCGACGGCACCTACACCGAGATCCAGCGCAAGGTCTACGACGCGGTCTACGAGGCCCAGGAGGCCGGTATCGCCGCGGTGAAGCCGGGCGGCAAGTTCCGCGACTTCCACGACGCGGCCCAGCACGTCCTCGCCGAGAAGCTGGTCGAGTGGGGCCTGGTCGAGGGCCCGGTCGAGCGCGTCCTGGAGCTCGGTCTCCAGCGCCGCTGGACCCTGCACGGCACCGGCCACATGCTCGGCATGGACGTCCACGACTGCGCCGCCGCGCGCACCGAGGCGTACGTCGACGGCACCCTGGAGCCCGGCATGTGCCTCACCGTCGAGCCGGGCCTGTACTTCCAGGCCGACGACCTGACGGTGCCCGAGGAGTACCGCGGCATCGGTGTCCGCATCGAGGACGACATCATCGTCACCGAGGACGGCAACCGGAACCTGTCCGCGGGCCTCCCGCGGCAGGCCGACGAGGTCGAGGCCTGGATGGCCCGCCTCAAGGGCTGACGGCGCCCCTTCGCACCTGCGCCCCGTCGCGATGCCCTGGTGGGCGGCACCCCGGTACCCCGGGGTGCCGCCCACCGGCGCGTCACGACGCCTTCAGCAACGCGCCCTCGCGCCACTTCAGGATCTTGTCGAAGGTCACCACGGCGCCCCGCCCGGGACGGTTGCGGAACCGGACGTGGTCCGCGAGCTCCTCGATCAGGCACAGGCCCCGGCCGCTCTCCCGGTACGCGGCCCCCGGGGCCGGGGGACTGTGACGGGCCACCGTCTGCGGGGGGAACCCCGGGCCCGAATCCGTCACCTCGATCCGGCAGCAGTCACCGTCGAGGTAGGCCGTGACGCGGTAGGCCTCACCACCCGGCGTCCCACCGGGCGCCCCGTCGGTCGCCGTGCCGCCGTGCTCCACCGCGTTCGCGCACGCCTCGCTCAGCGCCACCGAGAGGTCGAAGGAGATGTCCGGGTCCACCCCCGCGGTCTCCATCGTCCCCAGCAGCAGCCGCCTGGCGAGCGGAACGCTCGCGGCCTCGCGCCTCAAGTGGAGAGACCACCAGATGCTCATACCGTTACCTATTGCCGCCCGCGACCCGGCGTAAGCGCCCGGCGACGGCCAGAGCCCTCATTCGGCCGATGCGAGACCTCGCGGGGCCGAGGTATGGGCGCCGCGCGCGTCGGTCGTCGGCCGCGGGCATCGGTGGTCAAGGGGGACTCAAGGGACCTTCCGGACCTGCTGTATGGACGGCATCAGCGCAGTGCGATGATGGCCCGGCCATGACTGCCCCCCACACGATGCGCGCCGGAGCCGGCCTCCGGCTGCTGCGGGCCGCGGTGTTCGCCGCGGTCTGCGTCGTGCTGTCCGCCGCAGGTCACGCCGTGGCCTCCTGCGCCACGGTGCCCTGGTGGGCGGTCTGCCTCGCGTTCCTGGCCGTGCTGACGGTCGCGGCGCCACTGGCCGGGCGTCGGCGTTCACTGCCCGGTATCGCCGCCGCGCTGGCGGGCGGGCAGCTGGCGCTGCACACCCTCTTCGGCCTGGGCCAGCACACGGCCGCGGTGGCCTCGGGCCCGGTGGCCGGAACCGGCACCGGCGCCGGCACCGGCGCCGCCTCGGCCGACACCTCGCTCGCGGCCCTCGCCGCGCGCCTGGTCTGCGGGGGCAACACGGTCCCGCTCAGCCCCGCCGAAGCGCGGCGGATCCTGGCGACCGCCGGGATCGACCCGGCCGCCCTGGCCGCGCAGGCCGGCGACGCCGCGCAGGCGGCGGGCGCCACCGGCGCCGCGGCGCACACCGGCCATGGCGCGCACGCCCAGGTCGCACAGGCCCTGGCCGAGCCCGGGAGCGGCCTGTTCAGCCTGCCCATGCTGCTCGGCCACCTGCTGGCCGCGCTGGCCGCCGGCTGGCTGCTCGGGCGCGGCGACGCCGCCCTCTTCCGCCTCCTCCAGCTGTCGCGGCGCACCGCGGGAGCGGCTCCCGTACGGGCCCTGCGCGCCGCGCTGGCCTTCGTACGGGCGCTCGCCGCCGGTCTGCGCGGCGCGCTCTCCCCGGCCCCGCGCCCCGGGTACGGGGCGGCCGGGCAGGCCTGCCGTGCCGGGCGCGAGGCACTGCACCACACGGTGATCCGGCGCGGTCCGCCGGCCACGGCGTTCTCCCTCGCAGCCTGACGCGGCGCCCCCGCTCCCGGGACATCCGGGGGAGCACCGGTGCCGCGAACTCCGCGCGCGCCGTGCGCGGAGCCCTTTCGCCACCAGCTTTCCGTGGAGTTTCTGCCATGAAGACCTCGCGCGTCCCCGTCGCCGCCGCCCTCGCCGCCGGCACCGTCCTCGCCCTCTCCGGCACCGCCTTCGCGCACGTCAGCGTGCAGCCCGGCGAGGCCACCAAGGGCGGGTACGCGACCATCGACTTCAAGGTCCCCAACGAGCGCGACAACGCCGCGACGAACCAGGTCGAGGTCAACTTCCCGGCCGACAAGCCGCTCACGTCCGTGATGCCGCAGGACGTCCCCGGCTGGACGGTCACCGTCGAGAAGACCAAGCTCGACAAGCCGCTGACGGTCCACGGCAAGCAGATCAACGAGGCCGTCACCAAGGTGACCTGGACCGGCGGCAAGATCGAGCCGGGCAAGTTCCAGCAGTTCCCCGTCTCCGTCGGCAAGCTGCCCGAGGACGCCGACCAGATGGTCTTCAAGGCGATCCAGACGTACGACAACGGCGAGGTCGTCCGCTGGATCGAGGAGACCAAGGAGGGCGCGGCCGAGCCGCAGGCCCCCGCGCCGGTCCTGAAGCTGACCGCCGCCACGGGCGCCGGCCACCACGGTGGCGACAAGAACGCCGACGCCAAGAGCACCGACAAGAAGGACGAGCACGGCAAGGACGGTCACGACACCGCCGCCGCCAAGAGCACCGACAACACCGCGCGGGCCCTCGGCGTCGCCGGCATCGTCATCGGCCTCGGTGGGGTCGCCTTCGGCGTCGCCTCGCGCCGCCGCACCTCCTGAGCCTGCCGCGCTCCTCACATCCGAACCATCCCCCGATTCCAGGGACATTTCTCCATGCGCACCACACGTGTAACGGTCGCCGCCCTGCTGGCGGCGGCCGCGCTCACGCTCACCGCCTGTGGCGGCGAGCCCGGGAACAAGCCGGTCGCGGAGGTGAACGCACCGGCCAGGACCAAGGCCGGCACCGTCCTCGACCGTCCTTTCACCAAGCCGGATGTCACGCTCACGGACACCACGGGCAAGCCGTGGAACCTGCGTGAGCAGACCAAGGGCCGCCCGACGCTGATCTACTTCGGCTACACCAACTGCCCGGACGTCTGCCCGCTGACGATGAGCAACATCGCCGTCGCCAAGAAGGCGCTGCCCAAGGCCGACCAGGACAAGCTCCAGATCGTCTTCATCACCACGGATCCCGAGCGGGACACTCCCGCCTCGCTCGGCGCGTGGCTGCAGGCCCAGGACCCGTCCTTCACCGGACTGACCGGGGACTTCCCCGCCATCCAGGCCGCCGCCAAGACTCTCGGCATCGGTGTCGAGGCCTCCAAGAAGGAGGCCGACGGCAGCGTCGTGTCCATGCACGGCGCCCAGGTCATCGCGTTCAGCCCCAAGACCGACGAGGGCTACGTCCTCTACGGCGAGGGCACCACCGTCGACGACTACACCAAGGACCTGCCGAAGATCATCAAGGGAGAGAACCCGTGAACCGCCGCACCACCCGCACCCTCGCCGCCACCCTCTCCCTGACGGCCGCACTCGCCATATCCGGCTGCTCCGCCGACTCCAAGGACTCCCAGGACTCCGCGGGCTCCAAGGACGCCGCCCCCACCGCGATGACGGTCACCGGCGCCTTCATGCCCGAACCGGTCAACGACAAGATGGCCGGCGGCTTCATGGTCATCAAGAACGCCTCCGCGGCCGGCGACAAGCTGACCGGGGTCACCAGCCCGCTCTCGGACGACGTCGAGATCCACGAGACCAAGAACCAGAAGATGCAGCAGGTCACGTCCATGGACGTACCGGCCAACGGTGAGCTGCAGCTGGAGCGCGGCGGCAACCACATCATGTTCATGGGACTCAAGAGCCAGCCCAAGGTCGGCGAGAAGATCACCGTCGAACTGCGTTTCGAGAAGGCCGATCCGGTCAAGGTCGAGCTGGACGTCAAGGAACGGACGTACAACCCGCAGCAGAACAACGCCCACTGACGGACCGAGGGACTGACACGCCATGACGGCCACCGCCCCCGCCCCCTCCACGGCCCGCACCCGCCCGGCGGCACTCCTGCCCCGGCTCGTGCTGGTCCTCGCAGCCCTGCTGGCAAGCCTGTTCACCGCGGCCGCACCGGCCACGGCACACGCCGCACTCACCGCGAGCGACCCCAAGGACGGGGCGGTGGTCGCCACGGCACCCGCCCAGGTCTCCCTCTCCTTCTCGGAGCAGGTCGCCATGGGCGACGACTCGATCCGCGTCATGGACCCCCAGGGCAAGCGGGTCGACACCGGTGAACTGCGCGACATGTGCAGCGGATCCACGATCCGCTACGGCACCGCGCTGCACTCCGGTCTGCCCAACGGCACCTACACCGTGGCCTGGCAGGCGGTCTCCGCCGACAGTCACCCCATCGCCGGCGCCTTCACCTTCTCCATCGGCGCCCCCTCGGCCACCACCGTCACCCTGCCCACGCAGCAGGCCGGCGGCGGTCCCGTCGGCACCGCATACGACATCGCGCGCTACGCCGCGTACGGCGGCTTCGCCGTCCTCGTCGGCGGCGCGGCCTTCATCCTGCTCTGCTGGCGACGCGGTGCGGGCGAGCGGTCCGTGCAGAAGCTCGTCCTGCGCGCCTGGGTCACCCTGACCGCCGCCACCCTCGCCATGCTGGTGCTGCGCAACCCCTACACCGGCTCGGGCGAGTTCGCCGACGTCTTCGACCTCACCGGTCTCCAGGACGTCCTGGAGACCAAGACGGGCGCCTCCCTGGTGTCCCGGCTGCTGCTCCTCGGGGCCGCCGCCCTGTTCATCGCCGTCCTCTTCGGCACGTACGCCCGGCGTCAGAAGAGCGTCGGCACCGCCGAGGACACCAAGGACATGAGCGACCTCACCTTCGGTCTCGGGGTGGGCGGGGGCGTCGTCGCCGCCGGTATCGCCGCGACCTGGGCGCTGTCCGAGCACGCGTCCACCGGCGTCCAGCCCGGGATCGCGATGCCCGTCGACATCCTCCACCTGCTGGCGGTCGCGGCCTGGCTCGGTGGTCTGGCCACCCTGCTGGTGGCCCTCCACAAGGTGCCGGACATCGAGCGCACGGCCGTCCAGCGGTTCTCCCGGCTCGCCTTCATCAGCGTTCTCGTCCTGACCGCCACCGGCATCTACCAGTCCTGGCGGCAGCTCGGCAGCTTCTCCGCCCTCACCGGCACCAGCTACGGACGGCTCCTGCTCGTCAAGGTCGCGCTCGTGGCCGTCCTGGTCGCCGTCGCCTCCCTCTCGCGCAGGTGGACCGCCCGGCTCGCCGAGGCTCCGGCGGCCGGCGATGTTTCACGTGAAACAGCCGAAGAAGAGGAGAAGAAGGCTGAGGACGACGACGCGGAGGAGGAGCCCGCGAGCGTGACCGTGCCGGCCGACCCCCGGCGCGCCGCCCAGCTCGCCCGTCAGCAGGCCGCCCGCGCCACCGCCCGCGCCCGGCAGCGGCGGGACGCGGACCCCGGCCGGGCCGGCCTGCGCCGCTCCGTGCTGGCGGAGGCCGCTGTCGCCGTCGTCCTGCTCGCCGTCACCACCCTCCTCACCAGCACCGAGCCCGGCCGCGCCGCCGAGCAGGAGGCCGGCCGCGCCGGAGCCACCAGCACCGCCGTACCCGACCGGGCGGTCAAGGTCACCCTCCCCTTCGACACCGGCGGCAAGAACGGCAAGGGCACCGTCCGCCTCGAACTCGACCCTGGGCGGGTCGGCGCCAACACCTTCCACGTGTGGATCGACACGCCGGAGGGCACACCGCTCGACGCCCCCGAGGTGAAGGTCTCCTTCACCCTCCCGGCCAAGGACATCGGACCGCTCCCGCTCGTCCCCGAGCGGGCGGCTCCCGGACACTGGACCGCGTCCGGGGTCCGGATCCCCCTGGTGGGCGAATGGCGCATCGACGTCACCGTCCGCACCTCCGACATCGACCAGACGACCGTCCAGAAGAACGTGAAGATCGGCTGACCAGCGTGACCGAGAGCAAGACCGACATCGAGATCACCCGCCGACGGCTGCTGGGCACGGTGGGCGCCGCGGGCGCCGCCGGGCTCGCACTCGGCGCCACCGGAGGCGCCCTCGTCCACTCGGCGCTCGCCGAGGACCCCGCCACCGGCGCCTCCGGGGCCCCCGGCACGCTGGCCTCGCTCGGTACCACCGAGGTCGCCTTCCACGGCGAGCGCCAGCCGGGCATCACCACGCCGCTCCAGGCCAAGGGCCACGTCCTGGCCTTCGACCTGGCCCCCGGGGCCGGGCACAAGGAGGCCGCCGCCCTCATGCGCCGCTGGTCGGACACCGCCCGCCGGCTGATGGCCGGCGAGACGGCTCCCACCGCGGACTCCGGCATCGCCCTCGACGCGGGCCCGTGTTCCCTGACCGTCACCTTCGGCTTCGGCCACTCCTTCTTCGAACGGACCGGTCTCACCGCCCGCCGGCCCGCCGCCCTGGAACCGCTGCCGAACTTCTCCGCCGACCAGCTCGACGCCCAGCGCAGCAACGGCGATCTGTGGGTGCAGATCGGCGCGAACGACGGACTCGTCGCCTTCCACGCGCTGCGCGCCCTGCAGAAGGACGCCGGGGACGCCGCCCGCGTCCGCTGGCAGATGAACGGCTTCAACCGGTCGCCCGGAGCCACCGGCAAGCCCATGACCGCGCGCAACCTGATGGGCCAGGTCGACGGCACCGGCAATCCCAAGCCCTCCGAACCCGACTTCGACCGGCGGATCTTCGTACCGGACGCGGGACCCGGGCCGGCCGAGCACGCCTGGATGGCCGGGGGCTCGTACGCCGTCGTGCGCCGTATCCGGATGCTCCTCGACGACTGGGACAAGCAGTCCCTCGACAAGCAGGAGCAGGTCATCGGCCGCAGGAAGGTGGACGGGGCGCCCCTGACCGGCGGCACCGAGACCACCGAGCTGGCGCTCGACAAGTTCGGCCCCGACGGCAAGCCGGTCATCGCCTCCAACGCGCACGCCCGGATCTCCGCCCCCGAGCAGAACGGAGGGGCCGCCATGCTGCGGCGCCCCTTCTCGTTCCACGACGGGATCGCGGCGGACGGCACCCCGGACGCGGGGCTGCTCTTCATCTGCTGGCAGGCCGATCCGCTGCGCGGGTTCGTGCCGGTGCAGCGCAAGCTCGACCGCGGTGACGCCCTGTCGGTGTTCATCCGGCACGAATCCAGCGGTCTGTACGCCGTCCCGGGCGGCGCCCGTTCCGGGGAGTACGTGGGGCAGCGGCTGCTCGAAGGGTGAACACCGCCGCCTCCGGCCTCGGAGGCGGCATTAGGCTGATCACATGTCGGCCACTCGATTCACCTATCTCGGTCCCGAGGGCACCTTCACCGAGGCCGCCCTCCGCACCCTGCCGGAAGCCGCGACCCGGGAGCTCGTCCCGATGGTTTCGGTGCCGGCCGCCCTGGACGCCGTGCGCAACGGCGAGGCAGCCGCCGCGCTGGTGCCGATCGAGAACTCGGTGGAGGGGGGTGTCACCGCGACCCTCGACGAGCTGGCGTCCGGCGAACCGCTGATGATCTACCGCGAGGTGCTGCTGCCGATCGCCTTCGCGCTGCTCGTGCGGCCGGGCACCCAGCTGTCCGACATCAAGACCGTCACCGGGCACCCGGTGGCCCAGCCTCAGGTCCGCAACTGGCTGCGGGCGAATCTGCCGGACGCGCTGTGGGAATCGGCGGCCTCCAACGCCGACGGGGCCCGGCTGGTGCAGGAGGGCCGCTTCGACGCCGCCTTCGCGGGTGAGTTCGCCGCGGCGACCTACGGGCTGCAGGCGCTGGTGAGCGAGATCCACGACGCGGAGAACGCCGAGACCCGGTTCGTGCTCGTCGGCCGGCCGGCCCGGCCCGCGGCGCCCACCGGCGCCGACAAGACCTCCGTCGTGCTGTGGATGGGTGCCGACCGCCCCGGTGCGCTGCTGGAGCTGCTCCAGGAGTTCGCCGTGCGCGGCGTGAACCTGATGCTGATCCAGTCCCGGCCGACCGGCGCGGGCATCGGCAACTACTGCTTCGCGGTCGACGCCGAGGGCCACATTTCCGACCGCCGGGTGAGCGAGGCCCTGATGGGTCTCAAGCGCACCTGCCCGCAGGTCCGGTTCCTCGGCTCGTACCCGAGGGCGGGCGTCACGCCCGGTGACGTCCAGGCCGCCCGGCCCGGTACGTCGGACCGTGACTTCACGGCCGCGTCCGACTGGCTGACGCGCTGCCTCGACGGCCGGGGATAGCCGCCGTCCACCGTCCACAGAAGTTATCCACAGGCTTGCGTGGAGACCTGTGGACTAGTCGACAGTTCAGCGCGACAAGGTCGACAAATCGGCCGATGGGCCAGGTTTCGCATGGGCGAGCGGCAGGTGAACGGTGTCACCCGCGTATCACCGATCAACTCTTTGGAGCGAGCCATTCCCACCCGAATGAGTGTGTGAGAGGGGTTTGAACCCTGATTCCCCCTGGTCGCACACCGATCGGGAATGATCTCTTTTGGTGTCCACAGAGAGCTTCCGCAGCCTGTGGATAAGGTGCGCAGGACCCTCAATTCCTGTGGACAAGCACTGGTCAGACCCCGCTCCCCGACCGGCACCTCTGAGCCGATGTGCCCCTTTTCGGGGAATCGACGCACTTTTATTGACCGGTCGAGCGGGTTCACTTCCGGCCATCGATCAAGAGTTATCCATTCGCGGCAATTCGGGCATAGCGACACGCAGCGTGATATCGATGTGATCCGCGGAAGCCCCGCCCGGTAGCCTGGAGGGGTGATTGACCTCCGGCTGCTCCGTGAAGACCCTGACCGTGTCCGCGCCTCGCAGCGCGCCCGTGGAGAGGACGTCGGCCTCGTCGACTCCCTGCTCTCCGCCGACGAGCGCCGCAGGTCTTCCAGCGTGCGCTTCGACGAGCTGCGGGGCGAGCAGAAGTCCCTGGGCAAGCTCATCCCCAAGGCCACCCCGGAGGAGCGCGCCGAGCTGCTCAAGAAGGCCGAGCAGCTCAAGGTGGACGTCAAGGCCGCCGAGGCCGACCAGAACGAGGCGGAGGAAGCGGCCAAGGCCCTGCTGCTCCAGCTCGGCAACCTGGTGCACCCCGACGTACCCGTCGGTGGCGAGGAGGACTTCACCGTCCTCGAGACGCACGGCACGATCCGCGACTTCGCCGCCGAGGGCTTCGAGCCCAAGGACCACCTCGAGCTCGGCGAGGCGCTGGGCGCCATCGACGTCGAGCGCGGCGCGAAGGTCTCGGGCTCGCGCTTCTACTACCTCACCGGTGTCGGCGCCCTGCTGGAGCTGGCCCTGGTCAACGCGGCGATCGCGCAGGCCACGGAGGCCGGCTTCATCCCGATGCTGACCCCGGCGCTGGTCCGCCCGCGCGCCATGGAGGGCACCGGCTTCCTCGGCCAGGCCGCGGAGAACGTGTACCACCTGGAGAAGGACGACTACTACCTGGTCGGCACCTCCGAGGTCCCGCTCGCCGCGTACCACATGGACGAGATCATCGAGGCCGACAAGCTGCCGCTGCGCTACGCCGGCTTCTCGCCGTGCTTCCGCCGCGAGGCCGGTACGTACGGCAAGGACACCCGCGGCATCTTCCGCGTCCACCAGTTCGACAAGGTCGAGATGTTCTCGTACGTCGCGCCGGACGAGGCCGAGGCCGAGCACGCGCGTCTGCTGGCCTGGGAGAAGCAGTGGCTGAGCTCGCTGGAGCTGCCCTTCCAGGTGATCGACGTCGCCACCGGTGACCTCGGCGCGTCCGCCTCGCGCAAGTTCGACTGCGAGGCGTGGATCCCGACCCAGGGCAAGTACCGCGAGCTGACCTCCGCCTCGAACTGTGACAGCTTCCAGGCCCGCCGGCTGTCCGTGCGCATGCGCGACGGCAAGAAGACCCAGCCGCTGGCCACGCTGAACGGCACGCTGTGCGCGGTGCCGCGCACCATCGTCGCGCTGCTGGAGAACCACCAGCAGGCCGACGGCTCGGTGCGGGTGCCCGCGGTGCTCCGTCCGTACCTGGGCGGCCGCGAGGTACTGGAGCCGATCGCCAGGTGAGCTCCGCCCCGTTCCCGTACAAGCTCGTCGCGACCGATCTCGACGGCACGCTCCTGCGTGGCGACGACACGGTCTCGGAACGCACGCGCGAAGCGCTCGTCGCGGCCACCGCGGCGGGCGCGGCGCACATCATCGTCACGGGCCGGTCGGCGCCGTGGACCCGGCACGTGCTGGACGCCTTGGACTACAAGGGCATAGCGGTCTGCGGGCAGGGCGCCCAGCTCTACGACGCGGGTGCGCACAAGCTCCTGACCTCGGTGACGCTGGACCGGCAGCTGGCCGGGCTCGCGCTGTCCAAGATCGAGGCCGAGGTGGGCCCGGTCGCCCTGGCGGCGAGCCGGGACGGGGTGGACGGCGAGGTGCTGATCGGCCCCGGCTACACGGTGCAGGAAGGCCTTCCGACGCTGCGCCTGAAGGACATCACCGAGGTGTGGTCCGCGCCGCTGAACAAGCTGTACATCCAGCACGCGGAGCTGGACGACGACACGTTGGCCAAGATCGCCCGGGAGACCGTGGGCAGCCTGGTCGACATCGTGATGGCGGGTCCCGGCGTGGTGGAGATCCTTCCGCTGGGTCTGAGCAAGGCGACGGGCCTGTCGCTGGCCGCCCGCCGGCTGAAGGTGAAGGCGGCGGAGACGATCGCCTTCGGTGACATGCCCAACGACATCCCGATGTTCGGGTGGGCGGGGCACGGCGTGGCCATGGCCAACGCGCACCCGGAACTGAAGGCGGTAGCCGACGAGGTGACGACCTCCAACGAGGAGGACGGCATCGCGGTGGTGCTGGAGCGCCTGCTGGGCGCCGCGTAGCATCCGCGGGACGTACGAGAGGTCCGGGACAGCCCGCGCCGTGAGGCGCGCTCGAAGCGGCTGTCCCGGACCTTTTGTTGCTCCCCGCGCGATCCACTCTGCCCCGGCCGGGTGTCCCGTACCAGCGAATTTCCGCGCATCAGCCGTGAATCCGGCGGCGGCGCCAGTAGGCGACGGTCACCACTCCGAGAAGCGGCCCCCACAGCAGCAGCGGCGCGTAGCAGAGGGTCATCAGCCACCAGTAGGCGCCGGAGGGCGTGCCCGGCGCCGCCATGTTGGTGGACCAGGTGAACATGCCGAGCACGGTGACCAGAGTGACGGCGGTGGCTCCGAGGGCGGCGGGTACGACCGCTACGAGGGGCGGGATCCGGCGGCCGCCGAGCCGGGGGATCCAGTTCGGTACCACCTCGCCCCAGGGCTGTACGAGGCCGAGGGTGAGCAGCCCGAGTGCTTCGGCGAGGGCGCTGAGCGCCACCAGGGCGAAGGACCACACGCCGGGAAAGAGTTCGGCCTCCAGCCCGCTGCCCGCTCCCCAGCCGACGGGTATGCCGACGGCGATCGCGATCCGCCACAGGCCACTGGGAACGAGGGTGAGGGCGGCGCCCTTGGCCGCCCACCGGATCGGGCGGCTGACGGCGGGAGCGGAGGCGGGGGCGAGAGCGGAGGCGGAAGCGGGAGCGGTGAGCGTGGTCATCGGCCAAGTCCTTTTCGGGATGCGGTGGGTGATGCCTCAAGCCTGGTCGGGCGGGCGCCCCGGAACCATCCGCCGTTCAGCGGGCCGGGAGGCGGTGGGCACGGCGCCCGCTCTGCCGAACGGCAGATGCCGGAAGGCGAACGGGACTCGTAGGGTCGGGGGGTGGCCCTGAAACCGAGCACCTTGTACGCGCCAGCCCTGGCCTGCGCCGGTCTGCTGTCCTTCGTCTGTGCCTTCGTGTGGGCGCCCACGGCGTGGACGCTGGCGGGCGTGGCGGTGCTGCTGCCGCTGCTGGCCCTGGTGGCCCGCTGGTCCCCGCCTCGGTCGGGGACGATCGCCGGTGTCATCGGCGGGGCGGCGGTGGCCTTGTGGCCGGTCCCGGTGGTGTGGCGGGACGGTTCCTGGCTGGAGGCCGCGGGGGCTGCGGCGTTCTGGGCGGTTCCCGCGCTCGGCGCGGTGGCCCTCGGCGGGCACCTGCGCCGTCAGGCGGGCCAGCTGCGACAGGCCGTGCAGCACGCACGACGCGACCAGCAGCTGGAACTGGCCCGGGATCTGCACGACTTCGTGGCGCACGACGTCAGCGCGATCGTGGTGCAGGCGCAGGCGGCCCGTTTCGTGGCGGACAGCGATCCGCGGCAGGCCGTACGGGCGCTGGAGCGCATCGAAGCGGCCGGGCTGAGCGCGCTGGCCTCGATGGACCGCACGGTGCACGCCCTGCGGGAGGCGGGCGGTGGCCCGACGGCTCCGGCGCCGGGACTCGACGCGCTCGCGGAACTGGTCGCCCGGTTCGAGGGCGGGGCGCTGGAGGCCGATCCGCAGGCGGTGGCGGCGCTGTCACGGGAGGCGGACACCACGGCCTACCGGGTGGCAGTGGAGGCTCTGACGAACGTACGCCGGCACGCACGCGGTGCCGCGCGGGTACGGGTCGCGGTACGTCGGGCGCCGGGCGGCGTGGAACTGAGCGTGGTCAACGACGCGGCGCCGCGCGGGGCGCGCGGCGGCCGGATCGCGCGGCCGCACGGCGGCGGCACCGGGCTGGCCGGGCTGCGGGCGCGCGTGGAGGCGGCCGGTGGGGTCCTGAGCGCCGGTCCCGGTGGGGTGGGCGGCGGTTGGCGGGTTTCGGCTGTTTTCCCGGCCGCCGGATCTCCCCAGGGGTGATCATGGCCGGGTGATCACACGCATTCTGATAGCCGATGACCAGGAGGACATCCGGAGTGGTTTCCGGCTGATCCTCGACTCGCAGCCGGACATGAGGGTGGTCGGGGAGGCGGCCGACGGGCAGAGCGCCCTGGAGCTGGCCCGTGAACTGCGCCCGGACGTGCTGCTGGCGGACATCAGGATGCCCCGGATGGACGGGCTGGAGCTGACCCGGCTCCTGGCGTCACAGACCCGGGTCGTGGTCGTGACCACCTTCGACCAGGACGACTACGTGCACACGGCGCTGGCCAACGGGGCCTGCGGGTTCCTGCTCAAGCGGTCGGGGCCGGCGCTGCTGATCGAGGGCGTGCGCGCGGCCATGCAGGGCGACACCCTGATCAGTCCCCAGGTCACGGTGCGGCTGCTGAGCCGGCTGACCCAGGACCCCCCGAAGGCGGCCGCGTCGCATCCGCTGACGGAGCGCGAGGTGGAGATCGTACGGCTGGTGGCGCGCGGGTACACGAACGCGGAGATCGGCGCGGAGCTGTTCATCAGTGCCGGTACGGCCAAGACGCACCTCGCGAACGTCCAGGCCAAGCTCGGGGCGCGGAACCGGGTGGGGATCGCCGCGTGGGCGTGGGAGCACGGCCTGGCGAACGCCGAGGACGCGTAGGCGGTACCCCGCGGATCCGCCGCCGGTCATGTTTCACGTGAAACAGGGTGCCGGGTCAACGGCCAGGCGAGCAGGCCGACGGCGAGGGAGATCGCGTGGCCGAGGTCGGTGAACGTGCCGCCGGTGACCAGCGGAACACCGAAGAACGCGACGGCGCCGGCGAGGTAGAGCCATCTCCAGGGACCGGGGATCCGGTACGTGAGGACCCCGATGGAGGCGGCGAGGCCGTAGCTGACGCCGATGTCGACGACGTGGACCATGCTGCGCGGGGCGCGGTTGTCCTGGATCGCCATCAGGACGACCCGCTGGCTGATGAGGGTGGCCGTGATGTGGGCGGTGGCGACGATCAGGAGCCAGCGCAGGGTGCCGAGCCAGCGTTCGACCGGGGCGTGGAAAACCTCGAAGAGCATCGCGTACAGCGGGAGGGACGCCGGGTTCTCGATCCAGAACGCGCTGCTGAGCAGGGCCCGGAAGGGGTGGAGGTTCAGCTCGTGAATATTGCTGCTGTTGCGGTGCAGCAGGACGTGATCGACGTGATCGGGGGCGATCACGACTATGAGGCTGGTGAGGGCGATGATCAGCAGCCAGATGTGCGTACCGGGCGCGGAGCGTATCCAGGACCACAGGGGCCTGGACGGCTCGGGCTCCGTGTGCGACATCATGCCCCGATGATGACCTGCATGACGGTGCCCCGCCCGGTCGGTGGGCCGGGCGGGGCACCGTGTGTGCGACGGGTGCGGCGGGTGCCTACTCCTCGCCCGCCAGCGTCAGGCGGCGCAGCTTCTGGCCGGCGTAGACGGTGGCGCCGACGGTGACGGCGACGAGCAGGATGCTCGCGGTGGGCAGGCCGACGGCGGAGTCGACGTACCCCTGGCCCGCGACCTTCTCCGCGAGGGCGAGGGACCACTGCTGGACGCTGAGGGTCTTGGCGCCGTCGACCAGGCTGCCGAACAGCGACTCCCAGATCAGGGCGTAGACCAGGCCGAAGACGACCGCGTGCCGGCTGACGGTGCCCAGCAGCAGGAACAGCGCGCTGTAGGCGATCGAGGCGACGAGGGACGCGACGGTGTAGGCGACGGCGATGTTCTGGCCGTTGCCGTTGAGGATGAATCCGGCGATCAGCGTGGGGACCGCGGAGAACACCATGGTGACGGCGATCGCGACGGTCAGCTTGGTCATGATGATCGTGGGCCGCTTCACCGGCTTGGCGAGCAGGTAGACGATCGAGCCGTCGTCGATCTCGGGTCCGATGGCACCGGTACCGGCGATGACGCCGATCAGCGGGACCATCGTGGCGAGGGCGAAGCCTCCGAGGAGGTCGGCGGCGACCTTGTCGTCGACGCCGGTGAAGGCACGGACGGCGAGCGAGATGGCGATCAGCAGGGCGGGCAGCGCGAAGAGGATCAGCGCGCGGCGGCGGCCGAGCAGGGCCCGGTACGTGAGCCGGGCGACGGTGGGGTTGTACATCGGTGCCAGCTCCTTCTAAGCCGCTACGAGGTAGGAGAAGACCGACTCGAGGGACTCGTCGGAGGGCGAGACCGTCAGCAGCCGGATGCCGTGCTCGCGGGCGACGCGCGGCAGCAGCTCGGTGAAGCGTCCGAAGTCGACGGCCTGGATGCGCAGGGCGCCTTCCTTGAGGTCGACCTCGATGCCGGCGGTGGAGGGGTCGGCGATCAGGGCCGCGGCGAGGGCCCTGTCGTCGGAGGAGCGGATCAGGTAGCGGTGCGGGCGGTCCGTCATCAGGCGGCGGATCTTGCGGAAGTCGCCGGAGGCGGCGTGCCGGCCGGCGACGATCACCTCGATGTGGGAGGCGAGCTGCTCGACCTCCTCCAGGATGTGGGAGGAGAACAGGACGGTGCGGCCCTCGTCGCCCATGCGTCGCAGCAGGTCCATGAGCTGCATGCGCTGGCGCGGGTCCATGCCGTTGAACGGCTCGTCGAGCAGGAGCACCGACGGGTCGTGGACGAGGGCGGAGGCCATCTTCACGCGCTGGCGCATGCCCTTGGAGTAGGTCGCGATCTTCCGGTCCTGGGCGTACTCCATCTCCACGGTGGCCAGCGCCCGCTGGGCGGCGGCGTCGTCGAGGCCGTGGAGTTCGGCGTTGGCGACGACGAACTCACGGCCGGTGAGGAAGTCGTACATGGCCTCGCGCTCGGGGACCACGCCGATCTGCCGGTAGACCTGCTCGTTGCGCCAGATCGGCGCGCCGTCGAGGGTGACGGCGCCGGTCGAGGGGGCCAGGAAGCCGCCCATCATGTTGATGAGGGTGGACTTGCCGGCGCCGTTGGGGCCGAGGAGGCCGGTGACGCCCGGACCGATGCGCATGGTCACGTCGTTGACGGCGACGACGTTCCCGAACCAGCGGGAGGTGTGGTCGATGTCGATGATGGTCACAGCCCGGCCTTCCGGTAGCGGGCCATCAGCGCGGCGTAGGAGCCCGCGATGAGGGCGAAGACGACCAGCAGATAGACGATGCCGACACCGGCCGAGGGTCCGTCGCCGCCGGGGAAGTTGGTGGTGCCGCCCAGGAAGGCGGTCTGGACACCGTCGATCAGGCTGACCGGGGAGAACAGGCCCATCCAGTCGATGGCACCCGTGTTGCCGGTGCTGTAGGCGACGGCCTGCACGGTGGTGACGGCGCCGTAGGGGATCAGGAGCAGGGCGATGACGGCGGCGACGCCGAAGCCGCGGCGCGGGGTGAGCGCGGCCATGACCAGGCCGAGGCCGGCGAACAGGAGCGAGAGCAGCAGCACCGACACCATTCCCTGCGCGAATCCCTTGGTCTGGTCGCCGAAGTCGAACTTCGCCAGCAGCGAGCCGATGTACATGATCACCAGCGGGGTGGCGGTGAGGATGAAGAGCGCCGAGGTCATCGCGGCGTACTTGGCGAGGACGTAGTCGACGCGCTCGATGGGCCGCGAGAAGTACAGCGGCACCGTCTTGAAGCGCAGGTCCCGGGAGACCGTCTGGGGGGCCTGGGACGCCAGGTAGAGGCCGATGATCACCTGGGTGGTCAGGGCGTACGAGGTGTACTTCAGGGGCAGCTCGGTGGTGCCCGGGACCGCGATGGCGACCGCGACGATGATCAGCGCGGGGACGCACATCACCGCGAAGAGGATCATCGGCAGGACCTTGGACTTGGCGGAGCGGCCCAGTCCGTAGGCGCCGCGCAGGGACTGCGAGTACAGCGACTTGCGGGCGTAGGCGCGGCCGAGGCGGGCGCCCTCGTAGGACCGGTAGCCGATGTTGTGGATCTGGGTGGAGGTGTCAGGCGCCATCGGAACCGGCTCCCTTCTGCGCGAGGTGGGCGAGCTGCTGCTGGTCGTGGTCGCGGAAGACCTCCGCGATGTGGTGGCGGCGCTGCTCCATGCGGACCAGCCCCAGCCCCAGGTGGGCGACGGTGTCGCGGACGGTGTCGTACGTCTGCTCGCCGTCGGCCTCGACGAGGAGGATGTGGCCGGCGCCGGGCAGGCCCTGCTCCTGGCTCGTGTGGAGGGTGACGCCCGCCGCCATGAGCGCCTGGCGCAGGGCCGCGGTGCCGTCGGGGTGGGTGTCGGAGTCGGTGACCTCGACCGCGAGGGTCGTGGTGGTCTGGGTGAAGTCACTGGTGGAGCTGGAGCGCAGCAGCTTGCCGCCGTCGACGACCACGACGTGGTCGCAGGTCCGCTCCAGCTCGCCCAGGAGGTGGGAGGTGACCAGCACCGAGATGCCGAAGTCGGTGTAGACGCGGCGGATCAGGCCGAGCATCTCGTCGCGGCCCACGGGGTCGAGGCCGTTGGTGGGCTCGTCCAGGAGGACCAGCTGGGGGTCGTGGACCAGCGCCTGGGCGAGCTTGACGCGCTGCTTCATGCCGGTGGAGTAGCCCCCGATGGGGCGGTAGCGCTCTTCGTAGAGGCCCACGTGGCGCAGCGTGTCCGCGGTCCGTTCGCGGGCGGCGGTGGGCGGCAGGCCGGACATGCGGGCCATGTGCACGACGAACTCGGTGGCCGATACGTCGGGTGGCAGGCAGTCGTGTTCGGGCATGTAGCCGACGCGTTCACGGATGGCGCTGCCATGCGTGGCGACGTCGAGCCCGAGCACGGCGGCGCGGCCCTCGGTGGCGGGGGACAGTCCCAGCAGGATCTTGATCAGCGTGGACTTGCCGGCTCCGTTGGCACCCACGAGGCCGGTTACGCCGGGCCCGATGTCCAGGGAGAGCCGGTCGAGGGCGGTCACTCGGGGGTACCGCTTGCTCAGGCTTTCGGTCGCGATGACAGTCACGGGTCCGACGGTAGTGGGCGGGGCCTCGCGGGACGTCAGACCAGGAGCGGGATCCTGTATCCGCCTTCAGGCGTACATGCCCGTACGGGAGGCTGACCCGCCGGCGTCCCGCGGGGAGGTTTTCCACAGGTCCGTGCACGACTCTTGACGCGACCTCCGGTCATTGTCACATTCATCAGTGTCAACATACGGGCACGTACGGCTACCGGAACGGGTGCTGGCATGACAGGGGACGATCTTCGCGGGTTCAGGGAAGTCCAGCGGCTCGCGTACGAGTGCGCGGAGGCGGTCGCGGCCCAGCTGAGACCCGGGATCACCGAGCGCGAGGCCGCGCGGCTGCAACGGGAGTGGCTGCGCGGGCGCGGGGTGCGGGACTGGTTCCACATGCCGTTCGCCTGGTTCGGGGACCGCACGGCGTTCGTGGACTTCAAGATCCCGCTCCAGTTCTTTCCCACCGGCCGGAAGCTGGAGCCGGGGATGCCGTTCATCCTCGACGCCGCCCCGATATACAAGGGCTTCGCGGCGGACATCGGCTACTCGGGCAGTCTCGGGCTCAACCCCGTGCAGGACCGGCTGATGAGCGATCTCCGGGTGCACCGCGAGCTGATCCTGAGCGAGGTCCGCGAGCGGCGTCCGCTGCGGGAGATCTACGAGGACGTCGAGCGGCTGATGACCCGGCAGGGTTACGCCAACCGCCACCGGGCCTATCCGTTCGGCGTGATCGCGCACAAGGTGGACCGGGTCAAGGAGCGGCGCTGGTCCCCGACGGCGTTCGGGTTCGGCACGCAGGCGCTGAAGGGGCTGGCGAGCGATGCCCTGCACGGGCACCGCGAGGGCTGGTCCCCGCTGTGGAGTCCCTACAAGTTCTCCGACCATCCGCCGCAGCCCGGTCTGTGGGCGGTGGAGCCGCACCTGGGGTTCCGGGGCACCGGGGCGAAGTTCGAGGAGATCCTGGTGGTCACCGACTCCCGGGATCCCGTGGAGAGCGCGTTCTGGCTGGATGACGATCTGCCGCACGTGCGGCGCTGGGCCGAGGAGAAGGCGGCATGAGCGGGATGACTGTTGCGGGGGCGCGCGAGCGCCGGGTGCGCACCGGCGGGGTCGAGCTGTGCGTCGTCGAGCTCGGCGAGACAGGCCGGCCGACGGTGGTACTGGTGCACGGGTATCCGGACAGCAAGGAGGTGTGGTCGGAGGTCGCCGAGCGGCTGGCCGAGCACTTCCACGTGGTGCTGTACGACGTGCGCGGCCACGGCCGGTCCACGGCGCCGGTGCCGCTGCGCGGCGGGTTCACCCTGGAGAAGCTGACGGACGACTTCCTGGCCGTCGTGGACGCGGTCAGCCCGGACCGGCCGGTGCACCTGGTCGGGCACGACTGGGGCTCGGTGCAGGGCTGGGAATTCGCCACCGTCCGGCGCACCGAGGGGCGGATCGCCTCCTTCACCTCGATGTCGGGCCCCTCGCTGGACCACTTCGGTCACTGGATCAAGAAGCGGATGTCCCGGCCGACCCCGCGCCGGGCGGCGCAGCTGCTGGGGCAGGGCGCCAAGTCCTGGTACGTGTACCTGCTGCACACCCCGGTGCTGCCCGAACTCGCCTGGCGCGGGCCGCTGGGCAAGCGGTGGCCGAAGATGCTGGAGCGCGTGGAGAAGGTCCCCGCCGGCGACTATCCGACGGCCTCGCTGCCCTCGGACGCGGCGCACGGCGCCTGGCTCTACCGGGACAACGTGCGCGCCCGGATGCGCCGGCCGCGCACCGACGCGTACGCACACGTGCCGGTCCAGCTGATCACGCCGACCGGGGACGCCTTCTTGTCGGAGCGGCTCTACGACGACCTGGAGCTGTGGGCCCCGGACCTGCTGCGGCGCACCCTGCCCGCCAAGCACTGGGTGCCGCGCACCCGGCCCGACCAGCTGGCGGCGTGGATCGGTGAGTTCGTCACCGCCCGCGAGGAGCCGGGCCCGGCGCCCGAGCGGGCCGGAGCGGGCCGGTACGCCGACCGGTTCGGCGGGCAGCTGGTCCTGGTGACGGGTGCGGCCAGCGGTATCGGACGGGCCACGGCCTTCGCGTTCGCCGAGGCCGGCGCCCGCGTGGTGGCGGTGGACCGCGATGGCGAGGGCGCGGCGCGCACCGCGGACATGGCCCGCCTGATCGGGTCGCCGCAGGCGTGGGGCGAGTGCGTGGACGTCAGCGACGAGCAGGCGATGGAGAAGCTCGCGGCGAAGGTCGCCGCCGAGTACGGGATCGTGGACGTTCTGGTCAACAACGCCGGGATCGGGCTGTCGGGGGCCTTCCTCGACACCACCTCCGAGGACTGGAAGAAGGTCCTGGACGTCAATCTGTGGGGCGTCATCCACGGCTGCCGGATCTTCGGGAAGCAGATGGCCGAGCGGGGGCAGGGCGGGCACATCGTCAACACCGCCTCGGCGGCGGCGTACCTGCCGTCCAAGTCGCTGCCCGCGTACAGCACCTCGAAGGCGGCGGTGCTGATGCTGTCGGAGTGCCTGCGCGCGGAGCTGGCCGGGCGGTCGATCGGGGTGTCCGCGATCTGCCCCGGCATCGTGAACACCAACATCACCTCCACGGCCCGGTTCGCCGGGGTCGACGCTGCGGAGGAGAAGCGCCGCCAGGAGCGGTCCTCGCGGCTGTACGGGATGCGCAACTTCCCGCCGGAGAAGGTCGCCGACGCGATCCTGGAGGCCGTGGTGAACAACCGGGCGGTGGTGCCGGTGACGCCCGAGTCCAAGGGCGCCCGGCTGCTGTCCCGCTTCGCCCCGGGGGTGCTGCGGGCGCTGGCGAAGCTGGAACCCCGGCTGTGAGCAGGCAGGCGGCCGGTCCGGACCGGGTGGTGAGAGGGCACGGCACGGCCATACCCCCCTCCACCCGGCGGTCGTACCATCCCTCGCAGGAGGGCTCGCTGCACAGGGCGGTCGAGTACCTGGCGGCTTCGCCTGCCGCCCGGGGCGCGGCGGGCGTGGCCGGCCGAGCCGCCGTGTCGTAGGGAGCCGGGAGTGTCCGATCAGGCAGCAGCCGAGTACCGCATCGAGGATCTGGCGCACCGCAGCGGTGCGACGGTGCGCACGATCCGCGCCTACCAGGACCGCGGGCTGCTGCCCAGGCCGGAGCGGCGCGGCCGGTCCAACGTGTACCGGGACACCCATCTGGCGCGGCTGCGCCAGATCGCCGACCTGCTGGACCGCGGCTACACGCTCGCCTCCATCAAGGAGTTGCTGGAGGCCTGGGACGCGGGGCGGGGGCTGGGCGGTGTCCTGGGGCTGGTGGCCGAGGTGCACGGGCCGTGGACGGACGAGGAGGCGGCGCGGATCTCGCGGGCCGAGCTGAACGAGCGGTTCGGCGGCCGGCCCGACGACGTGGCCGTCGACGAGGCCTGCGAGCTGGGGGTGCTGGAGCGGATCCCGGGACGCCCGGACGAGTTCCTGGTGCCCTCGCCGCAGGAGCTGGCGGTGGCGGCGGAGCTGTACGCGGCCGGGGTGCCGCTGTCGGCCATCACCGGGCACCTGCGCGAGCTCCGGGGGCAGGTCGAGCACATCGCCTCGCGGTTCCTGGAGTTCACCACGGAGCACGTCTTCGCCCGCTACCTGGGCCATGTGCCCCCCACCGACGCGGACGCGGCGGAGGCGGCGACGATGGTGCGGCGGCTGCGGCCGCTGGCGCAGCAGACGGTGGACGCGGAGCTGGCACGGGCGATGCGGCTGTTCGCCACGCGCCATCTGCAGCGGCATCTGGGGGCGCCGGGGGCGTGGGGGGAGACCGGTCCGGCTCCGGTGGCACTGCCCGCCGAGACGGTGCGGGCGGTGCAGGAGCTGGTGGGGCCCGAGCACGTGGCGGCGTTCGTCAGGGCCGCGACGGAGCGGGAGCTGCAGGCCCGCATGATGAACGATCTCGCCAGGCGGGCCGGTGTTCCACAGGCCGGACCACCCGTTCAGTGACAAAACCCGGCGAATCGGCTGTGGACAAGTGCGCCAACCTGTGGACGAGTCTGTGAATCAACTGACCGTTTCGTAGTTCTGGTTGAGCGCCGCGGCTTCGGTCCTGATCGCTGAGCGGCCTCCGTAGAGCACCGCGGCGAGGGCGAGGCCGAGGGCACCGCCGATCAGCTGGGCGGCGACGAAGCCGGGCAGGGACTGCGGGGCGATACCGGTGAAGGAGTCGCTGAAGGCACGCCCGAGGGTGCCCGCCGGGTTGGCGAAGGACCCGGAGGAGGTGAACCAGATCGCGGCGGCGATGTACGCGGCGACGGCGGCGGGGACGAGCCGCGGGCGCCCGATCCGGCCGAGCCCCTGGATGACGAGGACCAGGCCGGCGGTGGCCACGACCTCGCCGATCAGCAGATGGCCGCTGTCGCGGACCTGGGTGGCCAGGGTGCCGGGGGCGCGGCCGAACATGGCCTCGGCGAGGAGTGCCCCGCCGACCGCGCCCGCGAGCTGGGCACCGGTGTAGACGAGGGCCTCCCGTCCGGTCAGGCCGCCGGACCCGGAGCCCGCCCCGCCGCCGGACCCGGCGCCCGTACGGCGGCCCCACCAGGCGGTCAGGGTGACGACCGGGTTGAGGTGGGCGCCCGAGAGCGGGCCGAACAGCGTGATGATCAGGCCGAGCCCGATCGCGGAGGCCAGCGAGTTGGCGACGAGCGCGACTCCGGTGTCGGCGCTGAGGGCGGCGGCCTGGATGCCGGAGCCGACCACCACCACGAGCAGGCCCGCGGTGCCGACGAGTTCGGCGGCCGCACGGCGCGCCAGTGAGGCGTGAGGTGTCATGGGTTCTCCCTGGGGGCAGCGGCTCACCATCCGAGCCGTAATGGAAAATGTATTCCGTATCCCGGAAGGGCGATAGAGAGTCCGAGGGCGGAAATCAGCTGCCGAGGAGGTCCCCGAGCGGGCACGCTGGGGCCATGGACGACAGACGCACCGTGAAGGTGTCCAAATACGTCTCGAAACACCTGCGGCATCAGCCGGAACGGATCGGACTGGTGCTCGACCCACAGGGCTGGGTGGAGATCGACGACCTGCTGGCCGCGGCCGCAGCCCACCGCTTCCCCATCACCCGGGCCGAGCTCGACCACGTGGTCGCCGCCAACGACAAGCAGCGCTTCGCCGTGTCCGGCACCCGTATCCGGGCCAGCCAGGGCCACACCGTCCCGGTCGACCTGGACCTCCCGGAGGCCGAGCCGCCGGCGTACCTCTACCACGGCACCGTCGCCGCCGCCCTGGACGCGATCCGCGCCGAGGGGCTGCGCCCGATGCGCCGCCACCACGTGCACCTCTCACCCGACCGGGAGACCGCGACCCGGGTGGGCGCGCGGCGTGGCCGCCCCATCGTGCTCAGCGTGGACGCGGGCGCGATGCGCGCGGCCGGGCACGTGTTCCGGATCAGCGCGAACGGCGTGTGGCTGGTGGACGCCGTACCCCCGGAGTTCCTGCGGCTGCCGTGACATGACGGCCTGACATGGCGGCGTGACACACGGCACCGAAAAACCCGGAGGGATTGTCAGATCGTCGCCCTACGCTGACTTCCCATGACGACCGTCAACAGCTTCCAGGTCGACCTGCGCGGCCTCGTGGACCTCCTGTCCCACCACCTCTACTCCAGCCCCCGCGTCTACGTCCGCGAGCTCCTCCAGAACGCCGTGGACGCGGTCACCGCCCGCCACGCCCACGAGCCGGGCGCCGAGGTCCGGATCCGCCTGTCCGCCACCGACGGACACGTCAGCATCGAGGACAGCGGCATCGGCCTGACCGCCGACGAGGCGCACTCCCTCCTCGCCACCATCGGCCGCAGCTCCAAGCGCGGTGGCGAGCACGGCCTGGAGACCACCCGCCAGGAATTCCTGGGGCAGTTCGGCATCGGCCTGCTGGCCTGCTTCGTCGTCGCCCGCCAGATCCGCGTCGTCACCCGTTCCGCCAAGGACCCCCACGCCCGCCCCGTGGAGTGGCTGGCCACCGACGACGGCTCGTACACCGTGCGCGAACTCCCCGACGAGGCCCGCCCCGAGCCCGGCACCACCGTCCACCTCCAGGCCCGCCCCGGCGCCGAGGAGTGGCTGGTGCCCGCCAAGGTCGAGCAGCTCGCACGCGACTTCGGCGGCCTCCTGCCGTACGACATCACCTTCGACGACGGCAGCGGCGCCGAGCCGCGCCCGGTCACCGACCGCCCGGCCGTCTGGGACCGGCCCTTCCCCACCCCCGCGGCCCGCCGGGTCGCGCTCGCCGGGCACTGCTCCCAGCTGTTCGGCTTCAGCCCGCTCGACAGCATCGACCTGGACCTCCCCGTCGCCGGCGTGCGCGGCGTCGCGTACGTGCTGCCCGAGCCCACCAGCCCCGCCCACCGGGCCGGACATCGCGTCCACCTCAAGGGCATGCTCCTGACCGACCAGGCCGACAACCTGCTGCCGGACTGGGCCTTCTTCGTCCGCGCCGTCCTGGACACCGACGCGCTGCGGCCCACCGCCTCCCGCGAGAACCTCTACGACGACGAGACCCTCGCCGCCGTCCGCGACGCGCTCGGCGCCCGCATCCGCGCCTGGCTCACCGAGCTCGCCGCCAGCGAGCCCGAGCGGCTGGCGACCTTCCTGGGCGTCCACCACCTGGGCGTGAAGTCCCTGGCGCGGCACGACGCGGAGCTGCTCGGCCTGATGCTGCCGTGGCTGCCGTTCGAGACCAGCGACGGCTCGATGAGCCTGGAGGAGTTCTCGGCCGCGCACTCCGAGATCCACTTCACGCGCACCGTCGAGGAGTTCCGCCAGATCGCCCCCATCGCCGCGGCCCACGGCCTCGGCGTCATCAACGCCGGCTACACCTACGACGCCGACCTGCTGGCGCTGCTGCCCTCCGTACGCCCCGGCCTGAAGGTCACCGAGCTGGATGCGGGCGCCGTCACCGACCGGCTCGACCCCGTCCCGACCTCCGCCGAACTGGCGCTGGCGCCCTTCCTGTCCACCGCGCGCACCCGCCTGGAGGCGCAGAGCTGCGACGTGGTCCTGCGCGCCTTCCAGCCCGTGTCCGTCCCGGCCCTCTACCTCGACGACCGCCAGGCCCGCCAGGAGCGCGACCGGGCCGTCGCCCAGGAGAACGCCGACTCCCTGTGGGCGGGGATCCTCGGTTCGCTGCGCGGCTCCGCGCCGCGCGCCCGCCTGGTCCTCAACCACAACAACCCGCTGATCCGGCGGATCGCCGCACTGCCCGACGCCGCGCTGACCGGCACCGCCGTCGAATCGCTGTACGGGCAGGCGCTGCTGATGGCCCAGCGCCCGCTGCGCCCCGCCGATTCCACCCTGCTCAACCGGGCCTTCCTGGGGCTCCTGGAATGGGCGACGCACACGAACGCGGCCGACTCCGCGGCCGACACCGAGGGGGACCACCGTTGAGCACCATGACTCCGGACGAGATCCGGCGCGGCTTCCAAGAGAACCGCCAGCTGCCGGGCGGCGCGACGCGCAACGCCCATGCCGAGTCGCTGACCGCGGCCGCCGAGGCCACCGGTGACCGGCAGCTGTTCCGCGAGGCGCTGGACCACCAGATCGACGCCTACGAGTACAGCGCCGAACGGACCCGGCTGCTGGTGCCGTTCGCCCGGCTGCTCCAGGAGTACGACCGCGACCCCGGCGCCTTCTCCGACTGGGAGACGCACTCGCTGTTCTGGCAGTTCAAGTGGGTGGCCTCGGCGATCAACAGCTCCCCGGAGCTGTCGCTGGAGACCGCGCGCGGCTGGCTGGCGGACATGGAGCGGCGCTACCGGCTCGCCGGCTACAACGAGCGGCCGGTCCGCAAGGCCGAGCTGTTCCTCGCCGAGGCGGCCGGCGACGACGAGGCCGCCGAGCGGGCCATGGCCCGCTGGACCGTGGCCGACCGCGACAGCATGAGCGACTGCCACGCCTGCGAACTCAACGCGCAGGGCTGGTTCTGGGCCCGCCACGGCCAGGACGCCAAGGCCGTCGAGGTCTGGAACCCGGTCCTGGCCGGCGACCACACCTGCGCCGAGGAGCCGCACCGGGTCCTCGCCCAGTCCCTGCTCCCCCTGGTACGACTGGGCCGCCTCGACGAGGCGCGCTCCCACCACCTGCGCGGCTACCGGATGGCGCGGGGCAACGAGAGCCTGCTGCGCTCCATCGGCTACCACATCGAGTTCTGCGCGCTGACCGGCAACGAGGCGCGCGGCCTGGAGATCCTCGCCGAGCACGCCGCGCACCTGGGCCCGCTCGTCGACCTCGACGCCCGGCTGTCGTTCTACGGCGGCGTCCTGGTGCTGCTGCACCGGCTGTCCGTGCTGGGGTACGGGGACCGGCCCACGGTCGCGTTCGAGGGCACCCCGCGCACGGCCGACGAGCTGTACGCGATCCTGCACGCCGACGCGATGGACATCGCCCGGCGCTTCGACGTGCGCAACGGCAACCCCCGGGTCTCGCAGCGGCTGACCGACCGGGTCGGTCGGGAACCGCTGCTGGCCGTGCTGCCGCTGGGGGTGCGGGTCGCCGCGCTGCCCGTGCCGCAGAGGGCCGGCGCCGCGACCGTACCGGCGCCGCGCACCGGGGAGTCCGGCGCGGCGGGTGCGGCGGCGGCCGAGGACTTCGCCGGCCTGGTGGCGCGGGCGCGCACCGCCCGTACGCAGGGACACCCCCAGGTCGACGAGCTGTGGGAGCAGGTGGGCCGACGGGCGGAGACGGAGCCCGGGGAGGCGGTGGACGCCGCCCTGACCGCCGATCTGCTGGAGCACCGCGTGCTGGCGGCGGCCCGGGCCGGCGACCCGACCGTACGGGAGCGGTTCGCGCTGGTCCGCGACGCCCAGCGGGCGGCCGGACAGGAGGAGCGGGCGGTCCTGGCGCAGCTGCGACTGGCCTCGGCCGCGCTGCAGTTCGGCGCGGAACCGCAGGAGGCCCGCGCGCTGCTGGCCGAGGCGGCCGCAGCCGCGCTGGCGCTGGGCGCGGACGAGCCGATGCGGGCCCGGCGCATCGCCTCCGCGGAACTGACCCGGATCCGGGCCGAGGCGCACCTGGCGTCCGCCTCGGGCGAGGCGGACGAGAAGGGGGAGGACGGGACGGCGGCCGCCCTGGCCGGGTTCGCCGCCGCGTACGGCGCGGACCCCGCCCTCGCGGACCTGGTCCTCGACGCCGAGGAACTGCTGGCCCACCTCGCCCTGCACGACGGAGACGCCGAGCGCGGCGAGACGCTGCTGGCCTCGGCCGCGGCCCGGGGCATCGCGGCCGGACGGCCGTGGCTGGCGGTGGACCCGCTGGCGCAGCGCGGCGGCGTCCTGATGCGGCTGGGCCGGCCCGCGGAGGCGGAGGAGGCGGTCCGGGCCGCGCTCGCGCACGCGGGCGAGGTCACCGACGCCGAGACGCAGGGCGCGGTACGGCTGACGCTGTGCGCGATCCTGCTCGAGCGGGGCGACGCGGCGGCGGAGGCGGCGGTGCTGGCGCTGGAGAGCGCCCACTGGTTCGACCAGGCCGGACTGGCCGAGTCGGGCGGGGCGCAGGCCCGGCTGCGGCTGGCGCGCGCGTACGGCGCGACCGGCCGGACGGCGGAGGCGGTCGAGGTCCTCCAGTCGGCGCTGCCGGATCTGCTGGAGCACGGTGAGCACCAGGCCGTGGTCGCCCGGGAGCTGCTCGGCGGCCTGCTGAACGACGTGAACGACCGGCGCGGCGCGGCCGAGCAGTACCTGCTGGCGGCGGAGACCGCCAAGGGCTGGGACGATCCGCGTCCGCAGGCGGGCCTGGCCCAGTCGGCGGCCGACGCCCTGTCGTCGGCCGGTATGACGGACGAGGCGAGGGCCGCGTACGAGCGGGCCCTGGAGCTGCGCCGGGCGACCGGGGACGCGCCCGTCGCGATGGTGCGGATGCTGCGCTCGCTGGCCTGGCTGGAGCTGCGCGGGGACGTCGACAACGCACGGGTGGCGGCGGCGCGCACGCGGATGGACGAGGCGGAGGAGGTGCTGGAGACGGCGCTGGCCGCGCTGGACTCCGGCGAGGCCGGGGCGGGGGCGGAGGCCGAGGCGCCGCTGCGCTACGAACTCGCCCAGACCTGGCAGCAGCTGGGCCGCGTCCTCGACCAGCGGATCGACGCGTTCGTGGAGTACGACGACTACGCCGATGACGACGAGGACGAGGACGACGAGGACGGCGACGGCGAGGACGGCTGGGCGACGCCGCCGGAGCCGCTGACCGACGCCGAGCTGCTCGCGCTGCGGCAGGAGACGGTGGCCCTGTGGGACCGGGCGGCCGGCCTCTACGCCGGCCTGGGGCCGGGGTGCCTGGAAGAACGCTTGCAGTGTCTGCACGCCGCCGCGTGGAACGAGGGCGCCCTGGGTGATCTCACCGCGGCCGTCACCCGGATCGCCGCCGTGCTGGACGAGGTCCGCGCCCTCCCGGAGGGCGCCGCCCCCGACTGGGCGCTGCCCCGCGCGGAGCACCTCCTGGCCTCGCTGAACGAGCGGCTGGACGCGCAGCGGGCCGAGTGAGCCCGTGGACGCGGGGGGGGGGGGGGGCCCCCCCGCGGGGGGGCCGGGGGGGGGGGGGGGGGGGGGGGGGGGGGGGGGGGGGCGGGGGCCGCGCGGGGGGGGGGGGGGGGGGGGGGGGCCCCGCCCCGGACGTCGCGCGCGGCGGCGGCGACGGGGGTCGCGGCGACGACGGGA
>NZ_JBVJDL010000011.1:0-108600 GCF_055582305.1 Streptomyces sp. NPDC042102
TCCTTTGTACTGACCCTCGCGGGCTTTCCTCCGGGCGCTTCCTTCGTTCTTGCGTTTCCGACTCTATCAGATCTTTCCGATCCGATTTCCTCGGTTGCTTTCCGGCTTTTCGGCCTTTCAGCGGTTCCAACCTTACCAGATCTGTTTTCCGCGTTTTCCGTGGAATTTCGAATCCGATGGCCGTTGGGGGCCTTTTCCCTTTCGGGCGGATCAGACCATATCAGGTTTCCCAGGTCTGGATTCCCACCCACCGCGGAACCGGTTCGGGCACACGTGTGTGCTGCGGTCCGTGCTGGGGTGGAGACGTCAACGTACTGGAGCGGGGCCCCCGGACGCAAATCCGGTTGCCCCGCTCCGGTGACGCGGGTACGGCGAGGGTCAGACCTCGACGACGACCGGGAGGATCATCGGCCGGCGGCGGTAGCTGTCGGAGACCCACTTGCCCAGCGTGCGGCGGATGAGCTGCTGCAGCTGGTGGGGTTCGGCGACGCCGTCCGAGGCGGCCTTGGCGATGGCTTCCTCGATCTTCGGGACGACCGCGGCGAAGGCGGAGTCCTCGATGCCGGAGCCTCGGGCGTTGATGTTCGGGCCGCCGACGACCTTGCCGGTCGTGCTGTCGACGACGACGAAGACCGAGATGATGCCCTCGTCGCCGAGGATCCGGCGGTCCTTGAGGTGGACCTCGGTGACGTCGCCGACCGAGAGGCCGTCGACGTACACGTAGCCGGCCTGGACCTTGCCGGTGATGCGGGCCCGGCCGTCGATCAGGTCGACGACCACGCCGTCCTCGGCGATCACGATGTGGTCCTTGGGGACACCCGTCATCGCGCCGAGCTCGGCGTTGGCGCGCAGGTGGCGCCATTCGCCGTGGACCGGCATCAGGTTCTTCGGCTTGCAGATGTTGTAGAAGTACAGCAGCTCGCCGGCCGAGGCGTGGCCCGAGACGTGCACCTTGGCGTTGCCCTTGTGGACGACGTTGGCGCCCCAGCGGGTCAGGCCGTTGATCACGCGGTAGACGGCGTTCTCGTTGCCCGGGATCAGGGACGACGCCAGGATCACGGTGTCACCGGGGACGATCCGGATCTGGTGGTCGCGGTTGGCCATGCGGGACAGGGCCGCCATGGGCTCGCCCTGGGAACCCGTGCAGACGAGCACGACCTCGTGGTCGGGCAGGTCGTCGAGGGTCTTGACGTCGACGACGAGGCCCGGCGGGACGCGCAGGTAGCCCAGGTCACGGGCGATGCCCATGTTGCGGACCATGGAGCGGCCGACGAAGGCGACCCGGCGGCCGTACTCGTGGGCGGCGTCCAGGATCTGCTGGATGCGGTGGACGTGGCTGGCGAAGCTGGCCACGATGATGCGCTTCTGGGCGCCCGCGAAGACGCCGCGGATGACGTTCGAGATGTCGCGCTCGGGCGGGACGAAGCCCGGGACCTCGGCGTTCGTGGAGTCCGACAGGAGGAGGTCGATGCCCTCCTCGCTCAGCCGCGCGAAGGCGTGCAGGTCCGTCAGACGGTTGTCCATCGGGAGCTGGTCCATCTTGAAGTCGCCGGTGGCGACGACCATGCCCGCGGAGGTGCGGATGGCGACGGCCAGGGCGTCCGGGATGGAGTGGTTGACCGCGATGAACTCGCAGTCGAAGGGGCCCAGGCGCTCGCGGTCGCCTTCCTTCACCTCGAGGGTGTACGGGCGGATGCGGTGCTCCTGGAGCTTCGCCTCGATGAGGGCGAGCGTCAGCTTGGAGCCGATCAGCGGAATGTCCGGCTTCTCCCGGAGGAGGTAGGGGACGGCGCCGATGTGGTCCTCGTGGCCGTGGGTGAGGACGATGCCGTCGATCTGGTCGAGGCGGTCCCGGATGGACGAGAAGTCCGGCAGGATCAGGTCGATGCCCGGCTGCTCCTCCTCGGGGAAGAGGACGCCGCAGTCGACGATCAGCAGTCGGCCGTCGAACTCGAAGACGGTCATGTTGCGGCCGATTTCGCCCAGGCCGCCGAGCGGGGTGACGCGCAAGCCGCCCTTGGGCAGCTTCGGCGGCGGGCCGAGTTCCGGATGCGGATGGCTCAAAAGACTCTCCTCACCACACGCGCCACGTACCCCTTAAGGCACGTGGCGCGCATGACATTCGTGCACTTGCTTATGTGTATGTGTGGACTGCTTATTCAGTTGTGAAGTCTGGTGTCAGAGCTGTACCCCGCCGGCGGCAAGATCGATCTTGAGCTGAGCGGTCTCTTCGTCGGTCAGTCCGATCATCGGCAGCCGCAGCGGCCCGGCCGGGAGACCCTGGAGGGTCAGCGCGGCCTTGGTGGTCATGACGCCCTGGGTGCGGAACATGCCGGTGAAGACGGGCAGCAGCTTCTGGTGGATCTCGGTCGCCTTCTGGACGTCGCCGCCGAGGTGGGCCTCCAGGAGGGCGCGCAGCTCGGGGGTGACCACGTGGCCGACGACGGAGACGAAGCCGACGGCGCCGACGGACAGCAGCGGCAGGTTCAGCATGTCGTCGCCCGAGTACCAGGCCAGGCCCGACTGGGCGATGGCCCAGCTGGCGCGGCCGAGGTCGCCCTTGGCGTCCTTGTTGGCCACGATACGGGGGTGCTCGGCCAGCCGGACGATCGTCTCGGTGTTGATCGGGACGCCGCTGCGGCCGGGGATGTCGTAGAGCATGACCGGCAGCCCGGTGGCGTCGGCGACGGCCGTGAAGTGCTGGTACAGGCCCTCCTGAGGGGGCTTGTTGTAGTACGGCGTCACGGCGAGCAGGCCGTGCGCGCCGGCCTGCTCGGCCTGGCGGGCGAGCTCGACGGTGTGGCGGGTGTCGTTGGTGCCGATGCCGGCGACGACGTGGGCGCGGTCACCGACCGCCTCGAGCACGGCTCGTACGAGGTCGTTTTTCTCCGCGTCGGTGGTGGTCGGGGACTCACCGGTGGTCCCGTTGATGATCAGGCCGTCGTTGCCTGCGTCCACCAGGTGGACGGCGAGCCGCTGCGCGCCGTCGAGGTCGAGTGCGCCATCCGCCGTGAACGGCGTGATCATGGCGGTGAGGACCCGCCCGAAGGGGGTCTGCGGAGTCGAGATCGGAGCCATGGGTAACACGCTACTCGCTGCCACGCTCGCGGTGTCCCCTCGGGGGACGTGATGTGGGTTGCCGCCCGGTGGTGACCGGGAGGGTTGTTGGAGCCCGGCACTGCCTGCTCGGGGGTTCAAGCAGTGCCGGGTCCGTTTGATCAGCCTAGATGAACTTCACGAAACGTCGCAATACGGACACTTCGCACTTCGCTTCGTACATCCGTCCGGGGCCGCATGTTACGGCGCAACCCGGCCGTTCGCATTGAAAGCGGCGTACGTCAGCGGCATCAGCCTGGCCCAGTGCTCTTCCATCTTCTCGCCGACCATCTCGATCTCCCGCTGCGGGAAGGACGGCACCGTGGCGAGCTCGTGCTGGGTGCGCAGCCCCAGGAAGTGCATGAGCGAGCGCGCGTTGCAGGTCGCGTACATCGAGGAGAACAGGCCGACCGGCAGGACCGAACGGGCCACCTCGCGGGCCACGCCGGCGGCGAGCATCTCCTGGTACGCCGCGTACGCCTGCCGGTAGGTGTCCTCCATGACCCGGCCGGTCAGCTCGGCCTGCGCCTGGGTGCCCTCGACGAAGACGTACTTGCCGGGGCGGCCCTCCTGGACCAGCTTGCGGGAGGCGTCCGGGACGTAGAAGACCGGCTGGAGCTCCCGGTAGCGGCCGGACTCCTCGTTGTAGGACCAGCCCACCCGGTGCCGCATGAACTCGCGGAAGACGAAGATCGGGGCGCTGATGAAGAACGTCATCGAGTTGTGCTCGAAGGGGCTGCCGTGGCGGTCGCGCATCAGGTAGTTGATGAGGCCCTTGGAGCGCTCGGGGTCCTTCTGCAGCTCCTCCAGGGACTGCTCGCCGGCCGTGGAGACCCGGGCGGCCCACACCACGTCGGAGTCGGTGGCGGTGTGCTTCACCAGGTCGACGGTCACGTCGCCACGGAAGTCGATCTTCAGCTCGGGGGTCTCGCTCACGAGGTCCTTCCAGTTCACATCGGCCATGCGGCGACCACTTTACGGCGCCCGGGCGGCGCGGCGGGCCAGCACCCGCGCGGGTGCGCCGTACGTCCGGTGTCCGGCGCACAACTGACGCACAGCCATCGAATTTGGATAATGCGCCGGAATCCGGCACCGATGGGCCGCGCCGATCGTCCTACTGGGTAGCAACGCAACGCATCGTCGTTCCCGACCGTGAGGAGAGAGGCCCTTCCATGTTCAGCCGGCGCGAACCCGTCCCGTTTGCCTTCGTCGCCGAGGCCGACCGTTTCCGCAGCAACGTCACCCCGCCGCCGCGCGAGCGCCTGGCCACGACCCAGATAGCCGCCCGTACCCTGGTCGGACTGACCGTGGTGGCGGGGCTGGTCGGCTCGCTGCTCTTCGGGCTCCCCGCACTGCAGCCGCACCAGGCCTCCGGTAAGGCGCAGCAGTCCGAGGCGTCCCAGGGGCGCTAGTCTCACCAGGCACAGCCCAGCCGAATGTGCATGTGAGTGAGGATCAGCCGTGCCCCTGCCCTTCCTGACGGCCGACAGCGCATGCGACGCGCACGACGACGAGCCCCTGCCCTACGAGGACCGTGACCGCTGGCGGCGGCCCTACCGGCCCGGACCCTGGCGGGTGGCCGGCGGGGCGCTGCTGCTCCTGCTGGCGTCCTTCATGCTGCTGGCCACGATGATCATCACCTTCGCGGGTGCGTGGACCGGTGCGGTGGTCTGCCTGGTCGCCGCGCTCTCCGTGATCGCCGGGGCGCTGCGGCTGCTGCGCGCGGGCGTGTGGGTGAGCCCCGCGGGGCTGCGCCGGGCGTCCCTCTTCGGGACCCGGACGCTGGCCTGGGAGCAGGTCGAGGCGGTCCGCACGGTGCAGCAGCCGGTGCGCTGGCTGGGGCTGCCCCGGACGGTACAGGGGCAGGCGCTGACCGTGGTGGCCAGGGGCGCGAGCCCGGTGCCGGTGCTGCTGACCGACCACAACGCCGACTTCCTCTCGCGGGCCGAGGCCTTCGAGCAGGCGTCCGACACCGTGAAGGCGTGGGCGCAGGAGTACCAGGGCGTGCCCGCGGCCCGCTGAGGGAGGCCGGCCGGGCGGCCGGATCCGAGCACGGAGCCCGTACGGGGGATCAGACCCGTACGGGCTTCTTGTCGTGCAGGGCGATGGCCCGCTGCATGGCCTTGCGGGCCCGCGGGGTGTCCCGGGCGTCGTGGTAGGCCACCGCGAGGCGGAACCAGGTGCGCCAGTCCCCCGGCGCGTCCTCGGTCTCGGCCTTGCGGCGGGCGAAGACCTCGTCGGCGGAGTCGCGCAGGATCCGGCCGTAGCCGTCGCGCTCCAGTTCGTCGACGGGCAGGCCGCCCTCGGCCTCCAGCTCGGCGGAGAGCTGGTTGGCGCGGGCCACGAACTGGGTGTTCTTCCACAGGAACCAGATGCCGATGACCGGCAGGATCAGCACCATGACACCGAAGGTGACGGTCAGTGGGGTGCCGATGCCGATGAGCGCGATGCCACGGCCGCCGGCCAGGACGAAGTAGACGGCCAGGACGGCTGCCGTCAGGAGGTAGGTGAGCTTCGCGCGCATCGGTCGGGTCCGTCGCTTCTACTGGTTCAGGTCGAGGAAGTTTTCCAGGCCGAAGGTGAGGCCCGGGGTGCCGACCACGCGGCGCACGCCGAGCAGGATGCCCGGCATGAAGCTGCTGTGGTGCAGGGAGTCGTGACGGATGGTCAGGGTCTCCCCCTCGCCGCCGAGCAGCACCTCCTGGTGGGCCAGGAGACCGCGCAGCCGGATGGCGTGCACGGGCACCCCGTCGACGTCCGCACCGCGCGCCCCGTCGAGGGCGGTGGCCGTGGCGTCGGGCTGCGGGGCGCAGCCTGCCTTCGACCGGGCCTCGGCGATGAGCTGGGCGGTACGGGTGGCCGTGCCCGAGGGGGCGTCGACCTTGTTGGGGTGGTGCAGCTCGACGACCTCGACGGACTCGAAGTAGCGGGCCGCCTGGGCCGCGAACTTCATGGTGAGCACGGCGCCGATGGAGAAGTTCGGAGCGATGAGCACACCGGTCTGCGGGGAGCCGGAGAGCCAGGTGGTCAGCTGCGCGAGGCGGTCCTCGGTCCAGCCGGTGGTGCCGACGACCGCGTGGATGCCGTGGCGCACGCAGAAGTCGAGGTTGCCCATGACGGAGGCCGGGGTGGTGAGTTCGACCGCGACCTGGGCACCGGCCTCGGCCAGGGTCTCCAGCTTGTCCCCGCGGGACAGTGCCGCCACCAGTTCCATGTCCTCGGCGGCCTCGACGGCCCGTACGGCTTCGGAGCCGATACGCCCCTGGGCTCCGAGGACGGCCACGCGCAGCTTGCTCATGTTCTTCGCTTCCTTACCTTGGGCGGCGGTCTAGGCGACGGCCTCGTCGAGCCGGGCGGCCTGCTTCTCCTTCAGCGGGCCTATCACCGACAGCGAGGGCCGCTGGGCCAGTACATCCTGCGCGACGGCCTTGATGTCGTCCGGGGTGACCTCGCCGATACGGGCGAGCATGTCGTCGACCGACATCTGGTCGCCCCAGCACAGCTCGCTCTTGCCGATGCGGTTCATCAGGGCGCCGGTGTCCTCCAGGCCCAGGACGGTGGAGCCCGAGAGCTGGCCGATGGCGCGGCGGATCTCCTCGTCGGTGAGTCCGTTCTCGGCGACCTTGGCGAGCTCGTCTCGGCAGATCCGCAGGACGTCGTGGACCTGGCTGGGGCGGCAGCCGGCGTAGACGCCGAACAGGCCGGTGTCGGCGAAGCCCGAGGTGTACGAGTACACGCTGTACGCCAGGCCCCGCTTCTCGCGGACCTCCTGGAAGAGCCGGGAGGACATGCCGCCGCCCAGGGCCGTGTTCAGCACGCCCAGGGCCCAGCGCCGCTCGTCGGTACGGGCCAGGCCCGGCATGCCGAGGACCACGTGGGCCTGCTCGGTCTTGCGGGTGACGAGGTCGACGCGGCCGGCGGTGCGGATGCGCTTGGTGCCGCCGCGCGGGCCGATGGGCTCGGCGTCGGTGTGGGTCAGGGCGCCGGCCTTCTCGAAGGCGGCGCGGACCTGGGTGACGACCTTGTTGTGGTCGACGTTGCCGGCGGCGGCGACGACGAGGTGGCGCGGGTCGTAGTGCTTCTTGTAGAAGCGGGCGATCTGGTCGCGGGTGAGCGCGTTGATCGTGTCGACGGTGCCGAGGACGGGTCGGCCCAGGGGGCTGTTGCCGAACATGGTCTCGGCGAACAGGTCGTGGACCATGTCGCCGGGGTCGTCCTCGGTCATCGCGATCTCTTCGAGGATGACGCCGCGTTCCGCGTCGACGTCGGATTCGAGGATCAGCGAGCCGGTGAGCATGTCGCAGACCACGTCGATGGCCAGCGGCAGGTCGGTGTCGAGCACCCGCGCGTAGTAGCAGGTGTACTCCTTCGCCGTGAAGGCGTTCATCTCGCCGCCGACCGCGTCGAGCGCGGCGGAGATGTCGAGGGCGGACCGCTTCTTGGTGCCCTTGAAGAGGAGGTGCTCCAGGTAGTGCGTGGCGCCGTTGAGCGTGGGCGTCTCGTCACGGGAGCCGACGTGCGCCCAGATGCCGAAGGTGGCGGAGCGGACGGAGGGCAGCGTCTCGGTGACGACGCGCAGTCCGCCGGGCAGGACGGTGCGCCGGACGGTGCCGATGCCGTTCTCGCCCTTGAGCAGGGTTTGGGTACGGGCGACGGCCCGCCCCTCCGAAGAGGGGCGGGCCGTCGCACGCGAACTACGCGACGTCACTTGTCGGAGTCGTCCTTGTCGGCGTCAGCGTCGGCGTCGGCGGCCTCGCCCTCGATCACGGGGATCAGGGAGAGCTTGCCGCGCTGGTCGATCTCGGCGATCTCGACCTGGACCTTGGAGCCGACCGCGAGCACGTCCTCGACGTTCTCCACGCGCTTGCCACCGGCGAGCTTGCGGATCTGCGAGATGTGCAGCAGGCCGTCCTTGCCCGGGAGCAGGGAGACGAAGGCACCGAAGGTGGTGGTCTTGACGACCGTACCCAGGTAGCGCTCGCCGACCTCCGGCATGGTCGGGTTGGCGATCGAGTTGATCGTGGCGCGGGCGGCCTCGGCGGCCGGGCCGTCGGCGGCACCGATGTAGATGGTGCCGTCGTCCTCGATCGTGATCTCGGCGCCGGTGTCCTCCTGGATCTGGTTGATCATCTTGCCCTTGGGGCCGATGACCTCACCGATCTTGTCCACCGGGATCTTGACGGTGATGATCCGCGGGGCGAACGGGGACATGGCGTCCGGCGTGTCGATCGCTTCCATCATCACGTCGAGGATGTGGAGGCGGGCGTCGCGGGCCTGCTTGAGGGCCGCGGCCAGGACGGAGGCCGGGATGCCGTCCAGCTTGGTGTCGAGCTGGAGGGCGGTCACGAACTCCTTGGTGCCGGCGACCTTGAAGTCCATGTCGCCGAAGGCGTCCTCCGCACCGAGGATGTCGGTGAGGGCGACGTAGTGGGTCTTGCCGTCGATCTCCTCGGAGATCAGGCCCATGGCGATACCGGCGACGGGGGCCTTGAGCGGCACACCGGCGTTCAGCAGCGACATGGTGGAGGCGCAGACCGAGCCCATGGAGGTCGAGCCGTTGGAGCCGAGGGCCTCGGAGACCTGGCGGATCGCGTACGGGAACTCCTCGCGCGTCGGCAGGACCGGCACGATGGCGCGCTCGGCGAGCGCGCCGTGGCCGATCTCGCGGCGCTTGGGCGAGCCCACGCGGCCGGTCTCACCGACGGAGTACGGCGGGAAGTTGTAGTTGTGCATGTAGCGCTTGCGGGTCACCGGGGAGAGGGTGTCCAGCTGCTGCTCCATACGGAGCATGTTGAGGGTGGTGACGCCCAGGATCTGGGTCTCGCCACGCTCGAAGAGGGCGGAGCCGTGCACGCGCGGGATGGCCTCGACCTCGGCGGCCAGCGTACGGATGTCCGTGACGCCGCGGCCGTCGATGCGGACCTTGTCCTTGATGACGCGCTCGCGCACCAGGGCCTTGGTCAGGCTGCGGTAGGCGGCGGAGATCTCCTTCTCGCGGCCCTCGAAGGCCGGGAGGAGCTTCTCGGCGGCGATCTCCTTGACGCGGTCGAGCTCGGCCTCGCGGTCCTGCTTGCCGGCGATGGTGAGCGCCTGGGCGAGCTCGCCGCGCACGGCGTCGGCCAGGGCGGCGTAGACGTCGTCCTGGTAGTCGAGGAAGACCGGGAACTCGCCCTCGGGCTTGGCGGCCTTGGCGGCGAGGTCGGACTGCGCCTTGCACAGGACCTTGATGAACGGCTTCGCGGCGTCCAGACCGGCGGCGACGATCTCCTCGGTCGGGGCCTCGGCGCCGCCCTTGACCAGGGTGATGGTCTTGTCGGTGGCCTCGGCCTCGACCATCATGATCGCGACGTCGCCGTCCTCCAGGACGCGGCCCGCGACGACCATGTCGAAGACGGCGTCCTCGAGCTCGGTGTGCGTCGGGAACGCGACCCACTGGCCCTTGATCAGCGCGACGCGGACGCCGCCGATCGGGCCGGAGAAGGGCAGACCGGCCAGCTGGGTGGACGCGGACGCGGCGTTGATCGCGACGACGTCGTACAGGTGGTCGGGGTTGAGCGCCATGATCGTCGCGACGACCTGGATCTCGTTGCGCAGGCCCTTCTTGAAGGACGGGCGCAGCGGGCGGTCGATCAGGCGGCAGGTGAGGATCGCGTCCTCGGAGGGCCGGCCCTCACGACGGAAGAAGGAGCCGGGGATCTTGCCGGCCGCGTACTGCCGCTCCTCGACGTCCACCGTCAGGGGGAAGAAGTCGAGCTGGTCCTTGGGCTTCTTCGACGCGGTGGTGGCGGACAGCACCATCGTGTCGTCGTCCAGGTAGGCAACGGCGGAACCGGCGGCCTGGCGGGCCAGACGGCCCGTCTCGAAGCGGATGGTGCGGGTGCCGAAGGAGCCGTTGTCGATGACGGCCTCGGCGTAGTGGGTCTCGTTCTCCACTAGCGTTTTCTCCATTTTCGTCGTCTCCGTCCGCCGCCCGTGTGGCGGTGGACGGTTGCGGAGAAGCGCTCCTTGCGTGCGGGCCGGTCTTCGATCGAAGCACCCGGTACGGGGCCCGTCCGGGCGTTTTCCGGGTGCCACTACCGAGGACCGGCGGCGTAGGGAAGGCGCTCCTCCTCTTCAGTTGTGCGTGATGCGACCAGACTACAAAGCGTCCGGTACGTACCGCACGTACAGCAAAGGGAGCGGCCCCCTGGATGTGGGAACCGCTCCCTTCACGGCGTCTTACTTGGCGCCGGCCGCACCGCGGCGGATGCCGAGGCGCTCGACCAGCGCGCGGAAGCGCTGGATGTCCTTCTTGGCGAGGTACTGCAGAAGGCGGCGGCGCTGGCCGACCAGGATCAGCAGACCACGACGGGAGTGGTGGTCGTGCTTGTGGGCCTTGAGGTGCTCGGTCAGGTCCGAGATGCGGCGGGAAAGCAGCGCGACCTGGACCTCGGGGGAGCCGGTGTCGCCCTCCTTGGTACCGAAGTCGGCCATGATCTGCTTCTTCGTAGCGGCGTCGAGCGACACGCGTACTCCTCGTGATGTCTTCGTTTGCCACCGAGTGCCCCAGGTCTGCGTCTCTGGGGAGCTTCCGTGACTCGGGAGGCGGATTCCGTCCGGCGCAGTCCCCGGGAACCGGGGCGCGTACACAGACGGCCGTCACACAGCGTACCAGGCTGCCGGAGCGGGGCCGTCTCAGCTGGTGAGCGAGCGGGCCGCCGAGTAGACGTCGAGGACGGCCAGGCACAGCGGGACGAGGCTGAGCAGGACCGCCGCCTCGGTGAGGTCGAGCAGCCGCCCCCAGAAGGGTGACAGACCCTTGCGGGGGATGACCAGCGCAATTCCGACGACGAGGGCCGCGCCGGCGGCGACGGCGCCGGAGAGCCAGATCGTACGGATGTCCAGGGCGCCGCTGCTGCCGTACTTGGCGAGCTCGACGACGAGCGCGGTGGGCGGGTTCAGGGACAGGCCCAGGATCAGCAGGGTGATGGCGGCCAGGCCCGCGACCAGGGCGCAAACGACCTGCGAGGTGTAGCGGAAGAGGCGGGCGCGCAGCAGCATGGCCAGGCCCGCGGCGAGGGCGAGCAGCTTGCCCCAGGTGTTGTCGGAGAAGCCGAGGACGGTCGCCGAGCCGACGACGACCGCGGCGGAGCCGCCGACGAGGCCGAGCAGCATCTCGTGGCCGCGGCGGGCCTGGGCGGCGATGAGCTCGGCGTCGAGGGCGGCGCCGGCCTCGGCGCCGTCGCCGGACTGGTCACCGAAGGTGTCGGCCTCGTAGCGGTCCGGGGTCTCGTAGACCTCGACGGAGCTCTGCGGGGCGGCGTATCCGATGGGAAGCCGGGCGAAGCGGGCCGAGAGGCCGGGCAGGAAGGCGACGAGGCCGATGGCGACGGGGGCGCAGACGGCGGCCGTGGCGGTGGCGGAGGCCTCGGTGACGATGGCGAGGAACGTGGCGAGGGTGCCGACGGCGCCGAGGAAGGTGGCCGCGACGAAGGGGGCGTCCCCGCTGGGGGTGAGCGCGACCAGGGCCACGGAGGCGACCAGGACGCAGACGCAGCCGAGGAGGAACTGGAGCCGGCCCGGCCCCTCGCCGGCGGCGGGCGCGACGATGCCGGAGCCGGCGATCAGCAGGTGCGGCAGGGCGGCCAGGCCCAGGGCCACGGCGGAGCCGCGGTCGCGGTAGACCCGGGCGCGCACACCGGCGGCCGCGGTCAGCAGCAGGCCTATGGCGCCGGCGATGACGCCGGGCAGGCCGTGCATGTCGTGGCGGACGGGGTCGGAGAACCACAGGACGAAGCCCACGAGGACCAGCAGGACGGCGGCGGCGGCCAGGCCCGCGCCGCGCAGCATGTCGTCGCTCCAGCGGTGCCGGTCGCGGACGACGGCCGAGGCGACGGCGTCGGAGACGTCGTCGAAGACGGCGGGCGGCAGCGATTCGGCGAACGGGCGCAGGCTGAGCACCTCGCCGTCCAGGACGGTCTGCGCGGCCAGCGTGCGGGCGCCGTCGAGGACGGTGCCGTCGCGGCGTACCAGGTGGAAGCCGGTGGGGGCGCCGACCGGCTGGGTCTGGCCGGTCAGGCGCAGCAGCTCCGGATAGACGTCGGCGACGGCGATGTCCTCGGGGAGGGCGACGTCGATGCGGCTGTCCGGGGCCACGACGGTGACCCTGCAGAAACCCGTCGTTGCGGCCGTACTCACCTGTGGGACCCCCCTGGTTGGCGGACTGTTCCGCGTCTGGTTCGAGGCTGATTCGCGGTTGCGCATGATGCGCGCGCCACCCTACCGGGAGTATGCGTGACTGTCGGCAAGTAGGATCACCTGTCGCGCGGAGGAGACCCCCTCCGCATGCGGGACTTGGGGGCGCCGGAAGAGACGTCCCGTCCGTTTTCGAGGGATTGATGCTCCGGTGAGCCAGATCGTCGTCAAACGCCCGCCGCGGTCCCTGCCGCCCGAAGTGCCTTCGGACGAGCTGAGGCTGGAGGCGCCGCCGGAACTTCCGCGCGGACAGCAGGAAGGCATGGCGATGCAGCTCCTGCCGATGCTCGGCATGGGCTCGTCCGTCGTCTTCTTCTTCATGCCGAACGTGCCGCCGTTCATGCGCATCATGGGCGTGCTCATGCTGGTGTCGACGGTCGCGATGGTCATTGCGCAGATCATGCGGTTCCGCAAGGGTACGCAGGGGCAAATGGCCGACGTACGGCGCGACTACCTGAAGTATCTGGCGCAGACGCGGCGTCAGGTGCGGCGCACGGCGCGGGCCCAGCGTGACGCGCAGTTGTACCTGCACCCGGCGCCGGAGCAGTTGTGGTCGGTGGTGGCCGAGGGGTCGCGGCTGTGGGAGCGGCGGGTCGGCGACGAGGACTTCGGGCAGGCCCGGCTGGGGCTGGGCGCGCAGCGCCTGGCCACCCCGCTGGTGGCACCGGACACGGCGCCGGTGGACGAGCTGGAACCGCTGACGGCGGGCGCGATGCAGCGCTTCCTGAAGGTGCACGCGTCGCTGGACGGGCTGCCGATGGCGGTGTCGATGCGGGCGTTCTACCACGTGACGGTGTCGGGCGAGCCGGAGTCGGCGCGCGGTACGGCCCGGGCGATGGTGGCGCAGCTGGCGACGCTGCACTCCCCCGAGGACCTGATGGTGGCCGTGGTGGCGGCGCCGGGCGCGCTGCCGTCGTGGGACTGGGTCAAGTGGCTGCCGCACACGCAGGTGCCGGGCCAGGTGGACGGCGCCGGTACGAAGCGGCTGTTCAGCGACGACCTCGGGGAGCTGGAGGGGCTGCTGGCGTCGCGGCTGGACGGCCGGCCGCGGTTCAGCAGGGACGTATCCCCGGTGCTGGACCAGCCGCACATCGTGGTGGTCCTGGACTCCAACTCCACCCGCGGTGGTCCGGTGCCGCCGGACTCGGTGTTCGCGGCCGCGGAGGGCCTGCAGGGCGTGACCATCGTCGAGGTGGTCGCGGGTGAACTGGACGAGCCGCGCGGCGGGCTGTCGGTCGTGGTGCGGCCGGGCCGGCTGCGGCTGGAGTCGGGCGGGGGCGTCGCGTACGAGGGCACGCCGGACGTGCTGTCGCTGCCGGCGGCCGAGGCGCTGGCGCGCCAGCTGGCGCCGCTGCGCACGGGCGGGGGCGACGACGACGAACCGCTGCTGGCGAACCTGGACTTCACGGATCTGCTGAACCTGGGTGACGCCGCCTCGATCGACGTGGCGCGCACGTGGCGGCCGCGGTCGGCCGGTGAGCGGCTGCGCGTGCCGATCGGCGTGGGCGAGGACGGCGGGCCGGTCATGCTGGACCTGAAGGAGGCCGCGCAGGAGGGCATGGGCCCGCACGGCCTGTGCGTGGGCGCGACGGGTTCGGGCAAGTCGGAGCTGCTGCGCACGCTGGTGCTGGGCCTGGCGGTCACGCACACCTCGGAGACGCTGAACTTCGTGCTCGCGGACTTCAAGGGCGGTGCGACGTTCACCGGCATGGGCACGATGCCGCACGTGGCGGCGGTCATCACGAACCTGGCGGACGACCTCACGCTGGTCGACCGCATGGGCGACTCGATCCGCGGTGAGCTGCAGCGCCGTCAGGAGCTGCTGCGCTCGGCGGGCAACTACGCCAACATCCACGACTACGAGAAGGCCCGCGCGGCGGGTGCGCCGCTGGAGCCGCTGGCCTCGCTGGTGCTGGTCATCGACGAGTTCAGCGAGCTGCTGACGGCGAAGCCGGACTTCATCGACATGTTCATCCAGATCGGCCGGATCGGCCGGTCGCTGGGTGTGCACCTGCTGCTGGCCTCGCAGCGTCTGGAGGAGGGCAAGCTGCGCGGCCTGGACACGTACCTGTCGTACCGGATCGGTCTGCGGACGTTCTCGGCGGCGGAGTCGCGTACGGCGATCGGTGTGCCGGACGCCTACCACCTGCCGTCGGTGCCGGGTTCGGGCTACCTGAAGTTCGGTACGGACGAGATGACGCGCTTCAAGGCGGCGTACGTCTCGGGCACCTACCGGGCGGGCGGGCCGGACCTGTCGGTCGGGCAGTTCCCGGTGGAGCGGCGTCCCGCGCTGTTCACGGCGACGCCGGTGCCGGTGGTGTACGCGGCGCCGGACCCGGCGTACCTGGCGGCGCAGGCCGGCCGGGCGGACGACGCGCTGGCGGACACGGTGCTGGACGTGATCGTGGGGCGGCTGGAGGGCCAGGGCGTTCCGGCGCACCAGGTGTGGCTGCCGCCGCTCGACCAGGCGCCGCCGCTGGACCAGCTGCTGCCGGCGCTGGCGCCGTCCGCGGAGCGGGGTCTGCACGCGGACGGGTACACGCGGCCCGGCGGGCTGGTGGTGCCGCTCGGCCTCATAGACAAGCCCTTCGAGCAGCGGCGCGAGGTGCTCTACCGGGACTTCTCGGGGGCGGCCGGTCACCTGCTGGTGGTCGGTGGTCCGCAGTCGGGCAAGTCGACGCTGATGCGGACGCTGGTGTCGGCGTTCGCGCTGACGCACACACCGCGCGAGGTGCAGTTCTACGGGCTGGACTTCGGTGGTGGGGGGCTCGCGGCGGTCCAGGACCTGCCGCACGTGGGCGGGATCGCCTCGCGGCTGGACCCGGAGCGGGTGCGGCGTACGGTCGCCGAGGTGGCCGGTGTGCTCAACCGGCGCGAGGAGTTCTTCCGCGCCCACTCGATCGACTCGATCGGCACCTACCGGCGCCGCAGGGCGTCGGGGGACCTGGCGGGCGAGGTCTTCGGTGACGTCTTCCTGGTCGTCGACGGCTGGGGGCAGTTCAAGAACGACTACGACCAGCTGGAAGTGGTGGTCGCGGACATCGCGGCGCGCGGTCTGGGCTACGGCATCCACGTGGTGATCACCGCCTCGCGCTACATGGAGGTGCGGGCGGCGCTCAAGGACCAGATCCTGGGCCGGCTGGAGCTGCGCCTGGGTGACGTCATGGACTCGGAGTTCGACCGCAAGGTCGCGGCGAACGTGCCGCAGGGCTCGCCGGGCCGCGGTCAGGTGGCGGAGAAGCTGCACTTCATGTCCTCGCTGCCGCGCATCGACGGCCGCTCGAACGCGGAGGGGCTGTCCGAGGCGACGGCCGAGTTCGTGGAGGCCGTCCGCGCGGGCTGGCCCGGGCCGGGGGCGCCCGCCGTACGGCTGCTGCCGCGCAAGCTGGACGCGGACCGGCTGCCGCGGGGCTTCGAGTACCCGCAGCAGGGCATCGCGATCGGTATCGACGAGACGAACCTGGAGCCGGTGTTCGTCGACTTCGAGACCGACCCGTTCTTCCTGATCTTCGGTGAGAGCGAGTCGGGCAAGACGGCGCTGCTGCGGCTGATCGCGAAGCAGATCACCGAGCGGTACACGCCGGAGCAGGCGCGGATCGTGGTCGGTGACTACCGGCGCACGATGCTGGAGGCGGTGCCGTCCTCGCACCTGCTGGAGTACGCGCCGATGTCGTCGGCGATGGACATGCACATGGAGGCCATCGCGACGGTCATGGGCAAGCGGGCGCCGGGGCCGGACATCACCCCGCAGCAGCTGCGCGACCGCAGCTGGTGGACCGGCCCTGACCTGTACGTGATCATCGACGACTACGAGCTGGTGTCGACGAGTTCCTCGCAGCCGCTGTCGCAGCTGGTGGAACACCTGCCGTTCGCGCGGGACGTGGGCATCCGCTTCATCGTGGCGCGCAGCGCGGCGGGTGCCTCGCGGGCGGCGTACGAGCCGTTCATGCAGCGGGTCAAGGAGCTGGGCGCGCAGGGCATCGTCCTGTCGGGCGACCGCAACGAGGGCGACATCCTGGGCAACGTCCGGGCGCGTCCGATGCCTCCGGGCCGTGGCACCTTCGTCTCGCGCAAGCGGGGCACGCCGCTGATCCAGGCGGGCTGGCTGCCGGGGGCGTGACCGCCTGACGGGGCGGGCGGAGCGGAAGTACGATGCGGACACTGGCAGTTCGTACGACCGCTCCGCCGAAGGGAATCCGACGCACATGGCTGACGCACGCGACCGCGAGCGCGAGAAGGACGAGCTCTACGCCCTGGACATCTCGGGGGTGGAGTGGACGAGCGCGCCCGGGACCGAGGAGCACGAGGAGCGGGTCGAGATCGCGAAGCTGCCGGGCGGGGCGGTGGCGATGCGTTCGTCGCTGGATCCGGGGACGGTGCTGCGCTACACCGAGGCGGAGTGGACGGCGTTCGTGCTCGGGGCGCGCGACGGCGAGTTCGACCTCACCTGAGGGCCCGCGCACGCGAAGGGGCCCGCGCACCGTTCGGTGCGCGGGCCCCTTCATGCGTGCGTGGGACGCGGGGTGGCTCAGACCATCCGGAAGCGGGCGGCGTTGCCCTTGTCGGTGTCCTGGTAGCCGACGAGCGACTGGTCCAGAAGGGTCGCGATCTGACCGAGCTTCTGGTTCATCTGCTCCATGTTGGTGCTGACCGTCCGCTGGATCTCCTCGTAGGCGGTCTTCGCCTCACCCTCCCAGCTCGAGGTGACGTCCTTGACCTTGCCCATCAGCGTCTCCAGCTGCTGGCTGAGCTGCGAGCCGGTCAGGCGCACATCCCCGGCCGCGGTCGAGACGGTGTCGTAATTGACTGCGAGCGACATCGCTGTCTTCCTCCCGTTGTGTTTCGTACTACCGCTGCTCGAACGCTCAGACGTCGAGGATGGAGCTGCTGTTGACCTTGCGGATCTCCGCGATGCGCGCCTGCTCCTCGGCGTCGAAGCCCTTGACGCTCATGCGCATGGCGTCTTCGAGGTCGACGAGGCGGTCCTTGATCTTCTTGAGGTTCTCGTTGACCCCGCGCTGGAGCACGTCGAACTCCTTGCCCGCGGCGCCCTGCCAGCCGGCCTGGATACGGTCGACGACGTCGTTCAGCTTGCCGATGCGAGTGGTGAGCTCCGTGTGGTAGGTGTTGATCTCACCCGCGAGCTTGACCTTCTTCTGGTCGTCAATTTGAAGGTTCATCGTCATCGTCGGTTCTCTCCCGTCATCACACTCGTGAAGTCCACGGATACTTTAGCCACTTCATACGACAGGCCCAACAATTCACCGTGCGCGTGGCGGTCGTTCACATTCTGCAAACCCCTCCCCCGCCTCAGGCCTGCCGTGCCGCCCCGGAGCGCCGCTTGCGGCGATACGCCTCACGGGCCACGGTGGCCGTACCGGCGATCACCGCGATCAGCACGGCCCCGATACCCAGAGCGTACGTCCCGAACCGCTCCTCGCGCTCCTGCCGGGTCTCGGTCATCGCGAGCGGGGCCGCCTGCGGGGCGGCCGCCGGCGGCGGGCCGGGGTCGGGTACGGGCGCCTTGGGCCGCTGGCCGTCCTGGGTGACGGCGCGGACGGGGTCGACGACCCCCCAGCCGACGTAGTCGTCCTTGCCGTTGACCGAGCGCTCGGCCGTCTGCTGGATCTGCCAGATGATCTCCTGGGCGCTCCAGTCGGCGTGCTGGGCGCGCAGCAGCGCGGCCACACCGGCGACGTACGGGGCCGAGAAGCTGGTGCCGTTGTCGACGCACTGGCCGAACATCGGCACGGTGGAGACCATGTCGACGCCGGGGGCGGCGACCGAGATGAAGTCACCGGGCTGGGAGAACGCGGCGCGCTCGTTGTTGCGGTCGCTGGAGGCGACGGCGAGGACACCGGGGAAGGCCGCCGGGTACGTCTTGCGCTTCTCGCCCTTGACGCCGTCGTTGCCGGCGGAGGCGACGACCACGACGTTCTGCGCGACGGCCTTCTTCACGGCCTGGCCGAGCTTGGAGTCCTCGCCCATCGGCTGGGTGGTGTCCTGCGAGATGTTGATGATCTGGGCGCCCTTGGCCAGCGCGTGCTCGATCGCGTCGGCCAGGGTGTCGGCCTTGCCGGTCTGGCGCTCGTCGTTCTGCCGGATCGGGATGATGGTGGCCTCGGGGGCCAGCCCCACGAAGCCGGTGCCCTCCTGGGGGCGGGCCGCGATCAGACCGGCGACCTTGGTGCCGTGGCCGACCGTGTCGGTCGTGCCGTCGCCCTTGGCGTCGAGCAGGTCCTTGCCCGCGGCGACGTCCACGGCCGGGGCCAGCTGCGGGTTGGCGCGGTCCACACCGGTGTCGATGACGGCGACCCGGACGCCCTTGCCCCGGCCCTCGGCCCACAGGGCGTCCAGGAGGACCCGTTGCAGGGCCCAGGGGCGGTCGGCGATCTGCTTCTTCATCGGGAAGGTGCACTCGCCGGCGCCGGCCGGCCGCGTCGTCGCGTCGTCCGACGCCAGGGCGAGCGCGGGCGCGGGCGCCGCGGCGGTGCCGGCTCCCACGACGAGGGCGAGGGCCGCGGCCGTGCGCAGGACGGCGGCGCCACGGGGTTTCGTCTGCATCGGCGGCCTCACGAACCCTGCGGCTGGCGGGCCGCGTTGGTGTCCAGGCGCGGGCCCTTGGAGAGGAACTCCGACCAGGCGATCGGCACCAGGGCGGGGGTCACGCCGCCGTAGCCCAGGCGCGTCTGGGCCTGGCTGGCCTCGGGGCGCCCGTCGGTGGAGTCCTTCTTCGGGTCGGCGGCGCCGATGCCCGACTTCGCGGCGTCGCTGTCGCCGTTGGCCTGGACGGCGTACCGCAGGCCCGTGTCGGTGACCAGGAAGAGGGAGCCGCCGGCGGTGCCCTGCCGGCCCTGGGTCTGCGTGTAGAGCAGGCCCGAGCCGGGGGTGACGTACGAACTGGCGCCGCTGGCGGTGATGTCGATGGGGAAGCCGGTCCCCGCCCACGTGCTCATCGTCTGGTTGCCCGAGCCGTCGACCGAGCGCAGCACGTTGCAGACGGTGTCGCGGTCGCCGCCCTGCGCCGGGGCGCCGGAGGTGCCCGCGGAGCCGGCGGCCGCGCCGACGCGGTTGATCTGCGTGGCCTTCTTCACCGGCCAGCGGGCGCCGCCCTTGAACGGGGTGGCGTCCGGGCTGAGGGACTGGCTGTCCACCTCGCGGGGCTTGCCGTTCATGTTGAGCATGTCGGTGGCGGGCGCGCTGATGAGCAGCCACGCCACGAAGTCGGAGACCGGGGCCACCTTGCCCGGCAGCACCACGTAGTGCTGCGGGCCGGAGCCGGTCTGGGCGCGCAGCACCGTGCCGACCCGGTTGTCGGCGGTGACCAGGCCGGGGACGCCGGCGTCCGCGCCGACCGCGCCGGGCAGTTGCGGGAAGCCGAGGGGCTCGCCGTCGCGCAGCGTGGCCAGCCACGCGTCGCTGACCTCCTGCGGGGTGCCGCTGCCCACCAGGGCGTTGGTGAGCTTCTGGGCGTCGGCGGCGGCCGGGGAGCCCGCGGCGCCGTCGGGGAACTTGTACTTGGTGCCGGCCGCGTCGACGAGGTAGCGGGCCTTGGTCTCGCCCGTGCTCTGCACGTACAGCACCTGGCCGTCGGCGACCTTGCGCTCGTCGTCGAGCAGCCGGGCCTCACGGTCGGCGAGGACGAAGGCGGCGGTCTGCACGCCCCTGCCGTTGCCGCCGGGCTGCTGGCAGACGGCCCAGCGCTTGGCGGTACCGGCGTCCTTGGCCGAGGGCAGCCGGTCGGGGGCGTACTGGATGCCGATGATGGGCCCGCGCGGCGGCTTCCCGCTGTCGAGGGTCTTGTCGTCGACGGTGATGACCTTGAACTTCTGCGGATCCAGCAGCAGTCGGGCGGAGGCGAGGTTGAGCACCGGGTGCAGCCGGGTCTGGTCCTTGCCGCCCACCTTGGTGGTCAGCACCACGTAGCGGGTCGTCGAGTTCTTGCCGACGATGACCTTCGCACCCGGCTCGTCCCAGCCCTTGGGGGCCTTGGGCTTGAACATCCCCCACGCGCCGAACGTCGCGAGGATCAGCGCACCGACCACCAGCCCCGGCACGATCGCGCGCAGCGGCCTGGGGGCCCCTTCCTCGGTACCCGTCGCGGACGGCTGCAGGAAGGCCGCCACCGTGCGCCGCTTCGCAAAGGTGTACGCGTTGAGCTCATCACGTCGTGATGCCATGACCGCCTGCTTCTCCCCGCCCGGCCCGGCCGGTGAGTACGGTCCCCGGGCCTCGATTGTCGGACCGGCCACCTACTATGCCTGTTGACGGAGGGTGCGCAGGGGGCGGGTAGGGTGAGGCTGCCGCTCAGTGCCTTCCGTTCCGGGGTATTCAGGGCTTGTTGGGGTGGATTGGGGAGATTCCGGGGAGACGCGGGCACGGGCCGCGGTTCCGCGGGACTTTCGGGGTCTGGCCCCGGGAAGGGGAAGTGCGCGAGTGATGGCCACCGCGACGCGCCGTCGAGCGGCCGCGGCCGCACCACCGCAGGGCGGTGTGACGCCGTATCCGAAGTCGAGCCCGGGACGGTTCGGCCCGTTCCGATTGCAACAGCTGGTGCTGCTCCAGGCGGCGGCCGCGGTGCTGCTCGTGGCCTGGGTCGTCGACACCCTGCTGCTGGTGCCCGCCGGTGCCGTGGCCGCCGTGCTCGTCGTGCTGGCCGTCGTACGCCGGCACCAGCGCTCGCTGCCCGAGTGGATCGGCTCCGCGCTCGCGCTGCGCGCGCGCCGGCGGCGGGCGGCCGCGCTGACGGTGCCGCCGGGCACCGAGCCGGGGCTGGCGCCGCTGGTGGAGGCCGATCCGGCGCTGCGCACCTACACGTTCAGCGACCGTGACCGCCGTCCGGTCGGGATGATCGGCGACGGCACGTTCCTGACGGTGGTGGTCCAGGTGGACACCGACGCGACCGCGCTGCGCGAGGACCGGGCGGCCCGGCCGCTGCCGCTGGGCCTGATACGGGGCGTACTGGAGGTCGACGGCATCCGGCTGGAGTCCGCGCAGCTGGTGCAGCACACCCAGCCGGCGCCCGCGCCGCACCTGCCGGCCCAGTCGATGGCGACCCGCAACTACGCGCCGCTGCAGGCCCAGACCGGCACCCCGGCGGTGCGGCTGACCTGGATCGCGCTCAAGCTGGATCCCGAACTGTGCCCGGAGGCGGTCGCCGCGCGCGGCGGCGGGCTCGCGGGCGCGCAGCGCTGCGTGGTGCGCGCGGCCGACCAGTTGGCGAGCCGGCTGGCGGGCGCGGGGTTCCAGGCGACCGTGCTGACCGAGCAGGAGCTGACGGCCGCGCTGGCCACGTCCTCGTGCGCGAATCCGATGGCGATCACCCAGGCGGGCCGCTCGGCGACCGCGGGGCGGCGTACCGAGGAGACCCCGCGGACCTGGCGCTGCGACGACCGGCGGCACACGACGTACTGGATAGCCCGCTGGCCGCAGTTGGGCGGCGGGGCCGCGCCGCTGCCGCACTTCGTGGCACTGCTGACCTCGCTGCCGGCGCTGGCGACGAACTTCAGCCTGACGCTGGCCCCGGCCGACCGGCGCGGGGTGACCCTGACCGGCCACATCCGGATCACCGGGCGCAGCGACGAGGAACTGGTCGCGGCCCGGCGGGAGCTGGAGCGCACGGCCCGCGGGGTGAAGACCGGGCTGGTCCGGCTCGACCGCGAACAGCTGCCGGGCGTACTGGCTTCGCTGCCGCTGGGAGGCGCGCGATGAGGATGGGCTACGGGCTGATCGGCCCGCGCCGGGAACGGCACACGGTCGCGGCGCAGGAGCTGGACGCGCTGGCACTGCCGGTCGGGGACGACGGCGTCGTCATCGGCGTGGACTCCGAGGGCCGCCCGGCGGTGCTGGGCGTCAACCGCCCCACCCCGTACGAGGTGACGCTCATCGGCGGGCTGTGGACGGCGCAGGTCCTGGCGCTGCGGGCCGCGGCGACGGGCGCCCGGGTGACCGTCGAGACGGGCCGCGCGCAGGTCTGGGCTCCGCTGGCGCAGGCGGCGGGCGGCGGCCAGCAGTGCGTGACGCTGCACGAGGTGGGCCGGGTGCCGCCGCAGGGCGCCTCGGCGGGCAGCCCGGTGCTGGTCGTCCGCGACTGCGGGATGCGGCCGCCGCGGGGCCGGGTGGTGGCCGGACCGTGGCAGGCGGTGCTGACGCTGCTGCCGTACCTGAGCCCGACGGCACCGCGGCTGGTGCAGCAGTCCTCGCTGGTGGGCGTGCAGCGGGTCTCGCCGGACGAGGCGGAGCAGCTGGGCCGGCTGATGAACCTGCCGCGCACGGCCGTCGAGTCGCTTCCGACGCTGGGCGACGGGGTGACGCTGTGGTGCAACCAGCGGGACCGCCAGTTCGTGATGACTCAGGGGACCGAGGCGGAGACGGGACTGCTGGGCGGGGCGCGCCGGATCGACTGAGCCGCGCGGTTCCGGGCGGTGCGCGGCGGTTCGGTCCGCTTGGGTCCGCATGGGTCCGTATGGGTTCGTATGGGTTCGGTGTCGTTCCGGTGCGGGTCCGGTGCGGGTGTGGTTCGCCGCCGTCGAGTGACGGGTTTTCGCGGCGGACCGCGCACGGCGTACTCGGCGCGGGGCTTGCGGTGTTGGCCCTGCGGGCAGGGGCGTATCGAGGGGCGGCCGTACGGGCGACCCGACGGGGGGCCGGGCTTCGGATGCCGGGCACGATTAGGCTGACGGTGGGCGTGGCGCCGATGGGGGCGCCCCACCGTGCGCGACCAGACCAGGAGGACGTAGTGAACGGCGATCGGAACGAGAGCCGCGGCGGGACGTGGGACGTCCCGACGGACGATCAGTCCGACGCGGAGCCCGAGCTGACGGGCGAGTTCACCATCGACTACACCCCGCCGGCCTGGTACACGCAGAACGCGCCCTCGGCCGGCGCGGTCCCGGGCCTGCCGGAGGGCAGCGGCTTCGAACCGCACCGCCCCGGTGACGTGAGCTCCCCGTCGACGATGCGCATGGCCCCGGGCGCGGCGCCGGATCCGGTGCCGTACCCGGCGCCGGGTACCGGGGCGGCGGGTACGGGCATGCCGGTGTCCGGTGCTCCGGTTCCGGGGATGCCGGTGTCCGGCGCTCCCGTGGCGGGGATGCCGGGATCCGGTGCTCCGCTGTCCGACGCTCCCGCTTCCGCGGCTCCGGCCGACGGCGGCTCGTACCCGGGCCTCCCGGTGGCCCCGGCGGACGGCACCTCGTACCCCGGCGGGCCGGCGGCGACGCCCGCGGCCCCGGCCGACGGGGGCTCGTACGCGGGTCTGCCCGCGGCTCCGGCCGACGGGGGCTCGTACGCGGGTCTGCCCGCGGCCCCGGCCGACGGGGGCTCGTATGGGCTGCCCGCGGCTCCGACTCCTGCTGTCCCGGACACCTCGGGGACCCCCGCCGAGGGGCTTTCGGGCCCCGTCCCGGCCGCGGACCCGGCGCCGGGCGCGCCGGGCGAGGGTGCTTCGTACCCCGGCCTCCCGGCGGCGGCCGGCCCGGTGACGCCCGCCGCGGGTACCTCGTACCCGGGTCTGCCGGACGCCCCGGAGGCGGTGGCGACGGCGGAAGCCGCGGACACCGATGCGCCGCTCCTGGCGGCCGCAGCGGCCGACGGCGTCCCCGTGGCCGACACCGCCGCGGACGCGCACGTCACCCCGGCGAGCGGCACCGGCACGCCGGGCCCGTTCACGGCTCCCAAGCCCCTCGAGGTGCCCGTGGAGACCGAGCTGCCGGCCGACGGCGCCTCCTCCACCGACCCCTACGCCGCTCCGGCCACCGACGCCGCGCGGACCCCGACTCCCGCCTCCGGTACGCCGGTTCCGGCGCCGGGCGCCACCGGTACGGGTGACAACCCCACGGACGCCGTGCCGTCGCCCCTTCCGGCGACGGGCGAGCCCCAGGACGCCCCGCCCGCCGACCAGCCGTGGGCCACGCCGCCCGCGCCGCAGGGCGGGCTGCCGCCGCTGCCGCCCACGTTCCCGGCGAACCCGGCCGAGCCGGCTCCCGCCCCGCAGGCGGGGTACGGCTTCCCGCCGCCCCAGCCCCCGGCCGGGTACGGCTTCCCGCCCGCGCAGGCGCAGCAACAGCCGCCCGCCGGTTACGGGTTCCCGCCCGCCCCGCAGCAGGCCGGCCAGGCCCAGCAGCCGCCGGCCCCGCAGGCGCCCGCCCCGCAGGTACCCGCCCAGGCGCAGGCACCGCACCAGCCCCCGGCCGGGTACGGCTTCCCGCCACTCCCGCCGCAGGACCAGGCACAGCCCCCGGCCCAGCCCCAGGCCCAGGTTCCGGGGCAGCCGCAGGCGGGCGGCAGCTACGGGTTCCCGCAGCCCCCGGCCCCCGTGCCCCCGCAGCACGACGCGCACCAGGCCGCCCCCGGGTGGCCCCAGCAGGCCCAGCACCCGGGCCAGCACCCCCACCCCGGTCCGACCCCCGGTCCGAACCCCGGCCCCGGCGGCCCCGGTCCCCAGGACCCCCGGTACCAGCAGTCCCCCGCCGGCGGTGCCCCCCTCGGGTACACCGCCGCCGTGGAGCTGTCCTCCGACCGCCTGCTGCGCAACAAGCAGAAGCCCAAGAGCAGCCGTGCGGGCGGCGGTTCCGGATCCCTCTTCCGCCTCGGCGGCAAGGCGGCCGAGGCCGAGCGCCAGCGCAAGCTGGAGCTCATCCGCACGCCCGTGCTGTCGTGCTACCGCATCGCGGTGATCAGCCTCAAGGGCGGCGTCGGCAAGACCACGACGACCACCGCCCTCGGCGCGACCCTCGCGACCGAGCGCCAGGACAAGATCCTCGCCATCGACGCGAACCCGGACGCCGGCACCCTCGGCCGCCGCGTGCGCCGTGAGACCGGGGCCACCATCCGTGACCTCGTCCAGGCGATCCCGTACCTGAACTCGTACATGGACATCCGGCGGTTCACCTCCCAGGCCCCCTCCGGCCTGGAGATCATCGCCAACGACGTGGACCCGGCCGTCTCGACGACCTTCAACGACGAGGACTACCGGCGGGCGATCGAGGTCCTGGGCCGCCAGTACCCGATCATCCTCACCGACTCGGGCACCGGCCTGCTGTACTCCGCCATGCGCGGCGTCCTGGACCTGGCCGATCAGCTGATCATCATCTCGACGCCGTCCGTGGACGGCGCGAGCAGCGCGAGCACCACGCTCGACTGGCTCTCCGCGCACGGCTACGCCGACCTCGTCTCGCGTTCCCTCACCGTGATCTCCGGGGTCCGCGAGACCGGCAAGATGATCAAGGTCGAGGACATCGTCCAGCACTTCGAGACCCGCTGCCGCGGTGTCGTCGTGGTGCCCTTCGACGAGCACCTCTCCGCCGGCGCCGAGGTCGACCTCGACATGATGCGGCCCAAGACGCGCGAGGCGTACTTCCACCTGTCCGCCCTGGTGGCCGAGGACTTCCAGCGGGCCCAGCAGCAGGCGCACAACCAGTGGGGGGCCGCCGGTCAGCACGTCCCGCAGCAGGCCCCGTACGGCCAGCAGCCGCAGCAGCAGCCGTACGGTCAGCAGCCCTACCCGCAGGGGCAGCCCCCGGCGCCGGGCGCGCCCGGTCCCTACGGCCAGCCGCCGCAGCAACCCCAGCAGCCCCAGCCGTACGGTCAGCCGCAGCCCTACCCGCAGCAGCCCCAGCCGTACGGCCAGCCGCCGCAGCAGCAGCCGCAGCCCGGTCAGCCGTACCAGCCGCAGCCCGGCCAGGGCTGGCCGCAGCAGCCGCCCGCCCCGCCGCAGGACCCGCGCCAGTCGCAGGGCCAGTAGCCCGGACGACGCCGAGGGCCCGTACCGTCCCACCCGGACGGTACGGGCCCTCGCCCGTTCTTCCAGCCGCTCACCCGGACACCCGGACCGGCGACCGGGTGAGCGGCGGACCTGCGGTCAGCGTGCCGTGTCGTACGCCTCCGTCAGCGCCCGCGCCCGCTTCACGTCGTCCGCGATCGCCTCCAGCAGGCCCTCCAGCGACTCGAACTTCGCCATGCCGCGCACGTACGCGAGGAAGTCGACGGTCACGTGCAGCCCGTACAGGTCCAGTCCGACCCGGTCGATCGCGTACGCCTCGACCGTCCGGTCCGTCCCGTCGAACTGCGGGTTCGTGCCGACCGAGATCGCCGCCGGCATCCGCTCGCCGTCCGCCGTCAGCCAGCCCGCGTACACGCCGTCCGCCGGGATCGCGGTGTGCGGGAGGGTCTCGACGTTCGCCGTCGGGTAGCCGAGCTCGCGCCCGCGCTGCGCACCGCGCACCACGACGCCCTCGACCCGGTGCGGCCGGCCGAGGATCTCGGCCGCGCCCTCCATGTCGCCCTCGGCGACCAGCCGGCGCGCGAGCGTCGAGGAGAACGGCACGCCGCCGCCCGCCTCGCCGCGCACCACCAGGTCGATGACCTCGACCTCGTAGTCGTACGTGGCGCCCAGTTCGCGCAGGAAGTCGACGTTGCCGGCGGCGCGGTGGCCGAAGCGGAAGTTCGGGCCCTCTATGACGGCGCGCGCGTGCAGCTTGTCGACGAGCACCTTGACGATGAAGTCGGCCGGGGACAGCTGCGAGAACTCGGCGGTGAAGGGCAGGATCAGCACCGCGTCGACGCCGAGGCCCTCCATCAGCTCGGCCCGGCGGTGGTGCGGGGCCAGCAGCGGCGGGTGGCTGCCCGGGCGGACGACCTCGCTGGGATGCGGGTCGAAGGTGACCACGACCGACGGCACGCCGAGCTCGCGGGCGCGGGCCACGGCCCGGCCGATGATCAGCTGATGACCCCGGTGGACGCCGTCGTAGGAGCCGATGGTGACGACGCTGCGTCCCCAGTCCTGGGGGATGTCCTCCAAGCCACGCCACCGCTGCACTGTGACCGCTCCTCGCCCGAAACCCGTGTATGCCTGTAGAGATTGCAGGTCTAAGACTGCCATGCCGGTCCTTGAGGGCCCGCATCGGCGTCCGGCTCCGCGGGGCCGCCACCAGTCTGCCAGCCGTGTGCCGGCTCCTGGCCAGATCCCTGTCAGGTACGGGACAGGCTCTCGACCGTACGTCGAGCGCCCGGCCCCAGCAGTGCGGCGCCGGCCGTGGTGTCCTCGGCGAGCCAGCGGGCCACCAGCACCGCGAACCGGGGTGCCGTGCGGGCCAGCTGGAGCGTCGACCGTTCGAACACGGCCGCGCCGCCGGGCGCCCGCAGCAACTGCCGCGCGGTGCGGCGCAGCAGCTCCCGGGTGCGGGCCTCGTCCCGTACGGCCGCCCCGCGCGCGAGCGCCCCGAGGACCGCCTCCAGCACCCGCGGGTCCTGCTCCTCGCGCAGCAGTACGTCGGCCAGCTCGCCGCGCAGCGCCCGGGAGTCCTCCCCGCCGGGTGCGGCGAGGACACCGGCGAGCGCGATCCGTACCGGCAGCGGTCCGCGCAGCAGTCCGGCGACCAGCGGCTGCAGGACCGCCCGGGCGGCCGGGCCCTGGTCCAGGCGGCGGTCGACGAACACGGCGGCGTGCGGGGCGTCCTCGGGGCGGCGTGCGAGGTGGTCGCGGACGAGGTCGCCGGCGCGGCGGGCGAGCGCGGGCGTCGTCAGGGCGGCGAGGGCGCGCAGCACCTCGCCGTCGGCGCGCTCGCGCAGGACGTCGAAGACGGCGTCGGGGTCGGGCAGCAGGGGCAGTGCGGCGACCAGGGCGTCGGCGGGCAGCCGCGAGCCGCGTTCGCGGAGGCAGGCGAGGGCGTCCTGCGCGTAGCGGCCGCGGACGTGCGGATCCCGGAGCAGGACGGCGAGGGCGCTGCCGTGCAGGGTGGCGTCGGAGCGGCGCGCGAGCAGGGCCTGCGCGGCGTGGCGCAGCAGTTCGCGGTCGGCGGGGGTGCGTACGTGGGCCGCGGCGGCCGGGCCGTACGCCGCGGCGGCGACCCGGCGCTCGGGGCGGGCGTCGTGCGCCCAGCGGGCCACGGCCCGGCAGACGGCGGAGGGCTCCTCCTCGGCGAGCGCGGCGAGCAGTTCGTCGGCGCACGGGTGCGCGGCGACGACCAGGGCCTCGGTGAGGTCGTCCAGGGCGGGCCCGCGGTGGGTGTGCAGCAGTGCCTGGGCGGCGGTGGCCACGGTGGCGCCGGGGCGGCCGCGCAGCCGGCGTTCGTCACCGAACCACTGGATCAGCAGCGGCTGGACCACGTGCGGGTCGCGGGCCAGGCGGCGGCCGGCGGCGTCCAGGCAGCGGTCGCCCTCGGCGGGGTCCGCGGGCAGGACGCGGCGCAGGAGGTCGAGGCGGGCGGTCTCGGACAGGCGCAGCCGGTTCCAGAAGGACCCGCCGAAGCCCCCGGGTCCGGCGTCCTCCTCGGCGATGTGGTCGGCGAGGGCGTGCAGGACGGGCAGGAACGGCTCGGCGTCGGCGGCCCGCAGCAGGCACGCCCGCAGCAGCCGGGAGGCCCACCAGGCGCGGTCGGCGTCGGGGGCGGGGCGGGCGGTCAGCACGGTGACCAGCTGGAGCAGGCGCGCGGCGCGGGCCGGCGGGGGCAGTTGGTGGAGGGCTTCGAGGACCGGCCCGATGCGGTGCCGGGGGACGGCGGGCGCGGCGGCCGGCCCGGTACGCAGCACGAGGGTGTCCAGCGCCGTGGGTACGTCGAGATGGGCGGCCTGGAGCCAGTCGGACACCGCTTCGTGGGCGATCCGGTACCCGGTACCGGTGGGCACCAGCAACCCCTCGGCGAGCACGGCCGAGGCCCAGCCCGTGCGCCGGGGGAACAGCGTCTCGAAGGTCTCCCGGTCCAGCTCGCCCTGCCCGGGCCCCAGACACCGCCGCGCGGCCGCGTGCAACCGCCCGGCCACCCGCACCGCCAACCGCCGCACCCCGGGCCCGTACACACCCCCGGCCACCGCACCACCGCCGCACCACCCGGCCACGACGCGGGAACCGTCTCCGGACCCGGCCCAACCACCGGCCGCCCCGGGCCCGTACACCTGCCCAGCAGCACCGCACGACCCACTGGCACCAGCACCGGAAACACCCGCACCGGCACCGGCACCGGACCCTGGCACACCCTCGGCCGAGTCCCCGCTCCCACCCGCAACGCCGGGGGCACCCCCGGCCCCGGCCGCCGCACCACCGCCGTACCACCCGGCCAGCACCCCGGCACCGGGCCCCGGCCAGCCCGTCGTCGGCCCGGGTCCGTACTCCGGGCCGGAGGGTCCGTCGGACGCGCGGACGGCGCGGACGGCTCCGGGGCCGGGTCGGCCGGGGGCTCGTGGCGCGGCGGCGTCGGCGGGCCGCCGTCCGTGTCCGCCCGGGCCAGCAGCGCTCCCGTCCCGCCCGGGGTCGCCTGCGGCGGGCTGCCCCGCCTCCGCCACCGCCCCGTCGGTACCGGAGCCCGTCGGGGGCCAGGGCTGCTGGGGGCACCCGGTGGCACCTGCGGCCGGCCCCTCGTCCCGGGCGCCCGGCGCGGAGGGGCCGGCGCGGCCGGACGTGAACGCGGTGCCCGCCCCGGGTGGCCCGTCGGACCCGGACGGGTCGGGGTGCGCCGCGTCCGGCGTCCATCCGTGCGTGCCGGACGGTCCGGGGCCGCCCCAGGGGGTACCGGACCCGGCGCCGACCGGCCGCCCGGCCGCGGTGTCAGCCCCCGCGGCGCCGGCCGGGCCCCCGCGTCCGGGGCCCGCGGTGCCCGGGGCGTCCGGGGTGTCCGGGGCGTCCGGGGCGTCCGGGGTGGCGATGCGGATCGCCGTGCGCAGGCACAGCAGGTCCAGGTGGGCGGAGAAGATCTCTTCGCGGGTCGGGCGGCCCGTCGTCACGCCCGCGGCCCGGATGCCCGACAGCAGGCGCAGGGCGAGCGGGTGGCGGGCGTCGGCGGGGGCGATCGACGCCGTCGGGATGCCGTGGCGGACCCGGGCCAGGGCCGCCTCGTCCGCGGTCAGGTCGCCCAGTCCCAGCGCGGGCGGGAGACCGCGGGCCGGGCGGCGCGGGACGTGCAGCGCGTCCGGCGGGAACAGGGCTCCCAGGCGCTCCCAGCCCTCCGGGCGCCCGGTGATCACCAGCCGGGCGCCGGACGCCCGCAGCCAGTCCACCGTGGCCCGGGTCCACGCGGTCAGTCGGTGGTCGGACAGCGCGGGCAGTTCCTCGGACGCGTCGAGCAGGACCGCGGGCGGACGTCCGTGCCCCCGCGCGAGCCCGGTCACCGCCGCCACGAAGCTCCGGGAGTCCCCCGCCACGGCCACCGCCGGGCTCCGGGAGTCCCCCGCCACGGCCACCGCCGGGCTCCGGGAGTCCCCCGCCACGGCCACCGCCAAGCTCCGGAGGTCCCCCGGCACGGCCACCGCCAAGCTCCGGGAGTCTCCCGCCACGGCCGGCACGAGGTCCCGGGGGCCGTCGCTCACGGCGGCCCCCGGCGGGCCCCCGGCACCCCACGGGCCGAAGGGCGCCCGGCCCCCGGCATCCCACTGGCCGGCGGGCGCCCGGGTGACGGTCGCCCCGGTGCCGTCTCCGTCGGGCGCGGTGCCGCCCGCGGCGTGGTCCCGGGCGCCCGCCGCCACGCCCCGCGCCGCCCACAGCGTCCGGGCCACCGTGTCCGACAGGGACGTGTCGTCGGGGAGGACGTCGGCGCCGCGCAGGAAGACCGTGGGGTGGGGGGCCGGGGTCAGGGTGCGGCGGCGGGCCCACGAGGCCAGTTCGGTGGTGCGGCCCGTGCCGGGGGCGCCGATCAGGGCCAGGACCGGGCGGTCGCCGGCCGCGAAGGCGGCCAGTTCGGCGGCGACGGCCGCGCGTTCGACCGGTTCCGGGCCGTCGTACGGCAGGAGCGGGGCCACCGTGGCGCCGGTCAGCCGCAGCACGCCCGCGAGGTTGAGGTCGGCGCCGTAACCGGGGACGGTCGCCGCGTTGCGTTCCAGCAGCTCGGCGAGCGGCCGGCAGGAGGCGGCAGCGGCCCGCAGCACCACCGCGAACCCGCCGGAGCGGTGCTCCGAATTCAGAGCAGTGCACACTACCGCGAGCACCGCTCCGGTCTCCGCGTCGAGCACCGGTCCGCCGCACGCCTCCCCGCCGAGCCGCAGCGCGTCCATGCCGTCGGTCCCCAGCGCCAGCGCGATCGCCGCCGACAGCGGCCGGCCACCGTACGTGACCTCCGCGTCCCCCAGCACCCGCGCCTGCCGCCAGCCCCGCGCGACCAGCCGCACGTACCTCCCGGCCGGGATCCCGTCCCGCACCGTCACCGGCAGCGGCCGCACCCCCGCGAGCCCTTCGGCGCGTACGAGCGCCAGCCCGGCCGCGGGCAGCGCGGTCACCGCCCGCGCCCCGACCCGCCGGGGCCCGTCGCCGGACCCCACCAGCAGCACCTCTCCCAGGCCGGCGACGGCCTCGTGGCTGGTCAGTACGGTCCCCCGGTCGTCGGCGACGAAGCCGCTGCCGCGCGGCCGACCGGTGGTGGGATCACATACCTGGACCAGCTCCCCCGTGAGCTCCATCTCACGACCGTAGGTCGATGAAGATCAGCGGCAAAAGCACGTGAGCCGAAAGCGCCCCCGTACGCTCCCTCCATTCACTCCGAGCGCCTGCTCGGACGGGTGAATACGGGGCTCCGGGTGGATAGAGACCTACCCGAGGGGGGTCGTGGAGCGGTGAGCAGCAGCACCGGTGCGCTCACCGCTCCACGTCAACACCCGGCCGTCGACCAGCGGCCCGGACGGGGAAGCAGCGGCTCAGACGAAGACCGCCAGGGACTTCGCCTTGCCGCCCTTGCTCTCCACGAGCCCGAGCAGCGTGCCCTGCGGGCCGAACACGGCGACCGTCCGGCCGGCCGCGTACTCGTCCGGCATCTCCAGCCGCACCCCGTTGGCGATCAGCGAGGCGCGCCGCGCGTCCAGGTCCCAGCGCGGGAACGCGGCGGCCGCGGCCTCCGCGATCGGCATGACGGTCAGCTCCTCCTGGAGCTGGTCCAGGGTCCGCGCCCGGTCCAGCTTGTACGGGCCGACCCGGGTGCGCCGCAGCGCCGTCAGGTGCCCGCCGACGCCGAGGTCGGCGCCGAGGTCGCGGGCCAGGGCGCGGATGTACGTACCGCTGGAGCAGACCACGGAGACGACCAGGTCGACGACCTTGGTGCCGTCCTCGGCCAGCGCCTCGCGCATGTCGTACACCTGGAACGAGGAGACCGTGACCGGACGGGCCGGGATCTCGAACTCCTCGCCCTCGCGGGCCCGCTTGTAGGACCGCACGCCGTTGATCTTGATGGCGCTGACCTTCGACGGCACCTGCATGATGTCGCCGGTCAGCTCGGCGATGCCCGCGTCGACGGCCTCCCGGGTCACCCCGGAGGCGTCTGTGGAGGCGATCACGTCGCCCTCGGCGTCGTCCGTGAGGGTGTTCTGGCCGAGCCGGACCGTACCGAGGTACTCCTTCTCGGTCAGCGCGAGGTGGCCGAGCAGCTTGGTGGCCTTCTCCACGCCCAGGACGAGGACGCCCGTCGCCATCGGGTCGAGGGTGCCGGCGTGGCCGACGCGGCGGGTCTTGGCGATCCCGCGCATCTTGGCGACCACGTCGTGCGAAGTGAAGCCGGACGGCTTGTCGACGATGACAAGGCCGTCCGGCGTGGTGTGTGCCCTGCTGCTCATTCCGCGGCTGCGTCCTCGTCGTCCTCGCCCGGCTTCTTGTACGGGTCGGCCTCGCCGGCGTACTCGGCGCCCGAGGACGCCTCGCGCACCTGGGCGTCGGAGAGCCGCGCCTTGTCGAGGAGGTCCTCGATGGTCTTGGCGTTCTCCGGGAGGGCGTCCGCCACGAAGGTCAGGGTCGGCGTGAACTTGGTGCCGGCCGCCCGGCCGACCGCGGAGCGCAGGATGCCCTTGGCGCTCTCCAGGCCGGCGGCCGCGCTGGCACGGTCCTCGTCGTCGCCGTAGACCGTGTAGAAGACCGTGGCCTCCCGCAGGTCACCGGTGACCCGGGTGTCCGTGATCGTCACGTGCGTACCGAGGCGCGGGTCCTTGATGCCTCGCTGCAGCTTCTGGGCGACCACCTCCCGGATGAGGTCCGCCAGCTTCTTCGCCCGCGCGTTGTCGGCCACTGGTCCGTCTCCTTCTTTTCTTGCAAGTCAAGCAATCAGTCTTCATCACCGTGGAGCCGCCGTCGTACCGACAGCAGTTCCACCTCCGGCCGTGCCGCGACCAGCCGCTCGCAGCGGTCCAGTACGTCCGACACGAACCCCGCGTCCCCGGACACCAGCGCGACCCCTATCCGGGCCCTGCGGTGGAGGTCCTGGTCACCCACCTCGGCAGCGCTCACGGAGAACTTGCGCTGGAGCTCGGCCACGATGGGCCGGACGACGGAGCGTTTCTCCTTCAACGAGTGGACGTCGCCGAGGAGCAGATCGAAGGACAGAGTCCCCACGTACATGCAGTTCCGGATGTCCCGCCGGTTCGGGTTCGGTGGCCTGCCAGCCAACGCTTGGCAGGGTCACCAGAACCGTACACGCAACGGCCGGGGCCGATCGACGGAAATTCCGCCGACCGGCCCCGGTCACGACAGCAGTCGTGAGACAGTCGCGATCGCTGCGCGTCAGGCGCGCGGCTTCTCGCGCATCTCGTACGTCGCAATGACGTCGTCGATCTTGATGTCGTTGAAGTTTCCGAGGTTGATACCGCCCTCGAAGCCTTCGCGGATCTCGGTGACGTCGTCCTTGAAGCGACGCAGGCCCGAGATGGTGAGGTTCTCCGCGACGACCTTGCCGTCGCGCAGCAGGCGCGCCTTGGTGTTGCGCTTGACCTCTCCCGACCGGACCAGGACACCGGCGATGTTGCCCAGCTTGGACGAGCGGAAGACCTCGCGGATCTCCGCCGTACCGAGCTCGACCTCTTCGTACTCCGGCTTGAGGAGACCCTTCAGGGCCGCCTCGATCTCCTCGATGGCCTGGTAGATCACCGAGTAGTACCGGACGTCGACGCCCTCGCGCTCCGCCATCTGCGCGGCACGGCCGGCCGCACGGACGTTGTAGCCGATGACGATGGCGTCGGAGCCCATCGCCAGGTCGATGTCGGACTCGGTGACCGCACCCACACCGCGGTGCAGGACGCGGATGTCGACCTCTTCACCGACGTCGAGCTGGAGCAGCGAGGACTCGAGAGCCTCGACCGCACCGGACGCGTCGCCCTTGATGATGAGGTTGAGTTCCTGGACCTGACCGGCCTTGAGCACCTTGTCGAGGTCCTCGAGGGACACCCGGCGGACGCGCTTGGCGAAGGCGGCGTTGCGCTCACGCGCAGCGCGCTTCTCGGCGATCTGACGGGCGGTCCGGTCCTCGTCCACGACCAGGAAGTTGTCGCCGGCGCCGGGGACGTTGGTGAGACCCAGGACCAGGACGGGGGTCGACGGACCCGCTTCCTCGACGTTGTTGCCCTTGTCGTCGAGCATCGCGCGGACACGGCCGTACGCGTCGCCGACGACCATCGTGTCACCGATGCGCAGCGTGCCGCGCTGGACCAGGACGGTGGAGACGGCACCGCGACCGCGGTCGAGGTGCGACTCGATGGCGATGCCCTGCGCGTCCTGCTCCGGGTTGGCCCGCAGGTCGAGCGAGGCGTCGGCGGTGAGGACGACGGCCTCCAGCAGGGAGTCGATGTGCAGACCCTGCTTGGCGGAGATGTCGACGAACATGGTGTCGCCGCCGTACTCCTCGGCCACCAGGCCGTACTCGGTCAGCTGACCGCGCACCTTGACCGGGTCCGCACCCTCGACGTCGATCTTGTTGACCGCGACGACGATCGGGACGTCCGCAGCCTTGGCGTGGTTGAGCGCCTCGATCGTCTGCGGCATGACACCGTCGTTGGCCGCGACCACGAGGATCGCGATGTCGGTGGACTTGGCACCACGGGCACGCATGGCGGTGAACGCCTCGTGACCCGGGGTGTCGATGAAGGTGATGCGGCGCTCTTCGTCGTTGACCTCGGTGGAGACCTGGTAGGCACCGATGTGCTGGGTGATGCCACCGGCCTCGCCCGCGACCACGTTGGTCTTGCGGATCGCGTCGAGGAGTCGGGTCTTACCGTGGTCGACGTGACCCATGACGGTCACGACCGGCGGACGCGCGACGAGGAACTCCTCGCCGCCCTCGTCCTCGCCGAACTCGATGTCGAAGGACTCGAGGAGCTCGCGGTCCTCCTCCTCCGGGCTGACGATCTGAACCGTGTAGTTCATCTCCTGGGCCAGCATCTCCAGCGTGTCGTCCGACACGGACTGGGTGGCCGTGACCATCTCGCCCAGGTTCATCATCACGGCGACGAGCGACGCCGGGTTGGCGTTGATCTTCTCCGCGAAGTCGGTGAGCGACGCACCGCGCGACAGACGAATGGCTTCGCCGTTGCCGCGGGGCAGCATCACGCCGCCGACCGACGGGGCCTGCATGGCCTCGTACTCCTGGCGCCGCTGCCGCTTCGACTTGCGGCCACGACGGGCCGGGCCGCCGGGACGGCCGAAGGCGCCCTGCGTGCCACCACGGCCACCGGGGCCGCCGGGACGACCGCCGAAGCCGGGACGGCCACCGCCGCCGGCACCGGCACCGGGACCGCCGCCGAAGCCGCCGCCACCACCGGGACGCGGGCCGCCGAAGCCGCCGCCGCCACCGGGACGCGAGCCGGGACCGGCCGGACGGCCGGCGAAGCCGCCGCCGCCGGGACGACCGGCACCGCCGCCGGGACGGCCTGCGCCGCCCGGGCCACCGGGGCCACGGCCGCCGGGACCGGGACGCGGGCCGGCAGCGGGACGCTGCGGCATCATGCCCGGGTTCGGACGGTTACCGCCGGGAGCACCACCGGGTCCACCGGGACCCGGACGCGGGCCGCCCTGCGGACGGGGCATGCCGGCGGGCGAGGGCCGCCCACCGGGCTGACCGCCCTGGCCCGGACCCTGCGGACGGGGGCCACCCTGGCCGGCGCCCTGCGGACGCGGACCGCCCTGACCGGCACCGGGGGCACCGGGACGGGGAGCGCCGCCCGGACGGGGCGCCTGCGGGCGCGCCATGCCGGTGGAGCCGCCGGAGGTGAAGGGGTTGTTGCCCGGACGGGGACCGGCCGGACGGGCGCCACCGGGGCGCGGGGCCTGGGCACCACCGGGACGCGGGGCCTGCGAGCCCTGCGGACGGGGGGCGCCGGGACGGGCACCGGACTGACCCGGGGCCGCGGGACGCTGCGCAGCCGGGCGCGGGCCCGGGCTGGCGGCGGGACGCGCCGGGGCGGCCGGAGCCGACGGCGGGGCCTGGAACTCGGCCGCGACCGGGGCCGGAGCCGCCGGAGCGGGCTTCGGGGCCGGGGCCTTGGGACCGGGACGCGGGCCGGGAGTGGCCGGGGTCACCGGGGCGCTGACGGCCGGAGCCTCCGCGGCGGCCGGCTTGGGGGCCGGGGCGCCGGGCTTCGGGGCAGCAGGACGTGCCGCGGCCGCCGGGGAGGGCGCCGCGGGCTTGGCGGGCGCGGCCTTGCGGGGCGCGCCGGGCTTTGCAGCGGACTTGCCGGCGGTGCCGGGCCCCTGCAGTGCGTCAGTCAACTTGCGTACAACCGGCGCCTCGATCGTCGAGGACGCCGAACGGACGAATTCACCGAGTTCTTGGAGCTTGGCCATGACGACCTTGCTCTCAACCCCGAACTCCTTGGCGAGTTCGTATACCCGGACCTTAGCCACTTCGCTCCTTTTAGGTCCGGGTTACGCCGGACCGTCGCTACTTCATGGGCGTACTCATCGCGTACTCATCGAGTGCTCATCGCAATCTCGACCTACTTCCAACTCGCGAGGTACCTGACCGCACGGTGTTCCGTGCCGTACTTCTTCTTACGGTGTCGCCTCTGCGGCCGTGTCCACGGCCTTGCGCAGCTCCGCCGTGTCGAGTGCTCCCGGGGACCGCAGGGCCCTGGGGAACGCCCGGCGGCGCACCGCCTGGTCGAGGCAGACCACGGCAGGGTGCACGTAGGCACCCCGGCCGGGCAGCGTACCGCGAGGATCGGGGACGCATTCGTCCCCGATCGCCACGATCCGCAGCAGTTCGTTCTTGGCCGCTCGCGCCCGGCACCCCACACAGGTGCGTTCAGGGCATGCGCGGGCATGCGTCCGGCCAGACACGCTTCAGTCTACCTCCCCGTACCGACCTCACCCCTTCGGGCGAAAAATCGAACGGACGTTGTTGTGGTGTATCTCCACGTCTACCGGCCGGGAACCCCGGTCGGCAGCCGATTATTCCGCCGCCGGCTCGGTGTCCGGGCGGATGTCGATGCGCCAGCCGGTGAGCCGCGCGGCGAGGCGGGCGTTCTGCCCCTCCTTGCCGATGGCCAGCGACAGCTGGTAGTCGGGCACCGTCACCCGGGCGGAGCGCGAGGCGAGGTCGACGATCTCGACCTTGCTCACCCGAGCGGGTGACAGCGCGTTGGCCACCATGTCCGCCGGGTCGTCCGACCAGTCGACGATGTCGATCTTCTCGCCGTGCAGCTCGGCCATCACGTTGCGCACGCGGCCGCCCATCGGGCCGATGCAGGCGCCCTTGGCGTTCAGGCCCGAGCGGGTGGAACGGACCGCGATCTTGGTGCGGTGGCCGGCCTCGCGGGCGATCGCCGCGATCTCGACGCTGCCGTCGGCGATCTCCGGGACCTCCAGGGCGAAGAGCTTCTTCACCAGGTTGGGGTGGGTGCGCGAGAGCGTCACGGACGGACCGCGCACACCCTTGGCCACCCGGACGACGTACGTACGAAGACGCAGGCCGTGGGTGTACTCCTCGCCGGGGACCTGCTCCTGCACCGGCAGGATGGCCTCCAGCTTGCCGATGTCGACCAGGACGTTCTTGGGGTCCTTGCCCTGCTGCACCACACCGGTGATGACGTCGCCCTCGCGGCCGGCGAACTCGCCGAACGTCAGGTCGTCCTCGGCGTCGCGCAGACGCTGCAGGATCACCTGCTTGGCGGTGGTCGCGGCGATCCGGCCGAAGCCCGAAGGAGTGTCGTCGAACTCCTTGGCCTCCTGGCCCTCCTCCAGATCCTGAGGGTCTTCCTTCGCCCACACGACCACGTGCCCGTTGGTGCGGTCCAGCTCGACCCGGGCGCGCCGGAAGCTTCCCTCGGTGCGGTGGTAGGCGATGAGGAGGGCCGACTCGATCGCTTCGACGAGCAGGTCGAAGGAGATCTCCTTCTCCCGGACCAGACCCCGCAGGGCACTCATGTCGATGTCCACGGCTACGCCTCCTCTTCCTTCTTGTCCTTGCGGTTGAACTCGATCTCGACACGCGCCTTGGCGATGTCCGTGAAAGCGACGCGGCGGGCGGTGGCCTTGCGGCCCTTCACGCCCGGGACCTCCAGGTCCAGGCCGTCCTCGTCCACGCCGAGGATCCGGGCGACCAGTTCCCCGGCACCCTTGTCGCCTTCGGCGGACAGCTGGAACTTCACGAGGCGACCCGTCGCCCGTACGTAGTGGCGGTGCTCGGTCAGGGGGCGGTCCGCGCCCGGGGAGCTGACCTCGAGGACGTACTCGCCCTCGCCCATCACGTCGGTCTCGTCGAGCAGCTCGCCGACGACCCGGCTCAGCTCGGCGCAGGTGTCCAGCTCCACACCCTCATCGGAATCCACGATGATCCGCAGCATCCGGCGCTTGCCGGCACGGGAGGTCTCGATCTCCTCGAGGTCCAGTCCCTTGGCGGTGACGAGCGGCTCCAGCAGTCCGCGCAGCCTGTCGCTCTGGGGGGTGCTCATCCGGGTGACTCCTCGGCCGCGTGTGCTGTTGTGGTTTCCGTCGCGTGGGTCGCGTGTCAGGTCAAAGGGTATCCGGTCGCGGAGGGTGTTGCCGTCCGCCCTGTGGACAACCCCCCGGGTACCGTGATCACTGCCCGCCCCTGCACACCCCCCGAGGACGTCGCCGTGCCCTGGTCTTTGCCTCTGAGGCCCTCGCGAAGAAGCCTGCTCGCCGCAGCCGCCGGCACCGCCGGTGCCGTGCTGCTCACGGGCTGCACGGACGGCGGGTCCGCCGCCGGCGACCCCGAAGGTCCACCCGAACGGCGGATGCGCGAAGCGGCCGTCCGTGACAGCCGGGCGATGCTGGAACGTTACGACGCCACGCTCGCCGCCCACCCGGCGCTGGCCGGGCGGCTCGCGCCGCTGCGGGCCGCGGTCGCGGAGCACGTGACGGCGCTGGACCCCGACCAGCCGCGCCGCACGCCCTCCGCGACCCCGTCCGCCACCGGGGCACCGGCGGCCGCCGGTGCCCCGAAGGCCTCGGGCGCGCCGCAGGCCTCCGGCGCCTCGACGGCCTCGGGCGCGCCGGCCGAGGCCGTCCCCGCCAAGCCGGAGGAGGCCGTCACCGCCCTGGCGGCGGCCGAACGCGACCTGGCCGAGACCCGTACCGTCGCGCTGGCCGAGGCGCCGGGCGAGCTGGCCCGGCTGCTCGCCTCGGTCGCGGCCTGCGGGGCCGTCCACCACCACCTGCTCACCTCGACCCCGGGAGCCGCACAGTGAGCCGAGAGCTGAGCACGGGACCGTCGCAGGCCCCCGCCGCCGCCCGCGCGCTGGAGGCGGCCCAGGCCGCGCTGGCCGCCGAGCACGCGGCCGCCTACGGGTACGGCGTGATCGGCGCCCGGGTCGCGGCGGAGCGGGCGAACGAGGCCCGCGAGGCGCACGGCGGGCACCTCGCGCGCCGGGACGCGCTGACCCGGACCGTGCGCGAGCTGGGCGGCGTACCCCGGCCGTCGGAGGCGGCGTACGCGCTCCCGTTCGAACTGCGCGCCCCCGCCGACGTGGTGCGGCTGGCCGCCGAGATCGAGGAGCGGGTGGCCGGCGCGTACTCCGATCTGGTGCGGGCGGCGGAGGGTCCGCTGCGCCGCGAGGCGGCCGACGCACTGAGCCGGGCGGCGGTCCGCGCGGCACGCTGGCGCGGCGGCGGCGTAGCCTTCCCTGGGCTCGGCGAACGCGCGGAACGAGCCCGGACCAGCTGAAAGGGACCACGCACGCATGGCTTTCGAACCGCCGCAGCGGCTCGTACGGGCGCTCGGCGAGATGCCGGATCCGGCGCAGGACGCGGACTGGCTGGGGCAGTTGCCCCACCTGGCGCAGGAGGCCCTCGACCGGCGGGGGGTCACCGCACAGCGGATCCAGGCACCCGGCGGCCGCAGCAGTGTGGTCGTCCTGGTCCGCTATCCCGACGGGACCCCGGCCGCGCTGAAGCTGGCGCCGCCGTCCGCCCGCCCGGACCGTGAGCTGGCGGCGCTGGCGCACTGGGGCGGCTTCGGGGCGGTCCGGGTGCTGGACAGCCGGCACGACGACGGGGGGCTGCTGCTGGAGCGGCTGCAGCCCGAGGTCTCGCTGCGCTCGCTGCCCGACGCGAAAGCCCTGCTGGAGGCGTCGGGCACGATCCGCCGGCTGTGGGTGACGCCGCCGGCCGGGCACGGCTTCGAGACGGTCGCGCAGCGGACCGGGCGGCAGGCCGAGGCGATGGCGGGGGCGCCCGAGGAGGCGCAGCCGCTCGTGCGGGACGCGCTGGCGGCCCGGGACGAACTGGGCGCGGCGGCGGAGGAGGAGTTCCTGCTCCACGGGAACTTCCGGCAGGGCAAGGTACTGGCGGGCGACCGGGCGCCGTGGCTGACGGTGGGCCCGGAACCGCTGGTGGGCGAGCGGGCGTACGACCTGGCGCGGCTGGTGCGGGACCGGCTGGAGGACCAGGTGGCCTCCTCGGCGGGCGCGGCGGGCGCCCGGCGCCGGGTGAACAAGCTGGCGGACTCCCTGGAGGTGGACCGGGACCGGCTGCGGGGCTGGACGCTGTTCCGGGCGGTGGAGTCGGGCACGCGTGCGCTGCGGGCCGGACGGCGGCGGGACGCGGAGCTGCTGCTGGAGTTCGCGGGCTGGCTGTAGGGCATACCGTTGAGGGGGTAGGCATGCCTGGCAGGGGGCCGTCATGGGCGAAGAACTGCTGGCCGCGGCCATCGCGGCGGGAACGGCGATCGTGGTCTACGTCGGCTGCGCGGCGCGGGTGGTCAAGCAGTACGAGCGCGGCTTGGTCTTCCGCTTCGGGCGGCTGCGCGCGGGCATCCGGCAGCCCGGCTTCACCCTGGTCGTCCCGGGCATGGACCGGCTGCGCAAGGTGAACATGCAGATCGTGACGCTGCCGGTGCCCGCGCAGGAGGGGATCACGCGGGACAACGTGACGGTGCGGGTGGACGCGGTCGTGTACTTCAGGGTGATCGACCCGGCGAACGCGATCATCGAGGTCGAGGACTACCGGTTCGCGGTGTCGCAGATGGCGCAGACCTCGCTGCGCTCGATCATCGGCAAGTCGGACCTGGACGACCTGCTGTCCAACCGCGAGAAGCTCAACCAGGGGCTGGAGCTGATGATCGACAGCCCGGCGGTGGGGTGGGGCGTACAGATCGACCGGGTGGAGATCAAGGACGTCTCACTGCCGGAGACGATGAAGCGGTCGATGGCCCGGCAGGCGGAGGCGGACCGGGAGCGGCGGGCGCGGGTGATCAACGCGGATGCGGAGCTGCAGGCGTCGAGGAAGCTGGCGGAGGCGGCGGGGGTGATGGCGGAGCAGCCGGCGGCGTTGCAGCTGCGGCTGCTCCAGACGGTGGTCGCCGTCGCGGCGGAGAAGAACTCCACGCTGGTCCTGCCCTTCCCGGTGGAACTCCTGCGGTTCCTGGAACGCGCGGCCCAGACCGCCCCCGCGGAGGGCCGGCCGAATCCGTCCCGGCGGGACGCCCCGCCGGCCCCCGATGCGCCACCGGGTCCGGCGGCCCCTGACGCGCTGCCGGGTCCGGCGGCCCCTGATGCCCTGCCGGGCCCGTCGGGCCCCGATGTCCTGCCGGCTCCGGCGGACCCCGCGCCACGGTTGGAGGGCCCGGCGGACCTGGCGCCCCCGCGCCTGGAGGGGCCGGCCGCCCCGGTGCCGGACCCGGCGGATCCCCCGCCGGCGGCGGCCGCGTAACCGGGTGCCGCTGCGCGGTGCTCTTCCCCCACCCCGCCCCTTCCCGAAACCGGGGCTCCGCCCCGGCCCCCGCGCCTCAATCGCCGGCGGGGCTGGAAGGTGTCCGGCGGGGCAGGGTTGCGGGGGCTCCGCCCCCGAGCCCCCATACGTGCGCTTCGCGCCCGTGCGCTCAAACGCCGCGCGGGCTGGAAATGCCGCCCCGCGGCACTCACCCAGCGTCCGCCAAGGACCTTCCAGCGCCGCCGGGCACCATTCCAGCCCCGCCGGCGTTTGAGGCGCGGGGGCGCGGGGGCGGAGCCCCCGAACCGAGTGCCACCGGGCGCCGCTCCAGCGTCGCCGGGCACCCCTCCCAGCCCCGCCGGCGATTGAGGCGCGGGGGTGCGGGGGCGGAGTCCCGAATCTTGGGGGTCGGCGGCGGTGTTGGTCAGGGGCGGGTCAGGCGGGAGACGGCCTCCGTCAGCGGGAGTTCCTCGCGGGTGCCCGTGCGGCGGTCCTTCAGTTCCACGACCGACTCCGCCGAGCGCCGACCCGCGACCAGGATCCGCGGTACGCCCAGCAGTTCGGCGTCCGTGAGCTTCACGCCCGGCGAGAGACCCGGCCGGTCGTCCAGGAGGACCCGCAGGCCCGCCGCGGCCAGGGCGGCGGCCGCTTCCTCCGCCAGTGCCAGCTGCGCGGCCTTGCCCGCCGCGACCACGTGCACGTCGGCCGGGGCCACCGCGTCCGGCCAGCACAGGCCCTGCTCGTCGGCGGTCTGCTCGGCCAGCGCGGCCACGACCCGCGACACGCCGATGCCGTACGACCCCATCGTCACGCGCACCGGCTTGCCCTCGCGGCCCAGCACGTCCAGCCCGAAGGCGTCCGCGTACTTGCGGCCCAGCTGGAAGATGTGGCCCACCTCGATCGCCCGGTCCAGGGAGAGGGCCGAGCCGCAGGCCGGGCAGGGGTCGCCCGGTTCCACGACGACCACGTCCAGGTACTGGTCGACCTCGAAGTCCCGCCCGCACACCACGTTCCGCGCGTGCGTGTCCGCCCGGTTCGCGCCCGTCACCCACGCCGTGCCCGGCGCGACCCGCGGGTCGGCGAGGTAGCGGACCTTGTCCAGGCCCTGCGGGCCGACGTAGCCGCGCACCAGGTCCGGGCGGTCCACGAAGTCCTCGGCCGTGACCAGTTCGACGACCGCCGGCGCCAGGTGCTCGCCCAGCTTGCCGAGGTCCACCTCGCGGTCCCCCGGGACCCCGACCGCGACGATCTCGCCGTCGACCTTCACCAGCAGGTTCTTCAGCGTCGCCGACGCCGGCACCCCCAGGTGCGCCGCCAGCGTCTCGATCGTCGGGGTGTCGGGGGTGTCCAGCTCCTCCACCGGGCCGTGGCCGGCGGCGTCGGCCGGCGCCAGGGCGAACGTGACCGCCTCCGTGTTCGCCGCGTAGCCGCACGCCGCGCAGGAGGCGAACGTGTCCTCGCCCGCCGCGGCCGGCGCCAGGAACTCCTCCGACGCCGAGCCGCCCATCGCGCCCGAGACCGCCGACACGATGCGGTGGTCCAGACCGAGCCGCGTGAAGATCCGTACGTACGCCTCGCGGTGGAGCCGGTAGGACTCCGCCAGACCCTCGTCGGTCACGTCGAAGGAGTACGAGTCCTTCATCTGGAACTCGCGGCCCCGCAGCACGCCCGACCGCGGCCGTGCCTCGTCGCGGTACTTGGTCTGGATCTGATACAGCATCACCGGCAGGTCCTTGTAGGACGCGCACTGGTCCTTCACCACCTGGGTGAAGATCTCCTCGTGCGTCGGCCCCAGCAAGTAGTCCGCGCCCTTGCGGTCCTTGAGGCGGAACAGCAGGTCGCCGTACTCGCTCCAGCGGCCCGACACCTCGTACGGCTCGCGCGGCAGCAGCGCCGGCAGCAGCACCTCCTGCGCGCCGATCGCGTCCATCTCCTCGCGGACGATGCGCGAGACGTTCTCCAGGACCTTCTTGCCGAGCGGCAGCCAGATCCAGACGCCCGCCGACGACCGGCGCACGTAGCCGGCCCGGACCAGCAGCTTGTGGCTGAGGGTCTCGGCGTCCGCCGGGTCCTCCCGGAGGGTCTTGGCCATCACCCGGGACATTCGCTGTACGTGTTGCAAAGACATGCCCCGAGGTTATCGGCGGCGCAGCGGCAGGGGCGCGCCCATTACCGCGTAGGGCAGGCTGGCGCTGGGGAAGTGGACCTGGCGCGCGAGGTCCGTGTAGCCCAGCGCCCGGTAGAGACCGCGCGCCCGGCTCTCGGTGTCGATGGCGGACAGGATCGAGCGCGGCTCCGCGGCCGCGTCCGTGATCCGGGTGATCAGCTCGCGGCCGACGCCATGGCCCTGGAACCCGGGGTGGACGTGGAGTTCGGTGATGACGAACGAGCCGTCGAGCCAGCCGTCGTTCCCGGTGGCCCGCAGGTACGGCTCGACGACGGTGGACCACCAGTGCGTACGGTCGTTGGGCATGCCGTAGACGAACCCGGCCAGCGCCCCGTCCTCGGTGAACGCGCCCAGCGCGCGGGCCCCGGGGCAGGTCATGTGGCGCTGGACGATGTAGCGCCGGATGCCGATCTCCTCCTCGCTGAGGCCGAAGGCGACGGCCTGCACCCGCAGCGCGTCGTCCACGCGGGCCCCGAGGTCCAGGGGAGCGATCTCGAGTCCGGCGGGCGTGGGCACGGACGGCGTGGAGGGCTCGGAAGGCACCATGCGGCGACCTTACTGGGCGGTCACCCCCTCATGACAGCAGGTTCAGAAGAGCACGCTCATGAACGCGCCGACCTCGCGGAAGCCCACGCGCCGGTACGCCGCCCGCGCGGCGGTGTTGAAGTCGTTGACGTAGAGGCTGACGAGCGGCGCCACGTCGCGCAGCGCGTACTGGACGACGGCGGCCATGCCGGTCTCGGAGTGGCCGCGGCCGCGGAACTCGGGGTCCACCCAGACGCCCTGGATCTGGCAGGCCAGGGGGGTGGCCGCGCCGATCTCGGCCTTGAAGACGACCCTGCCGTCCTCGATGCGGGCGAAGGAACGGCCGGTTCCCACCAGCTCCGCGACCCGGGCCTGGTAGAGGAGCCCGCCGTCGCCCGCGAGCGGGGAGACGCCGACCTCCTCGGTGAACATGGCCACGCACGCCGGCATGATCAGGTCCATCTCCTCCTTGCGGATCCGGCGGACCAGCGGGTCGGGCGCGACCTCCCGCGAGGGCTCCTCGATGACCATGAGGGGCTGGTGGGAGCGGACGTCGCGGGCGGGGCCCCAGTGCGGCTCCAGCAGCCGCCACAGCAGCGCGGTGGCCTGGGCGGGGCCGACGATGGAGGAGCAGCGGCGGCCGGTACGGCGGGCGCGGTCGGCGAAGGCGCGTACGGCGTCGGGGGTGGCGCAGACGGGGACCAGGTTGGCGCCGGCGTAGCACAGGGAGGTCAGCTCGCCGCCGGTGTAGTAGCCCCACATCTCGCCGCCCAGGCGCCAGGGGTCGAGGCCGGCGATGCGGACCCGCGAGGTGACGAAGGCGTTCTCGACCGGCTCGCGCTCCAGCACCTCGAGCGCGGCGTCGAGATCACCGGGTTCGAGGACCCGGGTGGTGGTCTGCGTCAACACGTGGAGGGCCTCACCATGCAAGTCTGCTGATCTGTCGCACTGTACCCGTCGGCACCGCGCATTGCCGCTTCCCCGGGGTCACGAAAAGGCTCCGGCCCCGCCCGCGAGCTGCGGGAACGGGGCCGGAGGAGGCAGGGCGGAGGGCGGAGGGCGGGCGGGTACGCGCGCGGGCCCGGCCGGCGTCAGACGCCGATGGCCACGGTGGGCTCGCCGGAGGCGACGCCGTCCTTCTCCATCTGCTCGGCGATCTTCATGGCTTCCTCGATGAGGGTCTCGACGATCTTCGACTCGGGGACGGTCTTGATGACCTCGCCCTTCACGAAGATCTGGCCCTTGCCGTTGCCGGAGGCGACGCCGAGGTCGGCCTCGCGCGCCTCGCCGGGGCCGTTGACGACGCAGCCCATGACGGCGACGCGCAGCGGGACCTCCATGCCGGTCAGGCCGGCGGTGACCTCTTCGGCCAGCTTGTAGACGTCGACCTGGGCGCGGCCGCAGGACGGGCAGGAGACGATCTCCAGGCGGCGCGGCTTGAGGTTGAGGGACTCCAGGATCTGGATGCCGACCTTGACCTCCTCGGCCGGCGGGGCCGAGAGGGAGACGCGGATGGTGTCGCCGATGCCCTCGGAGAGCAGCGCGCCGAAGGCGACGGCGGACTTGATGGTGCCCTGGAAGGCGGGGCCGGCCTCGGTGACGCCGAGGTGCAGCGGGTAGTCGCAGGCGGCGGCGAGCTGGCGGTAGGCGTTGACCATGACGACCGGGTCGTTGTGCTTGACCGAGATCTTGATGTCGCCGAAGCCGTGCTCCTCGAAGAGGGAGGCCTCCCACAGCGCGGACTCGACCAGCGCCTCGGGGGTGGCCTTGCCGTACTTCTTCAGCAGCCGGGCGTCGAGGGAGCCGGCGTTCACTCCGATGCGGATCGGCGTGCGGGTCTCGTTCGCGGCCTTCGCGATCTCCTTGACCTTGTCGTCGAACTGCTTGATGTTGCCCGGGTTCACGCGGACCGCGGCGCAGCCGGCGTCGATGGCCGCGAAGACGTACTTCGGCTGGAAGTGGATGTCGGCGATGACCGGGATCTGCGACTTCTTGGCGATCACGGCGAGCGCGTCGGCGTCGTCCTGGGTCGGGCAGGCCACGCGGACGATGTCACAGCCGGAGGCGGTGAGCTCGGCGATCTGCTGGAGCGTCGCCCCGATGTCGGAGGTCCTGGTGGTGGTCATCGACTGCACGGAGATCTGTGAGTCGCCGCCGACGGCGACCTTGCCGACCTGGATCTTGCGGCTGACGCGGCGGTCGGCAAGCTTCGTCGGTACGGCCGGCATTCCGAGAGAGATGGCAGTCATCTGCTGTGCAACCCCAAGGTGTGGATCAAGGTCCCGAGATCGGCGGGCTCCAGGCTTCGAGATTACGCCAAGCGGCACGCGCCCCGTGCATCCGAGGGGGTCCGCCACCCGAACGTAGGGAGCCGGACACGGATCGTGCCCGGCTCCCGTACGCGTGCCGTACAAGCGGTCGTACGACAGGCGTACGACGCGTGTCGGATCAGGTGATCTTGATGGGGTTCACCACGTCCGCGATCATCACCAGCAGGGTGAAGCAGACGAAGACGCCCGCCACCACGTACGCCACCGGCATCAGCTTCGCGACGTCGAACGGGCCCGGGTCGGGGCGCCGGAAGACGCGGGCGAAGGTGCGCCGCACCGACTCCCACAGGGCTCCGGCGATGTGCCCGCCGTCCAGCGGCAGCAGCGGCAGCATGTTGAACAGGAACAGCGAGAGGTTGAACCCGGCCAGCAGGTTCAGGAAGAACACCAGCGTGTGGGTCGGGGGCACGTCGAGGGTGAAGATCTCGCCGCTGACCCGGGCGGCGCCGATGATGCCCATCGGCCCGTCCTGCTCGCGCTCGGCCCCGTTGAAGGCGGCGTCCCACAGCGCCGGGACCCGGGACGGCAGGTCGATCAGTGCCTGGACGCCGGACTGCATCATGTCGCCCATGCGCTCGACCGACTGGCCGAAGGACTGCTCGACGTAACCGACGGCGGGGCTGAAGCCGAGGAAGCCGGCGGTGACGTACTCGCCCTTGACGTACTGGCCGTTGCCGTCGGTCTTGGCGACCTTGTTCGGGATCAGGTCGGCCTTGAGGTCCAGGCGCTGCCCGGCCCGCTCGACGGTGATGGTGGCGGGGCCGGTGGTGGCGCGGATGTCCTTCTGCAGCGCCGACCAGTCGGAGACCGCCCGGCCGTCGAAGGCGACGATCCTGTCACCCTGCTTCAGGCCGGCGGCCTTGGCGGGGGCCTGCGGGTCGCCCGCGGCGCAGGTGGTGCGCTGCTCGCTCTGCTGGATCACGCAGTCCGAGACCGAGCCGACCACGGTGGTCTGGGTGTTGACCCCGAAGGTCATCAGGGTGGCCACGAAGATCACCACGGCCAGGACCAGGTTCATGAACGGCCCGGCGAACATGACGATGACGCGCTTCCAGGGCTTGCGCGTGTAGAAGAGCCGCGTCTCGTCGCCGGGCTGGAGCTCCTCGTACGCCGCCGAGCGCGCGTCCTCGATCATCGACCGGAAGGGGGAGGTCGAGCGGGCGCTGACCTTGCCGTCCTCGCCTGGCGGGAACATCCCGATCATGCGGATGTAGCCGCCCATGGGGATGGCCTTGATGCCGTACTCGGTCTCGCCCTTCCTGCGCGACCAGATGGTGGGGCCGAAGCCGACCATGTACTGCGGGACGCGGACGCCGAAGAGCTTGGCCGTGGAGAGGTGGCCCAGTTCGTGCCAGGCGATGGAGATCAGCAGACCGAGCAGGAATACGACTATCCCGATCACCGTCATGAGCATGGTCATGCGCGCGCCTCCACGGCGGCCCGTGCCGCCATCTCCCGCGCCCGGGCCCGCGCCCAGGCCTCCGCCTCGAGGACGTCGGAGAGGGTCAGCGAAGTTCCCGCGGCCGGCGTCCCGTGGTCCTCGACCACAGCGGCGACGGTATCCACGATCGCTGTGAACGGCAGCCGACCGGCCAGGAAGGCGTCCACACACTCCTCGTTCGCCGCATTGAACACGGCGGGGGCGGTGCCGCCCAGGGTACCCACGTGCCGGGCCAGGCCGACGGAGGGGAACGCCTCGGTGTCCAGGGGGAAGAACTCCCAGGTGGAGGCCTTGCTCCAGTCGAACGCGGGGGCCGCGTCCGGGACCCGGTGGGGCCAGCCGAGACCGACCGCGATGGGGCCGCCCATGTCCGGCGGGGTGGCCTGGGCGAGCGTGGAGCCGTCCGTGAACTCCACCATCGAGTGGACGTAGGACTGCGGGTGGACGACGACCTCGATGCGCTCGAAGGGGATGTCGTAGAGCAGGTGGGCCTCGATCACCTCCAGGCCCTTGTTGACCAGGGTCGCCGAGTTGACCGTGATGACCGGGCCCATGGCCCAGGTCGGGTGTGCGAGGGCGTCGTCGACGGTGACGTGCGCCAGCTCGGCGCGGGTGCGGCCGCGGAAGGGCCCGCCGGAGGCGGTGACCACGAGCTTGCGTACGTCCGCCCGGGTGCCGGCGGCCAGCGCCTGGAACAGCGCGGCGTGCTCGGAGTCGACCGGGATGATCTGGCCGGGCTTCGCGAGGGCCTTGACCAGCGGGCCGCCGACGATCAGCGATTCCTTGTTGGCCAGGGCCAGGGTGCGGCCGGCCCGCAGCGCCGCGAGGGTGGGCGCGAGGCCGATGGAACCGGTGATGCCGTTGAGCACGGTGTGGCACGGGGAGGCGGCGAGTTCGGTGGCCGCGTCGGGACCCGCGAGGACCTCGGGCTGCGGCTCGGCGCCGTACGCGGCGTCGAGCGCCTCTTTCAGGGCCGGTACGACGTCCTCGCGGGCGACCGCGACCCGCTCGACCCGCAGCCGCCGGGCCTGCTCGGCGAGCAGGCCGACGCGGCCGCCGGCGGCGGACAGCGCGGTCACCCGGAACAGGTCGGGGTTGCGCAGGACGAGATCGATGGCCTGGGTCCCGATCGATCCGGTGGACCCGAGGACGACGATGTCCCGGCGGCCGGCCGCGGCGTCGAAGAGGAGGTGCGGGTCGGCGAGGGGGGCTGGGCTGTCGCTCATCCCCCCATTGTTGCCGCAACTCAGCCGGGGTTGGACACCCAGTCCCCCGAGGTGACCCCGGCGAGGAGTTCGGGCAGCGTCCCGGGGAAGTCGGGCAGCGCGCGGGCCGCCCGCCACCAGCCGTCGGCGTACGTCCCGAGGGCGCCCGCGAGCAACCGGTCGGCCTCGGCGCGCCCGGCCAGCAACGCCCGCCACCGCCCGGCCCGGCCGTGGCCGACGTCACCGTCGTCGTCCGCGGCACGGTCGGGGGCGTCGGCCGCGGGGTCCTCGTCGAGGTCGCCCAGCCAGTGGTCCTCGTCCAGGGCCCACGCGGCGGGAGCCTTGTGGCGGAGCACGTCGGTGCCGGTCAGCAGGCCGCGGTCCAGGCAGGCCCGGACCCAGCGGATGTCCTCGCGCAGGTCTCCCATCGCGTTGGGCACGGCCAGGCTGGCCAGGGCCAGTTCCCGCTCGACGCCGCCGGCGGGCGGGGGTGGCGGGGCGGGGGCCAGGGCCCGCACGGCCCGTTCGAGACCGGGCACGGGCGGCGCCGGCGGGACGGCGGCGAGGTCACCGGCGGTGCCCCCGGCGACCGCGGCGGCGAGTTCGGGCAGGGTGCCGGCGAAACCGGGCGCGTGCCGCGTCAGCGCGGCCCACAGCCGGGGGTCCTCGCCCAGGGCCGGGCGCAGCACGCGGTGCAGGGCCGAGCCCATCTGGGCCCGTTCGGGCAGGGACCAGCGCAGGCCGTGGCCGTGCCCGCCCTCCAGCGTGAGCAGCAGGGTCCGGTGGGCCGGTGCGAGGTGGGCGACGAGTTCGTCGGGGGTGGCCAGGCCCATCCGTACGGCCCGGACGGCGGGCCGGTGCCAGGAGCGGCCGTACCCGGTGGCGGCGCGGGTGTCCAGCAGGGCCAGGGCCACGGGCAGGGGCAGCCGTCCCACCAGCAGCAGGGCCTCGACGGAGCCGGGCGGCAGCGGGTGGCGGGCGTGTGCGCGCAGCAGCGGGCCGGGGTCGGGGCCGGGCCCGGTGTGCAGGCGCAGCACGTCCAGCGGGCCGCGCGGACGGCGGGCGCCGGTCCGGCGCAGGAGGGCGATCAGCTCCTCGTCGGTCAGGGACAGCGGCTCGTCCGGCGGGTGGCCCAGCTCCGCGGCGAGGAGCCCCGCGAGGTGCGCCTTCGGCGGCCGGGCGGCGTAGCGGGCGGGGCCGGGCAGGCCCGGCAGCGGGCGGCCCAGGACGTAGGGGTTGCGTGCGACCGTACGGCGGTCCTCGTCGGTGCCGTGGCGCAGCAGCAGGGTCACGGTGGAGGCCGGGAGGTGTTCGTCCCGGCACAGGAAGCGGCGCGTGGGGGCGTCCAGGCGCCCGAGGAGGTCGGCGGCGACCGCGTCCGGTGCGTGGCGCAGCAGGAGCGCCACGCACCGGGCGAGCCGTCTGCTCTCCCTGTCGACGTTCATCGTTGGTCCGCTTCCCCGCTCGCCGCCCTCGTACGCCTGTCCGGCGACGGGGCGATGATCGCAGGTCAGCGGAACGGGCGGTGGACGTTTTTCTGCTGGGAGGGTCCGGGGGTGGCGTCCGCGATCCAGGGGCCGTCGCCGGAGGGGTCCAGGACGCCTTCCTCCAGCCAGGTGTAGGTGCCGGTCAGGACGCCCGCGACGACCTTGCGGTCCAGGTCGTCGGTGTTGGACCACAGCCGTCCGAAGAGCTCCTCGATCCTCAGCCGGGACTGCCGGCAGAAGGCGTCGGCGAGCTGGTAGGCCTCGCGGCCGTGGGCGCCGGTGGCGCGCAGGTGCTCGGCGCGCACGCAGGCGGCGCTCATGGCGAAGAGTTCGGCGCCGATGTCGACGACGCGGCCGAGGAAGCCCTGTTTGGTCTCCATCCTGCCCTGCCAGCGGGACATGGCGTAGAACGTGGACCGGGCGAGCTTGCGGGCGCCGCGTTCGACGTAGCGCAGGTGGACGGCGAGGTCGGGGTGGCCGGCGGGGTGGAACTCGCGGTAGGTGCCGGGCACCTGGCCGGGGCCGGCGGCGAGCTTGGGCAGCCAGCGGGCGTAGAACCCGGCCGCGCGGGCGCCGGCCCTGGCCTTGTCGCCGAGTGCCTTGTCGGGGTCGATGAGGTCGCCGGCGACGGAGAGGTGGGCGTCGACGGCCTCGCGCGCGATCAGCAGGTGCATGATCTCGGTGGAGCCCTCGAAGATCCGGTTGATGCGCAGGTCGCGCAGGAGCTGCTCGGCCGGTACGGCGCGTTCGCCGCGGGCGGCGAGCGAGTCGGCGGTCTCGAAACCGCGGCCGCCGCGGATCTGGACCAGCTCGTCGGCCATCAGGCAGGCCATCTCGGAGCCGTAGAGCTTGGCGAGCGCGGCCTCGATGCGGATGTCGTTGCGGTCCTCGTCGGCCATCTGCGAGGCGAGGTCGACGACGGCCTCCAGCGCGAAGGTGGTGGCGGCGATGAAGGAGATCTTGGCGCCGACGGCCTCGTGGCGGGCGACGGGCCGGCCCCACTGCTCGCGGACCGCCGACCATTCGCGGGCGATCTTCAGGCACCACTTGCCGGCGCCGACGCACATCGCGGGCAGCGAGAGCCGGCCGGTGTTGAGGGTGGTCAGCGCGATCTTCAGGCCGGCGCCCTCGGGGCCGATGCGGTTCGCGGCGGGGACCTTGACGCGGTGGAAGCGGGTGACGCCGTTCTCCAGGCCGCGCAGGCCCATGAAGGCGTTGCGGTGCTCGACGGTGATGCCGGGGGCGTCGGCCTCGACGACGAAGGCGGTGATGCCGCCGCGGTGGTTCTCGGACGCGGGCACCCGGGCCATGACGACGAGCAGGTCGGCGACCACGCCGTTGGTGGTCCACAGCTTCACGCCGTCCAGGACGTAGCCGTCCTCGCCGTCGGGGACGGCGGTGGTGGCGAGCCGGGCGGGGTCGGAGCCGACGTCCGGTTCGGTGAGGAGGAAGGCGCTGATGTCGGTGGTGGCCAGGCGCGGCAGGAAGGCGTCCTTCTGCTCCTGGGTGCCGAAGATCTTCAGCGGCTGGGGGACGCCGATGGACTGGTGGGCGGAGAGCAGGGCGCCGATGGCGGGGCTGACCGAGCCGACGAGGGCGAGCGCCTTGTTGTAGTACACCTGGGTCAGGCCCAGGCCCCCGTACTTGGGGTCGATCTTCATGCCGAGCGCGCCCAGTTCCTTCAGGCCCCGCACGGTCTCGTCCGGGATCTTCGCCTCGCGTTCGATCCGGGGCCCGTCGATCTCGGTCTCGCAGAAGGCGCGGAGCCGGTCCAGGAAGGCCTCGCCGCGCCGCACGTCCTCGTCGGCGGGGAGCGGATGGGGGTGGATCAGGTCGAGGCGGAACCGGCCGAGGAAGAGTTCCTTGGCGAAGCTGGGCTTGCGCCAGTCCTGTTCCCGGGCCGCTTCCGCGACCTGCCGGGCCTCGCGCTCGGTCACCTTGGGCGGGACCGGGGGTACGGGCCGGGCGGGTTCCGCGGGCTGGGCCGGCTGTGCGGGCTGTGTTGCGGACATGAGGGGGCTCACCTCGCCGCTCGTCGGGTCGCTACCGGTGGGTGCTACCTGTGAGTCGTACCCGTTAGTCGTACCCCTTCCGCCCGCCCGGGAAAAGGGGGACGGCCTGAGCCCCCGCACAGTGGGCTCAGGCCGTCGGCTCTTTGGCGGAACGGACTCAGATGTCGAGGCCGGTCAGGACCATGACTCGCTCGTACGTGTAGTCCTCCATCGCGTAGCGGACGCCCTCGCGGCCGACACCCGACTGCTTCACGCCGCCGTACGGCATCTGGTCGGCGCGGTACGAGGGGGCGTCGCCGATGATCACGCCGCCGACCTCCAGCTCGCGGTGGGCGCGGAAGGCGCTCTGCACGTCGTGGGTGAAGACGCCGGCCTGGAGGCCGAACTTGGAGTCGTTGACCTTGGCGAAGGCCTCGTCGGTGTTCTCGACGCGGTGCAGGGTCAGGACCGGTCCGAAGACCTCCTCGACGGCGATGGTGACGTCGCCCGGGACCTCGGCGAGCACGGTCGGCTCGTACGAGGCGCCCTCGCGCTTGCCGCCGGCGAGCAGCTTGGCGCCGGCGGAGACGGCCTCGTCGACCCAGGACTCGACGCGCTTGGCGGCGTCCTCGGAGACGAGCGGGCCGACGTCGGTGGCGTCGTCGTTCGGGTCGCCGGTGACCTGGGCCTGGACCTTCGCGACGACCTTCTCGACCAGGCGGTCGTAGACGGCGGCGTCGGCGACGACGCGCTGCACGGAGATGCAGGACTGGCCGGCCTGGTAGTTGGAGAAGGTGGCGATGCGGGTGGCGGCCCAGTCGAGGTCGGCCTCGGAGGACCAGTCCTGGAGGACCACGGCCGCGGCGTTGCCGCCGAGCTCCAGGGTGCAGTGCTTGTGGGGCACGGACTCCTGGATGGCGTAGCCGACCGTGTCGGAGCCGGTGAAGGAGATGACGGGCAGGCGCTCGTCCTTGACCAGGGCCGGCATCTTGTCGTTGGCGACGGGGAGCACGGACCAGGAGCCGGCCGGCAGGTCGGTCTCGGCGAGCAGCTCGCCGAGGATCAGGCCGGACAGGGGGGTGGCCGGGGCCGGCTTGAGGATGATGGGCGCACCGACGGCGATCGCGGGGGCGACCTTGTGGGCGCAGAGGTTCAGCGGGAAGTTGAACGGCGCGATGCCGAGGACCGGGCCCTTGACGAAGCGGCGGGTCAGGGCGAGACGGCCGACGCCACCGGCGTCGGTGTCCAGGCGCTGGGCCTCACCGCCGTTGAAGCGGCGGGCCTCTTCGGCGGCGAAGCGGAAGACGGACACCGCGCGGCCGACCTCGCCGCGGGCCCACTTGACGGGCTTGCCGTTCTCGGCGGAGATCAGCTGGGCGATCTCCTCGGTGCGCTCGACGAGCCGCTTGGAGACGTGGTCCAGGGCGGCGGCCCGTACGTGGGCGGGGGTCGCGGAGAACTCCGCCGTCACGGCGTGCGCCGCGGCCACGGCCTCTTCGACCTGGGCGTCGGTGGGCACGCTGACGGTGCCGACGACGCGGCCGTCCCACGGGGAGTGGACGTCGAAGCTGTCCTGGCCGGTGGCCTGGCGGCCGGCGAGCCAGAAGGCGTGGGTGGAAGTCATGCGAATCCCCGGCCCTTCGGTGGTGTGCGGGTCCTGTCCCTCCCACCGTAGATCTGCGCGGCGGTTTCGGCGTTTGTCCGGCATGGAGCGCCGCTCCCGCGTCCTGCGCCGGTTTGTCAGTGTCGCCCGGCCGGCGGTGCCGCTCCGGCGTCAGTCTGGCCCGGCCGCCGCCGCTCGCGGGGCACCCCGCAGGGGTGGGGCGCGCTCACGTAGGGGTGGAGGTGGCCTTCAGGGCGAGCCAGAGCTCCATGCGGACGTCCGGGTCGTCGAGGGAGCGGCCGAGGATCTCCTCGACGCGGCGCATGCGGTAGCGCAGGGTGTGGCGGTGGACGCCGAGTTCGGCGGCGGCCGCGTCCCACTGGCCGTGGCGCGAGAGCCAGGCCTGGAGGGAGGCCACGAGGTCGCCGCGGCCGGTGGCGTCGTGCTCGCGCAGGGCGCGCAGGGTGCCGTCGGCGAAGGCGCGGACGGCCTCGTCGGCCAGGAGCGGCAGGACCGAGCCCGCCGCGAGGTCCTCGTGCTCGACCAGGGGGCGGCCGCGCCGGCGGGCCACGGCCAGGGCCTGGTCGGCCTGTTTGAAGGCGGCGCCGGCGTTCGCCGGGCCCGCGGGCGCGGACAGGCCGATGACCAGTTCGTCCGCCTCGGGGCCGGTGGCGTCCCGGCCCCGCCGGGCTTCGAGGGCCTCCGCGTGGGCGGCCACCGCCTGCACGGCCGCGCCGCCGTCGGCGGCGAGCACCACCAGCCGTCCGGTCTCGGGCACCACCAGCAGGGTCTCGCCGGCCCGGGCCGCCGCCGACTCCACGGCGTCGGCGAAGGCGGCCAGGCCTTCCGGCTGGGCGGTGCCGGGCAGCGCCGGTTCGACCACGACCAGCCGGAACGGGGCCTCCAGCAGTCCGCCGTACAGGTCGGCGGCCACGGCCTGGGCGTGCTCCGGTTCCCCGGCCAGCAGCATCCGCAGCACCGCCGCGCCCAGCCGCGACTCGGCGTCGTGCAGGGCCCGCGAGCGCTCGGTGGTCAGCGTGAGCAGCGCGACCGCCGAGTGGACGGCGTACCGCTCGGCGGTGCCCAGCGGCGCGCCCGTGCCCACGGCCAGCGCGCCGCGGGCCCGCCGGCCGGTGCCCAGCGACTGCAGTTCGACCCGGTCGTCCGAGCCGCCGACCACGGCGCTGGCCGGCGCCGGGCGTTCGCGCAGCCGTTCGACGTCCGGGGTGAGCCGGGCGGCCCGCCGGGCGGCCCAGTCGGGCGCGGCCGCGACGACCGCCCCCGAGGCGTCGTACAGGGCCGCCCAGCCGTGCACGTGCGCGGCGAGCCTGGCCAGCAGTTCGGCGGGGCCCTCGGCGGACAGCGCGGCCCGCGTGAGCTCGCGCTGGGCCTCGAATCCGGCGGTCACCGCCCGGTACTGGTCGGCGGCCAGCGCCGCGGAGACGGCCTTGCTGATCGCGAGGAAGGGGGTGCGCCGGGGCACCTCCAGCAGCGGCAGGTCCTCGCTGCGGGCGGCCTCCACCAGGGCCTGCGGGATCGCGTCGTAGTTGACGCCGACGGCGAAGCCGATGCCGACCACCCCGGCCGCCGCCAGCCGGCGGACGTAGGCGCGCATCTCCTCGGGGTCCTCGGCGTCCAGCTTCATCGCCGTGATGAGGAGCAGCTCGCCGCCCTCCATGTAGGGGACGGGGTCGGCGAGCTCGCTGACGTGCGCCCAGCGCACCGGCGTGTCCAGCCGGTCCTCCCCCGCGCGGACGCTGAGTTTGAGCGCCGAGTGCTGGACGAGCGAGGCGAGAGTGAGCGGCATCGGTTCCCGGGGCTTTCGACGAAGATTCATTTCGCCGTGGCGTATGAACGGCTCAGGTCGATTCTGCCACCTCGTACGGGTCGCCACACGGCCGTCGCGCCAACCGGCGGGCGGCTTTCCCGACGGCCGTCATCCCGCGTGGCCCAGCTCCACCAGCAGCGGTGCCGCCCGCTCGCCGCGCACGGTCGTCAGCGACAGCACCGCGCAGCCGGCCGGCACCGCGTGCGCGAGGTCCGAGGCCGACCACCGCTCCCGCTCCACCTGCCGTACGGTCACCGCGTCGGTGGTCACGGCCTTGCCGGTGATCAGCTTGCGCAGGGCGTGGATCCACCGGGTGAGGGCCTGGTCGGCGAAGACGTCCCGGCTGGTGACGTCGCGCGCCTCCACCCACTCGGTGCCCCAGGCCTCCGCGAACCGCTTGCCGTCCCAGGTGGTGACCCCGGAGAACGCCATCCGGCAGCCCACCGCGCCCAGCAGCGGCGTGCGCAGCCCCTCGGGTACGTCCTCCAGCGTGCGCAGCGCCAGCAGCACCCCGGCGTGGGCCGAGCGCAGCCGGCTCAGTTCCCGCACGGTCTGCGGGGTCAGCGTGGCGGAGGCGTCGTCGAGGGCCAGGAAGGCGAAGAGCGAGCGGTCGGCGCGGGCGGCGACGCTCGCCGTGAACTGGGCGAGCAGCAGCCGGGCCAGCATCCGGGAGGCGTCGGTGTGCCCGCGCTCGGGCAGGTCGATGCGGACCCGCAGGGGGTGCTCCAGGAAGCTGAGCGAGAACATCCGGTTCTGCCCGGTGGTGTCGAAGGACCCGGCGAACGCGGGCCGGTCCAGCAGGGCCACGCGGTCGGCGAGCAGCGGCCCGGGGTCGCCGTGGGAGCCGCGACCGCGCTCCCGCGCGTCGAGCTCGCGCAGCATCGCGTACTGGCCGGCGCTCTGGAGGTCGTCGCGCAGCGCGGCGACGGCGGCGGGCACCTGGTCAAGGAGTTCGCGCAGCTCGGGGACGCCGGGGAAGCGCCCGTAGGCGGCCCGGAAGGGGCCGAGCAGCTGGGCCAGGGCGGTCGCGGCCCGCCGTACGTCGATGCCCGGTACGTCGCCGACGAAGGCCTCGGCGAGCAGGGTGGCCGCCTCGTCGGGGTCGGGGGTGCCGCCGTAGAGGTCGAGGTCGTGCACGGAGGAGTCGTCGCCGATGCGGACCACCACGTCGTACGCGTCGTCGGGCCCGAGCCGGGCCCCGGCCGCGCCGACCGCGATGACGGCGGCCTGTCCGGCCAGCGCCTGGAGGGCCAGCGACTCCACGACGGGCCGCACCAGCCGTCCGGTCTTGCCCGCGCCGGAGGGGCCGACGGCCAGCAGCGAGGTGCCGAGCACCTCGGGGTCGAGGGCGAGGCCGGTGGTGCGCCGGGCGTAGGGGTTGCGTTCGGTGTCCGCGACCGTGCCCAGGCGGACCTGCCGCAGGAGCAGGTCGTGCCGGGCGGTCCGGACCGGCAGGTCGCGCGCTCCGGAGGGGTGCGCGCAGGCGCCGGCGCCCTTGGCGCGCACCGCGTCGGCGAAGGCGGTGAAGCGGGTGGGGTCGACCTGGACGGACTCCCAGGCGCGGCGGATGCGGACGTGGTCGACGTCGCCCATCCGGCCGGCCTCGGTGTCGGCGCCGAGCCGGTCGGCGGCGTCGGCCAGCCCGGCGGCGCGCAGCTGCGACCAGCGGACGGGGTCCTCCTCGGAGCCGGGCTCGGCCGGGGCCGGGGCGCCGGGCCGGCCGTCCGGCGCGGCGGAGGCGCCGGCCCCGCGGCGGCGCAGCAGGGTGAGCCAGCCGCCGAGGACGGCGCAGGCCAGCACGACGCCCGCGTCCAGGAGGAGGTGGGTGGTGTCGACGAGCTGCTTGTTGGCGACCTGGTCGGTGCCGAACGGAAGCAGCGAGTAGGCGAGCGCGCGCAGCGGGAGCTGGTAGCCCCGCACCAGCAGGACCGCCAGGAGGGCGACGAGCGCGGCCGCCCCGGCGCGGGCCCAGGGGCCGCGGGCGACGACGAGCCGGTTCCAGGCGAGCTTCCAGCGGCCGAGGCGGCCGAAACCGTAGAGCAGGGCGGCGTCGAAGAGCAGCTCGTAGAGCGGCTTGGCGGTCATGCCGCCCTGGCCGGGCCGCGGCTCGCCGTGCAGGTCCCACCAGTCGTTCGGGGTGAACATCCGCAGCGGCTCGTCCCACGCCGTGATGTAGCCGTTGCGGATCAGCGACCACACCAGGACGCAGACGAGGAAGGAGATCAGGGCGGAGCTGAGCAGCGCGCGCGCCGGTACGGCCTCCTCCGGGTCCTGGGCGGCGCGCGGCACGTGGCCCAGGCGCCAGGTGCCGGGCTCGGCCTCGGGCCGGGGCGTGCGCAGCCACTCGGCCAGCGCCCCGGCGGCCCCGGCGGCGGGGCGGGGCGCGTGGGCGGGGCGGGGCGGCCGCGCCGGCGGGGCGGCGGGGGCCGGGGGGACGGCGGGGGCGGGCGGGACCGCGGTCGCCGGGGCGTGCGCCTTCGCGGAACGGCCCGGTGCCTGCGGGTCCGGGGCGTGCGGGTCCGGTGCGTGCGGGCCCTGGACCGGGCCCGGTGCGCGGGGGGTTCCGGCGTCCGGCGGCAGCGGTGGCCCGGCCGGCCGGGGGACCTGGCCCCCGCGGGCGACCGCGTCCGGTGTGCCGTACGTACCGTCGGTGTCCATGAACCCCTGCCCCCTGCCTGCCCCGTTCACTGTGCTGCGGCGCTCAATCTAGTGGCCGGGACCGCCCCGCGGCCCGTACCCCGGCCGGATCGGCGCGACACCCGGTGATCACCCGCGGCGCCCCCGACCCGCCCCTCCTATGGCCGTCACGGACAAGGACACGCGGGCACCACTCCCGAACGGAGCATGCCTTCGGCCCTCCCTCGGGCCTAGCCTGCGGACAAAGACACACGTGCGTCCGAAAACGGCCCGCAAACACCCCCAGGAGCCCCCATGACCGCTGTCCCGCAGGAGCGCCGCATCGTCACCGCGATCCCCGGCCCGAAGTCGCAGGAGCTGCAGGCCCGCCGCCTGGAGACGGTGGCCGGCGGCGTGGGCTCCGTGCTCCCCGTCTTCACGGCCCGCGCGGGCGGCGGCATCATCGAGGACGTCGACGGCAACCGCCTGATCGACTTCGGCTCCGGCATCGCCGTGACCTCGGTCGGCGCCTCCGCCGAGGCCGTCGTACGCCGCGCCTCCGCGCAGCTCGCCGACTTCACCCACACCTGTTTCATGGTCACGCCCTACGAGGGCTACGTCGAGGTCTGCGAGGCGCTCGCCGAGCTGACCCCCGGTGACCACGCGAAGAAGTCGGCGCTGTTCAACTCGGGCGCCGAGGCCGTCGAGAACGCCGTCAAGATCGCCCGTTCGTACACCAAGCGCCAGGCCGTCGTCGTCTTCGACCACGGCTACCACGGCCGCACCAACCTCACCATGGCGCTGACGGCGAAGAACATGCCGTACAAGCAGGGCTTCGGCCCGTTCGCGCCCGAGGTCTACCGCGTGCCGGTCGCCTACGGCTACCGCTGGCCCACCGGTGCCGAGAACTGCGGCCCCGAGGCCGCCGCGCAGGCGATCGACCAGATCACCAAGCAGATCGGCGCCGAGAACGTCGCCGCGATCATCATCGAGCCGGTGCTCGGCGAGGGCGGCTTCATCGAGCCGGCCAAGGGCTTCCTGCCGGCGATCGTGAAGTTCGCCAACGACAACGGCATCGTGTTCGTCGCCGACGAGATCCAGTCCGGCTTCTGCCGCACCGGCCAGTGGTTCGCGTGCGAGGACGAGGGCATCGTCCCGGACCTGATCACCACCGCCAAGGGCATCGCCGGCGGTCTGCCGCTGGCCGCCGTGACCGGCCGCGCCGAGATCATGGACGCCGCGCACGCGGGCGGCCTGGGCGGCACCTACGGCGGCAACCCGGTGGCCTGTGCCGGCGCCCTGGGCTCCATCGAGACGATGAAGGAGCTCGACCTCAACGCCAAGGCCAAGCACATCGAGTCGGTGATGAAGGCCCGCCTGACGGCGATGCAGGAGAAGTACGACATCATCGGTGACATCCGCGGCCGCGGTGCGATGGTCGCGATCGAGCTGGTCAAGGACCCCGCGTCCAAGACCCCGAACCCGGAGGCCGCCGGCGCGCTCGCCAAGGCCTGCCACGCCGAGGGCCTGCTCGTCCTCACCTGCGGCACCTACGGCAACGTGCTCCGCTTCCTGCCCCCGCTCGTCATCGGCGACGACCTGCTGAACGAGGGCCTGGACATCATCGAGGGCGCCTTCGCGGGCATCTGAGCGAGCGTCCGAACACGGTGCTCGATCCATACCAGCGGTAACCGTCGGGCCCTGTGAAGAACGTGTGGGGGGCCGATGGCGGGAGCGCGATCCCGCTGTCGGTCCCCCTCTCGCTGCCGTACGGTTTCTGCAGATGAGTGAGACACACCGTCGCCGGTCTTCCGGGGACGATTCCGGTACCGGGCTTCCCCAGCGCCGTACCGGGCATGCGTTCGCGCACACTCCTCACCGATCGGACAGCCGTCCGCCCCAAACCCCCCGGGGCGCGCGGCAACCCGATCAGGGCGGCCGTCCCGGAACCATCCCCCCTGTTCCGGGACGGCCGGCCGTTTTCTCCTCCCGGGCCCTGCTCACCGCGGCGGCCGCGCTCCTCGGCCTGGCCCTGATCACCTGGCAGGTCCTGGTCTCCGGCCCGCTGCTGGCGCCGGACGAGAGCCTGAGCCGTGCCGTCGTCCGCACGGTCCCGGACGCCGTCACCGAACGCCTCTCCGACCTCGGCAACGTCCCGGTCGCCGTTCCGGTCCTGCTGCTGGCGATGGGCTGGGCGGCGTGGCGCGGCAACCGCCGGGGCGCGCTGGTGGCGGGCCTGGCCATGGCCCTGGTCCCGGCCCTGGTCGTCCCGCTGAAGGAGTGGACCGCCCGGCCGGGCCCGCTGGAGCCCTGGGCGGCCGGCTACTTCCCTTCGGGGCACACGGCCACCTCGGCCGTGGCCTACATCGGCGCGGCCCTGCTGATCACGCCGTACGTCCGCCGCGCCTGGCCGATGGCCGCCGCCCTCCTGCTGACGGGCGCGACGGCCACCGGCCTGATCCTGCGCGGCTGGCACTGGCCCCTGGACGTGCTGGCCAGCTGCCTGCTGTGCGTCCCGCTGCTCCTCGCCGTCCGCCGCGGCGCGGCGCGGACAGCCTGAGGAGGGCGGGTCAGCCGCCGAAGTAGGCGTCGAAGTTCCTGGAGAACTCCCAGCCGCCGAACCGGTCCCAGTTGACCGACCAGGTCATCAGGCCGCGCAGGGCGGGCCAGGTGCCGTGGGTGGTGTAGGCGCCGCAGTTCGTCTTCTTCGTCAGGCAGTCCAGGGCCTTGTGCACCTCGCCGGGCGGCGTGTGCCCGTTGCCCGCCTGGGGCGTGGCCGGCAGGCCGATGGCGACCTGGTCGGGGCGCAGGGCCGGGAAGACGCGCGCGGTGTTGCCCGCGACCGGGAAGCCGGTCAGGAGCATGTCGGTCATGGCGATGTGGAAGTCGGCACCGCCCATGGAGTGGTACTGGTTGTCCAGGCCCATGATCGGGCCGGAGTTGTAGTCCTGCACGTGCAGCAGGGTGAGGTCGTCGCGCAGGGCGTGGATGACCGGGAGGTAGGCACCGGCCCGCGGGTCCTGCCCGCCCCACGGGCCCGGGCCGTAGAACTGGTAGCCGAGCTGGACGAAGAAGGTCTCCGGGGCCATGGTCAGGACGAAGTCCGGGCCGTACCGGGCCTTGAGGGTCTTCAGTGCCGAGATCAGGTTGACGATCACCGGCGTGGTGGGGCTGCGGAAGTCGGTGTCGCCCGCCGCCAGCGACAGGGAGTGGCCCTCGAAGTCGATGTCGAGGCCGTCGAGGCCGTACTCGTCGATGATCCGGCCGACGGAGGAGACGAAGGTGTCGCGGGCGGCCGCCGTGGCGAGCTGTACCTGGCCGTTCTGGCCGCCGATGGAGATCAGCACCTTCTTGCCGGCCGCCTGCTTGGCCTTGATCGCCGCCTTGAACTCGGCGGCCGATTCCACGTTCGGGCACTCGGCCACCGGGCACAGGCGGAAGCGGATGTCGCCCGAGGTCACCGAGGTCGGCTCGCCGAAGGCGAGGTTGATGACGTCCCAGGACGCGGGGACGTCGGCCATCCGGACGTAGCCGGAGCCGTTGGCGAAGCTCGCGTGGAGGTAGCCGACGAGGGCGTGGGCGGGCAGGGCAGGTCCGCCGGGGCCGGGGCCGCCGCTCGTGGTGGTGGCGGGGACGGCCGCGCTGCGCGGACCCTCGCCCGCCGGGCCCACCGCGGCCACCTGGAAGGCGTACGTCGTGGCGGGCGCGAGGCCGGTCACCGTCGCCGAGGTGCCGCTGACGGTCAGGGCCGCGGCGCCGTCGCGGTAGACGGTGTAGCCGGTGGCGCCGGCGACCGCCGACCAGGACAGGCCGACCGAGGTGGCGGTGGCGCCCGATGCGGTGAGGCCGGTGGGGGCGGCCGGGAGGTCGGGCCCGCCGGGGCCGCCCGGGTCGGGGCCGACCACCGCGAGGTCGTCGACGTGGTGGGCGTTCTGGCCGTACCAGCCGTGGGTGTACACGGTCACGGACGTCGTCGACGGGCCCGTGCGGAAGGTGGTCGTGAGCTTGGTCCAGGCGCCCGCCGACTGGGTCCACGTGGACACGTCGGTGGTGCCGGTGCCGCTCGCGCCCAGGTAGACGTACGCGCCCTGCACCCAGGCGCTCAGCGTGTACGTCGCGCCGGGCCGGACGGTGACGGCCTGGGCGCACCGGGCGTTGTCCTGCCCGGCCGGGGTGGCCTTCAGGGCCGCGGCGCCGGCGTGGACGGGTGAGCCGACGACGGCTCCGCTGCCGGCCGTGCAGCTCCAGCTGGTGAGGCCGGACTCGAAGCCGCCGTTGCGGGCGAGGTCGGCGTCCGCCGCCGCGGCGGGCGGCCCCGCGGCGAGCAGACCGGCCGCCGCCAGGGCGGCGGCCGTGAGAAGGGACAGTATTCTGCGGCGCACAACTGCCTCCGGAACATGGGGGGATGGAGGGACCTGGCGGCGCACAACATGGTCCAGACCAATGCTCCTGTCAAGGCCTCGCGTCCGCCTCCCACCCGGGCTCCCCCGCCACCAGGGCCGCCGCCTCGTGCATCGCGAGCTCCAGAACCACCGGATCGGTGAGCGTGCCCAGGCCGTCGGGGAGCACCAGCCAGCGCGCCCCGCCGGTGGCCCGGCCGGGATGGGGGACGACGATCCAGCTGCCGCGTCCCGCCCCTCGTACGCCCGTGCCCATCCAGCGCGAGGCGGTGCCGGCGGGCACGAAGAAGCCCAGCCGGGAGTCACCGAAGTCGGCGAGCACCGGGCCGGGCCGCTCCAGCAGCCGCCGGAGCACCTCGAGCGTGAGCTGCCCCAGCTCCCCGGGCAGGATCAGTACGTCCCAGCTCAGGCCGGCGGGCAGCAGCGTGACCCCCAGGGGGCTGCGCTCCCACTCCCACCGGCAGGCTTCGGGATCGGGCGCCACCGCCACCAGCCATTCCACCGCGCTCTTGATCTCCGAGCCCTGCATCGCCCGGCCTCCGTTCCCTGTAGGTGAGGGGTCCTCACCGTCAGAGAGCGGGGCCGGGCCGGGCGATGACGCGGGTTCTCCTGCCCCGTGGTGGTGAAACGGCTCACGCCATGAACCGGGCGCGTGCGCCGGGGGCGCGCACCGCCCGCCGGTCGCGGATCCGGGTCCCGCCCGGGCTCAGCTGTCGAAGCCGAGGCCGAACTTGTCCATGGCCTTCAGCCACAGGTTGCGGCGGCCGCCGCGGGCGTCGGCCCGCGCCAGGGACCACTTGGTGAGCGTGATGCCCGTCCAGGCGAACGGTTCGGGCGGGAACGGCATCGGCCGGGACTTCACCATCTCCAGCTCGGTCCGCTCGGTGCGCGCCCCGTCCAGCAGGTCCAGCATCACGTCGGCGCCGAAGCGGGTGGCGCCGACACCGAGCCCGGTGTATCCGGCGGCGTAGGCGACCTTGCCGCCGTGCGCGGTGCCGAAGAAGGCGGAGAAGCGCGAGCAGGTGTCGATCGCGCCGCCCCAGGCGTGGCTGAAGTTCACGCCCTCCAGCTGCGGGAACGCCGTGAAGAAGTGCTGCGCCAGCTTCAGGTAGGTCTCGGGGCGGTGGTCGTACTCGGAGTCGAGCTTGCCCCGGTAGGGGTAGATGGCGTCGTAGCCGCCCCACAGGATGCGGTTCTCTGGGGTGATCCGGAAGTAGTGGAACTGGTTGGCGCTGTCGCCCATGCCCTGGCGGCCCCGCCAGCCGATGGCCGCCAGCTGCTCGGGGCTGAGCGGCTCGGTCATCAGCGCGTAGTCGTAGACCGGGACCGTGAACGCGCGGATCCGCTTGACCAGGGAGGGGAAGATGTTCGTGCCCAGGGCGACCCGGCGGGCGAAGATCCGCCCGTACGGGGTGCGTACGGCCATCCCCGCACCGGAGGCGGCGAGCGAGAGCCCCCGGGTGTTCTCGTAGATGCGCACCCCCAGGCCCAGGCACGCCTCCTTCAGCCCCCAGGCGAGCTTGGCCGGGTTGAGCATCGCGACGCCGTCGGTGTCCCACAGGCCCGCGAGGAAGGTCGGCGAGTCGACCTCGGCGCGCACCTCGTCGCGGTCCAGCCAGCGCGAGCCGTCCGCCAGGCCCAGCTTCTGGGCCTGCTCGTAGAGTTCGCGCAGCTCCTCCACCTGGTGCGGCTCGGTGGCGACGTCGATCTCGCCGGTGCGCTCGAAGTCGCAGTCGATGCCGTAGCGGGCGACCGCCGCCTCGATCTCGTCGAGGTTGCGGGCGCCCAGCTCCTCCAGCTTCGCGAGCTCGCCGGGCCAGCGGGCCACGCCGTTGGCCAGGCCGTGGGTGAGGGAGGCGGCGCAGAACCCGCCGTTGCGGCCGGAGGCGGCCCAGCCCGCCTCCTTGGACTCGATCAGGACGACGTCCCGTGCGGGATCGCGCTCCTTGGCGATGAGCGCGGTCCACAGGCCGCTGTAGCCGCCGCCGATGACCAGCAGGTCGCAGGCCTCGTCGGAGGTGAGCGCCGGCTGCGCGGCGGGCTTGCCGGGGTCGTCCAGCCAGTACGAGACCGGCAGCGCTTCGGAAAGGGATTTCGCAACACTTCGCATGGCGACTGGGGCCATGGCTTCCAACTCCCTACAGGGTTACACGGGGTGTTACTTGGCTTGAGTCTTCTTGCGGCGGGTGCCGATCATCTGACCGGCGAGCACCACCAGCACCGCGATGACGAACATCGCCGTACCGATGACGTTGATCTGGACGGGCGTACCGCGCTGCGCCGATCCCCACACGAACATGGGGAAGGTGACGGTGTTGCCCGAGTTGAAGTTGGTGATGATGAAGTCGTCGAAGGAGAGCGCGAACGCCAGCAGCGCGCCGGCGGCGATACCGGGGGCCGCGATCGGCAGGGTCACCCGCAGGAAGGTCTGCACCGGCCCGGCGTACAGGTCGCGGGCGGCCTCCTCCAGCCGCGGGTCCATGGAGAGCACCCGCGCCTTGACGGCGGCGACGACGAAGCTGAGGCAGAACATGATGTGGGCGATCAGGATCGTCCAGAAGCCCAGCTGGATGCCCATGTTGAGGAAGAGGGCGAGCAGCGAGGCCGCCATCACGATCTCGGGCATGGCCATCGGCATGAAGATCAGGCTGTTGACCGCGCCGCGCGCCCGGAAGCGGTAGCGCACCAGCGCGAAGGCGATCATCGCGCCGAGGACGGTGGCGCCGATGGTGGCCCACAGGGCGATCTGGAGGGAGAGCCCGAGGGACCCGCACAGGTCGGCGACCCCGCAGGGGTCCTTCCAGGCGTCCAGGGAGAACTCCTGCCAGGCGTAGTTGAACCGCCCGGTGGGGTTGTTGAAGGAGAACACCGTCACGACGACGTTCGGGAGGATCAGGTACGCGAGCGTGCACAGGCCCGCGATGACGACGAGATTGCGGCGCAGCCACTGCATCAGACCAGGTCCTCCGTTCCCGCTCGGCGGATGTAGACGGTGACCATGATCAGCACGATGGCCATGAGGATGAACGACAGCGCGGCCGCCGTCGGATAGTCGAGGATCCGCAGGTACTGCGACTGGATGACGTTGCCGATCATCCGGGTGTCCGTGGAGCCGAGCAGCTCCGCGTTGACGTAGTCGCCGCTCGCCGGGATGAAGGTGAGCAGGGTCCCGGAGACCACGCCCGGCATGGAGAGCGGGAACGTCACCTTGCGGAAGGTGGTGGCGGGGGTGGCGTACAGGTCGCCGGCCGCCTCGTGCAGGCGGGTGTCGATCCGCTCCAGCGAGGTGTAGAGCGGCAGGATCATGAAGGGCAGGAAGTTGTACGTCAGACCGCAGACGACGGCCAGCGGGGTGGCCAGCACCCGGTCGCCCTCGGTCAGGCCCAGCCAGCTGGTGACGTCGAGGAAGCCGACCGCGTTGAGCACGCCGACGACCGGTCCGCCGTCGGCCAGGATCGTCTTCCAGGCCAGGGTGCGGATCAGGAAGCTGGTGAAGAAGGGCGCGATGACCAGGATCAGCAGCAGGTTGCGCCAGCGGCCGGCCTTGAAGGCGATCAGGTAGGCCAGCGGGTAGCCGAACAGCAGGCACAGCACGGTGGCGGTGCCGGCGTACAGCAGGGAGCGCAGGAACTGCGGGTAGTACTCGGTGAAGGCGTCCCAGTAGGTGCCGAAGTGCCAGGTGACCTCGAAGCCCTCTTCGAGGGAACCGGTCTGCACCGAGGTGGAGGCCTGGTAGATCATCGGCAGCACGAAGAAGACCAGCAGCCACAGGATGCCGGGCAGCAGCAGCCAGTACGGGACCAGCCGCTTGCGGCGCGAGGGGCGGTGGACCGGTGGTTCGGCGGGGGCGGGCGCCTGGGGCGGCGCGGCGGTCGTGGTCACGCGGACTCCTCGACGGTCTCGATGCCGGCGTCGATGTCCTGCGCTGCGTCGAGACCGAAGGTGTGCTCCGGGTTCCAGTGCAGGATCACCTCGGCGCCGGGGACCAGCCGGGCGTCGCGCTCGATGTTCTGCGCGTACACCTCCAGCTCGGGGCAGACCCGGCTGTCGATGACGTACTGGGTCGAGACTCCGATGAAGGAGGAGTCGGCGATCCGGCCCGCGACCTTGTTGCGGCCGGCCGCGATGGTGTGCTCCTCGTCCGCCGGGACCAGCGAGATCTTCTCGGGGCGGATGCCGACCAGCAGCTTGCCGCCGCTGCGCGGGGTGGTGGAACAGCGCACGGCGGGCAGCCGCAGCGTGGTGCCGGAGGCGGAGACGACGACGTCGTCGGAGGAGCCGCCGCCGGACTCCACGGCGGCCTCGATGAGGTTGGAGGTGCCCAGGAAGTTGGCGACGAAGGTGGTGCGCGGGTTCTCGTAGAGGTCGGCGGGCGCGCCCAGCTGCTCGACCCGGCCGCCGTTCATGACCGCGACCGAGTCGGCCATCGTCATGGCCTCCTCCTGGTCGTGCGTGACGTGCACGAAGGTGATGCCGACCTCGGTCTGGATCCGCTTGAGCTCCAGCTGCATCTGGCGGCGCAGCTTGAGGTCGAGGGCGCCGAGCGGCTCGTCGAGCAGGAGCACCTGGGGGTGGTTGATGAGCGCGCGGGCGACGGCGACGCGCTGCTGCTGGCCGCCGGAGAGCTGGTGCGGCTTCTTGTTGGCGTGCTCGCCGAGCTGGACGAGGTCGATCATGTCGTCGACCTGCTTCTTCACGGACTTGATGCCGCGGCGGCGCAGCCCGAAGGCGATGTTCTCGAAGATGTCCATGTGCGGGAAGAGCGCGTAGCTCTGGAACACCGTGTTGACCGGGCGCTTGTACGGCGGCAGCTGGGTGACCTCGCGCGCGCCGAGGTGGACCGTACCGGTGGAGGGCTCCTCCAGGCCGGCGATCATGCGCAGGGTGGTGGTCTTGCCGCAGCCGGAGGCGCCGAGCAGGGCGAAGAAGGAGCCCTGGGGGATGGTGAGATCGAGCGGGTGCACGGCGGTGAAGGAGCCGTAGTGCTTGCTGATCCCGGAGAGGCGGACGTCGCCGCCCGCGGTCGTGTCAGTCATGGGTCGCGGTCCCGGGGGTGGAAGGGGCGGAAGGGGGGCGCAGGGGGGTGCGGCGGCTCAGGAGCCGATGAGCTTGGCGAACTTCTCCTCGTACGCCGTCTCTTCCGCGGCGGTGAGGGAACGGAAGGCGTGGGCCTTGGCGGCCATGGCCTTGTCCGGGACGATCAGGGGGTTGTCCGCGAGTGCGGGATCGATCTTCGCGAGCTCTTCCTTGACGCCTTCGACCGGGCAGACGTAGCTGATGAAGGCGGCCAGCTGGGCGGCGACGGGGGGCTCGTAGTAGTAGTCGATGAGCTTCTCGGCGTTGGCCTTGTGCCGCGCGCGGGCGGGGACCAGCAGGTTGTCGCTGGAGGTGATGTAACCGGGCGCGGGAATGGCGTACTTGATGTCCGGGTTGCCGGCCTGGAGCTGGATGACGTCACCGGCCCAGGCCAGGCAGGCCGCGATGTCGCCCTTGTCGAGGTCCGAGGTGTAGTCGTTGCCCGTGAAGCGGCGGATCTGCTTCTTGTCCACGGCCTTCTGGAGCCGGCCGATGGCCGCGTCGTAGTCGGCGTCCGTGAAGGTCGTCGGGTCCTTGCCGAGGTCGAGCAGGGTCATGCCGACGGTGTCGCGCATCTCGGTGAGCAGGCCCACCCGGCCCTTGAGGGAGGGGTCGTCGAGCAGCTGGGTGACGGAGTCGACCTTCCTGCCGTCGGTGGCCTTGGCGTTGTAGGCGATGACGGTGTCGATGCCGGTCCAGGGGTAGCTGTACGCGCGGCCGGGGTCCCAGTCGGGATTGCGGTACTGCGGGATCAGGTTGGCGTAGGCGTGCGGGAGGTGGGAGGGGTCCAGCTTCTGCGCCCAGCCGAGCCGGATGATGCGGGCGGCGAGCCAGTCGGTGACGACGATCAGGTCGCGGCCGGTGTCCTGGCCGGCCGCCAGCTGCGGGCGGATCTTGCCGAAGAACTCGACGTTGTCGTTGATGTCCTCGGTGTAGTTGACCTCGATCCCGGTGCGCTTGGTGAACTCCTCCAGGGTGGGCCGGGTCTTCTCGTCGTCGCTGGTGTCCATGTACTCGGTCCAGTTGGAGAAGTTCAGCACCTTCTCCTTCTCCGAGTGGTCGTCCGAGGCCGTGGACTGGTCCGCCCGCTGCGCGGGCGGGATGCCGCACGCGGACAGCCCGGACAGGCCGCCGAGGGTGAGCGCGCCGACTCCGGTGGCGCGCAGCAGCGAGCGGCGGGTGAGGGCGCCGCGGCCGCTTTCAAGGCTGCGCCGCATCGCGGCGAGTTGCGCCGGCGAGAGGCGGTCGGGCTCGTACTGCTCCATGCGCTGTGCCCTTTCGGGATGGGTGTCGTCCGCCGGTCGTGCGGAGCGGTTATCGGTCCCCGAAGATCGTGCGGTGCCAGTCCTTGGCGGCGACCGCCGTGTTGTCGTACATCACGTGCTTGACCTGCGTGTACTCCTCGAAGGAGTAGGCGCTCATGTCCTTTCCGAAGCCACTGGCCTTGTAGCCCCCGTGGGGCATCTCGCTGATGATCGGAATGTGGTCGTTGACCCAGACGCAGCCCGCCTTGATCTCGCGGGTGGCGCGGCCGGCGCGGTAGACGTCGCGGCTCCAGGCGGAGGCGGCCAGTCCGTAGGGGGTGTCGTTGGCCAGGGCGATGCCCTCGTCGTCGGTGTCGAAGGGCAGCACGACCAGGACGGGGCCGAAGATCTCGCTCTGGACGACCTCGCTGTCCTGGGCGGCGCCGGCGATCAGGGTGGGCCGGTAGTAGGCGCCGTCGGCGAGCGCGTCGCCGGGGATCTCACCGCCGGTGACGACGGTGGCGTACGCGCGGGCCCGCTCGACGAAGCCGGCGACGCGGTCGCGCTGGGCGTACGAGACCAGCGGGCCGAGGTCGGTGGCGGGGTCGAGGGGGTCACCGAGGCGGACGGTGTCCATCAGCGCGGCGACACGGGCCGTGAAGGCGTCGTAGAGGGGCCGCTGGACGTAGGCGCGGGTGGCGGCCGTGCAGTCCTGGCCGGTGTTGATGAGGGAGGCGGCGACGGCGCCGTGGGCGGCGGCCTCCAGGTCGGCGTCGTCGAAGACCACGAAGGGGGCCTTGCCGCCGAGCTCCAGGTGCAGGCGCTTGACGGTGGCGGTGGCGATCTCGGCGACGCGCCTGCCGACGGCGGTGGAGCCGGTGAAGGAGGTCATCACCACGTCCGGGTGGCCGACCAGGTGCTCGCCGGCCTCCCTGCCCGCGCCGGTGACGATGTTGATCACGCCGTCGGGCAGGCCCGCCTCCTGGGCCGCCTGCGCGAACATCAGGGAGGTCAGCGGGGTGAGCTCGGCGGGCTTGAGGACGATCGTGTTGCCCGCGGCGACGGCCGGGAGGATCTTCCAGGCGGCCATCTGGAGGGGATAGTTCCAGGGCGCGATGGAGCCGATCACACCGATCGCCTCGCGGCGTACGTACGAGGTGTGGTCGCCCGAGTACTCGGCGGCCGCCTGGCCCTGGAGGTGCCGCGCGGCGCCCGCGAAGAAGGCGGTGTTGTCGATCGTGCCCGGTACGTCGAACTCGGTGGCGAGCCTGATCGGCTTGCCGCACTGGACGGACTCGGCGTACGCGAAGTCCTCGGCCTGCTCGGCGAGGACCGCCGCGAGCCGGTGCAGGGCGTCGGAGCGCTCGCCGGGGGTGGCCGCGGACCAGGCGGGGAAGGCGCGCTTGGCGGCGGCCACGGCCTCGTCCACGTCGGCCGTGGAGGCCAGCCGGTAGGTCAGGACCTCCTCGCCGGTGGCGGGGTTGACGACGGTGTGTGACGCGTCACCGGTGCCGTGCCGCAGCCGTCCGTCGATGTACTGCGCGCCGTCCGCGAAGCGTTCCTTAACCTGGAAGCGGTTGCCCATCACGCTCTCCGTAGCTCCAGCTCGAATTGAGTGCCGATCCTGACAGAGGTGTTCCACTCCGCCAAGTGATTCCGTTGTTGCCTTTTGATTACGCGACGGAATCGGTCGACCATGTGTCGAGGCGGACCGCAAATCCCGTACGAAGTGTCAGTGGCGGCTGTCAGACTCGCGTGCATGGAGATGATCGACAAACTGATCGGGCAGGTCAGCCAGGGTGAGAGGGTGAAGTACCTGCCCTTCTGGGGGCATCGGCCACGGCCGGACGGAACCCTCGGTCCGAGCTGCCTGAGCCAGTGGTGGCCGGCACCCTTCACTGTGAGTGACATCCACTATGCCACCGCCGAACACTGGATGATGGCCGAGAAAGCTCGGCTGTTCGGTGACGCGGAGGCGGAGCGGGCGGCCATCGAGGCGCGGACCCCGGCGGAGGCGAAGAAGGCCGGGCGGCTGGTGCGCGGCTTCGACGGCGCGGTGTGGGAGCGCGAGCGGTTCGCCGTCGTGGTGGCGGGCAGCACGCACAAGTTCGGCTCGACGCCGCAGCTGCGGGGGTACCTGCTGGGCACCGGGGACCGGGTGCTGGTGGAGGCGAGCCCGGTGGACCGGATCTGGGGCATCGGCCTGGCGGCCGACGACGAGCGGGCACTGGACCCGGCGCGCTGGCGGGGGCTGAACCTGCTGGGCTTCGCGCTGATGGAGGCGCGGGAGCGGCTGCGGTCGGGGGACGACGCGTAGGAGCCGGAGCACCGGGCGGCACCGGAGCACCGCGCGGCACCGCAGGCCACGAGGGCCCGGAAAACCGGTGGCGGTCCGGTCGGGGGCCTCCTAGGCTGCTCGGCAGTCACGCACCTCCCGGTGCGACGGCTGCGGCTCCTTCCCTTACGAAACCAAGTGACGCCGCCGCCTTTTTGATCTCGGGAGGTGCGGGCGGGGCGCCCGGTGCGCAGGTGACGGCTCCTTCTCAACCCGGAGGTCGCGGGTTCGAATCCCGCCCGGCCGCCGGCCCCCGGGCCGTCGGCCGGTGGAGCAGCGCGGTGGCTCGCCGGGCTCCCGGACCGTCGCCGATCCCGATCTCGGGCCCCCGCCACCTCGTCGCACCATCACGTTCCGTTGCCGAATCCGGGGGATTCCCACTGGCCCGCTACACGCAGCGCGTGTCCAAGATCTGGCCCGAGATGCTCGTGGCCCACTCCGTCTCCGCCGCCGCCGCACGCGGCACCTACGGGCCCGGCGGGGCCCACCCGGCGCAGGAGGGCGTCCTCACCCACCAGGGCGGGGAGGGCTACCTGCGCGACCCGCACACCGAACTGTTCCTGCTGGCCGTCGCCAACTTCGTGCGACAGCGCACCTTCTACGAGGGCGCGGGCGAACGCGACGCGCGGTACGCGGCGCTCGTGCGCCGGCTCGCCGTCGAGGATCCGGAATGGACCGCCGGTCTGCTGCGCTGGCTGCGCGGGGAGGCGAACATGCGCACCGCCTCGCTCGTCGGCGCCGCCGCGTACGTCAAGGCCCGCCTGGAGGCGGGAGCCACCGGGGGCCCGTCGGGCCGCCAGGTCGTGGACAGCGTCCTGCGCCGCGCCGACGAGCCCGGCGAGCTGCTCGCCCACTGGACCGCCACGTACGGCAGGAACGTGCCCAAGCCCGTCAAGCGCGGCATCGCCGACGCCGTGCGGCGCCTGTACTCCGGCCGGTCGCTGCTGAAGTACGACACCGCGTCGAAGGGCTTCCGCTTCGGCGACGTCCTCAACCTGGTGCACGCCTCCCCCGACCCGGCCAAACCCTGGCAGGGCGAGCTGTTCGCCCACGCCCTGGACCGCCGGCACCACCCGGAGGACGCCGTACCGCCCGCCGGGAACCGTACGCTGACGGCCCATCGGGAGCTGATGGAGCTGCCGGTCGACGAACGCCGGGCCGTCGTCACCGCACCGGGCGGCGCGGACCGGCTGGCCGAGGCCGGCATGACCTGGGAGGCGCTGGCCGGCTGGCTCCAGGGGCCGATGGACGCGGCCGCCTGGGAGGCGGTCATCCCCTCCATGGGCGTCATGGCGCTGCTGCGCAACCTGCGCAACTTCGACCAGGCCGGGATCTCGGACGAGGTGGCCGCCGAGGTCGCGGCGCGGATCGCGGACCCGGAGACCGTCGCCGCCTCGCGGCAGTTCCCCTTCCGCTACCTCGCCGCGTACCGGCACGCGCCCTCGCCGCGCTGGGCGGACCCGCTGGAGCGGGCGCTGGGCCACTCGCTGGCGAACGTGCCGGCGCTGCCGGGCCGGTCGCTGATCCTGGTGGACCGGTCGGGCTCCATGTGGTCCCCGCTGTCGGAGCGCTCCCAGCTCAACCGGGCGGACGCGGCGGCCGTCTTCGGCACCGCGCTGGCGATGCGGGCGGAGCGCGCGGACCTGGTCGAGTTCGGCACGGGCAGCAGCCCCGTCGCGTACCGCGAGGGCGAGTCGGTGCTCACCGTGCTGGGACGCTTCGGCGACCTCGGCGGCACCAACACCGCCCAGGCCCTGCGCACGCACTACCACGGGCACGACCGGGTGCTGATCGTCACCGACGAGCAGGCCGCGTACCACCCCGGCGGCCCGTCCGCCCAGGTGCCCGCCAGGGTCCCGCTCTACACGTGGAACCTCGCCGGCTACCAGGTCGGCCACACGCCCGTCGGCACCGGCAACCGCCACACCTTCGGCGGGCTGACGGACGCGGCCTTCCGGATGGTGAGCCTCGTCGAGGACGGCCGGAACGCCACCTGGCCGTGGCAGCGGTAGCTCTAGCGGTAGCGGACCGCGGCGTCAGGCGCGCTGGTACACCTGGGATATGGAGTCGCGGCTGCGGGACGGCGGACCCTCGTCCTCCAGGGGACCGAGGTCCCTGAGGCTGGAGAACATCAGCACGATCACGAGGACGGCCAGCGCGATGCCGATGATCCCGAGGACCAGCCCGGACGTCGCCACCCCGCCGTTGTCGGCCTCGCCGCGCTGGGCCCGGCCGCGGCCGAGCGCGCTGAAGATGACGGCCAGGACCCCGAGCACGAGGGCGAGGAAGCTGGTGAAGAAGCCGACCACGGACAGGATGCCGAGCACCAGTCCGGTCGTGCCGAAACCGTTCTGCGGCGGGCCCGCGTAGGGCTGGTGACCGGCGTACCCCGGGTATCCGGGGTAGCCGCCCGGGTACCCGTACACCGGCTGGTCGGCCGGGGCGGGGTAGCCGTAGCCCGCCGAGGCGGGCTGGGCGACCGGCTGGTAGACCGGCGCGGCCGACGCCACGGGCGTGGCGTGAGCCGCCGCCCCGGGGTGGGTGTGGCCGGCCGGTCCCCCGGCGGGCGTCCCGCCCGCTCCCGGCATCCCCGCGATGGTCGGCTGGTCGTGCACCGACGGCGGTCCGGGCGCCACGCCCGGTGTGCTCGCGTCCCCCCGCGAGTCCTGCTTCTTGCCCAGCTCCACCGCCGGCCGCTCCGGCGGCGCCCACGGATCCACGGGCTCGGGGCTGTGTTCGGTCATACGGCGCCCCCCTCTCGTACAGCCATGCTACGGGCTGCCAACGACAGCCCCTTGAGCTGCCTACGATGGGGCGGACCGACCGCAACCGCGTCAGCATCCGGAGGCCCTTCATGCCCGACCTGCACCCCTTCATCGCGGGGCTGCCCAAGGCGGAACTCCACGTCCACCACGTCGGCTCGGCCTCGCCCCGCATCGTCGCCGAACTCGCCGCCCGGCACCCCGACTCCAAGGTGCCCACCGACCCGGAGGCGCTGGCCGACTACTTCACCTTCACCGACTTCGCCCACTTCATCGAGGTCTACCTCTCCGTCGTGGACCTGGTCCGCACCCCGGAGGACGTCCGGCTGCTGACCTTCGAGGTCGCCCGTGACATGGCCCGGCAGAACATCCGGTACGCCGAGCTGACCATCACCCCGTACTCCTCCACCCGTCGCGGCATCGACGGGAAGGCCTTCATGGACGCCATCGAGGACGCCCGCAAGGCCGCCGAGGCCGAGCTCGGCGTCATCCTGCGCTGGTGCTTCGACATCCCCGGCGAGGCCGGCCTGGAGGCCGCCGCCGAGACCGCCCGGCTCGCCGTCGAGCTGCGGCCCGAGGGCCTGGTGTCCTTCGGTCTGGGCGGCCCCGAGATCGGTGTGCCGCGCCCGCAGTTCAAGCCGTACTTCGACCAGGCGCGCGCCGCCGGCCTGCACAGCGTCCCGCACGCGGGCGAGACCACCGGCCCGCAGACGATCTGGGACGCCATCAACGAGCTCGGCGCCGAGCGGATCGGCCACGGCACCAGCGCCACCCAGGACCCGGAGCTGCTGGCGTACCTGGCGGAGCACCGGATCGCGCTGGAGGTCTGCCCGACCTCCAACATCGCCACGCGCGCGGTCGCCGACCTCGACGAGCACCCCGTCAAGGAGATGGTGCGCGCGGGCGTGCTCGTCACCATCAACAGCGACGACCCGCCGATGTTCGGCTCCGACCTCAACAACGAGTACGCGGTCGCCGCCCGGCTGCTGGAGCTCGACGAGCGGGGTCTGGCCCGGCTCGCCAAGAACGCCGTCGAGGCCTCCTTCCTCGACGAGGCGGGCAAGGCGGTCCTCGTCGCGGAGATCGACACGTACACCGAGGCCTGGCTGGCCCGCTGACGCCCGCGGACAATGGGACGCATGCGTACCCTGACGGCCGTCGGCCACCGCGGCGATCCCTACTGCCTCCGTGAGAACACCCTGCCCTCGGTCCGCTCCGCGTTCGCGCGCGGGGCGGACGCCGTCGAGATCGACGTACGGCTGACCCGGGACGGGGTGCCGGTCCTCCTGCACGACGAGACGCTCCTGCGGCTGTGGGGCCACGACGTGCGCCTGGACGCCGTCACCGCCGCTCAGCTGCGGGAGCTGACCGAAGGTCAGGTGCCCACGCTGCGCGCGGCGCTGACGGCGGCGGGCGCGGGCGGGGGCCGGCTGATGCTCGACCTGCCCGGCGCGACGTACGAGGCGGTCGAGGCGGTGGTCGGCCTGGTCCGCGAGTGCGGCGCGCGCGACCGTACGTACTACTGCGCCGGCCCGCGCACGATGCTGGCGGTACGGGCCGCCGACCCGGGCGCCGAGATCGCGCTGACCTGGACCACGCTGTCGCCGCCGCGCCGCGTCCTGATCGACGCGGTCCGCCCGACGTGGCTCAACTACCGCTTCGGGCTGCTCGGCCCGGAGTTGGTGGCCGCCCTGCACGCGGACGGGCTGAAGGTGTCGGCGTGGACCGCCGACACCCGCTGGACCATGCGCCGGCTGATCGCGGCCGGCGTGGACTCGATCACCACCAACCGCATCGACGCGCTGGCGGGCGTACGGGCCGCGCTCGACGACTGACCCGCCGGGCCGGCCCGCGCCTGTCACGCGGTGGCGCCCGCCGTCACCGGCGCGGCCGGCGCCGCCGGCGGCAGGGACTCCAGCCGCTTGATCATGCGGCGCAGCGCCAGCAGCGGGATCACGCCGAAGACGCCGAAGGCCATGTCGATGAGGCTCCACCCGAAGGGGATGCCGCGGATCGGCCCGCAGATCAGGGCCAGCGGGATGATCCCGGCGCAGGCGATCATGCCCGCCTCCACGACCCACACGTTGCGGACCGGGTCGCGGTGGACGCCGTAGAAGAAGACGGCGATGACCAGGTGGGCGAAGGCCAGCCAGTCGGTGCCGTAGAGGAGGAACGGGTAGTCGGCGTCGGCCCGGTCCAGCCCCTCGCCGACCCGTGCGAGCCACTCGTGGGAGATCAGCGAGTTGAGCCAGCGGACCTCGGTGACCAGGGGGAAGGCCGTGAGGCCGCTGAGGACCAGACAGACGACGAACACGGCCAGCCAGAGACGGATGCGCCGCTCGAGGGCGCGCCTTTCGATCATGACAGCACCCTACGCCGCGTTTCTGAACATGTTCAAGTCGAATCCTGAACATGTTCAGAAAACTGCCACGGGCCGCTCAGAGGCCGACGATGGCGTTCCAGCGCTTGGCGAAGGCGCGGCGCTCCGCCGAGGTGATGTCCCGGGCCACCGCGAGCCTGCTGCGCATGTCGTCGTCGGGGAAGATCAGCGGGTTCTCCGCGAGTTCCGCCGTCTCCCGGTCGTCGGAGCCGGCCAGCACCTCGCGCGCGGCCGGGACCGGGCAGACGTAGTTGACGGACGCGGCGAGCTCGGCGGCGATCTCCGGGTCGTAGTAGTGGTCGATCAGCGCCTCGGCGTTGGCCTTGTGGCGGGCGAGGTTGGGCACCAGCAGGCTCTCCGCCCACAGTTCGGCCCCCTCCTCGGGCACCACGAACTCGATGTCGGGGTTGTCGGCCTGCAGCTGGATGGCGTCGCCCGAGTACGCCTGGCAGGCCAGGACGTCGCCCTTGCTCAGGTCGGAGGTGTAGTCGTTGCCGGTGAAACGGCGTACGTGCCCCCGCCGCACGAGGTCCTCCACCTGGTCGCACACCCGGTGGAAGTCGGACTCGGTCCACCGGGTCACGTCCACCCCGTTGCCCTGCATCAGCAGCGCGAAGGACTCGTCGAGCCCGGAGAAGAGGGTGACGCGGCCCTTGAGGTCGGGGTGGAACAGGTCGGCCGTGGACTTCAGCTCCCTGCCGAGCGCCTTGCGGTTGTAGGCGATGCCGGTGATGCCGGACTGCCAGGGGACGGTGTGCAGCCGGCCCTCGTCGAAGGCGGGCGAGCGCAGCTGCGGGTCCAGGTGCGCGCTCACGTTGGCCTGGGCGGCGCGGTCCATCTTCTGGGTCCAGCCCAGGCGCACGAAGCGGGCCGCCATCCAGTCGCTGACCACCACCAGGTCGTGGCCGGTCTCCTGGTGGTTCATCAGGGCCGGGCCGACCTTGCCGAAGAACTCGTCGTTGTCGTTGATCTCCTCGGTGTAGCGGACCTCGATGCCCGTCCGCTGCGAGAAGGCCTCCAGCGTGGGGCGCCTGGTCTCGTCCTCCTCGTCCGTGTCGATGTACAGCGGCCAGTTGGAGAAGGACAGGCTCCGGTCCCGCTCGGAGCGGTCCGGGGCCCCTCGCCGGTCCTCCGGGACGTAGGCCGCGGGCACCCCGCAGCCGGTGAGGGCCGTCAGCAGGCCTGCGGCACCGAGGCCGCGCAGCACCGCGCGGCGCGAGAAAGCGAGTTCAGGCATGGGAGAAGACTCAGGTAACGCCGGGGGGCGGGCAATAGACACAGTGTCTACTGCCCGCCCCCTCGGGACCCATGGGTGGCCGTTGTGGCCGCCGGTCAGCCGTTCAGCGAGGTCATCACGTGCTTGATGCGCGTGTAGTCCTCGAAGCCGTAGGCGGAGAGGTCCTTGCCGTAGCCGGACTTCTTGTAGCCGCCGTGCGGCATCTCGGCGACGAGCGGGATGTGGGTGTTGATCCACACACAGCCGAAGTCGAGGTTCTTGGACATGCGCATCGCGCGCGAGTGGTCCTTGGTCCACACCGAGGAGGCCAGCGCGTACTCGACGCCGTTCGCGTACTCCAGGGCCTGGTCCTCGTCCGTGAAGGACTGGACCGTGATGACCGGGCCGAAGACCTCGTTCTGGACGATCTCGTCGTCCTGCTTCAGGCCGGAGACGACCGTCGGGGCGTAGAAGTAGCCCTGCTCGCCGACCTGGTGGCCGCCCGCCTCGACCTTGGCGTGGGCGGGGAGGCGCTCGATGAAGCCCGCGACCTGCTGGAGCTGGTTGGGGTTGTTCAGCGGGCCGTAGAGCACGTCCTCGTCGTCCGGCTGCCCGGTCTTGGTGTCGGCCGCGTTCTTGGCGAGCGCCGCCACGAACTCGTCGTGGATCGACTCGTGCACGAGCACGCGGGTGGCGGCGGTGCAGTCCTGGCCGGCGTTGAAGAAGCCCGCGACCGCGATGTCCTCGGCGGCCTTGGCGATGTCGGCGTCCTCGAAGACCACGACCGGGGCCTTGCCGCCCAGCTCCAGGTGGACGCGCTTGACGTCCTTGGCGGCGCTCTCGGCGACCTGCATGCCGGCCCGCACCGAGCCGGTGATGGAGGCCATCGCCGGGGTGGAGTGCTCCACCATGGCCTTGCCGGTCTCGCGGTCGCCGCAGACGACGTTGAAGACGCCCTTGGGCAGGACCGAGTCGATGATCTCGGCCATCAGGACGGTGGAGGCCGGGGTGGTGTCCGAGGGCTTGAGCACCACGGTGTTGCCCGCGGCGAGCGCCGGGGCGAACTTCCACACGGCCATCATCATCGGGTAGTTCCACGGCGCCACCTGGGCGCAGACGCCGACCGGCTCACGGCGCACGATCGAGGTCATGCCGTCCATGTACTCGCCGGCCGAGCGGCCCTCCAGCAGCCGGGCCGCACCCGCGAAGAAGCGGATCTGGTCGACCATCGGGGGGAGCTCCTCGCTGGCCGTCAGGCCCAGCGGCTTGCCGGTGTTCTCCGACTCGACGGCCACCAGCTCCTCGGCGCGGGCCTCGAAGGCGTCCGCGATCCTCAGCAGGGCCTTCTGGCGCTCCGAGGGGGTGGTGTCGCGCCAGCCCGGGAAGGCCGCAGCGGCGGCGGCCATGGCGGCGTCGACATCGGCCTGGCCGGAGAGCGGTGCGGTGGCGTACACCTCGCCGGTGGCGGGGTTGACCACCTCGGTGGTCCGTCCGTCGGCGGCGTCCTTGAACTCTCCGCCGATGTAGTTGCGCAGACGACGCAGTTCGGTGGTCACTACAGCCACACTCCTGATCCGATGTCCAACGATTGAGACAAGTACCCAGCCTAACGCGTAGAGCGACGCTTTCGACAGAGGCAGACACGCCGCACTACGAAATCCGTAAGTTCGAGGTCGCTCGGCAACGGATTTCATCGATTCCGTCTTGCGGAACAGACGACTCCTCGTGCACAGTGAGGTCGTGGTCAGTCGAAGCGCAGATTCCAGGAACAGACAACCGTCCCCTTCGGTCGATGCTGTGTCCCTGGCGATCATCGAGCAACTGCAGGAGGACGGTCGCCGTCCCTACGCAGCGATCGGCAAGGCCGTCGGCCTGTCCGAGGCGGCCGTGCGCCAGCGCGTGCAGAAGCTCCTCGACCAGGGCGTCATGCAGATCGTGGCCGTCACCGACCCGCTCACCGTGGGCCTGCGGCGCCAGGCGATGGTCGGCATCAACGTCGAGGGCGACCTCGACCCGGTGGCCGACGCGCTGACCGCGATGGCCGAGTGCGAGTACGTGGTGATGACCGCCGGCTCGTTCGACCTGATGGTGGAAATCGTCTGCGAGGACGACGACCACCTGCTGGAAACGATCAACAAGCGGATACGCACGCTCCCCGGCGTGCGATCCACCGAAAGCTTCGTTTACCTGAAGCTGAAGAAGCAGACCTACATGTGGGGAACCCGATAACCGTGACCCAGGACCTGTCCAAGACCGCGTACGACCACCTGTGGATGCACTTCACCCGCATGTCCTCGTACGAGAACTCCCCCGTCCCCACCATCGTGCGGGGCGAGGGCACCTACATCTACGACGACAAGGGCAAGCGCTACCTGGACGGTCTCGCCGGACTGTTCGTGGTCAACGCCGGCCACGGCCGCAAGGAACTGGCCGAGGTCGCCTACAAGCAGGCTCAGGAACTCGCGTTCTTCCCCGTGTGGTCGTACGCGCACCCCAAGGCCGTCGAGCTCGCCGAGCGGCTCGCGGACTACGCCCCGGGCGACCTGAACAAGGTGTTCTTCACCACCGGTGGCGGCGAGGCGGTCGAGACCGCCTGGAAGCTCGCCAAGCAGTACTTCAAGCTCCAGGGCAAGCCGACCAAGTACAAGGTCATCTCGCGCGCGGTCGCCTACCACGGCACCCCGCAGGGCGCCCTGTCCATCACCGGCCTGCCGGCCCTGAAGGCCCCCTTCGAGCCGCTGGTCCCCGGTGCCCACAAGGTACCGAACACCAACATCTACCGCGCCCCGATCCACGGCGACGACCCGGAGGCCTTCGGCCGCTGGGCCGCCGACCAGATCGAGCAGCAGATCCTCTTCGAGGGCCCCGACACCGTCGCGGCCGTCTTCCTGGAGCCGGTGCAGAACGCCGGCGGCTGCTTCCCGCCGCCGCCCGGATACTTCCAGCGGGTCCGTGAGATCTGCGACCAGTACGACGTCCTGCTCGTCTCCGACGAGACGATCTGCGCCTTCGGCCGCCTGGGCACGATGTTCGCCTGCGACAAGTTCGGCTACGTACCGGACATGATCACCTGCGCCAAGGGCATGACCTCGGGCTACTCCCCAATCGGCGCCTGCATCGTCTCGGACCGCATCGCCGAGCCGTTCTACAAGGGCGACAACACCTTCCTGCACGGCTACACCTTCGGTGGCCACCCGGTGTCCTCGGCGGTCGCGATCGCCAACCTCGACATCTTCGACAAGGAAGGCCTGAACCAGCACGTGCTGGACCAGGAGGGCAACTTCTTCAACACGCTGAAGAAGCTGCACGACCTGCCGATCGTCGGCGACGTCCGCGGCAACGGCTTCTTCTACGGCATCGAGCTCGTCAAGGACAAGGCCACCAAGGAGTCCTTCACGGACGAGGAGACCGAGCGCGTGCTCTACGGCTTCCTCTCCAAGGCGCTCTTCGAGAACGGCCTGTACTGCCGTGCCGACGACCGCGGCGACCCGGTCGTCCAGCTGGCCCCGCCGCTGATCGCGGACCAGGGGACGTTCGACGAGATCGAGCAGATCCTGCGCAACGTGCTCACCGAGGCGTGGACCAAGCTGTAAAGCGGCTCACGGCGAACACCTGAATACCGGTCCGACCGCACGGCCCGGACCCCCCGTTCGAGTGAGAACGAGGGGTCCGGGCCGTGTGCTGTGCGCAGCCAACACGTTCATCTCTTTAGATGGCTCCGCGGCGCCGGTGACGGATCGGGCTCCGCTTCGTTCCCCCGGACGGAGGTGTACGCCATGGTGGCTCCACCGGACAACGCCCCACCGGATAATGACGTCCTCTGGGCACGGTCCCTGCATTACTCGCACAGGGGGTCCCCCCGGACGAAGTCCGGGGAGGGCTCGCCCGGCATCATCGGTGTCTCGGTCAGCGTCCGCGAGGGTGAGGTCCTCGCCGTCACCGGCCCGCGCGGCTGCGGCAAGACGACGCTGCTGCGCTGCCTGTCGGCACAGCTCGTGGCCGACGAGGGCGAGGTCTGGTTCAACAGCGTGCCCGTGCACACCATGGGCGCGCTGGCCCGTGAGCGACTGCGCCGCGACCGGTTCGGCTGGATCGGCCCCGAGCCGCGGCTCCTGCCCGAACTGCGGGTCTGGGAGAACGCGGCGCTGCCGCTGCTGATCGCCGGGGCCGGGCACCGCGACGCCAAGCGGGTCGCCGACGAATGGCTGGACCGCCTCGACATCGGTGCCTTCGCCCGCAAGCGCCCCGACGCCCTGAACACCACCGAGGCCCAGCGGGTCGCGCTCGCCCGGGCCCTGGTCAACGCCCCCGCGGTGGTCTTCGCCGACGAGCCCACCGCCCCGCTGCACCGTGCCGAGTGCGCGCTGCTGCTGCGTACGCTCACCACCGCGGCCCGCTCGCACGGCATGACCGTGGTGCTCGCCACCCACGACCCCGACACCGCCGCGGTCGCCGACCGGCATCTGGCCCTGGTCGACGGCCGCCCGGCCGGGGCCGCCGGTACCCGGCCCACCGATACGGAAGGCCAGGCCGCGTGCTCGCTCTCCGCCTAGCCCGCGGCTCGCGGCCGCTCGTCCAGCTGCGCCGGCTGCTGGTCGCGGCCGCCACCGCGGGATCGGGGTTCCTGCTGCTGTACGTGCTCGGCGACGCCCTGGACGGTTCTGCCGGATCGTTCCCTCGCCTGCTGTGGGCGCTGGTCCCACTGGCCGCGACCGTGCAGTTGGCGGTCGCGGTGGCCCGTACGGATCCCGCGACCCGGCCCCGCGGGGGCATGGACGCGGTGGGGCTGGGACCCGTACGGCGGCAGCTGGTCGCGGCGGTGTCCACGGCCCTGTCCTGCACCCTGGGCAGCGCGCTCGCCCTCGCCGCGTTCCTGCACCTGCGCGGCGACCTGTCCGGACTTCCCTTCGACGGGGCGGGCGCCACGCTGCTCCACGCGGAGCAGCCGCTGCCGGTAGCGGGCGTCCTCACCCTGCTGGCCCTCGTGCCGCTGACCGCCTCGGCCGTCGTGGCGCTCGCCCTGCGTCCGCACCCGCCGCGCGCGCCGCAGGCCGAGCTGCCGTGGGGGATCACGCTGACCGCGTGCGGACTGGCCGTCGAGGCGTACGCAGGGCGCGGCACGGCCGGGATGCTCGCGGGCTGGTCGCTGACCGCGGTCGGGCTGGCCCTGGCCGGGCCGGGGCTGGCGTACCTGTGCGGGGCCCTGGTCCAGGCGGTCCGGCCGGGCGCGCTGCGACTGCTGGCGGGGCGGGCCCTGCAGGAGGAGGCCGGCCGGGTCGGCCGCCCGCTCGGCGTGCTGTGCGCGGTGGCGGCGGGCTGGCTCACCGTACCCGCCCTGCGCGCCGGCGGCGGGGCACCGCCCCCGCTCGGCCCGCTGACCGTCCCGGCCGCCGTCCTGGTGGCGCTGTGCGCGGCCGCGACCCTGCTGACCTCGGCGGTCGAGGCCCGCCAGGCCCGGTCCCCGGCCCGCGCGGCCCTGCTGGACCTCGGGACGCCCGGCAGGGTGCTGCGCACCGCGGCCACCTTGCGTGCCACGGCCCTGGTCGTCGTGTGCGCGCCGCTGAGCTGGGCCGTCGCCCAGCTGACGGCGGTCGCGCTGACCCGCTGACCCGCCCCGCGGGAGGCGGGTCGACGCGGCCCGGGAGGTTCCCGCGGCCCGCGCGGACTTCGGACAGGTCAATCGGGTCCACGAGGCAACGCGACAGCCCGTTCCTGCGTCTGGCAGAGGTACCGCACAACCTGCCAGACGTGAACGGAGCCCTCGGTGCTCATAGGCCTGCTTACCGCCATCGCGGCGTCCATCTGCTACGGCACGGGGTCCGTGCTGCAAGCCGTGGGCTCGCGCCGGGCCGCCCGCTCGACCCCGGCCGCCGCCGGGGTGACCCAGCACGGCGGGCCCAACCTGGCGTCGACCGCGAAGGCGGCGATGACCTGGGAGTTCATCGTCGGCACCATTCTCGACTTCGTGGGCTTCGGACTGGGCGCGCTGGCCGCGCGGCTGCTGCCGCTGTTCCTGTCCCAGACCGTCATCAGCGCGAACCTCGTCGTCACGGCGGTCCTGAGCGTGAAGATGCTCGGCATCAGGCTCACGCGCAAGGAGTGGGCGTCGATCGGCGTCGTCTGCGGAGCGCTGGTGCTGCTGGCCAGCGCCGCCGGCCACGAGGGCAGCGGTTCGACCCCGGTCTCCACGCACTGGTGGCTGCTGGCGGTCACCCTCGTGATCATCGTGGGCGGCACCGTCGCGGTCCGGCTGCTGGGCGCCCGCGCCGCGATCCTGGCCGGTCTGCTCTCGGGCCTCGGCTTCGGCGCGCTGGGCGTCGGCGTCCGCATCCTCGACGGCGTCGACCCGTTCGACCTGGGCACCCTCGTCTCCGACCCGGCCCTGTACGCCATCCTGGTGGCCGGCTTCGGCGGCATGTACCTGCACACGGTCGCCCTGCAGATCGGCTCGGTCAACGGCGCGACCGCCGCGCTGGTCGTCGGCGAGACGGTGCTGCCCGGCGCGATCGGCGTCCTGTGGCTGGGCGACGCCTCCCGCGCCGGCTTCGCGTGGCTGGCCGTCCTCGGCTTCGTCCTGGCGGTGGCGGGCGCGGTGGCCGTCGCCTGGTACGGCAAGCACGACGCCGCCGAGGAAGAGCAGACGCCGGCCCCGGTACCCGTCGGCTAGGCCGGCTCCGCGTCCGCCGGCAGCACGACGACCTGGTCCGGCGCGAAGCGGACCGCGACCGGGTCGCCGGCGTCCGGCGCCCGGGCGAGGTCGCACTCCGCCTCGATCGGCGGGCCGTCGGCCGGCCGCAGCGACAGGGTGACGTGGCCGCCCCGGAAGGTGCGGGCCTGCACCACGCAGTCCAGGCCCGAGGAGTCCAGCGTGACGCCCGCGGGGCGGACCAGGAGCCGGTGTTCGCCCTGCGGCGAGCCGGGCGGGACCGGGATCCGCCCCCACGGGGTGGTGGCGGCCGTCCCGGAGACGGTGGCGGGGACCACGTTCTCGAAGCCCAGGAACCGGGCCACGAACTCCGACGCCGGCCGCCGCCAGACCTCCAGCGGCGTGCCCGCCTGCGCGATGCGCCCGTCGCGCATCACCACCACCCGGTCGGCCAGTGCGAAGGCCTCGCCCTGGTCGTGGGTGACGGCCAGGACGGTCGTCCCGAGCCGGGAGAACAGCGCGCGCAGCTCGACGACGAGCCGTTCGCGCAGGCTCCGGTCGAGCTGGCCGAGCGGCTCGTCGAGCATCAGCAGCCGCGGCGAGGGGGCCAGCGCGCGGGCCAGCGCGACCCGCTGCTGTTCGCCCCCGGACAGGGAGGCGACGGGCCGGCGCTCGGCGCCCGGCAGGCCCACCAGCTCCAGCAGTCCGGCCACCTGGCTCTCCGACGCGCTCCGCGCGAGCCCCCGCATGCGCAGGCCGAACGCCACGTTGCGGCCGACGTCCCGGTGCGGGAAGAGCTGGTGGTCCTGGAACATCAGGCCCACGCCCCGCCGGTGCACGGGTACGGCGGCCTGGTCGGCGCCGCCGAGCAGCACCCGCCCGGACGCGACCGGCTGCAGGCCGGCGATCACCCGCAGGAGCGTGGACTTGCCGCTCCCGCTGGGCCCGAGCACGCACACGATCTCGTGCTCGGCGACGTCGAGCGAGACCGCTTCGACGACCGCCCGCTCGCCGAAGCGGACCGTCACCGCGTCCAGGGCCAGCAACGGCGTGGGACTCATCAGAACTCTCCCGAGGTCGTGGCGGGTCGCAGCCGCTCCAGCGCCAGCAGGGACACCGCGCACACCAGCATCAATATCGTGCTCAGGGCCATCGCCTGTCCGTAGTTGAGCTCCCCCGCCCGCCCCAGCAGCCGGGCGACGGCCACCGGCAGGGTGGGAGCGTCGGGCCGGGCGATGAAGACGGTCGCGCCGAACTCGCCGAGCGAGACCGCGAAGGCGAACCCGGCCGCGATCAGCAGCGCCCGCCGCACCAGCGGCAGGTCGACCTCCCGCCAGGCCCGCCACGGGGAGGCGCCGAGCACCGCCGCGGCCTCCCGCAGCCGGGCGTCCACGGCCCGCAGCACGGGCAGCATGGTCCGTACGACGAACGGCACGCCGACCAGGGCCTGGGCCAGCGGCACCAGGATCCACGAGGTCCGCAGGTCCAGCGGCGGCTCGTCCAGCGTGATCAGGAATCCGAAGCCGACGGTCACCGCCGACACGCCCAGCGGCAGCATCAGCAGCGCGTCGAAGCCGCGGACGAAGGGGCCCGCGATGGGGGTGCCCCCGCTCGAGCGAAGCCGAGAGTGGGGGAGTGTCAGGGCGGCGGCCGCGAGCCCGCCGATCAGCAGGGCGATCACGGTGGCGGCGAGGGCGTACCTCAGGGAGTTCCCGATCGCCTCCAGCGGCGGTACGAGGAAGGTCCCGCCGCCGGCGCCCGCGTCCCCCAGCGCCCGGTAGAAGCCGAGGCCGTAGCCGCCGGGGGTGTCGAAGGAGCGCTCGACGAGCACGGCCAGCGGCGCCACGATCAGCACCGCGATGGTCGCCAGCACCCCGCCGAGCAGGGTGCGCTGCGCCCAGCCGTGCGGCCGGTGGGCGGTCCGGGCGGGGTCCACCAGCCGCAGCGCCCGCTCGCGCCGGCGCACCGTCCAGGCGTGCACGGCGAGGATCGCGCCGATCGCCGCGAACTGCACCATCGTCAGCACGGCCGCCGTCGAGAGGTCCAGGAGCTGCGCGGTCTGCCGGTAGACCTCCACCTCGAGGGTGGCGTACGCGGGACCGCCCAGGATCAGTACGACGCCGAAGGAGCTGAAGGTGAAGAGGAACACCATCAACGAGGCGGCGGCGACCGACGGGGCCAGCGCGGGCAGCGTCACGCGCCGCCAGGCGGCGAACCGGCCGGCGCCCAGCACCCGCGCGGCCTCCTCCTGGCGCGGGTCGAGCTGCGCCCACAGGCCGCCGACCGTGCGGACGACCACGGCGTAGTTGAAGAAGACGTGCGCGAGGAGGATCGCCCACACGGTGGTGTCGAGGCGGACGCCCACCGTCTCGTCCAGCAGACCGCCGCGGCCGAGCAGGGCGAGGAAGGCGGAGCCCACCACCACGGTCGGCAGGACGAAGGGAACGGTCACCACGGCCCGCAGCACCTGCTTGCCGGGGAACTCGAAGCGCGCGAAGACGTAGGCGCCGGGAAGCGCGATCAGCAGGGTCAGCGCGGTGGAGACGAACGCCTGCCAGGTGGTGAACCACAGCACGTCGGCGATGTCGGGGCGGCCCAGCACCTCGCCGAAGCGGCCGAACTGCCATCCGGCGCCGGTCTTGAGGCCCCGCCCGACGATGGCCGCCACGGGGTAGGCGAAGAAGAGCGCGAAGAAGGCGAGGGGCAGCGCCAGCAGGGCGAGCCGTACGAGCGTCGCCCGGGTCCCCTCGCCCGGCGCGGCGCCGGGACGCGGCGCGGCGCCCCCCGGCGCCGCGCCCGTTCCCCCGCCCTTGCCACCGCCTACTTCACGACGGTCGAGGTCCATGCCTTGACCCACTGCTCACGGTTCTTGGCGATCGCTTCCGGAGTGACGGTCTCCGGCTTGTCGATGACCACACCGTGCCGGGTGAAGAGCTCCGGCAGCGCGGCGTCCGTCGTCACGGGGTTGACGAACATCTGCAGCGGCATGTCCTCCTGGAACTTCTTGCTGATCAGGAAGTCCACGAGCGCCTTGCCGCCCTCTTCGTTCTTGGCGCCCTTGAGCAGCCCCGCGAACTCGATCTGGCGGAAGCAGGTGCCGGTGGCGACGCCCGTCGGGGCCTCGGCCGGCCGGGGCTCGCCGTACAGCACCTCGACCGGCGGGCTGGAGGCGTAGGAGACGACCAGCGGACGGTCGCCCTTGGCCTTCTTGCCGCCCGCGGAGCCGGAGAAGCGCTCGTTGTAGGCCTGCTCCCAGCCGTCGACGACCTCGACGCCGTTGGCCTTCAGCTTGGCCCAGTAGTCCTTCCAGCCCTCCTCCCCGTACTTGCCGACGGAGGCGAGCAGGAAGCCGAGGCCGGGCGAGGAGGTCGCCGCGTTCTCGGTGACCAGCAGGTTCTTGTACTCGGGCTTGATCAGGTCGTCGAGGGTCTGCGGCGGGGCGATCTTCTTCTCGGCGAAGTACGCCTTGTCGTAGTTGACGCAGATGTCGCCGGAGTCGACCGGGGTGACCCGGTGCTCCTTGTCGAGCACGTACTCGGGCTTCACCCGGTCCAGGCCCTTGGCCTCGTACGGCGTGAAGATGCCGTTGTCGAGGGCGCGGCTGAGCAGGGTGTTGTCCACGCCGAAGAAGACGTCGCCGCGCGGCGAGCCCTTGGTGAGGATCTCCTGGTTGAGCGCGGCGCCCGCGTCACCGGACTTCAGCACCTTGACGGTGTAGCCGCTCTGCTGCTCGAACTCCTTGAGGACCGTGTCGGTCACGACGAAGGAGTCGTGCGAGACGAGCGTGATCGTCTTGGACTTCGGCGAGCCGCTCGCGGCCGTGCCCTTGTCCTTGGCGTCCCCGCCGCCGCACGCGGCGAGCGTGCTGACGCCCAGGGCCGCGGCGAGCGCGGCGCCCGCCATTCTCTTGGTGGTGCTCACTGGTGTATTCCTCCTGGGATGTCCAGGAGAAGACGCGGCCCTGCCCGGCGTCGGTGGAGCGGTCGCCGGGCAGGGCGCAACAGCATGAGTGGTGACCGAACTTCCTACCCCGAATGACCGGGGCGAGGTTCAGAGGGTCTGCGGATGACGGTTCCCGCACTCTCAGCGCTGTGGCGCTCCCCTGTCGGAATATGAAATTTGGTTCGGCCACAGGGTACCCCGTGGCCGAATCCCGCCGGACAGAAGCGGAAGCTAGCGCTCCGAGGCGGCCAGCTGGCCACAGGCGCCGTCGATCTCCTGGCCGCGGGTGTCCCGTACGGTCACGGGCACGCCGTGCCGGGCGATGGCCTCCACGAAAGCCCGCTCGTCCTCGGGCCGCGAGGCGGTCCACTTCGAGCCCGGCGTCGGGTTCAGCGGGATCAGGTTGACGTGGACACGCTTGCCCTTGAGCAGCTTGCCCAGCAGGTCGCCGCGCCAGGCCTGGTCGTTGATGTCGCGGATCAGGGCGTACTCGATGGAGATCCGGCGGCCGGACTTCTCGGCGTACTCCCAGGCCGCGTCGAGGACCTCGCGGACCTTCCAGCGGGTGTTCACCGGGACCAGGGTGTCGCGCAGCTCGTCGTCCGGGGCGTGCAGCGAGACCGCGAGGCGGCACTTGAAGCCCTCGTCGGCGAAGCGCAGCATCGCCGGGACCAGACCGACGGTGGAGACCGTGATGCCGCGCTGGGACAGGCCCAGACCATCGGGCTCGGGGTCGGTCAGGCGGCGGATGGCGCCGACGACCCGCTTGTAGTTGGCCAGCGGCTCGCCCATGCCCATGAAGACGATGTTGGACAGCCGCGCGGGTCCCCCGGGGACCTCGCCGTCGCGCAGGGCCCGCATGCCGTCGACGATCTGGTGCACGATCTCGGCGGTGGACAGGTTGCGGTCCAGGCCGGCCTGGCCGGTGGCGCAGAACGGGCAGTTCATGCCACAGCCGGCCTGCGAGGAGATGCACATGGTGACCCGGTCGGGGTAACGCATCAGGACCGACTCGACGAGCGTGCCGTCGTGCAGCTTCCACAGGGTCTTGCGGGTGGTGTCGTCGTCGCAGGAGATGTGCCGTACGACCGACATCAGGTCGGGCAGCAGCTCCTGCTGGAGCTTCTCGCGCGAGCCGGCCGGGATGTCGGTCCACTCGGCCGGGTCGTGCGCGTACCGCGCGAAGTAGTGCTGGGAGAGCTGCTTGGCCCGGAACGGCTTCTCCCCGATCGCGGCGACCGCCTCCCGGCGCTCGGCGGGGGTGAGGTCGGCCAGGTGCCGCGGGGGCTTCTTGGCTCCGCGAGGGGCGACGAAGGTGAGCTCTCCCGGTGCGGGGCGGGCCATGGCAGGTACTCCTCGTAAGACGAAAGGCGCGCCGCAGAAGCAGCGCGCCCTTCCAGGGTAACGGCTGGGACCCGCACGGGCCCCGGATCAGCCGGCGACCATGATCAACCGGTGCCGACGAAGGCCGCCAGCAGCAGCCACACCACCGGTGCCGTCGGCAGCAGGGAGTCCAGGCGGTCCATGATGCCCCCGTGGCCCGGGAGCAGGGTGCCCATGTCCTTGATGCCCAGGTCCCGCTTGATCATCGACTCGCCGAGGTCGCCGAGCGTGGCGCTCACCGCGACCGCGAGCCCCAGCAGCAGACCCTGCCACCAGCTGCCGCCGTCGACCAGGAACTCCATGCACAGCGCGCCGGCCGCCATGGCGAAGGCGACGGCGCCGAGCAGGCCCTCGCGGGTCTTCCCGGGGCTGATGCGCGGGGCGAGCTTGTGCTTGCCGAAGCGCCAGCCGACCGCGTACGCGCCGGTGTCGCTGACCACGGTGAGCACCAGGAAGGTGACCACCCGTTGCGGACCGTCGTCCGCGGTGAGCATCATCGCCACGAAGGTCGCCAGGAACGGCACGTAGAACGCGGCGAAGACACCGGCCGTGACGTCCTTGAGGTAGTCCTCCGGCGGTTCGGTCATCCGCCACACGAGCACCGCGAGCGCCGTGAGGGCCATGGCCACCCACGCGCCCTCGGCCCCGCGGACGTATCCGGCGATGACCATGGCCGCGCCACCGACCGCGAGCGGTACCAGCGGCGCCTTGATGCCCTTGCGTTCCTGGAGCCGGGACGTCAGCTCCCACAGGCCCACGACGACCGCGACGGCGACGACGCCGACGAAGACCGCCTTGACGATGAAGAGCGAAGCGAAGATGACCGCGCCGAGGCCGACGCCGACCCCTATGGCGGCGCGCAGGTCCCGCCCCGCCCGCTTCCTCTGCGGAGGCTGCGAGGAGGCCTGCGGGGCCTGCGATGGTGGCGTGGGCATGGGCTCCTGCGGCGGCATCTCGGCACGGACCGGGGGGCCGCCCGGAAGGGCAGCCCCCCGATCATAAGCCGGACCCGCGGCAACCGGCTCCGCGGCCCAGGGAGAGTCGTTCATCAGACCTCGAGGAGCTCGGCTTCCTTGTGCTTGAGCAGCTCGTCCACCTGCGCGACGTACTTCGCGGTGGTGTCGTCGAGCTCCTTCTCCGCGCGGCGCACCTCGTCCTCGCCCGTCTCCTTGTCCTTGACGAGCTTGTCGAGGGCGTCCTTCGCCTTGCGGCGCACGGAACGGATGGAGACCTTGGAGTCCTCGGCCTTGGTGCGCGCGACCTTGATGTAGTCGCGGCGGCGCTCCTCGGTGAGCTCCGGGAAGGTCACCCGGATGATGTTGCCGTCGTTGCTGGGGTTGACACCCAGGTCGGAGTCGCGGATGGCCTGCTCGATGTTGCGCAGCGCGCTCTTGTCGAACGGGGTCACCACGGCCATGCGCGGCTCGGGCACCGAGAAGGAGGCCAGCTGGTTGATGGGCGTGAGGGCACCGTAGTAGTCCGCCACGATCTTGTTGAACATCGCCGGGTGCGCACGGCCGGTGCGGATCGCGGCGAAGTCCTCCTTGGCGACCACGACGGCCTTCTCCATCTTCTCCTCGGCCTCGAGGAGGATTTCTTCGATCACCACGTGCTCCTGCATGTCAGATATGGATGGTTCAGGCGGGCGGCGCCGGCCTCGCGGCCGGCGGGACGCTCGGGGCGGCGCCCGGGCTCGGGGGCACTACGCCCGGGTGCCCTCGTCGCTCACGAGCGTGCCGATCTTCTCACCCTTGACCGCGCGGGCGATATTGCCCTCGGCGAGCAGCTCGAAGACCAGGATCGGCAGCTTGTTGTCGCGGCAGAGCGTGATGGCGGTGGCGTCGGCGACCTTGAGGTCGCGCGAGAGCACCTCGCCGTACTCCAGCGCGTCGAACTTGACGGCGTCCGGATTGGTCTTCGGGTCGGAGTCGTAGACCCCGTCCACGCCGTTCTTGCCCATGAGAAGCGCCTCGGCGTCGATCTCCAGGGCGCGCTGCGCGGCGGTGGTGTCGGTGGAGAAGTAGGGCATGCCCATACCGGCGCCGAAGATCACGACGCGGCCCTTCTCCAGGTGCCGCACGGCACGCAGCGGGATGTACGGTTCCGCGACCTGGCCCATGGTGATGGCGGTCTGGACGCGGGAGTCGATGCCTTCCTTCTCCAGGAAGTCCTGGAGGGCGAGGCAGTTCATGACGGTGCCGAGCATGCCCATGTAGTCGGACCGGGCACGGTCCATGCCGCGCTGCTGCAGCTCGGCGCCGCGGAAGAAGTTGCCGCCGCCGATGACGACCGCGATTTCCGCGCCGTCGCGGACCACGGCCGCGATCTCGCGGGCGATGGCGTGCACGACGTCGGGGTCGACACCCAGGCCGCCGCCGCCGGAGAAGGCCTCGCCGGACAGCTTCAGCATGAAGCGGCGGCCTGCCTTCTTGTCGTGGTCGCTCTTGTCGTCGGAAGCGGTGTGGGGGTCCACGCCCTGATTCATGGAGATCTCCTCGTGCACATACGAAGAAGGCCATTGCCGGTGGGTCCTTGCGGTTCCCTCTACGGCAATGGCCTCCTCGTCAGATCTGCGGTCGTCCTGCGCGAACGCGGACGACTGCCTCAGACCCTACCGGGGTCCGGGTGTCCGTCGCGTACGGACGGACTCAGATGCCGACCTTGATGCGGGTGAAGCGCTTCAGGGTGACACCGGCCTCGTCCAGGATCTGCTGGACGGACTTCTTGTTGTCCAGCGCGTACGGCTGGCCCAGCAGCGTGGCCTCCTTGAAGAAGCCGTTGACGCGACCCTCGACGATCTTCGGGAGCGCGGCCTCGGGCTTGCCCTCGGCGCGGGTGGTCTCCTCGGCGACGCGGCGCTCGGACTCGATGACCTCGGCCGGGACGTCCTCCTTGGAGAGGTACTTCGGCGCGAAGGCGGCGATGTGCTGCGCGATACCGCGAGCGACGTCGCTCTCCTTGTCGAACTCCACCAGGACACCGATCTGCGGCGGCAGGTCGGGGTTCGTGCGGTGCATGTAGGCGTGGACGAAGCCGTCCTTGTACTGCGCGAAGCGGTCGAGGACGATCTTCTCGCCGAGGTTGGCGTTGGCCTCGTCGACGAACGCCTGGACGGTCTTGCCGGCCTCGATCTCGGAGGAGAGCAGGGCCTCGATGTCCGCCGGGGAGGTGGCGGCCACGTGCTCGGCGATGGTGTTGGCGACGGCCTGGAACTTCTCGCCCTTGGCGACGAAGTCCGTCTCGCACTTCAGCTCGACCAGGACACCGGAGGTGGCGTCGGCGGCGATGACGGAGACGACGGCACCGTTCTCGGCGGACCGGCCCTCGCGCTTGGCGACGCCCTTCTGGCCCTTGATGCGCAGGGCCTCGACGGCCTTGTCGACGTTGCCCTCGGACTCGTCCAGAGCCTTCTTGCAGTCCATCATGCCGGCGCCGGTGAGCTCGCGGAGCTTCTTGACGTCAGCGGCGGTGTAGTTCGCCATGAGTCTGTGATTCTCTCTCGAAGTCGTAGATCTACGGGTGAACGGCGGGGGCCGGTGCGGTAGCACCGTCCCCCGTCGTCATCGTCCGCGCTGCGGGTGCCCGGCGGGTGAACGCCGGGCGCTCACAGTGGGTCAGGCCTGCTCGGCCTCGGCGGCCGGAGCCTCGGCGGCCGGCGCCTCGTCGGCCGCGGGGGCCTCGGCGGCCGGGGCCTCGGCGGCGGCGGCCGGAGCCTCGTCAGCCTTCTTCTCACCCTCGAGCAGGTCGCGCTCCCACTCGGCGAGCGGCTCGCCGGCGGCCTTGTCGCCCGGCTTCGAGTCACCGGTGGCGACACCGGAACGGGCGATGAGGCCCTCGGCGACGGCGTCGGCGATCACGCGGGTGAGCAGGGTGACGGAGCGGATCGCGTCGTCGTTGCCCGGGATCTTGTAGTCGACCTCGTCGGGGTCGCAGTTGGTGTCGAGGATCGCGACGACCGGGATGTGGAGCTTGCGCGCCTCACCGACGGCGATGTGCTCCTTCTTGGTGTCGACGATCCAGACGGCGCTCGGCACCTTCTGCATCTCGCGGATACCACCGAGGGTCTTCTCCAGCTTGGCCTTCTCGCGGGAGAGGACCAGGAGCTCCTTCTTGGTGAGGCCGGAGGCGGCCACGTCCTCGAAGTCGATCGCCTCGAGCTCCTTCAGACGCTGAAGGCGCTTGTAGACGGTGGAGAAGTTGGTGAGCATGCCGCCCAGCCAGCGCTGGTTGACGTAGGGCATGCCGACGCGGGTCGCCTGCTCGGCGATCGCCTCCTGCGCCTGCTTCTTGGTGCCGACGAACATGATGGAGCCGCCGTGCGCGACGGTCTCCTTGACGAACTCGTAGGCGCGGTCGATGTACGACAGCGACTGGAGCAGGTCGATGATGTAGATGCCGTTGCGCTCGGTGAAGATGAAGCGCTTCATCTTCGGGTTCCAGCGACGGGTCTGGTGACCGAAGTGGACGCCGCTTTCCAGCAGCTCCCGCATCGTGACGACGGCCATGGCCGTATCTCCTTGAATTCTCGGTTGCATCCTGACGCCCCGCCGCGTCCTGCCCCCGGGAAGGGGACCGAGGGACGCTGTCACCGTTGCCGCTGCGGGCCGGTGCTGGGGCGTGCGAAGTCGACCCGGTGACCCGGATCGCCACAAGAAGTGTACGGGACCCGGCGCCGTGCCGGATGACGCCTCCCCCGGACCCCCTCCGGGGTGCCCCCGATCCAGGGCGCCCCGGTTGTCCACAACGGCCCGGTCGTCCACAGGCGGGCCGGTGGCGGGGGCCCGCCGGGGGACCGTGGTGAACATGACGTTCTCGCTGCTCACCGTGCCCCTGGCCCTGCTGCTGGCCCTGCTGCCGGCCCCGTCCGTGCCGTACGTCCGACCCCTGCCGGCCCCGCTGCACGTGGTCCGCTGGTGGGATCCGCCGCCGGGGCCGTACGCGGCGGGTCACCGCGGGGTGGACCTCGCCGCGCCGCCGGGCGCGCGGATCCGCGCGGTCGGCCCGGGCCGGGTGCATTACGCCGGACAGGTGGCCGGCCGCGGCGTGCTGTCCCTCACCCTCCCGGGCGGGCTGCGCACGACGTACGAGCCGGTGCGGCCGCTGGTCGCGACCGGGGACGCCGTCACCGCCGGCCAGGTCGTGGCGGTCCTCGACGCGGGGACGCACTGCCCGGTCGCGTGTCTGCACTGGGGGCTGCTGGCGGGCGAGACCTACCTCAACCCGCTCGCCCTGCTCGGCCGCGCCGCGGTCCGGCTGCTGCCGCGGGGAGCGGGGTCAGCCCCGGACGCCGCGCAGGGCCATGGCGACGGCCACCTCGGTGACCTCGGCGGGGTCCTCCGCGGCGCCCAGCTCGATGCGCCGGACCGCGGCGTCCACCACGCCCTGGAGCAGCATGGCCGCCAGCCGGGGCTGGGCGTGGCCGAGCGCGCCGAGCGCCTCGACGATCATCGCCACCAGGCCGCCGTGGGCCGCGCGGATCTTCTCCCGCGCCCCGGCGTCCAGCTCGCTGGCGGAGATCGCCACCACGGCCCGGTGCCGCCGGTCCCCGACGAGGCCCAGCTGGCTGCGGACATAGGCCTCGATCTTCGCCTCGGGGGCCTGCTCGGCCTCCATCGCCGCCTCGATCTCGGCCGCCCACACGGGGAAGTCCACCGCGCACAGCTCTTCGACCACGGCCGCGCGCGAGCGGAAGTACTCGTAGACGGAGGACCGGGCCAGGCCGGTCCGCTCGGCGAGGGCGGGGAAGGTCAGCGCTTCCGTCCCGCCTTCGGACAGCAGGGAACGCGCGGCGTCCAGCAGGGCGGCGCGCTGCATCGTCCGGTGCTCGGCCACGGAGGCCGCTCGAATCCTTGGCACGGTTCCACTCTACGGAGGGGACGCAAGCTCACCGCCCGACATCCGCCAGCTTCGCCCGCAGTTGCAGCACGGACTTGGTGTGGATCTGGCTGACGCGGCTCTCGGTGACGCCCAGGACATGGCCGATCTCGGCGAGGGTCAGGCCCTCGTAGTAGTAGAGGGTGACCACGGTCTTCTCCCGCTCGGGGAGGGTGTTGATCGCCCGGGCCAGCAGTCTGCGCAGCTCACGGTCCTCGGCCACTTCCACGGGGTTGTCGGCTGCGGTGTCCTCCAGGGTGTCCATGAGCGAGAGGCGGTCGCCGCCCTCGCCGCCCACGTGCAGCAGCTCCTCCAGCGCGACCACGTTGGCGAGGGACAACTGGCTGAAAACGGAGTGGAGTTCCTCCACCGCGATGCCCATTTCGCCGGCGACCTCGGTCTCGCTCGGGGTGCGCCGCAGCTGCGCCTCCAAGGTGGCGTAGGCGCGCTCCACGGCCCGCGCCTTCTGCCGCACCGAGCGCGGGATCCAGTCCAGCGCGCGCAGCTCGTCGATCATCGCGCCGCGGATCCGGGTGATCGCGTACGTCTCGAACTTGATCGACCGCTCGATGTCGAACTTCTCGATGGCGTCGATCAGCCCGAAGACCCCGGAGGAGACGAAGTCGGCCTGCTCCACGTTGGGCGGCAGGCCGACGCTGACCCGGCCGGCGACGTACTTGACCAGCGGCGAGTAGTGCAGGATCAGCTGCTCCCGCAGCCGTTCGTCACCCGAGTCCTTGTACGAGCGCCACAGCGTGTCCAGGGACGAGGGCGCCGTGGACCTCTCGCTGCCGCGGGCAGCGGGGGGCACGGCAGCGCGGTCAGACCCTGAGGTGTGCTGGGGCATGCTTCGCCTTTGTCGGGGCCGGATTCCTTGGGAGCGTAGCGTGACGGAAGCGTCGCGGTGCGCGAAGAGGCGGTGCGCGCAGAGTACGGGATCGCACGGGGGCCCCGGAGCGGCTCACGTCGCGCGGGCGGCCCGGGACCGGCGCCTCGCGCCCGGTCCCGGCGGCTGGCACCAGGAGGACCGCATCTGTCATCGGCTTCACTCTTTCACCGGAACACCCCAGGTCAATGACCGCCTCGCCGGACGCCACCGGTTCGAGTGCCCCCGTCGGGCGGGTGCGGGGTCAACCGCCACTCCTCGCCCTGCCGTTCGACGAACCCCAGAGAGTGAAGTTCGTACAGTCTGCCGATGACCTCATCGGTTCCGGTGCCCGCGGCCAGTGCCACCTCCTCGGCGCGGGCGGGCCGCCCGGCGGGCAGGGCTTCGAGCACCCTGACCGCCGCCGGCGCCAACAGGTCCCGGGCCAGCACCGGTCCGCGCCGCACGGGCGCCAGCTCGCCCATGGCGCCGACCAGTTCGACGACGTCGGCGGCGTCGGTGACCAGCGTGCCGCCGCCGCGCAGCAGTTCGTGCACGCCGGCCGAGAGCGCGCTGGTGGCGGGGCCGGGCACACCCATGGTGAACCGGCCCAGCGCCTGGGCGCGGCGGGCGGTGACCAGCGAGCCGCTGCGCAGCGCGGCCTCGACGACCACGGTGCCGCGGGTGAGGGCGGCGATGACCCGGTTGCGCAGGACGAACCGGCTGCGGGTGGGATGGCTGCCCGGGGGCAGCTCCCCCAGGACCAGCCCCTGGCCGACGATCCGGCGCAGCAGCCCTGCGTGCCCGCGCGGGTACGCCACGTCCACCCCGCAGGCCAGCACGGCGGCCGTCGCCCCGCCCGCGGCCAGCGCCCCGCGGTGCGCGGCCCCGTCGACCCCGAAGGCACCCCCGGACAGCACGACCCAGCCGCGTTCGACGAGTCCGGCGGCCAGGGTCTGGGCCATGTGCGCGCCGTAGGGCGTGCAGGCCCGGGCCCCGACGACGGCGACCGAACTCAGGGCCCAGGCCCGCAGGTCGGGGCCGCCCCGCAGCCACAGCCCCACCGGCCGGGCGTCCCCGAGGTCGTCCAGCTGGCGGGGCCACTGCGGCGACCCGGGGCAGACGAACCGCCCGCCCAGCTCCTCGATCGTTGCGAGGTCGCGGTCCGGGTCCGCGAGCGCCGCCCGGCCGCGGTACCCGGCCAGCCGCTCCTGCCCCACCCCGGCCAGCGCCCGGCTCTCCTCCTCGGGCCCGGTGAGCAGCCGTATCACCTCGGCCGCCCCGAACTCCCGCAGCCAGCGCCCGCCGTGCTCGTCCCCGGGCTCCAGCACCCGGGTCAGCGCGGCCCTCGCCCGCAGGTCCTCCTGCCCGGTCATCGCACCGCCCCCGGGCCCAGCGGCACACCACGGGCGATACCGGTGCGCAGTTCCAGGGCGACGGCCATGTCGAGGGCGTCGGGGCGGCCCTTGCCGGCCAGGTCGGCGACGGTCCAGGCGACCCGCAGCACCCGGTCCAGGCCGCGCGCGGTGAGCAGGCCCCGCTCCAGGTCGCGTTCGGCCTGGTCGAGGGCGCCGGGCACGGGCTGGCGGCGGGTGCGCAGCTCGTGCCCGGGGACCTCGCTGTTGACGGTCCACGGTGTCCCGGCGAGCCGGGCCGCCGCCCGGGCCCTGGCCTCGGCGACCCGCCCGGCGACGGTGCTGCTGGCCTCGCCGCGCCCGCCCCGGCCCAGCAGGTCGGACCGGCCGACCGGTTCCACCTCCACCCGCAGGTCGACGCGGTCCATGAGAGGCCCGGAGAGCCGGCTCTGGTAGCGGCGGATCACCGACGGAGGGCATTCGCAGCCGGCCCCGAGCAGGGTGTGCCGCCCGCACGGGCAGGGGTTGGCGGCCAGCACCATCAGGAACCGCGCGGGCAGCCGGACCACCCCGGCGGCGCGGGCCACCACCACATGACCGGATTCCAGCGGCTGGCGCAGCGCGTCCAGGACACGCGTGCTGAACTCCGGGGCCTCGTCCAGGAAGAGCACGCCCTTGTGTGCCAGCGAGACCGCCCCGGGCCGGGGCACGCCCTGCCCGCCGCCGACCAGCGACTGCATGGTCGCCGAGTGGTGCGGGGCGCAGTACGGCGGCGCGCCGACCAGGGGCTCGCCGGGCGGCAGGATCCCGGCGACCGAGTGGACGGCGGTGACCTCCAGGGACTCCTGCCGGGTGAGCGGCGGCAGGATCCCCGGCAGCCGCTCGGCCAGCATCGTCTTGCCGGCGCCGGGCGGGCCGCTGAGGAAGAGGTGGTGGCCGCCGGCGGCCGCCACTTCCAGGGCCCGGCGGGCGAGCGGCTGCCCCGCCACGTCGGCGAGATCGGGCAGCCCCTCCGCGCCGCCCGGTCCCCCGCCCGCCGCCGCGGCGGCCCCGGCCGGCCCGCGGAGGAGGCCGGTGCCCAGCGCGGCCCCCGGCACGACCAGGCCCGCGAGCATCGGGTCCGGGCGCCCCGGCGGCTCGGGGGGCTCCTCGTCGGGGATCTCGGCGTCCGTCAGGACCGCGATCAGCTGGCGCAGGCTACGGATGCCCAGGACCGAGACCTGCGGGACCAGGGCGGCCTCCGCCGCGCAGCTCTGAGGGACGACCACCCTGCGGTAGCCGGCCTCCGCGGCCGCCAGGACCGCCGGGAGGACGCCCCGGACCGGGCGGGCCCGGCCGTCGAGACCGAGCTCGCCGATGAGGACCAGGTCGGAGATGGCGGCCACGTCGACGCGCTCGGCCGCGCCGAGGACGGCCGCCGCGACGGCCAGGTCGAACCCCGAACCGCATTTGGGGACCGACGCCGGGCTGAGGCCGACGGTGAGCTTCTTCTGCGGCCACTCCGCGCCGGAGTTGACCACCGCAGCCCGCACCCGGTCCCGGCTCTCGACCAGGGTCTTGTCCGGCAGGCCCACGAGGGTGAAGGCCGCCACCCCCGGTTCGAGGTCGGCCTGGACCTCCACCACCACGCCCTCGACGCCGACGAGCGCCACCGAGCACGTCCGCGCGAATCCCATCAGGCCACCCCCCTGAGGTGATCCACGACGGGCGCCCCGCGCCGAGGCAGGACCACCGCGACCAGGTCGATGCGCACACCGCCGGGCGGTGGTCCGCCGTGGTCGGCCAGCCACCTCTCGGCGAGCCGGCGCAGCCGCGCCGCCTTGCCCGCCCGGACCGCCGCCGCGGGATGCTCGAACGCGCCGGCCCGGCGCGTCTTGACCTCGCAGATCACCAGCGCGTCGCCGTCCCGCGCGACGATGTCGATCTCACCGCCCCGCCCGGACCGCCAGTTGCGCGCGATCACGGTCATCCCGGCCTCGGCCAGCCGCCGCGCGGCCAGCTCCTCGCCGTACTTCCCCAGTGCCCCTCGTGCGTCCATCCGGCACCACCTCCGGTACCGAATGTCCCGCGCCGCCCCCAGTCAGAAGGATCTTGGTGGACAACCGAGGCATTGTGGATAACTTCCTCAGCTGCCCGGGAGCTCCAGGTCGGTCTTGTTGAGCTCCTCGATGTTCACGTCCTTGAAGGTCAGCACGCGCACCTGCTTGACGAAGCGGGCCGGGCGGTACATGTCCCAGACCCACGCGTCCGCCATCGTGACCTCGAAGAACACCTCGCCCTGGACCGAGTGCACCTGCATCTCGTAGTCGTTGGTGAGGTAGAAACGGCGTTCCGTCTCGATCACGTACTTGAACAGCCCGACGACGTCGCGGTACTCCCGATAGAGCTTCAGCTCCATCTCGGTCTCGTACTTCTCGAGGTCCTCGGCGCTCATGGCATGTTCCCCTTCAGCCGTGCGTCCCCCTATTGTGCGCCAGGCTCACGCGCCCCTAAACGATTTCGGGATCCAGGATCACCGGCGCACCCGGAGGACCCTCGTCGAGCAGCTTGCGCAGCAGCTCGGCGAGTCTGGTCGGGTACACCGTCTCACGGGCCGCGAGAAGTTCCTCGGAGGTCCACCATCTGGCACCGGTGACGCTGCGCCGCTCCAGCTCGGTGAGGGCGGCCGGTGCGGTCGCGGTCTGGCTGGTGCGGGCCAGGAAGTACCACTCGTCCTGCTCCCAGCGCCGCCCGTCGAAGGGGAAGGAGCAGTAGCGGTGCCACAGCACCGGGCCGAGCTCCACCTGTGTGATCCCGGTCTCCTCGGCCAGCTCCCGCAGGGCGGCCTCCGCCCGGCTCTCGGTCCCCTCCAGGCCGCCGCCCGGGGTGAACCACCACTCCTGTGCGGGATCGGCCGGTTCGAACCCGTGCAGCAGCAGGATCCGGTCGTCCGGGTCCAGCAGGATCACCCGCGCCACGGCCCGCGGACCCGGATCACCCGCGGCGCCCGGATCACCCGCGGAGCCCGCGGAGCCCGGCGCGGCCGGGGTCCCGCCCTCAGCCGACACCGCCGGCTCCCGCCCGGCCGGTCCGCCCACGCCCCAGCAGGCGCGCGACGGGCCCGTACGCGGCCCCCGCCACCACCAGGAACGCGCCGATCAGGACCGCCGCCACCTGGAGCCGCAGCGGCCCCTGCCCGGAGACCCCGCCGGGCAGGGCCGCGTACGTGCCGGGGCGCTCCACCATCACCATCGACGGCCACGCGCGGGCGTCGACCCGGGCGCTGACCGCCTCCCGCGGCACCGTTCCCTGCCCGGCCTCCTGAAGGTGCGCCCGGGAGTCCAGCGAGGCCGACCGCCGGTCGCCCATCAGGAACAGGTTGCCCTCGGGAACGGTCACCTCGAACGGGGTCTCCGACGCCGCCTTCGAACGCTGCCCCGACCCGTCGGCCTTCACCGTGTCCAGGTAGGGCTCGTCGAGCTCCTTGCCGTTCACGGAGAGCTTGCCGCCCGCGCCGCAGCAGCGCACGGTGTCACCGCCGACGCCGACGACCCGCTTGAGCATCGGAGCGTTGCTCCACACCGCGTCGGTGAAGATCACCACGTCCCCGCGGCGGACCTCGCCGCCGTCGATGCGCTGGGCGAGCACCCGGTCCCCGGGCATCACCGTCGGCATCATCGAGTCGGTGGGCACGGTGTAGGGCCGGTAGACCAGCGCGCCCCACACGAAGCCGCCGAGGAAGAGCACAAAGCCGATGGCCACGGCGATCCCCGACAACACGTTGCCGAGGCCACCGCGGCCATTCCCGCTCCGTACGGTTCCCTGTGTGGACCGCTGTGTACCGCCCATAGCTGCGCGCCCCCGACTGAGGAGATCTCGACCTGGGCGGCACCCTACCCGGCGGTACGCTCCCTAGCCACGCCCGTCCCGAGCCACGGACCCCACGGTCAGCCGCCGCCGGCGCCACAGGACGAGCGGCACCGCGCCGACGAGTCCGAGCGCGGCCGGCGCGGCACCGAGCGCGGCCGCGGCCTTCTTGTCGTTGATGCCCGGCTGGTCGAAGGTGTCCGGGACCGGCAGCGTCGACCAGCGGGTGAGCGGCCACGCGACGACCACGGCGCGCCCGACGACCTTGTCGACCGGGACGAAGCCCTTGGTGGAGTCCTGCTGGTGGAAGCGGGAGTCCTGCGAGTTCTGCCGGTGGTCGCCCATCACCCAGATCTTGCCCTCGGGCACGGTGAGCGGCCCGAAGGGGAAGTCGTCGCAGGGGGTGTCGCCCGGGAAGATGTACGGCTCGTCGAGCTCCTTGCCGTTGACCTTGACCGGGCCGCCCTTCTTGCACTCCACCGTGTCCCCGCCGACCGCGATGACCCGCTTGATCAGGTCCTTCTCGTCGGCGGACGGCATCAGGCCGATCTTGCTGAGGACCTGCTGGACGAGGTTGGGCTGCGGGGTGGGCTCCCCCGACAGCCAGTTCGCCGGGTCGTGGAAGACCACGACCTCGCCGCGCTCGGGCTCGGAGCCGAACCACGGCGTCAGCTTGTCGACCAGCACCCGGTCACCGCGCTGCAGGGTGTTCTGCATGGAGTCCGACGGGATCGAGAACGCCTGGACCAGGAAGGTCTTGATCAGCAGGGCCAGCACCAGGGCGATGCCGATGAGGAGCGGCAGTTCCTTCCAGAAGGGGCGGTGCGGCTGCGCTTCGGCTGCGTCGTCCTCGCTCTTCTCCTCGACGGCCGGGTCCGGCTTCTCCTCGGGCTCATCGCGCTCGGACCGTGCGCCTACTGCCACATCCCCCACATCCACTCCTCAGTGTCATACGTTCGCGTCGCGGCCCGCACCGGTTCGGACACGGGCCCTCCCCTCCCTTAACGACCGGGAGTTCCCGAGGGCGCGGGAGACCGAGGACACACTATGCGAACGCCGGGCCCCCGCGGCCCCGGCGGCGCCCGCGCCGCGCACGATCGGGCACGTTGCGGAACGTCGCGGGTGTGTCGAGCGAGCTCCAGTGACCGTACGGCCAGGCGATGACGACGGCCCGGCCCACCACGTCCGGCACGGCGATGGTTCCCTGGCCGGCCTCGTCCAGGTGGTAGCGGGAATCGGCCGAGTTGGAACGGTGGTCGCCCATCACGAAGATCCGGTCCTCGGGCACCCGCACCTCGAAGCGGATCTCGGAGGGCGCGTTGCCGGGGTTCACGTACGGCTCGTCGAGCGGCGTGCCGTTGACGGTCACCCGCCCCTGGGCGTCGCAGCACGCGACGGTGTCGCCGCCGATGCCGATGACCCTCTTGATCAGGTCCTGCTCGTCGGCGGAGGGCAGCAGGCCGATGAAGGTCAGGACCTGCTTGACCTGCTTGACCACGACCGGATCGGGCTCGGGCCGGGCGGCCTCGCCCTGGAGCCAGCCGCCGGGGTCCTTGAAGACGACGACGTCACCGCGCTCGATCTCGGAGCCGAACCACGGGGTGAGCTTGTCGACCAGGACGCGGTCGCCGATCCGGATCGTCTGTTCCATCGAGCCGGAGGGGATGAAGAAGGCCTGGACGAGGAAGGTCTTCAGGACGAGCGCGATGCACAGCGCCACGACCACCAGCAGCGGCAGCTCGCCCGCCCGCCGGGTGCGGCGGCGCCGGCGCAGCCGGCGCATCTGCAGGCGCCGGTGGGCCCGGCCGCCCTCCAGGGTGACGAAGGAGGGTTCCGGCTCCCGCTCGCGTTTCTTCCCGCGGCTACCCACGACCACCGCCGGTCCGGTCCACCGCGCCCCAGCGCGAGACGGGCCAGCCGATCCAGTCGGCCCGCCCGATCACCTTGTCCACCGGCACCATCCCGCCCCCCGGCTCCCCGAGGTGGTCCCGCGAGTCCCGGGACTGGGAGCGGTGATCACCCATCACCCACAGGGTGCCCAGCGGGACGACGATGCGGAAGGGCACCTTCGACGGGGCGTCCCCGGGGTGGAGGTACGGCTCCGGCAGCGGGACCCCGTTGACGGCCAGGCGGCCGGCCGCGTCGCAGCACACCACGTCGTCGCCGCCCACGCCCACGACCCGCTTGACGAAGTCGCTGTCGGAGGGCTCGGCCAGACCCAGCGCCGAGACCGCGCCGCGCAGCGCCGCCCCGAGGCCGTCGCCCTCGGGGCGCTCGGGCACGAAGGACCCGGTGCCGTCGAAGACGACCACGTCACCGCGGGCCGGCGTGCTGCCGAAACGGTACGCCAGCTTGTTGACGAGCACCCGGTCGCCGACGGCCAGGGTCGGCTCCATCGACGTGCTCGGGATCTGGAACGGCTGCACCACGAAGTTGCTGAGCAGGAGCAGGAACGCGTTGCACGCGACGCCCAGCAGGGCCGTCCGCCGCCAGGTCAGCCGGAGGAACGCAGAACGCGGCCGCCCCTCCCCCTCGTCGGGAGAGGAGTGGCCGCGCTGCGGGTGAGGTGCTTCGGTGTCCATCGGGGGCGAGCCTATCCGGCCGTTCCGGGACACCGGAGGGAGCCTCAGTTGTCGCGCTTCTCCTTGATCTTCGCGGCCTTGCCGCGGAGCTCACGGAGGTAGTACAGCTTGGCGCGGCGGACGTCACCGCGGGTGACCAGCTCGATCTTCTCGAAGATCGGGGAGTTCACCGGGAAGGTGCGCTCCACACCGACGCTGAAGGAGACCTTGCGGACCGTGAAGGTCTCGGACACGCCGGAGCCCTGACGGCGGATGACGACGCCCTTGAACTGCTGGATACGGGAGCGGTTGCCCTCGATCACGCGGACGTGGACGTTGACGGTGTCACCGGGGCGGAAGGCCGGGACGTCCGTACGCAGGGAGGCGGCGTTGACGCCGTCCAGGAGAGAAGACATGTTCTCGTCTGCTTTCTTCGCACGACGCCACAGGTCGCCGGTGCGGGTTCTTCGTAGAGAGTTCGGGAGCCGTATCACCCGGCGGACGACGGTCCCCCTGTGGCAGGGGCGCTCGCGGGCGTACAGCAGCCGCCTATTCTTCCACGGCCTCGGCCCTGCGCCAAAATCGGCCGTCCGGGGCCGGTTCCCAGCCCAGGATGCTGAGCGTCTCGCGGTCCTTCTTGTCGAAGGCGGTGGCGGGGGTGCGCTCGACGAGGTCCGGCCGGTTCGCGACGGTACGGGCGAAGGCCTCGTCCCGCCGCCAGCGCGCGATCCTGCCGTGGTGGCCGCTGAGCAGCACCTCGGGGATGCCGCGCCCGCGCCACACGGGTGGCTTGGTGTAGACGGGCCCCTCCAGCAGGTTGGCCATCTCGCCGGGCGCGAAGGAGTCGTCGCGGTGCGACTCGGCGTTGCCGAGCACCCCGGGCAGCAGCCGGGCGACGGCCTCGGTGACGACCAGGACGGCCGCCTCGCCGCCGGCCAGTACGTAGTCGCCGATGGAGACCTCGTAGACCGGTATGCGGGTCGCGTACTCGTCCATGACACGGCGGTCGATGCCCTCGTAGCGCGCGGGCGTGAAGATCAGCCAGGGCTTCGCGGAGAGCTCGACGGCCAGCTCCTGGGTGAACGGCCGGCCGCTGGGGGTGGGGACGACCATGACAGGCCCGTGCGCGCCGGACTCGTAGCCGGCGGCGAGCGCGTCGTCCAGGCAGTCCCCCCAGGGCTCGGTCTTCATGACCATGCCCGGGCCGCCGCCGTACGGGGTGTCGTCGACGGTGTTGTGCCGGTCGTACGTCCACTCCCGCAGGTCGTGGACGTGCACGTCGAGCTGGCCGCGGGCGCGGGCCTTGCCGACGAGGGAGACGTTCAGCGGCTCCAGGTACTCGGGGAAGATCGTGACGACGTCGAGCCGCATCAGGAGGCGTCTTCCGCGTCGCGCGTGGAGACGATCTCGGCGCGGTCGTCGATGAGCCCGGGCGGCGGGTCGATGACGGCCCGCTGCTCCTCCAGGTCGATCTCGGTGACGATCTCCTCGACGAAGGGGATCATCACCTCGGTGCCGTCCGGCCGCTCGACGATGAACAGGTCCTGCGAGGGCAGGTGCGAGATCTCGGTGATCCGGCCGATCACGGTGCCGTCGGCGAGGACCACGTCCAGGTCCATCAGCTGGTGGTCGTAGAACTCGTCCGGGTCCTCGGGCAGCTCCGCCGGGTCCACGTCGGCGATCAGCAGGGTGTTGCGCAGCGCCTCGGCGGCGTTGCGGTCCTTGACTCCCGCGAAGCGCAGCAGCAGCCGGCCGCTGTGCACCCGGCCGGTCTCGACGGTCAGCGGTCCGGTCGAGGCGGGGTCGGTCTGCAGGACGGCGCCGGGGCTGAGCCGCAGCTCCGGCTCGTCGGTCCGCACCTCGACGGTGACCTCACCCTTGATGCCATGGGCGCGGCCGATCCGCGCGACTACCAGCTGCACGCTGTATCTCTCCTCTTCGAACGACGACGGGCCGGGGTGGGCACCAGCCCTCCCCGGCCCGTGCCGGTGTTCAACTTCTCAGCGGATCTGGTCCACGTCGACGAGGTCGACGCGGATCCCCCGGCCGCCGATGGCGCCCACGACGGTGCGCAGGGCACGCGCGGTGCGGCCGTTGCGGCCGATCACCTTGCCGAGGTCGTCGGGGTGCACCCGGACCTCGAGCACCTGCCCACGACGCAGGTTGCGCGAGGCGACCTGCACGTCGTCGGGGTTGTCCACAATGCCCTTCACGAGGTGCTCAAGAGCCTCCTCGAGCATGCTCAGGCCTCGGTCGACTCGGCGGCGGCCTCAGCCTCGTCCGCCTTCTTGTCGGCCTTCTTCGCCTTCTGGGTGATGGCCTCGCCCTTGGCGTCGCCACCCTCCAGCGCCTTCGCGAACTCGTCGAAGGAGCGACGCTTGTCCTCCTTCGTCGCCGGCTGCAGCAGCGGCGCCGGGGCCGGCAGGCCCTTGTGCTTCTGCCAGTCACCGGTGAGCTTCAGGATGGCGAGGACCGGCTCGGTCGGCTGGGCGCCGACGGACAGCCAGTACTGCGCGCGCTCCGAGTCGACCTCGATGCGCGACGGGTTGTACGTGGGGTGGTACAGACCGATCTCCTCGATCGCACGACCATCGCGGCGGGTGCGCGAGTCGGCGACGACGATGCGGTAGTGCGGCTGGCGAATCTTGCCGAGGCGCTTGAGCTTGATCTTGACTGCCACTGGAGTGGTGTCTCCTGAACTTGACGTGGTTGGGCACATGAGATGCCACGTGGGGTTGCGGTACTCGGGTGCCCGATGGACGCGTCAGCCGGAGGAGAGAGGGGTCCTATGCGACTGTCGAGTACAGCTAGTCATTGTGCCACATGCCCGCGCCGCGTCAGGACGCGGCCGCTCCCACCGCCACTTCCGGGATACGGAACGGCTTGCCGCAGCCCCCGCACACGATCGGCGCCTGGGCCAGCACCGACGGCACCACCCGGACGTTGCGCCCGCAGTCGCAGACCGCCTTCACCCGGACCCCGCCCCCGGAGGACCCGTGCCGGGCGGCCGGACCCCGGAAGCTGCGCTTGGTGTCCGCGGCGGTGGCCACCATGTGCGCCTTCAGCGCGCGCTGGAGCCGCTCCATGGTCGGCCGGTAGCGCTTCTTCGCCTCGGGGTTGAGCGAGACCAGCGAGAAGCCGCTGCTGGCGTGCGGCTCGTCGGAGTGGTCCAGGCCCATCTCCTCGGCGATCGCCAGGAAACGGCGGTTGTGGTAGCGGCCGGGGGGGGGGGGGGGGGGGGGGCCCCCCCCCCCCCGCCCCCGGGGGGGGGGCGGGGGGCCCCCCCCCCCCGCGCGCCCCCCGCGCCCCCCCCCCCCCCCGCCCCGCACCCACACCGCCGGGCGGGCCGG